>DIDS01000012.1:66284-131172 GCA_002418265.1 Acidimicrobiia bacterium UBA5794 | reverse complement strand
CCCGACCGTTCAGCACGAGCTGATGTTCTCAGAGATCATTCCGAAACACATCGTCGAGGGCACCGACTTCCTCACGGACTGGAACGACAAACGATGGGCCTCAGCTGGGCCCTTCATGTTCGACGAGTGGATCAAAGGGGAATCGCTCACCTTGGTCCGAAATCCGAACTACTGGAAGACAGACCCCGAGACCGGCCAGCAACTCCCTTACCTCGACAAGGTCACATTTCTTTTCAAGCATGACACCACGGAGATGATCCAATCGTTTACCGATCGCGAGACCGACGTGTTCAGTCCGGACCCAACGATCGCCAACATTGAGGCACTCCAACTCCTTGAGCCCCAGGGTGCCCGTATCGACGTTGTCGCAGGACCCGTGTGGGAACACCTCGCGTTCCAGTTTGGTCCCGGAAGACTCGAGCGCAACGAGAACAGTTGCAACGAGTTCTATGAGATGCGTCTCGCGGTGGCCCAAACGATCGACAAGTCGGTTCTGACCACCAACATCCTCGCGGGAGAGATCGATCCACTCGAGTCCTACATCGATCCCTATTCACCGCTCGTGAGCCAGGAGGCATGGTCGCAGTACGCATTCGACCCCGTAGCGGCGGCCTCCAACTATGCCAAGGCGGTCGAGCTCGCGGGGAAGCCGTGTTCGGTGACCTTCACAACCAACACCTCAAATGATGGACGAGATCAGATGTCTCGGCTGTTTGTTGATATGTTTGCTGCCGCAGGCATCCCCTACGAGAACCAGCTCGAGAACAGCTTGTTGTTTTTTGGTGACACCATTGCTACCGGAACGTTCGATCTTGGCGAGTGGACATGGCAAGGGTCGCCAGGAATGTCGGGACTGGTCGGCATCCACGATGTTTTTGACCCCGAATCACCGCCACCGTACGGGTCCATTTATCGGTGGGGAACCGAGGATTCGTCGGTCATCGATGCATCGACCATTCGGTACGCACAGGTTCGTGACGCCATGAACACAACGGTGGATGAAGACGAGTTGGTGAATCTGATTCACGAAGCCGAGAACATCCTCGCCGACAACCTCGTCATCATTCCGCTGTACGCACAACCTGCCACGGCTGCAATCTGGGCGGATGAACTCGCCGGTTTTGTTCACAACCCGACTCGAGCCGGATTCACCTGGAACATCGAGCTGTGGAACCGTGTGGATTGAGCTTGTTTCATCCGCTGCTTGGTTCTCAGTCCGCAGTTGTCGATATACTCCCGCAACGTTCGCACCCTGTCGGAGTGGCGGAATTGGTAGACGCGCTAGGTTGAGGGCCTAGTGGGAGAATATCCCGTGGAGGTTCAAGTCCTCTCTCCGACACTAAGTGCCACAAGGGTTTTCGTCCTTGTGGCACGTTTCGTTGACACCCTGAAACAGGCGACTGCAACCCGATTGCAACCATTTGCAATCCGATTGTGCCATCATGGGGCGAGACACGACGACACTCGACATTACAGGAGGAGTCGTGAAAGGGACCGTTATCAAGCGGGGGAACAAGTGGGCCGTCGTGATCGACGTTGGCCAAGACGTCAACGGGAAACGTATCCGTAAGTGGCATTCGGGGTTTGACCGTAAACGTGACGCCGAAGCGGCACGTATCGAGATCCTGTCGAAACTGGCGTCGGGCCGCTATGTGGCCCCGACCAAGATCACTGTCGATGAGTACGTTGCCAGGTGGTTGGACAATCGCAAGAACATTGCCGACACGACTCGTGGCACGTATCGGTTTGAGCTCAAACGGATCACCGACATTTTGGGACCCCGCGTGTTGACCCAACTTGCCCCTACCCATGTTGCGGATTGTTACACCGAATTGTTGGCGTCTGGGCTGTCAGCTAAATCGGTACGTAACAGCCACGGAGTGTTCCACAAGGCCCTCACCGACGCGGTGAGGGAAGGACTTGTTGGGCGCAACGTTGCTGAACATGTGGAGCTTCCCCATCCCCAGCGTCCCGACACTGAAACGTGGACCGCTGCTGAGGCTCACACATTTTTGGGGCATGTTGCAACGCATCGGTTGTATCCGGCGTGGCGGCTTGCTGTCACCACCGGGATGCGTCGTTCAGAAATCCTCGGGTTGCGGTGGCAACATGTCGACTTGGACACTGGCCGTATCGCTGCTGTGGACACCCTTGTGGAGGTCGACAACCGTCCGGTGCTGCGTATCGACGAAACGAAAACTGTCGGGTCGCGGCGCACGATCGCCATCGACACGGCCACCGCTGAGGCGTTACGCGCCCACCATGCACATCAGGCCACCGAGAAACTCGCTGCCGGGGAACTCTACTGCGACAAAGGGTTGGTGTTTTGCGATGAAATCGGCCAACCGGTGTCCCCGGACTGGTTCACACGTGCCACGAAGAGGTTCGCCACCGCTGCTGGTGTGCCGCCCCTCACCCCGCATCCTGCTGGACGTCACACGTTCGCGACCCTGGCACTCTCAGCCGGTGTTGCTTCCAAAGTTGTTGCTGAACGTCTCGGGCATGCCTCCATCACCACCACGTTGGATCGGTATTCGCATGTGACCGAAGGGATGGACCGTCACGCCGCCGACACCGTTGCCGACATCATCGCCCAAGGCTGACCCTCGTCGAACCATTGTTTGAGCCGCTGCCCAGGTTCGCTACATACTTGGCCTCGCATGGTGGAACGGTGGTTGTGGGACCGTTCATCGGACTCCGACAACGAAAGATGACGACGTAGTAGCGGTTGCCCTTCTTGGCGATGTGGACCACCCTCATACTCCTTACTCCTGATTCTGTCGTGTGTCGTCTGGTGTCGTCTCATCCGCATCGACAGCCGAAGTGGCTTTCGTGGCGTGAGTTGTGCCTTTGAGATAGGTGAAGTCTTCGTCGTTGGTGTGTTCGGCGATGAATCCTCGTATGCCGACCTGGCGGAGGTGGTCAACCATGCGCCCGAGTTCGTCGACGGCGCTGTCGAGTGAGTCTGCGTGCTCGTCGAGGAGGGCGAGGAGGAGTTCTTTGCGGCGTTCCCGATAGCTCCACTGTTTAGCTTCGGCGGGGATGCCGGTGATCTTTTCGACGGTGGTTTCTGCTGTGGTGGGTTCGGTGACCCCTATTTGGCGGAGGCGTTCGTAGACCGGTTCGAGCTGGTCGGGCCGGCCGAGTAGCCAGGTGTAGAGCTCGTCGACTTGTCGGGTTGTGGATTCCATGACCCGGTGGTCTCCGGGTGGGGGAAGGAGGAACCACACGATGGGCAGATCGAACACCATGGCGAAGATCAACAGTTCGTGGGCGTCGAACTCTCGTCGCCGTTCACCGTCGAAGGCCCGTTCGATGGATGAGATTCCGGCTTGGGTGAGTCGCTGGCCGAGATAGGGCTCGAGACGGTCGGCGAGTTCTTCTTGGGTCCAGCCACGCAGGAGTCTGGCTTCTCTGATGTTGTAGGCGACGACCTGGTTGAGGTCGACTTGCGGTGTTGCAGGGGAGTCGGTGATAGGAGTCATGGCCCCATCGTACACAACTTACGGCTTGTGGTGGAAATGTGTCAACACTCTGATATCATACAAACCATGAACAGTGAAAACAACGGTGATAGCTTGTGACGAGTGGAGGGCTTCCTGTGTTGTTGACTGTGGAGGAGGCGGGTGAGGTGCTGCGGATCGGACGGACGAAGGCTTATGCGATGGCGAGGGAGTGGCGCGAAACCGAAGGACAGTCGGGTCTGCCTGTGATTGACCTTGGCCATGTTCTGCGGGTACCCCGTCGGGCATTGGAAGAGCTGCTCGGTTCCGAACTGTCCGATGTTCCCAACCTGTATCCCAGAGACAATGACAGCCGAGCCGAGGCATCGAGTGAACCGCCACCAATACCCGTGAACGTCTCCACCGAGATACCACCTGCGGACCAATCCCAAGCCCCGTTGCGAAATCGACGACGCCGCGAAACGATGGCAGACCAGCTCGATCTCTTCGACACCGAACAGACTGCGAGCTGAGGACGAAGACCCGATGAACATCCAACTCAGGGACCGGCCGACGATCGACAGACGAGTGCACACCTGCGGTGGGCGATGGCGGAGAGGCCTGTCGTGACGGTACGAGTGACCACACTGAAAGGCGCAGGGGCGGGCCGCTACTACACCGAGCGTCTGCCGTCGTACTACCTCGACGGCGACGAGCCCCCGGGCTGCTGGTGGGGTCGGGGTGCTGACCGTCTCGGCCTCAAAGGTGACATCGACGCCGACGCGTTCCTCGCCATGACGGCCGGACACGATCCAGCGACGGGACAGAACCTTGGCCGCCGTATGGGGGAGGCCTCGGTCCGCGGGTACGACGCCACCTTCTCGGCCCCCAAATCGGTCTCTGTCATGTTCGCTCTCAGCGACCCGGACGTACGTCGCCAGGTCGTCGAGGCCCACGAGGAAGCGATCAACGCGGTGCTCGGCTGGGTCGAGACCCACGCCCACACCAGGATGCGTCACCGAGGCCACATCGTGTGTGTCGATACCGAAGGGATCGTCGTCGGGGTGTTCCGGCAGCACACCAGCCGCAAACTCGACCCCCAGCTACATACCCATGCGGTGATCGCCAACCGTGTCGCCTCACCTGACGGGCGTTGGCTGGCTCTTGACGCCCGCACCATCAAGGTCGATCAACGGACCCTCTCCGCGCTGTATCACGCCACCCTGAGATCCGAGCTGACACGGCGTCTCGGTGTCCGCTGGGAGAAGCCCGAACACGGGATCGCCGAAATCGCCGACATCGACCCTGGGATCTTGGCCGAGTTCTCCCAACGCACGACCGATCTACAGCGTCGCCTCGACCAGAAGCTCGCCAGATTCCGCGCCGACCTGGGCAGAGACCCGACATCGAGCGAACGGTGGAGGTTGGAGCGGGAAGCAGCACTGGACAGCCGACCCAGCAAACCCCACGGAACCTCCGCCGCGGAACTGCGACAAGAGTGGAAGGAACGGCTCCAAGCATTGGGTCGGGACCCCGAGCGGATCGTCGACGCCATCGTCGGCCACCAGACCGGCCTCAAAGGAATCGATACCGCAACCGCCACCCGGTTGGTCGAACTGGCCCTCGATTCGCTCGTCGAGCACCAGTCGACATGGCGTCCCGCCGAACTGGTCCGAGAACTTGCCGCAGCCACACCCACCACGACCACAGCCGACGCCACAGAGCTGACTGACTTCCTTCAGCGACTCGCCGATCACACCGCCACTCGTTGCGTCGATGTTTCCCGACCGATCCCCACCGGGTCGGTGTTGCGCCGTGACGGTCGACCCATCACCGAATCTGCCATGGACCGTGCCCTCACCACCCAAGCCATCGTGGACGAGGAGGAACTGCTCATCGCCTGGGCCGAACGACACCGAGATGGCCATGCTCCAGCACTTCCTGTACATCACGCACACCGGCTCACTCCGCAACAAGCGGAGGCAGCGGCAGTCGTTGCTGGTCACGGTGGATTGGAGTTGATCGTGGGTCCCGCCGGATCAGGAAAAACCACCATACTGGCCGCAGCCGTCACCGAACTTCAAACCAAGGGACGACCAGTGTTCGGAGTGGCACCCACCGCTGCGGCAGCCGACGTGCTCGGCGTCGAGACCCACATGGCAGCCGACACGTTGGACAAGCTCCTCACCGAACACCGCCACCCGGCCCGTCCACCCGACACCGCCTACGACCTACCGGCAGGAACGACGGTGATCGTCGACGAAGCAGGCACCGCTGCCACCGCGAAGTTGGCGGACCTTGCACGGCTCGCCGACCAACGTGAATGGAGGGTCGTTCTTGTTGGGGACCCGCGCCAGTTCTCCGCCGTGGGGCGCGGCGGCATGTTCGCCCACCTCGTCGACACGTACGGGTGTGTCGAACTTGGCGAGGTTCACCGATTCCGCCACGACTGGGAACGTCACGCCAGTCTCCGCCTTCGCAGCGGCGACCCGGCCGCACTCGTCGAATATGACCGGCGGGGGAGACTCCACGACGGCACCCCCAACCACATGGAGGAAGAGATCATCACCTCCTGGCACCAAGCCCGAAACCAAGGAGACACGGTGGCACTCATGGCCAACAACACCGACACCGTGGCCCGACTCAACCGGCTCGCTCAACACACCCGTATCGAGGCAGACGATCTCGACCCCAGTGGACCTTCCATCGACGTCGGCGACGATTCGATGCTCGTGGGCGACGAGGTCGTCACCCGCCGCAACGACCGAACACTCCGCACCAACCGCGGGCAGATGGTCAAGAACCGAGACCACTGGACAATCAGCAGTATCCACCCCGACGGTGACGTCACCGTCGACGGACGCACCGGCACAATCCGGCTACCCGCCGAATATGTAGCCGAGGATCTCGAACTCGGCTACGCCCAGACCAGCCACGCCACCCAAGGCCGAACCGTCGACGTCGCACTCCTCCTCATCGACACCCCCACCGACAGCCGCGGCATCTACACCCCCATGACCCGAGGGCGAGACGCCAACCACGCCTACGTCGTCGTCGACGACAACCAGACCGCCGTCGATGTACTCACCCAAGCCATCGGCCGTGACTGGATCGACCAACCCGCAGTCGCCCGAAGAGCCCAACTCGACCCACCCTCCCGGCAACTTCCCGACCCCACCGAGGAAGACGAACACGCCAAGCTGGAACGACAGATCCTTGACAGCATCGAACGACGCCGCGCACGAGCGAGGGAGGCGGAGCACACGACAGGGCGGGGCCTGGGTTGATCGTCACCCCACACCCCTACCCAATCGCCTCAAATCTCGCTCGACCTGAACAAAGCCAACGGAACCTTGACAAGAGCCGTATCTGCCGGAACTACTTCCACAACTTGGAGGGCACTGGGTTCAACGCGCCCATCGAACTATCTATGTGTGACCTCCGACGGGAGAGAGAAACGGCGCCTAATGGCAGTATTTGATCCTCGATTCCGGAGTCGCCACCGTTCGACGTCTCGGGACAGTTCCAAGCGAAGGCAACTGTCTCTCCGCCAGGTCGGCATCGTGAGGCAACACAACCCGAGATGAGTGTGTTTCTTATGGTGTGTCGATCGTGTGCAGTAATGCTGAGCCCGAGTCTGTTCCTGCGTTGATCGGGTGCTGGGAGATCCATACGTTGGGATAGTCCTTGCGTGCGATTCCGACGGTGAGCTCCACGCGGAATAGGTCTGCGAAGCTTCCTGTCGACACGTTGGTTGATCTCTCTGAGAACCAAAGCCGATAGATGGAGCCCTCGGACGCTGGAGCGAGGTTGCTTGACTCAAGCAGCTGATGGTCGGGTAGATCTAGGATTTCGAATTTAGAATTTAGGATCTGGGATTTGTTCCAGTCGGTACCCCACTCGCCGGATCGTGGCTATATGGGGAGCTCCCTCATCGGCCTCAAGTTTGCGTCGTAGCCGGCGGATGTGTTGGTCGAGGCTCTTGGTGTCGCCCCAGTTCATTCCCCAGACCTCTTCAAGAATCCGATCGCGTGCAACGATTCGTCCGGACTGTTCGACGAGGAGCGCCATTACCTCGAACTCCTTGCGCGGGAGGTCGAACGTTTCGCCGCCAACCTTTAATTGGTAGTTGCTGGCGTCGAGTTTCATGGTGCCGACGGTCCACACATCGGGGTCGTCGACTGATGTCGATCGGCGAACGACGGCGTGGATGCGGGCAAGTAACTCACGCACCGAGTACGGCTTTGTGAGGTAGTCGTCGGCGCCAAGTTCGAGGGCCGACACCACATCGGCCTCGGAGTCCTTGGCTGAGACCACGATCACCGGAACTTGCGAGGTCTTCCTGACGGCACGCAGGACATCGAGGCCACCGACGGAAGGCAGCATCAAATCGAGGAGGATTGCATCGTATTGATCGGCGCGAGCGGCTTTGATGGCCTCGCGACCATCCAACGCGGCGACGGTATCAATGCCTTCGGCATCGAGCGCGATCCGAAGCGCTTCGACGTAGGCCACCTCGTCTTCAACGATCAGCACCTTCATATGGGCTTCTCGGTGGTGGTGGGGAGACACATCGTGAACACACTGCCGACCCCGACCTGTGACCGCACGAACACGGTTCCGCCGTGCGCGACGGCTACATTCTTGACGATCGACAACCCCAGACCTGTTCCGCCTGATTGACGAGCCCGGGCCTGGTCAACACGGAAGAAGCGTTCGAAGATCCGTCCCTCATATTTCGCAGGGAATCCGATTCCGGTGTCCTCGACCTCAATACAGACATTCGTATCCTGGATCGCTGCTCGATACGTGACCGATCCGCCAGGGACACCTTTGACCGATGTGTAGGTGATCGCGTTCAACAGCAGGTTCCGGAACGCTGACGCCAACTCGATGGGATCGCCTGAGACCACCGCGTCACGGACATCGCCGCGAATCAGCTCGATCCCACTGGAGTCAGCGGTGGACTTCAAACTGGCCGCAACCTCATCGAGGAGGGTCGCAATCCTTACCGGTGAGTATTCGGTGGTCATCGATTCGGTGCGAGCCAGCGTGAGAATGTCATCGACAACGTTCGTCATTCTCGCCGCCTCCGATGCGAGCTGCTCTGTGAGGATGGCGCGCTTTGCCTCATCGGTGGTGAACGCGAGTGTCTCGGCGAGGAGTGTCAATGCACCAATGGGCGTCTTGAGTTCGTGGCTTGCGTTCGTCACGAAGTCCGCTCGCATTGCGTCGACCCTACGGCGGGCCGACAGATCCTCCACATATACCGTTGCTGCAATGAATGGCTCCTCAGCGCCACCGATCGGCACCGCGGTGAGCAGAAGCACGAGGCGAGCAGGGTCGTGCATGTCGACCTCGACCTGTTCGGTTTGGCCCGAACCCTCGACCTGCTTCGCGATGCTCGAAACGCGTGTGCGCAGGATCGCCCAGTCGCCCGTCTCGTCGAAGTAGCGCTGAGCAACCTTGTTGGCGTAGGCGATCTGGCCTGCCGGCGACAGCATCACGATTCCGGTTGGCGCACCATTGATGGCAGCCAAGTACGCGTCAGCCATCTCCCTCGCTTCGCGTTCACGCCGCGACATGTCCCGTATCACTTTTGCGAGTTCCGCATCTGTTGCGTCAATATCTGCCGCCGATGCAACGGACCTGAGTATTCGTGAAACACGGTCGACTCTTCGAGCAAGCACAACGACGACGACCACCAATGCGGCGACTCCGACGGTGACAAGGACTCCGGTCATGGGGCGAGGATAGGAAGCGAACCCGCCGCTGGAACCCCCGCCAGCGGAAAAAAACCTGAGAGTTCACTTTCAGTTCACCGTCGGGATGGGTTCGCTTCACCTTCGGTTCGTATGTTTCTGTTCGAAGCTTGAACTGCGTTGGTTCTGATCCACGGGTTCGAGATCCGCCAGGAAGGAAACGAATGAAAAAGATGACACGACTTGCCGTTCTGCTCGCGGCGACCGCGCTGTTCGCCGCGGCATGCACTTCGTCCTCGGGCGACACCACAACGACAGAGGCTGGTGGGTCGTCGACAACCTCAGCATCGGGTGACATGCTCACCGGTTCCATTGCAATCTCGGGTTCGTCCACGGTTGAGCCTGTCTCGGCTCTGACCGCCGAGGCGTTCCGAGGTTTGCACCGTGAAGTAGGAATCTCCGTCGACGGGCCCGGCACCGGTGACGGGTTCAAGAAGTTCTGCGCCGGCGAAACCGACATCTCGGACGCCTCGCGACAGATCAAGGACTCAGAGGCTGAGGATTGTGCGGCCGCAGGTATCGAGTTCATCGAACTTCGCTTTGCGATTGACGGCTTGTCCGTGTTGACCTCGGTCAACAACACGGAGGTCTCGTGCGTGAGCTTCAACGATCTGTACGCACTCGTCGGGCCCGAGTCGACCGGTTTCACAACATGGGCCGATGCCAACGATCTCGCGGCCGAGCTCGAGGGCACGAACGCACCGTATCCGGATGCTCCGCTGGTTGTCACGGCACCTGGCGAAGAGTCGGGAACCTATGACTCATTCGTCGAGATTGTGCTTGAGCCGACAGCCGATGAACGTGGCCAGGATGCGGCATCCCGACCCGATTACACGGCTTCGGCCAATGACAACATCATCATCGAGGGAATCGCAGGGTCTGACACGTCGCTCGGTTGGGTTGGCTACGCGTTCTACGTTGCGAACGAGGGCAAGGTCGCTGCCCTTGAGGTTGACGGGGGCGACGGCTGTGTCGGTCCGACGCCAGAGACCATCGCTGATGGTTCGTACCCGATTGCTCGACCACTGTTCATCTATGTGAACAAGGCGAAAGCCGACGCATCTGCTGCAGTGACGGCGTACGTCGACTTCTACCTGTCGGATGAGGGTCTTGCAAACATCGATCAGGCCGGATATGTCCGCTTGGCTGACTACGCACCGGTCCGTGAAATCTGGGCAAATCAGACGACCGGAGCACAGGACTACTAGAGAAATCGGCCACCAGTGGGCCGGGGGTTGTTCAAACCAGCCTCCGGCTCACAGCTACTCACTAGTCTGGAATTTCCATGACACAACCTTTGACGATTGAAGGCCTGGTCGGCGACCGAAAGCGTCGCCGCCGGGAGCGTCGTGTCAAGTCGCTGTTCGTTCTCGCAGGGCTCGTGTCAATCGCAATCAGTGTCGCAATCGTCGTGTCTCTTGCTGGCGAGGCCTGGTCATTCCTCTCCCAGGTCGAGCTCTCAGAGCTCTTCACCGTTGGCTGGTTCCCCCGCCGCGGATTGTTCGACATCCCAACTTTGTTGATCGCAACAACCATCATTGCTGGTATCGGCATGATTGTGGCGATCCCGCTTGGTCTCGGTACTGCCTCGTACCTCGCCGAATACGCCACTCCTCGTGCACGACGCTGGCTCAAGCCGACAATTGAAGTCCTCGCGGGCATTCCGTCCGTCGTACTCGGCTTCTGGGCGCTCACATTCATCAGCCCCGAGGTCGTGAGTCGAATCTTCACCTCCGCAAAACCATTCACGATGATGGCGGCAGGTTTGGGTGTCGGTGTTCTCATCACCCCACTCGTCGCAACGGTGTCCGAGGATGCAATGCGTTCCGTCCCACGGGAGCTTCGGGAGGCGTCGTACGGGCTTGGTGCCGATCGGGCGACGACCGTGCGCAGGGTCGTATTCCCTGCTGCGCTCTCAGGGATCGTCGCGTCAATGATTCTGGCGCTGTCACGGGCAATCGGAGAGACCATGATCGTGTTCATGGCCGCTGGTGCCGTCGGAGGTGCACTCAGGACGTGGGATCCTCTCGATCCTGGGCAGACCATGACCGCAGCAATTGCATCGCTGGCCACCGGTTCGGACCAGGTCGCTGGTGAAGGGCTCGCTTTCCAGAGCCTCTTTTTCGTCGGTCTCCTCCTGTTCCTCATCACGCTCGCACTTAACAGCGTCAGCAACCGCTTCGTGCGCAAGTATCGCGAGCAGTACTGATGGCGATGGGACTCAAGAATCGAAGCGAGGCAACAACCGAGGACGTGGCAAAAGCGATTCGCCGGTCCAAAGTGCACTGGCAATCCACCCTATTCTCTGTTGTGCTCCTGCTCCTCCTGCTTACGACCCTCGTCATCCTCTTCGTACTGCTCGCCGACATCATCGTCAAGGCGTACCCCACCTTCCAAGAACGAGGACTTTCATTTGTCACGAGTGGACTGAGTCTCAACCCCGAGACCGCCGGCGTGTTCACCGGAATCGTCGGATCGCTCGTCATCGCGCTCATCGTCGTCCTGCTTGCGTTCCCGATCGGGATGTCGACGGCCATCTACCTCGAGGAGTACGCAGCGGCCAGCCGGTTCAACCGATTCCTTGACACCACGGTCCGTAATCTCGCTGGTGTGCCCTCCATCGTGTACGGACTCTTGGGTCTTGCAATGTTCGTTCCGCTGGTCAGAATGATGGGTCTGGGCGGGTCGACCGATGGCAAGAACGTCATCGCCGCAGGAATCACGATGTCTGCTCTGGTCTTGCCGATCGTCATCATCACATCGAGCGAGGCCATCAGAGCAGTACCGAACTCCATCAGGGAGGCCGGCTTCGGGGTCGGCGCAACCAAATGGGAAGTAATCCGCTCCCATGTCATGCCCGTTGCTCTCCCCGGCATTCTCACCGGGACCGTCCTCACCCTCGCCAGGGCAATCGGAGAAACCGCTCCCCTGCTCGTCATCGGTGTAGCCACGGGCTATTTCGCACCCCCCGGCGATGCAACGATCCTCGATCAGCTCACCGGTGCCTATACAGCCCTCCCCGTCGTGGTGTTCTCTTGGACACGTCAGACACAGGGAGAATTCGCCGAAACTCTCGCCCCCGCTGCAATCGTTGTCCTCCTTGGAGTCCTGTTCATCTTGAACGGCGCCGCAATCTGGCTCAGAAACCGGACAGAGAAGAAGTGGTGAACCATGACAGATAGCATCGACCTCGTGTCCGACACAGATGCCGAGACTGGGAAAAGCGGAACGCGTGATCCGACACCAACTCCACGAGTTTCTGGCCGTCCGCGAGTAACGGGTGGGACGCCCAACGACGCGAACAAAGTCATCATCGACTTCAAGGACGTCGACGTGTACTACGGCGATTTTCATGCAGTGGACAGTGTGACCGTACCTGTGCGCGAAAAGGAGATCACAGCGTTCATCGGGCCATCGGGCTGTGGCAAATCGACCGTACTGCGATCGATCAACCGCATGAACGACCTCATCGAATCGGCGCGGGTCGAGGGAACAATCACCTATCACGGCGTCGATCTCTACGCACCGGGTGTTGATCCTGTCGAGGTACGACGGCACATCGGTATGGTTTTCCAGAAGCCGAACCCGTTTCCAAAATCCATCTACGAGAACATCGCCTTCGGGCCAAAGATTGCCGGATTCAAGGGCAACATGGACGACTTGGTTGAGGAGTCGCTCCTCCGTGCTGCTTTGTGGAACGAAGTCAAGGACAGACTTACCGAGACAGCTCTTGCGCTGTCGGGCGGGCAGCAACAGCGTCTTTGCATCGCCCGCGCGATTGCAACATCCCCCGACGTCCTATTGATGGATGAGCCAGCTTCGGCATTGGATCCCATAGCGACGCTTCGCATCGAGGATCTGATGTACGAGCTGAAGCAGGACTACACGATCATCATCGTCACCCACAACATGCAACAGGCGGCTCGTGTTTCGGACCGCACCGCATTCTTTTCGGTCGATGTGAATGAGGGGCGTCGCACAGGTCGTCTTGTCGAATTCACCGAGACAGCCAAGATTTTCACGTCTCCTCAGCAGCGCGAGACTGAGGACTACATCACCGGAAGGTTTGGGTGATCCAAATGGGGGATACCACGCACGACAATCACGAAACAGAGCTTCGCCATCACTATGACGACGAACTTGAGGAGATCAGGGCGAACTTGGTTGATTTCGGTACGATGGTCCTGACGAACGTGCGGCATTCAGGTGAAGTTGTCACCGAGAATCTGCTCGACGAGGTTGCCGATGTACGCGCTGCAGACGGTCCGATCAACAGCCGATACTCAGAACTCGAATCGAAGGTCTTCGAGATCCTTGCCCTCCAGCAGCCCGTTGCCCGGGATCTCCGATTCCTCGTTGCGTCGACCCGCGTCCTCTACGAGCTCGAGCGATCGGGGGATCTTGCGGTGAACATCGTCAAGACTCTCGCCCGGTTGGACGGGCTTCCATCTGATCCGATAATTCAGTCACTCCTGAATCGTTTATCGATCAGCTCGGCGAAGATGTTCGCGAGTGGGGTGCAAGCCCTCGCATCGATGGATCCACAGATCGGCGTGGATGCTGATGACGAGGATCAAGAGACTGACAAGCTCACCCGTGACCTGTACCAAGCGGTCACTGAGCGTCAGGAAGAGCTCGGTCTCGAAACCGCCGTCGCATTGTTCCGGATGGGACGGTTTTTCGAGCGGATTGCAGACCACGGTGTCAACATTGCCGAGAACGTGACCTTCGTTGTGACGGCCAAATTCCCCGACGAGATCTGATCTCAGGCATCATTTGAGTACCTCTAAGCATTGATTCGCCCCGAGCGAATGTCGAATCTGTTGACAGCTCGTAGAAACGACCAACAACTGATACTGGTGCATGATGATCCAAATTGCGGTGCAATGGCAGATGAATACCGCGGGTTCGGGACTCATGGAGCTGCAGTGGTCGAGTGCTCCTTGGGGAGCCGGATGCGTACGGTGAGGCCGTGCGGCTGGTTGTGGGTCAGGACGATCGATCCGTTGTGAGATTCGACGATGGCGGCGGCTATGGCAATTCCGAGGCCGCTTCCTCCCGTGGCACGCGTACGAGCGCTGTCGGCCCGGTAGAAGCGGTCGCTGAGCCGGTCCAATTGATCGTCGGCGACTCCCGGGCCGGTGTCGCTGATGGTGAGTTGAGCGTCCGCGTTGTCGAGAACGAGCGCGATGTTGCACGATGCCTCGGTGGGGGTGTGGGTCAGTACATTGGCGATGATGTTGTCGACCACTTGTCTGAGTCGGGTTGGGTCGCCTTTGATCCGGACAACGTCGGTGACGTCGATCGTGAACTTCCGGTCGGGTTTGAGGATCCGAGCGGCGTCCACAGCTTGGAGGACGAGTTCTGTCATGTCGACTTCTTCACTGGCGAGGGGGCGGTGCTCGTCGAGTTGGGCGAGCAGGGTGAGGTCGCTGACGAGTTGGGCCATGCGAGCTGTTTCTATGCGGATCCCCGACATTGAGCGCTCAAGATCGGCTGGTCGGTCGCGCGCTCCGGATTCGAATAGCTCGGCATACGCTGCGGTTGCCGCTACGGGAGTACGCAGTTCGTGTGAAGCATCGGCGATGAACTGGCGCATGCGAGCCTCCGATTCTCGGAGTTCGGCCACCGTCCGCTCCCGTTCCTGGCGTGCCTGGTCGAGCCGATCGAGCATCGCATTCAAGGTTCGGGCGAGGCTGCCAACTTCGGTCGGTTCGTCGGCCCCGGCGACACGCTGATCGGGGAGGGCGGCATCGTTGATCGCCGCAGCACTCGACTCGACGGCGCGGAGCGGACGCAGCCCGATCCGGATGAGCCACTGTGCCAAGACAAGCACGGCGACGACCGCGACACCGCTCGCCGCCAGTAGCACCCCAAGCAATGCCCGTTCCGATTCGGTGACCTCGTGCAACGG
The DNA here is from genome assembly GCA_002418265.1 of Acidimicrobiia bacterium UBA5794. Taxonomy (GTDB): domain Bacteria; phylum Actinomycetota; class Acidimicrobiia; order Spongiisociales; family UBA5794; genus UBA5794. The sequence continues at coordinate 116,053 of DIDS01000012.1, read as the reverse complement.
ATTGCCGACGACAAGGATCTTGCCATCCATCTCCGTGTCGATTAGGAGTCTCATCTCTTCACCATTGCTGGCTCGGATGGTCTGCTGCCGCGTCTCGAGGTTGATGGTGGTGACGTCTGCTGTGACTGGGACTTCCCCCGGTGACACCGCAGGGACCGTGAACAGCGGTGTGCCATCGCCCCCAATGATGGCAACGAACAACCCCGGTGCCACTTCTGGAATGAGCACCCAGGTGTCTGGGTCACCGCTCGCAGCGAGCTGCTCAGTGGGGGTGTGCGCCCGTTGCAGTGCGGCGTCGACCTGGTCGAGCTGGGACCGTGTAACAAGGGAGTAGGTGAGTGTATCCACGACGATGAGACCGCATACAAACGCGACACCTGTGGCCACGACAAGGCGGGTGCGCAGCGACATTCAGCTGTTGTCCGGCTTGCGCAAGACATAGCCCACGAGTCGGATGGTGTGGATGAGGGGTGGCCCGTGCTTGGTGAGTTTCTTCCTGAGATAGCTGACGTAGGTCTCGCACACGTTCGAGTCCCCGCCAAAATCGTAGTGCCAGACGTGGTTGAGGATTTGTGTCTTCGAGAGAACAATTCCCGGGTTGGACATGAAGTAGTGGAGCAGACTGAACTCGGTGGCTGTCAATTCGATGGGTGTGCCGCCTCGCGTCAGGTGGTGCCCGTCGATATCGAGCTCAAGATCGGCAAATCGAAGGACAGAGTCGGTACCCGACAGCGCTCCGGACCGTCGGAGAATCGCACGGATCCGCATGACCATCTCAGCCAAGGAGAACGGTTTGGTCAGATAATCGTCGGCTCCAGCGGCAAAGCCTGCAGCTTTGTCTTCGAGCGTGTCACGTGCGGTGAGGAACAGCACAGGCGCGTCTATCCCAACCGATCGGAGTCGCTTCAAGACTTCGAACCCGTCCAGATCAGGGAGCATGACATCAAGCACGATCAGATCGGGTTCGCTGCCAAGTGCAGCTGTCAAGGCGCGATGGCCGTTTGTTTCTTCGTGCACTTCGAAACCTTCGTACCGCAGCGCCGTCGATACCGCGTCCACCAGCGACGGTTCGTCATCGACCACCAGGATCCGGTTTGCGATGACCGCTTGCGTCCCATCCTTGTCAGGCTCGGTCAGGTTCATCTCGCAATCTTGCCAGAGTCGTGCAGCGCTGTCGCCGTCGAGCACGAACTCTACGAAGCGGCCCAGCGGGCACTCAGCTGGCTGTGAACTGTTGCAGGCATGGTCTTGGCCAGCAACGCCGAGTCGATGTCAACAGCAAGGGCCTCGGCCACAAGAAGGACGCGCAGATTCAACAGTCGGTTCCGTGGCCACACAGGATGCTTGCCCGCTGGATGAAAGGGCCACCCCGCGACAACCCTGCCGGTGTAGCCGGGGCGGGGCGGAGCGTTGCGATATGGTGAAACTACAGAACGGACTCAGGAGGCCAGGAATATGAGTATCTGGATGGGCTACCTGACGCGCTCTACGGGAATCGTCGCAACGATCCTGGTTGTCGCCGCCTTGTTGTGGGGATTCTTCTTTTCGTCACGCACAACAGGGACGCGGTTGCGTCCCGCTTGGTGGCTGGACCTCCACAATTGGCTCGGCGGACTCGCTCTCATCTTCTGTGGTCTCCACATACTCGCCGCCTGGCTCGATACGAGCTCGGGTATCGGCCTGATCCAGATCCTCGTTCCCGGTACAGCCGTCCAAGCTTGGCCCATCGCATGGGGCGTCATCGCCACCTATGGCCTTGTAGTTGTTGTCTTCACATCGTGGCCCCGCCGTCTCAGGAGACGCCTTTGGTGGCGGATCATCCATCTCACATCGGTAGCAGCAACCGCCTTCATCTTCCTGCATGCCTACCAAACCGGCAGCGACGTGGGCAATCTTGCGTTTCGGGTCGGATTCATAGCTGCTGCTTGGCTTGCGAGCTACGGCGTCGGTGTTCGGGTCTTCACGATTGCCGATGGACGTACAAGCAAGGTCTGAATCGATCCGTCGCACGATTCACAGCCGACGCTCATCTGGCGCTCAGCCTCTCGTGAAGCGGGTGTGGTTCCATTTGTATCATGACTACACAAACATCAGGCTCCGACCCTCTCGACTCAGAGATTGCCGCGCGACTCGAACGCCTCGCCGCTCGGAAAGCAGCACCTGCTCTGAACCGCGGTGGCGGGTCCACCGTCTCCATGGCCTACGAGCCCAAAGACGTCAGCGCCTCAGGATCAAACGGTGTCCGAAATGGGCGTCGCCATGCGGCCAAACGAGCTCGGATCGCCGCCCTCGCGGCCAGCCTGCTGACAACTGGCAGTCTCACCTTCGGGCTTTTCGCAGCTGATGGCCAATCGAACCGTGTGCTCGTCGGGGCAGCCGGTGTCGTCGTGGTACCGTCAGCAAGCCCACCCGTGACTGCCCTCCCACCGGTGTCAGCAAGCCCACCCGTGACTGCTGCCGCGCCGACCGTTGTCGACGGCGACGCGTTCCGCAATCCATACGGCGATGTCCAAGTCGAGGCCACCTTTTCCCCAGACGGCGCGCTCCTTGATGTATCGATGCTGCGCTTTCCCAACTCCAACAGAGAGAGCGTGCAGATCAACCAGTATGCGACCCCAAGGCTCAACAGCGAGGCGCTTTCGGCCCAAAGTGCCCAGGTCGACACCATCTCGGGAGCGACATACACCAGCAACGACTACGAACGCTCATTGCAATCGGCCATCGACCTTGCCCGTGCCGACGGAATCACGCAACTCGCATGACGACCACATCCAACGGGACACATCACGTAGAACACGTCATGGGCACGGCGGTGAGTATCGACATCCGCGATCCACACTGCTCGCCAGACGCGGTCATGGATGTGGTTGGGTGGCTTCACCACGTGGACCGCACGTTCAGCACCTACGACAATGCGACGCAGATCAGTGCCCTTGGCCGAGGCGATATCACACTGGCCGAAGCCACGGACGAGGTCCGTGACGTCCTCCGCATGTGCGAAGTCATCAGAACGGAGACGGCAGACGCGTTCGACGCCTTCGATATTCCTGCACCCAACGGGACACGTCTTGACCCGTCGGGGCTGGTGAAGGGGTGGGCTATCGAACAAGCCTCGGGGATACTCGAGGAGCATGGTTGCGAGAACCTCTGCATCAACGCCGGTGGCGACATTGCGATACGAGGTCACCCGCTCGGGATGGAACCGTGGCGGGTTGGGATCCGCCACCCCGAGATGCGAGACGCTGTGGCGCTCGTTGTCAAGGTATCCGAGCGATGTGCAGTAGCCACCTCAGCGACCTACGAGCGCGGACCACACATCATCGACCCACGCTCCGGCGACCCTGCTCTCAACCTCGCCAGCGTCACCGTGATCGGCCCGAACCTCGGAATCGCCGATGCGTACGCCACGGCGATCTATGTCATGGGACTCGGTGGCCTCGAATGGATCGAAGGCCATGCTGGCTACGATGCTTACGCGATCACACACCACGGATCGACCAGCTGGAGTTCAGGTTTCAACCAGTACAGACTCTGTGACAAGAACGACACCTGAGGATCGACGCCCGAGCGGACGACCACGCCCAAGAACTGCCTCCTCCCTGAAGTGGCAGATGTCGGCATGTTTTGCCCTTTTCTCTACGCTTGTGTTGTGGAGCAGCATCGCATCCTGATCGTGGAGGACGATGAGCGGATTGGTTCGTCGTTGTTGCGCGCTCTGAATGGGAGTGGCTACGACACAGCGTGGGAGCAGACCGGTCAGGCTGGTCTCGATGCCGTGGCTGAGCGTCGCCCGGATCTCATCCTGCTTGATCTTGGACTTCCGGATGGTGACGGGATTGAGGTGTGTGGGCACATCCTTGATATCGATCCGTCTATCAGCGTTGTCATGTTGACGGCACGGGATGAGGAGTTGGACGTGGTTGTTGGCTTGGACGCTGGCGCCATCGACTATGTGGCGAAACCGTTCAAGCTCGCGGAGCTGCTTGCCCGTGTTCGTGCGCAGCTGAGACGGCGCCCACTCGGGGGCGTTGACCAGCTATCGGCTGGGGATCTGGTGATCGATGTTGCTGCCCGTCGGGTATGGCTCTCGGAGCAGGAGGTTGAGCTGCGGGCGAAGGAGTTCGATCTTCTTGCCCGTCTGGCGGACGATGCCGGTGCTGTGGTGACACGTGAGACCTTGATGAGCGATGTTTGGGATGAGCATTGGTTCGGATCTACCAAGACGCTGGATTTCCATATTGCCGCGCTACGTCGGAAGATCGACGCGCCTGGCGAGATAAGTCGAATCTCGACGCTGAGGGGTGTCGGTTACCGTCTTGAGCTGCCATGAGACGTCGTGTGCTGGCGGCGATGTTGGCGGTAACGGCACTGGCCGTTGTGCTGTTCGGTGTGCCGTTGGCCTTCGTACTGGGGCGCTTGTTGGATGAGGGGGCTACTTTGCGGATCGAGCGGGAAGCGGTGGAGGCGTCACGGTCGGTGCCTGCCGACTTCGCATCGAGTGGCGACCCTGTCGAGTTGCCGGAGTCGTCTGACGGTGTGGTCTTCGGCTTGTACGACTCGCGGGGTGACCTCGTGGCGGGTAAAGGGCCATCTCGCGCTGACGCTGTCACAGAGCAGGCGATGCGCGACGAGGTAGCGGATGCGGAGGTGGGGGAGACACGGGTCGTGGCAATTCCCCTGGCGGCAGATGAACAAGTCATTGGTGCAGTGCGTGCAGAGCAATCGACGCAGATAAGTGATGCCCGCACACGCCGCTTCTTTGGTCTGCTGGTCAGCCTGGCCGTTGCTGTCCTGACTGTCGCATTGGTGGTGGGGTCGGTTGTCGCCGGTCGACTGGTTCGTCCCGTGCTGCGTATTCGAGATGCTGCCGTGCGGCTGGGCGACGGTGACTTCGCCATTGAGGTCCCATCGAGCGGGTTTGGTGAGCTGGACGAGGCAGGCGAGGCGATGGTGGTGACCGCCCAGCGCTTGGATCGGTTGATCGCCCGAGAGAGGATGTTCACCTCCGACGTGTCACATCAACTACGCACGCCGCTTGCGGGGTTACGGGTGGCGATCGAGACCGAGCTCGCGTTTCCTCGTGCAGATCCGTCCCAGGCGCTCGAGGAAGCTCTTGGAGACATAGATCGGTTGGATCGGACGGTCGCCGATCTCCTGACGTTTGCGAGAACGGCCCAAGCGGTGGGGTTTGAGCTTCGTGTATCGGATGTTCTGACGGATTTGAAAGAACGTTGGAGACGGCCATTCGCCCAAGCAGGACGGCAGCTGCAGATCGGCAACGCACGGTTTGCGGCTCCGGTGAGGGGGAGCGGGGCGGCTCTCGGGCATGCACTTGATGTGCTTGTCGCCAACGCCCTCGAGCATGGCGAAGGCGTGGTGGCAATCGACGTCCGGGTCAGCGACGAATCAGTGACATTGGAGGTCGTTGATGAGGGTCCGGGCTTCTCCGCGTCGCCGTTTGAGCGGGGCCCGGGTGAGCAGAGCGATGACTGGCAGTCGAGGCGTCTTGGCCTGTCGCTGGCCAGGCGACTTGTGGAATCGCTGCCGGGACGCCTTACAGTGATCCGACTCGGTCCCTGCCCCCAGATCGATGTGATCCTTCAGCGGGTGAATGTCGACGACAGCCCCGCCCACTGACCGGGGCAATCTCTCGAATCGAACCGGCGGATTCTGGCCGTGTTCTTACCGTCCGCTTTCCTGCCGCTCAACGACAGTTTCGTATGTTGTTGATGTCCGGTCGATGAAAACCGCGACCGCCGGCGACCGTCGGTGTACCGGGACCACGGGTTTCCGTGATCGTGGACAAGTACGGAGGAAGTGATGAAGGGTCCCGCCATCGAAATCGTCGGTTTGGGTCACAAGTACAACGACATTCTCGTTCTGCACGATGTTGACCTGAGCATCGACCGGGGTGAGATCTTCGGGTTCCTCGGCCACAACGGAGCCGGGAAAACCACGACGGTCAACATCCTCACCACGCTGATCAGGCCAACCTTGGGAAGAGCTCTCGTCAATGGCCACGATGTGGCTACCGAACGCCGGCTTGTGACCGCTGACATCGGCTACTTGCCATCGGAGGTGCGAATGTACCCGCACATGACGGCCACCGAGAATCTCACATTCTTCGCTGAACTGTCAGGGGTGGAGAAAGCAAAACATGCGGTCGCAGAGACACTCGAATACCTCGACTGCTCAGACCTTGCTGATCGCAGGGTCGGATCGTTCTCAACCGGGATGCGTCAACGAATCGGCATCGCTCAGGCGATCGTTCACCGTCCGTCGGTGCTGTTCCTCGACGAACCCACCGCCGGGCTCGACCCGAGCGGCATCCGCCAGCTACGGCGAACGATTCTCGATCTCAACCGTGATCTGGGCATGACCGTGTTCATGAATACACACCAGTTGAGCGAGGTCTCCCGGGTATGCACCACGATCGGTGTGCTCAGCCGCGGCGAGCTGATCTACAAGGACTCGATGGAGGCGACCACCCGGCGATTCCCAGACGAGACGTCACTCGAGGACATCTACGTGCAGATGGAAGGCTCACCGGCGTGATCACAACCGTCACATCGCAGCAGCTGCTGTCCCTCCGCCGCCAAAGGGTCTTTCTGGCAGCGTTGAGTATGTTCGTGGCCATGACGGCCGCCGCCGGGGTGCTCGGCTGGTCGAGTCACAACACGATTGTGCGGGTCTATGACGAGGCGGTGAAGCTTCTGGCGGCCGACGGGCAACCGACACCACCGAACCCGTTCCTGTTGAAACCGGAGCTGTCGCTGTTGTCCAACATGGTCGTCTACGTCCCACTTCTTGGAGCACTCCTTGCCTTGCTGCTCGGCCATTTGAGTTTGACCGATGACGAGTCGACGGGGTTGGGGCGTCTCATATTCTCCCGCCGGGTGTCTCGAACCGGATACGCGGTCGGAAAGATCGCGGCTGCCGCCATCGCGTTGTCGGTCATCGTTTTGGTCGCAATGGCGGTGAGTGTCGTGTCGCTGATGGTGGTGAACCAGAGAATCCCGCCGATCAGCGTTCTCGGTCGACTCGGACTCTTCTACAGCATGTCATGGTTGTATCTGATGTTGTTCGCCCTCGTCGGTATGGCTGCAGCGCTCCTCAACCGGCGCCGGTCGCTCGCCCTGCTGTCGGCAATGGGTGCTTGGCTCGTGATCACGTTTGCCATTCCACAATTCACGTCGGCGCTCCGACCGACTTCGTCGCTGAACCCGATCGCTGACCCAGTGGGCTCATCACAACGATTCTTCCAGATCACCGCTTTGGCACGTCCGATCTCGATCGCTGAGCAGTACAAGGCGGCAAGCGGACAGATCCTCTCCACAGCTGCTCCCGAGCCAGGTTGGCAGACCGCCTTGCGCGTCGTTCCGTTGATGGTCTTCGTCGGATTGCTGGTGGCAGCTGTGGTGATTCTCGTTCGGCGACACGACTTCTCGAGGAGCGGCAATGGCGAGTGACAGACGACACCGAGTCCTGACAATTGCCCGCCACGAGTACCGGGCAGCGGCTCGCAGCCGCATCCTCGTGGTGCTGCTTGCCATACTCGTCATTGCTACCGCCGGGTCGGTGATAGTCGCCGCTGCCGAATACGCCAGCCGCCTCGCCGACTATCAGGCATACCACGCTGCGGCCGTTGCTGGCGGAGTGACACAGATCGCCCCCTCGCCTCTGGCACCGCTGTCGCTGCTGCGGGGTGCGTTCGAGTACATCGAGATCATCGGGGCGGTGATCGCCATCACCCTCGGCTATCTGACTGTGTCGCGGGAACGGGTCAACCGCACCCTTCCGCTGCTCATGTCGCGTCCTGTCACTTCGGGTGAGCTGGCTGCCGGCAGCCTTCTTGGTGCAGTCGGGGTGATTGTCACACTGGTCGTCGCAACGATGGCAGTCGCGGTGCTTTCGGTCGGCCTTGTTGGCCACGACTGGATCAACGTCGGACAGGCCGGAAAGCTGATGCTCGCCTTCGGTGTCGCCGTCGTCTATATGGCGACCTTCTACTGCCTCGGGGCCTTTACCACTGCTTCGACGAAGGTTGCCACGAATGGGTTGATGGTTGCCCTCGGCATATGGCTGTTCGTCGTACTCGTGCTTCCCCAGATTGGTGACACACTCGACGCAGACAACCAGATCCCCGGTGGGTTGTTTGCTGCTCTCGGTCTGGGTCACGACGGTGAAGTCCAGATCCTGACCCACTTCACCGCGTACGAAACTGTCAGAACGAGCATCGAAGCTGCCTCGTTTGCCAAACACTTCGAGCGGTTCGCGTTCGCCATGACCGATGTCAAGGAACGGTTTCGGTCTCTGAGTCTACCGGATCTGTTCTTCCAGGTACGTGCCTCCATCGTGTGGATCCTGATCTACGCAACAGCACTCCCGATCGCGCTGAATCACAGCTTCCGTAACCAACCATCCATCCCACAAGGAGAGACATGATGAACACCAGGACCCACCGCGCCGGCAGACTCGCTGCCGCAGCCCTATTCGCAAGCGTTGCCCTGGCCGCCTGCGCTGGCACCACGTCATCGACCCCCCCGAGCACTTCGGGGAGCGGGACGGTCGCTACGACGGCTGCCTCAGGTCAAGTCCTGCCCGTCACCGACAATCCAATCAACAACACGTCGACCGTCGAAGCCCTGAAGATCGATTCGGTGCTTGTGGAGAACAACGTCGATACTTCTGGCAGTGCCACCGATGATCATCTCGAGATCGCCGTGACGAACACAGGATCGAGCGAGCTGACTGGGTTCGAGGTGTACTACACGTTCACCGATCCCACCGCGGGGACCAGCGAGAGCTACTTTACGAAGCTCTCAGACTCGTTCACGGTCCCAGCAGGGGCCAGCCGCATCATCCACTTCGACAACACCGGAGCTCTCGACCATTACCCGGTGAATGAGTTCAGCCTCTACGCCACATCTCTGAACGCCCTCGATGTAACGGTCGAAGTGAGCGCCCACGGTGCTGCTCCACAAACCACGACCGTGCACAAGGACGCAGGCGGCCAGGAGACGGCCGACTGACTGCAATCGGCATGACCAACAGCGAGCACGGGAGAGGCGCGGTACGATGTCTCGCTCTCAACCGGTTTGTAATGGACCGTGCGCCGTGGCCGACGACTCCACGTACCAACGAAACGGGGTGCAGCGTGACGAGTGCGACGGCTTTCATCATCGAGCTTGCGTCGATTCCACCCCATGTGGAGTCGGCCACGGCGAGCTGCTGACATCGATGCAAGAATCGAGAATTGGTACGGTGTAGCTCCCGTTTCGTCGTCGCTGTCGCCGGTGTGGAGCTGTCAACGATCAACGCGAACAGGTCGAGGAATGAAGCGATTCAAGAGATTCACCAAGGGTGTACCCAAGACGGTGATCGCGCTTGGTCTCGTGAGCATGTTCACCGACCTTTCGAGTGAGATGATCTATCCGCTCATACCGGTGTTCCTCACAACGGTCCTCGGAGCCGGTGCCCTTGCTTTGGGAGTCATCGAGGGCATTGCCGAGTCGACTTCCTCGATCCTCAAAATCGTCTCGGGGTGGTGGAGTGACAGTGTCAAACGTCGAAAGCCGTTCATCTTTGCCGGATACGGCATTGCAGGGGCGGTGCGGCCGCTCATAGCCTTCGCAACGTCATGGCCAATGGTTGTTGGCATCAGATTCGTCGACCGCGTCGGAAAGGGCATCCGCACGGCACCCCGTGACGCTCTGATCGCAGACGTGACCCCCGTTGAAAGCCGCGGAGCCGCCTACGGCGTCCACCGCAGTCTTGACCACTTCGGTGCCGTCCTTGGCCCCATCGTTGCCGCGATACTGCTTGGGATCGGCTTTGGGCTTCGAATCGTCTTTCTTCTGGCCATGATCCCGGCAATCATCGTCATATTCGTTGTCGCCAGGCTCGTCAAGGAGCCAGACCCGGCGGAAACGATCACATCGTCTGGTCGCTCTGTGTTCTCGCGAGGTTCGGAACTGGGTTCGGGCTATTGGGCGTTGATGGCGGCTGTTGTCGTGTTCACACTGGGGAACAGCGCCGATGCATTCTTGCTGCTTCGTCTCAGCGATGCCGGCGTGTCGGCAGTCTGGATCGCGGTCCTGTGGTCGCTCTTCAGTCTCGTCAAGATGGGATCGAACCTCATCGGCGGTCGTCTCTCCGACCGAAGCGGTCCCAAGCAGCTCGTGCTCGTCGGTTGGGTGTTCTACGCGGCCATCTATCTCGGCATGGGTTTCGCGACATCGACCCCCGTGCTGGTCGCTCTGTTTCTCGGATACGGTCTGTATTTCGGCGTGACTGAACCCGTTGAGCGTGCGTGGGTGGCAGGGCTCGCCCCGGCGGACCTGCGGGGATCAGCGTTTGGCTATTACAACGGTGCCATCGGCATCGGTGCTCTACCAGCAAGCGTTGCCTTCGGTGGGATCTGGGCAGCCTTTGGACCAAGGGCCGCCTTCACCTTCGGTGCAGTCATGGCAGGATTCGCTGTGTTGATCCTGCTGCGCGTTCCCGAACATCGTCGCACGCAAGCCGCGACCTGATCAGCTGCGGATAGCCACTTGTCGGGACACGACGCTGTACATCTCCTGGTCCCGATATGGGGTAGACGGCAGAGCGAGGTTTCCTGCTGTGATTCGCACCGTCCGCATCCAGTGGTTACCGCCTCTCGCTTCCGTGTCGTGTGCCGCCACCGTACATACGGGCATGAGGAGTGGCTGGAATGTCGACCGTGATGTTGACGCCACCCAGTGGCGTGTCTCCGATGGTGATGGATCCGTCGTGGTGCAGCGCAATCTCTCGGGCGATCGCGAGGCCGAGTCCGGTTCCGCCGTGGTCGCGGTCGCGCGCGTCGTCGAGTCGAGTGAATCGCTCGAAGACGCGGGTTCGGTCAGCGAGAGGTACACCCGGTCCGTCGTCGGCGATGGTCAGTATTGCGTGCCCGTCGACTTCGTTGAGTGCCAGTTCCATTCGTTCCGTTGAGAAGCGAACGGCGTTTTCAAGGAGGTTGCGTACGAGTCTGGCGATTGCATCCGGATCACCGACGACCTGTGCCCCGGAGACATGGGTGGCATCGATCGTGATCGATGTCGTCGGCTGGATGCGTTGTACGAGTTCGAAGACGATGTCGTCGAGATCGATCGTCTCGTGGTGCTTGGGAAGGGTTCCTGCGTCGCTGCGTGCGAGCAGCAACAGGTCATCGACGAGGCGTTGCATTCGAAGTGCCTCGTCGAGTACCTCCTCATAGGTGACTTTCCAGTTTGCCTTCTCGGCGTGAATGAGATCGACCTCGACCTGTGAGCGAATTGCCGCGAGTGGGCTGCGAAGTTCGTGGGAGGCGTCGGCAACGAATCGTCGTTGCTGGTCGGAGCTCAGCTCAAGCCGATCGAGCATCAGGTTCATCGTGGCGGCGAGTCGGGCGATTTCGTCGTCGCTGTCTGGCACCGGGACGCGACGATCGAGGCCGCGGTCGCCGATCGACGCGACTTCGGTGCGGATTGCCTCGACCGGGTGGAGTGTGCGTCCAATGATGAACCAGACAGTGAAACCGACCAGTGCGATCAGCACCGGGATGCCGATGACGAGGATCGCCGCCAGAGCACCGACCGCCTCGTCGACGGGGTCGAGGCTCGCCGCGGCGAAGATCGTGAACGTTTGATCGTGTGCAGCGACAGATTGTGCCACCAGCCGAAACTCGCCTTCTCCGATGGGGAGAGTCTGTGTTGTGGTGGTTTGGGTGCCGGGCTCAGGCCGGATGTCGGAGATCGCTTCTTCACCGGTGATGTTGGGACTCGAAGCGATGACAGCTCCAGCGCCGTCGACAATCTGGACGAGGGTCGCGTCGCCACCTGGAGCGGTGATCTGTGTGGGAATCGACCCATCGACGATGAGCGCGGCGAGGTCGTTGACGCGTCCGGTGAGCGCCGTATCAATCGCGTCGACCAGAGAGGAACGCTGTAGCGCCATTGCCGTGATCCCTGCAACCACCAGAGCCACGGCGACGACCGCCGTGGCTCCGATCGTGGATCGTGCGCGGGCAGACCTCAACGGGCGCGGCAACCTAGCCACCGTTGGCAGCCAGACGGTATCCCGCCCCACGTATCGTCTGGATCGATGCCTTCTCGAACGGCTCATCGATCTTGACCCGCAAATGCCGGATGTACACCTCGACGATGTTGGGATCACCGTCGAAGGCGAAATCCCACACGTTCTCCAGGATCTCTGCTTTTGACACAACCTCGCCTTTCTTGCGGATGAGAAACTCGAGCACAGAGAACTCCCTCGCTGTCAAGGGTATCTCCTGGTCGCCTCGCCGACATTCGTGGGCCGCGGGGTCGAGCCGGAGATCTCCCGCTTCGTACACCATCTGTTGGGTCGGCGTCGAACGTCGCAGGAGTGCCCGGATCCTGGCAACGAGTACGACGAATGCGAACGGCTTGGTGACGTAGTCGTCGGCGCCGGTGTCGAGAGCCTCCGCCTCATCAAACTCCCCATCTTTGGCCGTGAGCATCAAGACGGGGGTCCAGTCGCCGCGTTCACGTAGATTCGCGCACAAGCGGTAGCCGTTGATGCCCGGCAGCATGATGTCGAGGATGATGACATCGTAGGTGTTCTCTTTCGACAGCCATTCGCCATCGGTCCCGGTGAGCGCTACATCAACTGCGAACCCCTCCGCTTCGAGACCACGGCGAACCGCCGTGGCAACCCGCTTCTCATCTTCAACAACGAGAATCCTCATGTGAACGGTCCATCGATGGTCTTCATGCTTACATTGTGCTGTATCCAAGCTGAAAGTCAGCTGAATCAGCTCTGCATGAAAACACACCTGTTCGCGCATTGCTCAATCAGCTGTACCGCGCCAATCATGTCGTGGGGAACGGTGGAGGTTCGAGTGGGGAGATGGATATCGCGACTGCTCGATTGTCGAGGGCCGAAACATTCGGTTACGAATCCGGATTACTTTGATCCTAGGTTCCCGTCCGCAGTGCGGCTACGGGCTCCATGCGGGCAGCACGCAGTGCGGGGTAGGTGCCGGACAGGAGTCCGATGACCGCTCCGCCGACGGGTGCGAGAATCGGCATCACCGGATTCAGCACTGGCGTCCAGCCCTGGAATGCGGCGACACCGACGACGACGAACGTTCCGAGACTGGCTCCGATGACACCTCCGACGAAACCCATTGATGTGCTCTCAAGGAGAAACTGTGTGGCGATGTGGAGCCGGGTCGCCCCGATGGCACGTCGCAGACCGATCTCGCCTGTGCGTTCCATCACCGAAACGAGCGTCACGTTCGCAATACCGATCGCTCCCACGAGGAGTGAGACGCCACCGAGGAGGAGGAACAAGGTGTTGAGATCGTTGACGACGGCATCCTTAACACGTTTTGGTTCAGATGGTGATGCGATCTTGAGCACAGTGACGTTGTCGGGACGCAAAGCGAGCGGTGTTTGCTTCGCGATCAGCGTCGCCGCGCCAATCTGTGTTTCGATCACCACGAGGTCGGGTGTGGTGACACCATATTCCTTGCGAGCAGTGCCTTCGGGGATGATGACGGCTCCCATGAGGTCCTGTTGACGGGCGACTCTATCGATTATTCCGATGATCGAGTACAGCTCGTCCCCGATACGCAGTGCTGGCATCTGAGCGACGCTCGTGATACCGAGTCGGATGGCTGCCCCTGATCCGAGAACGGCGACATGGTCCGCTCGTTGTGAGTTCCCTTCGTCGATGAGGCGACCATTTGCGACCTTGGCTCTCACGGCATTGAACATGCCCGGCGACGCTGCTTGCACGGGGAGTTCGAACTCCGTTTGGGTCGCTGGATCGCTGATCGGTGAGGTGCTGATGAGAGCGCCGTTCGTATCAACGGTGGCGAGGTTTCCTGCGGCGACTACTCCCTCAAGGCGTTGCATCCTTTCAGGGGAGTCCCATGGAAGGTGCTCTGGAGTCTCACCGTCAGCCACAGGTTGTGTGGTCACGTAGATCTCGGTCGCCGCGAGTTCGTCGAATCTGCCCAAGATGCGGTTTCCCGCGGTCCGTGCCAGGCCGAGTGTTGCGACGAGTGCAGCAATCCCTATCACAGTTCCCGATACTGTCAGGATCATCCGACCTGGTCGGGCGAACAGTCCAGCCGAGACCTCGTCGAGGAGATCCACGGCCGTGATCCCCGACAGGTCACCGCTTCGATCGGTTGACTTCTTTCGCTGGAATCTGAACCTCACGACGCCTCCTGAAGGTGCCCGTCAGTGATGTGGATGCGTCGTTCGGCGCGCTGTGCAATGTCGGAGTCGTGGGTGATCATGGCAATCGTGTATCCCTCCTCGTGGAGTTCGGCGAAGAGATCCAAGATCATGTCGGAAGTCTTCGAATCGAGGTTCCCTGTCGGTTCATCGCACAGCAGGACGCTTGGTGCGCCAAGCAGCGCTCTTGCGACCGCGACCCGCTGTTGCTCCCCTCCCGAGAGACGTGTCGGCATGAAGTCGGGCCTGTGCCCCAATCCGACCTTTTCGAGCGCGGTCGTCGCCCGGGTGCGGCGTTCGTGCCTGGATTGGTGGCGATACACCTCGGCCATCATCACGTTCTCAAGCACTGAGCGGTGTCCGAGAAGGTGAAATGACTGGAAGACGAACCCGATTCGCCGTCCGCGGAGTCCGGCGCGTTCCCGATCGGTGAGCGTTGAGACATCCATACCCTCAAACAGGTACGTTCCGCTCGTATGTCGATCGAGACATCCCAGAACGTTCAGAAGTGTCGACTTTCCCGAGCCTGATGGCCCTTCGATGGCGATCCAGTCACCGTTGTAGATCGTCAGATCCACCCCCTCAAGAGCCCGGACGGGCGGTTCAGTCGGGAAGACTCGGCTCAACTCACGAAGCTCAATGGTCGGACTCGGCGGTTGGTCAGGCACCAGAAGCCACCGCGGTGTCGAATCCGATCACAACGAGGTCACCGGGATTGAGCTCGCCGTCGACTGGCGTGACGGCAGCGAACCCTCCAGCCGACAGACCCGGTTCAACGGTTACGAAAACCAGCCCCTCAGGGCGTTGGATCTCCACCCTACTGGTTCCGTCCGCCGCCAGAAAGAGGGCATTCACCGGCACGGCGAGGGTCTCGCCTCCGGTCGACTCGATCGGGATCGTGAGCCGCACGGACGTACCAACAATCGACGACGGAGCCTCGTCAACAAGTATCTCTGCGTAGATGTGAAAACCATCGACACCATCGGTGCCGGGTCGGTCCGCGACTCTACCCACAGTTCCCATGCCAGTGATTCCGAGCGTCGGCTCGTCAAGCTGAACTGTCATTCCTGGCTTGATCAGGGGCGCCTCGTCGAGGGGGAGCGATGTGTCGATGGCGAGCTGGAGTTGTGTCGCTGTGAAGATCGGACCGACCAGCTGGTCACCTGCCGCGACATTGACCTGATCAATCCGAACCGGGAGACTCGGAAGGAACAGCACCTCGTCGGCGGGGAGTTGCACGTCCGCGGCAGCTTCCGCGCTCGCGAGCTCGCCATCGAGCTGAGCGAGCGTCCTGTTGAGCAACGACCGTTGCCTCCTTGCGTTGCCCAATATTCGCCCGGCTGCGGCGACAGAGGACTGCGCAGCAGCGGATTCGGCTTCGGCGGTGGTCAAAGTGTCGCGAGCAGACTGGACGGCGACCTCGCCGGCGATGCGAGCCGCCTCGGCAACTGCCTCCGCAGCATCGAGCTCTGCCTCGGCGACGGCGAGATCGGCGACTGATCCAGTCAACAGACTGTCGCGTGTTCTTCGCTTCGCCGCGACATCGAGGGCCGCCGCGAGGTTCGCCGCGTTGGCCTCCGCCTCGGCGGCCGAGAGTGCAAGAGCAGCGCTGTTCACCGCCAAGACGGTGCCGGTCTTGGCCGCCCGGGCAGATGCCAGATCGGCGTCAGCGCCAGCGACAGCGTCATCGGCAGAAAGACGATCTTTCTCCGCTGATAGGGAGTCCTGCTTCAGGGCGCGGATGGCTGCGATCTGTTCAGGTGTCGCCTCGAATGGTTGCCATCCCGAGTCTCGGTACCAAGCCGCGATGGCGGAACCGGTCTCGAGGTCGTAGACACCATCGACCGGTCCGGTTTGATAGCCCAGTCTCGCGAGTGCCTCCTCGAGCTGCATCACATCATTGCCCTGAGAACCAGGGCCAAGATCCCGATACATGGGTTCTGCACCCTCGAGAAGGAACAGAGGGCGGCCCGATGCCGAAGCAACGACTGCTCCCTCTGCAAGTTCCAGCTGTGGAGTCGGCACCTGTGTGACGACGCCGGGATCGACCTTCAGTGACGACGTGGCCACAGACACGGTCTCAGGAGCAACGAATCTCGCTGTTCCCCTGGTGACAATGTCGGTTTGAAGCAGCCGCTGTTCAGCCGGCACGAGGATGGGAGACGCCTCGGGCGGAGCGGTCCTCGCCGCCACCTCTGCGGGAGACTGGATGTGGGAGCCAACCAGATACCCTCCGATTGAGGCGACAGCGACGACGGTCAAAGCGATCGCCGCAACGATTCGTCGTGACCTCATTGGTTTGCGTCGGGGCCGAGCAGCTCAGCTTCGACCTTCAACTGAATGTCGTCGACATACTGAACAGCACACTTCTTGTCTGCAGCAGCGATCGCTATCTCTTCGCCCTGGAGCTGTTTGAGCGCGGCTTGTGCCTCGCTCGACAACGTTGCCGGATCGACACCACCTGTGATGGCATTGAGTCGGGTCGCAAGATCAGCATCGATTTCGCTTGTGTTGTTGTAGCTGTATCCATCAGCACGCATGCACGCTGCCCAGTCCTTATAGGCCGCGATGATACGCGGATCCTGATCGATGCTCACACCCGCAGCGTTCTGATAGTTGACGAAGCTCGCTCCGAGCTGATCTGGTGTGAACACCTGGGCAACAGCGAACTTCGTGCACCCACCAGTGGCAGCAAAGTTCTCGTCATCGAGTGAGACTGCGAAGGTCGCCTCAGGATTGTCCCCGAAGAGGGTGCGCTCGAACGCGACACGATCGGTTGGCGACAGAGAGTCGCGATAGCGAATGTTCTGCTGCCCCATACCGATGACCGCCTGGGAGTCGGCCCCCGCGTACAGTGTCGTGATGCCGTACCCGAACTGCGCACGGAACTCATCACCAGTCAAACCCGACGGTTTGCTGTTGGCGTCCATCGCCTTGCGAACCGTGGCGTAATCGACAGGGGAGTACTCGAAACCTGCATTCGTCGCACAGCAAGCAATCAGCGACTCGACCGCATCGACCCGTGCAATGATCGTCTCCTCGGTGAGTCCGAACTCTTCCTGACCTCGCGCATTGTTCTTTGCAGCCGCGCTCAGATCCACCGAGCAGCCCTTACCAAGAGCGGCGACATCGGCAGCGAGCGTCGATGTGGTCCCACTTGAGTCCGTGCCTGCCGACGCGTCCGGGCTGGTGGTCGCGACCAGGGTGTCGGGACCACCGGGTGCCGTCGTCGCGGGCGAGCCGCCCGTCTGGCTCGTTGCGGCCGTCGTGCCCGAAGTGCTCGAGCACGCAGCTGCCACCAGCACGATCGCAAGCATCAGCGGCGCCAGCACGCGGAAGCTGTGGCCGCCCTCTTTGCCTTGTTCGATGGGTGTTTTCATCAGATCCTCTCCAAGTTTGTGGAATACCTACGCGGACCGTATGGCACAACGCCTGAAAGGCTCCTGAAGAAAGCTGAATGTACGTTGAAAGCCTTGACGGCGGCCCAGACGTCCTTCGCCACGCGACATCAGGAGGGATGTGTACGTCGATGAGGACTCCCATCGATCCCCACCACCGAAAAGGAGTGCCCGTTGGTGGATCGACGCTGGAGATTCTGAAAACGGTTTCAGAGTCCTTCAGCAGAGCCTCAGCAGTGATCGTGCACAGTGGCGGTAGCTGCTCAGGTCGGGCAGCGGCACCGGCGCCGAACGGGGTCGGGAAGGCATCGAATGCGAAAGGAACATCAGATGCAAGGAAGTCACAGAATCCGCAACGTGGTTCTCACTGGCGCTGCAGCGCTTGGGATGACTCTGGGGTCAGTAGGGATCGGTTGGGCGATCAACCCAACGACCGCACCCCCGGCGCCACCAACGACCCACGTCAGCCAGGCGACTGGACAAGCACCCGACAAGACGACAGCGGAAACACCCGAAACCAACGAGGCACCCGAAGCCAACGAGGCACCCGAAGCCAACGAGGCACACGAAACCAAGGGCGACGCAAACGAGGTTCAGGATCCGTCCTACGCAACCTCGATCACGGCGCCTCAGGATGAGGGGCTGAGTGAGGCCGACGAGTCCAAGGCGCTTGAGTCGCTCGCGACAATCAGTCCAGATCAGGCTCGTGACGCGGCATTGGCCGCTGTGCCTGGAACTGCTGGCAAAGTGGAGCTCGACAACGAGAACGGTGCTGTTGTGTACAGCGTTGAGATCACGGATTCGTCCGGTTCAGACATCGATGTGAAAGTCGATGCCGGGAACGGGCAAGTCGTGCATCAGGACGTCAACGACGGTGACCACGAAGGGTAGATCCTCCCTGCCCTGCTGGAGATGAGACCGGGTCCCCCGCCCGGTCTCATCTCGCGGGTATCGCTGCCGCGGCGACCGGCGGAACCGCTGATTCTCCATCCACCGTGGATGACACCTCTGAGGTTCAAAAGCCTGTATATGCAGGATCGATTCACGCACCGGTCGAAGATGAGTCTCTGACTACTTCGAACTCACCCACACATCTCGAGTCGTTCGCAGGTATCAGCGCATCGGGTGTGATGAGGTGGGTAGGTCGTCGAGAAACATCTCTTCGACCACCCTGACGCACCATTGGATGTACTTGTCGGCGGTCCAGTTGTCGGGCAATGGGGTGTTCCTTGTGACCGCTGATCTTCTGCCGAGTCAATCGGGGTTGTCAGCATGGATCAACCGCCGATCGCGTCGGTGATCGCCCGGAGTTTTGGGATGGGTGAGAACAGCACCCACAGAGTCGCGGAGGCGATGCCGATCGCTCCGATCAGTGTTGTGTTGTAAGGGCCTGCTGATTCGGCGAGGATTCCTCCCAGGAGAGCTCCAAGGGGGAGTGCGCCCCATGAGATGAGCCTGTAGCCGGCATTGACGCGACCCCGCAGGTGTTCAGGGATCGCGATCTGGCGGAGTGTGACTGCGTGGACATTTGCGATCCCTATTCCCACGCCCATGACCAGGAAACCTGAACCGAGGACGGTCACAGCCGGGGCAGCGTTGCTGTGAAGGAGGAGAACACTCATCGGGGCGGCGTTTCCGAGGATGAGGGTCGTCAGAAGCACCCTGCCATATCCAAACCGTCCGGTGACACGGGCCCCGAACCATGCACCCAGGACTGATCCGAGGCCACCAGCGACGAAGACCAGGCCCAGGAGAATCGGCCCGAGCCGTATCTCTCTCACGGTGTACAAGAGCAAACCGATGATGAAGATCTCGTTGAAGAAGTTGAAGGTGGTCGCTTCACCCAGCAGCGGTCGTATGAATCGGTTCCGTAGCGCAACGGTCAACCCCTCAACTCCGTCTGCGAGGGCCGAGCGATGGGTGGCCGTGTGGAGTCGCGGTGGTTCTATCCGTTCGATCCGTAACAGGTTCAGGGCCGAGATGAGATAGGTCATCGCGTCGAAGAGAACTGCCATCGGGGCCGTGAGCCATTCCACGATCATGCCACCGATGCCTTTGCCGGCGATCTCGTTGCCTGATTGGGTTGCCGTCAGTTTTCCGTTGGCATCGATGATCTGGCTCCTCGATACGAGCAGTGGGAGATATGCGAAGTCAGCGAGTTGATACAGGACCGTAAAGAGCCCTGCGACGAAAACAAGGGCGTAGTACCACTCGATGGTCGTGATGCCGAGCCAGACGAGAATCGGGATGAGGGCGACCAGGACGAAACGACCCAGGTCTGAAATGATCATCAAGTGGCGTTTTGGAACTCGATCCACCAACACTCCGAAGGGCAGTGTCGCGACGAGGAATGGAAGGAACTGGGTGGTGCGGAGGATGCCCAGCTCTCCGGCTGAGGCCGAAAGGGTGATGATGGCCAGGAGGGGGAGCGCCAACTCTCCCATTTCAGATCCGAGCCTCGACACGGCTGTTGCCATCCAGAGACGCCTGAAGTCGGGCTCCACCCAGGCTCGACCTTCATTGTCGTGGGTGATCGTAGTACTAACCTGTGTCATATTGTTGTAGGTTACTCCTAACCGGTAACAATGACAAGAAGGTTATAATGGTTTGATGACCGATCGTGATACAAAGGCACCCCATGATCTGGAGGTGGTCCGCCGATTCATCAACACCCTGGACGTTGAGGACGGAGTGGACCTGCTCGAGGGGATCGAAGAGTCCGCGAGGTGGCTGCGCGAACAGGGACTGCTCGACAACGAAGACACGTTCACCGCCAACGACGCACAGAAGATGACCACGTTCCGAGAAGCACTACGGGGTTTGCTCGGCGCACGACACAGCGGATCACAGCTTTCACCAGAGACCGTCGACCGCCTCGATGAAGTCGCCAGGGCGGCCGGTCTCACCGCGCAGATCCACGACCAAAGATGGGTGCTGAAGTCCTGCTCCCCAGGTGTGGATGGAGCATTGGGGAAGCTCGTGGTGATCATGCTGAATGCCATAAGCGACGGGACCTGGGACCGACTCCAGGTGTGTGAAAACGACCGATGCCAATGGGCGTTCTACGACCACTCGCGGAGTCATACCGGCAGGTGGTGCTCAATGAGTGTGTGCGGGAACCGGGCCAAACAAAGAGCCTGGCGGGCACGTCAGACGAATCCGTCGACCTGAGACCCGAATGCTCACTCCGATATGATGGTGGTCTGAGCTTTGGTTTCGACTGAGGGCCCATCGAGTTGTCCTTCTCGGTCGAACCGATGTCCTCATTCGTTTTTGTCGAGTCGTTTGTCGGATCCTCGCCGATGGTGTTGGCCCGCTGCGGCGCTATCAGGTTCTCGAACACTCTGACGGTCCCGCTTGTGTGCCGGTAAGGGGTGTGGCAGGTGTCGCTCTCCGTAGGCTTATCGACGATTTCCGAGCACGGACCCAACGGCCGGAACATACCGGGCGGTCCCCAGTTCGTCGGCGGTAGCGGGGTCCTCGTCGGTGTTTCGTGAGGCTGCAGCGGGCACGGTTAGCCGAAAGATGGTGTTATCGCCGTTTCGCCGGTGCGTGAGGGCGCCGCCCATGCGCTGAGCGAGTGTTCGAGAGACTGTGAGCCCCAGTCCCATCGATCCTGGCGTACCTGTGTTTGTGTGGGCGCGGTGGTACGGGTCGAAGATCTTTTCGACATGTTCGGGTGGTACACCGTCGCCGTCGTCGATGACTTCGATCGCGAGCTGTTCTCCGATTGGTTCGATCATTATTCGGATGTTGGGTCCGCCGTAGGCGACAGCGTTGGCGACGAGGTTTCTGATGATCTGGCGAACCCTTCCCGGGTCGGCGACAGCTGCCGTGTTGGGTGTAGCAGTCTCCACACAGATCCGGTCGGTGAGTTCCAGGGTCTCGAGGACCTGGGCGGCCTGAGCGCACAGATCGACGGGGACTGCGACTACGGTGAGGGTTCCGTGTTCTGCCCGTCCGATGACGAGCAGGTCGTCGATGATCCCGGCCACGTCGGACGCTTCTTCGGCAATGGTTGCAGCCAGTTCAGCGCGTTCGTCCGCGGAGTATTCGGCGCCTTGGTCGCGTAGCAGCTCGGCAAAGCCGAGCACACCGGTGAGGGGTGTGCGCAGCTCGTGTGACACGGTGGCAAGGAATTCGTCTTTCGCCACGAGCAGCTCCTTCAAGGCTGTCATTTCAGTGACTGCATCCCGTCTGCGGGTGTACGCGTACACACTGACCCCGACGAGAATGGCCATGATGAGGCCGGCCAAGAGGATCCACAAGGGATCGGATTGATTAACCAACGCAGGCGACCCTGCGGTGGGCGCAAGATCGAACTGCCAGACGCGATCGAACACCCTCACGACGTCAGTGTGCACCAGTCCGTTTCCGGTCGGGGTCAGAATTGGGATATGGGGATCCAGTGAAGTCGATGCCGCTGATCCCGATACATGCTCGGTGACGTCGCGCACCGTCCACTCCACAATTCTGGTAAAACCGTCCGGCACCCGATCTGCGATGAGATCGTCGAGCACCACCGGCGCGGCGACTACCGCATTGATAGTGCCGTCCGTGTCGACGGTCGACCGGTAGAGGAGGAACCCTTCCTGGCCGGTCGTCGCCAACGGGAGCAGAGGCGTTGCGACGGTTTGATCAACGGCACTGGCCTTCACGAGGTAGGGGAGACGTCCCGGAGGTGACCCCGCATCGAGACCCAGCGGACGCCCGAATGCGTCGGCGGGCTCGAAGAACTGCACAGGGAAGTAGACCTCACGGTTCTTGACAGCTACCCGGTTGCCGCCCTCGTCTACCTCGAACACCTCATAGCCAGGGAACATTTCTGCTGCACCCTTTTCGAACGTGGCCAGGCCTGCGGCATCCACGATCGGTAGATATGCCATGCCACCCATTCCCGCAGTCACCTCAAGTTCAGCGACGAAGTCGGCATACTCCTCGGCCGTGACCAAATCCGAGGATCGGAACAACCCATCCAGCGCCACCAAACGAACATCGACAAGCTCCACCCCGGTCAGAATCGACGCAACCACTGCCTCGGACTGCAGCCGCACCCGGTTTTCGATGTCGCGGTCGACCACGCGTTGCGCCACCAACATCGCCGCCACGGCGAACAGTGCAACGACGCCAAACGCGGCGACCGATGTCAGGATGCTTCGCAATCGGTCCCGTGGTGATGCTCTTGGAATACGATCTGGACTCACCAAGGTGTTATCGGTCCCCACCGCGGGCTCGTTGAGAACTTTGACGGTTTCGCCCACGGATAGTCCATCGGCTCCACATGGGCTCCCGCCGCCCGAATGCCGTCAGTCTCGTATCGAATCGAAAGATCTTGCTTAGCATCGGTACATGACTGACGTGGAAGCCTCGCTTGGACCCCGCAGCAGCCGATTCTTCTAACGGATCTTCCAACGGATGGGGCGATATGAGGAGTAATCTGCAGACATCAGCCGCCACGCCAATCCCGCGAAACCCAAGGTATTACTGACTTTTCAGAAATAATGAAAACTGGTGAGTAGTCCCTGAAAGCAACTCATAACTATGTAGTCAGCGTCGTAAGCGGGGGTTCATTTGGTTGGTCTCTAACCCCGCTTCAGCGACGGCGTCGGACAACCTCGCCCGGTACTCGTCCGACCAGTTTGACTCCTTGATGCCGGTCCCGCACTCAAATGCCATCTCACCGAGTGCTCGACCCTCGCGCGGTGTTCGGCGAATCTCCCCAATGATGTCGTGCCGATCCACCGCCTCAGATCCTCAACTATGAAGGTGACGATGTATCTCCATCGTCCGAGGGTTGGTCACGGGTTACGGCCAGGCAACCCCGACCGATGCTGCAGCGGTACTCGCTTTCATCACGAGGCGGCCATCCGTCTCGGGAATCGGCTTGAATCCGAAGTGTTTGTAGAAGTTGTAAGCATGGTCGTCGATGGCGTCAACGACGATCACCCGGCCGCCACCGACTCGGATTGCCTCAAGGGTGGTTCGGAGCGCCTCCACGAGAAGCCTCCCTCCGTTGCCTGTGCCTTGGGAGGATTCGGCGACGGCGAGACGAGCGAGGAGATACCCGGGGATCACATTGGGACTCCCTCGGGCCACGGAGTGAGGCAGGCCCTCGCGCCGTACCATGTGGGGAGCGATCGCGAAGTAACCGTTCACCTCACCGATCTGATCGAGCCAGACGTACACGCGAGCTGTCCCGCTTCGGTCGGAGTTGAGCGCCGATTCGGCAAGCCAGCCGTCAAGGTCCGCGTTGCCGCACCGGAAACCATCAACGGAGAGATGCTCGGTTATACGCTCGAAAGGGGCCAACTACCGCGTCTTGTCTGAGCTGTCGGCTCGCTTGGTCGCACGGGCGAGGGTATCGACTACTTCGGCTTGCTCATCGAGCGAAGCCAGCAACTCGTCGAAAAACTCCGCTGGTACGACAGTCTCAGCGAACCTCCTGTGCACTGCCTGACGCGAAACCCCGTACACCTTGCCGATCTGATCCCAGGTCATTCCCGACTCTTGGGCCTCATGGACGACACGCTTCTCGAGCTGCTCAATGCCGATGGCGAGATGGTTGACTGCCGCTATCCGAACATGTTGATCTGTGGAGCCCAACAGATCGCTCACATTCCTGGCGAGCGTCTTGAGGTCATCGGCTGCGCTTCGAGCATCGGTCTTCATGATGTCAATGATATGTTGACACAGCTCGTTTGTCAACATTGCGCTGACACATATCGACACAGGTCTTGGCCTGCGTTGAAACTCTGTTCTCGGTGTTGGGCCGCCGTATTGATGGCGTGGTGTTTCCCATGGGAGCCGTTGGTTGTCGACGGTGCCTCGGGCGAGACGAAGTTGGGTAACGGCGGTGACGATGATGGTTGGTACGTCCGGGCGGGTCGTATCCAGTACAAGCGGGTGGTGAAAACTGCAACCCGATTGCAACCCAAATGGCTGCAACGAGCCGATATCAGACGATACGGTTATGCTCTAGAATCCCTCGAAGTCGTTGCTATATAAGGATTATAGGGGATGTGACGGTACCAGCCAGAACGGCCATAGCTAGGTTGAGGGCCTAGTGGGCGAATAGCCCGTGGAGGTTCAAGTCCTCTCTCCGACACTGGGAAGCCACCTTCGGTGGCATCCTTGGACTTCAGCAGACTGCACGCCCCCATGGTTCGAAGACTCACCGGTTCCCCCTGAAGGGGGAATGGTTCGACTTCTGACCTGCCATATCCTGCCAAAGACATTTGCGGTATGACGAAGGTTCGGGCATACTTACACCTTGGTGGGTGTGCGTCTTTCGCGCACCTTCCGTGCGAGAAATGGGACTTGAATGCCACTTTGGCACGCCGTCAGTTTCAAGCCGTTGAACACCAAGGTCAGTTTTCCATTGGATGCGCTAGCGCACGCCAATGTCAATCTGGTATCAAATGATTCGAACGGTTCTGGACATCACGGTGTTGCCTGAATGGTATTGCCGCCCACTGCGTGGGTGGTCGGCGTCTACCTGATCGGAAGACGACGCAGGCCCCAACAAACAAGGAGATAACTTTGACACAACTTAGGAAGAAGCGTTCGATTGCGTTCTTCATCCTCGTTGTTGCGCTTGCCCTCGTGGCAGCAGCGTGTTCCAGTGACACTGCGGACACGTCCACAACGAGTACAACGGCTGCACCAGAAGCAACAACCACGACGGCGGCACCCGGCCCGACGACAACGGTCGCGCCTCCGACGCCCGAGAAGCGGTTGAGTGGTCTTACAGTCGTCGATGACACAACGTTCACCGTCGAACTCGTTGATGCTGATCCGGAATTCCCGATTCAGCTTGCCTACACGGCGTTCTTCCCGTTGCCAGAGGTGGCATACGAGAACACGCTTGGCTACAACAAGGCACCCATCGGGAACGGTCCGTTCATGTTCCCAGAGGGTGGCCAGTGGGAGCAGGACACGGCGATTGACCTTGTCAGGTACCCGGACTACGCCGGTGAGCGGGTTCCGACAATTGACGGAATCAACTTCGTGATCACTGCCGATCTCAAGACCAACTATCTTGAGGCACAGGCCGGAAACCTCGACGTTGTGACCGGTATTGACCCTGACTTCCTGGCATCGGCTCCAACCGACTTCCCGGGCCGTTTCGGTCAGTCACCGAGCACGAGCATCCTCTACATGGCGTTCCCGGCATACCTGCCGCAGTTCACCAAGGAGCATCGTCAGGCGCTGTCCATGGCAATCGACCGTGAGTTGATCATCGAGAAGATCTTCAACGGATCTGGTGAAGCCGCGCACTCCGTGGTTCCATCGAACCTTGGTGGTCGGAGCGAGGTCTGCCCGAGTTGGGACTACCACCCCGACGAAGCAAAGGCCCTCTGGGACGCAGCTGGACCACTCGATGGATTCGATGTCTGGTTCAACGCTGGTGGTGGCCACGAGACATGGGTCGAGGCCGTTGTCAACATGTGGGCAAACACCCTCGGACTTGATCCTGCGAAGGTGACCTTCCAAACCGCTGAGTGGGCTGACTACCTCAGTCACGCCGATAATGGCGAATTCACCGGTCCGTTCCGCCTCGGTTGGGGTCAGGACTATCCATCGCCGCTGAACTTCCTCGAGCCGCTGTACGCGTCGTACATGACGGCTGCCGATGGTGGTTCAAACGCCTCCGAGTACAACAACCCGGCATTCGACGAGCAACTTGCCCTTGGTAAGGAAGCCGTCGCAGCGTCTGGTCAGTTGCAGGATGCTATTCCGTTCTACGAGGCAGCAGAGGACATCCTCTGTGATGATGCCCAGACGATGCCCATTCGCTTTGGTCTGAACCAGTTCGTCTGGAGCGAAGACGTCGACAACGTGTACATGGACTCCTACGGAAACGTGGGCTACGACCTGATCACGTCCAAGGACGGCACGGTCTCACAGGACCTGACGAACCCACAGTCCCTCTTCCCAATGGACGCAAACGAGTCAGAAGGAACGGCTGTCCTCATGGGCAACCTCTTCACGGGCTTGGTCCAGTTCGATGCGAACACCGGCGAGCCATACATGGCACAGGCTGAGTCGATCACATCGGAAGATGGAGGAAAGACGTGGACCGTCAAGTTGCGTCCAGGCTGGACCTTCCACAACGGAGAGCCGGTCACGGCAGCCTCGTTTGTGGACGCCTGGAGCTTCGGCGCCAGGGCAGAACTCGGCTTCCAGAACAACGGCTTCTACAAGAGGTTCGTTGGCTATGACGAGCTGAACGCTGGCTGACACGTTCGGTGATCGAAACACGAAAGGGGCGGCCTCCGGGCCGCCCCTTTCTGCGTCGGTCGACAGTGAAACGATCTGTGGTGATGGTCGCATAGGCGACTTTCGCTGGCTAAGGTCGCGATGCATTCGCGGATGAGAAAGGGCAGACCGTGGGCCGGTATCTGATACGGAGAGTGCTCCAGTTCATCCCCGTCTTCTTTGGTGCCACCTTCCTCCTGTTTGCCCTCGTGTTCGTGATGCCTGGCGATCCGATTCGTGCCCTTTCGGGGGACAAGCCCCTTGAGCCTGCCGTCATCGAAGCGCTCCAGGAGCGCTACAACCTCGACAAGCCCTTCTACCAGCAGTACGCGATCTACATCACCAATGTCATGAAGGGCGACTTCGGAACAGACTTCCGCGGTCGTCCCGTCAGCGACATCATGAAGACATCCCTGCCGATCACGGTGCGGCTGGCTCTCCTTGCTTTCGCTTTCGAAGTGGTCATCGGATTGACAGCCGGCGTTATCGCGGGTGTCCGAAAGGGAAAGTTCTTCGACTCACTCGTCCTGATTTCGACGCTCATCGTCATCGCCATCCCGATCTTTGTCCTCGGATTCATGGCACAGATCGTGTTCGGGTTAAAACTGGGGTGGTTCCCCATATCGGGCTACCGAGACGGCATCTACAGTCTTCTTCTGCCCGCAATGGTGCTTGCATCGCTTTCGCTCGCCTACATCGCTCGGCTGGCGCGCACGAGTCTTGTTGAGAATCTCCGTGCTGACTACGTGAGGACCGCAAAGGCGAAGGGACTCAGCACCAAAAGGGTGATCGGGATACACACCCTTCGCAACTCGTTGATCCCCGTTGCAACCTACCTCGCCGTCGACCTTGGTGCTCTCATGGGTGGTGCCATCATCACCGAAACAATCTTCAACCTCCCGGGCCTTGGCCGTGCTGTCTTTGATGCCACTCGGTCACAAGAGGGGACCGTGGTCATCGGAATTGCAACGTTCCTGGTGATCGTGTACATGATTGCCAACCTGCTGGTTGATGTTCTCTACGGCATCCTTGATCCGAGGATCCGTTATGAGTGACATACGCGATGATCGCGCAGGAGTAGCCGACCCTCCCGACGATGATCCGAAGCTCTATGCCGATACCGTACGCGAGCGGGTGGGAACTGACATCGTCGCCCAACAAGCGGCACGGGAAGAGGACCACGAGCACGAGTTCCGACAGACACCGGGGCTCACTGTTGGGCTCGGCGAAGTCCCTCGTCAGGCGAGCTTGTGGGGAGATGCATGGCGACAGCTGCGACGCCGACCCGTCTTCATCATCTCAGCCTCGCTCATCGTGATTCTTGTGATCATTTCGTTGTTCCCGGCACTGTTTGCAACGCATGACCCGAGAGAGTGCAACCTGATCGATTCGCTTCTGAGACCGAGCTCGGAACATTGGTTCGGA
This sequence comes from Acidimicrobiia bacterium UBA5794, assembly GCA_002418265.1. GTDB lineage: Bacteria > Actinomycetota > Acidimicrobiia > Spongiisociales > UBA5794 > UBA5794. The sequence goes on along the minus strand of DIDS01000012.1, from coordinate 87,741 downwards.
ACCGATCTGCAGGGGTGTGACTACTACTCGCGGACGATCTACGGCACCAGGGTGTCGATCTCAATCGGCATCATCGTGGTGTTCTTTTCGACGATCATCGCGATGATCGGAGGCTCAATTGCCGGGTATTTCGGCGGAATGATGGATTCGATCATTGGCCGGATCACCGACATCTGGTTCGTCATCCCGACCATTCTCGGTGGCATCGTCATCTTGAGCCTTGTGCGAACGCGCGGCATCATGAACGTCAGCCTCGTTCTGATCGTTCTCGGGTGGGCCACGATGCTCAGACTGGTTCGGTCGTCGGTTCTTGCAGTGAAAGCGAACGACTATGTTGATGCTGCTCGTGCCATGGGTGCGAGCAATTCGCGCATGATCATCCGACATATTCTTCCGAACGCGATGGCCCCCGTCATCATCGTTGCCGCAATCAACATCGGCGTGGTCATTGCTGCAGAGGCAGCCCTGTCGTTCCTCGGTGTAGGGCTCCAACTTCCCGCCATCTCGTGGGGACTCATGATCAGCACGGCTCAGCAGAGAATCATCACCGCCCCGTACCTGCTGGTGTTCCCCGGCATTTTTCTCAGCGTTACGGTCTTTTCGTTCATTCTTATGGGTGATGCACTTCGCGACGCCCTCGACCCGAAGTTGCGATAGCTTTGACGACGATGAAGACAAACGTGATCTCCGAGGCTGACCTCAAGCTCGGTCGTTACCGCATCGATCCGGAGGCTCCGCTCCTTGAAGTTGAAGATCTCCATGTGGAGTTTCGGATCGAGGACGGCATCGTCAAAGCGGTTAACGGGCTCGCATACACGCTTGGAAAGGGCGAGACGCTGGCCGTGCTCGGGGAATCCGGTAGTGGCAAGAGCGTGAGCCACCATGCGATCATGGGCATCCTCGACACTCCTCCTGGATATGTGACGAAAGGGAGCGTGAAGTTCCGCGGCGTTGAGTTGCTCGCCCCACACAAGAAGACAGGGACCCTGGATCACGTGGTGCCAGAGATACGAGGTACCCGTGTTGCGATGGTGTTCCAGGATGCACTGACTGCCCTCAATCCCGTGTTCACGGTTGGCTGGCAGATCGGTGAGATGTTTCGGGTGCATGAAGGACTGTCTCGAAAGGCGGCCAAGCAGCGAGCAATCGAGATGATGGACCGCGTCAAGATTCCTTCCGCCAAGGAACGAGTCAATTCTTATCCTCATGAGTTCTCCGGGGGCATGCGTCAGCGTGTCATGATCGCGATGGCGCTGTCCCTCGATCCGGAAGTGATCATTGCCGACGAGCCGACCACTGCCCTTGATGTCACCGTGCAATCTCAGATCATGGATCTCCTCAAGGAGCTACAGCAGGACACGGGGATGGGACTCGTTCTCATCACGCATGACCTCGCCGTTGTCGCCGAGGTGGCTGACAGTGTCGTTGTGATGTACGCCGGACGTCGGATGGAAAAGGGCGGCATTGAGGAGATATTCCACTCCGCAGCCCACCCGTACACGCTGGGTTTGATGAAATCGATCGCTCGACCCGATGTTCATCTTGAGCGGCTGGAACCAATCATGGGATCGCCGCCTGACTTGTTGGACATTCCACCCGGCTGTCCGTTCCATCCACGTTGTGAGTATGTGATTGACCGCTGCAGAGTCGAAATCCCGGAGCTCTACGCCATCGACGAGCACCATTCGTCTGCGTGCTTCCGCTGGCAGGAGGTGCAGATTCATGTCTGAGACGCGCACGGTGACGCAGTCCGTCAACAAACAGCAGGGTGAGCCGATCCTCAAGGTCCGCAACCTCAAGAAGTACTTCAATATCACGAAGGGCATTGTCTTCAAGAAGACGGTCGGCGTTGTCAAAGCTGTCGACGACGTTTCATTCGATCTCTATCCAGGTGAATCACTCGGGCTCGTCGGAGAATCGGGCTGTGGCAAGACCACGACGGCCCGTACGATTCTTCGGCTTGAAGAACCGACGGCGGGGGAGGCCTACTTCCAGGGTGACGACATCTTTGCGATGTCCAAGTCTGAGCTTCGGGATCTCCGTGGAGAAATCACCGTGATCTTCCAGGATCCTTATGCATCGTTGAACCCGAGGATGACGGTTGGCGACATCATCGCTGAGCCGTGGAGCATCCATGGTGGTGTTCCCAGGAAGAATCGAAAGAACCGGACACAGGAACTCCTCGAAGTTGTGGGACTCAATCCGAACAACGTGAGCCGATATCCGCACCAGTTCTCCGGGGGACAGCGACAGCGGATCGGAATCGCCCGTGCCCTTGCCGTTGACCCAAAGACGATCATCTGTGACGAGCCGGTGTCAGCGCTTGACGTTTCGGTCCAGGCACAGGTCGTCAACCTCCTCAAAGACATTCAGAAGGAGTTTGGTGTCTCGTACCTTTTCATTGCACACGATCTTGCCGTGGTGCGTCACATCGTCGATCGCGTTGCCGTCATGTATCTCGGCAAGATTGTCGAGACAGGTGACGAATTTGATGTCTATGACCATGCGGGACACCCCTACACAGAGGCCCTCCTGTCAGCAGTACCGGTTCCGGACCCGGTCGGGCGGGAAGGACGTAAGCGCATCATGCTTGAAGGTGACGTACCAAGCCCAACGAACCCACCATCGGGGTGTCACTTCCGGACGCGTTGCTGGAAGGCGCAGCCCAAATGTGCTGAGGAAGAGCCAGCGTTGATCGAACGTGGCCACGGTCATCCCGTGGCGTGCCACTTCCCAGATTATGAGTTCTCGAGGGGTGCTCCATCCTCCACAACCTGACAGCACCCGAAATCCGGTAGCTTGGTGGCATGACACTCACAATAGACACGGCCCGATACGGGCTACTCCAGACCGTGATCGACGAGGAATCCTACGCTCGGTCGGTCGCTCGCTTCCGTGACGAACAGATACTGCTTCCGACCTTTTCACAACTGGCGGACCCTTCGACGATTCCAGACGAGATCCTGAAAGCACTCCTCAGCATCGACAAGGACGCACCTCATCCGTTGAACCTCTTCCGCGTCCACTGGTACAACGGGATCGATCGACCGGACCTCGTTACGGTCCCCGAGCACATTGTGCTCCCTTCGGAACTGACCGGGGTTGATGCCAAGATCGTGTTGATGTTCGGCAACCGTTTTCCGATGATCGGTGCCCACAAGGTTCTCGCCGCCTACTCCTGTCTGGTACCGAGGATGGTGAGCGGACAGTTCGATCCCACGGTGCACCGTGCGGTGTGGCCCTCAACGGGGAACTATGCTCGCGGAGGAGTCGCCATTTCACGACTGATGCACAGCCGCGGGGTTGCCGTGCTACCGGAAAACATGAGCAAGGAACGCTTCGACTGGCTTGATGCGTGGGTGACAGACCCTGAGGACATCATCCGCACTCCGGGATCCGAGAGCAACGTGAAGGAGATCTACGACGCCTGCAATCGACTTGCCAAGGATCCATCAAACTTCATTCTCAACCAGTTCAACGAGTTCTCCAACCATGTCGGCCACTATGCCGTCACCGGGCGTGCACTTGGCCATGTGTTCGAGTCAATGCTCGGTGACGATCCAGGGCTGGAGTTGGCCGCCGTCATTTCAGCATCTGGTTCGGCAGGAACCCTCGCCATGGGCGACAGGCTCAAGGACGAATACGGGGCCAAGATCGTTGCAGTGGAAGCACTTGAATGCCCAACCATGCTCTACAACGGATACGGAGACCACAACATTCAGGGGATTGGCGACAAACACATTCCACTGATTCACAACGTCATGAACACCGACATCGTGACAGCCGTGAGCGATGAGGCGACTGATGGGTTGAACCTCGTTTTCACTACCGATGTCGGCAAGGCATACCTGACGGACAATCTGGGGGTCGATCCGGCAATCGTCGATCAACTGAAGCACTTCGGCTTCTCATCGATCTGCAACACAATCGCAGCGATCAAGACGGCGAAACAGCTTGGTCTCGGATCGAATCAGGTGTTGATTTCTGTCGCGACCGACGGATCTGAGATGTATGGAAGTGAGAAGGCAGACCATCTCGCAGCGCATTATTCCGATGGTTTCCGTGAAGCCGATGCTGCAGCGATCGTTTCGCGTTTCTTGCTTGGCGCAGGGACAGACCACATCGAGGAGCTTGACACTGCAGGACGGGAGCGCATCTTCAACCTCGGGTACTTCACATGGGTTGAACAACAAGGTGTGAGCCTCGCAGACTTCGACGCCCGACGAGATCGAGGCTTCTGGGACACGCTCCATGGAATGACGCCTGCATGGGACGCCATGATTGATGAATTCAACGCCGCAACTGGCGTGCGTGTGTGATTTGGTGGGTGAGTCGGTGAGCAATGTGCAGCCACTCGTGTCGTGGCTCGCAACACCTGACGACGGCATTTGGCCCACCCATGCATTGGAGGAACCCAACCCGTTCATCGCGTATCGCAAAATGCTCTGGTCGTGGCACAGGGCGATGGGGATCGGCTGGTCCGACGATGACTTCATTCACCTCGTGCGCAATCTCGACACCGCCATCGGTGCGGTCGACGGCCACGGCTTTGTTCGTACCCCGGCATCGTGGGTGACGGGACTCGGAACACCAGTCCCTGCCACTCGGGTGTTCGTGAAGGATGAGACTGACAATGTGAGCGGCTCCCACAAGGCACGTCATCTCATGGGTCAGCTCCTTCATCTCGCAGTCGATGCGGTTTCCAACGATCGAAGGCTCGCCATAGCAAGCTGTGGGAACGCCGCTCTGGGTGCCGCGACCGTTGCCCGGGCTGCGGGTCGCCCCATCGATGTGTTCATCCCCACGTGGGCAGACAGCACCGTTGTGGGAGTGCTCACCGATCTCGACGCCACGATCCACGTGTGTGAACGTCGTCCCGGGGAAGTGGGTGATCCATGCATGCTTCGGTTTCGCGAGGCGGTGCATGAGGGCTCGTTGGCCTTCGGCGTGCAGTCGACCGAGAACCCCTGGACCCTTGATGGTGGCAGAACGATTGGATGGGAGCTCGCCGATCAGATTGCCGGGGATGAACCCGATCTTGTGTTCATCCAGGTCGGTGGAGGAGCACTTCTCACGTCCACTGCCATTGGGCTCCTGGAAGGCCTCGATCGTGGACCACTCGTATCCGTACCGCAGGTTTGGGCTGTTCAGGCCGAAGGTTGCGCTCCATTCGACCGAGCATGGTCCGGCCTGAAACCCGGCGGATCGATCGATGAGCGAATAGCGGATGCAGCCGAGAGATCAGACGTCTTGATGCAGCCGTGGAAAGACCCCATCAGCGCTGCTACCGGCATTCTTGATGATGTCACCTACGACTGGCTTGGCGTTGCCAGGGCGTTGCTCACAACCGGGGGAGAGTCCATCGTCGCTTCTGAAGGTGAGATTGTCGAGGCAAACCAACGTGCTCGCAAAGCCGGATTCGATGTCGATCACACCGGATCTGCTGGCTATGCAGGAGCCCTGGCGGCACAACGAACCGGTCGCATGCCACCGACAGCCGAGCTCGCGGTGATCATGACCGGCGTCCTTCGGTCCTAACCACCAAACCGTCCCCCGGCAAGCGGGAGGACGGCAAGAAGATGCTCGGTTGGATGCGTCATGAGAGTGAACCTGACCTACTCTTTGATGTCATGGCCAAGTCAGATCCCGTGCCCAGCACATTCGTCGATGTTGACGGCCTCGGAAGGGACTACGGAGACAACACGGCTCTTGAATCTCTTGACCTCAAGGTTGCCATCGGAGAGGGCGTGGCGTTCGTCGGACAGAATGGTTCAGGCAAAACGACCGCACTGTCGATGATCGCCGGGAGGCTTGATCCGACGCGAGGAACCGTCCGCATTGCTGGCAAAGACATTCATGACCGTCAGGTGGCGATATCTGTGCGATCCATGATTTCGTTCGTTCCCGATGCGCCAGCGCTCTACCCAGATCTGACGGTGCTCGACCATCTCCAGATCGTCGGCTTCGCCCATGGCGTCGAGAACGTCGACGACCGTTCGGCGGAGCTGCTCACCCGCCTTGGGCTCGAGACCAGATCACACCTGCTACCGAGGGAACTCTCCCGCGGCATGCGTCAAAAGACCCAGCTCGCGTGTGCACTCTTGAGGCCGTCGCGTGTGCTCATGCTTGACGAACCGGTGTCGGGACTCGATCAGGGGTCGCGCCGTGAGCTGTTCGCCGTGCTGTCGGAAGCAAAAGTAGGTGGTGCAGCCGTGCTGCTCAGCACCCATCAGATTGATTTCGTCGATGGCCTTGTCGACACGGTTGTGGTGCTTGATCAAGGTTCAGTTGCAAAGATCGGTACATACGGCGAGGTCATGAAAGATGGCGTTGTGCGCGAGCTTGGTCTCCTGTGACGACGGCCGTGAGCCTGCCAACTGCAGGTGAAGTACTTGCGTCTGTTCGGTATCGGCGTCGGCAGCACGCATCGAAAACAACCGTTGATCGTCTCACCGACGCCTACCTGGCTGCATTCCTTGGCCTGTACGCTGCTTCGGCGATCGCTTGGCTGTTTGATGTCGACTTGAGCGGTACGTCCTTCAGTTTTCACGAAACCCTTGCCTGGCTACCCGTGGCATTGTTTCTCGCCACATGGGGCGTCGTGCGATACGGGACGTGGCAAGGCCCGGTTGTGTTTTCCGGACCCGAGATGCAATGGGTGGTCACAGCTCCACTCGATCGTCGCCACCTTGTTCGTGGACGGTTTCGTCGTGCGTTGGTTGTGGCAGCGATTGCTGGCGTCATCGGAGGGATGGGTGTGACGCTGATTGCAGCCACAATGACCGATGTGGGGCGGGTCGACGTGTTCATCAGCGGATCCGCATCGCTTGTTGCGGTTGCACTTAGTGCCGTGTCCCTATCGTGGCACGTTGAACGATCGGCTCGGTGGAGCACAATCGTGAACCGGATTACGCCGATCATGCTCGGGGTTGCAGCCGTTCTTGCGGTCGGGGTTGCAACTGGTCACGAACTCGCCGTGACCTGGTCGGGGCCGTGGGGTTGGGCATCGGCTTCGTCGATAGCCGCGACGGGTGGCGACCTCTCAGGGCTGTGGATCCAATCTCTGCTCCTGGGGATTGTCGCCGCTGTCATGGTTTTCTCGGCAGTCGTGACGTCAGATCACATCTCGGACGAGGAACTGTGGCGGCGGGCCGAGGCGCGGTCAACAGCTGCGGCTGCGATGTTCTTCGGCGATGTCCGGACCCTCAGGAGAATTTCCCGTCGCAACAGGGCACGGGGGCATGTTCGTGGGAGGGATTGGCAGGTGATGCGTCCCGCGCGACCGTGGCTTGTTGTGACATCTTGGGACATCCTGACGCTCCGAAGGGAGCCGAGTCGGTTGGTCACAGCAGTCATTCTTACCGCTGGTGGATTCGTGGCTGCGGTTGCCGCTACTGGTCGATCCATTCTCGCAATCGTTGCCTTCCTCCTTCTGTATGCGGCAGGCTCAAGGCTCGTGGAGCCGATCAGGATCGAGGTGGGTCAGCCCAATGCCCATCGGATGCTCCCGTGGCGTTGGGGTACCGTGCTTGTGCTTCACTGCATTGTTCCAGCCGTTGTCATGACAGCCCTCGGATGGCTTGGACTGGCCGTCGTCGGCATCGGCGGGTTCGTCGATGGTGTCGCCTTCGGCGAACTCTCCTTCGTGGTGCCATTCGCCGCGGGGGCACTGGTCCTGCCAGCAGCAGTTGCGGCGTCCCGTCAACCGTTCCCGGTCGGGACCATCGTCAGCGGCGGAGACGCCGGGCCGGTGCTTGCGCTGTTGTGGCTTCTCGTGGGGCCAGCACTCGCAGCGATTGTGGTCAGCATTTCGTTTGGCGGGCTCCAGAGGGGTTTGGCCGGGAGTCCTTCCGGCTTCTTTTCGGCGATTGTCGTACTCGGTGGAGCCACTGCGGGATTCGCGATGTGGCTGATCAGTCGTAAGGACCCGCCCTGATATCCCGGTCGTGTTTGCTCTAACGCTCGGTCAGACGGGCCAGGCCAGCCGTGAGGTTCGGATTTCCGTCGAGGATCGGGAGAAGAGGGTCGTTCTTCATTCGCGACAAGCGTGACGGCATGGTCTTGATGGTGAACCTCGCCGGATCGAGTTTCTGCGTCACCTCCGACCATCGAAGGGGGGCGGACACGGTCGCACCGGGAACCGGACGAACCGCGTACGGCGCCGCAATGAGCTTTCCCCGACCATTCTGGATGAAGTCGATGTAGACGCGGTCACCGCGGGCCGCGGGGGAGCGAACGGTCGTGGCGATGTCAGGAATCCCGGACTCGACGATGCGGGCCATGAGCTCGCCGAGGAGCCTTTGTTGCGTGTAGTCGTGGCCGGTTCCCATCGGAACCATGACATGGAGCCCGGACTGGCCGCTTGTCTTGACATGACAAGGGACATCCATGTCGTCGCACAGACGCTTGATCGCTCGCGCCACCGTCACAACTGCGGTAAACGGAGCGGTCTTGGGGTCGAGGTCGAGGATGCACCAGTCAGGGGTCTCGATCGTTGCGATTCGTGACGCCCATATGTGGAGCGGGATTGCACCCAGGTTGATGATGTACCGGAGGGCCTCCGCGTCCTCGCACACGAAGTAGTTGTTGCCATGCTGAGGAGTTGGACGTAGTCCAACTCCCGAGGAATCCGAAGGGATCCCGTCGTCAGAGGATGTAACCCATTCGGTTCGGATCGTCGGCGGAACAAAATCCGGCGCGTTCTTCTGGTAGAACGACTTCCCTGCGATCCCGTCTGGGTACCGCACGGTGACGAGTGGCCGATCGGCGAGGTAGGGGAGGAGGTGGTCTGCGACCGCGTCGTAGTAGGCGAGAAGGTCGCCTTTGGTGTAGCCATCGTCTGGCCAGAACACCTTGTCGAGATTCGAGGTTCGGAATGTGGGCGCGTCCACGAGAGCTGGTGGCTCCCCTCGCTCCTCGTGGGCTGTGGTGAGGTCGGCAACGGTGTCGAGCGATGCGTCGAGTCTGGTTCGTACGAACACTGGTTGACGGAGGACACCGTCTGCTGTGACCTCTTTGTAGCGGACGTCGATGAAGAGTTCCGGAGCCACCCATGTTGACGTTTCATCATCAGGCAGGTCGATCACCGGAGCAGCCTGACCGGAAATCGCGATCAGATCGGTGTGGATATCTCGGATCTGGTTGGTGTCGAACCCGGTGCCAACCCTGCCTGCGTACACAAGAGCACCGTGTGCGATACCCGCGACATGCAACGCCCCGAAGTGGGCTCTCGTACCTTCCGGCTTCGTGAACCCGACGACGGCAAAGGTGTCCGTGTGTTCCACCCGCATCTTGAGCCAATCATCTGACCGTCCGAAGCGATAAGGGGAGTTGGATCGCTTTGCCATGATGCCTTCGAGCCCCATGGCCGCTGCCCCTTCAAATGTCTCAATGCCGCGTTCCGGTACATGGTCAGCGAAGCGAAGCGGCCCAACACGTGGAACGAGATACGCAAGTGCTTCTTTGCGTCTGACCAGAGGGAGTTGCGTGAGGTCACGGCCCTCAAACCCGATGAAGTCAAACACAAACAACGTGGCAGGAGATCGCACGGAGGCCGACCTGACATCGAAATGGTTGGTGAGCTTGCCCCGCTTTTGGAGTGCTCCGAAGGATGGCTTTCCTTCGCTGTCGAGCACAACAACCTCACCGTCAAGAACGAATGACTGGGCGGGGAGCGCAGCGACTGCCGAGGCGATCTCGGGAAAGATGTCCGTGGCGTCTACGCCGCTTCGGTAGTGGAGGAGGACGAGATGGTCGCTCTTGCGGGCAATCAGGCGATACCCATCGTATTTGATCTCGAACAACCAGTCCGGACGTGAGAACGGCTCATCCGCCGTTTCGGCGAGCATCGGCGTGAAGGGTCGAGAATCCGGTTTGAGGAGGGGAACATTCCAACTGGTGAGGAGATCTCTGAGCGTGTCAACTCTCGTAGAGCCCTGAACAAGGTCATCGATCGTGCGTCCGCTGAGCACCGAAGACTCGTCGAAGTCCGGTTCTCCGTCTCGTGACCACGCATCCGGTTTCTTGATGAGAAGCCAGTCCTTCAGTCCTTTCGTGGTTTTGACCAGGGTGAAGCGCCCGTTGATCTTGTAGCCGTGGAGATCGAAGAGGAGCTTGCCGTGCTCGACTCCGTGCTTCGGATCCTCGATGATCTCAAGCGAGCCCCGGTCCCAGACAATCATGGGACCTGCGCCGTACTCGCCATCCGGGATCACACCTTCGAACTCGGCGTAGTCGAGGGGATGGTCCTCCGTGTGGGCTGCGAACCGCTTCACGGATGGGTCGAGGGAGATGCCCTGCGGAACCGCCCATGACAGGAGCACGCCGTCGTGTTCCAAGCGGAGGTCGTAGTGCAACCGAGTCGCAGCATGCTTCTGGATCACGAATTGCCGAGCTCCGATCGCCGGCGTGCCTCCGAAGGGTTCTGGCGTCTTGTCCGGATCGCGCTTGTCTCGATACTCAGCAAGGGGGTCAACAGGGTCTGGCGGCATCGCCAGATGGTACGCCTTTGCGCCGTCCCGCAAAAAAACGTACCCAAACGGCGTGTTGGGTGTTTAGGGTACTTCTCTATGGCCGGACGACCGATCGCATCTGGGACGATCAGCTTTGGGCTGGTGGCGATCCCCGTACAACTCTTTTCGTCGACGGAATCGGCGGCGAAGGTGCAGTTCAACTCGATTCACGCCTCGTGCAAGACGCGGGTGCGTCAGAAGCTGTATTGCCCGACGCACGATGAAGTTGTCCCGCGTGAGGAACTTGTCAAGGGTTACGAGTTTGCCAAGGACCAATACGTGCTCTTCGAGCCTGAGGAGATCAAGGCAATGGAGCTGGCGGCGACGCATTCGATCGACATCAAAGAATTTGTTCCGATTTCGGCCGTGGACCCGATCTACTTCGAAAGGGCCTACTACCTCGGACCGGGGAAGGGCGGAGACAAGCCCTATGTCTTGCTGTCGGAGGTCATGAAGAAGACGGAGCGGGCTGCTCTCGCCAAATACGCGGCTCGAGGCAAGGACTATCTCGTGCTCCTGCGCCCGTATGGGGGAGGGCTCGTGATGCAGCAGCTCAAGTACGACACCGAACTCCGAGCGTTCGATGCGTTGGCGGACCCTGATGTTGAAATCGATGCCACCGAACTGGCACTCGCTGAGCAGATCGTGGACCAGATCGCAACGGATGTGTTTACGCCTGAGTCGTACACCGACAGCGTCGCTGAACAGCTTCAGAGTGCTATCGAGCAGAAGATCGCGGGTCACGAATTCACGTTGGCACCGGCCGAGGAACCAAAGGCACAAGTCATAGACCTCATGGCGGCACTCAAAGCCAGCCTCGAGAGCGACGGATCCGAGAAACCGGAAGCACCGGCTGCATCCGCTCGTGGTAGAGCGAGCTGACCAATCACAGCTGTGTTCCTCCGGTACGGTACGCTGCACGCCGAAGCATCGAAAGGAACAGCACCGTGGCTCAGAAGCAGTGGCCGACCTGGATGATCGTGGTCGCCATCATCATCCTCATCCCACCCATCGTGTGGGGCCTCAGCCTTGTCATCCACATCGCCGCCGCGCTCTCCATTGGGGGCATACTGCTGATCGCTGCGATCATCTGGCTGTTTGCTCGCCTGCAGAAGCGCGTGAATTCCTGAGGTCGCTGCTTGCCCCGATGATCGAAGTCTGTTCGTATCGCTGACCTTTTCTGGCCAGTTCAAGAACGGCGCATGGAGACGGCCGCACCAACCGCGACGATGATGGTCACGATCCCGGCGCCGAGAACGAGCCATGGAGCGAGATCGGTTGGTGGCGGAGGTGGAGGTTCCTCGCCAATGGCCGCGTAGACGTCGTCGGGTGCCTCGTTCCCCTCGGAGTCATAAAGCGTCCACGCACAGTCGTTTGCGCCATCCCGCTGCCAGCTCCATCCCTCGGGAGCGTCGAGTAGCGCATCCATTGTGCACGCGACCGGTTCGGTGTCAGGTGAAAGCATTGCGAAACCGGCCCCGACACCAGCAATCCCCACCCCGATCATCAGGGCAACAAGTACCCGGGCTGTTCCTGACATCTCCGACCTCCTGACGTCCGCCCTATACCGCTCCGCTCACCAAGAGCATCGCCACAAGGACGATGAGATAGGCCGCCGCGCCACCGCCCACCACAAGTCCGCGAAGCCAAGCGGGAATGGCCGACTTGCCGAAGATGTAATACAGGATCACACCAAGGATGGGGAGTAGCAGAATCGCGGCAAACCAGCCGATGATCGACCCTTTCGACATCTCATCCTCGCGGCGCACCATGTCCCAGATGGCGAGGCCAATCCACGCACCGACAAGTGCGAGAGGGAGGAAGTATCCCCAGAGGGTGAGGACGAACGTCCAAACGGTTGGTTCGGTTACGGGGACTCCTGACACAACGAGCTCCTTACTGCGTATTTCGACACCCGCGGGAAGCTCGGGGGTCTTGATCTCATCGAGATTGGGTTTCTCGAAGACTTGGTAGGCGGGCATGGCCGTCGCCGTCTGTGCATCCGGCATGTTGATCTGGTCACCAGGTGGAGGCCAGGTTCGGTAGTCCGAACCGGGCGGGACATGGGCGTTGGCGTCTGCTTGTGCGCCCATGAGGAAGAACAGTGTGCCGAGGTCGAACTGGAATGGCATGTTGATCCCACCACATGTGTGGTAGAGCGGAACGAACGGCGGGACCGTCCATCCAGCCATGAGGTTGCCTTCGAAACAGTTCCCCTTGCTAAGTGGGCCGACCAGTCCCAGATCGGCGACACCAGTTCCGGCGATCGTGTTGTCACGAACCGTGTTGTCTGACGCCCACCAGATATTCTTGTCGGGAAGGACGTTGGTGACAATGCCGATGCGGTCGTGGTTGACGACGAGGTTCTTCTCGACGACGTCCCCCTCGCCACCGGCGAGAATGATTCCCTCACCCCACGCAAGACGGGCGAATCCCTTGGTCGGGGCATCAGCGTTGTTGTTGTTGATCACAAGGTTGCCACCGATGTACACCTCACGATGGGGCGGGTACAACTCTGAGTCGAGCGAGTTCGGGGCCATGCCTCCCATGTTGTTCTGCCACACGGAGTTGATCAGGTAGAGATCTCCACCGGCGTTGGTGCCAGAGAACGCCAAGCCGTTCTCTACGGAGATCGAGTCGGTGACGACGGCATTGCATGGGTAGCACTGCCCGATGTAGATGCCGCTGTCTCGATTGCCCGAAGCAAAGATGTGGTCAAACTGGCCGTCAATCGAATCAAATCCGTAGATGCCGTAGTCGCCGTTGTTGTGCGCAGTGAGATACGAGCCGCGATATCCCGTCACCCCCGTCCAGTAGAACCCGTTGACCTGATAGTTGCGTGCCGTGATGTTTTCGATGGCGACGCCGTCGGCAACGACGTGGAATCCGTTGGAGAGCTCGAACCCTCCATCGACGATGGTCGAGTTTCTATCGGCTCCACGAATGATCAGTGAGGGCGTCCGGACAACGACGCTTTCGTTGTAGATCCCCGGCTCGATCGAGATCAAATCGCCGACATCCGCCGCGTCGACAGCCTTCTGGATCGTGGGGTAGTCGGAGGGGACGCCTATGGTGGCGCCACTCCATTCGGCAACAGCTTCGGACACTTCAGCCGTCGGAAGTTCATAGTCTGGAACATCGCCCACCACGACGTAGCCAGCCATGCCTCCACCCTCGGCATCACCGTGGAATGTGCAGAAGTACGAGTACACGCCCGGCTCGTCGAATCTTCGCGTGAAACGTGCTCCTCGTTCCATGACGAGATCAGACTGCCACGACCCATCAGAGGCAAACACGTTGTGTGGGTTGTCTCCGACCATCAACCATTCGACCTCGTCACCGGGTGCGATCTCAATGATGTCTTCGTTGTAGGCATCGTCGTATCCGAAGACCTGGTTCTGGCCGGGTGCTGGTCCGCCTGTGTCTCCGCACGCGACGAGGAGGATGGAGGCTGCCAGTGCAGCGACGAGTGATAGGAGCAGGCGCGCGTGGCTTTGAATGGTTGTTCCCACGACGAGCACCATAGCTGCTGTGCGGGGCGTGGTGCGTGCCATGGAAGGCCGGGGGCTGGGTGGAATCGAACCATCACGAGACTGGTTGTACAGAGGTACAGGGTGCGGGTGCCGAGGTGGTGCACCACGGGCTCATACCGCCGCAAGGAAGGTGTGCCAACGGTCCCTGAGGAAATGTCGGATGGGGGAGGATCGCGGTTGAACTAACGCGCCGAGTCAGGTACCATTCTGTTTCGGTCGAATCCGGCCGATGTCATCCGCGCTGTGGGTGATATACTCTGAGGCCCTTCGCGGACAGCGTGATGCTGTGCGCGAGGTAACCGGGCTCCTTGACAACTGAACAGTGTGTCAATCGACTGTCGCAAGACAGACGATTGAGATTGACAGGCGCTTGTCGCGCGACGCCCCTCGGGGTGTTCGAACGGTGAGCGTTATGTGGTCCATCAGACCGGCCACGGTGAGCTCTGCTCGCCACGTGGGCTCTGCCCACGATGCGGTCGGAACGATGGATGTACAAAGCCAACGGTCACACACATAGAGGACCCGTCCTCGTGTGACCGAGGGTCATTGTTGGAACTTCGGTTTTGACTTTGACCCCATCCTTTTGAGGGATGAAAATCTCCTGGTCTGTGCTTGCACAGACACAGGATCTGTTCTCATCGAGAACTTCGATGGAGAGTTTGATCCTGGCTCAGGACGAACGTTGGCGGTGCGCTTTATGCATGCAAGTCGAGGGAGAAGCATTTGTTCCGTAAGGTTCAGATGTGGAAACCGGCGAACGGGTGAGTATCACGTGAGAAACCTGCCCCCTAGACCGGGATAGCCCGAGGAAACTCGGATTAATACCGGATACTCTCTTTGGATCGCATGATCCATTGAGGAAACAGTCCGCTGCTAGGGGATGGTCTCGCGGCCTATCAGGTAGTTGGTGAGGTAACGGCTCACCAAGCCCAAGACGGGTAGCTGGTCTGAGAGGACGATCAGCCACACTGGAACTGAGATACGGTCCAGACTCCTACGGGAGGCAGCAGCAGGGAATATTGCACAATGGGCGAAAGCCTGATGCAGCGACACCGCGTGCGGGATGACGGCCTTCGGGTTGTAAACCGCTTTCAGGAGGGACGAAAATGACGGTACCTCCAGAAGAAGCTCCGGCCAACTACGTGCCAGCAGCCGCGGTAATACGTAGGGAGCAAACGTTGTCCGGATTTATTGGGCGTAAAGGGCTCGTAGGCGGTTCAGCAAGTCGGTCGTGAAAGCCCGGGGCTCAACCCCGGGATGCCGGTCGAAACTGTTGTGACTAGAGTTCGGTAGAGGTGAGTGGAATTCTCAGTGTAGCGGTGGAATGCGCAGATATTGAGAGGAACACCATTAGCGAAGGCGGCTCACTGGGCCGATACTGACGCTGAGGAGCGAAAGCGTGGGGAGCAAACAGGATTAGATACCCTGGTAGTCCACGCCGTAAACGATGAACACTAGGTGTAGCGGATTTATTCACGTCTGCTGTGCCGTAGCTAACGCATTAAGTGTTCCGCCTGGGGAGTACGGCCGCAAGG
The DNA here is from genome assembly GCA_002418265.1 of Acidimicrobiia bacterium UBA5794. Taxonomy (GTDB): domain Bacteria; phylum Actinomycetota; class Acidimicrobiia; order Spongiisociales; family UBA5794; genus UBA5794. The sequence continues at coordinate 72,162 of DIDS01000012.1, read as the reverse complement.
CTAAAACTCAAAGGAATTGACGGGGCCCCGCACAAGCGGCGGAGCATGCGGCTTAATTCGATGCAACCCGAAGAACCTTACCTGGGTTTGACATCATGGGTCTAGCTGTGGAAACACAGTGTGCTTACGCGCCCATGACAGGTGGTGCATGGCTGTCGTCAGCTCGTGTCGTGAGATGTTGGGTTAAGTCCCGCAACGAGCGCAACCCTTGTCCTATGTTGCCAGCACGTAATGGTGGGGACTCATGGGAGACTGCCGGGGACAACTCGGAGGAAGGCGAGGACGATGTCAAGTCATCATGCCCCTTATATCCAGGGCTGCACGCATGCTACAATGGGCGATACAATGGGTCGCGATCCCGTGAGGGTCAGCCAATCCCGTAAAGTCGTCCTCAGTTCGGATTGAAGTCTGCAACTCGACTTCATGAAGCCGGAGTCGCTAGTAATCGTGGATCAGCAAAGCCACGGTGAATACGTTCTCGGGGCTTGTACACACCGCCCGTCACATCACGGAAGTCGGTAACACCCGAAGTCAGTGGCCCAACCCCTTGTGGGAAGGAGCTGCCGAAGGTGGGATTGGTGACTGGGATGAAGTCGTAACAAGGTAGCCGTACGGGAACGTGCGGCTGGATCACCTCCTTTCTAAGGAGCAACAACACGCAGGGCTCACCCTGTGTCAGCTTCTAGTGAAATGTCAATCTCATTCTCTTTGAGCCCTCTGGGTTCAGCGAGGGACACACTGTTCAGCTGTGAGGGAGCCCGATGCTTCGCATCGGGTTTGAGTTTCCGATGAAACTCAATACCTCGGCGGGAGTTCCGCAAGGAACTCCACCGTGTCGGCGAAAGCCGAAACGCACGCTCTTTGAGAACTGCATAGCGAGCACAAAGTCAAAGTATTCAATTGTAATTCAAGCTACTACGGGTAGTTGGTGGATGCCTTGGCGCTAGGAGCCGATGAAGGACGTGATGGTCTGCGAAAAGCCTCGGGGAGTTGACGAATAAGCGTTGATCCGGGGATGTCCGAATTGGGAAACCAGGCTGGGGTAATGCCCAGTCATTCCGGTCTGAACACATAGGGCCGGCAAAGGAAACCGAGGGAATTGAAACATCTCAGTACCTCGAGGAATGGAAAACAACAGTGATTCCCTGAGTAGCGGCGAGCGAAACGGGAAGAGCCCAAACCAGTGCGGTGTGATAGGTCGACGCCGTTGCCGTGCTGGGGTTGTGGGACTCGTCAGAGGGGTCGTCGAACCCTTCAGAGAGTTACAAACTCACCAGATAGCCGAATTCGACTGGAAAGTCGAGCCACAGGAGGTAACAGCCCCGTAGGTGAAATCTGTGTGAGCTCTCGATGATGTTCCCAAGTAGCACGGGGCACGTGAAATCCCGTGTGAATCTGCCAGGACCACCTGGTAAGGCTAAATACTACCTAGCGACCGATAGCGGATCAGTACCGTGAGGGAACGGTGAAAAGTACCCCGGTGAGGGGAGTGAAACAGTACCTGAAACCAATTACTTACAAGCAGTAGGAGGGATCGCATTCATTGCGGTCCTGACTGCCTGCCTTTTGAAGAATGAGCCTACGAGTTATCGATGTGTGGCAAGGTTAAGCCGAGAGGTGTAGCCGCAGCGAAAGCAAGTCTTAATAGGGCGCCAAGTCGCATGTCATAGACCCGAAGCCGAGTGATCTATCCATGGACAGGGTGAAGCGAGGGTAAGACCTCGTGGAGGCCCGAACCCACCTAGGTTAAAAACTGGGGGGATGATCTGTGGATAGGGGTGAAAGGCCAATCAAACTCGGCGATAGCTGGTTCTCCTCGAAATAGCTTTAGGGCTAGCGTTGTATGTTCCGCCTTGGGGGTAGAGCACTGATTGGGTTAGGGGGCCAACAAGCTTACCGACCCCAGTCAAACTCCGAATCCCAGGGCGCCAAGTACAGCAGTCAGACCATGTGGGATAAGCTTCATGGTCGAAAGGGAAACAGCCCAGACCGCCAGTTAAGGTCCCAAAATCATGACTAAGTGGGGAACGATGTAGGGTTGCCCAAACAGCCAGGAGGTTGGCTTAGAAGCAGCCATCCTTTAAAGAGTGCGTAACAGCTCACTGGTCGAGTGATCCCGCGCGGATGATGTAACGGGGCTCAAGTCATGTACCGAAACTGCGGATTCACGCTTTAACCCAGGCCTTCGTGGTCCAGGGGGCGTGAATGGTAGAGGAGCGTCGAGTGTCCATCGAAGCGGCGGCGTAAGCCAGTCGTGGAGGGCACTCGAGTGAGAATGTAGGCATGAGTAGCGAATGAAGAGTGAGAATCTCTTCCGCCGAATGTCCAAGGTTTCCTGGGGAAGGCTCGTCCGCCCAGGGTTAGTCGGGACCTAAGGTGAGGCCGAAAGGCGTAATCGATGGATAACAGGTTGATATTCCTGTACTACCCAAGACGCGTCCAGACCGAACTACGTTTGCTAAGGAAAGCCCTTCGGGGCCTACCGACCCAGCGTGTATTAGGTGAGCAATGGAGTGACACAGAAGGGCAAGTGGACCCGGGCGATGGTTGACCCGGGGTAAGTGCGTAGGCTGAGCTCCAGGTTAATCCGGAGCTCGTGAAGGCTGAGACACGATGCCGAGCCGCTATTAGGCGAAGCCACCTCACCCATGCTGTCAAGAAAAGCTTCTAGCGAGTTTCTTGGGTACCCGTACCCCAAACCGACACAGGTGGACAAGTAGAGAATACTAAGGCGAGCGAGAAAACTCTGGTTAAGGAATTCGGCAAAATGGATCCGTAACTTCGGGAGAAGGATCGCCCCGGTAGGGTGTAGGACCTCGCGTCCGAAGCCTGATGGGGTTGCAGAAACCAGGCCCAAGCGACTGTTTATTAAAAACACAGGAGGGTGCTAAGTCGTAAGACGACGTATACCCTCTGACGCCTGCCCGGTGCTAGAAGGTCAAGTGGATCGGTTAGCTCTTTTGAGCGAAGCTGTGAAATCAAGCCCTAGTAAACGGCGGCGGTAACTATAACCGTTAAACAGAAAACTGAATGGCGGTTACAAAACCTGGCTATATGCTGGAACATCCGAGCATCCGGCGGTACTCGTTCATGTCACAGGTGTGTGATACATCTGGAGCATGAGCAGTGAAAATCCGTCCGGTGCGGACAATCAGCAGGAAACCAAAGACACGACGCAGCAGCTCGATCCGAGCTGGATCGTTGGGTTTGTTGATGGAGAGGGGTGCTTTTCAGTAAGCATCCACCGAAATCGGCGATACGCCCGACGCACGCGAGGCTGGCAACTCACGCCAGTCTTTGCGGTGTACCAGCACGAGAAAGAGCGAAGATTGCTTGAGCGCATGCGCGACCATTTCGGTTGTGGCAAGCTCTATCACAAAGGTCCGAACAGTTCTGTTGTCACCTACTCGGTGGCCAGGATCACGGACCTTGAACTACGGATTATTCCGTTCTTCGAGAAGCACCGGTTGCTCGTGAAGGATGACGACTTCATTCGTTTCGCAGAGATCGTGAGATCGATGCGGCGAAAGGAGCACTTTCATCCGGATCGCTTCGAAACACTCGTCCGGCTTGCCTACGCCATGAACGGTCATGGCAAACAGCGAGCTCGGCCGATCGAAGCAATCCTGCAGGGATCCTCAGAGACTGTACGCCAGGCCCCTCCGTGAGTGGAGGGGATGATACAGTCCGATCCTCATGGCGACATGGGGAGTCAGGCAGAAATGCCCTGACCAGTTCTGTGCGGGCCGTCCCCGCATCGACATAACAGAACGAGTAACAAGAATGCCTAAGGTAGCGAAATTCCTTGTCGGGTAATTGAATTGCCCGTCAGTGGAGGTGACTCCACTTATCAAACCCACTCATAACGGCGAAGCCCACACCGACTGCTCGGCTCAAGGACCGAGCGATAGTCGACGGGTAATGCCGTGGGAAGTCCTCTGTCGGTGTCGCCACCGATATGACCCCGTAACGACTGAATCCTTCAGGATTCGGTGCCGGAACATGTCATACACGCAACATATGTTGTGGAGATATGGCAAATCTATGGCCGGCACAATACGTGGGCTCTCGTTCAGCAATCGACTTTCCTTCTTACGTCTCCGGTTTCTTCGACGGCGAAGGCTGTTTCACCGTCTCAATCTCACCTCGAGCTTCGCTCAAAGTGGGTTGGGAGGTCCGACCATCAGTGTCGGTCAGCCAGAACGAAGACCGGAGCCGGGTGCTTCACCTGATCATGGACTACTTCGGATGCGGAACCATCCGTCGTGATTCAACCGATCTGACCGTGAAGTGGGAGGTGCGCAGTCTGCAGACCCTGCGAGAACGAGTCCTTCCTCACTTTGAGGATTGGCCGGTTCTTTCAGCGAAACAGAACGATGTTGACCTATTCGTCGCCGTGTGCGACGCGATGGCGAGACGGGAGCATCTCCAGCCAGGAGGACTGATTGAGATCGTAGATATGGCACGAAGGATGAACCCGAGCGGCAAGCGACGGTTCGATCCGGAAACCATCATCGATCAACTGAACGAGATGAAGGCATAGTCTATCCCCCGAGGAAACTCGGGGAAATCGATGAAGTTCCGACCTGCACGAATGGCGTAACGACTCGGGCACTGTCTCAACCAGAGACTCGGCGAAATTGCAATGTGAGTAAAGATGCTCACTTCCCGCAACAGGACGGAGAGACCCCGGGACCTTTACTGCAGCTTGACATTGAAGCTCTTCCTGCGATGTGTAGGATAGGTGGGAGCCTTTGAAGCATCCGCGCTAGCGGGTGTGGAGGCAACGTTGAAATACCACCCTTCTCATGAAGCTCTTCTAACCTCGGTCCATTATCTGGATCAGGAACAGTGTCTGGTGGGCAGTTTCACTGGGGTGGTGGCCTCCTAAAATGTAACGGAGGCGCCCAAAGGTTCCCTCAGCCAGGTCGGCAATCTGGCGTTGAGTGCAAAAGCACAAGGGAGCTTGACTGCGAGACAAACAAGTCGAGCAGGTACGAAAGTAGGGTTTAGTGATCCCTCGGCGGCATGTGGGTGCGCCGAGGCCAACGGCTAAAAGGTACCCCGGGGATAACAGGCTCATACCGCCCAAGAGTCCATATCGACGGCGGTGTTTGGCACCTCGATGTCGGCTCGTCTCATCCTGGGGCTGAAGCAGGTCCCAAGGGTCGGGCTGTTCGCCCGTTAAAGAGGCACGCGAGCTGGGTTTAGAACGTCGTGAGACAGTTCGGTCCCTATCCGTTGTGGGCGCAGGAGATTTGAGGAGAGTTGTCCCTAGTACGAGAGGACCGGGATGAACGTACCTCTGGTGTGCCAGTTGTCCTGCCAAGGGCACGGCTGGTTTGCTACGTACGGAACGGATAAGCGCTGAAAGCATCTAAGCGCGAAGCCGGCTCCAAGATGAGATCTCCCACTGAGAAATCAGGTAAGACCCCTGGTAGACGACCAGGTTGATAGGCCGGAAGTGGAAGCGCAGCAATGCGTGAAGCTGACCGGTACTAATAGGTCGAGGGCTTGAATTTGAATATCGCGATTTTGTGCTCGCTATGGAGTGCTCAAGGAGCATTCACATAGTTTTGGTGACCACAGCGGCAGGGATCCACCCGTTCCCATTCCGAACACGGAAGTTAAGACTGCCAGCGCCGATGGTACTTGGGCCGTGGGGCCCCGGGAGAGTAGGTCGTTGCCAAACATTCCTAAGATGAAGGCCGTCTCGCGTTTTGCGAGGCGGCCTTTGTCGCGTTACGGGTTCCTCGCTGATTGAATGAGGACTGGTCGGGTTCCAGCGGCCGATCTACCACTGCACGAGAGGATCCTTGAGATGGCAAACAACTCCAGCCGCAGCTCCTCGAAGAGCTCGGGGAAGTCGTCTGGCTAC
>DIDS01000012.1:0-66067 GCA_002418265.1 Acidimicrobiia bacterium UBA5794 | reverse complement strand
GCAAGGCTGGATCGTCCAAGGGATCCGGCAAGTCATCTGGCTACGAGGCACGTGCTGAAGCGCCCAAATCATCAGGCGGCAAGAAGTCCCACTACACCGCTACGACCCGCGACGTTGAACGCCGAAAACGTGACGAGTCGTCACAACGCCGCCGAGATCTCCAGGGTGCCGCCGTCAATCTTCCGAACTGGGTGATCGAAAACCTTGCTCGAGTGACGCCGAACGATCGTGTCGCGCCAGCTCTTGAGGCACTCGGTGCAGCATCCGAAGCGCTCGCAGACGGAAAGTACCAAACTGCCGTCAAGCACGGACTTCGGGCGAAGTCGCTTGCTCCGAATGACTCGACGATCAGGGAGACGGTCGGGATTGCCGCGTACCGGGTCGGGGATTGGTCGACCGCGTTGAACGAACTGCGTGCGTACCGCCGCATGGCGGGCGAAACCACGCACCTTCCCATTGAGATGGACGTCCTGCGTGCGATGGGCCGCGATCGTGATGTCGAAAACGCGTGGAAGGAACTCCAGAGGCGAGGTGGTCATGGGCTCGTCATGAACGAGGGCATTGTTGTCTATGCCTCCTACCTCATTGACAAGGGCAGGGCCGAAGAAGCGTGGAAGATTGCAAATCCGGGTCGTACGGTGGCTGAGCCCAATGATGCTCACCTGCGACTTTACTTCGTAGCAGGAAGAGCAGCTGCCGCCCTTGGCGATCGGACAACGGCCAAGCAGCTGTCAAACACGATCGTTCTTGCAGATCCAGGATTCCCGGGATGGGAACAGCTTGAATCCGAGATAGCTGCCATACCAACGTAGTTCGCCCCGATTCTGTCACAGCTCCGCAATACGTTGGTATGAGACCCGCACTTCCTTGAGAAAGGAATCGCGATGGATCTGAACATCATCGTCCTCGCAGGAACGATCGCCGCTGAACCCGAACTCCGCTCTTTCGACTCCGGGAGCACACTCTTGCGAGGTCTTGTCACGGTACGTTCAACCGAGCCCCGCAAGAGACTCGATGTCATTCCGTTTTCCCTCTGGGATCCCAAAGAGCACCTGCTCACCGACACGCTCCATGCCGGAACCCCCGTCTGGATCAGAGGATCGATCCAACGCCGGTTCTGGTCGGCTGACGATGGGCGTAGGAGTCGTATCGAAGTGGTAGCCCACGAGGTATCGCTGCGGTCGCTGGACGAATCGTCTGGCACAACACCCGACCGGGGAGTCAAACTCGAGTCCGTCTAGAGTTGTGCGATGCCACGAACCTTGATAGCCGCAGCATCTGACGTCGCCGCCGAGGCCGGACGGCAGGTGGCAGATGCGGGCGGCAACGCCGTGGATGCCGCCATCGCGGCAACGGTCGCATCGATGACGACCGAGCTCGGGATCGTGTCGCCGGGTGGGGGAGCGTTTATCACGGTCTGGCCCGAGCACGGCCAACCAGTGGTCATTGATGCATACGCCGAAATGCCGGGCCGGGGCCGAGAACCAGGTCTGGCAACCGATGCACGGCGTGTCTCGATGCTTTATGGAGGGGGCATGGAGACCGTCGTGGGGTGGGGGAGCGTTGCAACCCCTGGTGCCTTCGCTGGATTCGATCTTGCGTCGACTCATTACGGGACCGCCCCGTGGGCTGAACTTCTTGCGCCATCGATCGACCTGGCGGACAACGGGTTTTCCGTGACGCCTTCAAGTGGGTACTACCTCGGGTATTCCCACAGACTCATCTACGGATGGGATGAGGAAACCGCGGCCGTGTACCACCGGTCGGACGGTTCTCCCGTCAACGCAGGTGATGTCGTCACCAACAGGCCTCTTGCGAACACTCTTGAAGCTCTCGCAGCAGAACACGCAGCGTTGCTGTACCACGGGGACCTTGGTAGCGCACTCGTTGAAGCCTCCGAGTCTCGGGGTGGTCTTCTCACAGCCCTTGACCTTTCCGAGTACGTTCCCATTGTGAGGACGCCAACGAGAGTCGCGCTCCACGGGTGGGATGTGGCGACCAATGCACCGCCTGCGGTCGGAGGGATCACGGTTGCCGCTCTCGTGCGGTTGGTCGAGAAACTCGGCATCGACGACTGGTCTGCCCGAAGTGTCGCTGCCTATGCGGCGGCCCAATACGGTGTCTTCTCCTTTCGGCGAACCGACCTTGACGGCGATGTTGATCGATTCGTCGCCGCAGACATGCTCCTCAATATGGCGGCGAATGCTGATCTCTCCGCGATGCACCGTTCACCTTCGACCGTTCATGTCTCGGCGGTCGACTCTTCTGGCATGGGTTGTGCCATTACAAGTTCCGCTGGCTATGGATCAGGTGCCGTCATTCCTGGGACAGGCTTTGGCCTCAACAACTCACTCGGCGAGATCGAGCTGACATCGGAGGGATTCCATGCCCTCGATCCTGGCCAACGGCTATTGTCGAACATGGCGCCAACCGTTGCGCGAGGTCCGAAGGGTGAGACGCTTGCGATCGGATCGCCCGGAGCGGACCGCATCACGTCGGCCATTGTCAGCGTTCTCTTGAACTACGTCGTGTGTGGCATGGACCTTGATGCATCCGTGAAGGCGCCCAGAATCCATGCCGAGATGTTTGAAGGTGTACCGACGCTTGCGGTCGAGGCCAACATCGACTCATCGCTTGTCACCGACCTTGCCGTTCGGCAACTTGGCCCACTTGCGATGTACTTCGGTGGCGTCCAGGCAGCATCGGTTGACCGGGACGGGACCATGCATGGAGCAGCTGATCCCCGACGCACGGGCGCAGTCGCGATTGGTGGTACCGATGTCTGAAGTACCTCGTCGTTTCGTCGTTGATCGAGAAAGCAGTTCCGATACGCTGGACACCGAATTGATGGGTGTCCAACTTCGTCGCTTTGTCGATACCATGCTCAGCGACCTTGTTGCTGCAGCGAATCATGTCGAGATCCCGCGGTACATGAGTGACCAGTTCCCGCATCCGTATACCGAACAGGCGGGGCGTGAGTGGCTCGAAATCGCGGGCAAGGACGACCCGCCCCTCCACTACGGGATCTTCTTCGGTGAGGAGCTTGTTGGCGGGCTTGGGGGATCCGCCGGCCAGGGTGAGATGACGGGTACCTATGAGATCGGCTGGTGGCTCACACCGCAGCACTGGGGAAAGGGAATCACGTCGGCGGCTGCCAAGGCCCTCGTCAACGAGTTCTTCGGAAAACGAGATGTCATGAGGGTGTGGGCTCCGGTCATGCACCCCAACATCGCCTCACGCAAGGTCGCGATGTACGCGGGCCTGTTTCCCGAAGGTGTCTCGCCGAGCGCCTATCTCAAGGCCGGGGTCCGTTACGACATGCACCACTTCGGTCTGACACGCAGCCAGTGGCAACAGCAGCAGTGATGACAAACACACGCTTCGACGTATCGGTCCTCAGACAGCCTCGCTGGATCTCAGTGATTGTCCTCTCTTTGGTTCTTGCTGGGATCTTCGTGTATCTGGGCACATGGCAACTTGACCGGCTTGCCCAGCGCCAAGAACGGAACGCGACGATCGTTGAGCGAACCGATCAACCGGCCCGTTCACTCGGGGCACTCCGATCTGAGTTCTCGAACGACCCGGACGAACTCGCATTTCGCCACACCTTCGCGACGGGCACATACCGTCCCGACGATGAGTTCTTTTCAATCGGGAGGGTGTACGGAGGAGCGAAAGGCACGCTCGTCGCGACACCGCTTGACCTCGAAGACGGCTCCGTACTCATCGTGATCCGAGGCATCGTCCCAGGACAGACGGAGGGGCCGCCTGCAGTCGGGTACCGAGTACCTACGGTGCCCGTCGTCGTGCAAGGTCGCGTTGCCGAAGGCGAGGCACCATTGCGGATCGGTGAGCCAGACCCTCCAAGGGGACATATCGAGTCGTTGAGCAGACTCGATCTGGAATTCATCGACACGTGGATCGAGGGTGACGTACTCCCCTTCATGCTGCTTCTCGACAACCAGATTCCCGAATCGGAGGCTGCCCCGATCGCTATCCCAAATGAAGAACTGACCGAGGGAAGCCACCTCGGGTATGCAGTTCAATGGTTCGCCTTCGCCGTGATCGCCATCGGCGGACTTGGACCGCTCTTGTACCGTGCTGGCCGGGTTGAATCCGATGAGACCGCCTAAGCGCTACACACCTATCGCAATCGGAGCGGATCCAAATCCTCGACAGACACTCCACAATTTGAGAGCTCCTCGGGTATTGCCAATGATCGAACGAGGCATCCGGCCAACGCCCCAAGCGCGGGGCTGGTCATGATGCCGTAACCGCCTTGCCCCACCAGCCAAAAGAAGCCAGGATGATCAGGATCGAAACCGGCAACGGGAATGCGGTCCGGCGCGAACGTCCTGAGACCCGCCCATGTGTTCTTCACCGAACGAATATTCAGCGTTGACGCTGTCGTGACCTTCTCGATGCCAAGGGCCACGTCACGTTCATCAACGCGTGCGTCCATCGGTTCGCTCGGGATCTCGCTTGCTCCGGAGCCAAGCAAATGGGGCCCTTCCGGCTTGAGATACCACCGCTCGCGGGCATCGACAATCATCGGCCAAGCCTGGGGATCCTGCCCGGGGTCACATGTGAAGACTGATCTCGCGAGTGGTATCAGACCGAGCGGTGCCACTCCGGCCATTGCAGCGATTCGATCCCCCCACGCTCCTGCTGCGTTGACGACAACATCGGCTGTGTATTGGAAATCGCTCGTAACAACGGTCCAACCGCCGGAACTTCGCTCAATCGCCGTGACGGGGGCCGATGTCATGACCGTGACACCGTTGACGCGGGCGGTAGAGGCGAAGCTCGATAGCAGAGCATCGACGTCGATGTCGCGAGCCCCCTTTTCGTACACTCCACCTGCAACGAGAGATGTCGGAAAGAGACCACACGACTGCTCGACATCCGTTGGTGTGAGACGGAGCAAGGAAGGCACAAGTGGTCCGAACTCGACCATGAGGTTGGCGATTGCTTCTTCGTCGCCGCTTGGGGCAACGAACATGAGTCCTCGTGGGGTCGATGTCTGGGGGTGGAGCTCGGTGAGGTACGTTCGTGAAGCCGTTGTCAGTGCATGGATCGTTCTGGACCCGTAGCACTCGGTGTACAGAGCCGCCGACCGGCCGGTCGCGTGATAGCCAAGCGTTGGTTCAGCTTCAAGGACGACGGCGGAAACATCGGAACCAAGATTGGCGGCGCAGGACAGTCCAGCAATCCCTCCACCAATGATTGCGACCTCAACGTGCATGATCGAACGATACCGGCGTATCCAATACACGCCAGATCTGCTGGGGAAGTCCAGCTCAACCAGTGACGACGAGCTTGGTCACCATGCCCATTTCGTAGTGTCCAGGGAGATTGCAAATCACGATGTAGTCGCCCGCTGGGAGGTCGAGGGTGAGACGAACATTCCCTCCGGGGAGGATGTCTTCGATCTCATCAATGAGAGTGAGGCCCGAAACGTTCGCCACGTTCTTGTCCACCGGCAGCACAGTATTGCTTCCTGCGAAGACCTCGATCTCATGGACTTGGTCGCCCTCGTTCGTCACCGCAAACGTGACGGTCCCAGCCTCGACGGTGGAGACGGAGAGATCGATCGACGTGTTGTTGAGCGTCGTGTCGATGACCGTACCCTCAGAACCAGAGCCTCCGGAACACCCGGAAAGCAGCGCGACACATGTGACGAGCGAAATAGCCAAACCCTTCACCGATCGTTCTCCTTCGACTAGTTGACGGAAATCGGGACTCGTTGAGTGGTCGGCCGGAGTACATACCACGTCATGGGAATGACAAATGCCAGCCATCCAAGAATCTCCGCGTATGTCGGAACTGCCTGCAACCCGAGGAATGCCGTGGCGATGCTTGCCCGGACGGTTCCGGGAGCGATGATGAATGTGAGGTCAACAGCGGGGGATTGGCCCCACGTGATCCATCCGATTTCAGCAAATTCGTGAATTGCCATGGCGACCAGTCCGGCTGCAACAAATACGAGGACAACTCCGGTCACACGAAAGAAGCGAGCCACATCGATTTTCGCTCCGCCCCGATAGATGGCATAGCCAAGGACGGACGCGGCCGCGATACCGAGGATCGCTCCCGTGATGCCAGCACCAACACGGGAGCTTCCATCGAGAATGGCAAACAGGAATACTGCCGTTTCGATCCCTTCCCGGATGACTGCGAGGAAGGCGAGACCGACGAGGGCGACCATTGAGCTTTTGGCGAGGGCGCTCTCGGCCTTGGCCTCAAGATCGGAATGGATGGCGGAGCCATGCTGGCGCATCCAGACCAACATGTACGTGACACCCGCTACCGCGACCAGTGCCAGAATACCCTCAAACGCCGCACGTGCCGTAAGGGGAAGCCGTTGTCCCGCAACGTTGAGTGCCAGCGCAACGCCAAGACAGGCGGCAACGGCGAGGGCGACACCGATCCACATGGCTCGTAAGGCCCGTCGGTCGCCGTTTCGCACCAAGAAGGCAGCGACGATGCCGACGATGAGAGCGGCTTCGAGTCCCTCCCGAAGGCCGATAACAAAGGTTGTAAGCATCGCCTATCCATTTCTTAAGGTACGACTACACAATAATACACCCTACGACGATAGTGCAAATTCTGGCCCACAATCCGCTCTAGGGTGGAGGTATGACCAAACGCATCTACTCAACCGATTCCTATGCACGGGCAATGACGGCCACGGTTGTGCGGACCGATGTCGACGACAACCGCGTCCTGTTGGATCAGACCGTGTTCTACCCAGGTGGGGGAGGACAACCACCAGACGCTGGCATTCTCACCATCGGCGATGATCAGCTCGCTGTCGTGCGTGTCACCCAAGACGCAGATGGCGTCTGGCACTGGCTTGACGGCGGTCTTCCCTCGGCTGGCACCACGGTGGAGGGCCGGCTGGACTGGGAGCGCCGTTACAAACTCATGCGGACCCACACCGCCCTCCATGCACTCTGCGGCGTCATATGGCGGCGCTTCGAAAGTCCCGTGACCGGCGGAAACATGGAACCAGGAAGCGGTCGTCTTGACTTCGACATTCCGGACTGGTCAGCCGATGATCTCCCGCTCGTCCAGGCTGATCTGAATGAGGAACTTGTGAGGCGACGCCAGATTGAGGTTTCATTCCTCCCACGTGATGCGGCCGACAACGACCCGTCCCTCATCCGAACCAAGGTGAACCTGCTTCCCAAGACGCTCACCGAGGTCCGGGTGATTGACATTGTCGGACTCGACCGTCAAGCCGACGGCGGCACGCACGTAAACGAAACCGGCGAAGTCGGAGCCATCACCATCCCCAAGGCCGAGAACAAGGGTCGAGGCTTCCGTCGCATCCGGGTCAGCCTCGCGGAGTAGCTCCGGCTCGGTGTTCTTTGGGGTTCCATCTATCGCAGCGGTCGGTTTTCCGTTCCAAATAGAGCCAACCGTGCATACGTGTTTGAGTGGGGTGAGTCCCGGGTCTCCGTATGCTCTGGAGGGATCACACCGGAGTCTCTGATGAACTTCACTGCATGGATACCGATCTTCGCCATAGTCGTGTTCTTGACGCTGTTCTGCCTCTGGCATGTCATCGTCAACACACCCCGCTTCATCCCACGTTGGGCTTGGATTCTGCTCATCGTCTTCACGACACCGGTTGGTGGCATCATCTACGTCCTCGTCGAAGTTTTTGATGCTGGTACGACACGACAGGACGCGGAGGGTCGCGAGCCCCGATCGGAGTGACGCAAGTCCCTTAGTCTTTCCGGTTCCGCATCTTCCCATTTCAATAGCAGAGGTAGAACGATGGCCATTGAGGTCGCGAACGCAGTCTTCTTCTACCCGGACGGGACCCCCGTGATCGACGAACTGTCGTTTCGGGTTCCGACCGGCTCGGTCACCGCGCTCGTCGGACCAAATGGTGTTGGGAAGACCACCATCCTCAACCTGATCGCTGGCGACCTTGCTCTTGCCGAAGGAACGATCCGATCCGACACCGAGGTCGGCTATATGCGTCAGAACCCTGGCTTCGACGATCAGCCCGATGCCACGGTGCTCGATGCACTGGCCCTCTCGCTGCCGGCGTCGATGAAGGAGGTCCATACCGACCTCCAAGGACTCTACCGCTCGCTGGCAGACGGCGAAGATGTCGGCACCCACCTTGGCGACAAACTCGAGATGTGGCAGCAACTCGGCGGATACAAGGAGGAGGGTGCTTGGGATCAGATCACATCGGCCGTTTTGGGACAGAGGTTGGCGGAGGCAGGGGAGCGGTTGCTTCGTGAGCTGTCGGGAGGGGAGCGGAAGGCGATCATCCTTCGGGCCTACCTGCTGTCTTCGGTCCCAACGCTCGTGCTTGATGAGCCGGACAACTTCCTCGATCTGTTCTCGAAGGACTGGCTTGAAGGTGAGTTGAATCGCACATCGAAGACGGTCTTGATGGTGTCCCATGACCGCACGTTGCTTTCCCGTGCGGTCGATCGGATGGTTGTCCTCGAACGGAATGGCTCGTGGGTCCACTCGGGAAACTACCGTACCTTTCGTGCCGCACGTCGTGCCCATGTCGAACGACTTGCACGGAATCTCTCCCTGTGGCAGCGCGAGGAACGCCGGCTCTACCGAGACTTCCGTACATGGCAGGTCAGGGCGCACAGCAGTGAGGCTGCCGCGCAACGCGCACGCGTCGCTGACGCACGGTGGCAGCGTTATCGGGATGCCGGACCACCAGAACTCCCACCGCCGGAGAAGGAGATCTCGCCGCAGTTCCGCGGTTCTCGCGCTGGCAAGGAAGCAATTCGCATTGAGAATTTCGAGGTGCCAAACCTCATCCTTCCGTTCGACTTGAAGGTGTATCACGGCGACCGTGTGGCGCTGTTGGGGGAGAACGGAGTGGGTAAGTCATCGCTCTTCAAGCTCCTCATCCGAAACGAACTCAATGAAGGGGCAACCATCCGGTACGGGCCGAACGCAATCGTTGGGTACTTTTCGCAGGAGAACACGTTGCCCGATGACAGCGGGGACTTGCTCACGATTCTTGCCCGTGAGTTTCCCAACGACCAGGTCATCCGCTCGACACTCGGACGCTATGGGCTTGCGCATCATGACCGTCACAACTATTCGCAGCTCTCGGGAGGTCAAAAGGCGCGGGTCCAGTTGATATTCCTTGAACGGCAGGAGCCGAATCTCTTGTTCCTAGATGAGCCAACAGACAACCTCGACCTTGAGTCGATCGAGGTCATCGAACGAGTGCTCGTCGACCTAAACGCAACGCAACTAGCGATCACCCACGACCGCGAGTTCACCCGTATCTTTGATCGCTGGATCATCTTCGACAAGGACGGCCTTGTCGGTGAGGTTCTTGATCGGGACCTTGCGATCAGAATCGTCAGCGGTCGGAGATTTTCACTCCTTGATACCGAAGGCGTAAAGCTCCTTACCCGCATTTAAGAGCCGACGTGCGGGCAGAATTCAGAAATCGACGATGAGATCGGATATTGATCGTGAAGTTCAAGAAGGCGCAAACAATCGTTGCGGAGGCCGCTCCGCACGACTACTACCAATCCGTCTACCGTGCAATGGAAAAGATGTACTTGCCTGCGGTGTTCAAGCGGCTTGCAAAGCTGCCACCGGGTCGAGTGCTTGAGATCGGACCCGGTTGGGGGACGACTGCGATTTGGCTGAGTGAGCGTGGCCACGAAGTCACCGTCATGGACCTCATGCCGATCGGGTCATTTCTCACACGAGAACTCTGTGACCGATATGGCCTCACGTACATCCAGCACGACATCGAGGATGCCCCAGAACCAGAGGGCTTGCGTCTTGACCCGTTCGACGTCGTTGTCATGACACAGGTGATTCATCACCTGTCATGGCGACCCGATCGTGCAATGGAACACGTTCACCGTCTGCTGAGCTCAAGCGGAATCCTGCTAGCCTCCGTGCTCGACCGGGACCATTATCCAACCCTCGATTCAGCCTACGGCCACGACTGGAAGAACGTACCAGAATGGCGTCAAGCCCCAAGGTCCGACGATGTCATCAAGTGCATGTATGACGCTCCGATGTTCACGTCGCTCCTGAAGGAGCATTTCAATGAGGTCACGATCAGGCGTCCTCGTCGCTCAACCGTCCTTTTCGCACGAGCAAAGATCTAGCTTCGCCATCACAAGCGCTCCCGTCCGGTATTGTGACGGTTGTATCGAACAGCGAGATTCTGTGTGCAAGAGCCCGCGGAGAGACTTGTGGAAAGCGCGCCGATTCAGAAGTGCGATCATCCCGCTCAGCGGTGATACGCAGCGAAATTCGCATTTACACGCCGAAGCTCGCGGGATAAAATTACTGCTGACCGTATCGGCTTGGACGGAAAGGAATGACATGAAACGGTCCACACTGGTCATGCTGCTAGCCGTTCTGATGGTTATGGCGATGGCACTCGGTGCTAGCGCCGCAATTGCGGGGGAGATAACGGGGAACGGAAAAGTTCTGAAAGTCGAGGACAGCAAGTGGGACACGGGTCTGCACGCTCGGTCGCTCTGTGCCTACTCAGGACAGGAAGATGACCAATTTATCGAGGGTGGCTCCAAGGGAGTCCCCGGTCACGCACAATCATGGGGACAGATCCCCAAGGAGGTGAGGGACCTCCTCGCCACAATCGGGGAACATCCCGGCAACGCTTGCAACCCGAACGGGTCCTTCGAAGAGTAGGACCGGACACCCAGGTGAAGTGAGGGGATCTGAGATTGCTCGGATCCCCTCACCGTTTGTAGGGGGACTGATCACTATTTCGGATTGGGGTCCGGCCCGGACTGCACCGGACGGGGTTTGAAGTGCCCATAATCCACGTTATGTAACATTGTGAGGGATGAAGGCATGGGAGGGCCTTCCCCTCTCGGACACGGCAAGACCGAGGCGGCCCTCAAAGTATGGTGAGCTTGGCTTGGATGTGAGCCGTAGCTGCCGTTGGCCATCCTCGGTCCGTCGTGATGAGCTCGGTGGCTTCAACAACGTCTGCGGTGCCGATCACGACGGCGTCAGGAAGTTTCACTCGAGGGTGACCTGCTCGGACCTTGGACGCAGCGACAGCGACTCGTTCATCGAGCGGTGCAACCTCAAGGGGTAACCGCGCGATGAGATCGAGCACGACCTGTACGGCAGCGGGCCCTCGCCGAAACGGTCCTACGAGCACCTCGGCAAGGACAGATCCCGGGATCACGAGTCGGTCATTTCTACTCATGGCCTCGGCAATAGAATTGCGAGCTTGCTCGTGGTGTGCGTCATCGGAGTCGAGGAAACTGATGAGGACGCCCGTATCCAGAACTGTCAATCCCATTCGCTGCGAAGGTCTTCGAGCTCGTCGGCTGCATAGACACCTGTCAGGACACCGGCGAACTGATCAAGGACATCAATGTCACGTTGGAACACCACACGACCGGGGCCATCGGCACTGGCGACAAGGCGCTCTCCCACCTTGAGCCCCGCGGCCTGCATGGCCTCAACCGGAATGGTGACCTGATTCTTTGATGAGACTCGCGTGGTCCCCTTTGGGCGCTTCTTTACAGTCGACATAGGAGTAAAGGTATCATTTGATTGAGGGGGAGGTCAAGACGCGTGGTTGCCACTCCCCTGCATGGTGCCCTTGCACGCCGCAGAAGGGGTCACATCAGCTCAGAGCGCTCGATACAGAAGGGACGGAATGCTCCTCTTCATGTCCTGTCGGATAGCATTGAGGCACGAGACGGAAGGGACCGGAATGGTTCTCATCGCAACTGTCGTCGGCGGACTCATCGCCGGTGCAGTGTGGGGATTCGGGAAGAAATCGCTGCTCATCTACGGAGCTGTTTGGTTCCTGGTCTTCGTCCTCCAAACCATGTTCGTCGCGGACAGCGCTGACCGGGAGAAGCCCGCCTACTGGATTCTGTCGGCCGTCTTCCTCGTCCTTGGAATCGCACTCGTCGGCATCGGCACGTGGGCCAGGAATCAATCAGAGGGTTGAGTCGCTCACCTCGCACTCGACAACCATCCCCAGGCCCGGTTCTTCAACAATCAGCTTGACCAGGATCGAGGTGAAGGCAACGCCGTGGTTGGACTGTTGGTTGACACCCGCGACGATGTCGATCGACTCTAAGGAAGTCGGTCTGTGAGGAATGTTTCCAACGTGGGTCTGTCGGGGCTGGTTCGGGCTCCTGGCTGGCCGATGGTCAGGGCTGCGACTGCGTTGCCTGTTTGAAGTGCCGTTTCGAGCGAAGCACCATGCAGGCGTGAGGCGATGAAGCCGGCGTTGAACGCATCGCCTGCTCCCACGGTATTGACCACGTCGACATGGAAACCTGGCGAGCTCGTAATGGTTCCCTCATGGGCTGCAAACGCCCCGCCGGCACCCCGTCTTGCTATCACCGTTCGATTGTCCCCGGCGAGAACCATCGCTGCGTCGCGAGGATCTTCCACACCGGCAAGGGGAACGATCTCGTCGAATGCGGCTCCCATCACAAACTCGGCATGTTCGACTGCATGCTCGACAACAGACCTGAAGTCACGGTCCCAACCCCAGTTCTCAAGCCTCAGGTTCAGATCGAGTGATACCGGTATCCCAGCCGCTCCCGCCGCTTCCATTGCAGCCAATATCGATTCCGCGGCCGGGGAGACCCTGAGGCACAGACCCGTCACATGAACCCACTCGGCGCCGGCGATGGCGCTGCACGCCTGTTCCTCAGTCAAGGCGCTGTGTGCGCCCCCTGCGGGTGGCCACACATAGATCAAGCGGTCACCATCGGGTTGCACCACGACAATGACCTGAACGGTCGGCTCGCCCGCCACCTGCACGATCAAGCTGGTATCGACACCGGCCGACTTGAGGCTGTCAATCGCGAAGGCACCGTGTTCGTCTTGGCCGACCGTCCCGACGAACCGGCATTCGACCCCGAGTTTTGCCAACGCAGCAGCGGTGTTTGCGGCCGAACCGCCACCAAACAGAACAGGATCAGGGTTTGTGTGAACCCCGACAGATTCGGCCGCGGGCAACGTGATCTCAAGATCGACGTTGGCGTCGCCCAGGACAAGCACCTTCATCCTGTCCTCTCCCCTCTCACCGCGGCAACGAACTGCGCAACGGCGCCGAGGTCCTTTCGGAATCCACCACCGGCGAGGGGTCTGTTTGTGCGTGTCAACGAGTCCACGCCCCAAGGTTGAACCGACTTGATGGCTTCGACAACGTTGTCTGGTCCCAGTCCCCCCGCAAGGATCACCGGGACCTTTGTTGCCCTCACGATCGCGGCACTCACTTCCCAGTCGTGGATGATGCCTGCTGCACCAACCCCTGCAATTGCCGGGTCCACCGAATCGAGCAGGATGTAGTCCACCATCGGTTCGTAGGCCAACGCTTCGTCAACGGCTTCTGGCCCGGTCACCGCGATTGCCTGCATGATGCCGATTCCTTGGAGCTCTTCGCGAATCTCCTTGACCATTTCTGGCCCCACAACCCCCGGCAGGCCGCACAGATGGAGGACGTCGGGTCCTACGGAACGAACCATCGCGATGATCGTCTCAGGATCATCTTCGACGCTGAGAGCAACCGATGTCGCCAAACCACCGACTGCCTCACAGATGTCCTTGGCGGTTTCAACGGACACCTCCCCGGGCAACCCTCGGTTTGAGGGAGTCACGCCGATATGGTCAACCCCAAGGGCTGCAATGGCATGCGCCTCTGCGGGTGATTGCATGGTGTAGATCTGGATTCGTGTGTGTGCCATCTCGACAGGGTACGCCAGCGGCTGGGCCACCCGGATCAGTCGACGTCGCGGCGGGCGAACACCACTCCGGCGATGAGGACCGCGATGGCCACATAGACCCCAACCACGAGTGCGGCCCCGAGCACCCCATGAGCCACGACAATGTCGTACCCCACACCGTTGCGGATGAATCGTCCGACCTCACCACCGTTGGCAAGAACGGCGGCGTTCTCGGACAAGTCAATCGGGCGGAGACCTTTGAATATGACCTGGCTGAGTATCGGACTGACAGCCGTGTATCCGAGAAGGACCGCCACGCCACCGACCGTGTTGCGGGTGACGGTCGAGACCGACAGCGCAATCATGGCTATGGCAGCACCGACCACACCACTGCGGAGGATTACACCGACAAGCCCAACCCAGAAGTCAGCGTCGGCACCCGCCGTGGTGCCTCTCCACAGAGCGGCAGGAAGCATGGCGAGCACCAAGACCGCGAGCAGGAAGATCTGGATGACCAAGGTTGTCAATGCCGCTGCAGCAAGCTTCGATCCAAACACTGCTATGCGGCGAGGTTCCCACAACAACGTTGATTCGACGGTTCCCGCCTTGTATTCGGCGCCGATGAACGACGCACCGATCACCGCAGCGATGGCAAAGAGGAGATATCCCATCTCGGGGACGGTGCCTCTCCCCATGGGTTTCGGACGTTGGTATTCCACACCATTGATGACGATGATTCGACCCGAGGGTTCGTATTCGGTTGCCGCGTCTTCAATGTCTGGGCACGCTCGGCGCCACTGAACCTCAGGCTCGTAGAGCGTGACGAGACAGAAACGCGGATCGAGGACGTCGAAATAGCTGAAATACTCGGGTCGACAATTTTCGTCGGCGTATGCCTCGGCATCTTGAAACTGCGAGAGATACTGTCCGTAGTCGGGGTTGATATCGGTGGTGTCTCCTGAAGCCCAGCGTTCCCAATCCTGTGTTGAATATTGGCGACATTCAGCGACGCTGGCCTCAATCTCGGCTGAGTGGTCCTCAACAACGGGCATCGTTGCGTCATGGGTGAAGAAGGCGGCGCCACCACCGACAAGAACTCCGACGATGCCCAAACCAACGATGACGCGCGGCATACGGCGATGCCACATTCGTCTGAGTTCGATACCCAGGAGTCGCATCACGCGTCACCCTGGTTTGTGAGCTCAAGGAACACTGATTCAAGGTTTGCCGTTTCAACCCGCAGACCACGCAAATAGCGACCGGAGAGCGCAAGCGTCTCTGTGACCCTGGCAGCATCGGTTTCCCCGGCTTCAACCAGCAGTTGTCCCGGGGTGTCGGTCGGCTGCACCACGAATCCGGCAGACGCAAGAACCCGTGTCGACCCTGGCACGTCGTCGATGGTGACCAAGAGCCGTGCAGGGTGTCCGGCGAGGACGTCCGACACGGCACCCGAGGTGATGAGCTTCCCGCGGTTGATGATGGCCACCGAGTCGCACATCAACTGGACTTCGGCAAGCTGGTGACTGGAAACAAGCACCGTTGACCCCGATGACCCGTATCGGCGGATCAGCTCACGCATGTCCTTGATCCCGGCGGGATCAAGGCCGTTGGCTGGTTCGTCGAGCACCAAGAGCTCTGGATGTTTGAGGATGGCACCTGCCACTGCAAGACGTTGCTTCATACCGAGCGAATAGGTCGTGAAGTGGTCCTGGGCGCGGTCCGTGAGACCGACCTCGTCGAGCACTCGTTCAACTTCTGAGGCAGGGAGCTCACGAGTCGCGGCGAGCAGTTCGAGGTTCAGCCGGCCTGAAAACCCCGGAAAGAACTTCGGTGACTCGACCAGTGCCCCGACACGGTCGATGACTCCCGGTAGAGCGCGGGGAATCTCGGCGTCGAGCAGCCTGATACTG
Source organism: Acidimicrobiia bacterium UBA5794 (assembly GCA_002418265.1). Classification (GTDB taxonomy): domain Bacteria; phylum Actinomycetota; class Acidimicrobiia; order Spongiisociales; family UBA5794; genus UBA5794. The sequence continues at coordinate 50,454 of DIDS01000012.1, read as the reverse complement.
CCTTCAGTCGGTGTCACCAACCCGAGGAGACATCGGATCGCGGTTGTTTTTCCAGCCCCGTTGGGACCGAGGAAACCGAAGACTCCTGCAACAGGTACATCAAGATCGAGCGAATCGATCGCGACGGTCTTCCTGCCGCGGAGGCCGGAATACACCTTGCGGAGACCACGGATCTCAACTGCTGAAGCCACCACGTCACTCCCCTACTGTGCTGCGGTCACCATAATTCCAATTCACGTGGAGCCGTTGACATGTCATAAATGATCGCACGGAAACTCATCTTCATCGGAACCCGATTTCACCGAGACACCTTTTCACCCAAGCACCATGGCGTCCATCGGGGATGACCCTGGTTGCACCCTGACGGATGGATGTCGCTCATGACCTATGAAGCAGCTTGGATCCGCGACTTGGCATGCGCCAACCAGTCGACGTGAGACGGGGCCAGTTGAGTAAAGTCGTTGCGTGGCACGACAACCGGGGCGGCATCAGTACCTCAGGCCGCTCGCGGCCGGTCTGGCGCTGTCAGCGTTCTATGTGTCGGTCGTCAGCCTTCCGCTCGAAGCATCCGTTGAACTGGGATTGTCACCTTCCCAGACGTCAACATGGATCCTGATCGCATGGGGCTTTCCCAGCCTCATCATGCTCGTGTTCGTGGCGATCTATCGCATCCCCCTCGCCATCACCGGCAATGTTTTCATCCTCATCTTCGTATTGCTGCTCGGCGGAGAATTGAGCTGGTCACAACTGGTCGGTGCGACCATGGCTGCGGGAGCAGTCGTCCTCCTGCTGGGCGTCACGGGACTCACCGACCGACTAGCGAGGCTGCTCCCCCCGCCGATTGTCCATGGCATCCTGGCGGGAGCCGTACTCGGGTTGGTAGCGGACGCCTTCACAGCGCTCGGGACATCGACGGTGCTCGTGGGATCAACCCTGATCGCGTATCTCATCAGTCGGGCGTTGTGGGGTGACCGGTTTCCCGCACTGTTGACGGCTTTGATCGTCGGGACGGTTCTGGCCATTGCAACCTCAAGCACCGGACCGGCACCCGATCCAGTGTGGCCCATGATCTCGCTCACCCTCCCCCAATTCGACCTCCGTGCGATAGCAGCCGTGACCCCGGTACTCGTGGTGCTGATCACCCTCCAGGCCAACGCCCCTTCGGTGGTCCTTCTTCGATCACAGGGGTATGAGCCACCCGAGCGGGCGATCAGCCTGGTGAGTGGTGTCGGGACGATCATCGGGTCCTTTTTTGGACCCATGGGCGTGTCGCTCTCCCTCCCCTCCACCGCTCTGATCGCAGGCCCGGAGTCAGGCAATCGCGAGATCCGCCATTGGGCAGGCTATATCGGAGCGATCGCCGGAATCGTCGTGGGCTTGGCGGGTGGATTCGCAGCCGACCTCATCGAGTTCATACCGGGCGCTCTTCTGGATGCGATCGTTGGACTTGCCGTGCTTGGCATCCTCGCCCAATCACTGAAAGAGATCACGAAGGGTCCATTCCTCATTGGACCACTTGTGGCGTTCGTGGTCTCCGTGTCTCGTATCGAGTTGTTGGGCTTGGGTCGATTCTTCTGGGCACTTGTCTTCGGGCTCGGAGTCTCTTTGCTTCTTGAGCGATCAGCCTGGCGTAGTACCGATGTGAGCGAATGATCTCGGCTCAGCAAACAGATCTGAACGAGCTGATCATGCGGTCAGGACACGTTCAGTCTGCGTGTGCAAGAGCCCGGATGAAGAAACTTGCCATTTGGGCTCTCGTTACGATCCCGTCCGGACAGAAATGATCGCTTGCGGGGGGGTTGCATCCAAGCGTCACACCAACTGCGGCGATCGCATCGATCTGTGATTCGTACGGTGAGTCTCCGTCATCGGTAAAACGGTTGATACCCGACGGTGCGAAGCCGAAGGCTGCAACGAGGAAACGGGCCATCTCCTCACGTGTCAGCGGCTCGTCTGGACAGAACGCATTCCCGGCAGAGTTGCACGGCAGGATCATGCCAGCTGCGACCAAGCGTTCGATATCGGGTTCAAAGAGATGACCGTTGTCGTCGACAAAGGTGTTCGCCGCGCCCGGCTGGAGGTCAAGGGCCCGTGCGATGAAGGCTGCGAGCTGCCCCTTGGTGATTGTGCGGTTCGTGCAGAACCGATCGTTGTAGGGAGGGTTACACCCGTAGGTGATGGCTGTTGTGGCGATCGTGTCGATGTTGCTCTCATGAACCGATGCCTCGTCGTCGCGGAACCAGCCGGCATAGGGATATGGCAAGGCACCGGCACTGCAACCGAACGTCGGCCATTCGAACCATGACGTGACCGAAACACCGGGAAGAGGTGAGTTTCCCGCGTAGACCCGCAGTGTTCCGCCAGACAGCGTCACGAGATCATGACGACCGTCCCCGTCATAATCTGTGCCGGCAATGTCATCAAACGGGCCCGCAATGGCTGGGAGGGTGTCCGTTGTGGAGAAGGACGAGGCGCCGTCGATGATGAGCGAACCTCCTCCTCCGACACCGACGAGATCCGGAATCTGATCACGATTGCGGTCGAGCGCGGTGAATGTGAGGGCAGCGTCTCCCGCGAAGTTACCCGATGCAAGCTCTGCCGAAAATCGGCTCCTTCCATCCATCACCGTGACGCTCCACTGTCCGGCGCCGTAGGACAGGATGTAGAGATCACTCCATCCATCGACATTGTGATCCGCGCTGAGATAAGCGTTGCCAGCAGCCGCGTTCACCGAAACGGTCTCTGTCGTGGCAAAGTCGGTTGCCCGGTTGTACGCAGTGATTGAGAGACCACCCTGGTCGTTGATGAGCCAGAGGTCCATTGCTCCGTCACGGTTCCAATCCCCCGGAATTGCAGCAACAGCATCGGGGACTGACCCGACCGGATAGCGAGACACGGCGCATCCGCGATAGCCCTTCCCGGCAGAGATGATGTCAATCAGTGACGCCGTGGGTGTTTCGACGACCTGGACGACATCAACCGCCCCATCGAGGTCACCGTCCATGAGCAGGCGGAATCGTGTTCCGTTGGGCCCCGTTGGCACGGACTTGGTGTGCATCATGCGGCTGAACGATTCGATGCTGGTCAAAGGATCCGTGGCTGGAGGAAGCGTCGTCATTCCGGGGGTGAACAGGGGACCCCGCCAGCTGAAGTGCATGGGGTCCTTGAGATCGATCCAGTTTCCTCCCCAACAGAACCCCGCACTGCGCCATATGTCGACAAACCATCCGGGCATGTCGGTCGTGAGCTTGTTTGACGACGAATACGGGTTGTAGGTCGAGTTGATGTCAACGCTTGCCCCGAGTCCATGTTGGGAGATGCGATAGGAACCTCGCACTGTGCGCGGGGTGTATGCAAACGTCTGTTTCTTGTATATCGGGTACCACAGACCCGATGTCTCCGCCCGTGCAAGGGCCGACTTCACAAGCGCGAGGGCCGGAGTGAGGCGTTGATGGATTCGGAGTGATTCGTCGTCGGACATCGGAACGTCCCACCACCGGAGTTGACTCTCGATGGCAGCGATCGTTCTTCCGAAGTAGTCCCCATACGGCCCACGTACCAATGTTTCAGGTGCCAAACTACCGGCTGTTTGGACGTTGGAGCCCCGCATCCACGGCGATCCACATCCATCTGACTCGTTGAACGATGGCCAACTCTCCCCCTCTGCCCCGACGGCAACAGCATCAGGGGCGGCAAACACCAACGAACCGAACAGCGCCCAGACGATGATCACGATCGCGCTGAAGCGACGGCCTCTTGTATCCATGGGGACAATGCTACGAACCAATCCCGAAATCCAACGGATTTGCGATCGTCGGGACGTCGATGACGACGTTCAACTCACCGCGGCCAGGGTGGAAGGAACGCGGAACGGCTGGTCGGCAACCAACACCTGGTCAAGCTGGTAGGTCACGATCGACATCAGTGCCTGCACCGGGTCCGGATCGAACTGCGTTCCTATGTTCGACGTCAACTCAGATATGGCGTGTTCAATCGGCAGTGCCCGCTGATAGGGTCTCAAACTGGTGATCGCATCGTACGCATCAGCAACATGCAGGATTCGCACCGGCATGCCTATCTGCGCAGAGCTCACTCCTCCCGGGTAGCCACAACCATCAAGTCGCTCGTGGTGCATCAGGACAATTTGAGCGATCTTGGGCTCAACGTGTCCACGGAGCATGTCGTAACCGATCTGTGGATGTCGTTTCAACTCCATCCACTCGTCTGCATCGAGAGGTCCAGGCTTGTTGAGGATCTCTGGATCGATCTTGGTCTTGCCAACGTCGTGGAGTCGTGCTGCGTGCCCGATGGCATCGATGTCGCCAAGAGGAAGATCCATCACGCGAGCAATGGCGACGGCAATTCGTGCGGTGCGAGCACCGTGGCTAGCAAGACTGGGTTCTTCGTCGTATGCGAACGGTTCGGTGAGCTGAAGCATCCTATTCCACTTGTTGTCACCACTTAGCGTGGCAGATCGACCACGAATAGCAATGGGTCGTGCGACCCCCATTCTCGGTGTATCGGTTGGCCGTGCGGAAACCTGTAGGTTGTAGGAATGCTGAAGCAGATCGCCAGCCGTGCGCTGATCGTGATGGGTACAGGTGCGCCATGTTGGAAGCTTTTGAGCGATGAGTGATCGACGTTCTCCAACCGTGATCGTCTCGCGAACCGTTCTGCCGGAGCGGGAAGAGGAATTCAGCATGTGGGTGACACGGCTCATCACCGCGGCGTACCAGTCGCCAGGATATGTGAGCGCAGGTATCGAACGTCCGAATTCCACTCATCCTGACGAGTGGCTGGTCGTGTACCGTTTCGAGAGCGGTCCCTCGCTGGACGCCTGGCTTGCTTCCACCGCTCGGGAGGAACTTCTCGCTGAGGGGGCATCGTTGTTTGAGGGTGAAGCCATCGAGCAGATTGTTGCGGGCGTTTCGGGTCAGGACGAGGTCAGGGTCGTTTCCAACTATCGTCTGCGCCCCGGTGCCGAGATTGAACACATTGTGTTTCATCAGCGTCTTCTTGACACACTCAACAATTTCAACGGGTTCATCCGTGGTGAGATCCTCGATGCGGTTCCCGGTGTGCAACCTGACACCGTCGTAACGCTCACCTTCGATACCAAGAAAAATCTGATGGCATGGATCGAATCGGATGAACGGGTGGCGGCTATCGCTGACCTCGAAACACTCACCGAAGGAGATCTGACCACTTCCATTGTGGGCGGCTTTGCTGGATGGTTCCCCATCTCCGATTCAGCCGAAGCAATCCCGAAGTGGAAGCAAGGCGTCGTCGTCCTTCTCGCTCTCTACCCAACGGTGGTCTTCACCTCGTATCTTGCGCGTTGGTTCTGGCCGGATCTCAACCTTTTCGTGGCGATCTTCATAGGCAATGTCATCAGTGTCGCGATACTCACCTGGGTGCTGATGCCGGCTATCACATCGAAGCTCGCTGGCTGGCTGAACCGATGACGAACGTCCGGCAACACATCGCAAAGGGCCAGCGTCATGCGTGAGCGAACACGCCGTCAAATGCCGAACATCGGCGAACTGTTGGCATTGCTTCGCAGAAAGCCAGGAGCTGATACCCGCAGGGAGCGCAGCCTCGCCAGGGCGGCAAACGTGGAAGACCTTAGGCTCCGCGGACGTCGGAGAACTCCCCGAGCCGCCTTTGATTATGTCGACGGTGCTGCTGAGGACGAACTCAGCCTTTCTCGATCACGACAGTTGTACCGAGACATTGAGTTCATCCCCAATGTCTTGCGTGACGTGTCGGGATGTGATCCATCGACCGACATCCTCGGAGCAAAGGCCGCATTTCCGTTCGGGTTCGCCCCGACCGGGTTCACCCGGATGATGCATCACGAAGGAGAACGGGCTGTGGCCACGGTCGCTGCCGAATGCGCGATCCCGTATGCATTGTCGACACTCGGAACCACGACTCCGGAGGCTCTGGTGCAAACGGTTCCAGGGGGCGATCACTGGTTCCAGCTCTATGTGTGGAAGGATCGCAGGCGCTCAGAAGCCTTGATCGATAGGGTCGCTGCCTGCGGGTTCCGAACGTTGATCCTCACGGTCGATCTTCCCGTTGCTGGCGCGCGCCTGCGTGACGTTCGCAATGGGATGACCATTCCGCCAAACCTCACGTTGCGCTCGATCGTCGATGCTGGTCTGCATCCAACTTGGTGGTTCAACTTTCTCACGACCGAGCCGTTGGCTTTCGCAACGCTTGAGAGCATGAACCGTGCGGGTGCCACGCTGGTTGAGATGACATCGCAGCTCTTTGATGCCTCTCTCGATTTCACTGACTTGGCCTGGTTGCGATCCAAATGGGAGGGACCGATCGTTGTCAAAGGAGTCCAGAACGTTGCGGATGCTCGGCGATGTGTCGATGCAGGAGCCTCAGGAATCATCCTGTCGAATCATGGTGGACGCCAACTCGACCGTTCGCCAACACCGCTCCGCCTGGTACAACCAACCGTCTCGGAACTTGCAGGTGACGCGGAGGTCTTCGTGGATGGCGGGATCATGAACGGTGGTGACATCGTCGCCGCCGTTGCACTCGGAGCGACCGCAGCTTTTGTCGGAAGGGCGTATCTGTACGGGTTGATGGCGGGAGGTGAGGCCGGCGTCAGACGCGCAGCACAGATCCTGACAGACGACATTGTCCGGACGATGAAGCTCCTCGGAGTGACAAGCGTATCGGACCTGACACCAGATCACGTGCGACTACCCTTGCGCTGATGGACATCATCTTTGTCGCAGGTTTCGCCCCGATTGCCGCCGATCCAGGCATCTCGAGCGGGTTTTACCGTGACGCACTGGGTCTACCGCTTGAACCGGTCGATGGTGAGTACGTCGCGGTCGACGGGTTCGAAGGAACCAAGCATCTCGGGGTGTGGCCTCTGGCCGATGCCGCCTACTCCTGCTTCGGAACCACATCGTGGCCCGACGACATCGATGTACCTCAGGCCACGATCGAGTTTGAAGTCGCCGATGCAGCAGCAGTCGATGCCGCATGTGATGAGCTCATCGTCAAGGGGCACGAACTGATCCACCGAACGCGGACCGAACCGTGGGGCCAGGTCATTGCACGGCTCCTTGGGCCCGAGGGTCTGCTGATCGGCGTCTGCTACACACCCTGGCTGCATACATCTGAACCCGAGTAGCCCCACGGAGAAGCGAGCAGTGACTTGAAGGAGGAGGAAGAATGGGTGCCGTTGGGTTCATAGGTCTTGGCATCATGGGCCACTCGATGGCACGAAATCTGATGAACGCCGGTCACGATGTCACGGTCTGGAATCGCACGGTGTCACGAGCAGACGATCTGGCGGAAGCCGGTGCCCGCCTTGCAGGAAGCCCCGCCGAGGTCGCGCGGTTGAACGAGATCGTGATGATCTGTGTGTCCGACACGCCAGATGTTGAGGCTGTGGTGTTTGGTCCGAACGGAGTTGCCGAGGGGATCCGGTCTGGTGCCCTCATCATCGACCATTCGACGATCTCCCCGGCAGCCACCAAAGAAATGGCGAGGCGGATCAACGCTCTCGACGGCTCGTGGCTTGACGCCCCCATCAGCGGAGGTGCCGAGGGCGCGGCGAAGGGAACCCTCAGCATCATGATTGGCGGCGATGCTGCCGACATTGAGCGTGCGCGGCAGTACCTCGATGCCGTTGGTGCCACGATTACCCATGTCGGCACCCAAGGCGCGGGGCAACTCGTCAAGGCAGTCAACCAGATTCTCGTCGTGGTCAACCAGCTCGGAGTATCAGAAGCCCTCCTGCTTGCCGAAGCCGGCGGTCTTGATCTGGAAGCAACACTTGCAGCCGTCGAAGGCGGAGCAGCGGGTTCGTGGATGCTGTCGAATCGGGGGCCTCAGATGATCAGACGCGACTGGAGGCCGGGATTCACCATCGATCTTCAGCAGAAGGACCTCAGGCTCGTCCTCGAAGCAGCTGATGAACTCGGGGTTCCACTCCCCGGTACCGCGCTGGTGTTCCAGCTCTACCGTGCACTCCAAAACCGTGATCTTGGGAGCGAGGGCAACCACGCCCTCATCAAGGCGCTTGAGGAGATGTCGGGTATCAGACTCGGCTCTCATGACTGACGATGACCGGATTGTTGGTGTCGGTCCCCATCCCGAACCGTGGCCGGACGATCCACGCTTCGATCCGGAACTCCTCGGGGGCGGCGATACTCGAAACGTCATCGATGCCTACCGCTATTGGACCCGTGAAGCCATCATTGCGGATCTCGACACCAAACGCCACGCCTTCCACGTCGTCATCGAGAACTGGCAGCACGACTTCAACATCGGAACGATCGTACGCAACGCAAATGCATTCGGTGCCCACACGGTCCACATCGTTGGGAAGCGCCGTTGGAATCGTCGCGGCGCAATGGTCACCGACCGCTACCAACACATTGAGCACCACCCAACGATTGATGACCTTCTCGAGCATGCCCGTAGGGTCGATCTCCCGCTGATCGGAATCGACATCAACGAGGTGTCCACACCGATCGAAAGCGCGACGATTCCACAGCGTTGCGCACTGGTCTTTGGTCAGGAAGGGCCCGGAATCTCGCCTGCAATGGTTGCAGCCTGCGACGCTGTGTATGAGATCACACAATATGGGTCCACACGGTCGATCAACGTTGGTGTGGCAAGCGGCATCGCGATGTATACATGGGTGCTTCAGCACGACACGTGAGCGATCGCCGTTCCAACTCAGATCTCGCGTGCGGCCGCGACGATTGGTGCGAGCATCTCGATGTCCTGCGTTGAGTCTGCTGCGGCAATCAGTTCGATTCGCGTGAATCCCAGGTCAGCAAACGCTGCGAGTTCAGCGACAATCTCATCGGTTGTGCCCTTGATCGCTGGAGCCATCTCGAATCCAACCGAATTGGGGCGATTGGTTCGTTGAACAACGATGCCGGCCGACCTCCCGAGAGTCAGCGGATCTCTCCCCTGTTCCTCGCACATGCGATTGACCATTGCAACCATGTCCACGAAATGGGATGCATGGGAACCGGTCGTCGCGAATGCACTCCAGATGTCCGCGTGTTGCACGGCAAGACCGATGGTTCGGGTCTTGTGCCCACCCAGCATCAGCGGGATGGATGGTCCCTGTGGTCCTCGCGGATCGTTCAGGAGCGCCTTGGCCGAGTGGTAGGGACCGTCGTGGTCTGCGGAACCCTTGCGCAGCAGCGGCACGATGATCTCAAGAGCATCGGCGTAGCGGCTGACGGTGCGATCGGGTGGATATCCGAAAGCCTCTCCCTGTCGGCCCGCGTGTCCTGCGCCCAAACCGAACACGAATCGACCTTCGCTGATGGCGTCAAGTGTTTCGACCGCCTTGACCATGAGGCCGGGGTTACGGTGCAATGCTGATAGAACCCATGAACCGACCCCGATCGTCGTGGTGGAAGCAGCAATAGCCGAGGCCGTCGCCACACAATCCCACCATCCGAAAGGCGGTGTGCCGTCCTCGGTGTCCCAAAGGAGTTCATCAGCGATCCACAACGTGTCGAACCCTGCCTGTTCGGCAGCGAGGGATGCCTCACGCATCTGAGCCCACGATGGGGCCATGCCCGTACTCGGATATCGATAAATGCCGAGAGCCACACCGATCTTCAATCTGCCTATGTTGCTCCCTTTGATGACCAGAGCATCTTAGGAATCGAAACTAAAGCGTGTCGGCTAGCGGGGCGCCATCCGAAGGGCGCCATCCAGACGGATCACCTCGCCGTTGAGGTAGCCATTCCTGATGATGTCGAGCGCGAGTTGTGCATAGTCATCTGGTGTTCCGAGGCGCTTGGGAAATGGCACGCTCTTGGCAAGTGCGACCTGCATGTCCTCGTTGAGGCTTCCAAGGAGAGGGGTATCGATGATCCCAGGGGCGATAGTCATGACTCGGACCCCGACCGACGAAAGGTCTCGTGCCATGGGAAGCGTCATGCCCACGATGCCGCCTTTTGAGGCCGAATACGCCGTCTGTCCAATCTGGCCATCGAACGCAGCAACAGAAGCGGTGTTGACGATGACGCCACGTTCGTCATGTGCGAGGGGTTGGGTCCGACTCATGGCGGCAGCTGCCTGAGCTGCGACGTTGTAGGTTCCGATCAGGTTGATCGACAGCACCCGGGTGAACCGACCAAGATCCGCGGCATTGCCCTCACGGTCGATTGTCCGTTCACCAAGTCCAATGCCCGCACAATTCACCGCGATCCTGAGCGGAGCGTTCTCCCCCGCCAGGCTGACGGCCGTCGCAACCTCATCAACACTCGTGACATCGGCTCGAACGAACTTCGTTCCACCGCCGAGTTCGGCGACCAGAGCCTCACCGGCCTCCTCGTTGAGGTCCACGATCGTGACCACCGACCCCGCCTCGCCCAGACGTCGGGCGGTAGCAGCCCCAAGCCCGGACGCTCCCCCCGTCACCAATGAAGCGGTACCTGCAATGTCCATGTATCGATGCTACCGCGAGAGCACACCATGACGCGTACCCAGGGTTCCAGCCCCCCAAAAAGGGTGGGCTGGAACCCTGGGTACGCGTGTTCCGGTTAGATTTGGGGTATGGATATGGCGCAGATGGATCAGGCGGTTGCAGACCTTCAGGAATCGAAAGATCGATGGGCGACGTTGCCGCTGGTCGACAAGATCGCCTATCTCGATGCCATCAAGGACAAGACCGTTGCCGTTGCAAGACCATGGGTTGAAGCCGCAACCAAGGCGAAGGGTCTTTCGATGGGCCAGCCCGCCGCTGGCGAGGAGTGGCTTGCGGGGCCGTTCACTGTGCTGTGGTACCTCAAGGACCTTCGCACGTCGCTTGTGCGCCTCTCGAGCGGTATTCCTGTTCTCCACGGCTACGAGCCGACAACCCTGCCCTCCGGCCAGGTGGTTGTCGACGTCTTTCCCAAGAGCTTCGACGAAAGGGTGCTCTTTTCTGGGGTCACAGCCGAAGTGTGGATGAATCCTGAGGTCACCGTCGAGAACCTCGGGGACACGACGGCCGCGTTCTATCGCGCCGCGGACCCACATTCGCACGTCGCTCTCACACTGGGTGCAGGCAACGTCGCTTCGATACCGTTCCTCGATGTCCTGTATGCGCTCTTCGTCGAAGGCAACGTCACCGTCTTGAAGATGAACCCGGTGAACGAGTATTTGGGCCCATTGTTCGAGACGATTTTTACTGAACTCATCGCTGACGGGTTCGTGCGCACGGCATACGGAGGAGCCGATGTTGGCGCCTATCTGTCAACCCACGAAGGAGTGGACTCCATTCACATCACCGGGAGTGTCGCGACCTACAACGCGATCGTGTTTGGAACGGGACCAGAAGGTGAGGAGAATCGCCGGGCTGACCGACCAGTCAACCCGCGACCGATCTCGGCAGAACTTGGCGGTGCCTCACCGGTCATCGTCGTTCCAGGAGACTGGTCCGAGAGGGACATACGGTTCCAGGCAGAACACCTCGTCAGTCAAAAACTCAACAACTCTGGGTTCAATTGCATTGCGGCCCAGGTCTTGGTTCTTCCACAGACGTGGGATCAGAAGGGTCAGTTCCTCGATGCCGTGCGATCGGTGATGGCTGCTGCCGAGGATCGCGACCCGTATTATCCAGGATCGAGCGACCGGTCTGCTCGCGCCGTTGAGGTATCCGATGAAGTGGAACGATTTGGCGACGTCCACCCTCGCTATCTCGTCACCGGACTCGATCCAGCAGATGCCCAGGAGCCGTGGTTTACGACCGAAATCTTTGGACCGGTGCTTGCAGTTACCGAGCTGCCGAGCCCTGATCCGGCATCGTTCCTCGCCAACGCCGTGGAGTTTGCGAACAAACGTCTCTATGGAACGCTCGGTGCCAACATCGTCATCCACCCCATGACCGAGCGGGCCAACAAGGAGGCATTTGACGAAGCGATCGCCGATCTGCAGTACGGCACCGTCGCCATCAACGCGTGGACCGGAGTCGGCTACTTCCTCGGTCGGTGTCCGTGGGGTGCCTTCCCGGGACATACACGAAACGACATCGAGAGCGGCACCGGAGTGGTCCACAACGCCCTGATGTTCACGAAGGCCGAAAAGTCGGTTGTCCGTGGGCCGTTCGCTGAGGCACCTCGGTCGTTTGCCAAGGGCGAATTTCACCTCGCACCAAAGATGGTCTACATGATCACCAACAAGCAGGCCCATGTGATCGGCGAGAAGCTGATCGACTACTGCGACAAACCCACGAAGGCCAAGATCGCGAGCATTGCGGCATCAGCGCTTCGGGGTTGACCTCTCAACTCCGAATGCAGCCAATGCTTCTGCGATATCGGTGAGCGGGAGTCCCATCACGTTCGAGCGAGACCCCTTGACCTCGACAACAAGCCATCCGTCGTCGCCCTGGAGCGCATATGCGCCCGCCTTGTCGAAGGGTTCCGTTCTCGCAACATAATCGACGAGCTCGTCCCGAGAACGGGCAGCGAAAACAACCCGTGATTCGGTGATGCCGAAGCGCTCCTGTTCCCTCTGGCGCACGGTCCAGCCCGTCAGCACCGAATGGACACGACCCGACAGTGACTCAAGGATCGCAACCGCTTCATCGGCATCGGCCGGTTTCCCGATGATCATCCCATCACGCACCACAACGGTATCGGCTGCCAGGACCACTGCTCCTTCGTCGGCAACGGCTGCAGCCTTCGCAGCGGACAGCCGCAGCACCATCTCTGCTGGTTCTTCGTCTTGGAGGTGTACTTCTACGATTTCGGGTGGGCTGACGCTGAAGGTATAGCCCGCGGCCGACAGGAGCAGGCTACGGCGAGGTGACCCCGACGCAAGCACGAATTGTGGAGCGTCAGTCACGAGCCCCGGCTTGTGATGGACACCGAATTAGGCAAATGCAGAGATACCAGTGATCGCCTGACCAAGGACCAGCGTATGGATTTCGTTCGTTCCCTCATAGGTGTAGACCGATTCGAGGTTGTTCATGTGGCGTATGACCGGATACTCCAGCGTGATGCCGTTTGCTCCCAGGACGCCCCGTGCCTCGCGAGCAACATCAAGCGCCATGCGGACGTTCACCAACTTTCCGAAGTTGACGTGCTCAGCCGACAGGGTGCCAGCATCGCGTTTGCGCCCCAGATGCATTGCGAGCAGCATGCCCTGGTTCACACCAACCATCATCTCGACCAATTTGCGCTGCGTCAGTTGGAATGAGCCAATCGGCTTGTCAAACTGGACACGTTCCTTCGCGTAGGTAAGGGCCGTTTCATAGCAAGCACGAGCTGCACCAACGGCTCCAAAGAGAATCCCGAACCGTGCCTCGTTCAGGCACGAGAGCGGACCCTTGAGTCCGGCGACATTGGGGAGCACGGCGAAGCTCGGCAGCCTGACGTTGTCCATGACGAGTTCGGAAGTCACCGAGGCACGGAGAGAGAGCTTCTTTTCGATCTTGTTCGCCGTAAACCCCGGAGTGTTCGTTGGAACAATGAATCCGCGGATCCCATCGTCAGTGCCAGCCCACACGATCGCTACATCAGCAATCGACCCGTTGGTGATCCACATCTTGGTTCCGTTGAGTATCCAGTCGTCACCGTCACGTTTGGCATTTGTTCGCATGGAGCCGGGATCCGACCCTGAATCCGGTTCGGTCAGGCCAAAGCATCCAATGAGATCTCCAGATGCCATGCCGGGAAGCCATTCCTGTTTCTGCTCTTCGGATCCGAATGCCCATATCGGGTACATGGCGAGTGACCCTTGCACAGACACAAAGCTGCGCACACCGCTATCGCCAGCTTCAAGCTCTGTGCAAGCAAGTCCATAGGCAACTGCGCTCGTGCCGGCACATCCGTAGCCCTCAAGATGCATACCAAGGAGACCCATGTCACCCATCGTCTTGACAAGATCTTTTGGAAAAACTCCGTCATTGAACCAGTCGTCGACATGGGGCGTGACTTGATCCGCAACAAACTGGCGCACCGTGTCGCGCAACAGTCGCTCTTCTGCCGAGAGCATTCCATCGATCTGAAGAAAGTCGATCGCGTCTGGTTTGCCTGGAGAAATCGCGTGTGCCATGTGGTTCCTATTCAGTGGTCTCTTCGGTTTCCGGTGTTGCCGGCGCCGCGGGGCTGCGCACCCACAGATCCCGCTGCGGGAATGGTATGACAATACCGTTGGCTGCGAGCACCGAATCGATGGCCTCATACACGTCGGCGGTGACTCTGAATGATGCGGCCGCTGTCGGCGTGTGCCAGAAGCGAACTTCAAACACGATCGCAGAGTCGTCGAATTCGATGACTCCCGCCGTAGGAGCAGGGTCGGTCAGTACACCGGCAACGCTCGACGTCGTCTCTGTGAGGAGTTTGCGAGTAGTTGCAATGTTTGAGCCATACGCCACACCAACCCGGGCGGACGAGCGGAGTTGCCCTTCTCGGGTCATGTTGACAAGGGTGTTCGAGATGACATCAGTGTTTGGTATGCGAATGTGCCTGCCATCGGGTGAGACGAGGACGGTGGTACGCGAGTCGATGTCTGTAACGGTCCCCTTCCACGGTGAGCTCTCGATTTCGTCTCCGAGGGTGAAAGGAGCGCGGGCTTGTATCAAGAGCCCTGCGGCGAGGTTTTCGAGGAGTGGCTTCAACGAAAAGAAGGCAACGGCGAGAATGACCAGGATGATGACAAAGATGGGACCTGCATCGACACCGATGAACGACACGGCGTACACCGCAGCGACCAACATGATCAAGGCCGAGACAAGCCTTCCAATCGTCTTGGCCGTCGCCTCGGGTATGTCGCTCTTCGATGTCAGCCAACGTACGACAAAATGCCGAGCGACGCGGGCGAGGATGACTCCCCCGAGGGCGACCGCGAGGGCAATCAGTACATCCGTACCGGTCACGGTGGAAACGTCGATCAAATTCTCGAGGTTCATTGACTGCCGGTACATCAGAACAAGCTCAGTGCCGGCTCGTTTCCATGACAACCCTCGATGCCTTCCCATGGGATGCCGGACATGAACGCCCACGATCTCCGATGGATTGTCGACGGTCCGAGCAGGCGCAACGCCGAACGGTGGCGATGGCACGGGTAGCCCTTGTTGGAATCAAAGGCGTACCACGGATACTCGTCGGAACATGATCGCATCATGCGGTCTCGGGTGACTTTTGCGATGATCGAGGCCGCCGCGATACTCAACGATCGCTGGTCGCCCTTGATGATCGTGGTGGTGGCACCACGCTCGACAAAGTCCCAGCCACCATCCACGAGCGAGTGGTCTGGCTCTGTACCGAGGGCAGCGATCGCCCGATTCGTGGCAAGTCGCTGTGCATCCGACATGCCAAGGAGATCGCATTCAGCTGGCGTCGCATGTCCGACCGCGGCGGCATCGGCCCAACCGATGATGCGATCAAAGAGGATCTCTCGCTCGCGTTCGGTGAGCTGCTTCGAATCCCGAATCTTGTAGATGCGAGAATCGCGGGGAATCGCGACAGCCCCAACGGTGAGCGGTCCTGCCCATGCTCCTTTACCGACCTCATCGAAGCCAACGACGACGGTGGATCCATCTTTCCAGAGCCCACGCTCGATGTCGGTGCGCGGTGCATTCGATCGAATGGACGGTCGCAGACGTGGAGCGGTCGTTGTCACGGAGGTCAGACTAGACGGAGCCGATCGATGTCTCGTGATTCAGTTCATGGTCGGATCGTCGGGATATGTCAGGTAGAAGAGTTTTCTCCCACCGATGCGTCGTACCGCGTTCGTCCACAGATCGACTCCTTCTGAGGCGAACAGATCCTCTCGTCGTGCCTCTGTGGTCCACCAGGAACCCATGATGATTTCCTCTTCCAGCTGACCCGGCCCCCACCCAGAGAAGCCCGCATACACGCGGAGTGCGGTGGTATCGGCAGGAGGGTTGGCAGGATCCACGAGTCCGATGTCTGCGAACGTCGTCTCCATGGCAAATTGGCACCCTTTGGATTGGGCAAGCACCATCGCCGCGTCCGTTTGCACAGGGCCGCCGAGGTAGACAACGGGCGGATCTGACGTCAGGTGCGTCAACTCGGGTAGCACCTCGACGACCGACAACCGTGACGGGCTGTTGAGAATCACCCCGAGAGCACCGGAGGTATCGTGCTCGCCGATGTAGATGACGGATCGCCGGAAAGGGGGTCCGTCGATGATTGGCGTCGCGACCAGGAGGTAACCTGAGAGCGAGGGAGTGTCAGCACTCATGTGTGAGGGTCAGATGCTTGCATGGGAGTATTGTCGCAGGACTCGCGAGGGAGGTAAGCATGGAGATCTACAGCAATTCGGTCACCGATGGAGAACGGGCCAAGGACAGCCTTGCACTCGCGGTGCCAGCTACCGACAACCATGTGACCTTCTCCGCGAACCGAAATCCTCATCTTGCATGGAGCGGTGCACCCGACGAGACACAATCGTTTGTAGTGACCTGTATTGATGTCGACTGTCCGAGCGCGCCAGACGACGTCAATCAGGAAGATCGTGAGGTGCCGGCCAGTCTGCCGCGTGTCGATTTTGTCCATTGGCTTCTTGCCGACATTCCTGCTGAAACAACCGAGATCGCTGAGGGCTCCCATTCTGATGGTGTAACCCCCCGAGGCAAACCGGCCGATGCTGCACCGATCGGTATCCACGGGGTGAACAGCTACACGGACTGGTTTGCAGGCGATACTGATCTTGACGGTACATGGCACGGGTACGACGGACCCGCTCCGCCGTGGAACGACTCAATTCCACATCGCTATGTGTTCACGGTCCATGCGATGGACGTCGCTTCACTCGGGCTGGTTGAGGGCTTCTCCTACGACGACCTCCAAGCCGCCATGGAGGGCCATGTCCTCGACAGCGCATCACTCACGATGACGTACACCGTCAATCCCCGACTCCGCTGATCTATGGCCACCATCGAGACCGAGGAACTCCCCAAGGCTGTCCTGCATGAACACCTCGATGGTGGGCTTCGCGTGGAAACGGTTCTTGAGATCGCCGATGAAGTGGGCTACCGCGATCTTCCGAGCTATGACATCGACGAACTGCGCACATGGTTTCATCAGGGACGCTCCGGCTCCCTTGAGCGCTACCTCGAACCGTTCGTCCACACGATTGCGGTCATGCAGACACAGGACGCCATCAGTCGGATCGCGTATGAATCCGCGAGGGACCTCGCGGAAGACGGCGTAGCGTACGCCGAGATCCGTTTCGCACCGTCGCTCAACATGGCAGGTGGTCTGACGAGGGAGGCAGTGCTTGAAGCGGCACACGACGGCTACCAACGCGGTATGGCAAGCGGCGACATCACGATCGGCGGCACGATCGTGTGTGCCATGCGTCAGGACAAAGACAGCGCCGAGGTAGCGCGTGCGGCCGCAGCCTCAATGCACGTGGGAGTGATCGGTTTCGACCTGGCCGGCCCAGAGGCCGGGTTTCCGGCAGATGACCATCTCGAAGCATGCCTGATTGTCCGAGAAGCCGGGCTGGGGCTCACCATTCACGGTGGTGAGGGGGACGGGGCACATTCGATGTGGCGTGCGATTGCGTTGTGCGGTGCCATGCGGATCGGGCACGGTGTCCATGTGGCAGATGACACCGATTTCGATGGTACCGAGATTTCACATCTTGGCCCGTTTGCCCGCAGCGTCCGAGACCATCGGGTACCACTCGAAGTGGCGATCTCGTCGAACATCCACACCTCGTCGTACGCCTCGCCCGAGGTGCATCCCTTCGGTGCGCTCTATCGAAACGGCTTCAACGTGTCGATCAATACGGACAATCGGCTGATGTCCGGAGTGACGGTTTCGAGCGAGTATGCGCTCGCTTCCGAGAGTTTCGGACTCAGCCTGGACGACTTGGAACGAATCACCGTGAACGCCATCGAGGCAGGGTTTGGTGACTATCGAGAGCGCAGTCGCATCATCGACGATGTCGTGCGACCTGCGTACGCAGCCGCTGGGGTCCAGTGAACTTCCTCTAGAAAAGCTTCCCCTCGATCCAGTCGCCCACATCACCAATCACGTGGGCCCCCTCGGGCTCGAAGTGCAATTCATGGCGAAGACCGGGATACACCTTCCGTTCGACACTCACGGACTTCGCGAGCGAGGCACTTGCCGCCGTCGGAACCAGGGTGTCGTCGGCACCATGGATCACCAGCGTCGGGATCGTGATCCGTCCGGTGTCGGGGGCCAGACGAGCCTGTTCGGCAAACACCACCCTTCCGAGGCCAACGGTGCCCATCTGTTGCACCAGAGGGTCATCGAAATAGGCTTCCCCGACCTTGGGATCTCGTGACAGCTGCTCGCCAGCGATGGGGGTCTTGATCATGATCTTGGGGGCTATTGCACCGATGAGCTTTGCAGCAAACCGCTTGGCTGCGGGTGTGCCATCGCCGAGGGCCGGGGCACTCAGCACGGCGATGTTCGGTACCGGTTTGCAGGCATTGATGAGGTAGCTTGTCGCGATGAGTCCACCCATCGAGTGACCGTAGAGCACCCAGGGTCGACCGGTACTCGCAGACGTGGCTGTTGCAATCTCAGAGACATCGGATGTGAACTGGTCGAAGGAATCGACATGCATCCGTTCGCCGCCCGATCGTCCATGGCCCCGGAGATCAAACGCGGTCACTCTGGCACCCCGTTTTGCCAGCTCAGTGAATCGTTGGATCCATCGACCGCTGTGTTCCCCGAGTCCGTGTACGTGGAGCAGCTCGTAGCGAGGGTCTTGATCGGAGACCGTTACGGTGAATAGTTCGGTGCCGTCGCGGGTTGTGAAGGTGCCTTCGATTGGTGATTCGACTGAATCCATCCGCGTCTCCTTGGTCCGTCAGTCCTTTGAGGCGTGATCGGTGAGCCACCCTCGCACGTCATCAGCATATGCGTCACGATGATGCCACCAATCAGCGCTGAGCGTGATCTGGATGCCACCGGGGAACTCCCCAAGCCGTTCGGGAAGCCGTTCAACCCCCGGTGGGAGGTCCCCGGTCGGGTTTCGTGGTGTGAGCAGGATCGCCCTTGGCGTCTCCGAGGGTGTGGCGCGAATGACCCGTCGGATCTGTTCGAGGGAGCGGATGAAGCGTCCGAACCACGGCTGCATCTCCTCGAGAAGCGCAGGGTCCGCCGACGCTCCCCTCGCGAGAACATCTGGTGACCGCGGTTCTGGAGCGAGTTGACGGTCCCACCGCACGACATCACCGGCGTGAAACGGCTCGAGCCTCCCTGCACGGTTCGGCCACTCCCGCACGGCTCGGTGGCCGTCAGGTAGCGGGAACTGTATCGGGATGCCGCGGACATGGGGGATCTCAAGGGACGGGTGCGGAGTAAATCCAAGTTCCTTTGGCAGCGTCTCGTCAGCGAGGCGTGACCACCACGTGGTCTGTGCACGGAGACGGATCATGCCTCAGGAGCCCTCCCCGGGCTGCCCCATGAAACCATCTTGTCTGTCCCGGTTGCCGATGTGACTACTGAAGCAACATGGCGATACGCAGGCGTTCATCGGGATCGATGAAGTGGTCGTGGTTGTCGTCGCCAAGGTCAATCTGCACCCACTCGATCTTGCCGGTGAACTTGCTGGTCTCGGCTGTGTAGTCCGGTGACACGGTGGTGCCGGACTCGCATCCGATATCAGTCGTTTCGTCGGCCGAAAAGATCATGGGGTGCGTCGCCTCGGCCCGTCCCGTTCCCACCGCATCACCGTCGTAGTAGAGCGTCACGTCGCCACCTTTGGCGAGACCTCCTCCGTCATAGGCGAATTCCATCCGAACCTGATGGTCGCCCTCGGAAGCCGCAGAGTCTGCCTCCGTGTGGTAGTCGTAAATGCCCAGCACGTTGTAGACGAACTTCATCTTGCCGTCCTTGAAGTACACGGTCCAGCCACCGAAACGCCCGCCCTGAGCGATGATGACGCCTTCAGCACCTCCCGACGGAATGGTGACGTTGGCCGTGACGGAGAACGATTTGTTCTTGATATTGAGGACGCTGTTCTCCGACAGTCGGCTCATACCGGGAAAGAACAACTGCGATGTTCCGTGCACGAGCGTCGGTCGTCCGGCAGATTCGGGATCGACGCGCTCGCCTGATCGATCGTCAATGGGCAGCACGTTGTACTTGGTGGCCTCGATGAGCCACAAACGCTGGAGCTTCGCCAGCATGTCAGGCATCTCGGCTGACAGATTGTTTGCCTGGCTCCAGTCGGTACTCCCGTCGTACAGCTCCCAGATGTCTTCATCAAACGGAGGAACCGTTGCGCCTTGCAGCTCCCACGGCGTGCGGTGTTTGGTGACGGCGCTCCACCCCTTGAAGTAGATACCTCGGTTTCCAAACATCTCGAAGTACTGGAGATCATGCCTTTCGGGTTCGTCGGGCTGATCGAAGGTGTACAGCATGCTGGTCCCCTCCATCGGGGACTGCTGGACACCGTTGACCGAGGTCGGTTCGGGCAACCCGGCTGCTTCGAGAATCGTTGGTGCGATGTCGATGCAGTGTGTGAACTGCTCGCGGAGCCCACCCTTCTCCTTGATGCCGTTCGGCCAGTGGACGATGGTGCCGTTCCGTGTGCCACCCCAATGCGATGCCACCTGCTTCGTCCACTGGAGTGGACTGTTCATCGCCCAGGCCCACCCGACGGCGTAATGGTTGTAGGAACTCGGTGAACCGAATTCGTCCATCTTGGACAGCATGAACTCGGGTGTCTCCAGAGCGGCCATACCGTTGAAGTTCGCCATCTCGTTGAACGCACCGTTGAAGGTTCCTTCCGCGGACGCGCCATTGTCACCGATGATGTAATAGATGATCGTGTTGTCGAGAACTCCGAGGTCGTCAATGGCGTCGATCACTCGCCCAACATGGTGATCCGTGTGCTCAAGGAACCCGGCATACACCTCCATCTCGCGTTCGAGAACGGGTTTGAGTTCGTCTGGCATGTCATCCCACGCGGGGATCTCGGCGTGTCTGGCGGTCAATTCGGCGTCTGGGGGGATGATGCCCATTTCCTTCTGCCGCTTGAATGTGGCCTCGCGCTGGGCGTCCCAGCCGCCAGCAAACTTGCCCTTGTACTTTTCTGGCCACTCTGGCGGAACGTGATGTGGTGCATGGGTTGCTCCCGGGGCAAAGTACATGAAGAAAGGCTTGTCCGGCATCAAAGCCTTCTGCTGATGCACCCAAGTGATCGCTTGATTTGCGAGGTCCTCGGTGAGGTGATAACCCTCCTCAGGAGTCGCAGGTGGCTCTACAGGCGTGGTGCCGTCGTACAGCGCCGGATCCCATTGGTTGTTCTCGCCGCCGATGAACCCATAGAACTTCTCAAACCCTCCACCCGCTGACGGCCATGCATCGAACGGACCCATGGGCGATGATTGCCAGACAGGAACTTCGTGACACTTGCCGAACTGCGCCGTCGAATACCCGTTGAGCTTGAGCGTCATGGCGAGAGGAGCCTTCGTGTTCGGCCGAACCGAACTGTTTCCCGGAGCAGAGGTCGCCGTCTCGGTGATGGAGCCCATCGCGACCGAGTGATGATTTCGACCCGTCAGGAGCGCCTGGCGCGTCGGGGCGCACAGGGCGGTCGTATGGAACCTGTTGAACTTCAAGCCACCCGCTGCCAGCTTCTCGGCGTTGGGGGTACTGCATGGTCCACCGAACGCACTCGAGGCGCCGAACCCCACATCGTCAAGAAGGATCACAAGCACATTCGGTGCACCGTCCGGGGGAAGCAGAGGCTCGATCGGCGGATAGGTGGTGTCCGGATCCTTTGCGTCGTATGTGGTTAGCCCGAAGCCGGGCCGATCGGGAATCGGCAGCTGAGAGCGAGAATGGCGATCTGGACGCGTCGGGGACATTGGAACCCACTCCTTGTTCGGCTCTTCTTTTCGCACATTACCCGGGTGTGAACCAGTGCGGGCAGGATCACGAACTTGTGGTGGCTCCGTGACACTTTTTGTATTTGCGGCCGCTGCTGCACGGACAGGCATCATTCCGTCCGACGTCTGGGAACCGCGCCGCCTCTTCGCCTGCGAGGATTGCCGACAGCTCGGAAGGCGCCCGATTCGCACGCAGGAGATCTGACATCATCCGCATGGGACGATCGACGTGGTTGAAGAAGATCTTGTAGCCGGCACACAGGTAATTGAGCCCGTCTTCGCCGTCAGGTGTCTGGATGAAGCGATTCTTGGGGCACCCACCGTGGCAGGCGAACCGGACCTCACACGTCAGACAGAATGCAGGGAGTGAATCCCGCTTCGCCAGCCCGAACTCGATTTGTTGCGCGGACGCGACCAGTTCGATCATCGGCGTGTCTTTGATGTTGCCGAGAAGATAATCAGGCTCGACGTAGTGATCACATGAATACAGATCTCCGTTGTGCTCAAGGGCCACAGCAAGCCCGCATGTCTCAGAAAAGACGCACACAGCGCCGGGCTCCCCGTGCCAGTTTGCCAACGCGGTGTCGAAGTGCTGAACAAAGACCTCACCGATGTCGGTTCGGACCCACTCGTCGAAAATGGTCGTCAGGAATCGACCGAATCTCTCAGCATCCACCGTTCGGTCGGTCACGTGGTGGCCCTGTTGGATGTACAGCGGTCGCAGCTCGCCGCGTTCGGTCCCCCAACCCCGATTCGCCAGGGGAAGCAGCGTCTCGGTGACCCGTTCCACGATCGGTATGAATTGGATGAACCGCACACCCATGTCGTCACGGAAGAACCGATACACCTCCAATGCATGGTCGACATTGCCCGCGTGAACCGTGCACAGGACGTTCACGTCGACGTCGCGGGCCTTCAATGCGTCGAAGCCCCGCATCACTCGATCGAAGGAGCCTTGACCACGTTTGTCGACTCGATACCTGTCGTGGAGAGCCTTGGGGCCATCAACGGATACTCCAACGAGGAAGTTGTTTTCCTTGAAGAAGCGGGCCCAGTCGTCATTGATCAGGATGCCGTTCGTCTGGATCGTGTGTGAGATCTGTTGACCGGGCTTGCGATACTTGTCGATCACCACCATCGCCCGTCGGAAGAAGTCGAGTCCCATCATCGTCGGCTCGCCCCCCTGCCATGCAACGGTGACTTCGGGGGTGCGATGTGACTCCAGTAGTTGCTGGATGTAGGTCTCAAGGAGGTCATCCGCCATCCGGAACCGGTCTCCGGGATACAGCATTTCCTTTGACAGGAAGAAGCAATACTCGCAGTCCAGATTGCAGATCGGCCCCGTTGGCTTCGCCAACACGTGATACGCCGCCGGTCCGCCGGGCATCGTCAACATCTCATGTCCAGACTCTCCACCACTGTCCCATCACCGAAGACGTATGAAAGTGATGGTCACCGGTCATTTTTTGAGGAAGGGAAGCTCAACGATCGTCGCCTCGACATCCTTTCCGCGGATGACGACGGTCATGGACTCATCCTCGGACGGTGGTGGAGTCACATAGGCCAGACCGATGCCGTGTCCGAGGCTCGGAGAGAAGTTTCCTGACGTAACCATCCCCTCACCCGTCGTTGTTCGGACCGCATAACCGTGGCGCGGGATGGCGCGACCTTCGGTGGTGAAGGCAACGAGTTTCGACGGTGGATGCTCCTTGATTCTGCGCAGAGCATCCCGACCGACGAAGTCGTGATCCCACGCAACCACCCATTCGAGACCGACTTCCATCGGGGAAGTGTCCGCGGACAGGTCCTGCCCCCACAGCGGGTATCCCATCTCGAGACGCAAGGTGTCCCGTGCACCGAGCGCTGCGGGTTTGGCTCCGGCATTGACAAGGACCTCCCAAAGCCGTTCTCCCGTTTCGATCGGAACACAGATCTCGGCACCTCGCTCCCCCGTGTAGCCGGTTCCAGCAGCCACGACCGGTTGATCGGCAAACGTGCCTGATTCAACGCGGAACTTTCTCGGTAAGAAGCCGATCACCGATTCGACAACATCAGGGGCGTTGGGGCCCTGCACTGCGAGGAGAACGGTTTTTGCCCGTACGTCATCAAAGAAGACCTCACCTTCGGCGGCATCTCGAAACCGACCAACAATCTCATCGAAGTTCGTCCCATTCGGCATGACCCAGAAGCGATCGTCTCCGAGCTGCCACACGATGATGTCGTCCTCGATACCCCCTCGATCGTTGAGTGCCATCGTGTACTGGGCGCGCCCTGGCCCGATCTTGGAGATGTCGTTGCACAACTGTGACCGTAACAGAGCGAGCGCTCCCGGTCCCGCTACCTCAAAGCGGCCGAGATGCGAAACATCAAAGACTCCGACATCGTTTCGTACCGCGTGGTGTTCCTCAAGAACACTGTCGTATTGGACAGGCATCGACCAGCCACCAAAGTCGGTAAAGCGGGCTCCTGCCCGCTCGTGGACGGCATGAAGTGGGGACGATGGCACGGGAACCTCCGAGATTGGTGTCGTGACGGACCGCATGGCAACACTAGCGGTACCCAAGGAATCAGAGCACTAGGACGCGTCGGCTTCCTGACCGAGATCGAGGACCACCGGTGGACCGGGAATCCGTGTGGGGACAACATGGTCTACCGACGCATCGGGTTCCTCAAGACCGTACTTGACGAGGAGATGCAGATAATCACGCTGATAGAACACCTTGCAGCGAACATCGGGATACAGGGTGCGTAGCCGCTTGACCTTGCGGTTCTTCTTCGTGACGAGCTTCTGTGACATCGTCGTGATCTCAATGTAGACATCATCATCGGGAAGATAGAAGTCGGGCCTGAAGAGCTTGGTTGGTTCGCCCGATTCATCCCACTCGATCGCGAATTCGCGTGGCTCGTATTGCCACTCGATTCCGTAGAAATCCAGGAGTCGCGCGAACTCCCGTTCGCTGTTGTGGGCGAATTCGGTGAGTTCTGCCGGTGATGGCCCGAAAAGATCGTCGGTTGTCAGGTTCCTGCCGCTTCCGCAATTCTGGTTTGGGCGACCACATCTGCTGCGTGGTCGGGGAAGAGTTTGTGGATCTCGCCGGCGACTTCATCATGAACCGGCCGCACCGCTATACCAAAGACACCTTGTCCCCTCTTGAGGAGATCGATAACTTCTTCGGGGCTCGTTGCCGCGTAGATCGTTGATCCATCAGACAGCAGCGTGATATCGCTTTCGCGCCACCCCTCGCCGACCTGTTCTTCGAGCTGATCGAACGCTGCCCTGATCTTGTGGAGGCTCGTGCCGGCATCCTTGAGGCGCTTCACCACCCTGAGGGTGACAATGTCCTGGAACGTGTAGAGACGCTGGGTGCCCGAGCCGGTGGCCGATTGCATCGAAGGTCCGAGGAGTCCCGAACGATCCCAATAATCCAGCTGCCGGTAGGTGATACCAACCACGGCACAAACCTGCGGTGACCGGAATCCCAGTGACGTATCGTTGTCTTCCTGTGTCATGTGTTGCGTCTCCAATGCCCAGAGGTTACACGCTCGTAATTTCACACGATGAATTACCCTCGCGCAAGTTACGGTCCATCGACGCAGATGTCAATGATCCAATACTGGATCAGCCGCCGGAGAGAATCGATTCGAGCCTGTCAAGGTCGGCAGACGAGCCGAGTCCATAGACGATGTCGTGTGCGTTGAAAGGTGCTCTTGGATCGGGGTTGATCCTTACTTCTTCGTCGCCTGATGCGATCCCGATGACCATCGCGCCTGTGTCTGCCCGAAGAGCAAGGTCACTGAGGGTTCGTCCGACCACCGATGACGTTGGGGCAACCTGAAATCGTTTGATGCGGAAGTCAATGGCTGAACTGGATGCGACCGCATCGAGGAAATCGGCCAATAGCGGTTCGGTCGCGAGAGCTGCCATCCGCTCCCCTCCGACGAGCTCGGGGGTCACGACCGCAGTAGCCCCCGCCAGAATCAACTTCTTTTCGGTCTCGTGATCGACCGCACGAGCAGCGATTGAGAATCCTGGATGAAGCGCTCGAACCGACAACGTGATGACAAGGTTGTCGCTTGCGGACGCAACTGCTGCGATCACGGCCGAAGCAGTGTCGACATGCGCTTCCCGCAAGACACCGTCCTTGGTCGCATCGCCCTCGACCACGTGGGCGCCGGCAGCCATGGCTTCTTCGACGATCACCGGATCGCGTTCGATGACGATTGCTGGAATCCGATCGCGATGGAGTGCCTCCCATGCCGTCGATCCAACCCTACCGAATCCACAGACGATCACATGGTCCTGCATTCGATCGACCCTCCTCATCATTCTTCGCCGTTGTCGATAGTCGGACCCGATCACCGTTTCGAAGCCGTACTCGACCACAGCCGTCGCTGTATAGATTGCCGCACCCATGCCAGCCACGAGCACGATCACGACCCAGACTCTGGTCATTGCATCGTAGGGACCGCCGATCTCGCTGTATCCAAGCGTTGAAATCGTGATCATCGTTGCATACAGCGCGTCTCCAACATGAAGATCTGCAACGAGCATGAATCCAGCGGCACCGACGCCAACCACAAACAACAATCCGATGATTCCCGCTTGGAGATTCCTCGGAAGATTCACTACGAGGGAGCAGGACCGAAGTCCTCGGGACCGACTTCATCAAGAAACTCCTTGAACTTCGCGATCTCGTCTTCTTCGCTCTGGTCCTGGATGTGGACGCCGGCCTCGTTGAGTACGTCTGGGTTGGCAAAGAGTGGGACGTCCATGCGAACGGCGAGCGCGACCGCATCGGAGGGGCGCGAGGAGATGATGTGGATGTCGTCACCGATCGACAACCTCAAGTCAGCGTAGAACGTACCCCCCCGGAGTTCGGTAACGACGACTTCAGTCAGTGTCGCGCCCAGTTCCTCGATGAGCGCAGCAGTCAGGTCATGGGTCAGTGGTCGTTCTGTCGAGATCCCCTCGCGTGCGAGAGCGATCGAAGTTGCCTCGGGTGTCCCGATCCAGATCGGCAGGTAGCGATCACCCCCCTGCTCTCGGAGAAGCAGGATCGGGGTGTTGGTCGGTAGCTCAATACGCACGCCGATGAGATCAAGCGGGATGTTTTCACTCATGAGGGAACACTATCACTCGGTTCGCAATGCTTGGGCAGTCCCATATGCGGCATCGACAAACGAGTGCGGCTCATCGAGAAAGCGAGGCATGTTCATGACCGCCCACACCGATCGCAGATTTCGGAACAGGCCCTTCCAATCGAGCCCGTATCCGAGGAGATATTCGTCCCCGACTTCGAAACCACGGTATTCGACAGGAACATCGACGATCCGCCGCGGAGCCTTGTCGAGAAGGGTCACCGTGCTCACAGAGCGAGCCCCCTTTGCTTCGAGCATCTTTTGGATCGTCAGGAGAGTGAGACCTGTATCGACGATCTCAAGGACCAGTAGGACATCTCGATCATCGAGCGGTTCGTCGAGGTCGAGGGTCACCGAGATACGCCCCTCGCTTCCAAACCTGGTAAGGGCAAGGAATTGGGGTGTCGAATCGAGCGGGAGATGATCCAAGAGATCCTTCATGAAGATCAAAGAACCCTTGAGGATGCCGATCACGACGAGGTCACCATCGGGATGATCGGCGTTGATCTCATCTGCGAGTTCAGCGACCCGTCGGGCAACGGTTTCCTGTGCGATGACTTCTACGAAGTCGTCACTCATTGAATCCCTCGGCTCGATGTCGAACCAACCGGAGCACTCATTTGGTGCCTTCTCCCGCTGGGAGAACCTCCCGGATCCAGCGATGGATCGATGCAGACTTCGGAAGCTCTGCCGCAGTCGACGTGTTCCACTGCCCATCATCGAGAGGAGCCAGCGACCGGAGCCGTCGCTCGTGACTCTCAGAAAGATCACCCGGACTGGTGGTTGTCGCCCCTCCGCCTTCCTCACTGTAGAACACGCGGAGCCAGCGGTCCCTGATCGTGTAGGTGCTGTAGGCCCAGTCGAGCAACTCCCGTGTGTCTGAGAAATGGTCATCGGAGTGCATCACCACGGTGTAAATCGTGCGTCCCTCCCGTTCACTGACACCAAGGAGAACCTTGTCTGCCCATGGAGTGTCGCCGGTCTTGAGTCCAACAACTCCTGGATATGTGCCGACAAGTTTGTTGGTGTTGGTGAATGTTCGTGCCTTGAAATTGGGGCGCTCCGGCATCGAGACGAGCTTGATGCGTCCGATACGCTTGATGTCAGGGTACTTCTGGGATTCGATGATGAGGGTGAGGAGATCCCGCGCCGAGGAGTAGTGGTTCTCATTGTCGAGTCCGTTCGGGTTCGCGAAGCTCGTGTTGGTCATTCCATACTGTTTGGCCTTGGCGTTCATCAGGTCGACAAACGCAGACATTGAGCCATTTCCGACATAATCAGCCAGCGTGAGGGCTGCGTCGTTACCAGAGCGGACGAGCATCGCGATGAGGAGATCTCCAACCGTCCACTCCTCTCCGGTCACGAGTCCAGCCGTCGAGCCACGTGACTGGGTCGCAAACCTGGGCACGGTCACGACGTCGCTGAGATCCGCATGCTCGATCGTGACGATCGCCGTCATCACCTTCGTCACCGAGGCCATGGGGGCTTGATCGTTGGCATTCCACGATGCCAGGACGACGTCGGCATCCGCGTCATAAACGATCCAACGGTCGGCTGTGATGGTCGGCATCGGAGGCGCGTCTGGTGCGACCACCGGCGCGGATGTCGCTGGGAGCCCGAGCAGAGACGCTGTCAGCGCCGCGGAGACGAGAGAGGATGCAATCATCAGTGATCGAGTAGCTTGCGAAGCCTACTGCGGATGAGTGTTTCTTGGATGATTGAGGCTGCCTGGGCGGTGTCGGAGAGAATTTCTTCGGAGCGTCGCTGATTGTCGGGATTCCGGTGTCGCAACATGGGTGCCAC
This sequence comes from Acidimicrobiia bacterium UBA5794, assembly GCA_002418265.1. Classification (GTDB taxonomy): domain Bacteria; phylum Actinomycetota; class Acidimicrobiia; order Spongiisociales; family UBA5794; genus UBA5794. The sequence goes on along the minus strand of DIDS01000012.1, from coordinate 21,671 downwards.
GAGCTGTCCGAGGAGATCCGTCTGACGATCAGCAGCGAGCCTGATACCACGGAGGTGCCGCACTTCGAGCCCACGGCTCAACAGTCGATGCGCAGCGCGGGCGATGGTGAGATCCGCGTCCGTGAAGGTCGCCGAACCGTCAGGGAGGATCGTCGGTTCAAGGATGCCGTCCTTGACAATGGCATCCATTTGATCAGAACTGAGCCCTGATGAGCGAATCATTTCCGATGCAGACAGTGATACACCCGATGTCGCAAAGTACGCCTCGGGTGGGGCGCCCTTGTCGGGAGCGACGGGTGATTCTTCGCCGTGCTCCCATGCCGTCAACTTGGACTTGATGACCTTCAAGGGTAGGTAGTGGTCGCGCTGCTCGGAGAGGACGAATCGGATCCGCCGAACGTCATCATCGGTGAATATCCGATATCCCGAGGACGAACGCCCTGGCGCCACCAGCCCTTTTGACTCGAGGAATCGAAGCTTTGAGACGGAAATATCGGGGAAATCCTCGCGAAGAAGGTTGATCACTTCACCGATGGTGTGGGTGCGAAGCTTCGGCGCTCCGACGGCCCTTAGTTCGGCCATGGCTCAGCCATGACCTCGGGACACCCGGAGGCGAAATTTGCCGATCATCAGCTCGTCCCCTTCGTTGAGCTTTCCCGCCTCACGTCGTGTTCCATTGACATAGGTGCCATTGGTCGACCCCAGATCGGTCACGGACAGTCCATTGGCGTCGACCGAGAACCGTGCATGTTCACGTGACACGGTCACGTCGGCGAGAAAGATCGCGCAGTCTCCCCCGCGCCCGGAAACCGTATTGCCCGGTCCGAGAACATAGGTGAGGCCCGCTTGGGGGCCGTTCTCAACTGTCAACGCCCAGGCAAAGGCCCCTTCAAGCCGACTACCCGAGCTTGCGCTGTCTCCCACGGGCTGGGTCGGCTCCCAAGCCATCGTCTTGTCGTTGTCGCTTGAGATGTCATGGTCATCGGGGATTTCGTGTTCTGGCATGACCCCATGCTACCGGCAAACCCTCAAGTTGTGGTCGAACCCTACGAATCTGCGGGGAGCCCCTACTCCAGGTTCGACTGGTAGGTCGTCGCATCCGCCAAGGCATTGAGCTCCGATGGGTCGGTCATCTGGATCTCGGCGATCCAACCGGCGCCATAGGGGTCCGAGTTGATGAGCTCGGGCGCATCATCAAGGTCGTGGTTGACGGCGATGACGGTGCCCGAAACGGGTGCATAGATGTCCGACACGGACTTGGTTGACTCGACCTCAGCGAAGGCTTCACCCGCGACCGTGGTTTTGCCAGCCTCGGGTAGCTCAACGTAGACAACGTCGCCGAGCGCGTCCTGGGCGAAGTCGGAAATCCCCATCCTGATCACATCGCCATCACGGCGAACCCACTCGTGGTTTGTTGCGTACTTGAGATCCGCTGGATAGTCCATGTCTGCTCCATGCTGTGCGTGGTGTTGATCCATTGCGGACGATATCAGAAGTCAGACGTCAGAAGTCAGACGTCTGATGGCTGATTGCATATCGCCAACGTACAGGGCTGCTACCCAGTAGTAGAGGATGAGTCCGGGAATACCGACAATGAAGGCGGCGGTGACAAGCCAACCCGCGTCGAATCCTTCTCCGATATAGAACCCGGCAACTGCCGTGTACAACGCAAAGGTGGCTGCCTTGCCGATCCAGCGGACGTCAAGCTTGGTGATACCGTGCATCCAGCCGTAGATGGCTCCCAATGCCACGAGTGTTTCACGGATGATGAGCGCCCAACCAAACCAGGCCGCGAGCACACCTGACCAGAGTCCGGCAACCACGGCAACAGCTACGGCTATACGGTCAGCAAGTGGATCAAGGAGCTTCCCGATTTCGGTGACCTGACCGAGTCGACGAGCGAGATACCCGTCGATCCAGTCGGTTGCCCCGATGACGCCGAGCAGGACACCGGCCCATCCATAGTTCGCGTCGATGACCATCCATACGAAGACGGGTATGAGGAGCAGACGAATGATTGAGATGGTGTTCGGAACATTGAACAGTTCTCGGATCAAGAGATCAGAACCACCCGGAACTTGATGCGTGCAAGTTCCTCGTCGTTGAGACGGACAAGAAACGAATATCCCTTGGCCTCAGGAAACGTGATGTTGTGAAATGGGCTGACGATCGGCACGATGCTCGAGGCCCCAGCCGGGAGATTCGGGGGCGTGCCGACCCGAAGTCTGCCCTTTGCCTCGACGCCTACGTCAGCGCCGTCCTCGTCGACGAGCTTGATCGCCAAGTCAAGGTCGCGTTGACGGTCCTCGGGGGCAACCTCGGCCACCATGGCCAGGGAAAGACTGCGATGCGTTGCGGGTACGGATCGGACGCTGATCGTGTCGAAGCCACCGCCGAGCACAAACAGCTTTCCTGACTGGACCTGTGCTGCATCTGCCAGCATGGCTGAGGTCAACTTCATGGTGATTGCTCCTTGCATCGGGGCCAGCGCAGATCGACGAGTCGATTTCTGACACAATACGGCTTTCGCATCGGATAGTTCTCACGATTCACCCAGGAGCGCTGTTGTCGCGTCGTATCAGGTCGCGTTCACGACGACACCGGTAGGTATCTCTTGCCGCTCATCATCCGTCGGCATACGTGCCAACGATACGACGAGCGCTGCTGCGAACATGATGCCAGCCCCGAGGAGCCATCCCGTGGAGATGCTTGTTGCCCCTGCAATCGGGACGAGGATCAGGGATGCTCCCACGTTTCCAAGCTGGCCAGCAAGTGAATCGACGCTGACGATGGTGGTTCGTCGATTCCCCGGCACCCATTCATGGAGCATTTCTTGTCGCAGGACGTCCGAGAATGCCAGGCAGACATAGACCGCGAGGAGCAGGCCCGTCAAGAGCCACGGGCTACCGGCAGCGGCCATGCCGACGAGTCCGATGGCGGCAAGCGTGAGTGCCGTGGCAGCAGACGGACCAGGAGCTCCCACGAATCGTTTCGGAACCCGCTGGGCGAGGGCGGACCCGATCACTGATGCGAAAGCGAATCCTGCGACAACGAGACCTGCGATCTTTGCAGCCTCCTCGGGGCCGCCGAGGAGGTCCGCATATCGTGGCTGCCAGAGCGTCTCAATACTAACGGCAGCGACCGCGACACCGAATGTTGTGCCAAGCAGGAGGCGGATGGTGTGCTGGCTTCGGGCGACCCGGATTCCGTCACCGACAACCGAAGGGACGTCGCCGAACACGGTACGGATACGCGTGTGCTGTCGTTCCGGTTCCCGAATTGCCAAAAGTACGGTGACAACAAAGACCGTGTCCGCCACGACAGCTCCCAGGACGGACACCAGAACATTGGAGAGCCCCGCGATGGATCCCGGCGGAAGATTGGCGAGCCCGACAGAAGCCAGGGCACCACATGTCAGCGCCACACCGGCGAGGACACCGGCGGTCGAGAGATCCTTTCGCAGAACAAGTGCAGGATCAATCGACCGTGCTCGATCCACATACCACGACTCGAGCGGGCCGGAGGACAGGGCACGTCCCGCTCCACCGATGAAAGCCGCAACCATGAACACCGGGAGCGTCGTTCCGACGAGAAAGAGCACGTCGAACGTGATGAAGAGAGCGCCAGCCATCGCGAGCACAGGCTTTCGCCCGATCGAGTCGGCGAGCCCTCCGGTCGGCAGTTCAAACAACACCGTGGTCCCTCCGTACACGGCAAATACGATCCCGACCTGTGCGAGATCAAGTCCGTGAGACGTCAGGGCAAGGACAAGGATGGGAACGACCAGTCCCGGACCGACCCACCGGAGAAACGTGATCGAGAGAAAGACCCGACGAGTTTGCTTCAGAGTGTCGGTCATGATGGATCCTTTTTATCTGGATCTGCAAGAATTGACGCGACGTCGTGGACCGGGACCACCGTGCGGAATACCACCACCGGCGAAACCTCTGCGGCAGATGCAGCGTGTCCATCGCGGCGTGCGTGGGACAGCTCGACATACGGATCAATAGCGGCTGTGAGGGCTGCATTGAGTGCTTCGGTTTCCGCTGGTGTGAGCCTGAGTAGGGCGTCGGAGCGATCCGCGACCGCCGTCCATTCCTCTGACCACGCTGATCGGTCCGATTCAAACGCCTCAACGGCCCGATGACGGAAGGTCTCCCAAAGCATCGCCGAGTCCCCCATTGCCGCGTCCCACGCTCGTGCGTCTCCAAAGTCTTCGTAACGCCATGTGGTGGATTCGTGTGTCGCTGCCCACCAGCGATCTCGCGCTGTCCCACGCTCCGGTTGGTCAATGATGAGGCCTGCGCCCGCAAGGAGGCGTAGGTGGTAACTCGTCAGCCCTGACGACAGACCAAGGCGCTCGGCAAGCCGGGATGCCGTTGATGGTCCGTCCGCTCGTAGGAGACCGAGGAGCCTGACACGCAGCGGATGTGCAAGAGCCTTCATGGCCTCGGAGCCAGGCTGAATCTGAATGGTGGACATGGCCCAATAGTACAACTGCAAAGGAATCTTTGCAAGCAAATCTTTGCATTCTCCTACGGTCGGGCTGGCCGGATTTGAGCCGGCGACCCCTGGTCGCCCAGGCCACTCCGGACTTCCCGGTGGAGCTCGCCTTGGTGTGAAATAATTCCGAATATGCTTGGGCGTCTATGCCTGCAAGTGCACACATTGGCCAACGCTGCACAGGGGACGTGAGCGCGGGTTTTGGGTACCCGGTATGACGGCCAAGGATGAGAGGGGAACAACGATGGGCAACGAGCAGATGACCGAAGGTGACAGCGAGATCGCATACGTGCCGGTGACGATCGACCGATGCGACCACGTTCACGGTCCATTCTTCCACGGTACGAAGTTCAGATTTGCGGTTGGCGATGAGCTTATCCCTGGCCGAAATTCGAACTACCACCAAGGTCGCGTAGCAAACAACGTGTACTTCTCTGCGCAGATTGAGACGGCTGTTTGGGGAGCTGAGTTGGCAACTGCTCTCGGTGGGATGGCCGAGCGTGGATATGTCTACATTGTCGAGCCCACGGGCCCTTTCGAAGATGACCCCAATGTCACGAACAAGAGGTTTCCGGGCAACATCACTGAGTCGTACCGGACCCGGGACCCGCTGCGCATAGTCGGCGAGGTGGAGACATGGGAGGGCCACGCCCCCGAGATACTGAATGGAATGCTGGAGAGCATTGCGCGGCTCCGTGAACAGGGACTCGACGTAATCGAGGACTAGAGCAAGGCATGGCGGCGAGCAGCTGCGCGCAGAAGCATTTGGTGCTGTATCCCTCGAGGTGTACGGAATACAGCCACGGTCGGGCTGGCCGGATTTGAACCGGCGACCCCTGGTCCCCCAGACCAGTGCGCTGCCTGACTGCGCCACAGCCCGTATCGCCAAGGTTAGGCGGGTCGAAAGCATCACAACCGCTGCGGTCGGTTCTGTGACCGTGGAATGATGCCGACACGATCTCGATCACCCGATCGGGAAGGTGATCATGTATCGCCTTGTCGCACTCCTACCATGCAAGTCAGATCTGGATGTACCAGCTTTGGAGGTACGCAATGGCGGAGCTAACAGAAACGAGCCTTCCCGGGGTTGGTGTGCGTGTGGAGTTCATGTCTGAGGAAGGACAGAGGGTCGGAGTGGTGCGCCTCAAGTCCGGTGATAGGGAGCTCTTCGCGTGTGCATCCTCTGATCCCGATACCGTGGCATTCAACGTCAGGTTGTCTGATGACGAGAGCCATGCTCTTGCCGACGCACTCGGCGGTTCGTCGATCGTTGAGAGTCTGGACGACATGTCACAGCGGATCGAAGGCCTTGCCATCGACTGGCTGACCGTCAGTTCTGCATCGCCATTGGCTGGGATGACAATTGATGAGGCCCGCGTCCGATCCCGAACCGGGGCGACCATCGTGGCCGCAATTCGTCACGGCACGGCGCATCCCGCTCCAGGACCCGAGTTCGAGATCGCAGCAGCAGATGTGCTCGTCGTGGTCGGAACACCCGAGGGAATCAGTGAAGTCCGCCACATTCTGAAGAGCGGCTGAATTCGTGGATCATCGGGTTGCGCTTCTGGTCGAGCTCGGTGCCGTCATTCTGAGTCTTGGCATCCTCGCACGACTCGCGTCCCGAATCGGAATCTCTCCGATTCCGTTGTACCTCTTGGTTGGTTTGGCCTTCGGTGACGGTGGACTCGTCCCCATCATCACGTCCGAGGAGTTCATTGAGGTCGGCGCCGAACTCGGAGTCATCTTCCTCCTCCTCATGCTTGGTCTTGAATACTCGGCTCGAGAGCTGGTCTCAAGTATGCGAACGGTCGCCCCCGCAGGGTTGGTCGACCTTGTGCTCAACTTCACCCCTGGATTCGTCGTCGGGATGATTCTGGGTTGGGGACCTGCAGCGTCCATGTTCCTTGGGGGCGTGACCTACATCTCGTCAAGCGGTGCCGTGGCCAAGCTCTTGAACGACCTGGGTTGGACGGGAAACAGGGAGACCCCCGTTGTTTTGGCAATACTCGTGTTCGAAGATCTTGCAATGGCGTTCCTCCTCCCGGTGCTTGGTGCGATTGCACTCGGAGGGACGATGTCCGCGGCCGCAGCGGCGATCGCTCTCGCGATCGGTGTCCTGATCGTTGCTCTCTATGTCGCATATCGACACGGGGACAGAATCGGAGCACTTGTGTTCCATCGATCCGACGAGGTGAGTCTTCTCACCATATTTGGGCTCGCGCTGGTCGTGGCCGGACTCGCCGAGTCGATCAACATCTCGGCAGCTGTCGGTGCATTCCTTGTCGGCATCAGTCTGTCAGGCGAGGCAGCATCGCGAGCTCACACGCTTCTCTCACCGTTCCGCGATCTGTTCGCCGCCGTGTTCTTCGTCTTTTTCGGCCTGTCAACCAATCCGGCCGACATGTTGGGTGTGCTCGGTGTTGCGGTCATCCTCGGGCTTGTGACGGCAGGAACCAAGATGGTCACCGGATGGTACGCCGTCAAGAGAAGCGGAATGGGACGCGCCGGTCGTCGTCGGGCGGGTCTGGCGCTGATCGCGCGCGGTGAGTTTTCGATCATCATCGCCGGTCTCGCCGTCGGAGTGGTGGGAGCCGAGGATCTCCCGGCTCTCGCCGCCGCATACGTGCTCATCCTGGCCGTTGCAGGCCCGATTGCGGCGAAGTTTGCTGACACGGCCTCCACCAGGGATTCGGGCGCGGTCGAGATCATCCGGGGAACGCCGTAGTGCACGGGTTCCGATTGCCATGTGTTTGACCCGTGCCGCTACCTGACCGCTGACACGGGTTGATCAGCAGCGTTCGTCCGTCACGTCACCAGGTTCTTGATCATGTCGAAAAGCCGAAAGATCAAATAGAGCGCACCTGCACCGACCAGGAGAAGGAATGAGATTGGCCACCCGGGGTCTTCCTCGCTTTGTCCCGCAATGTCTCCGTCTGGATGGTCACCGTTGGGTTGGTCTTGGTTGACGCCGTCGGGTGTATCGGTCATACCGGAGGAATCCCGTGCCGCCTGCCCGAGAACGTCCGATCCTTGCGCTGGGCAATCGCAAACCGTCGGATCAGCTCGGAGCGTAAATCTGTGGCTTCGATCACCGCGTCGACAACCACCTCGGCAGCCAGTCGATACAGGTCAACATCCTCGGCGTATTCAGCACGCTTGGCAGCGATGAATTCAGAACGTTCGGGTTCGTCGAGCCCTTCGATCACGTTGAAGTACACGGCGTTGACCGCAGCTTCGGGTCCCATGACGGCGATCTCTGCGGTGGGGAGCGCAATCGTGGCCTCGGGTCGGAAGCCGGGCCCAGAGAAGGCGTACAGACCGGCACCATAAGCCTTGCGAACGATGACAGAGATGCGTGGAACCGTCGACTCGGCCATGGCGGTCACCATCTTGGCACCGTGGCGAATGATCCCCTGCGCCTCCACCTGGGATCCGATCATGAACCCGGGAACATCGGCGAGAAAGAGCAGGGGGATGTTGAAGGCATCACAGATCCACATGAACCGCGCTGCCTTGTCGGCGGAATCGACGAACAACACACCTCCGAGGTGTGCTGGCTGGGATGCAACGATCCCGATCGGCATGCCATCGAGGCGCCCGAAGCCGGCGATCAGCTCCTTGGCGAACAGCCGTTTGATGGGAAAAAACGAATCCTCGTCGATGAGGCCGTCAATGAATCGGTGCATGTCGTAGGAGGCTGATGCATCGGCGGGAAGCACCTCTGCAATGTTGATGGACGCGTCGGGAGGGGTTCCGCTGTACTCGGGTGGCTTGACTCGATAGTGGTCAGGCATATAGGCGAAATAGCCACGTGCCCATTCAATTGCTTCTTCATCGGAGGTGACGAGGGCATCCCCGCATCCCGACACCTCGCAGTGCATGCGCGCACCGCCCATTGCTTCGAGTGTGGTTGTTTCGCCAACGACGATCTGGGCCATTCGTGGTGACCCGAGATACATGGAGGCACGGCCCTCGACCATCACAACCACATCGCAGAAGGCAGGGACATAAGCCCCTCCGGCTGCGGATGGGCCGAAGAGACAGCAGATCTGGGGCACACGACCCGACAGACGGATCTGGTTGTAGAAGATGTTCCCAGCGCCCCGCCGTCCCGGGAACAGGTCGATCTGGTCGGTAATGCGTGCACCGGCGGAGTCAACGAGGTAGAACACCGGAAGCAGCTCGTCGTACGCTGCTTCGAGTGCACGAATCATTTTCTCAACGGTGATTCGACCCCATGAACCGGCCTTCACGGTCGGATCGTTTGCGATGATCATCGCGGCACGGCCGTCTACTCGTGCCCTTCCGGTAACAACTCCGTCAGCGGCGAGAACGTCGTCGTCGTTGCGTGCGAGCAGGCCGTCCTCGACAAACGAACCATCATCCACGAGGAGCGAAATACGGTCCCGAACGAAGAGTTTGCCCTGCGTTTCGAGCTTCTCGTGGTACTTGGCCGGTCCACCGCCGAGTGCCTTGTTTGTTGCTTCTTCAAGTCGTTTGTCCATCAGTGCCTGTCTCTCGTTCTGATCCTGATGGGGGTTCCGGTGAAATCGTAGGTATCACGGAGTTGATTCTCGATGAACCTCAGATAGTCGGGCCCGAGATCGCCGCCGCGGACGAACAAGACGAAGGTCGGTGGCTCGGTCTCTGCCTGGACGGCGTAAAGGATTTTGGGTCTTCGACCCTTGCGGACCGGTGGGGGGTGTGCCTCTTGGAGTTTTCGGACGAGTCGGTTGACCTCGGGTGCGGGAATGTGCTGTCGACGGTGTTCAAGGACAGTGCGGATGTATGTGGGGAGTCGATGCGTCCTCGCACCCGTGAGAGCTGACATGCGGAGAATGGGGGCCCAGCCCACAAAGGAGAGACGATCGGCGACGGAGTCTTCGGTGTGGAGGCGTTCGTCCTCGGTGAGTTCATCCCATTTGTTCAGGATCAGGATGAGGCCCTTGCCTGCATGGACGATTTCTTCGGCAAGCCGTTGCTCCTGATGGGTCGCACCGCGCTGTCCATCGATGACGAACAGAACGACATCAGCCTGGCGTATGACATCGTGGGCTCTGAGGACGGCGTAATAGTCAACGTCGTCGTTGATCTTTGTTCGTCGCTTGATACCTGCCGTGTCGATGACCTCGAAGTACTCGCCGTCGATGTTGACGACGAGGTTGATCGGATCTCGTGTTGTTCCTGGGATTTCCGAGACCAGCACTCGCTCTTCACCAGCGAGACGATTGAGCAAGGTTGACTTTCCAACATTGGGTCGTCCGATGATCGCGAGGCTCGCAATGGTGTCGGGGACGGGGTCTCCGTTGGCCCCGTCGGGAAGCGCCGCCACAAGACGATCGAGAAAGTCACCGGTGTGGCGCCCATGGAGGGCAGACAGCGGTATCGGCTCTCCGAGTCCAAGCCCCCACAGGTGTGTCAACTCTGACTCGACCGAGGGAGAGTCTGCCTTGTTGGCAACCAAGAGGTACGGTATGCCGGATTTCTGGACGATCCGAGCGATACCGACGTCGTCGTCTGTCACCTCGGTCGTGGCATCTGCCACAAACACAATCACGTCGGCACCGGTGACTGCGAGTTCCGCCTGCTCGCGGATGTCTGCGGTCAGCTGCTCCCCCGGCCGGGCTTCCCATCCGCCGGTGTCCATGACGTGGAATTTGCGTTCACCCCACTCGGCATCGAACTGTCTTCGATCGCGAGTAACGCCTGCGAGCTCATCGGTCACCGCAAACTTGCGCCCGACGATCCGATTCACGAGGGTGGACTTGCCGACATTCGGACGTCCGAGGATGGCGACGATTGGCAGACGCGTCACCGCACTGCCCCCAGGAGCCCGGACACTGTTGCCTCTGCAACCACCACCGGTGCCTTTGCTGCCGCGACAACATCGTGGAGGCTCGTGTTGTCGATGAACATGTCCACCGACAGTGCAACGTCGGGCAGTACATACACGCCCGCCGGTCCGTGGTCGGTCCTGAGGCCGCGTATGACGTCCTCGCCAACGATGAGCCCGGCAACAGCGGTGTTGCCTCCGAAGAATTCGTTTGGAACACTCAGCAGGCGGATCTCTCGGCCAGCAAGCTTCTTCAAGCGTGGCAGCACGGATGCAATGACCTTCTCCCCATAGAGCCCGGTCACCACCACAGCCGGACCGGCCTCGGCAGGTGGATCGGCTGTCATGTGCTTCGGGACACGGTATCCCTCGGCGGGTGCGGCGGGCATCGACCTCCACTCCCCCGTCACGATCGGCGCAGTCGCCGATGATCCTTGTTCGAGACGATCGAGTTCGTCATAGAACGCCCGGACCATCCCGATACCGTTCTCGTGTTGGGCAAACGCCTCATATGCCGAACTCGGAGGAACCTCGATCCCAGCGTGCACGTACAGTTCGTCTGAAGCCTGGAAGATTCTCTTCCCCGTAGCATCGAGTGCACGGTCCTGCCAGAAGTGGATGATTTCGAGATCCTTGGCGGCTTCCGCCGGTGTGTGGACCCGAAGGTGTGGCTCCTTGTTGTACTTGGAGAGTCCGAGCGGCACGATGCCAAGCGTTGCCAGCTTCGGATATCGGGTGATCGTTTCCGCAAGGGTTTGTTCAAGGACTGCCCCGTTGTTGATGTCGGGGCACAACACGACCTGCCCGTGCACCGTGATATCCGCCTCAAGCAGCGCCGCGAGCCACCGCAGGCTCGTGGCCCCGCGTCGGTTGCGCAGCATCTCAGAGCGGATGTCAGGGTCGGTGGCATGGATCGAAACGTAGAGAGGCCCAAGCTTCTCCTCAACGACACGTGAGAGATCAAGCTCGGTGAACCGCGTCAAGGTCGTGAAGTTTCCGTAGAGGAACGAAAGGCGATAGTCGTCGTCCTTGAGATAGAGCGACTTGCGCATGCCCGGAGGCAATTGATAGATGAAGCAGAACTCACAGTGATTGTCACACGTCTGGACCCGGTCGAAAATGGAAGCATTCAGCCGGATCCCAATCGGATCACCCTCACGTTTGAACACGACCGTCGAGAAGTCTTCGCCCATACGACGGAGCGAGAATTCGGGATTGGAGTCGTCAATGAGCTGCTGATATTCGATGACGTCAGTTGGCACGATGCCGTTGATCGCGACCAGCTCATCACCGGCGCGCAAACCTGCCGCCTCAGCGGGCGTGTTCGGCAAAACCTCAAGAACGGTGGGAAGGGACATGGCAGTCGGAAGACTACCGAGTACGCACAGCGGAGTACCGGCTCCCGCAACCGGCGTGGGACACTGATCACTGCTTCTATCCTCGCTGTATGGCAACCAAGGTCCTTCTCGCCGAACCTCGTGGGTTCTGTGCAGGTGTCGAAATGGCGATCAAGGCACTCACGTGGATGGTTCAGGTCTTCGAACCTCCCGTGTACTGCTATCACGAGATCGTCCACAATGCCGCCGTGGTCAACGCATTTGAACGTGCTGGCGTGGTGTTCATCGACGACATAGCTGACGTTCCCCTTGGGCGGCCAGTCATGCTTTCCGCCCACGGCTCAGCTCCTGAAGTGGTCACGGCGGCGAGCGAGCGGGGTGCGGTGATGGTTGATGCGGTGTGTCCGCTCGTGACCAAGGTCCACCATGAGCTGCGACGGATGGCTGACAAGGGATACGACATCATCTACGTCGGTCATGAAGGTCACGACGAGGCGATCGGAGCGATCGCAGAGGCTCCGACCGCTGCTCAGCTCGTCGATCCGCGAGTCGGTCTCGACACGTTTGAACCCAGATCGGGGTCCAAGGTCGCTCTGCTCGCCCAGACCACGCTCGGACTCTACGAATGGGAGGGGGTACTCGACTCGGCAACCGGGCGGTTCCCAGATTTGTGGACCGCCCGCAAGAGCGACCTCTGTTACGCCACGACGAATCGTCAGCTCGCCATCCAGAAGCTCGCCGAACGTTCCGACCTGTTGCTTGTGGTGGGGTCGGAGAACTCCTCCAACACACAGGCACTTGTCCGTGTTGGACGCAATGCAGGAGTACCCACCTTCCGCATCGACGATGCCGAAGGCATCGACGACGCATGGCTTGAAGGTGTCGATGTGGTTGGGGTGACCGCAGGGGCATCAGCACCAGACCAGCGTGTCCAAAATGTGATCGAACGCATTGCACCGTCGGAAGGCATCGAGCTGATTCGGGTGACCGAGGAGGATGAGTACTTTCCCCTCCCTCCCCAACTGCGTCGGTTCATGGCGACCCTTCAAGCGCTGGTTGAGGGTGGATTTGCCTGCCGGACACCGGGACAACACGGCCCCGTTGAACTCGACAGAGAGATGTCTGCCACGGAGGCATTGTCGATCCTCGGCGTCTAACGGACGTCAACGCTCAGTGCCCTCATTCCAGGTCACAGGCGACGACGCTACTTGGTCACCGTTCCACTGACAGTCAGTGTCCCTTGTGACACATCGATCCGGGTCACGGATGCGACCTCGTGTCCGGCCAGGAGTGCCTTTTCGATGCCGTCGGCGAGGAGGTTGGAAACGCCGCCGGGGAGTGGGAGTCGACCAAGCTGTCCCTCGACGATCTCAAGCTTGAGGTTTCCGTCGACGATCTCGGGCATGACCACGGCGCGAGCAGGAACGCTGAGAGGTCCCATCTTTCCGTAGCCGCGAATGATGATTTCGCCCGCGGATGTGAACTTCACTTCGGGATCTCGGATGGTCACGCCCAGGTCCATACCCCTTGTGAGAATCCCACCGATACCGTTCTGGGAGTCGATGAGCTCCTTCCACGATGCGATGTCTGTCGTGGAAGATGTGTTGATCAGGTCGATCTGTCCGAGGTCGCCGGTTCCACCTGCGTCCTCGATCTGTCCACTGAGGAGTGTTGCGATCGCCAGAAAGCTCGTGACCTCCTCGTCGGTCACCTGAATGGTGATGCTCTTCGTCCCCGGTGCGTCCCCGACGGCTGCCTGGACTTTCTTGACGAGGGAGATCGCAGCCTCGCCCGAAACCGGAACCGGATCGCCATCGTCGGGAAGGGACGCCCCGATCGTGAAGAAGAACACGACCGCCACGACCCCCACAACGATGAGGATCGGAACCAGACGTCTCCGCAACCAGCTCGCCCCCGTCGATGCCGCGGAGCGTCCAAACATCGAAAACAGATTTCGGTTCTGATCGTCGGTCGTCATGTGGGTTCTTGTCTCCGGTTTGATGGTTGGTTGAGTTTCAGTTCTGATCCTGTGAACGTGTCGGTGCGTGCGTCGCCGAGCCCAAGGTTGTGCGAATCCCCGATCGAATCTCCTCCCTTGCCCAGAATCTAGCTTCTCGGGGGCACGTTGATGCGGATCGAAGATCGGGGCGGCTGCTATGCCACTTCGAACAGTGACCAGGTGCCGGGAACGCCTTTGAGGTCGAAGGAACCCAGGGGTTCGAACGTGTGCGACGAGCCGAACGTCAAATCCTTCACGGTGCTTGACACGGCGATTCTGCCGTCGGATGCATGATCGATGACCCTGGAGGCGATGTGGACAGCGATCCCGGCGATGTCGTCTCCTGTGACCGAGATCTCACCGGTGTGGAGACCAGCGCGCATCGTTACCCCGATGGCGTCCCCCTCACCAATGATCTCCTGGGCCGCCGTCACAGCGCGGGCAGGGCCGTCGAAGTATGCGAGATGGCCATCACCGGTCGTATGGACAAAGGTGCCCCCGAATCGTGCAACCTGCGCCCTGCTGATCCTGTTTGTTTCTGCAAGCAGATCGAGCCATCGCTCGTCGCCCAGGTCGGAAGCCATCCGGGTTGAGTCCACGATGTCGGTGAACAACACAGTGGCGAGACGTCGATCCGCCGGTGTTCCGAGTGACTTGCCGGTCACAAATCGTTCGACATGACCGAGCACTTCCTCGTAGTCACCCGGAAAGAACGGGAGTGTGTCGGCGCCGGCCAGCTCGACAAACTCGGCGTCCGCGATGTGCTCGGCGAGATACCTGCCGTGGGCGATCCGATGCCACATCGCATCCTTCCGATGCAGCACGATTGTCGGTGCGGTGATCGTCGAGAGTATGGAGGTGAGGTCTGTGCGTGACTGCCAGGCAAATCCTGACTGAAGCATCGCGGGTTTTATCGAGTTCCTCTGATACTTGTTCCACCAGCGGCGGAACCGGGGGTCGTCAGCGACCGATGGAGCGGTGATGGCGAGTCCGTCGCCGGTTGTCCCGTGCTGTGCGGCATAGGCCTCGGCCGTCTGTTCGAACAACTCGGGAGGAATTCCGATCGGATAGTGATCGGCGCGCGTGAATCGGGCGCAGCTGTTCACCAACGCCAGAGAGAGGACTCTGTCGGGATGGGTCGCAGCGAAGGCCATCGCGATGTATCCCCCCTCAGTATCGCCGAGGAGCGCAGCTTTCTCACATCCGACTTCGTCCATGACTGCGGTCAGATCCTCGATCCAGCTGTCGATGTTCGGTGGGTTTGCGACGGAAACCGCGTCTGATACGCCCGATCCTGTTTGGTTGAACATGATCACACGAGCGAACGAACTCAACCTATCGAGATATCGGACGGCCGAGGGTTCGTCCCAGATCAGGTCGATGTTGTTCTGCCAGTTCGTGCAGAAGACGACATCGACGCTACCGCTTCCGAATACCTGGTAGCCGATGGCGCCCCATGCTGAGCGGGCATACTTGGTCTCAGGTTGCATGGTTACAACCGACTTTTGTCTCGGGCCCAATCAACGGTGAAACAGTGTTCATCAGCCTCCTTTGGACCGGGCAACGGGGTATTGGAGTGAATGCGAGCGCAGATCTTCACTTGGTTTCGCCATCGGGAGATCCTACCTATGCAACTCCGCCGCCCGGGTCACGGATGCGACCTTGTGTCTGGCAAGGAGTGTCTCCATCGGTAGGAAGGCAGGCAGTTGTCGCGTCGCAATATGCTTGCCCGGTGTCTGATCACGCATCAATCGTCAATGCCATCCTCGCTCATGGCGCGTTGTTGGCTGCGAACGCGCGGGCGGGAGTCAATGGTGTCTTCACCAAGGATTCCGAAGCTGATCGGCTGCTCGTCAATGATCCGTTTGCGTTTCTCGTCGGTGTGATCGTCGATTATCAGATGCCGGCCGAGCGGGCATGGATCCTCCCCTACCGGCTGAAGGAACGGCTCGGTGGATGGGGTCCGGAGTATCTCGCCGACCACCCGACCGAGGTTGCGGCCGCCTTTGCCGAACCGCCCAAGTTGCATCGATTTCCCAACCAGACGCCGCGGTTTGTCGTGGACGGATCCAGGCGTGTGATCGACGAATACCACGGCGACGCCGCGTCGATCTGGTCGGATGCACCGACGGCAACGGTCCTTCAGGAACGTCTGCGGGCCTTTGTTGGCATCAGTCAGAAGAAGGCTGCCATGGCCGTAGAGCTGCTCGAACGAGATCTTGGTGTGGTTGTCTTGGGACTTGAAGGGTCAGACGTTGCCTACGACATTCACCTGAGACGCGTGATGCTTCGAACCGGCCTTGCCCAACGGGACAACGTCGACCACATGGTGGAGATCGCCCGAATACTTCATCCACAACGTCCCGGTGAGCTCGACTTCCCGTTGTGGGATATCGGTCGGTCGTGGTGCCACAAGACGGAACCCGTCTGCGGCGAATGCGTTCTGACTGGCTTGTGTCCACAGAACATCGTCGCGGGCAACCTTGTCCGCGGAGCCTGAGCGGTTGTTGAAAGATCTGAATTCAGGATCCCGGTGCTGGCTATACAAGAAATGTGTCCGAACCCATTGCACCGTCGGAAGGCATCGAGCTGCGGGCTGCTAAGTGATCTGTCGTAGCGAGGTGCTGGCCGGCGTTCGCGATAGAGCGCCTGCCACAAGACCTGCTATGGCGGGCAGGATGATGATGACAGTCGCTATCGACACCCAAGGCACCGCGACTCCATATCCGTCATCGGACGCAAGCTGGACAACGGTGACAGGAATGAACCCGGCGGGTACTGCAAGGATCGCAGCCAGTGCAGTGAGGAGCGCAGCGCTGCTCGCGGCAATGGCGCGGCGGGTGCGAGGAGATGCACCAATCGAATCCAAGACTGCCCTGTCTCGCCTCGATTCAGCAGCGATGAGTGCCACAGCGACGCCAACGATTGCCAGGGCGATGAGACCCGTGAAGGCGAGCACGCCCACCCTGATGGGTCCAGCCTTGAACGCGATGTCGGAGGGTCCGGTAACGGAGAGTCCGTCGACGGTCGCAGCAAGCGTCTTGGCGTCGGTCAGCTGTTCATTGGTCACTGGGTGGCGTGATCGTAGAACGATGTGGGAGATCGGATCCTCCTCAAATCCGAGCTCTTTCGCCCGCGCTTGCGAGATGACGGCGCCGGGAAGCTGAGCACCGGCGCGGAACGAGTTCACGGGTGCGTAGACGGCCCTCAAGAAGGTTCCCTCCTCCCCGAATTCGCTTGGACCGGGTGTCTCAATTCGTACTCTGCCGTCTTCGACAAGATCGGGCCTGAGAACGACGACCGCACCAGCTTCGAAGTCGCTGCGAACACCCTCAGCGTGGAGGGTGTCCAACAGATCGGGTTCACCTATCTGTATGACATCGCCCGGCCATTCAACGATCTCGTCGCCGACATACTTCGGCTGCCCGATCACGTACACGGGCATTCGCTGTTCGGCTCCCTGTTCGAAGTCGAATCCCTCCGATGATGTCTCGGGGAAGAAGGCCATTGCATATCCCGCTGTCACGGCTCCGGGGAAGATATCAGTCGTGAGTTGGGTGAGGTAGGCATGGACGGCCTCATCCTCGACTTCGGGTCCGATTCCGAATGGGATGCGGATGCGGATGAGAATCTGATCAGCAGCGAGCAGGGGTGAGGCGTTCTCCTTGGCTTCGGTGGCAAGGGTCCCGGTGGAAACAGCGATGGGAAGGAGTAGGGCGACCGTTGCCGCGGCGACCGCGGCGCCTGTCCTCCGTCCGTGCCTCGCTGTGTCACGGGCGGCGATTCGCGCCGGGAGCGGCAGGCGGGTTCCGATTCTCCCAACCAATACAACGAATAGCGGAATGGCCACGAGAACGCCTCCGATCGTGAGAAACAGGCCGACGACGAGCCCGGGGTTGCTCTTTGTGGCAGTGGCCCATGCCGTGACAACAGCGCCAAGGACGACGGCGAGCATTCCCATCCTGGCGAGTTTCCCAGCTGGCCGAGGCGGTGGAGTCCGACCCTCAAGAGCGTCCACGGTGCTCATTCGGCTGGCGGCACGAGCCGGTGAGTATGCCGCCAGCGATGCCGCGATTGTGCCCAGAGCGATCGCTCCGACCGGGAGATACGGTGTCAGGCTCAATGGCCCAACGATACGTCCGGTCAATCGGTCGAGGTGCGGCACGATGGCGACGGCGGCAAGGATGCCGAGGATCACCCCCGCTATAGACCCTACGAGCCCAAGGAGAACACCGCCCGCCAGCACCAGCATTCGAGCATTGCGGGGCCCTCCCCCGGTTGCTCCGACAAGGCCGATGGTCCGCATCTGACGTTTTGTCCCCACAACGAACGCTGCTGCCGCGATGAGTCCGGTCTCGGCAAGTACAAGCGCTGCAATGGCAAACGGGATCCCGAGGCTCTTTGTCGATGGGTCGAGACCGTAATCGAAGTACTCGCGCAATTGGTATGCGCCGAAGTCCCCTTCCCGGATCGTGTCGACGGCTGCCTGTTCGCGGTCAGTAGGGAAGTCGACGTAGACCCCAAGGAGGTATGCATCCGGCTTGTCGAAAAGCGATCCTGGCTCGACGAGGGCCACGGAACGTCCGATCTGTTCTCTGCGGATGACGGTCCCGACGATCGTATAGGGAATATCTTCGTCGGTCAGCGTGATCGTGTCGCCGACGACGACGTTGAAACGGTCGAGTACCGGAGGGGAAACAACAATCTCGTCCGGTCCCTCAGGCGCCCTTCCCGAGGTCATCTTGTAAATGGGCCCCAGAATCGGATCGCCTGGATCGACGTCCTCGATCAAGACGGAATACCGCGTTCCACCGACCACGGTCCATGTGTCCCAGCCGTAGCGCAGCGACGACTCCCCCTCAGGAAGACCGCGGAGCTCCTCCTCAACGGAGGTTAGATCTGCAGCGTGGAGTGCGACGTCAGCGCTACCCATCTGGCCCGTGGCCTCCTCCTCGGCTGTTGGAGTTGCGGTGGAAACGATCACGCCAGCCAGCGTCAGGCCCATCACTGGCAGAGCGATCATTGCAATCACCAGGAGGCTCCGCCATCGATTACGCCGGGCGTCTCGCCAAGCAATCCGGACCATTGCCAAGGTTGGGGCGAGGCTCACAGCGCCGTCCCATCGGCAAGTAGTGACTCGGGTGTCGACGCCATGGCCTCGTCCACGACGCGACCATCGTGAAGAAAGACAATCCGGTCGGCCCACGCCGCGAACCGGGCATCGTGGGTCACCAGCACCGCCGCGCCGCCATTGTCACAATGTCGCCTCATCAACCGCAACACGGTCTCGCCCGTCATGGAGTCAAGCGCACCGGTCGGCTCATCCGCCAGCAGGAGGCGCCGATCACCGATGATCGCTCGCGCTATGGCAACACGCTGTTGTTCGCCGCCTGACAGGTCGTCGGGAAACCGATTCTCAAGGCCAGCCATCTCAAGCCGAGCCAGTGCATCGACAGCAGCTCCGTATGCCTCTTTGCGATTCACACCATCCAGTTCAAGGGGTAGCGATACGTTCTCAGCTGCCGTCAAACCCGGGATCAGATTGAATTGCTGAAACACGTAGCCGACCGAGTGGCGTCTCAATCTGGCAAGTTCGGCACGATTGAGGGTCGCCAGATCGGAGCCATCGACAAGAACCGAACCGGCCGTAGGTAGATCTAGCCCGCCGGCCAGCGACAACAGAGTCGTCTTTCCTGATCCGGACGGTCCCATGACCGCCACAAGCTCGCCGGCTTCAACCGATAGCGAAACATCGACCAATGCGTCGACTTGGACATGACCGCTTCCGTGGATTCGTGAAACACGATCAAGTCTCAAAACTGCCATCACTTGCCCCTTTCGGGCATCGAAGGCTGGTCCAGCAGTGGTTCCGCAGGCATCGGCCCCTTTGGTTGCGACACGTGCCTTGGATCTGACGCGAAGCGGGCCTCGCTGACATCGAGCCATCTCACAATGGCCTCGGTCTTGAAGATGAGCGAGTCCAAAAGGACCATCCACTCAACGTCGGCGTCCGTGGAGGAATCCGTCTTGAGCCGGGTGTACTGCTGCAACTGCTCGATGGATGCCCTGCGCTCGGATCGAATAACTGCTGAAACGTCGACCCCGGGGGCGTTCGATGCCACCAACAGCTTCAGGACCAACTCGTCCCTGCTCGGTGACTCTCGTTGAACGGGGTGACCAAACCAGTCTTCAAGACTGGCTCTTCCGTCGGCCGTGATCACATAGGTCTTGTTCCCATCACGGTCCCCGTCAAACGCAACCAGTCCATCACGCTCGAGCCGACCGAGCGTCGTATAGACCTGGCCGACATTGAGCGGCCACACACCGCCGGTACGTCTCTCGAATTCGTGCTTCATCTCGAGTCCATACATCGGACCCTCTTCGAGCATTGCCAACAGACTCATCGGAACGGACATCAATAACCTCCTGTATACCGAGTATATCATGCAACCGTATACTTGGTATACATCATCAAGGAGTCATCGACTGCAACGGGCGAACGGCGCCTAGACCAGGCAATACTTGATGGCGTTTCCTGACTTGCCGACCGCTTGGATTCCTTCGATCTCACGAAGGCAGTATGCGGTCTGTTGAGCGACCCGCCGATTGATGCCAGCAGCGGTCGCGATATCTGCTGTGGTAAACGATGTTGTGAGCCCCGGAGGAAGGAGACCGACGAGATCGTGTACCGACCCGAGGAGGGTCGATCCGTTCACGGTGAGCAACCGTCGCTCGAGAACGCTCCACCCCTTCCGCCGCCACGATGCGTCCGGAGTGTGGTGTCGCAGTTCTTCTTCCTCGGTCAGCAGGATCTCAATCTCGAGGTTCGGCGCCGAGAGGTAGCCGACAATCGAAACCAGTTCTGAAAAGATGTCGTACACGCTTCCGTGGCGGGGTGACCGCCGCCGGCTGGTGGGCGTACCGTCATCGTCCACCTTGACGATCCACCGATTGACGGCGATCGGGTGGACGATCCGGATCGAGTGTCCCCCACCAAGGAGTGTCTGCAGCTTTCCCTTCATTGAAGAAAAACTCCGCGTCTGGATCTCGATGAGAAGGTTGTCCCTGACGATGTCAATGACGAACCCCTCGACTGGAGTCTCAACGCGGTCGCCGGGATCGGCGTACCAACGCTTCAATGCGGCGTGAAGCGGCCCTTCCCTGAGGGTTCCGATCGCGGGGTGTGCTGGAGCCATCCCAAATCGTAGGTCGAAACGTCGCCATCAGCGC
The DNA here is from genome assembly GCA_002418265.1 of Acidimicrobiia bacterium UBA5794. Lineage (GTDB taxonomy): Bacteria > Actinomycetota > Acidimicrobiia > Spongiisociales > UBA5794 > UBA5794. Next base: position 769 of record DIDS01000012.1, on the reverse strand, counting down.
GTCACTGACCTGGTGTTCCCAGAAGTACCACGTCATTCGATCAGGGTGGGATCTCTTGTTGGTGATCATCTTGGTGGGTGGCTCGGTGGTGGGTTCTACAGAGCAGTGTCATGTTGGTGAGGCTTGTTTCGCCTCCGTTGGTCCAGTGGGTGAGGTGGTGTGCGTCACACCAAGATGGTGGTGCATCACATCCCTCCCATTGACAGCCACCGTCTCGTTGGTCGAGGGCTCGACGTATGGCTGGGGTGACGGTTTTGTATCTTCGCCCGACATCGAGTGGTTGACTGTCAGCGTCGAGGATCATCCGGATGATCTCTGAGTCACAGGTGATGCGCTGCATCTCGCCAGGATCAAAGACGAGCCCGTCGATGGTGGGAAGTTCTTCTTTGAGCCCTACCAGGGTTTCAAGTGACGTTGTGACAACAATGTGAGGCTTCGTGCCACCTGAGGTTCCGACCTGGTCGCTGTTGTTGAGCCAAAACGATGCCACATCACCCAGGGCATCGGCACGGCGTTGCCACGGATAACGGCCGTCATCGGATCCGTTTCGTGACGCCACCAAGTTTTCACGATCAACAATCGACCGGATCGCGGTATCGACAAGGGACCCGGTTTCAGGGTCGAGTTCGCCACTGAGATGCCACATCCCCTCCCAGGTTTGTGAGATTGAGAAGCGTCGACGCTGCCGCAGTGCCTTGACCTTTGCCACTGCTGAGGGGTAGTCGACTTGTTGTTCCCAATACTCGATAGCAACCCGAAGATCCTTCGT
>DIDS01000011.1 GCA_002418265.1 Acidimicrobiia bacterium UBA5794 | reverse complement strand
CGCCGCCCCGTGAATAATCGGGGCTAGTTGTGAGTTTCGTGCAGCTGTGACACCATTCTGAGGCTCATGATGCAGCCGCCACATAAGGACCACACACCGTGACCGCCACAACCCAAGGACGACGATTCGCCTGGCCGTTCCTTCGTAGCCCCGATGATCGGCTCCTGGCAGGTGTTGCAGGCGGCATTGCCGAGCGTTTCGGGCATCGATCGATCTATGTCCGCGCGGCCTTCATCTGCGCCACGTTGGCTGGTGGTGTGGGTCTGGTGCTCTATGTTCTCGCGGCTCTCATCGTGCCGGAGGACGCGTCGAACGAGCCGCAACCACACAGGGAAGCCACGGTTCCCCAAACAGTTGGTCTCGGCCTGATGTTCATTGCTTCCATGCTGCTTTTCCAGGGCATCGGGTTGTGGTTCGGAGCCGTGGTGTGGCCAGCCACACTCGTCATCTTTGGATTGGCGATCGCCATCGACACCTCAGGCGTCAACTACGAGCAGTCCCTGGCCGGTATCACCGGAACCGCTGGAAGACGACGTTCATGGTGGCTCGTCATTGGTGGGCTCGTCATGATGATCGCTGGCTTGGTGGTGGTGCTGTCATCGCTTGACACGTTGCAGGGCACGGGGATCTTGGCTCTTGCCCTGCTGGCCGCTGTGGGTGGATTCGTGATCGTTGCCGGTCCGTGGCTGTGGTCGCTCATGGAGGATTTACGAACCGAACGCAGAGCAAGAATACGGTCCGAGGAAAAGGCCGAGGTGGCCGCGCATCTTCACGACTCGGTGCTCCAAACACTTGCCTTGATTCAACGCAGTGACGATCCCAAAAAGATGGTGACGCTTGCACGAAGCCAGGAACGTGAACTGCGTTCGTGGCTGTTTGACGAGGCGGCTGGCGATTCTGCGACGCTGAGGGGTGCTCTCGGGGAGGCCGCCACCAATGTTGAGGAGCGGCACGACGTCCCCGTCACAGTCGTAGTCGTCGGTGAGGGATCTCTTCCCTCGGATCGTCAGGCGGCGCTCGTGTCGGCGGCAACCGAAGCGATGATGAACGCAGCGAAGCACTCCGGTGCATCGAAAGTCTCGGTGTTCGCCGAAGCACACGACGGTACGGTCGAGGTATTCATCACCGACCAGGGCATCGGATTCGACCCGGACAACATCGGCAAGGACAGAAAGGGCGTTGCCGAGTCGATCCGTGCGAGAATGCACCGGCACGGAGGCGATGCCGTGATCGACTCAAAGGTCGGTGTCGGTACCGAAGTGCACCTCACGATGAAAGGGGGGACGCCGTGACAAGTGTGTATCTCGTGGACGACCACCGCATCTTCCTCAGCGGCGTTCAATCCGAACTTGAAGACACATTTGACATTGCGGGGTCGTCGTCCGATGTGGACGAGGCGGTTGATCAGATCCGTAGGACTCGACCCGACGTCGTGCTCATCGATGTCCACATGCCGGGTGGCGGCGGCAAGTCCGTAGTAGCAAACGTACTCGAGACCAATCCAGACATCCGATTCCTTGCGCTTTCCGTTTCAGACGCTCCTGAAGACGTCATCGAGATGATTCGCGCCGGGGCACGGGGCTATGTGACCAAGTCGATCGATCCGGACGAACTGGCCGATGCCATCTCCCGAATCGCACACGGCGACGCTGTGTTCTCCCCGTCACTGGCCGGTTTCGTGCTTGATGCCTTTGCCCGTGCTGTGCCCGTCCAGGAGGACCCTGAACTCGACTCGCTCACACCCAGGGAGCAGGAAGTCATGCGCCAGATCGCACGGGGTTATGCGTACAAACAGATTGCGACGCGCCTGAGCATCTCGGTCAAGACAGTCGAAACCCACGTCAGCTCGGTCCTTCGAAAACTCCAACTCTCCAGCCGCCACGAACTGGCCAAGTGGGCGTCAGACCGCAGAATCGTCTGATAGTGGCGCGGTTGCGCCAGCATCACCTTGGGTCTTCGAACGCTCCGCGATCAGTGTCTTTAGTCCAGCGAGTGTGAGATAGGCGGTTCCGACGGCGATGACCACCGGCGTCGTCTGAAGCGTTCCAATCTGGGCAAACAGTGCCGCCAACAACACCATCGAAAGTGGTGCCGACACGACCGCACCAGGTACGGCAGAGAGCATGCAAGTAAAGGCGAGACCGAGTGGGATGCCGGAGAATATCTCGCTGATGATGACACCTGAAGTACCGCCGATGAAGAGCATGGGGAAAATCGGTCCGCCGATGAAGCCACTTGCGGTACTTGCAGCAAAGGCGACCATTTTGCCGATCAGAATGGAAATGAGAAGTCCCGCTCCGAGGGTTCCTCCCGTTGTCAGAACCGTGTTGAGCTGTGCACTCCCCGTGAAGTTCGTCAGAGGCAGGGCATATCCCACGGTTCCGAAGATCAACCCACCGAGTATCGGCTTTGCGATGGCGGGCAATGAGACACGATCGAAGAGGCGATTGAGCACGTTGCCAATCGCAAACAGGACGACCACAATGACAGCTGAGAGTATGCCAAGACCGATTCCAGCGAATAGGTGCCAGTTCTCGAACGTGTATTGCGGAACCGTATAGATCCCGAGGAACACGGTTCCAGCGATTGCGAAGTAGATGCCAAACGAGACACTGGAAGCAACCAGGATGCCGTAAAAGGCGCGCCTGAATTGACGCCCCACCGGGCGTGCGATTTCGAGCAAGAGCACCATCGTCATCACCGGACTCGAAAAGAGGCCACCAAATGCTCCCGCCATTCCTGTAAGGGTCAGGCTCTTCGTGTCGTCTTCATCAAGGCCGCCACGCCTGGCGAGCAGCTCTGCTGCACCACCACCCATCTGCCCCAAAGCCACTTCGGGCCCAAGACTGGCACCGCCAACCAGGGAAACCGCCGACACAGCCACGATCGACGGAACCCACCGTGTTGCAATGTGCTGTTCCTCAAGATCCTTGATAAGTCCAGGGATCTTCTTTGGCATATGCAGAACGTGACGTAACACGCCAACAATGAGCCCGGCTCCAGCGGCAACACCGATCCACCACACGTGGCCGTCGAACCAGCCCGTCGCCGACGCCCCATACCACTCCTCCCCGAGCTCGGTCACCCCCAAGAACACGAGCGAAGCGACGACGCCAACAAGACCGAGCACAACGGCATATCCCATGAGGATCCAAAAGTCTCGGCCTTGGAGTCCTCCAGGGATCGGCAATGGGGATGCGTCTTCGCTCACGTGATGGATTGATGAACGGGGACTTCGTCCGCGAGGCGCATCTTTTGGGGGTTCACAGACATGGGCATCACATTACGACATCGCTTGACGACTCACGCGTACCCAGGGTTCCAGCCCCCCGAAAAGTGGGGGCTGGAACCCTGGGTACGCGGCAGTGAGAGAGGATTTTCGCGAGGTGTATCGATTCGATATACATTCGTGTATCGATTCGATATACTCGCAGCGTCATGTTGGACTTTGCCATTCTTGGTTTGCTCATCGAACGCCCGCGCCACGGGTACGAGATCAAACGTTCTCTTGCACAACTCGGTTTTTGGACCGTGTCGTTCGGGTCGTTGTACCCAGCACTCCGGCGTCTCGACAAGCGCGGAGCCATTGAGGCAAGCGAGGGAACGGGCCGCCGCAAGGCATACGCAATCACCGCAGACGGGCAAGAGCTTTTCGACTCGCTCCTCACCGCCGATCCTGACGCCTCTGAAACTGACCGTGCATTCCAGATCCGACTCGCCTTCTTGAGCCAACTCCCCCAGCACCAGCGGACCCGAGTCCTTGAGCATCGTCGGACCAAGGTTGCTGCCCAGCTCAAGTCGGCGCGCGACGTCGTCGTCGAGGCTCGCACTGAATCACAGAAACCGGACCGCTATCGCCTTGCCCTCATGGAGCACGCAATGCGGTCCATCGAAGCCGACATGGCGTGGCTTGATGGCTTGATCGCCAGTGAGCGCGGAGTCGGCGTCACACCCCGAACACAGATCACCTAAGACACGGCCACAGACAAGGACCAACACGGAGGAGGGCTTCATGTCCAAGGTACGAGTAGCCATCGCAGGGCTCGGAAACTGCGCAAACTCACTCATTCAGGGAGTGGAGTACTACAAGGATGCAGACGCGGATCTCAAGGTTCCGGGTCTGATGCACGTGCAGCTTGGCGACTATCACATCGGTGACGTCGAGTTTGTTGCCGCATTCGATGTCGATGCATCCAAGGTTGGCCAGGATATTGCCAAGGCAATGTGGGGTGGACAGAACAACACCATCGAGTTCGCGAAAATCGGTGATCTTGGCATCGATGTGCTCCGCGGTCCTACATTCGACGGTCTTGGGAAGTACTACGTCGACCAGGTCGAAGAATCCCCGGCCGAACCCGTCGATGTCGTAGCGGCCCTGAAGGCAGCAAAAGCCGACATCCTCGTCTCCTATCTCCCTGTTGGTTCGGAGAAGGCGACCAAGTTCTACGCACAGGCCGCGATCGGCGCTGGCTGTGGCTTTGTCAACGCGATACCTGTGTTCATCGCTTCGGACCCCGAATGGGCCCAGAAATTCGTTGATGCCGGACTCCCGATCATCGGTGACGACATCAAGTCACAGGTCGGTGCAACGATCGTCCACCGTCAGCTCGCTCGCTTGTTCGAGGACCGTGGCGTCCACATCGACAACACGTACCAGCTGAACTTCGGTGGAAACATGGACTTCATGAACATGCTCGAGCGCGAGCGTCTTCAGTCGAAGAAGATCTCCAAGACCCAGTCGGTGACGAGCCAGATCGAGGACAAGATCAACTCCGACAACGTCCACATCGGACCGTCGGACCATGTGCCGTGGCTGACAGACCGCAAGTGGGCCTATATCCGTCTTGAGGGGACAAGCTTTGGTGATGTTCCCCTCAACGTGGAGATGAAGCTTGAAGTGTGGGATTCACCAAACAGTGCAGGTGTCATCATCGATGCGGTTCGTTGCGCCAAGATCGGCATGGACCGCGGCATTGCAGGTCCACTGGTTGCACCGTCGTCGTACTTCATGAAGTCGCCGTCCGTGCAGTACCACGACAGTGTCGCTCACGACAACGTCGAATCGTTCATTGCTGGCGACGATGTCGCACAGGACGACCTTGCGAGTTTCCTCGCGGGCTGAGGTCGTAGGTCAATAGGAAGGGGCGGTCCTCCGTGCCGCCCCTTCTGCGCGTCCGGAAGGTGTTCGCCGGACCACGTCTACGATGCACCACCATGCGATCACCGATCCATCTTGAAGAAAATGAACCTCAATCGGCGCAGCGGGTTTCCGAGGCGTACCACCATCTCAGCCGCGTCAGCCTTCGCGACGTTGGCAACACACTCAGTGCTGACATCCAACCCGGTGGAATTCTCACGATCAACGATCGGCTGTTCTCGCTTTTCGATGCCCACTGCCACACACCGAGCGAACACACGGTCAGAGGGACACCAGCGGATCTTGAATTGCACCTCGTCCATCAGGACTCTGCTGGTGCGATTGCTGTCCTTGCGGTTCTGTTCGATCGCTCTCCTGGAATACATCCAGTTGATGTCCTGATCACACCTCCCCCATCGGCTGCCCCCCTCGACGAACCGATCAGTGTGGCGCGTCTCCTGCCCAAGGACTCACGACGGTTCCTCTATACGGGCACGCGAACGACCCCACCACTGACGAAGGGCGTCCGGTGGTTGATCTATGAGGACGTGCAATCGGTCGGTACCGACGCACTCAAGATCTTTGCCGATCGATATGGGCCGAACAATCACCCCATCCAGCCCCTTGGCGGTCGATCAGTCACACTGATCTAGTGCTTTATCCACCAACGTAACGCCTGAGATTCAACCATCAAGGAGAAAAACCAATCGGTGTCACCTCGTATCGAGGAGAGCTGCCCTGGCTGCGTGATACCCGCACATTCCGTGGACGCCAGCGCCGGGCGAAGTGGCAGACGAGCAAAGATACAGACCATCCCCGATCCGGTACTGCCCGTAGCCGAACCGCAGTGTGCGTCCCAAGCTGAACGCTCCTCCTGCGATGTCACCGGCGACATAGTTTGGGTTGTGCTCTTCGTACTGGCGAGGACCCATCGTGTGTCTTGCCAGGATACGGTCGCGGAATCCAGGGGCGAACCGCTCGATCTGTGCTTCGATTGCCTCCGTCATGTCGACGCCCGAGCCACTCGGAACGTGGCAGTAGCCCCATCCCGTGTGCTTCCCGACAGGGGCTCTCGTGTCGTCGAACAAGGATTGTTGCGCGACGATCACGAAGGGATCTTCGGGATGTTGTCCGTCGTGCACGGCCCTTTCGGAGGCTGCAATCTCCTCATAGGTACCGCCAACATGGACCGTCCCTGAACGCCGGCTCCACTCGTCGCTCCAAGGGATCGGACCGTCGAGCGCCCAGTCAACCTTGAACACCCCCGGACCCGAGGACCACTTCGCCATTCTCTTGGCTGCTGATCGGTGGATCCTCGTTCCACCGATTCGCACTGCCGCCGGGGGCATCACATCAAGCATGACCACCGGAACTTCCTCGAATTCAGCAAGGGACCGAATCCATCGACCGGTCTCGATCACACCCCCCGCAGAGGTCACAATATCGGCCATGGCTTCGGCAAGTCTCTGGGAGCCTCCCCGAACGAGCGGCCAGCCGGATGCATGCGCTGAAACAGCAAAGGCCTGGACAACGGCTCCTGTCATGGGTCTTGAAAAAGGAGCAATTGCGTGTGAAGCGAGCCCCGCGAAGAGCGCCCTTCCTTCCTCCGTACGGAGGGTGCGCACCAACGTGGAAGCGGGAATCAACCCCGGTATGCCGAACCGAGCGAGCGTCAACGGATGATCCGGAACCATGGGAAGCGGATTGAGAATCGCGTCGATCACGTCGTCAGAACGATCCACGAGACCGCCGATGAGTCTCCGATACCTTGCGCCGTCCGTCCCCAGTCCCGAGACCGTATCGTCGACAGATTCGTGGAGAACGACCACTCGTCCATCCCCGAGCGGATGCGTTGCTGGAACGTCAGGATGAATCCAATCACCGATTCCGTGGGATGCAAGGAAAGGTGAAGCGACGCCGAGGGGGTGAATGGCCGAACACACGTCGTGGAGGAAACCGGGCAAGGTGAGTTCCTCGGTTCTTGTACCTCCACCGATGACGTCGGCACCTTCAACGACCAGGACTCGACGACCGGCTGTCGTCAGTTCCACTGCAGCGGCAAGCCCGTTCGGACCTGAACCGACTACGACTGCGTCATATCTGGGCATCACGCCATTGTGCCCCACTGCGCGCTACGAGACGATGACTGAAATCTCGTAACGATTCCGGTACGGGCTCCATGTTTGATCGTGAGATCACAGAAAGGATCAAACCTGACCGAACGAAACGATAAGGACTTCTGGGTCCGACCCGTTGACAAGCTCCATGTTGGCAACGTGGATGGGAAACGATTGAATACTGCCATTGATTGTCGCCGCCAATGGAACCGTTTCGGGAACATGTACAAGAATTCAGTGATTCGAACAATGATGCGCCGTGATCGTCGCTGATATCTCATCCGTCGAGAGGTACCTCTCGGGGGTGCGGCTGGTCGAGGCTGGGGATGACTTGGGCGAGATCCAACGGGAGCTCTAGTCTTGAGGAATGATCTCGACCAACCCCGTTGACGGCACCGTCGTCGCCCGCTACGACCGAACCACACCCGCCGATGTTGCGAAACACATCGCCACTGCGGACCAACTCCAGCGTGAGTGGATGCGGACGGACCTCGGGACAAGGCGGGCCCACATGCTTCGCCTGGCAGATGTCCTCGAGTCGAGAGCCGATGAGCTTGCGACACTGATGGCCCTTGAGATGGGGAAGCCGGTCAGCGAGGGACGCGGCGAGGCCAAGAAATGCGCATGGGTATGCCGCTATTACGCGGACGAAGCCGAAACAATCCTTGCCGACCATCACGTCGACACTGGGCGAGCACACAGCTACGTCGCCTACCGCCCACTCGGCGTGATTCTGGCTGTGATGCCGTGGAACTTCCCCCTGTGGCAGGTCCTTCGGTTTGCGGCCCCGGCCCTCATGGCCGGCAACGGAGGAATCCTCAAACATGCCTCCAATGTGACCGGTTGTGCGCTCGCCATCGATGAGATGGTTGTCACGGCGGGATTTCCCGACGGTCTCTTCCGAACCGTTGTGGTGCCCAGTTCAGGGGTCAGCGAGATCATCGACAACCCACTCATCCGTGCGGTCACGTTGACCGGCTCTGACGCTGCGGGGCGTGCCGTGGCCGGACGAGCCGGATCACAGCTGAAGAAGACCGTTCTCGAGCTCGGTGGCAGCGATCCCTACCTGATCCTTGAGGATGCCGACCTCGATCTCGCAGTCGAGATGTGTGCCACGTCACGCCTCATCAACGGTGGGCAATCGTGTATTGCAGCAAAGCGCTTCATTGTCCACGAGTCGATCGCTGACGAGTTCACGACCCGACTCGCGGCGGCCATGGAGGCGTATCCCGTTGGGGATCCCACCGATGAGGCGACACGCATCGGACCCATGGCCAGGGTCGATCTGCGAGATGAACTCCACGACCAGGTACAGCGATCAATCCAACTCGGTGCCCGCGTCGTAACCGGTGGAAAGGTTCCCACGGGCCCGGGCGCCTTCTACCCCCCGACCGTGCTCGCAGACGTCAAGCCGCACATGCCGGTGTATTCCGAGGAAACGTTCGGCCCGGTCGCAATCGTCATCACCGTATCAACCGAGGACGAAGCAATCGCTGTGGCAAACGACTCTCCATTTGGTCTCGGGGCTGCTGTGTTCACCAGGGACGTTGCGCGGGGCGCACAGATAGCACGGAACCGAATCGAAGCAGGGTCGGTGTTTGTCAATGCGTTCGTCGCGTCGGATCCGCGACTCCCCTTCGGTGGAATCAAGAACTCCGGCTACGGCAGGGAACTGTCCCACATCGGCATGCAGGAGTTCCTCAACCTCAAGACCATCGTCGTTGCGTGACCTTCGGTCACGCCGTTCTTTGGGCTGTGACCGACCGTCACGGTCGGTTCTTACCCTGGGTACGCGGGCGGCGTCGCGCGGTCTGGGGGTTCAGAACTGCTGGTCGATGGTGTCGGGGTCGGTCGGGGGGAGCCGTTCTCTCGAAGCGTTGACACCGATCACGGTCAAGCCGGAAGCTGTCAATCCTGATGCCGAGACGATGGCGAGTGCCGAAAACGCGCCTGCATCAACAAAGCCACCGCCCATTGCTGGGCCGAAGGACCGTCCGAGGGCCATAACGCCCTGGCCGTCGCCTGCACGTTCGGATGGTTCCAGGGACCGATCGACAAGGAGTTGGAGGACGGCTGGAACCGCCATCCAGAAGGCGAAACCCCACCAGAACATGCCGAAGTAGTACAGCGGGACCGGACCGAACACCGTGCCAGCCGCTGCAATCCCGATCGAGACGATGAACCATCCTGGTCGATTGTGACGATTCGAAAGACGGGCACCCATCAGGCTACCGACGGCATTGAGACTGAACCCGATGGAAGCCGCAAACGGAGTCAGATGATGGATGTCCCTTCCCACGATGGAAAGGTTGAGATAGAGACTCGATCCAAAGAAGGTGAGACCAAAGAGGGCTGCAAGCAAGACCCGGTTTGATCTCGATCTCGACAAATCGCCCCGAGACCGTTTCTTACCAGTGATTGGGGCGATGAGCACCGCCGCGGGGATGGCCACGAGCGCCAACACCCCATAGACGACACGGTCTCCATGGGTGGCAAGGAGGGACAACAGGGGTGAAGCAATCAAAGCGGTGACCGGGCCGGTTGCTGCAATCGACGACATCGTTGAGGTGTGTTTCATCGCGTTCGACCATGCAAGCCAAGTCATGGCTCCCGCGGCTGCACCCGCTGCGACCCGCAGAACGATGAGCACCGCAAATTCGTTCGGGAGCATGCTCAACGCGTTCGCAACAACCAACCCGATCGCGGCGATACGGAGTATCTGTCCACTCGGTCGCACGAACCTGGGGAGCAGGAAGTTCATGACGGCGAAACTCCCCACCTGGGCAACCGCTATGGCACTTGCCGTACCCTCGGAAACGCCGTAGCGATCCGAGATTGGTGCGAGCAGGAACGGTGTCGCTGTGAAGAGGAAAGTCACGGCCGCCGCCGAAGCAATCAGGGCGACCGGTGCGCCAGATCTTCCGCCGTAGAGAACTCGTGATGGAACATGCACAGCTCCCGATTATCGCAACCATTGGAGCCAAGCCACCGGATTGGGCCACATTCCCCGACCGGGGCGGCAGTCCTCAATTCGGCACTCCCACTGCCACGTACCGATATCTGGCCGCTATGTCTGGCCGCTATGTCTGGTCTAGCATTGGCTGGTGCCACGAATTCTCATCGCAGATGATTCCCCAGCTATCCGACTGCTGGTGAAGCGACACCTCCAAACCGACGGTCATGAGGTGGTCGAGGCAGTTGACGGACCGGCGGCTCTCGAACTCGGACGCAGCGAGGTGTTTGATTTGGTCATCCTCGACCAGCTCATGCCGGGCCTCAAGGGAATCGACGTGCTCCAAACCTGGCGTTCCGAGGGGCTGGACTTCCCGGTGGTACTCCTATCGGGTGTCGATGATCATCACGCCGTCGTCAGCTCTCTGAGCGAAGGAGCTGCCGACTACATTCGAAAACCGTTCAGCCCAACTGAACTCAAGGCGAGGATCGACCGGATCTTGAATCTGCCTGCGTGAGGAATCGCCCCACCATCATGATGGACTGACATCACTGGCCACATCGTCGACGCACGGGTGGAATGGGTCAACCAAGAGGGCTACCAAGCCGATGGTTTATGGATATGAGTAGCTCATTGCTTTGGTGGCTGTCGATCGCGGCCGTTTCCGCCTTGGTTGCAATCGTCGTCTTGGTGATCCTGAAGGTGACTCACCGTCTCTACAGGCGCTGGCAAGGTGTCCGTTCGGCACAGTACGTTGCTGTTGTCGGTGAAATGGTCAGTCGCAACATGTTGCCTTTGCATCCTTCCCCGGACTGGTCCCATGATCCGATGTTCCACAACGCTCTCGTGGAGTACCGCCTGTCCCTCGTCGGGTCGGAGCAAGGTTTCGTGGACGAACTCGTCGCGTACCTCGGTGTACCTGAAGTACTCCTGGCGCGAATTGCGAGGCGGTTCCCGCCGAGCGCCAGGCTTGCTGCCGTATCCACATTTGTGGATCTGGCAACCGATACCTATGTCGAGGATCTGCGTCGGCTCCTTGTCGACCCGAACAACCACGTTGCAATCCATGCCGCCAAGGGTCTCAGCCGGTTGCGCGATGTAACGTCGGTTCCTGCAATCTTGAACCGTGCCGTGGAGGCTTCACCCTGGCACGCCGCTCGACTCGCCGATGCACTCGTTCATTTCGGTCCCGAGGTGGGACCACCGATCAGAGAGTGGATCGAGCAGCGGTCGGATACCGACGAACCACCGGTTTCCACGATCGCGCTCGGCATTCGAGTCTTGGGCCAGGTATCCGACGCAGACGCAGAGGCACTCCTGCTGCGCCTTCTCACCTCAGATCAGCCAGATTGGCGATTGGCGGCGGCATCCGCGCTGGGCTCCGCCGGAGGGGACGATGCCGTACTCGGATTGATCGACGCCCTTGACGATGACCATTGGCCCGTGCGAGCCCGAGCAGCCAGTTCGCTCGGACGGCTTGCAGCGGCTCCGGCAGCTGACCGTCTACGGCTCCTTCTCAACGATCCGATGTGGTGGGTTCGCCAGAACGCGGCTGAGGCCATTGGTTGGCTCCCTGGCGGCACGGGCGTACTCATCAGCGTGCTCTCTGGCGAGGATCCCTATGCGGCGGATGCAGCCCTGTATCAGCTGACCATGCAGGGGGAAGTCGCTGAAGCTGCGAGACGCTCACGCGCCGGGACACAATCCGCCATCGACATCGATCTCCTCGCATATGTCGGGAACCTGGCATCGGAGTCACGGTACCCAGACCTTTCCATGCCAACCCTGGAATCGGTAACCCCATGACCGGTGTGCTGACGTTCCTGTCGCTGTTCTTCCTGATCTTCTACATCGCGCTTCAAGTCATCATGGCCGTCCTTGCGGCGGGCTCCGCCGTGTTCCTTCGCCGCGAACGGATCGTCGAGCGGTTCGGACGCGATCAGGACATGCTCGATTCGGACCTGGCCCCACCCGTCTCGATCGTCATCCCTGCCTACAACGAGGCGATCGGAATTGTCGAATCGATTCGCTCCCTCACCATGGTGTCCTATCCGCGCTATGAGATCGTCGTCGCCAACGACGGCAGTGCTGATGACACCTTGGCGCTGTTGATCGAGGCCTTCGATCTCGAACAGATGCCGTATCCGCTGCGAACAAGTATCCCAACTGCGCCTGTTCGGGGGATCTACAAGTCGCGGCATTCGACAGGTGTTGATCTGACCGTGGTTGACAAGGAAAACGGGGGCCGGGCAGATGCGCTGAACGCTGCCATCAACGCTGCACGTTTTCCGTACGTGATGGCGACCGACGCCGACGTCATCGTTGACGAAGATGCCCTGATCCATGCCATGCGTCTCATCGCTGAGGACCGCGAACGCGTCGTTGCTGTTGGAGGAAACATTCGCCCACTCAATGGCGGCACGGTTCGTCACGGACACATCGTCGAACCGGGCATACCTCGATCGTTGATCGCCCGGTACCAGATCCTCGAATATGTAAGGGCATTCATCGCCACAAAGCCGGCATGGGCATCCATCAATGCACTTCCCAATGTCAGCGGAGCGTTCGGGATCTTCCAACGCGACGTCGTGATAGACCTTGGTGGGTACACACGCGGCCACTTCGGAGAGGACATGGACCTCACGATGCGCATCCACCGGCACTGCCGCGACACGGGCACTCCGTATCGGATCCGGTACGCACCCAACGCCGTGTTGTGGACCGAGGTTCCCCCAACCAAGGAGATCCTGCGACGTCAGCGGATCCGTTGGCATCGGGGACTGATGACAGCCGTGTACGACTTTCGTTCGAGTTTCTTCAACCCCCGCCATGGCACCGTTGGGATGCTCATGTGGCCATTCATGGTCATCTTCGAGTTCTGCGCCCCGATTGTGGAGTTCACCGGCTACCTGATCATTCCGTTTGCACTGTTCTTTGGATGGGTGACCCCAGCAACAGTCATCCTCGTGTATCTGATCGCGCTGTTCTTGGGCGCGTTGACATCCCTCCTCGCGCTCCTGCTCGACGAACGGTACGGCTACTTCAATGATCCGATGGAAACGCTGCAACTCGTCGGACTCGTCTTCATCGAGAATCTCGGACTCCGCCAGATGACCGTTTGGTGGCGTATTCGAGCGATGATCGGTGGAAAGTCAACGCGTGTCTGGGGAGACATGGAACGACGCGGGGTCACCCAACTCGCGTCCTGAGCATGTGTGGTTGTCCAAACAGGGCAACGTACAACGATCGGTGAAGGTCACGTCAGCTTTGAGCGAAGCCAAGCAATGTCTGCGGCTTGGCCGTTGTCGTCGTTGGGGGTTTCAACGATGGCCGTCACATTGGCTTGTCGGATGATGTTGAGAACGAGGTCCTCGGGGATCTGGCCGTTGCCGAAGTTGGCGTGGCGGTCGCGATTGGATCCGAATTCGTCACGCGAGTCGTTTGCGTGGACAAGGGCAACCCCACCGGTCAAACCGCTGATGATGCTCACGGCATTCTCCATGTCCTGTCCAGCCGCCCATGTATGGCACGTATCCAGACAGACCCCAACGTTGAAGTCGCCGATCGCTTCCCACAACGGACCGTAGTTGTGGATGTCCTGCATCACCGAGTTGCCGCGACCCGCCGTGTTCTCGACAAGGATCGGAACGGTGACATCAAAGGAATCAAGCGCCTTGCGCCAACGTTCGAAACCAACCTCGATCTCTTCATCTCCACCAACGCTGCCTCCGTGAACGACGACACCGAGTGCTCCGATCGCCTCTGCCGCAACAACGGTCTGGGCGAGGGTCTTGCGGGACGGAATCCGCACCCTGTTGTTTGGTGAGGCAAGGTTGATCAGATACGGAGCGTGGACATAGAAGTCAATGTTGGACGACCTGAGCTCCTCGGTGTCTGTCCTTGGAACCGGCGGCTTCCACGATTGTGGATTGGCAAGGAAGATCTGAACCGCATCGGCATCACGATCGGCGGCCTCAACCAACGGATTCTTCGGTGGGACGTGGGCACCGATCTTCATTCAGCCACCTCACCGTCATCTGCGATCGGGTGATCGCCTGACCCATCGGGGATGGCTGGCGAAATGGTTGGCTGCTCAGTTGTCACATCGACCTTCGTTTCCCACATCATCGACGGTTGGCCTGGTTGTGACGGTGTTGCCGAAGGCGGAGGCCGCATCGCATGATCCCGTGCCCCTTGTGCGGCAAGGGCAATATCGGTCACGGGACGGTTCCAGTCGTGAGCATCGATGTGTAGCTCGTTGCCACGCCACGCCGCGCCGGCGAGCGACGCGGGAACCGCTTTGGGATCGCGAACCTGGACAATCAACGTCTCTCGAGTGGCGCCATCGTACGGATCGGTGTCAACACCGCTTGTCACGGCTGCCACCTCGGCCCATGGAATCAACACATCGGGTATCCTGCCGCCAATTTGGGCGTACAGACCGTCGTCGCGAACGTCAACGACGGGCTTGCGCTTCAGCAGCTCAACGAACGATGTCCCAAGGAGCACGGCACCCATACCGATGAGCGCGGCACCGAGGACGATGTCACCGCGTTGTTGGGCAAGGCCACGAGTCGTGAGCTGTGCAGGTGCACCGTCAGGTGGGGTGGATATCTCGTGGAGAAACAAGATGTCAACAGCAGCAAGGATAAGGACGAGGCCGACGACGCCGATGATGAAGAGTCGAAACGGGGCTCGGAATGCGTGCACTAGTCCTCCATGCCGAGATCTGCTGGTGTCACAAGGGCAACATAGGGAACCCCGCGCTCTTGGACCCGTTCGCGGGCCTGGGTACCCGATCGGTCGACAAGCGCTACCGCTTTCACAACACGCACACCGGCTCCGATCATTGCATCAATGGCCTCAACCAATGCAGATCCGGTTGTCGTTGTGTCCTCAAGTGCGACAACCCTGTCTCCGGCACCAACTGGTCCAACGAGCCGGCCACCCACACCGTGTGCCTTCGCCTCCTTGCGGACAGAAAACGACCTGATGGTTCTTCCGGCTTCCGCTGCGGCAATTGCCGTGGCGACTGCGATCGGGTCTGCACCCATCGTCATGCCGCCCACGGCATCAACATCGTCGTCGATCTGCTCAAGCATGGCCGCTCCCACCGCGCGTGCTCCCTCCCCCGAAAACGTGGTCTGTCGTGCATCGATGTACCACGAAGAGACGGCTCCCGAGCGGAGTGTGAAGGGACCATCCGTCCGCACGGAGTGCGCCCGAAGGTGCCCGATCAGAGCTTTTTTCGCCGAGGTGGAATTTTTCAAGAAAGCGCTCAAGTCTTGGCGACAATTGTCCGATAACAGTAGCCAGACAGGATGCCTTCCTAACCTCCCGTCTAAGCCCAACCCAGGGCCGCATTGTCGATCCGGCAAGGCGGCCCTGAGTTTTTCTGTGGGAGGGCAACGGCAGTGGCAGAAAAGGCGCGAGACATGCCGTGTTACGCGTTAGCCTTCCAGCTGCTGCACACCGGAGGCGTTGTGCAGCTCTTCTGTGGTGGTCTTTGACCGGAGGTTGTTCGTCATGATCGCGCTCACAATTCCATCTACCGATCTGTTGGCAACCGTGGGGATCCTCGCACTCATCATCGGGTTGCGCATCGTTGATGTGTCGGCCGGTGTGCTCCGTGTCATGTTCATCATGCGCGGCCGACGAGGTATCGCTGCTGCCGTCGGATTCGTGGAGTCCTTCACGTGGCTCGTTGCCGCAGCATTTGTGTTTGCATCGCTCGACACACCGGCGAAGGCAATCGCCTATGCGGGTGGATTCGCCCTCGGCACATGGATCGGAACATGGCTCGAAGAAAAGGTTGCGGTCGGAGAATCCGTCGTCCGGGTCTTCGTCCCGATGGATGCCCCATCGCCGACGGCCGAACTTCGTGATGCCGGTTTCGGCGTGACAGAGGTCCCCGGCGAGGGCCTCCGCGGCCCGGTAATGGTCTTGTTCTGCGTCGTCACACGCCGACGGGCGAAAGATGTCATGCGCATCGTGGCTGCGTCATACCCCGAGGCATTTGCAACAGTTGAGAACATCGACACGCTTGATTTGTCCCACCGCCGCTATCGACCATCGAGGGTTTGACGGCGATCCCACAACTCTTGGGTTCGAGGCGACGACAAACCGACGCAACGTGACATGGACAATCGTTGAGCGAAGCGACAGAATCTCACCTGCTGGGCGCCGTATCCTGTCGGGATGGACATCGTATTTGTACGACACGGACAGCCGCAGTGGGCTGTCGACGGCATCTCACAATCCGACCCACCCCTCACCGATCTCGGCAGGAAGCAGGCAGAGCTTGCAGCCGAA
The DNA here is from genome assembly GCA_002418265.1 of Acidimicrobiia bacterium UBA5794. Classification (GTDB taxonomy): domain Bacteria; phylum Actinomycetota; class Acidimicrobiia; order Spongiisociales; family UBA5794; genus UBA5794. The sequence goes on along the minus strand of DIDS01000011.1, from coordinate 81,242 downwards.
CGAATTGCGAAGGCAAACCCCCGGGCAACGGAACTGGTCGTATCACCAGCGCTGCGATCACAACAGACGGCGGAACCCATCGGAGAGCGCACAGGTCTGTCACCGTTCACCGTAGACGACCTGGTTGAGGTGAAGCTGCCGGACTGGAGCGGGATCTCAGAAGAAGCCGTCATCAACATCTTCAAAACGACCAAGCACCGATCTCCTGAAGAGTGGTGGAATGGTCTTGACGGTGGTGAGTCGTTCCGAGCATTCCACGACCGCGTCACGACGGCACTCGACGGTCTTCTCGCCGAGCGCGGTGTCACCAAGGATCCCGACGATCCGAACCTGTGGCATTGCAACAACAAGGACGGGCGCATCGTGATCGTTGCCCACGGTGGAACGAATTCAGTATCTCTCACGCACCTACTCGGTATCCCTCCGTCACCGTGGGAGTGGGAGAAGTTTGTCCTCTTCCACGCTTCCTTTGCTCGGGTCAAGGTGCTGCCCCTCGCTGGCAACCACGTGATGAGCCTTCGGACATTCAACGACCAGGACCACATCCCCCTCGAGCTGCGATCCCGATAGCGCAGCCGCCTATTTGCCGTAGCGGCGTTCCCGGCGTGTGTAGTCGCGCAGAGCCCGCAGAAAGTCGACACGACGGAAGGCGGGCCAGTAGACGTCGACAAACAGGTACTCGGCGTAAGCAGCCTGCCAGAGCAGGAATCCCGAAAGCCTCGCTTCGCCCGATGTGCGCAAGACAAGGTCGGGATCCGGAAGATCCGAAGCGTACATGCGAGACGACATCGCTTCAGGATTGATGTGTTCAGCCATGTGCGTGGCCTCCACACCCGAAGATGCAAGATCATCAACCAGGTCTTTCACAGCGTCAACGATCTCCTGCCTTCCCCCATACGCCAAGGCGATGGTCACGCGGCGGCTGCCGGTGCTGCACTCGGATTCGAGTCGCTTCGCTGCATCGACGAGGTCGGTTGGAAGGAGGTCGAGGCTCCCGATGAACCGCACCTTCACATCCTCACCGGCAGACGATGTGGGAATCTGATTGAACATCTCAATGAGCACTGCGTAGTACGGGTCGAGTTCTTCTTTGGGTCGTGCGAGGTTTTCCGTGGAAAGGAGCCAACACGTGACTGCCTCGATATCAAGATCAGCCGTCCATTGCAGGAACTCGACAAATTTTGCCATACCGACGCGGTAGGAAGCCGCGTAGTCAGGGAGTCCCTCTGCTCGGGCGTACCGGCGGTGGCCATCGTGGATGACCCCGATGTGTCTTGGGAGCGCATCAACGTTGAGGTCCTTTCGGAGTCGATCCTCATAGATCCGATAGATCGGCTTGAGTGCACTGTCTTTGACCGACACTGGTTCTCCCGATTGGTACGTTCGTGTGAAGACACCGAATGGGCACCATCGTAGAGGTGTTTGACGATTTCGCGCTGTGTAGCGGGCGCCACCAGTAGCCTTGCATCGATGGATTCCGCACGTTGGACACTTGGCAAAATGCAGAACCCCGTACGGGGAATTCTGCATGGCTCAGCCGCGGTCGCCGCAGTTGTTGGAACCCTGTTCCTCGTCATCATCGCCCCGAATTGGGGGCTTCGCATCGGCGTGATCATCTTCGGTGGGGCCCTCGTTGCCTTGTACACGACGAGTTCTCTGTACCACTCCATACCGTGGTGCGATGCCGCAAAAAAGCGTATGCAGCGCCTTGATCACTCGATGATCATTGCCCTGATTGCTGGCACCTACACGCCAATCATCATCGCAACGCTTGACGGACCATTGCGCTGGACCGCTCTGGCAGTTGCATGGGGTGCGGTGCTGGTCGACGGGCTCCAGCATCTGCTGTATCCCACCGACAGACAGGGGTTCTCGATGGCTCTGGGTGCTGGCATGGGTTGGCTTGGAATCGCCTTGGCAGGAAAATTTGTATCAGAACTTGGCTGGACCGCTGCCGGGCTTGCTGCGCTTGGCGGTGTGATCTACACGATCGGCATGTTCCTTCTCATCACAAACCGACCTCGATTGTGGCCGAGGGTGTTTTCATACCACGAGGTATTCCACGTACTGGTCGTCGCAGCATCGATCGTCCATTTTGTCGTGGTGTGGCGATACGTTTTGCCCTTGGGAGCCGCCTGACGACCAGTCCCGGTCAGAGGCTCTGAGGGATGCTTGGGCCGGGAACTCTGATCAAGAGAAGTCGTACCTCCTGATACCCGCCGTTGTGGAACCCGTACGTCTCACCTTCAGAGATGTGAAGGACATCACCTGTGGTGAGGCGAATGGACTCCCCGTTGACGGAGAATTCAACTTCGCCGACGAAGCAGATGTACATCCGATGTTCTTTTGAGGAAACCCGCGGTTCCCGATCTGCACCGATGGGAACGACAACTTCTGCAAAGGATGCTGCATCGAAAACCTCTGGGGTGAGCTCCCGGAGCTGAAGGTCCCCGAACTTGAAGACGGGTGCGTCGCTGTATCTCTTGAGTTCCATGAAGGAATAATACGCCCAGGCTCGAGCACTCGCGTTTCTGTCGTACCCGATCGATACATTATGGGTATGGAAACAATGACACTCATACAGACAACCGAAGCCGTGGATCTCATCACGCTGAGTGACAGGGACCTTGAGACTTGGTTTGCAAGCACCGGTCTTGACGTCAAGGCCGTTTCACACTGCGACAGTGCAGGTTGTGAGCTCTGCTTTCCAACCATGCCGTCCATCCGCGCCGCCTAACCACCGCCTTCCAGAAGTCAGAAGTCGGAGCCCCCCTGCACCTCGCTGCGCTCGGCGCGTCCCCCCGCAAGCGGGAGGACGGGTGTGGAAGACAACACACACCGTCCCCCCTTCAGTTCAGGGGGGACAGATCCGACGCAGTCGGATCAGGGGGGCGTGCGAGCCTGCGAGCCCCGTCTCGTAGATAGGGAGCGGAGTTGGGCGATCTGGGCTTGAACCGATGCCATGGAGCCGCCGCCGGGCGTCAAGCGATTGGCAACCGATGCCTGCGGGTTGAGAAGGGTCAGGTCGTCAGCCACGAATAGCGGGTTCACTGCGACCAGATTCTCTGCGGTGAGATCAGCGAAGGTCTTGCCAGCTGCGACGAGGTCGGATACGAGGCCGCCAACAATGTGATGTGCCTCTCGAAACGGGACGCCGCGCGAGACCAGCAGCTCTGCCAGGTCGAGAGCAAAGACCCAGGCATCGGGAGCCGGTGCGTGGAACGACGCCGTGGCGAGCATCCCACCCAGCGCCCGAAGTGACCCTGACAGGGTGTCGTTTGCGTGGAAGACGAGACGCTTGTCCTCTTGGAGATCGCGGTTATACGTCATCGGGAGACCCTTCTGAAGCGCGCCGATGGCAGTGAGGTCACCGATGACGGCTGCCGACTTCCCACGCACCAGTTCGGCAATGTCAGCATTCTTCTTCTGTGGCATGGCTGAGGACCCGGTGGTGAAGGCGTCGGAAAATGTCACCCATGCAAACTCCGATGAACACCACAAGATCATCTCCTCAGCGAGACGGGAAAGATGAACCATTGCCTGGGTACAGCACCACACGAACTCGGCGGCGAAATCGCGTGACGCAACGGCATCCATCGAATTGGTGAACACATGCGCAAGGCCGAGCTCGTTCGCCGAGAACGCCGGATCGAGTGGCAGCGACGATCCACCAGATGCACCGGCACCGAGCGGGGAGACATCGATGCGACCGAGTGCATCACCGAACCGCTGTGCGTCGCGCACCAGCATCCATGCATAGGCGAGGAGATGATGTGCAAGCGGAACCGCTTGAGCCTGCTGAACGTGGGTGTAGGACGGAACCACGGTGTCGCCGACGGCTTCGGCCTGATCAATCAACACATCGATGAAATCGTTGATTTCCGTGACCCGTTCACGCACAGACCGTTTCAGATACAGGCGCAGATCAAGTGCGACCTGATCGTTGCGGGATCGTCCGGTGTGAAGCTTCCCGGCGAGGTCACCGATGATCTCCCCAAGCCGTCGCTCGACGGCGGAATGGACATCTTCGTCAGAATCCACGAACACGAACGAATCGTCAGCAGCCTCAGCAGCGATCACTTCAAGACCACGAGCCATTGTCGATGTCTCTTCGACACTGAGCAGACCAACTGATCCGAGCATCGCTGCATGGGCAATCGAACCCCTGACATCATCAACAAGCATCCTTCGATCCACATGATCCACGGTAAAGGCCCACAGCTCATCGGCCGGTCCCTCCGAAAAACGTCCTCCCGACCACAGAGTCATCAGCTACTCCCCTTCGCCGAGACGCTTCTCCGCAAACGTTCGTAGCCGCAGAGACTGCAGACGTATGAAGCCCTCCGCATCGGCCTGGTTGTACACCTCGTCGGCTTCAAAAGTGACGGTTGCCTCGTCGTAGAGTGCATGCGTATCGGATCGACGACCATCGATGATCGCCTGACCTTTGTAGAGCTTGATACGGGCCTCTCCGGTCACCGGTTTCTGGAGATCGTCCATGAAATGCTGAAGAGCCTCACGCTCGGGTGCGAACCAGAACCCGTTGTAGACCATCTCGGCGTACCGAGTCGAGAGTTCATCGCGCAGGTGTGCAACCTCCCTGTCAAGTGTCAGAGATTCGACGGCACGGTGAGCGTGATACATGATCGTCCCCCCCGGTGTCTCATAGACGCCACGTGACTTCATCCCGACGAAGCGGTTCTCGACGATGTCGACCCTGCCAACACCATGCTTGCCGCCGATCTCGTTGAGCTTGGTCAACAGCGCTTGGGGGGCGAGACGGACACCGTTGACAGACACTGGATCGCCGGCCTCGTACCCAACCGTCACATACTCAGGTTCATCGGGGGCATCGATCGGATCAACAGTCATCTTGAACATGTTTGGTGGCGGTCCGGTCCATGGATCCTCAAGAACTCCACCCTCATATGAGATGTGGAGGAGGTTTGCGTCCATCGAGTATGGCTTTTCGGCAGTCACCGGCGTTGGGATCCCGTGCGCCTCTGCATACGCGACACAATCGGCTCTGCCCTTCAGATCCCATTCCCGCCACGGGGCAATGATCTTGATGTCGGGCTTGAGAGCATACGCCGATAGCTCAAATCGGACCTGATCGTTCCCCTTTCCGGTGGCCCCGTGGGCGATCGCGTCTGCACCGGTCTCGATCGCGGCTCGAACCAACCCTTTGGATATCACCGGTCGCGCAAGGGAAGTCCCCATGAGGTAGTAACCCTCGTACAGCGATGATGCCCGAAACGCCGGAAAGACGTAATCGGTGACAAACTCCTCGGTCAGGTCCTCACAGATCGCCTCGACCGCTCCGGTCTCGAGCGCCTTGACCCTGGCCTCCTCCGTCTCCTCGCCTTGTCCGACATCGGCCGTATAGGCAACAACCTCCGCCCCGTACTCCTCGATGATCCATCTGAGAATGACCGACGTGTCAAGCCCCCCGCTGTAGGCGAGTACGACCTTTTTGATATCTCGCTTCATCGCCCGTTCGTTCCTTCCAATCGTGCGGAAACTTTTTCGGCACCGACAATCTCATCAGCAATGACGAGGATGGTGTCATCCCCGGCAACCGATCCAAGAACCCCATCAATCGCTGCGCCATCCACTCGGCTCGCCACCAGATGCGCCGCCCCCGGTGGCACCTTGAGGATGATCAGATTGCCCGAGATGGCGATGCTTTCGACAAACTCGTCGAAGGCCGCATGGAGAGCAACTCTCGAATCGTCATCATCGGATACCTCACCGAGCCGATACACACTCTGCCCATCCGCCTTGACCCGTACGGCACCCACGGCATCGAGATCCCGTGAAATCGTGGCTTGGGTAACGTTGAACCCCCGCTCAGCGAGATGACGCTTGATCTCGGCCTGTGTCTGAATCGTCGTCGACGCGAGCATCGAACGGATGGTTCTGCGACGCGTCAGGGTGTCTGCCCTCATACGGCGCTGCCCGGTGTGACCATCGTGCCGATCCCCTCAGGTGTGAAGATCTCAAGCAGAAGCGAATGCTGAATGCGGCCATCGAGAATGTGGACCTGCTGCACGCCGCCTTCGATGGCGGCAAGGCTTGCCCGGATCTTGGGAACCATCCCAGCCGAGGCCGCACCGGAGTCGACAAACTTCAAGAGATCGGCTGTGGTGATCCGAGAAATCAAGCTTGAATCATCGCCGAAGTCACGGTAGAGGCCCTCAACATCGGTGAGAAACACAAGTTTGGATGCACCTATGGCGGCAGCAAGGGCACCGGCCGCCGTATCAGCGTTGAGGTTGTACGTCTTGCCGTCCTCCCCCCGTGCAATGGGGGCGACAACAGGGACATAGCCCTGTGCCTGAAGGCCTTCAATGATGCCGACATTGACCTCTTTGATCTTTCCAACGAAACCGAGACGCTTGTCTTGGGGCTCAGCAACAAAGAGGTTGGCATCAAGCCCTGACACGCCGGTTGCGACCGACCCGTGATTGTTTACGAGCCGAACGATGTCCGGATTGATCTCGCCGACAAGGGTGGCCTGGACGACACGGATAGTCTCATCGTCAGTCACGCGAAGACCCTCGATCCACTGGGGCTCCATGCCGCGCTGTCCCATCGCCCGTGAGATGTGTGGACCGCCCCCATGGACGATGATCACCTTGATACCGGCAAAGTGGAGCATCGCCACATCGTCGGCGAAGCTCTCACGCAAGGCATCATCGACCATGGCTGAGCCGCCGTACTTGACGACCACGGTTGTCCCGCGGAAGCGTCGGATGAACGGGAGAGCCTCTGAAAAGATGCCTGCCTTGCCCATGGTCGATGCGATACGGGGCTTGACTGGCGATGGAACCGAATGACCGGTCATGGCATCCACCCTTCCGTTGGGAGTCCGGATGCTTGGTCGAATCCGAACATGAGATTTGCACACTGGACAGCTTGACCGGCAGCACCCTTGACCAGGTTGTCGATCGCACACACCGCTATGAGTCGCCGCGAAACTTCGTCGAGGTGGTACGAGACGAGGGCGTTGTTCGAACCGACCACCCACCGGGTTTCGGGAGGTACCCCGCTCAGGCGAACGAACGGCTGATCAGCGTACGCCTTGTCGAATGCCGTGTGAATGTCGTCAATTGCCGTACCTTCGGTCGCCATCATGTACATCGTCGAGAGAATCCCTCGTTGCATCGGTACCAGGTGGGGTGTGAAAACGAGTTCGACGGGAGCGCCGGCGTAGGCGTCTACGGCCTGGATCATCTCGGGCTGATGGCGGTGTTCGAGGATCTTGTATGCCTTGACCGACTCGTCGATCGCCCCGAACGAAGTTGCCTCTGACACCCCCCGTCCGGCGCCCGAGACGCCAGAAAGCGCGTCGACCACGATGCCATCGTGATCGATCAGCCCTGCGGCTGCGATCGGAGCGATCGCAAGAACAGCCGACGTCGGATAGCACCCCGGTGCCGAAACGCGGTCTGACGCTGCAATCGCATCAGCGAACAACTCCGGAATTCCGTACGCCCATTCACCGAGCTGATCGGGATACGGATGTTCAACACCGTACGCCTCTCGATATCGCTGCGGAGTCGCAAGCCGGAAGTCGCTTCCGAGATCCACGACCTTGACGCCACGTTCGAGCAACTGCATTGCCGGCTCCGCCGATGCCCCGTGAGGCAGGGCAAGAAACACGACGTCAACCTCGGAGAACTTGTCGGGCTCGAACGACACCAGCTCACGGTCGCCACCTGACAGGTGCGGATGCACCTCTCCGAGTGTCGCGCCAGCCTTGGAATGTGCTCCGAGGATTTCTGTAGAGAACTCGGGATGGGCGTCAAGGAAGCGAACGAGCTCACCGCCCCCATACCCCGAGGCCCCGATCACAGCTGCAGTGGTTGTCATCGGATCAGTATACGTATATGCATCCGGCTATGCATATACATAAGGTTCAATGTGGGTAGTGTCAATGGAGCTTTCAGCTTTCGGCTTACAGCTCACACGCCCCCCTGGCTCGTTTCACTCGCCCGTATTCCAGTCGTCCAGGATGGCGAAGGCTTCTTCTTCGGAGTAGGGGCCGTCCTCGATGCGTTTCTCAAGGAGCATGTTCATGATGCGACCAACCTCGCGAGATGGTTCCAACCCGAGGTACTCCATGACCTGGTTGCCGTCGATCGGAGGACGCAGTGAGTCAAGTTCCTCCTGCTCGCGGAGGAACACAATGCGCTCCTCAAGTTCATCAATACGGCGCGAGATTGAGCGCGCAAGTTGCTTGTTGCGAGTGGTCACATCACAGCGGACAAGCTCGTTGAGTTGGTCGAGCAGTGGCCCCGCATCGCGGACGTAACGACGAACAGCGGCATCGGTCCAGCCCATCTTGTAGGTGTGAGGCCGCATATGGAGAAACACGAGGTTCCCAACATCTTCGATCACGTGTTTGGGATAGCGCAGCGCCTTCATTCTTTTTCGGGCCATACGCGCCCCGACGACCTCGTGGTGATGAAACGACACCCCTCCTTTTCCAAACTCGCGCGTTGCTGGTTTACCGATGTCGTGGAACAACGCTGCAAGTCGAACCTCCAGTCTGGGATTGTCCCGATCCTTGTCGGTCTTCCCAACAACAGCAATCGTGTGGGCAAGCACGTCCTTGTGCCGATGGACCGGATCCTGCTCAACGGCAAGGGCTGGAATTTCGGGAATGAAGTAGTCCGCGAGGCCGCTTTCAATCAGCGCCTCGAGCGCTGGCACGACCTGGGCCCCGACCATCAACTTGTCGAATTCGGCTCGGATCCTCTCCGCAGAGATGATCTCGAGCCGATCTGCCATGTCAGCAACTGCCCTCAAAGCTGCAGGATCGGGAGTGAAACCGAGCGTCGACATGAAACGAAACAGCCGCAGCATGCGCAACGGGTCATCGGAGAACAGCTCCTCGGGAGGGCCTGGAGTTCGCAGCACGCCGGCCATGAGATCGGTGAGGCCGTCGTAGGGGTCTTCCATCAGGGGGTCTTCATCTGCGCCGGTCGGCACGAGAAGTGCCATCGCGTTCACCGTGAAATCCCTGCGTGACAGATCATCCGTAAGGCTGTCGCCGTAGGTCACCGAGGGCTTTCGCGAATCTCCTCGATACACCTCCGAGCGAAAAGTTGTGATCTCATGTACCTGTCCGTCGTGGACCAATCCAATGGTTCCAAAGTCCTTGCCGGCGAGAAACAGCGACGACGCCCATATATCACCGATGCGTTCGATGTCGTCCGGGCGTGCCCTCGTGGTGAAGTCAAGGTCCGAGACATCCCTCTCAAGCAGCACGTCGCGAACCGATCCACCAACGAGGTACAACTCGTGTCCCTCGTCCGCAAACAGTTTTGCGAGCGCACGGATCTCGGGAGTAAGGATCTCTCGAAAGCGGTCTCTCGTCATGCCCCGGCCTCTCGAGCCGCGTTGGCAAGTTCGTCGGCGTATTCGTTCCACGTGTATCCGACATGTGCCTTGATCCACACAACATCGAGTTCCTTGCGACGCTTGTATGTCGTGTAGGCGGCCTTGACAAGGTCAAGATTCTCGACGGGACCGCTCTTGCGTTTCCATCCCCGACGTTCCCATTCCGATGCCCACTCGTTGATGGTGTTCACGGCAAGGTGGGAATCCGAGTAGATCGTGGTTTCAACCCCATCGGGAACCAGCGATGCCGCTTCGATGAGCGCCGTGAGTTCCATTCGGTTGTTCGTGGTGTCCGGATCGAACCCACTTGCTTCGGCGATGATCCTGCCATCGACGACGTACACGGCGCCCCATCCGCCAGGGCCCGGATTCGGAACCGAGCTCCCGTCGGTGAATACGCCGGTGGATGGGTCGGCTTTCGCCCCTGCGTCAACCGGCTTCGCCCCTTTTTTCTTGGGTGCTTCCTTGGAGTTTCGTGACGGTGTACGGCAATCCATGCACTGACGAGGCGTCCAGCCGGGGTACCGGTCAAGCACCGCCTGAGACAAAAGGAAGGAAGAGCCGCAATCGCGGCACGTGAAACTCGCCATGACGGCAAGAGTAGAACGCCCTACCGATGTTGTTGGTTCGCTACTGCGGTGCCGCTCCGGTGAGCGCACCGGTGGCAACCTTGAAGTCACGAGGCGAAGCGACAAACATCAAGGCGTCCGAGAACGACACGTCTCCGGCCTCGTACCGTTTCACGATCGCCTGATCAAGCGTGCACATCCCGTAGAACGCACCCTCTGCGATGGTTTCGTACAGGGTGTCCATCGGTTCGGTTCCGACGAGCCGTTCGGTGATCGCTTCGGTGTTGAGCATGACCTCAACGGCTGGCACTCTTCCCGATCCCTCATTGCGGGGAAGCAGCCTCTGGGAAACGATTGCGAGAAGTGACGTGCCAAGCATCTGTCTGATCCGTCGCTCAAGGAAGGGGGGGAACGAATCGAGAATGCGATGCACGGTCTCGACAGCGTCCGTTGTGTACATCGTGGTCAGCACAAGATGCCCTGTCTCAGCAGCTATGAGAGCACCCTCGATCGAATCACGATCGCGAAGCTCACCGAGATAAATCACATCGGGGTCCTGGCGAAGAACCGATCTGAGACCCGTCGAAAGGGAATCGATATCGACGCCCACCTCGCGTTGACTGACAATGGACTGTTTGTCCCGATGGAGGACCTCAATTGGGTCTTCAAGGGTGATGATGTTCGCTCTGCGATTGGTGTTGATGTAGTCGATGATCGCCGCACACGTTGTCGTCTTGCCCGAACCCGCAGGTCCGGTCACCACCACAAGGCCCTGTAATTCGTTGGCAAGCTTCGTAATCGGTTCTGGCAACCCGAGATCGGCCAACGTGCCGCTCGTGGCAGGGACCGCCCGGACCACGACGTTGATCGAGCCACGCTGGGTATAGCTCGTCACACGGAAACGACCAAGATTCGCCCTTCCCCATGCAAAATCGACGTCACGGCCACTCGATGGAGGCTCAAGGTGTGTTGGCAACATCGACGCAAGCAACTCGCTCGTCTCATCTGGCGACAATGCCGGAAGGTCGGCCATCTGCAATTCGCCATGGATCCGGTAGGTCGGTGGCGATCCAACCTTGAGGTGGAGGTCTGAGCCTCCCAGAGATAGAAGACGCTCGAGCAGCTCCTCAAGACTTGGTGTGGTCGACATGATGCAATCCTCCGCTACTCCACGATTCCCAAGAAGAGATATCGGCCGGTTGGTCGGAAGTCTTGATGAAGTTCGCGCCCGTTGGGTTTGTCGCGCCGTTGGCTACGAGAGATCCCAGTATGTCGAGATAGCCTCCCGAGCCATACCGACCGTCTTGGCGGCCGATCCCGTGATGTCACTTGGCCAAACGGTCGGTTCGGCACCCTCGATGAGCCCGGTGAGTGTCGCTATGGCACTCGTCCCGAGCGCTGACAGATCGTATCCACCCTCCAGAAACGCCACAATTCTATTCTGGGGTACGACCGAGGCCAGGGCCGACGCCATCCACCCGTAATGAACTGACTCGAGATTGAGCTCGCCGAGCGGGTCACGCACGTGGGCGTCATAACCACTGCTGATCAGAATCCACGATGGTGCGAACTGGCGGATGGGCGGCATGGCAAGCTGATGGAATGCTGCCAGGAACGAAGCTGCGGAGGTGGCCGCCGGAATCGGGACATTCACGGTCATGCCGCGACCTGGGCCAGTACCGACCTCATCCACCCAGCCGGTTCCGGGGAAGAACGGGAACTCGTGAAGTGAGACATACAAGACCTCGGAATCCTCGTAGAACGAGCGCTGGGTCCCGTTTCCGTGGTGTACGTCCCAATCGACAATCGCAACCCGCTCACCCTGGGCACGGAGGTAGGAGGCAGTGATTGCGATGTTGTTGAACAAACAGAACCCCATGGCCTGATGCCGTTCGGCGTGGTGCCCGGGAGGCCGCACAGCGACAAAGGCAGTTCCTGACCCCTTCCACAAGCGATCGACTGCCGCGGGGCCAGCCCCCGCGGCATGGATGGCTGCATCCCACGATGCTGGCACCACATACGTGTCGGGGTCCAACGCTCCTCCCCCCGAAACACAAAACGCTCTGATCCGATCAATGTATGTCGTGTCGTGGATCGTTGCAAGAAGGCTCATATCGACTTCAGGAGCCTCAACCTCGACAACGGGGTGCTCTGAAGACCTGATGGCGTCAATGACCGCCGTCACGCGTGCCGGTCGTTCAGGATGCCCCGGTGGCGTGACATGTCTCAGACTCAGTTCGTTCGTGACAAGGTGGACCGACATCACAGGATTGTCTCATGAACGGCGCATAGCCAAACCGCGGGTAGCCTGTGATCGGTGGATGTCGCGACATGGAGGGACATGGCAACAGCCGACACGACGTATCGGGTCTTCCAGCGCGGCTCATGGCCGGGTTCCGTCTCATTGCGACGGGGATGGGCAAGAGCCGAGGCTCGGCCATGGAACGACACGTTCGACGATGCCCATCTCCGCCTTGTTCGAGGAGGATCCGGCTTCCTGTCAGACTGTACTCAGCGCCTCATGGATCTCGGTGCGCCGTCAGTCCTGTCGACGCCGCTTGCAGAGTCTGCGCGACCGCCGTGGGAATCTGCCGGTTTCGTTCCCGACATTGATCTTGCGCTGATGCGGTTGTCGCTCGATCGTGATGTCCCTGCCCCGAACCATCTCGTCCACCGCAGCGCCGAGGTCGATCTCGACGTGTTGCTGTGCATCGATCAGGCTGCCTTCGAAGGATTCTGGCGGTTCGACCGCAACGCCCTTGATGAGGCAACGCATGCAACTGCCAAGTCGGACACCTTCATCATCAAGGATGGAGACGAGGGTGCAACGGGCTACGCCATTGTCGGCTACGGTCACGCGATCTCCTACCTCCAGCGAGTAGCCGTTCATCCCAAGTGGCAGGGGCAAGGGATGGGACGAAGCCTCATCCGCGCCGTGGCGCGCGGCGCAAGACGCTCCGGTTCCAAGGCCCTGCTGCTCAACACCAAGTCAGAGAACGAACAAGCGATTTCGCTCTACGAGTCCGAGGGCTACGTACTTCTCCCCGAGTCCCTGGCTGTCCTGCGGGCGGGCTAATGAGGTCGTCAGCACCCCCCGCCGCATTGAGGGTGCACTGATGCCTCCTCGTCTCCCTGAGCGGTATCGCCTCAACATTCGCCTGGGTAGTGACGGCGACATCGAGGAATGGCTTGCACAGGACGCGCAACTCGATCGACCCGTCCTCGTGCGTTACCTCGCACCCGAGGCATCCCATGATCGACACGGATCATTCCTCGGAGGAGTTCGCGCAGCGGCTGCCCTCACAGAGCTTCATCTCCAGAAGGTCTTCGCTGCGGGAGAGACATCGGCGTCAGCGTATTCGGTGAGTGAGTGGGACGGCGGTGTTTCGTTCGCTGACCGCATTCGTGCTGGGGAGGGACTCCCGGTTGAGGAGTTCCTGCCGAACGCCTCGGGACTGTGCGTGGCGTTGGCACGGTTTCATGCAACCGGCGGGGTCCATGGAGCAATCGATACCTCTGCGGTCCACTTTTCTGCCGCACATCCCGCCAAGATCGGTGCTTTTGGGCGGCAACCCCGTTGGAAAGATCAGGCGAGTGACACTCGGGCCCTTGCCGAGGTACTTCGAGCCGGTCTGACCGGAACAGATGATCCATCCGTGATGCCATCAGCCGTTCTGACCGGTGTCAACCCCGAGATCGACGCCGCACTCAAGGCAGGCATAGCAGGGCAATTGGATGCCGCCACTCTTGGGGCCCACCTGTCATCTGTTGCATTTGAACCCATCGAGGATTCCCCACCGGTCCGGCCATGGCGATCACTCGTGGTATTGACACTCATCGGTATGGCGATCGCCCTCATCGCAGCAGTCGGGATCGCTGCGGACTTCGATCCAGACTCGCCGTTCCTATACCCCGTCGGAGGTGAGGCCACGGGACCCACGTCCACCATTCCCATTGAGATCGGTAGCCCGAAGGACCCAGATTCCCTCGATTCCCATGTCGTCGTATACGACCCGCTTGGCGATGGAACCGAAAGTGACGATGAGGTGCAATACGTTGTCGATGGTGATCCTTCGACGTCGTGGCGTACGGAGGCCTATTCCCGACCAATCGGAGAACTCAAGGAAGGGGCGGGTCTCGTGTTCGATGTGGCGGGGACGCCCACATCCATGTTCGTGCGAGGGTCATCGGGAACAACCTTCCGTGTCAGCTGGGCCGATGCGATCCCCGACGATCCGGCCCGGTGGGAGCACATCGCTCGTGGAACCCTCCAGGCATCGGAAATCCAAATCCAACTCCCGGTACGTGGCGGAGGTGTCTGGCGTCTCTGGCTCGTTGACCTTCCGGTACGTCCAGATGGCTCATATCAGGCCGTGATCAACGAGGTGCGGTTCGCGTCGTAGCGCTCCCCGCAGCGGGTAGCAACATCGGTTGTCCGGGCATGGCGACGTCTACTCTCCACCGCACATGACTGACCGCGCCCACCTCGACGTCGAGCTCATCGATCGGTATCTCCAAGGCGATGTCGCGGCATTCAACGATCTGATGGAGGCACATGAGGACCGCGTGTTCGCTGTCTGCCTCCGCATGCTCCGAGATCGAGAAGAGGCTCTGGATGCCACCCAAGACACGTTTCTCACGGTGTTTCGGAAAGCTGATCGATTCCAAGCCAAGGCTGCCTTTTCCACATGGCTGTACCGAGTCGCCGTCAACACGTGTTACGACCATCTTCGGCGCAAGAAACGCAAGATGGTCGAGAATCTGCCCCAAGATCACGATCCTATCGATGTGGCAAGTATGGATCCATTCGATGCCGTAGAGATCCGCCCTGACATCGACGCTGCACTTACAACGCTCAGTGACGAGTTCCGGGCGGCAGTTGTCCTTGTCGATCTCCAGGGCATGTCCCTGGAGCAGGCGAGCGATGTCCTTGAGGTACCGCAAGGAACGATCAAGAGCAGGCTCTTTCGTGCGCGTAAGCTTTTGGCCAAAGAACTTGGGAACCTCAACACCCGTGGCGAGCCTCTAATACCTGACGACGGAGAAACATGAACGACCGCGACCGCGATCTCATCCTCGATCTTGTTGGAGGTCGCCTCAGCACAGAGGATGCCGAGGCGGCGATGTCGCGCGTCCAAGCGAGTCGTGAACTGTCGCAGGAATTCGCCGAGCAAGCCAGAGTCCACGCCTTGCTTTCTGAGATCGAACCGGTGCGCCTGACAGGGAATGAACGCGACACGCTCCGAACCAATCTGAGAACAGAGCTTCACCTCGAAACGGCCACAACCGCACCGCGGCGTCAGACAACGAAGCAACGGTGGTGGCTACCCGTGGCTGGGCTTGCAGCAACCGCAGCGGTCGTAGCAGCCATCGTCGTTCTTCCATCAACCAGCGATGACTCCACCAATATCGCGGCGATCCAAGTCGCCGAGACCACCCGTACGGAAGCCCCAACAGCGGGAGCACCTCCAGCACCGGACGCGGTGGCGGAATCTGATCAAACATCGGAAAAAGACGGCCTGATCGACGTCAAGGGAATGGAAGACATCGATCCGGACGAGCTGCTCTACGCCCTCTCGGGAGAGTCCGACGAAGAAGCGGTCCAGGATGTACTTGAGGGCCTCGGCTACAGGACTGACGTGGTGATCGATCGGGCAGATCTGGATAGTTGTCGCGACGAGCTCATCGATTATCTGGCGGGAAACGTCACGAGTGCACTGATCCTCGGCGCTGAGCATGATCGTGGAACCACCATCGTCCATTTTGGTATCACGACTGCGTCCGGCATCGATCAGGTGGTGAGCGTGGATCTCGCCGATTGCAGCGTTGTGGACACCACAGACTGAGCTCGGCGTCAGCGGGGACTAATCTGCGGTTCATGGCCGAAACCAATCAACCGCTCTCTGCGCGCATCGCCGATCTCCTTGAGCTGATCGCTACCAAGGTACGCGAGCTCACGGTCGACCGCGCTGCCGTCGCCATCACGTGGACGGCTGTTGGGCTCATCCTTTTTGCGGCCATCGCCATGGCCGTCTTCTGGCTGCTGGTAGGAATATTCCGTGCCCTGGGTGCGCTGATGGGAACAGAAGTCGCATACGCGGTGGTGGGTGCGATTCTCACCCTTGCCGGAGCGATCGTTTGGATCCGGCGATATCCCCAAGATCGCAAGTAGTGCCAGGAGACGCGATGTCAGAAACAATGGTCATCATCGGAAGTGGACCGGCTGGCCTCACGGCAGCAATCTACGCTGCTCGGGCAGGCCTTGAGCCGCTCATGGTCGAGGGCATGGAACGTGGCGGTCAGCTCATGATCACGACCGATGTCGAGAACTATCCGGGCTTTCCTGACGGCATCATGGGTCCCGACCTGATGGAACAGATGCGCAAACAGGCGGAGCGATTCGGAACTCGGATCGTCACGTCAGATGTCTCACGGGTGGATTTCTCACAACGTCCCTTCAAGATTTGGGTCGGCGAGGACCTCTACGAAGCCGACAGTGTGATTGTCTCGACCGGTGCCTCAGCGCGATGGCTCAGGGTTCCCGGCGAGGAACGGTTGACGGGCTACGGCGTATCGGCATGTGCGACCTGTGACGGATTCTTCTTCCGCGACAAGGAACTCGTGGTCGTTGGAGGTGGCGATTCAGCAATGGAGGAAGCGCTGTTCTTGACAAAGTTCGCTTCAAAGGTCACGGTCGTACATCGCAGGGATGAGTTCCGAGCTTCCGCAATCATGAGTGACCGTGTCTTCAACCATCCAAAGATCGATGTCATATGGAACAGCGTTGTCGATGAGGTTTACGGTGAAACCGTTGTCGAAGGGGTCAAGCTTCGCAACGTGATCTCAGATGAAATCAGTGATTTCCCGGCCGACGGCGTCTTTGTCGCCATCGGCCACGATCCGAATACCAAGGTCTTCGTCGATCATCTTGAGCTCGACGATGACGGCTACATCATCACCAAAGCCGGAACAACCCTCACGTCTGTGGAGGGCGTGTATGCGGCGGGCGATGTGGCGGACAAGGTGTATCGCCAAGCCGTCACTGCGGCGGGACTCGGATGTCAAGCGGCGCTTGATGCTGAGCGCTGGCTCGAGTCCCAGGACGTACCGGCCGCCACGATGGAATCAGAGCATTCAAAAGTCGGTTGATTCGACAGGACAGGAGAACACACACCATGGGTCAGAACACGATGACGGTCACCGAGGGCGACTTTGAAGCGACGATCCAATCGGATATTCCAACACTCGTCGACTTCTGGGCAGAGTGGTGTGGTCCATGCAAGATGATGAATGGACCCCTTGAGGAGCTCGCCGCCGAGAACGAGGGCAAGCTCAATGTGGCCAAACTGAACATCGACGAGAACCCTGCGATCGCGTCTGCCCACTCTGTCATGAGCATCCCAACGATGATCGTGTTCCAAAATGGAGAGGAAAAGCGGCGGCTCATCGGTGCTCGCTCGAAGGCACAGCTTGTATCGGAACTCTCCGAGTTCACCAACAAGTGACAGACCTATAGCGCCGTTTCTGCAACGATTGCGCTGTGAGGCTCTACCACAAAGGCGACCGCGGTGCACCTGTCATTGACGTTCAGGATCGCCTGAGCGCGCTCGGGTTCACGTATGGCGACGATACTCACGGCATATTTGGTGCCGGAACCCATCAGGCCGTCGCCGAGTTCCAGGCATCTCGTGGTCTTCCGTCTGACGGCATCGTAGGTCCCGAAACATGGCGTTCCCTCGTTGAGGCCGGCTATCGGCTCGGCGACCGAATGCTCTACCACCGGATCCCGATGATGCGCGGGGATGACGTGGCCGAACTTCAAGCACGACTCAACTCGCTTGGGTTCGAAACGGGAAAGGTGGACGGCATCTTCGGTCCCGACACGCTCAGTGGACTCCTCGACTTCCAACACAATCGCCAGATGGCTGAGGACGGCATAGCCGGCGTCGCTGTTGCCGAGGAGTTGAAACTGGTCGATCTTGCAACGCAGAAAGAGGGTCGCGAGGCCGTACGCGAACGCCAGTGGCTTGACACCCTTCCACCGACCATCGCCGGGCAACTCATCTACATTGACCCGGAGTGTCGCTCGCCGAAGGAAGCAGAAGCGACGTGGACCGCGGCCATGGAAGCAACGCTCGCCATCCAGATTCTGGGAGGCATTCCGCTTCTGAGTCGCTCAATTGATACGATCCCTCCGCCGCGACGCCGTTCACAGAAGGCGAACAAATCGAATGTGAATCTCGTCGTCGGCTTCCTTGTTCCCAACAAGATTGACGAAGGCATCTACTACTTCAGCTCTGAACACAGCCACTCGGAGGCAGGAATGGCGATCGCCGAGCACATCGGAGACCGGCTGGGAGTCAGAGCATACGGCCGGGCCATGCCGATTCTCAAGGAGACGAGGGCACCGGCGGTCGTGGTCGCTCTGCGATCGATGAACCGGCGAGCTGGCCGAATCGTGGCAAACGCCGTCGCCGGCCTCTACGAACAAAGTCGCGTCCCCCCTTCAGGGGGGACGGATTCGACGTAGTCGAATCAGGGGGGCGTGCGAGCCTGCGAGCCCCGTCTCCCAGAGGTCAGACGTCAGAAGTCGGAAAGCCCCCCTGCACCTCGCTGCGCTCGGCGCGTCCCCCCGCAAGCGGGAGGACGGGTGTGAAAGACACCACCCACCGTCCCCCCTTGAGGGGGGACGGATTCGACGTAGTCGAATCAGGGGGGCGTGCGAGCCTGCGAGCCCCGTCAGTCAGAAGTCACAAGTCAGAAGTCAGACATCGACCAGCGGTCGCTGACTCGCCTCATCGGTCATCGGTCATCGGTCATCGGTCATCGGTCATCGGTCATCGGTCATCGGTCATCGGTCATCGGAATTCTTGTTCACTCACCAAACAGGTGTCGGTAGATTCGCTCAAGGTCGGCTGAGGACGCATACCGGATCGTGATTCGACCACCCTTGCCCCGGTAGTCGATCTTGACCTTGGTTCCGAGCTTCTCCTGGAGTTTGTCCTCGAGCTCGATGATCGCCGCTGGACGAACAGACGTGGTAGCCGTACTCGTACCGCCACGCCCCTGCGTTCCACGAAGTCGGATTGCCTCTTCCACCCTGCGGACCGTCCACCCTTCCGCCACAGCCCTTTCGGCGATATGTATGGCGTAGGTATCATCCTCGGATCCCAACAAGGCTCTGGCATGACCGGCCGAGAGAGCCCCTGATGCAAGCATTGCCTGGATAGGTGCGGGCAGTTGCAAGAGACGCACGGTATTGGTGACCGCGCTCCGGCTCCGGCCAACCTGTTCTGCCACCTGTTCATGGGTCATTCCATAATCTTCCAGAAGTTCATTGAATGCAGCGGCCTCCTCAAGTGCCGTGAGATCTTGACGCTGAAGATTCTCGATGAGGGCCTCGGTCAGGTTCGACTCATCCTTGGTGGCATCTCGAATCACGGCTGGAATCGTCGCAAGACCGGCCTGCTTGGCTGCCCTCAGTCTTCGTTCGCCAGCCACGAGCACGTATCGGGTGCCCTCGGCCCGGACCACAATCGGTTGGAGGAGTCCAACTGCCGAAATCGAAGCCGCCAGAGAATCAAGTCCTGCCTGGTCAAAGTCCGAGCGAGGTTGTTTTGGATTCGGATCGATGTCTTTGACCGGGACATCGGCGAATCCGCCCATGGGATGGTCTTGCGGGATCAGAGCGTCAAGTCCGCGCCCCAGTCCGCCCTTACGTGCGGCCATGTCGTCTCCTGAACTCTCTGGCTAACTCTCGGTACGCTATTGCACCCCGTGACATCGGATCGTATGCCTCGATCGGCTCCCCATACGACGGCGCTTCACTGAGCCGAACGGTTCGAGGAATCACCGTCTTATATGCTTTCTCCCCGAAATGCTCACGAACCTGCGTTACCACATCGGACGCAAGTGTCGTTCTTCCATCAAACATCGTGAGCACCACACCTTCAACCTCTAGCTTAGGGTTGATGTTCTGTTTGACCAGTGCAATGTTGCGAGCAAGTTGGCTCACCCCTTCGAGTGCGTAGTATTCACACTGGATCGGAATCAGCACCTCGTCGGCCGCCGTCAGACCATTGATGGTCAGTAGACCGAGCGAAGGCGGACAATCAATCAGGATGAAGTCATAGTCGTCGAGGACCTCTGCCATTCCATTCTTGAGGCGCTGCTCTCGTGAGAAGAGTGAGACGAGTTCGATCTCGGCTCCCGCAAGCTCGATTGTCGCTGGCACGACGTGGAGGCCCTTCACTGAAGTTGGCTCGAGAACATCACTGATCGACACGTCATCGTCCACAAGCAATTCATAGGTGGAAAGCTCAATCGAAGATCGGTCAATTCCCAGCCCAGAACTCGTATTTCCTTGGGGGTCAAGGTCGATAATGAGAACGGCTTCTCCTTGCAAAGCAAGGCCAGCACCCAGGTTTATGGCGGTCGTCGATTTCCCAACCCCACCCTTCTGGTTCGCGATCGCGACGACCTTGCCGTGCGACGGCGCCCTATCGGCCACGTTGGCCAACGGTTGATAATGAGATCGTGTGCCGGTTCATGTAGTGGTCATCCTAAGGAGCCAGAAGGGGGAGTCAAGTATTCCATCGAGTTCGCAGGATACATCAAAGCGGACACCTTCCGGTGGATCAGGAACCTCAGGCATTTTGCGACGGCGCGACAAACCGAACACTGCACTTCCACCAGGTTCCAGCAATCTCGATGCCACCAGTGCAGCCTCGGGCACCGGCAATGACGCACGAAATGTCAGCACCGGATAGCGCTCGCGGACCTCTGCGATCTCCTGCGTTCGGGTCGTGACATTCTGAAGCCCAAGGAGACGCACGCCCCGCTTGGCGACGTCTGATCGTCGCTGGGACCGATCGAGAAGCACAACAGACTCGTCTGGTCGTGCAACGGCCAGCGGAATGCCGGGAAGGCCAATACCGGAACCGATATCCAGGATGGCTCCGGCACCCTCACGGATTCCCAGCAGATAGGCCAGGGAGTCGCCGATGTGTCGATCAATCAAGCGGTTGGCCTCATTTGGTCCGATTCCACCGGTTTGAATGCCTTCCGACGCAAGAAGCGACCGGAAATCAAGCAGCTGTTCGACCTGGCGAGCGTCAAGGGTCACGCCGCAGGCCCGGCCAATGGCGATGATCCGATCGGAATCCGACATAAGGGGGAGCTTACAGCTTTCGGCTTGTGAGTTCAGGGCTCCGGTTGCGAGAAATCAAGTTGTTTCACGTGGAACAATCGTCGACCAAAGTTGAACATGTTTCACGTGAAACATCACTACGCAAGAGGACGAGTCCCAAAGGACCCGCCCTCATTGTGTCGTGATGGTCCTCTGTAGGGCCGTTAGCTCGGATCGTCGTCGAATGCGATGACAACGGCCCGACGTGGGTCCTCACCCTCCGAATAGGAACGAACGTTGTCAATCTCGGCAATTGCATCGTGAACGACTTTACGGTCAGCAGCATTCATGGGCTCAAGCATGACCTCGCCCTCGTCTGCAATGACCTGCTCCGCAAGCTTTCCCGCGTAGATCTTCAATGCCTCCCGCCTTCGTTCTGCGTATCCGTTGATATCGATGCGCATTCTTGGGGCGCCGTACGTCTTGCGTTGGACGACGGTGCGGGTGAGCTCAAGAACGGAGTACATCACCGAACCTTTGGCACCCACGAGGGCTTCTGTTTGTTCTCCATTGACCTCGAGGTACAACACCTCATCGTCGATGCGTGATTCCACGCTTCCTTCCAAGCCAAAGGCTTCGAGCAATCCGGTCAGAAAACCAGCTGCAACCTTTGCCTGTTCCTCTATTGGGGCGGCTTCTGGGCGGTCGTCTCGCTGCACTTTCTTCTTCTCTCCCTTGGGCCGTTGGTTCGACGGCTTCTGACTTGACTTTTTTTGGCTCGCCTTGTCGGTGTCCTTTGATCCGGATCCTGAGCGAGATCGATGGTCTCCCTGGTTGCTGGTTTTGGGCTGACCTTGCTGGCTACGATCGGTCGTCGATTTGGTGCTTTCGGCTGGCGATCTTGAGGATCTCCCATTGCTGTCTCGTCCACGACCTCTTCTGCCCGGACGACGATCCTGCGACTTGGTAACCTTGACAATGGCAGCTTTCCCACCCATTCCGAGGAATCCAGCCTTCGGTTCCTGGATCACCTCGACGTCGGCATCGTCGCGGTGCTTGATACCGAGTTCTCGCATGGCCATCTCAACGGCTTCATCGATGCTGTTTCCTTCTACTTCAACCCATTCCATCGGGCTACTTCTTTCTTCGGCGGTTTCGCTTCTTGCTTGCGTGGGGAGAGGGACCACTACCCGGCGGCGGGTCATCTGATGGATCCGGAGCTCGCTCGATCTCAGCGGCCTTCCCCTTTGGTCCGTCGTCGTCCCCCATTCGGAGAATGATGGCCTGCTGCCCGACACGGAAGATATTTGAGGTTGCAAAGTACAAACCCAACCCTGCCACGAAGTTCCAACTGATGAAACCGAACACCACGGGCATGATCTTCATGGCATTCTGCATGCCCTGCATCTGTGGGGCTTGCTCGGTATTGGGGTCGTCCTTGCGTCGTCGTGTTGTTTGTACCTGCTGGTAAAATCCGGCAACAACGATGGCACCGATGAGGAGGATGTAGGGAAGCGATCCGACGATATCGCCGAGATCCACGGCCTGGGACGGCCGGACGAGGAGGTTCATCCCGAGAAAGCGGACGTGCTCGAAGGCCGCAGAAGCAAGATTCACGCCTTCCTTCAGCGTTCCTGTCAGGTTGCCGTCGGGTCCTGTGACGTAGAGTGCTTGATTTGCCGCGTCGAGCACTCCTTTGAGGCTGGAGTCCTGGGGGATCCCGTAGCCCTGCCACAGCACGCGATAGAGCGCAAACCAGATGGGCATCTGCACCAAAAGTGGGAGACAGCCTGCCGCAGGATTGACTCCCTTTTCCTTGTAGAGCTCCATGAGCTGCTTGTTGAGCTCTTCCTTGTCTCCCTTGTGTTCCTTCTGCAGCCGCTTGACCTCGGGTTGGATCTCCTGCATCGCCTTCATTGATCTCGTTTGCTTCACCGTGAGCGGGAAAAGCAGAAGGCTGACCGTGAGAGTCAACAAGATGATAGAAATCCCATATTCTGGAAGTACATCGTAGTAGAATGCGAGCAGGGTGCCGAGCAAGCTCAACAGCCATTCCCAAGGGGCGAACGCGGCCAGGATCACGGATGGCTCCCTTTCAGTGGAGTGGCTTTCGGTGGAGTGGTGCGTGCGGCCTCGGATCCAGGAACCGGATCAAAGCCACCCGCATGGAACGGATGACACCGCGCGATACGGCGTATTCCAAACCAAGAACCCTTGATGGCTCCGTGAATCTCGATCGCCTCGTAGGTATAGCGAGAACAGGTGGGGTGGTAGCGACAATTGGCACGGAGCAGGGGTGAAATCACCTTCTGATACCCCCGGATCAACTGAAGAAACAGCCACTGTAGGGGGTTGAAACTTCTGCGTGAGTTCACCACTGGTGGTTCCCCGTGATCTTCATGCGAT
The DNA here is from genome assembly GCA_002418265.1 of Acidimicrobiia bacterium UBA5794. Lineage (GTDB taxonomy): Bacteria > Actinomycetota > Acidimicrobiia > Spongiisociales > UBA5794 > UBA5794. The sequence continues at coordinate 57,731 of DIDS01000011.1, read as the reverse complement.
TGGCTTCGATTGCGTCAGACAGCCAGTCGACGAGGGTTGTGAAAGGTGTCGCATTGACCTCTGCCGTTGCAACGAGCACCATATCGACGCCCCCTGGTAGGTCAACGCGCCTTGCGGCTTCGCGCATGCGGCGCTTCGCACGGTTGCGTTGTACTGCATTTCCTACCTTCTTTCCGGCAACAAACCCGAGACGTGGAGGTCCATCGAGTCCCTGCACCTGGACCACGAGGAGTCCGCCTCTGCGGCTGCGGGTTCCTGTGCGATACACCGCCGCGAAATCTGCCGGGGATCGGAGAGGGATGAACATCTCGCTAGGCGGAGAGTTCGTGGCGGCCCTTCGAGCGACGCCGTTTGACGGTTGCGCTGCCCGCTCGGGTGCGCATGCGCGACCGGAAGCCGTGCTTGCGTTTCCTACGACGTCGGTTCGGTTGGTATGTACGTTTCATGTGAGGTACCCCTGGTGGGCGAAGCGATGCATCCATCACAGCGATGGGACGGCGACATTCTAGGTCTCGGGACCGTCAAACCATCACCTGCCCTTCAAGACGCGAAAACTCTTGGGTGGTCGCGAAACACTCTCCAAGACCAAAACCTTGGAACTCCGCGAAAATCGGCATGCGTCAGGAGACTTCGTGACACCCCAGAGCGCTTGGTACCATTGTGTTTTCATCCTCAGGAAGCTCCTACGAGCATGGAGGATTGTCGCGGTTTTGTCACTCTTGAACAGCGCCGGCATGCCTCTATACACTCCCCTTCGCTCTTGACAGGCGGCTGTCCGCTCTTCCCCGAGGAGCTTGATAGAGGTTCGGTCCCCTTGACCGTATTGACAAAGAGACCGAACAGGGTTGCATTATCTGTCCACACACTGTGGATAGATATGTGGACAGATAATTCTTGGGTTGAAGTGCCGGGAGGACCAACACAGTGGGAGCTTTGCAGCAGACACCCACCGGGTCAGTTGACTCAAAAATCGAGCTTTTCCACAGTCGCCTCCGAGATGTGATCGGCCGCGCGAAGTGGGAAACGTGGATCAAGCCCCTTGAGGTGCTCCGCGAGGAAGACACCCTCACCCTTGAAGCCCCCAATCGCTTCAACGCCACATGGGTAATCGACAATTACACCCATCAGATCAATGAGATCGCCTCATCCGTATGGCCACAACCATTTGAGGTCTCTGTCACGGTTGCACCCCAACCCGAACCCGATACCAGTCCAATCGAGACAAAGCCCTACCAAGGGACTCTCGACGACCACGCACGCCAACGCGTCGACGAGCCCCTCGAACAACGCGACACATCGAACCTGCTCGCCCGGTACTCCTTTGAGAACTTCGTCGTGGGCCCATCCAACCGCTTCGCTCATGCTGCCTCCCAGGCCGTTGCCGAACAGCCCGGACGTCACTACAACCCGCTGTTCATCTACGCAGGATCAGGCCTTGGTAAGACACATCTCCTTCACGCTGTTGGTCAACACCGACTCGAACTCTCGCGGTCTGCTGTTGTCAAGTACGTCACCTCTGAGAACTTCTTCAACGACTTCATCAACTCAATCCGTCGCAAGACCATGGACGACTTCAAGGCACGGTATCGAAAGGCCAACATCCTCCTCGTCGACGACGTCCAGTTCTTCGAAGGTAAAGAGATGGTCCTCGAAGAGTTCTTCCACACGTTCAACTCGCTCTATGAGGCAGGAAACCAACTCGTGATCAGTTCAGATCGGTCCCCGCGGGAACTCAAAACCATTGAGGACCGTCTGCGAAGCCGTTTCGAATGGGGCCTCACAACCGATATCCAGAGTCCCGATGTTGAAACCCGTCTGGCCATTCTGCGCAAGAACGCAGAAGCCGGTGAGGTTCGTGTGCCCCAAGACGTCCTTGGTTTCATTGCAGAGAACGTTGCAGACAACATTCGAGAACTTGAGGGCGCCCTGACACGCGTATCGGCGTTTGCGACGCTCACACATGAACGGGTCACGCTTGATCTGGCAACGAACGTCCTCCAAGATGTTGTCAAGCTCCAGTCTGCCGCTCCACTCACATCAGACACAATCATCTCCGCCGTCGCCCAGTACTACGAAATTCCAAAGACCGACATTGTGGGAGGTTCTCGTAGACAACCCCTCGCACGCCAACGCCAAGTCGGGATGTACCTGTGTCGCGAGAACACGGGGCTGTCACTCCCACGCATCGGTGCCGCTTTCGGTGGACGGGATCACACAACGGTCATGCATGCCGTAGAAAAGATCACCAACCTTCTCCAGACTGACAAGGCTGTGTATGACCAGGTAACAGCCATCACCCAACAGCTGAGGACAACATGACCGTTATCCCCAGATCAGCGCATCACTCACTCGGCGAGGTGGATAACGTTGCATCCATCCACATCCCCTGTGGAGGGAGAAACGGCCTGCGCACAAGGGATCTCACCATCTTGTCCACAATCCACACCCCCTACTACTACCTCTACTCTTTCAGAAAATACAGAACAGAAGCAGAAGGAAGACAAAGTGCGAATTAGGGCAGAACGAGATGATCTTGCAGATGTACTTGCAAGAGCGGGGAGAGCCGTTGGAACACGTTCACCCCTTCCGATCCTCCAGGGTGTCCTGTGCGAGGTATCTGGAGGGAAGCTCACGGTGACCGGCACGGACAACGAGGTCACAGTCCGAACCTTTCTTGACGTCGAGGTCACCGAAGAGGGTCGAACCGTGATTCCGGCAAAGTTGACGGCAGACGCCGTTCGAAAACTTCCGGTCGGTGCGGTTTCGCTGGCATCCGGGGACGGATACATCGAAATCACCGGTAGCGGTCCACGATTCAAACTGCGCGAGATGCAGATCGACGACTTTCCGAAGATCGTCGATGTCTCCGGGGGAGAGACGATTGTCCTTGATGGAGGGAACCTCATCAGGGCCCTTGCCCAGGTAGGTGTCGCAGCGTCCACAGACGATGCGAGGCCCACGCTGACGGGTGTTCTCTTTGAGGCAAACGGTGAAAACCTCAGGCTTATCGCAACAGATTCATATCGCCTCGCAGTCAAGGATATTCCTGGTATTGCCACGGAAGGGGCCAGGCTCGTTCCCTATCGGGCACTCAGGGAGCTCGGGAGAACGGTGGGAATGGGATCAATGACCGTGACACTTGGTGACCGAGAAGCGTCGTTCGTCACCGATCAGGGACGCCTGACCGTACGAGTCATCGACGCGGCATTCCCCAACGTTCAGCAGCTCTTTCCAGATGGACATTCCAACCGGTTGGTGGTCGCCAAGGACGCGTTCCTTGAGGCCGTTGATCGTGCTGCCCTGGTCGCTGAGGATCACATTCCTGTTCGTCTTGCGATGCACGGTGGCGGTGTCGAGCTGTCAGTCATTCGTCAGGAGGTCGGAGAGGCGACCGAATTGCTTGAGGGTGACTACAGCGGCAACGACATGACGATCGCCTTCAACACGCGCTATTTGCGGGATGGAATCACAGCAGTCGCCGATGACCATGTCGTTATCGAGACTTCAGATCCCCTCAAGCCAGGGCTGCTGCTCGGAGCATCGAGCGACGATTTCCGGTATTTGTTGATGCCCGTGCGCCTGTAGCGAACCATGAACATCACATGGCTCGAAGCGCGGGATTTCCGCTCATACGAGACACTGCGTTTCGAGCCTGATGAGGCAGTCAACGTTCTTGTGGGAGACAACGGCCAGGGAAAGACCTCCGTGATCGAAGCGATCGGCTATCTCGGCACCACGAAGTCGCTTCGGGGGGTGGCAGATGAGGCGTTGATCAGGGAGGGTACGTCTTCGGCAGTGATCCGTGGAGCCTTTGACGGTCGCGCGAGCGAAACCGTGATCGAATGCGAAATACCCATGGAGGGTAGACGAAAGATCCTCGTCAACGGAAAACGTCCGACCCGGATGCGTGATGTCCTCACGACGGTTTCCATGGTTGCCTTTCTTCCTGATGATCTCGATCTCGTCAAGCGTGGTTCGGCGATCCGTCGCGGTTATCTCGACGACCTCGCAGCCAGGCTTTGGCCCCAGGCCGCTGCGGTACAGACCGACTACGACCGCGCCCTTCGCCAGCGCAATGCCCTCCTCAAGCAGGAAGGAAGGGCTACCGATTCGCTCACGCTCGATGTGTGGGACGAGCGCCTCGCTCGCGCAGGTGCCCAAGTGCTGCAACACCGCAGAGCTGTTGCCACCAACCTTCAACCCCATCTCGAGGAGGCTTATCTGGTGGTTGGAGGGTCAGGGAAACTCAGATGGTCGTATCGATCGACCTGGGGCTCCGACGGCGTCCGCGATAACGACGATCTCGCCGAAGCCTTCATGGCCGCTCTGGCTACACGGAGAGGTAAGGAACTCGAGATACGAAGCACAACTGTCGGACCACATCGAGACGAACCTGAACTAATGCTCGACGGCCGCAACGCCCGCTCCATGGCCTCCCAAGGTGAGCAGCGTACGACAGCGCTTGCACTCCGCATTGGGTCGTATCGACTCATTGAAGAGGTTCGCGACCAGACCCCGATCCTCCTTCTTGACGACGTGTTTTCGGAACTCGATCCCAGTCGTGCAGCGAGGGTGCTTGATCTGATGCCAACCGGTCAGGTTTTTGTCACAACGGCGAGAGAAGATGAGGTACCGATCAGAGGACGCCGCTGGTCGGTGCGAGACGGGAAGGTGTTGCCATGAGAGCGAAGTATCTTGGAAACGGTGAGGGGAGACAACCGAAGGAGATCAGCCAACTCCTCGGTTCGATCATTGAGAAGGCTGCCGTCGGAATCGACGTACGCCACGGACAGCTGGTGAACGACTGGCAACTCTTTGCGCCGCACGATTGGGTGACGTTCGCAACACCGGTCGGCGTTCGCGACGGAACACTGCTTGTCGAGGTCCTCGACGGCTCGGCGGCATCGCTCCTCAAGTATCAAACGGGTGAACTCACCGGTGCAATTGGAGACCGATTTGGAGGTGATTTGGTCCATTCGGTCAAGATCAGGGTTCGCCAAGGGTGAAATGGGCTCCGACCCATGCAAATAAAGGGATTACGCCGGTTTTCGGTTATACTTACAAGGGTGTTAGTAGCCTCGATTTCCCCTCTGAGTTGAGGCGAGAAGGAGTCCCGTGACAAACGCAAAACCTTCCTCGGGCGCGTCGTATGGAGCAGATTCGATCCAGGTTCTCGAGGGCCTCGAAGCGGTTCGCAGACGTCCTGCCATGTACATCGGATCCACCGGCCCCAAGGGCCTTCATCATCTCATCTGGGAGGCTGTGGATAACGCTGTGGATGAGGCCATGGCCGGGTACTGCACCCGGATCGAGGTAACACTCCTTGCCGATGGCGGGGTCAAGGTCAGGGACAACGGGCGCGGTATCCCCGTTGACAAGCACGCCACCTCCAAACTGCCGGCGCTGACGACCGTGATGACCACGCTGCATGCCGGAGGGAAGTTCGATTCTGGCGCCTACGTCGTATCGGGTGGACTTCACGGTGTGGGAATCTCAGTTGTCAACGCCCTGTCAACGAGAATGGACGTGGAAGTCGTCCGCGAAGGATCACTGTGGAGTCAAAGTTTTGCGTACGGCGAGCCGGTCAGCAAGCTCAAGAAGGTCAAGCCGATGAAGCGATCCGGGACGTCAATCACGTTCTGGGCTGATCCGGAAGTCTTCGAGGAGACCACCCAATACAGTGCCAAGACGGTGACAACCAGACTCCGGGAGATGGCGTTCCTCAACAAGGGTCTTGAGATCAGATTTGTGGATGAACGCGGCGAAGAACCGGTCGAAGAGACTTTCAAATATGCCGGAGGCATTGTGGACTTCGTCAAACATCTCAACACAAACCGCGAGCCCATTCACCCCCAGATTGCGTTCTTTGAGCATGCCGATGAAGACGCCGAAGTGGCGGTTGCCCTCCAGTGGACGGCAGGGTACAACGAGACGATTCTCTCGTTCGCAAACAACATCAACACCCATGAAGGTGGAACCCACGAAGAAGGCTTCCGATCAGCCTTGACCAGATCGATCAACGAGATAGCGCGTGCCAAGGGAGTGCTCAAGGAGAAGGACAGCAATCTGGAGGGTGCGGACGTTCGCGAGGGTCTGACGGCTGTGATCTCGGCAAAGGTTCGATCCCCTCAGTTCGAGGGACAGACGAAAACGAAACTTGGGAACACCGAAATCAAGTCGTTTGTCCAAAAGGCCATGAACCAGGCACTTGCTGACTGGCTGAACCGTCATCCAGGCGATGCAAAGAAGATTTCCGACAAGGCCTCCTCAGCTGCCCGTGCCCGGGCTGCAGCACGACAGGCTCGAGACCTGACGCGTCGCAAGAGCCTCCTTGAATCCGGGGGACTTCCCGGGAAGCTCTCTGATTGTTCATCGAAGGATCCCGAGGTATCCGAGATGTTCATTGTCGAGGGGGATTCCGCTGGAGGATCAGCGAAACAGGCGCGGAATTCGGAGTTTCAGGCAATCCTCCCGATCCGGGGGAAGATCATCAACGTGGAGAAGAACCGTATCGGAAGGGTTCTCCAGAACACCGAGGTCCAGTCGCTCATCACCGCGATCGGCACCGGTATCGGTGACGAGATGGACATCACGAAGGCTCGATACAACAAGATCATCATCCTCACCGATGCCGATGTCGACGGAGCCCATATCCGCACACTGCTTCTGACGTTCTTCTTCCGACACATGCCTGAGGTCATCCAGCATGGCTACGTCTACATTGCTCAACCACCGCTCTACTCGGCGAAGATCGGGACGAAGACGACCTGGATCGAGAATGACGAGGAACTCGAACGGTTCAAGGCCGAGAACGAGGGCCGCAAGATCAACATCCAACGATTCAAGGGCCTCGGAGAGATGAATGCAGGGGAACTGTGGGATACGACGATGGATCCGTCGACACGGACACTCTTGCGTGTCGAGCTTGAGGAGCAGTTCCTCGCAGAGGAGACCTTCACGACCCTGATGGGCTCCGATGTCGAGTCCCGCCGCCTATTCATTCAACAGAACGCCAAAGACGTCCGATTCCTGGACGCGTAGAGAGCAGCTAGGGACCACCAACCATGCCAGATGAGACCCAAGAGACCTTCACGTCGATCGCCATCGAGCAGGAGATGCAGGACTCCTTTCTTGAGTATGCGATGTCCGTTATCGTTTCTCGTGCGCTACCCGATGTACGAGATGGTCTCAAACCGGTGCACCGGCGCATCCTCTATTCGATGTGGGACAGCGGTATCCGCCCCGGTACCCCGTACCGCAAGGCATCCCGCGTTGTTGGTGATGTCGTTGGCTGGTTTCATCCTCATGCTCCCGAAGCTGTGTATGACTCGATGGTCAGGTTGGGGCAGGATTTCGCTCTCCGCAACCCGCTGATCGATCCACAAGGGAACTTCGGAACAGTCGACGATCCAGCAGCGGCAATGAGATATGTCGAAGCCCGACTCTCGAAGCTCTCTGCCCACATGCTTGACGGCATTGACGAAGACACCGTCGATTTCAAAGACAACTATTCCGGCGAGAGGGCAGAACCCACCGTATTGCCTGCACGCTTCCCGAACTTGTTGGTGAATGGCTCGACCGGGATCGCCGTCGGCATGGCAACCAACATGGCGCCACACAACCTCGGCGAGGTGTGCTCTGCGGTCCTTTACGCATTGGATCATCCTGAGGCGACGGTCGAAGATTTCATGGAGTTTGTCAAAGGCCCTGATTTTCCAACGGGCGCCTACATCGTGGGTAAGAAGGGTGTCAACGACGCGCTCATGACGGGACGTGGTTCCATTCGCATGCGAGCGGTCACCGATGTGCAGGAGATTCGCAAGAACCGCACCGCCATCATCGTGACAGAAATCCCCTATCAGGCATCGCGCGACCGGATCATGGAGAAGATTGCCGAGGCTGTCAGGAACAAGACCATCGTCGGTATTGCAGATCTCCGTGACGAGTCCGACCGACATGGGACCCGGCTCGTCATTGAACTCAAGAAGGATGCCAACCCGCAGGTCGTCAGAAACCTGGTGTTCAAACACAGCCAGCTTGAGGACACGTTCTCGATCAACAATGTCGCTCTCGTCGACGGTGTCCCGAGAACCCTGAATCTCGCCCAGCTGATCCACCACTACGTTGATCACCAGCTGGAGGTCATCGAGAGGCGTTCCAAGTTTCGGCTCGAGAAGGCAGAGGCTCGCGCCCACATTCTGCGTGGTCTTCTCATCGCTCTCGACAACATCGACGAAGTCGTGCGAATCATTCGCTCGTCGGAGGATGTCGAAGCGGCACGGACAGCGTTGATGGAGAGCTTCGAGCTTTCCGAGATCCAGGCCAATCACATCCTCGACATGCCGCTGCGACGGTTGACGGCCCTCGAAACGAACAAGTTGCGCGAAGAACTCGAGGAAATTGAACAGACGATCGCCTACCTCGAGGATCTCCTTGCTCATGAGGCGAAGCGGCGGGCACTCATCGGCGAAGAGCTCACTGAGGTCAAGGAGAAGTTTGCTGACAACCGACGAAGCCGCATCATTCCTGATGAAGGCACCATGTCGCTCGAAGACCTGATCGCCGATGAGGATCTGGTTGTCTCGATGTCAGCTGCAGGATTCGTCAAATCGGTGCTTGCGTCGGCCTACCGAACCCAGGCCCGCGGAGGCAGAGGTGTCAAGGGTGCTGGTCTGCGAGACGACGATGTCGTGACCCACCTCCTCCACACGTCGGCGCATGCGTACCTGCTGTTTTTCACCAATCGGGGCAAGGTGTATCGGATACGTGCCCACGAGATCCCACGAAAGGACCGAACAGCGAAGGGCTCCCTCATCCAGTCCGTGCTTCCCCTTGAACCCGACGAGATCGTCGAGGCGATCATCGATACACGAGACTACGAAACAAATCAGTATCTGGTGATGTTCACGAAGTTCGGGCAGGTCAAGAAGTCCAAGTTCTCTGACTACGACAGCCGAAATCAGGTTCTGGTGGCAATCAACCTCAAGGATGGTGATGAGGTCGTCACGGTTCGGCAGACCAACGGAGATTCTGACCTGATGATGTTCACGAAGGACGGTCAGGGCATCCGTTTCAGCGAGGGTGAGGTGAGGCCAACCGGCAGGGCATCGCAGGGTGTCATCGGCATCAGACTGCGAGACGGCGACCATGTCGTTGGTGCTGCAACTGCCGAAGAAGCCGATGACATCTTGCTTCTGACCACCGGTGGATTCGGGAAACGAACCAAGATCAGCGACTTCCCGGTCAAACACCGAGGTGGACTCGGAGTCAAGGCGATCAAGATTGTTTCCACTCGCGGTTCGCTTGCCACCGCTCGGGCAGTGGCCGACACCGACGAGGCGGTCATCACATCCTCTGATGGGATTCTGATCCGTCAGCAGGTCAATGCCATCAACCGATATGGACGCAATTCGATGGGTGTCAAGGTCATGAACCTTGCCGATGGTGCGACGCTGTCGGCGGTGGCGATTGCTCGCGGGGACTCCGAATAGCGATGAATCGTGTTGCCCGTGTTGACGAGGTGGGAACGGATTGGGGAGCGGCGACGTCTCATTGGCAGGGAGCGACAGTAGCCCACCGGTAGGCTGCGCCTTCGAAAGGAGTCGCAATGGCGGTTCGTCGAGTTCGACGCATCATCCGCAAGATCGATCCATGGACAGTGCTCAAGGCAGGCTTGGTCATCAACCTGAGCATCGGCCTTGCTGGCGTACTCGGCATATGGATTGCATGGTCGATCGCGGTACAGCGAGGCATCCCAGACGACTTTGCCGACACACTTGGTCGACTCACGATCGCGTTTTCTCCCGACGGTGAGTTGTATTTCCGCGTCGTCCTGATGCTGGCGATCATCTGGGTGATTGGTGCGACCGCTTTTCTTGCACTCATCGCAGTTCTCTACAACCTCGTTTCAGATGTCGTCGGCGGTGTCGAGCTGATCATGCTTGAGGAAGTGCCGGACGTCGCCGTGCAGCCGGAGCGACCACGCCCGGTCCTCCATGTCCCCGCTGACAGCGGCGGTTCCCCAATGAGTGCAGACGAAACCGTCGAGCACGTATGACAGCAACCCGTCCTCCCGCAAGCGGGAGGACGGGGGAAGTCAGACGTCAGAACTTTGCGGGTCCCGTCTTCCAAAGATGGGACAGGTCCGGCGATACAATCCTCAGGTGGCCAGTGATTCGTCAGTAGATCAGTCTCATCCAGATTCATCTTCCCTGTCGGTAGATCACCCATGGGCAGCGCTGGTGGCGATACTCGTCGGGCTGTCGATCATCATCGTCGACGCCAGCGTCGTCAACGTGTTGTTGCCGGACATCGTCAACGACCTTGGTCTCACCCAGACCGGGGCGCAGTGGGTCAACAGCATCTATTCGCTCGTGTTTGCAGCGATGCTGATCACGGTTGGTTTGATTGCAGATCGCCGTGGTCGGCGCCTGCTGTTTCTGATCGGGCTCGTGGTCTTCATGGGCGCCTCGTTGGGGAGTGGAACATCGACCACTCCCGGAATGCTCATCGGGTTTCGAGCACTTCAAGCCATGGGCGCCTCCATGATGTTGCCATCGTCGATCGCCGTCATCAATGTGCTGTTCACCGGGCGCAACCGTGCAGTCGCATTCGGCTTGTGGGGGGCGGTGTTCGGCGGTGCCGCCGCACTTGGTCCCTTGGTCGGTGGATTCCTGGCCGAGGATTTCTCCTGGCGATGGGCATTTCTGATCAACATCCCCATCGGAATCATTGCTGGGATTGCCGTTCTCAAGCTGGTGCCAGAAACCAAGGGACCCCGGGGTGCCGGTTTCGACCTCATCGGTGTTGCTTTGTCGGCAGGTGGGCTTGGACTCATCATCTTCGGTCTGATCGAGGGGCAAACTTATGGCTGGTGGACAGCCATCTCGGATTTCTCTCTCGGACCGATATCGATCCAACAGGGTGGACTTTCGGTTGTACCAATGGCGTTGTTCATCGGGGCGATGATGCTCGGCGGGCTGGTGTGGTGGGAATGGTGGCGGACACGCCGCCGACGGGCGGTGTTGATCGACCTCTCGTTGTTCAAGATCAGACGGTACGGATACGGCAACGTTGTTGCCCTCGTTGTCAGTCTTGGGGAATACGGGATTCTGTTCGCCCTTCCGCTCTGGATTCAGTCGGTACACGGCCTCAATCCCCTCGAAACCGGTGCGATTCTCGCGGCTCTCGCGGTGGGGACACTTACCGCCGGTGGTGCCGCGCGGCGGGTCTCACAGCGATTCGGTGCCACGGTGGTGGTGAGAATCGGGATGACGACAGAGATCATTGGGGTCGTGGCCATCGGCTTGACGCTCTCTGTGGACCGCAGCCCTTGGTGGCTGGTCATTCCGTTGATTGTGTATGGGCTCGGGATCGGGTTCGCCACCGCGCAACTCACGAATGTGGTCCTTGAAGATGTCCCGGCCTCCAGTTCGGGCCAGGCCTCAGCCATGACTTCGACATTTCGTCAAGTCGGGTCTGCCCTCGGAGCAGCGTGTCTTGGCGCCATTCTCTTCGGTCTCTTGGGTTCCAACCTCTCAGCGGCACTGGCGAATGAACCGGGATTGAGTCCGCAGCGGCAACAGCAAATCGTCACTGAGGTCCGTACTTCGGCGGGGCAAGTTATCACACAACTTGACACCGTCCCCGAACTTGCTCCGGAGGCGCTGGCTGCCAAGATTGCATACACCGACGCCGCACGAACCACAGCATTTGTCGCCGCCATCTTCATCGCCTGTGGACTCGCCGTGTCGTTCGGCCTACCAAAACGCGAGGACGCTGAGAGCCAACAATTTGGGACGGAGGGATCTTGAGGACGCTTGAGTCACTCGCTACGTTCGTTTGAGGATCTGACGGAGATCAACTCCGTTCCATTGCCCCGAGGACTGAATCGACGGGGAGCGTTGCCACACGACAGGCAGTGTCGGAGATCCCGTATGGCAGGACGAGGTGGCTTCCATGGATCATCGCGCCACATGTGTAGACAACGTTGGGGACATACCCCTCCCGTTCGTCTTCGGATGCGATGAGGAGCGGTTCCTTGAGACGACCGATGACCTTGGTCGGATCGTCAATGTCAAGGAGTATGGCTCCGAGGCTGTACGTCCGGAAAGGACCGACCCCGTGCGTTATCACAAGCCAGCCCGCATCGGTTTCCAACGGTGACCCTCCATTGCCGATCCGGGCAAGATTCCATGAATACTGGGGTGCCTCAATCATCTGTGATTGATCCCAGAGTCGAATGTTGTCCGATTGCATCACGTAGTTGTTCTTGGTGTCGTATCGCGATAGGGCAACAAACCGTCCGTCGATCTTTCGGGGGAACAGGGCGACACCCTTGTTCTGCGCACATTGCCCGCTGAGCGTATCCATACGGAACGAGACGAAGTCCTTGGTTTCGATGAGTTGGGGAAGGACGTGGGAGCCGTCGTAGGCGGTGTACGTCGCGTAGTAGGTGACCGCTCCGTCATCATCGACAAACCGTACGAACCTGGCATCTTCCAATCCGTGGCTTTCCACGGGCGAACCGGGGAATATCACTCGTTCTGAGAGCTCAGAGTTGGGGGGAAACACCAGAACGTAGTTCGAGGTGGCAAGCCATTCCATGGCCTTGGTGCTGGGAAGGGCTACGTGGCGAGGTGCCTGCTTCCCTTCGGCTGCTGTGATGGTGTCCTCAAGCTCTTCGAGAGTGAAAGGGTTCGGCAGCGGTAGGCACATTGACGCAGCGGTATCGTCAAACGCGTTCATCTCCATCAGCATGGTGCAGAACAAGTCTTTGTCGAATACGGCTGGCTCGTGGGCGCCGGTCTGCGCGTACGGCGAACGGGCGTCCATCGTGATGTTTCCGAGGTGATCGATGACCCCGGAACGGAATTCGATCGACGAGACGTGTCCTTCACCAATGCCGCGCAAACTGATGATGAAACGCAGAGCCCCAGGTTCCAACCCGTTCTGGTCTGGTGCGGGCACGATTGAAGGGTTGGTGAGCGATGCCGCCTCCACTGAGAATTCACGTGTGTAGTAGGTTCCGATGAGCAGCGTTCGATTCTTTGAAAGCCTGCCAAGAGTCCCGGCCTCTTTTGCCACAACCCGATAGTGATTCTCAAGGTCTGCCACAAGGTTTGGATGTCGATTGGCAAATCGGGACATGGCAGAAGTGAGGGCCGCGGTGACGTCTTGCTCCGTCATGGCGAGTATTCGGTCCAACAGGCCGTCATCGGCGAGAATTGGTTCGCTGGAGAGATGGGGCTTGAGAACGACTCTGGTTGGATCCGGATTTATCTCAATGCCGGTTCGGTTGACCTCCGGTCCCACTCGGTCCGATTGTGTTGAGGTAACCACGGGTATCGCCCCACCTTGCGTCAACCGGCCGTAGCCACTCTGGGGACGTTCACACGTGGATGGCTGGGTTCGGTGAGGTCGATTGCCGCGGCATGTTCAGCGTTGAGTGAGCTGATCAATTCGTCATACGTTGTGGCAACGGTCGGCCAGAACACGGCTTCTGACATCGACCGTGAAACCGCAGCCATGTGATCGGCGCGAACCGGGTCACACAACACCGTACGGAACGCACCGGCCATCAAGGCGGGATCTGTCGGTGGAACCACCAGGCCGGCACCATTGCTGAGCATCTCGATGGCGTGAAGAAACGAGGTGGCCACGACGGGCTTGCCTGCAGCGATGGCTTCAATCAGGACTCCTGACACCACCTGTTCGGTCGAGTCGTATGGAATCACGATCAGATCCGCGTGCCGAACCGCGTCAATCTGTGTCTCGAGGTCCACATACTGGTTGCGAAACTCAACGATGTCCTCAAGACCAAGGGTTGTGACTCGGTCCATGAGGCCATGCAGATAGGCATCGCCGTGTGCGGCGTAGACCTTTGGATGTGTTGCCCCAAGAATGATGTACCGCGGCAGGGGTCGGAGGTCCTTCAACGCCGCCATGGCCTCAATTGCGGTCTCCAGACCCTTACCGGGACCGATCAAACCCCACGAGAGCATGACGGGGCGCGAATTCACGTTTGATGCCGGTGTTCCAAGGCGTGCGTCAGCCCCATGAGGAATCACGACGAGCTTTGTTTCATCCACCTCATAACGGTCGCGGAGTTGATCCAACGCTGACTGGCTGAGCACAACCGTTCGATCCGCGTCACGAACCAAGCGCTCAAGAATGAACCTTTGTGGTGCGGTTGGATCTCTTGGAACGGTGTGGAGTGTCACGACCACGGGTATGTCGAGCGAATCAACGAAATCGAGGACCTCGATACCGTCGGGACCACCGAAGATTCCATACTCATGTTGGATGACGGCAACATCCATCGTGTTGAGTGTCCTGATCGCTTGCTTCAACGACCCCGATTCACTCGCGCTGTGCTGATACACGACCTCGGGAGGTTGCGACATGTTTCGATCGGCTTCCAAGCTGACGACGCCGAGTCCACTCGATGATCCGCGTACTTCGGCTATCGCTTCCCTGAGGGCCTTGGTGAAGGTTGCAATTCCACAGGCCGTGGGCGGATAGGTACCAAGGAATCCCACAGCCGGGTGCCGTGAAACGTCGTGCGGTCCGGACGAACCGGTGACAGATCGGCACGGTAGCGCAAGGGTGGGACGGTGCGTTAGCTCGGCGGGTCTGGGGGCATGAACCCTCGTGGTGGCATGGTGCATGGCCGTTGTCTCCCTTCTACCGAGTCGCCGCATTGACGGATTGCATTGCGGCGTCTCCTGAACCACTCGTCGACGATTCCAGTTGTATCGGCATCGGTGTCGAGTGGTCCGAGGTCGATACTCTCACTCTATCCCCGAACCACGGGTATGAGGACGGAACATTCCGCAGAATCCTGCCATTGGTGTCGCAGAGTTCTCCCCAAGACTTTGTTGGTCCCCACGTCTCAGTCGTACCCGCGGACGTCAGAACGTCAAAGCCGCCTTCACGGCCTCAGTACATGATGGTTCGGGTCAGGTGGTGTGGGGCAAACGAAGCGTGGTACGCGCTCCAAAGTCGATAATCAATCTCGGGAATCACGAGCTGCATGTGATCGGGTCGCAACGCGTTGACCGCTTCGGTGAGGTCGGCGGTCGCCCACAGGCTTGATGCTCGGAGTTCGATCTCCTCTGTGCTGTCTCGAGGAATCAACGTTCGCGAGTCAATCATGGCTGCCAGTTCTTCTGTGTAGGTGAGGATCCCCATGGCTCGGAGCGCCACCGGCACGATGTAATCGGCGAATGCCGACATGGCAGCGATGTCATCAAGTGGCACTGCTCCAATTCGGTGAAGGCTCCAGAGTCCGAGCTGGGCAAGCTTGTGAATGTGGACTTTGTGGCCGTCGTACAAGCTCACGTCATCGAACCGAGGGAACTCGGCGATGAGTCGTTCGAGCAGCCCGTTGCCGTCGCAATACATGGCCGGTTCGCAATCGTGAACGAAAGTGTGAAACCGACCGTCGTAGCGATCAACGAGGGTTGCTCCCATCTCGTTGAGGATGGAGACCCGTTCATCAAGCATCGGAATTTCGATGGTTCCATCAAAAACAGCGTTGAGTTCGGGTCGTGTCACCGAAGCCATCCATGATCCGTCGAGAACAGGGATACCTTCCGTGATCGCACGATCGAAACAGGCATACATCGCCTCGGAATCCGCCCAGGTATTTCCAAGGTATGTGGTGTCGAACCGTTCCGCCGTCTCGAAATCGGTGAACGCAAAATTGAGCGCTGCATTGATCATCGTCCAATCAATCAGATCATCGCCCTCGTACCGGACATCGAATTGGGGCCCCGATGGCGGTGTGTCGAAGTCTTCATACGCCATCCACGCAGCGACTCGGTCGATGGCTTTGGGGTCCACGGTCACGTGGCGAGCTGATTCCACCACCGGTACCACTGAAGTGAGCACTGGGGCTTCCCAGGCGGGAAGCTGTCGTCGGCGTTTGCCCATCATGATCCCTTCGAGAACTGGGGAGTGGGCACGCCGAGACCGCTGACCTCATCGAGCGTGGGGTAGGAGACCTGGGTACCGGGACGTGTTGTCGACAGGGCACCGCACGCTCCACCGAGCGTGACCGCATCTTTCAGGCTCATGCCGCTCGACATCCCTGCGGCAAAACCGCCGACGAAGGCGTCACCGGCCCCGGTCGTGTCCACCACATCGACAGCGTGGGCTGGCTGTCGCCACGGGGGGTTTGCTCCATCGGCAACAAGTACTCCTTCGCCTCCGAGCGTGATGACAACCCCGCAGCCAGATGTCCGCGCCCATGTGACTGCGGCTTCCTCACTCGGTGGACAACCGACCAGTAGTTCGAACTCGGTTTCGTTCGGGATGAGCCAGTCGGTGGCGCCAATCAATTCGGCACCGATCTGTGTCGCTGGCGCCGGATTCAACACCGTGATCATTCCGCGGTCACGGGCCAGGCGAAACGCTGCAAGGGTGGCTTCCTGTGGTGTTTCCAGCTGGGCCACGACAACCGAGACACCTGATGTTGCGTTGAGCCGCATTGCATCGAGACGTTGCTTGACCATCGCACCGGTGAGATCGTCGTTGGCGCCCGCGACGACAAGGATGCGGTTTGTGCCGTTGCGGTCAACCCATATCGGTGCGACTCCTGAGGGCATACCTGGCGACATACCGATACCGGCAACGTCAACCGAATGTGCTCGGAAGTTCTCGATCGTTGCCTGGCCGAGATCGTCGTCACCGACTTGGCCCACGAATCGCACATCGGCACCGAGTCGTGCAGCCATCACTGCTTGGTTGGCTCCCTTGCCACCGAAACCCTGGGCGTAAGAGATGCCCATCAGGGTTTCACCGTCCTGGGGAAATCGGTCACACGTCGCGATTTGGTCGACGTTCATCGATCCCACGACAACAATTGAACCCTTTTGATTGTCCACGGGATCACTCTGGCACACCTGTGCGGCGACGAACCCACCGCAGGCGAAAAGGGGTCAGGCCAGTTTTGACTTGAGGGCGGCCAGGACGGAATCCTGATCGGCCGCAAAGCGGTTGACACCTTGGGTTTCGAGAACACTTGCCACTTCGAGTAGGTCGATGCCGACCTTGTGGAGACGGTCGAGCGTTTCGCTGGCGTCCTCATGACCTTTGTCGATCGTATGAGCGAGCGTACCGTGATCCTCGAATGCTTCGATGGTTGCCTCGGGAAGCGTGTTGACCGTGTCGGGTCCGATGAGTTCATCAACGTACATGGTGTCGGGGTAGTCGGGATTCTTTGTCGACGTAGATGCCCACAAGGGTCGTTGGAGGTTCGCGCCAGCGTCGGCGAGCTTCTTCCATCGTTCATCGGCGAACCGGGTTCGGAACTGTTGGTAGGCGAGCTTGGCCTGTGCGACTGCTGCCTTCCCGCGAAGCCCCATGCCTTCGCTTGTGCCCATGGCCTCAAGGCGACGGTCGACCTCCGTGTCGACCCTTGAGACGAAGAAGGAGGCAACGCTGTGCACACGCGTCAGGTCACCTTGCGCCGAGAGCAGTGTCTCAAGGCCTGACATGTAGGCGTCAATGACCTGCCCGTACCGTTCAAGGGAGAAAATAAGGGTGATGTTGATGCTGCGCCCTTCGGAAGTCATTGCCTCAATGGCTGGAATGCCCGCGTCTGTTGCTGGAATCTTGACCAGAAGGTTGGGCCGATCAATCCGTTTGTGGAGATCGCGAGCTGCATCGATGGTTGCGGCGGTGTCGTTGGCGATCGTTGGTGACACTTCAATCGAGACGAACCCATCTCCCCCGCCGCTTGATTCATAGAGGGGGTGGAACAGCTCAAGAGCATGGGCGATGTCGGTGGTGATGAGATCCCAATAGGCGTCTTCGAGTGAAGTATCGGCGTCAAGGAGTCTGTGGAAATCCGCGTCGTAGGCGTCTGACCCGGTGATGGCATGGGCGAAGATGCTCGGATTGGCGGTTATGCCGCGAATACCGCCATCGATGAAGCGCTGGATCGTTCCGTCGGTGAGGCGATCCCTGCTCAGGTTGTCGAGCCACGGACTCTGGTCGAACTCGTTGTGAAGTTGCTGGAGACGGGTCATCGAATCACTCCCTTGTCAGATTGTTGAGCCCTTGCTCGTCGCTCGTTTCCAGGGCAACTTCGGCTCTGAGATTGTCTCGATCACGATTGATGGAGGCCACGGCCATGGTGGTTCCCTCTTTCCGATATCCGACAAGGACATCGGGTTTTTCGGTGTCGCCACTCACCACGTTCTCATCCCAACCATCCAATGAGCCGACCACATTGATCCGTATGCCATAGTGCTCACTCCAAAAGAACGGTGGAACCGCGAAGGCAACGTCATGCCCCAAGATGTTGCGAGCAGCGGTTTGACCCTGCCGCTGGGCTGGAACCCAATGTTCAACCCTCATATGGCCACCATCCGGATTTGGGTATCGTGCCGTATCTCCGGCTGCCCAGATGTCTGGAGCGCTGGTGCGGAGACGATCGTCAACGACGATGCCGTCGTCGATTGAGAGTCCCGCCGCTTCTGCGAGCGCGACATTCGGATCCACACCAACCCCCATGATCACGAGGTTTGCATTGATGGATGTGCCGTCGTCAAGCTTGACCGTGTCTTCGGTGATCGCTGTCACCCTGCGCCCGAGCTGAAACTTGACCCCATGGCTGCGGTGAAGGTCGACAACGTATTGTCCGAGTTCCCTTCCCACCAGCAGGCCAAGTGGGGTCTCTTCTGGCGCGACAACGGTGACATCGATATTGCGTTGGCGAAGTGAGGCGGCAACTTCAAGCCCGATGAACCCCGCTCCAATCACCACGGCCCGAGTTCCATCGTCGAATTTTGCGATGATGTTTCTGCTGTCGGCGAGAGTCCGTAGGCAATGGACGTGTGGCATGTCCGCACCGGGTACCGGCAATCTGCGGGGTGTGGCTCCTGTCGCCAGGAGGAGGGCGCCGTAGGAAAGTGTTCGGCCGTCACTGAGATGGACCTTGTGACCGTCTGGATCAATCGATGTCACGGTTTCGCCGGTGATGAGATCGATGCCGGCATCGGTGTAGAAGCCTTCCGAGCGCAGGGGCATCCACTCCTCTGGCGCTGTTCCAGCGAGGTAGTCCTTTGAAACATTTGGCCGATCGACCGGCGCCTCTTCTCCGATCAGAGAGATGGGGCCCGCGTAGCCGTTTCGCCTTATCGCTTCAGCAGCGACAGCCCCGGCAGCCCCGGAACCGACGATGATGACTGAATCCGGTGCCTTGAACGGTTGCACCTTGAGGTCTGGCGGTTCAACGGGCCCTGTGACGAAGACGAGACCATCGCGTTGGGTCGTGTCGTACACCGGTATCGGATTGAGAGCCGGACCGCTGACTGCCTCTCCTGTGGCGAGATCGAAAGCGGCATGATGCAACGGGCACCGAATCTCCCCATCAACGCAGAGGCCATCACCGAGCGCACCACCGTAGTGCGTGCATTTTCCGCCAACGGCCCGTGGCCCGTCGGACGTCTCCAATACGACGACCGGTTTCCCATCGACATGCCCGATCACAGGTACGTCAGATTTGAGAGCGTCACGAGGGATGCCCTCCGTTGCGAGATCGGGTCCGGTGATCTTGATCGGT
This sequence comes from Acidimicrobiia bacterium UBA5794, assembly GCA_002418265.1. Lineage (GTDB taxonomy): Bacteria > Actinomycetota > Acidimicrobiia > Spongiisociales > UBA5794 > UBA5794. The sequence goes on along the minus strand of DIDS01000011.1, from coordinate 38,158 downwards.
TCTGACATCAGCTCATTCCCTTCACACACTCGCCCAAGCTCGACCCGGGAGCAGCCAGGTTGTATCCCGACTCGTATCACTCCCGACGTCGCGTCCATCCAAAGCTAGCGCGTGCAAAAGGTCCCCTGAACGAAGCTTGATTCGCCAAAACGAACCCACAGAAGACAAATTCACAGGAAACAAACCTGGATTCCCAACCTCGTTTGTCACGATTTGATGGTGGTTCTTGAGGTCCGTCAGATCTCCACGGAAGTCTGGATGCGACCGTTGTCAGACGGTGGAGGTCTTCCCCACGATTTCGATGGTTCACATCCCAGCATTGGCCGGGTGGCTGTTGAGTTGGACGCTGTTCAAAGGGCCGTGATACCGGATTCGGCTCGAACCTTGGCCGCGGTCTGCAATGTGCTCAGAGCAGCAAGCGTCGATTCAGCCCCCTGGTTGAGGTTGACACCAGTGGGCGTCAACCCGTCAAAACCGCCCCCCGTTTCCGCGTCGTACAAGATCGCCCCAACGTCATTGTCGCCCATCAACCATCGAGCGGCTGCGAGTACCAGACCGATCCACGCCTCGTCCCCAGTGACCTCCCATGCACGGACACATGCATCTGCAAATGCGGTCGCCTCAAGGGGTTGTTGGTCAAACCCGGGACGTGGCTCTCCGAGAGCCCAACCGCTCGCTGGCGCAAAACTGAAATGACCATCTCGGGTCTCAGTGGAGACGAGCCAGTCGAGGAGGCGAATACCGTTCGAGACCATGTCCTGATCACCAAGACACGTTCCTGCTGCGATAAGGGCCCCAGGAATTCGAGCGTTGTCGTATGCAAGACGAGATTCGGGCCACGGCCATGACGGATTGTCTCCGATACGAAGATGACGAACCCATGATGCGATTGATTCCTGCGCTCGAAGGTGATCGGGTAGGGCACCGAGAACCTCAGCGGCACCCAAAACGGCATATGCGTTGGCTCGAGGCGAGTCCGACACGAGGTCCTGAGCATCGAACAACTCACGAGCGGCATCACGGACCCACTCCTCAGGACCGAGTCGAGCCGCTACACCAAGGGCCCATATCGCACGACCCTGGGAGTCATCCGAACCGATCGCATCTGCCCACGATCCGTCGGCTCGCCGTCGATTGTGAAACCCCCCAACGGAAAGTGAGGCGGCTTGAACAAAGTTCATGTAGATACGGCCAAGCTCGATCAAATCGGCCGTGGGCTCCGGCTGACGGCTGATGACGAGGAGTGCTCTGGCGTTGTCATCGGTGCAATAGCCGTGATCGCTGCGTGGCGTCGTGTACCGGGCGTGCTCCCAAAGCCCCAAGGAGCTGGTCATATGACGCAGGTGGTCAAATGACGGCAGTGGTATGTCGTTGAAGGAATCGGTTCTCATGTCCATTGCATCAGCGATCGGCGCTGACAAACATCAGCGTCATGTTTTGGCTCCGGCCCTCCTGCCGTTTCGAGCGTACCGATGGCTCGGTCCCAAGTTGCCCAGTCCCAATTCGTGGAGCGCCAACCACATCCGAATCAACGAGCACTCCCAGTGAAAGGGAGGTCGAACGCTTGGAGGTGACCTACACTGCCGGACTGTTCGCCCAGAACACCCGGTGATTTCATCAGGTGGTCACTCCCGAGGGCCGACGCATTGGAAACATCACATGAACTCCATTGTCATCACTCGAACCGACACGCGCTTCATTCCCAACAATCGTCGACTGATCACAAAGCCCTATCTTCCCGGCGAACAACTCTTCCCCGATGGTCGCTCCCGGGTTCGCGATGTGGTTGATCGGGTGCTCGGGCTGTCAGACGACGAAGTGGCAAGCACGTTGGACGACCTGTTCAAGCGGTTCGCCGATCGGCATTCTGATCTCACGAGCACGATGGAGAAGACTTTCGAGTCTTTGAGAGACAGAGTCGATGCTCCTGATCAGCTGTCCGCTGAGCGCAGGTTGCTGATCGGAGGGTTCTTCACGCACGAGTACTCGATCGAAGGCGCAGCGCTCAGCAATCCTTCGATGGTTCCCGCTCCCGATCAGTCCGGTCTTGAACCGGGTGACCAACGATTCATCATGAGCATGCGGGCTGTCGGAGAGGGCCACATCTCGTCGATCGAGTTCCGCACAGGGGTCATCAACTCTCGAGCTGAGATCACGGTGGAGCCCGTGGGGATCACTGGGCACACCGGCGAGCTCCACGCACCCAACTACGACAGGCACCATTTTCAGGTTCGCCTTGAAGAGCTTGGAATCCTCAATGACATCACGTCGTCGCTCCTCAACAACCTCACGGACCCCTTCACGCTTGAACAACTCGAAACCGCTCTTCGGGAAATCGACTGGGAGGACGATCCACTACAAGTTGCCGTCCCCACCGCAAAGACGATCCAATGGCTGGCATATTCGAACTACACCACGATATTCTCACCAGACTCGCACATCTCTGATCGAGTGCTTTTTCCAGCAGGACCCGCTGAGATCCACGGGATGGAAGATGCCCGTTTCGTCAGATTTGTCCACGACAACGGAACGGTGATGTACTACGCCACGTACACCGCCTACGACGGTTTGAGCATCCTTCCCCAGATCATCGAGACCACCGATTTTGTTTCGTTTCGGATCGCAACCCTTCACGGCAATGCCATTCGCAACAAGGGGATGGCGATCTTTCCCCGCATGATCGACGGCCGCTACGCCGCTCTCTCCCGATTCGACGGCGAGAACAATCACCTCATGATGTCTGATAGCCATCGTGTTTGGGAGAACGCCGAGCGAATCCAGGTTCCGAAGCGCCCATGGGAGCTCATGCAGATCGGTAACTGTGGTTCTCCTCTTGAGACGGAGGCTGGCTGGTTGGTCATCACCCACGGTGTCGGAGCGATGCGTCAATACAGCATCGGGGCGATCCTTCTCGATACGAATGATCCATACCGTGTCATCGGCCACCTCAAGGAACCGTTGCTTCGCCCCACAGAAGACGAACGGGATGGATATGTGCCAAACGTCGTGTATTCGTGCGGCAGCATGATTCACGACAACAACCTGGTGCTGCCTTATGGCTTCTCGGATCTGGGGGCCCACATCGCACTTGTCAACCTCGACGATCTGCTCAGTGAGCTCACGGCGCGATAGAGCTTTTCAGCTTCAGCTCAAAAGGCGAATGCCGAGTTGTGTCGTGGGGGTGTCGATCATCGACAACCCCGCATCAGGAGCCATCCAGACGGATGAGTCCACGGTCAACCGCAGCGGCGACGGCTGCGGTTCGGGTGCTGACATCGAGCTTGGTGAAGATGTGCACGAGATGCGTCTTGACGGTGGCTTCGCTCACATGGAGTCGGCGCGCAACAGCCTTGTTCGCCAAACCCTCGGCGACAAGATCAAGCACTTCCATTTCTCTCCCACTCAAAGTATTCGTGGAAGGGCGGCGCACGCGATCCACCAGCCGAGAGGCGACAGCGGGTGACAGAACGGTGTCACCGCGGGCAGCAGATCGGATCGATTCGAACAGCACATCCGGAGGGGCATCCTTGAGGAGATACCCAACAGCTCCCGCATCGAGGGCTGACAGGATGTCTGCATCGGAGTCGTATGTGGTCAGCACGACAACGAACGGCGCCGGATCGAACTTGCAGATCTGACGCGTGGCCACAGCGCCTCCCATCCCTGGCATCTGGAGATCCATCAACACAAGATCGGGCTTGTCGCGCTCGACACGACGAACAGCCTCCTCGCCCGTTGTGGCCTCACCGACAACCAAGAAGTCGTCCTGGCTCTCGATTACGGCGCGAAGTCCGGCGCGAACAACAGGATGATCGTCCACAATCAGGATTCGGATATTGGTCATGTCTCCCTCCAAGGGATCGATGCCACGATTGCGGTGCCTTCCTCAGGAGTGGACTCGATCGTGAGGGATCCTGCAACCTCGTTGAGGCGATCTCGCATCACTTGCAGTCCGAAACCTGATCCATCCGTGCGAGTGGCCACTGACTCGGTTGCGAACCCGATCCCATCATCGACGATGTCGAGGGTCGTTCTATCTTCGAGATACGAGAGAGTCACCTGTACGTGACGTGCCTTGGCATGTTGGGAAGCGTTGGCAAGCGCTCCCTGTGCCACTCGCAGAAGCGTCAACTCCTGCACAACCGGGAGTGGGGATGGATCCCCGACAAGGCAGAAGTCGGTATCAACACCCGAGGCCTCGCCTGCAACCAGGGTGGCCTGTTCTACGGCCATCGGCAGCGTCCCGCCCTCAAGATCTTGGGGGCTGAGCGCCGAAACGATCCGGCGTGCTTCGTCCAGATTGTCCTTGGCAATCTCGCCGATCTGGTCCATGGCCGCTTGACTGTCGGCTGGAGCCAAGGCTGCCGCACGAGTGAGAAGGATGATGCTTGAAAGTCCCTGGGCAATGGTGTCGTGGACCTCTCGGGCCAAGCGACGACGCTCGATGAGTGCTCCCTTTTCTCGTTCCGCTGCAACCAGACGTCCCCGTGTCTCTCCGAGCTCGGCAAGGAGTTGTTGGGTCCGATGATGTTCAGAAGCCAGGGCGCGATAGGCCATCGTCGAAACCACAGCGACCGAAGCCCCGATTGCTGGTCCCACGACCTCACCGATCTCAAGCGTTCCGTCGCGGTCCAGCCCCACGATCGCCACCGCGGTCACGACAACAACCACCGAAATCCCAATCAGTGGCGGAAGAAGAACCAGATTCAAGAAAAAGAGCGGGAACGCCAGCCAAACAAAATCAGGAGTCGAAGTCATCGTCACTGCTGCCCAACCCAGTGTCAGAACCGCCACCCACGTGATGGCGTATCCCGAACCGCGATCCCCGATGAACACAATGCCGACCAGGTACCAACCGGCCAGGGCACCACCCGCCACAAGAGCCACACCGGTATCTGCCTGTAAAACAGCAACGACAGTCAGCACCAAGAACAGGCCGTGAAGCCCCATGGTGACCCAACGAGCCGATGCCAGTGCATCTGGGCCGGGGAAACGGATCATTGTTCAATGGTACGACCCAGCAACACGATGCATTTCCCGTGTTGGTCAACCGATCGGTTGATTCTTCTGCCAACCGAATGATTCTGATGACTCACCAGCCGGTTGATGTCTTCCTGATGGTGGTGATCCACGATGGACACAAGGCAATCAATCACAGGTTTTTCAATCACAAAGGAGTCGAAATGTTTGTTGGTCTCCGAGACCTTTGGTTCGCCAGGGGCCGTTTTGCGCTGATGACAACCGTTGTGGCACTCGTTGCTCTCCTGGTAGTCATGTTGTCTGGCCTTACGGCGGGTCTGGCTGCCGACAACGTCTCAGCCATTGAGCATCTTGAGGCGACGCACATCGTGTTCCAGGACTCTGGCGATGGGCCCTCGTACGACCAAAGCCGTCTCAGGACGCACGACATCGAACAATGGACTCAGCTGCCGGGTGTCACCGCCGCAACGCCACTCGGAATAAGCAGGGCAACCATGACAGCAGGCGACTCGTCGATACCTGTCGTGTTGTTCGCAGCCGAAACGGGAACCTTTCTCGCTCCAAGCCAACTCGGAACTGACGGAACGGTTGTCATCCCCTCGGCTCTTGCGGATAGACACCAACTGTCGACGAACGATCGCTTGACCATCAGTGATTCAACTTTTGCCGTTTCGATCGTTCCAAGCGGACATTCGTTCTCCCATTCCCCCGTCGTGTGGATGGACCTTCACGACTGGCAACAGATCACAGGGAACGACGGCAGCGCAACCGTGTTCGCATTGCAAGCAGACAGCGGAATCGACGGTCAGCCCATCAAGGGGTCCGTTGTCAAACCCCTCAACGACACGTTTTCAGCCATTGGAAGTTTCCCAGCCGAGAACGGGTCACTTCAGATGATTCGTGGTTTCCTTCTTGTGATCTCTGCACTCGTCATCGGGGCGTTCTTCACGGTGTGGACGATCCAACGCCGGCATGATGTCGCGGTGCTCAAGGCCATGGGAGCGTCGACTCGCTACCTGTTGGCTGATGCCCTTGGCCAGGCATTGATCGTCCTGACAGCCTCCGCCCTGATCGGAGGAATCACCGGGTTCATGATCGGTGAGCTCGTGTCAGGAAGCGTTCCTTTCGTCTCGGATGTGGCTACCACGGTGTATCCACTCCTGATCATGGTGGCGATCGGATTGCTCGGCGCCGCCCTGGCAATTCGATCGATCACGAAGGTCGATCCTCTGACTGCACTGGGAGGCAGCAAATGACCCTCAAGCTCGACAACATCACCCTCACCTACCCCGATGGTGACCACACCCTCACAGCCCTGGACCATGTTGACCTCAACGTGGAACGGGGAGAGTTTGCCGCCGTTGTTGGACCTTCGGGATCCGGCAAGTCAAGTTTGCTCGCCGTTGCCGGGACTCTTCTTCGACCCCAGTCCGGGTCCGTGGTCCTCGGTGGTGTTGACGTCACCGATCTGAGCGATGGTCAGCGCACTTTGGTCCGCGCCAACAAGATCGGTTTTGTGTTTCAGGGTGTCAACCTCCTCGGCGCTTTGACGGCCACCGATCAGCTGCTCGCCAGCGTGCATCTGAGTGGTGGCCGTCCACGGGCCCGACGCCACGACGCAATCGCGCTACTCACCAGTCTGGGTCTCGGGGCACGGTTGGACCGACGTCCTCATCAGCTTTCGGGTGGGGAAAGACAGCGCGTCGGCATCGCTCGCGCGCTCATCAACGACCCTGACATTCTCCTCGTGGACGAGCCGACGTCGGCGCTTGATCACGAACGTGGAACACAGATCGTCGATCTGCTGGCCGAATTGACCCACGATCGTGGTGTAGCAACGGTGATGGTGACACATGACGTGTCCCAGCTCGATCGTGTCGACACCATTCACGAGATGAGCGACGGGAGCGTCATGATTCCTGCATCACTCGTGCCGAGTGGACGCATGTGAGGAATCCGGCCAATGGGTTGATACGACCACCTCATCAAGTCCCTCGCAAGGAGAGCTTGTAGCCCTCAACGTCCGGGGAAGACACCCAAGGCTCACGCCCTGTTGAGAACGTACTGCCTCATCGCGAACGTGAAGCCGTCATCGTCGTTGGAGCGGGAGACCTCATCGGCTTCGGCTTGAACGTCGGGGGCAGCGTTTCCCATGGCAATGCTCAACCCAGCCTTGTTGAACATTGCGAGATCATTCCGCCCGTCACCAACCACGACGATTCTGTCCCTTTGCACTCCAAGGTTGGACTCCGCGAACTCGACCACCTTGCCCTTGTTCGCTTCAGGATGGGTGATGTCCAAGTAGTACGGATGGGATCGGGCGGCGGCCACAGCTCCACCAAAGCGTCGCTGAACCTCCTTTTCGGCATCAGCAACGACCGCGTGGTCATCCTGAACGGCCACGAGCTTCGCCACCTCGGTGATGCCCTCCAAGCCGGCTCTCACCGTGGGAGAGAACTGGACTGCTCGCATCTCTTGATCGACATGAGGGCCTGACTCGTTGGGCACAAACCACTCGGTTGCGGTATAGACCCAAACGTCCAAACCGCGACTCGTGAGCATTTCGTAGATCGGCACCAGACAGTCCTGCGGAAGATGGTGCCGCTCGATGACTGACTGATCAGTTGCAACCAACATGCCGCCGTTGAACGCCGCGATCGGGGTCGTGAGTGCGAGGGGTTCGATCAGCATCCGTAGGCCCCTGGGTGGTCGTGAGCTTGTGATCATCAGTGCGATTCGCGCATCGTGGAGTTCCCGTGCGGTGTCGATCGATGATTGGGTGAGCTGCTTGTCCGTGGTGACGAGGGTTCCATCAACGTCGGTGATCACCAGATCGAAGGATCGATTGGGCACCATCACACCAACCCGGGTGCGATGTTCGGGCTTCGACCAAACACAAACGTTCGAAACGACGGTGCTGGATGTGTCAAAGGAGCCTCCGCCGTTTGTCGTTCCTTCTTCGGCGCATAAGATTCTATGTACAGGGTGCAGAACACATGAGCATTGGCTTGCGGACAATCGACCACACGGGCCTCAGTGGAGTTGTCACATCCACCTAGGGAAGGAGCATGACATCATGGAACTCGGGCTGCTCGGATTGGGTCGGATGGGAGCCAGTATTGCCAAGCGCCTGCTTCGAGACGGACACCGAGTGGTGGTTTATGACGTGGATCACGCTTCCGTTGCAAACCTTGAAGCCGACGGAGCAATCGGAACGACGAATCTCGATGATTTGGCAAATACCCTGACTGCTCCGCGAGCAGTGTGGGTCATGGTGCCTGCTCCTGTGACGGGTAACGTGATCGACGAGCTTGCCACGCATCTCGTTGACGGAGACATCATCGTCGATGGCGGAAATTCGTATTACCAGGATGATCTTCAACGATCGAGTGTCCTGGCAGAACGCGGGATACGCCTTGTCGATGTTGGCACGAGTGGCGGTGTCTTTGGCCTTGAACGAGGGTTCTGCCTCATGATCGGCGGTGACGATGAGGCGGTGTCCCACCTCAATCCCATCTTTGCAAGCTTGGCCCCTGGCGTTGGAAGCGCACCTCGGACACCCGGTCGAGAAGGTGAACCCACCACGGCAGAACAGGGCTACCTCCACTGCGGACCGAGTGGGGCAGGACACTTCACCAAGATGGTCCACAACGGAATCGAATACGGGTCGATGGCCGCCCTGGCTGAAGGACTCAACATCCTCCACCACGCTGATGTTGGTACCAAGGCGCGAGAGCACGATGCTGAGACAGCACCCTTGCGGAATCCGGACCATTACTCGTATGAATTTGATATTCCCGCCATCACCGAAGTGTGGCGACGTGGCAGCGTCATCGGCTCGTGGCTGCTGGACCTGACCGCCGCGGAGCTTGCAAGCAACCCGAATCTTGATGGGTATTCGGGGCGTGTGTCTGACTCGGGTGAAGGCAGATGGACGCTGCTCAGTGCCGTTGAGGAGGGGGTTCCTGCTCCGATTCTCGCGGCAGCCATATTCGAACGATTTGACAGCCGTGGGCGTGACGAGTTTGCCAATCAACTGCTCTCAGCGATGCGCCACCAATTCGGCGGGCACGTTGAAAAGGGGCACGATCAAAAGGGACATACCCCATGAACATGGTGTCCGACTGCCTCGTTCTGTTCGGTATCAGCGGCGACCTTGCCCACAAGAAACTGTTCCCCGCTCTCTACGATCTCACAGCAGACAATCACCTTGATTTTCCCGTCGTTGGGGTTGCCGCGAGCCCCTGGGATGACGAGCAACTACGAGACCACGCCCGAGCCTCACTCAAGGATGCGGGTAAGAACATTGACGAGGATGTGTTCTCTCGCCTCGCAGCAAACCTTTGTTATGTCGAAGGCGACTATCGAAACAAGGCGACGTACCAAGCCATCGTCAAGCGGCTCCAGGGGCGAACCCGGCCAGTCTTCTATCTTGCGATTCCCCCGAGCCTGTTTGACGATGTGGTGGAGGGCCTGTCTTCCGTCGAGCTTCACAAGTCGGGGCGGCTCGTGGTGGAGAAGCCGTTCGGACGCGACGGTGCAAGTGCGACTGAACTCGACAAAATCATCCATCGTTCCTTCCCAGAAGAGCAAGTGTTCCGGATCGACCATTTCCTTGGGAAGGATGCCGTTCAGAATCTGATGGTGTTTCGATTCTCCAACACCATTCTGGAACCGATCTGGAACAGGCAATACATTCGCGAGATTCAGATCACCCTTGCAGAGGATTTCGGAGTGGAAGGACGGGGCTCGTTCTACGACGACGTCGGCGCCATTCGCGATGTCATCCAAAACCACGTGTTTCAGATGGTCACCCTGCTGGCGATGGAACCACCGTTGTCGGATGGACCCGATGCACTTCGCGATGAGCGATCACGGGTACTGAGAGCCATCAACGCCCTGACGCCGGGTGATGTCGTGCGAGGCCAATACGATGGATACCTCAAGGAAGATGGCGTGAAACCGGATTCAGACACCGAAACCTATGCAGCCGTGCGGTTGGAGATCGACTCATGGCGGTGGGCTGGTATCCCGTGGATCATACGAGCCGGAAAGGGGCTTGCAAGAACAGTCACGGAGGCTGTCGTTCAGTTTGATCGACCACCGGTTTCGCTCTTTGCCGCTGACGCCCAAGCGTTGGGAGCAAACCGCCTGACGTTCCGTACCGAGAAAGACGCAGAGATCACGCTGTCCATGCGGGCGCGGCTCACAGGATCCGAGATGGTGAGCGAACCGGTGGACTTCACTGTTGAAGGCGACCAGAACGCGGGCGCTGAGGCATACGGCAGACTCCTTCAGGATGCCCTTGAGGGCGACTCGGCGATGTTCGGTCGTCAGGATGGCGTTCAAGAAGCGTGGCGCATCGTTGATCCGATCCTGACCGACCAATCACCGGTTCACCCCTATCCGTTCGGAAGTTGGGGACCATCGACAGCCGATCAGATCCTCCCCAACGGTACGGAATGGTTGACACGATGACCGAGAACTGGCGAGACGCCGTCACCGACATGCCTCGAATCACTGAGACACAGGAGTGGTTGGACCTGATGGCCCACGCTTCTACAGGAATCCCTGACCTCAGAACACTGTTTTCATCAGATCAGCATCGAGCTGACACGTTCACGAAAACAGTGGGCGATCTCGAGGTCGATCTTTCGAAACACCTGGTGACCGACGAAACGATTCGACTCCTCGTGCACGTCGCCGATCAGGCCGGTCTCAGTACCCGAATCGAAGCGATGTTCGCTGGTGAACGAATCAACGTGACCGAGGATCGACCCGTCCTCCACGTAGCACTACGTGCTTCCCAAAGCGATGTGTTCACCGTCGACGGGAAGGATGTGGTGCCCGAGGTTCACAACGAATTGGACCGCATGGGACGTTTCAGTGACGGAATACGAGACGGTTCGAAAACCGGATTCACGGACACGAGGATTCGGCACGTTGTGAATATCGGGATAGGTGGGTCCGATCTCGGGCCATCAATGGCGTATCGCGCTCTTCGCCCTTTCGCGCACCCAGACATCACATGCCATTTCGTCTCGAATGTCGACCCTGCCGCGCTGAGCGCGGTCCTGGCGATCGTGGACCCCGCCGAAACCCTGTTCATTGTGTCTTCCAAGACCTTCACCACACTCGAGACCATCTCCAATGCCAACCGGGCCCGTGCATGGTTGATCGACCGGTTGGGAGATGAGGCGGCAGTGGCGCATCATTTCGTGGCCGTCTCCACGAACCGTTCAGGGGTAGCCAGTTTCGGTATCCGCCTTGAAAACATGTTTGAATTCTGGGACTGGGTTGGGGGACGCTACTCGATGGACTCTGCAATCGGCTTGTCGCTGATGATCGCAATCGGTCAGGAATCGTTTCGAGACATGCTCGACGGGTTCCGAACCGTCGATCTGCACTTCCGAAACACCCCAATCGAACGAAATGTACCAGCACTCATGGGTCTGATCGGCATCTGGTATCGCAATGTCCTGAAATATCCGACCTATGCAGTCCTGCCATATGCCCAAGACCTCAACCGCTTCCCAGCCTATCTCCAACAACTCGACATGGAATCGAACGGAAAGAGCGTCCGTCTCGACGGCTCACCGGTCGACCTCGACACGGGTCCAATCGTGTGGGGAGAACCAGGAACCAACGGTCAGCACGCCTTCTATCAACTCCTTCATCAGGGCACGACCGTCGTACCTGCAGACCTCATCGGATTCATTGAGCCATACGAAGACCACGCTCACCAGCACGACATCCTCATCGCAAGCATGTTTGCCCAATCAGAGGCTCTTGCGTTTGGGAGAACCCAGCACGAGGTTGCTGCATCGGGCGTACCCGCTGGTCAGGTGAATCACCGAACCTTCCCCGGAAATCGACCGACATCGGTGATTCTCGCCCCGCAACTCAACCCTCGTGTCCTCGGCCAACTCGTGGCGCTCTACGAGCACAAGGTGTTCACGCAAGGCGTTGTCTGGGGAATTGACTCATTTGACCAGTGGGGAGTCGAACTTGGCAAACAGCTCGCCACGACATTGATCGACGAGCTGACATCGGACGTGACACCGGATCTCGATCACGACGCATCCACGAACGCTCTCATCCGACACTATCGCCGTGCAAGGGGTCGAGGATGAGACGTCGCGTCATTGCATTCGACCTCGATGGCACCCTGGCAGTATCAAAATCTGCGATCTCTGACACGATGGCCGATCTGGTTGGCCAGCTCCTCAACATCTATGACGTTTGTGTGATCTCAGGCGGCAAGTTCGAACAGTTTGAACTGCAAGTGATTCGCCACCTCGATGTCGATCCCCGACTCCTGTCCAAACTCCACATCATGCCAACATCGGGAACAAGCTATCTGCGGTATGACGAAGCAAAGAAAGAGTGGAAGACGCAATACTCCGAAGATCTCGATCCCGATACTCGAGCCCACGTCAAGGAGGTTCTGATCGATGGCGCCAAGGAGTTGGGTCTGTGGAATCCGAACCCGTACGGCGAGATCGTCGAGGACCGCGGCAGCCAGATCACCTTCTCGGCCCTCGGACAGGCCGCACCCGTCGACCAAAAGCACCGATGGGATCCAGACGGAGCCAAGAAGGAGTCTTTGAGGGCCTATGCCGCTCAGCGCTTGCCTCATTTGGAAGTACGCACCGGTGGTACAACATCGATCGATGTGACTGCTCTCGGAATCGACAAGGCATACGGAATGCACAAACTGATGACCGCACTTGGTCTGACAATGCGTGACATCCTGTTCTTTGGCGACAAACTCGATGAAGGAGGCAACGACCATCCCGTGAAGGCCATGGGAATCGACTCCATAGCCGTGCGGTCGCCAGATGAAACAGCTGTAGCACTTGAGGCAATACTCAAGACCTCTGAGAGAATCAAGGAGCGAGGCAATGACGAATCAACTTCATGATGAGCGACCGTGGGGGAACTACACCGTCTTGGGAGGCGGCGACGGATTCCAGGTGAAGACCATCGTTGTGCATCCCGGCAAGCGTCTCAGCTACCAACGTCATCAACACAGGGCAGAACACTGGGTCATCGTCAGTGGTGTGGGGCGCGTGACACTTGAAGGTTCTGACAGCGACATCGCTCCGGGTGACACGGTCAATGTTCCGAAGGGCCAGCTCCATCGCATGGCCAACCCCGGTACTGACCCCCTCATTTTCGTCGAGGTCCAACTGGGCGACTATCTCGGTGAGGACGACATCGAGCGTGTCGAAGACGACTTCGGAAGAGCGTAGAGACCGTCCTTCGCTGGAAGACGGGGCTCGCAGGCTCGCACGCCCCCCTGGCTCGAAGACTCGCCCGTCCCCCCTGAAGGGGGGGACAGACTGTGCTGTCTTCCACACCCGTCCTCCCGCTTGCGGGGGGACGCGCCGAGCGCAGCGAGGTGCAGGGGGGCTGTCTGACGTCTGGCGTCTGGCGTCTGACGTCTGACTTCTGCTCTAGCATGGCGTGGGAGAAGCCTTCGCGGCTCGAACGGGAGCGATCAAGTGAGATGTGAGTCAACCACCGAACCGACGACGGCACGACTGGTTCTGCGAGGATGAAAGCGTCAAGCGTTTCGCGAATCCTGCCCGACCGCCCGATCCTCTCATTGGCTGACTACGTGGACGGCGGGGGTGGAACGGCACTTGAGCGTGCCAGGAACATGAATGCCGAAGACGTCATTGGTGAGATCACCGCAGCTGGTCTTCGAGGTCGCGGTGGAGCAGGCTTCCCAACCGGAACAAAGTGGCGTTCGATCACGAAGAGTGGAGGACGACACCACTACGCGGTGTGCAACGCCGCTGAAGGAGAGCCCGGTAGTTTCAAGGACAGGGCATTGATTCGAATGAATCCCTACCAGATCATCGAGGGGTTGCTCATTGCCTCCGAGACGGTGGGTGCCATCGAGTCGTTCATCGCTCTCAAGGCATCGTGTCAACGGGAAACGCAACGCATTGCCGATGCTGTCGCAGAAATGGATGAAGCCGGATGGTTTCGCGATCTCGGTCTGACGATCGTCAATGGTCCCGAGGAATACCTGCTCGGGGAAGAGAAGGCGCTACTTGAGGTGATCGAAGGAAACGATCCTCTGCCCCGTTGGTTACCACCGTACCTGCACGGTCTCTACGCCACAGCCCCCCAGCTCGGGTGGCAGGCTCACAATGCCGAAACGGGTCACGAAGGTGTACATCTCTCAAACCCCACCCTTGTCAACAACGCCGAAACCCTTGCCCAGGCGACCTGGATTCTTGCCCATGGCGTGGAGAGTTTTCGTAGCGTTGGCACTGACACTTCCCCCGGCACGGTGGTATGCACCGTTATTGGAGATGTCAAGCACCCTGATGTCTTCGAAACAGAGATGGGCACCACCCTTCGGGAGGTGATCGACCGATGCGGCGGCCCATTGCCCGGTCGAACGGTCAAGGCCGTTGTCCCCGGCGTCGCGAACGCGGTTCTTCCGGCGGACGCCTTGGACACGCCACTCACCTACGAAGACATGAAGGCCGCCGGATCCGGCCTCGGAGCGGCAGGATTCATTGTCTATGACGACTCGGCATGCATGGTCGAGGTCGCAACGACGCTATCGAGATTTCTCTATGTGGAGTCATGCGGTCAGTGCCTGCCCTGCAAACTCGGCACTCAACACATCACCGAAGCCTTGGAACGGATACGTGACGGCATCGGTACGGAAGAAGATGTTGAGACCATTGGTGAACGACTCCAAATCGTTGCCGATGCGAACCGCTGCTATCTACCCGTTCAGGAACAAAACCTGATTTCGAGTGTTCTCCGTTTCTTCCCCGAGGATCTGGTCAGCCACCTTGAGGCAGAATCAACGCTGCCACACCGCTCGATCCCGACGCCCAAGATCGTCGACATGGTCGACGGCGTCGTCACCTACGACGAGCGCCAAGAGCGCAAGCAACCGGACTGGACCTACCGCTGACGAGCGATCCGATCACGACACCCTTGAGTTGACAATCACTCTCAGGTCAGGCGATCTCCTCGATCGGGCGTGACCAATCTGCTTGAATGACAACCTACACGTCTGGATTTCGACGCGTGGGTAGGGACAGCACCGATCGGAAGGAGCATGGATCTTGTCCACTCAAGGCTCGGAGTTCTCCTGCGAGCCCTCTTCCCGACACCGGCCGCACGTTGTGGCCAACGGCACTCGACGCGATCAGCGTCCGTGCTCCTTGTCCGACACCCACTGGAGAAACGAGCCGAGATCTCCGGAATGGTTCAGTGAGATGTATGTCAGCGCCCATTCATTGATCTCATCGTCCGTGAAACCCTGCTCGCCGAGAATCGATCGCGCCGCATTGGCAAGAGTTTCCGCCCCTTCGATTCGAGAAGAATCTGGTATCTGCTCTTCAATCCCCGCATCGTGTGGGTGCTCTGGTGTGAGATCCATGACACTCTTCCTTTCACCGCAACCCCCAATACCGTCGATGTTCGCTCGTGGCTGGAGGTCGATCCGAACTTCGGCTCACAGGGTAGTGACATGAGGCCAGGCGGGGTGCCGAAGAAAACGTTGCATTTGTCGTGGCGCCCTCCCCGACGTCGACGAACGCCACACCGTCTACCCGGCTATTCCCGTGGGGGGATCGTTGGCCTTGTCATGGTCCTCATCTTTGGAATGACTGCCTGCTCAGGTCCGATGTCCATCATGGATCCGGCTGGGCCGGGAGCGAGCCGAGTTGCGCGCCTGTGGTGGTTGATTTTCTGGATCTCAATCATCGTGATGCTGGTTGTCCTGGTTCTCTTGGTCTACTCCCTCAGGACGAGACGGAAGACGGGAGCGAATTCGGAAGGGAACCCCGAAGATGTACCAGCGTGGGGGATCCGTTTCGTCGCGATCAGTGGATTCGTGATTCCCGTCATTGTGCTCATCGTTGTCCTTGGCATTTCACTGTTTGATCTGGCTGCGCTCGGCAAGGACCAGAATTCGCAGCTGCGTATCGAGGTCACTGGACACATGTGGTGGTGGGAAGCGCGGTATCCCAATGGAGTGGTCACCGCCAATGAAATCCACATACCCGTTGGAGAGCCCGTCGAGTTCTCACTCGAAACCGCAGATGTGATTCATAGCTTTTGGATTCCGTCGCTCTTTCCCAAGAAGGACATGATCCCCGGTCGAGCCAATACGTTGACCATGGAAGCCAGCAAGCCGGGCCGATACCAGGGCATTTGTTCCGAGTTCTGTGGCCTCCAACACGCCAACATGGGCATGTATGTCGTTGCAGATGTGAACTTCACCGAGTGGCTTGCGAATCAAGAGCTTCCCGCCCTGAAACCCTCATCCAACACCACCAAATCGGGTCTCGAAGTTTTTCTCGGCTCGACCTGTATCGGGTGTCACACGATCAGGGGAACGGCGGCAGACTCCACCATTGGTCCTGACCTCACGCACGTTGCAGATCGAGAGACCCTGTTTGCAGCGCGTGTTGACAACACACGCGCAAACCTGAAGGCGATCATCATCGATCCGCAAGGGATCAAGCCAGGGGCAGCCATGCCACCCACCACCCTGACCGATGCTGATCTGGAATCCCTCCTTGACTATCTCGAGAGCCTCAGATGACGACACTTTCCGAGAAGCTGAGCGAGTCCTGGCACCGTCGGTGGGGTATTGCGGGGTGGATCAGCACGACGGATCACAAACGTATCGGTCTCCGATATCTCTACACCGGCTTTGTGTTCCTGATTCTGGCGGGTATCGAGGCACTCATCATTCGTACCCAGCTTGCCGGTGCGAACCTCAACGTCGTCACCGCCGAGGCATACAACCAGCTGTTCTCCATGCACGGGTTGACGATGATGTTTCTCGCTGCCACACCGGTGCTTTCCGGATTTGGGAACTACTTCATGCCGCTCATGGTGGGTGCTCGCGACATGGCATTCCCACGGCTCAATGCCTTCGGCTACTGGGTATTTCTCGGTGCCGGTCTGTTTCTCAACTCGGCATTTCTCATCGGGCAGGCCCCGAACGCGGGGTGGTTCAACTACGTGCCGCTATCGGATGCCACCTTCTCGCCGGGTCTCAACATCGAGTTCTACACGCTTGGAATCATCTTCATCGGAATCTCAAACACCACAGGAGCGATCAACTTCCTCGTGACCGCATTCAAACTTCGTGCGCCGGGGATGTCACTGAATCGAATTCCGATCTTCGTATGGGGTGAGGTCGCATTTGCGCTGACGATCATCTTTGCCCTCCCTCCCCTCACCGTTGCCAACTTGTTTCTCTTCCTTGAGCGACGATTCGGATTCCACTTCTTTGACGTGGCCGCTGGCGGTGACCCAGTCCTCTGGCAACACCTGTTCTGGATCTTCGGCCACCCTGAGGTCTATCTCGTCGTCCTTCCCGCGTTCGGGCTGGTTTCCGCGATCGTCCCCACATTCACCCGCCAACGAATGATCGGCTACACCTACATTGTGCTGGCCGAAGTGGGTGTCGCTCTCATCAGTTTCGGTGTCTGGGTACACCACATGTTCGCCGTTGGTCTCCCAGACATCGCCCTCGGCTTCGTTTCGGCAGCGAGCTTCATGGTTGTCATCCCAAGTGCCGTCCAAGTGTTCGCCTGGATTGGTACATCCATCGCGGGTCGGCCAAAGCTCGGCACACCCCTCCTGTTCGTCTATGGCTTCATCGTGCTCTTCGTCGTTGGTGGCTTGACGGGAGCCATGCTCGGCGCCGTTCCGTTCGATCAGGCGACCACGGATACCTACTTTGTCGTTGCTCACTTCCACTACGTACTCGCCGGAGGTGCCGTGTTCCCCATGTTCGGAGGGCTGTACTACTGGGGCCCCAAGATGACGGGTCGGATCATGTCCGAAACGTGGGGCAAGATCAGCTTCTGGTTGATGTTCGGGGGTTTCAATCTGGCCTTCTTCCCGATGCACATTGCAGGCCTCCTCGGTCAGCCCCGCCGTACCTACACGTATGACACCGGCCTTGGCTGGGATACCCCAAATCTCTGGTCCACCATTGGATCTTTCATTCTTGCGCTGGGAATCCTCATCACGGTGATCAACTGGTTCTGGTCCCGTAGGCATGGACCTGTTGCCGGAAACGATCCTTGGGGCGGTGAGACGTTGGAGTGGGCCACCACATCACCGCCACCTGTATACAACTTCCTCACGGTGCCCGAGATTCGGTCGAGGGAACCGATGTGGGATCAACCCGAACTCCACGACGGCTATCAATCCCCTGAGATGGGGGGTCGCCCACTCACCGGTGGCCACCTGACGCTTGCAACGAGTTCCCTTGACGCGGCACCTCAGGCCAAGGTTCATATGCCGCACGACTCGATCTGGCCATTCCTTGTGGTGCTGGCAATCGTGGTATTTCTCTACGGGATCGTTTTCACTGCACCCATGGTTGTCGGTGTTGGTGTCGGTGGAATATTCGGTAGCGTGATCGGATGGTTCTTCCCCAGAGGGGAGACACAGGAACTATGACAGCCGAATCGCCGCCAGTGAACTCGCTTCCGGATGTGACATCTGGACCACGGTCATACGCCTGGTGGGGGATGGTGTGGCTCATCCTGACCGAGTCGGCCTTGTTCGCAATGCTGATCTTTTCATACTTCTACCTCCGATTTCGTGAGCCGACGTGGCCACCCGACGGGATCGATCTTCCCGCACTCATGTTGCCGCTCATCATGGGAGTCATACTCTGGTC
The DNA here is from genome assembly GCA_002418265.1 of Acidimicrobiia bacterium UBA5794. Taxonomy (GTDB): domain Bacteria; phylum Actinomycetota; class Acidimicrobiia; order Spongiisociales; family UBA5794; genus UBA5794. The sequence goes on along the minus strand of DIDS01000011.1, from coordinate 19,485 downwards.
CTCGAGCATCCCAGTTCATCTTGCTGCCCGTGGAATCAAGGCCGGCTCACAGACTCGGCTGCGTTGGGGACTCCTCATAGGCTTCATACTCGGAACAGCATTTCTGATACTCCAGCTCTTCATCGAGTACCCGCAGACGTGGCAGGAATTCACGCCCCAAACAAACGCGTACGGCTCGTTGTTCTACACGATCACCGGCTTCCACGGTTTCCATGTCTTCATTGGCTTGTCCATAAGTCTCTGGGTGCAGGTTCGTGCATGGGGAGGCGCCTTCAGCGCCCAACGCCACGTCGGCGTTCAAAGCTTTGCCCTGTACTGGCACTTTGTGGACGTTGCCTGGCTCTTCATCCTTCTCACGCTCTACATATCCCCGTACCTATGACAACACCAGAAGCAATCACGCGTCGCGAAACGACAGGATCAGCCCTCCTCTGGATCGGAGTGCTCACCGGACCGGTGGCCTGGTCAATCCAACTCGGGGTTGACTGGTTCATTGCTGAGGTTCTCGCCTGTTCACCCGGCACTACCACGACAGGACAAGTGGGGCCGGTGTCGATGTCGGTATTGCTTGTGATTCTCAACACGGTGCTCCTTGCAGCCACCATTGCTGCCGGATTCGTGGCTGCGCGTTGTCTTCGCAAGATTCGAGCGGCAGGCGATGACACAACCGGGCGTCGAGCTGAATGGATGGCGAAGGCTGGAGTGATCAACAGCATCGTATTCGGAGTGATCATCGTGTCGAGTTACGTGGTTTTGGCAACGACAAGCGGATGTGGCTCATGATTGCCCACGTTGAGGTCGTTCCATCCGCCAGCGAGTGGCCGTCCACCCTGATCTTTACGATGCTTCTCATCGCCGTGGCATGGGTCTACAACCGAGGTTTGGATCGTCTCCCCGGCATGTCAAACCGTCGTAGCCACGCTATTGGCATGGGTGCAGCGCTGACCGTTCTGCTCGTCGTCTTTATCCCTCCCGTTGAAGAAGCTGCCGATGCATCCTTCACCATCCACATGGTGCAGCACCTCATTCTGATCGTCCTGATACCAGTCTTGTTGGTATACGCCAAGGCCGGACGCTGTCTCATGATGGGGCTCCCATGGAAGGGGCGGAGAGCTCTGTCTCGCATCCGGCATGCAGCTCGTTCGGTTGGTCGGATGACAACAGTGATCTTCGCTGGAGTGCTGTTCGCCGTCGTATTGTGGGGCTGGCATCTTCCGGTCATGTACGACGCCGCGGTCCGCAACGAGCCCATCCACAACCTCGAACACACAACGTTTCTTGTTGCAGGACTCCTCCTGTGGATGGTCGTGATGGATGAACGCTACGGGTTCCTACCCAGAGGCATTCTGGTATTCGGAACCGCCTTCCAAAGCGGATTGCTGGGAGCAGCCTTGGTGTTTGCTCCGGTTCCTCTTTACCAATCGCACCTTCAGCAATCGTTGCTTCCCCTATCGCCATTGGGAGACCAGCAACTTGCGGGAGGGATCATGTGGATGCCCCTTGGTGGAGTCTTCCTTCTGACCCTGTACTTCATGGTCACGAAGGTTTTGGCCGACACGCACGGGGAGCTACCCATCGATGCGTAAGTGGCTTCTCCTCCTCGGAATCCTCCTTGCTGGCTGCAGCTATGGAACGACTTCAGCCCCTCACCGCCCACCTTCAGATGTAATGGGACCCGAGACACGCGGTCCCGTCTTGTATGCCCGCGACTGTGCTTGGTGCCACGGATCCAACGGTGAGGGGACCGCCCGTGGCCCCAACCTCAACGGTGACCTTGACGGTGGTGCATACACCCATTTCATGCTTTCGACCGGTCGTATGCCCCTGTCGAGCCCAACTGCCAGAGCCCAACGACGGACAGCTGTACTCACACCGACACAGATCGATGCCGTGATTGAACACGTCAAGACCTTTGGTGGAACCGGACCAGACATACCAAAGGTCGAACCGACGACGGGACACCTCGGTACCGGAAGTGAGCTGTATCTCAGTAACTGTGCGGCGTGTCATTCCGCGACGGGAACGGGTGGCGCGTTGACTTCGCGTAGAGCGGCACCACATCTGACAAACCCGGACATCACTCCCGTCCAAATGGCTGAAGCAATGCTGGTTGGTCCCGGCTGCCGAAACAACGATTCAACCTGCGGGTTTGGTTCCGGTGCAATGCCCAATTTCGATTTCAGCGAGACGGAAGTGAACAGCATCACGGCATATGTCTCGTATCTCCAACACGGCGGAGACCATGGCGGCTTTGCGATTGGCCGTATCGGTCCCGTTGCCGAGGGTGCAGTGGGGTGGATCATCGGTCTCGGCTCCATCCTGCTGATCGGCAGGTGGGTCGGTACAAGGATGGGAGACAACGAGTGAATCAGAATCGTGCCACACATCTGATATCCGGTGCGTTTGTTGTCAGCGCAGTCGCATCCGTGAGTCTCGCCGTCGTGTATGCCGTTGGTGGGACAGCCTGGCTTGAGGGGACGCTGTTGGGTATTGCTTTGGCGGGGATCGGGGTGGGCCTGATCCTTTGGGCAAAGGAATACCTCCCCATTGGAGAGGAAGTGCAGCAACGAGATTCACTTGAACCGGAACCGAGTGAGGAAGAAGAAGCCGAGGACGCTCTGGAAGAGGGCATCCACGCCATAGGAAGGCGAAGTCTGCTGGTGAAACTCGGTGCGATGGCTGCCGGTGCACTTGGCGTTGCAGCTCTCTTTCCCATTCGGTCTCTCGGTGGTCGGCCCGGCACGGAGCTGATCACCACTCCCTGGTATGACGGCGTCAGGGTCGTCGATGAAGATGGTCAACCCATTGCAGCCGACCGAGTCGAGGTCGGCCAGGTGCTGACGGTGTTTCCTGAAGGCGCCGTCGGTTCAGGGGACGCCGTTGCGCTCGTTATCGGTCTGCCCGATGGCGTCAATCAGCCTCTCCCCGGTCGTGAGGATTGGAGCGTCGGCGGGCTGGTTTCATACTCGAAGCTTTGCACTCACGTAGGATGCCCTGTTGGACTGTACGAACCAACATCGCAACAGCTCTTCTGCCCATGTCATCAGTCGGTCTTTGACGTTCCAGCGGGTGCGAATCCGGTGGGAGGACCAGCTGCAAGACCACTGCCGCAGCTTCCGATTGATGTGGATGATGCAGGGTATCTGATTGCCACCGGCGGATTCTCAGGCGCTCCTGGTGCGGGATTCTGGTGGAGACCTGACGATGATTAAGCGTCTCCTCGTCGCACTTGACAATCGCCTCAACGCGGCCTCATTCACCCGTCGAACACTCACAAAGGTCTTCCCTGACCATTGGTCGTTCATGCTCGGTGAGATCGCCCTGTACGCGTTTTTGATGTTGGTTCTCACCGGGGTGTTCCTCACCTTCTTCTTTGATGCCAGCCAGGCAACCACCACCTACAACGGCACATATCAGCCGCTCAACGGCGTGGAGGTATCCCAGGCATTCCGGTCCGTCCTCGATATCAGTTTCGACGTTCGCGCTGGCTTGGTGATGCGGCAGGCCCACCACTGGGCCGCGCTCATCTTCGTTGCAGCCATCATTGTTCACCTTTGCCGTATCTTTTTCACCGGAGCATTCAGAAAGCCACGGGACATCAACTGGGTGGTTGGAGTAACTCTCCTACTGCTTGCCATCTTCAATGGTTTCACCGGCTATTCGCTCCCCGACGACCTCCTCTCTGGAATCGGACTCAGGGTGCTCTACTCCATAGCTCTATCAATTCCCCTGGTGGGCACCTGGCTTGCCTATCTCGTCTTCGGGGGTGAGTTCCCTGCAGAGGGGATCATCTCGCGCCTGTACTCAATCCACATCATGATCATCCCTCTCACCATCGGGGCGATCCTGACCATTCACCTGGCCCTGGTGTGGCACCAAAAACACGCCCAATTCAAAGGTCCCGGACGCACCGAGAGCAACGTCGTCGGATCGAGATTGTGGCCGACCTATGCCGTGAAGTCCGTTGGGCTGTTCTTCATGGTGGCAGCGGTGATCATGGCACTTGGGGGACTGTTCCAGATCAACCCGGTGTGGTTCTTTGGGCCATTCGACCCCGCCCAGGTGACCTCGCCTGCACAGCCGGACTGGTACATGGGATGGATGGAGGGGGCGCTGCGACTCTTTCCTCCGTGGGAAATCGGGGCATTCGACCACGTGATCGTTCCGGCTCCGTTTTTCCCTGCGGTTCTTCTCCCTGGCATTACGTTCGCATTTCTGTATGCATGGCCGTTCCTGGAGGCCTGGTTGACCGGTGACCACGACGCCCACAATCTCCTTGACCGACCGAGAGATCGCCCGATTCGGACATCGCTTGGTGTCGCGACGTTGGGTTTCTACATCATGTTGCTCGTTGCGGGATCCAACGACCTCATCGCCAAGTGGTTGCTCGTGAACGTTGGTGCTGTAACCAACGTGCTTCGTGTGCTGCTCTTCGTTGTGCCTGTCTTTGCCGGATTGCTGACGTTTTCACTTCTCAGGGGTCTTGTGGCTTCCGGAGCCCGACGACTGACCGATATGCCAGCCAGTGCCGTGTGGCAATCCTGGAAACGTGACAACTGAGGCCACCCGTTGTGTGTCGTTATGTGTCGCCGGGATCCCGACGGAGCCTTTCCGTGAGACGTCGTTCAGCGTTTTCGTCGCCGAACACCGTCAGGATGTCGCCCGGTTGGAGAACCTCATCTCCCGTCGCTATCAGGAGGTCGTTACCGCGATTGATGGATACCACGAGACAGGCCTCAGGCCAGCTCACCTCTCGGATGGACCGATGAACCGCCGGTGAACCATCGGACAGGACGAACTCGAAGAAGCGTGAAGAGTCTTGTCTCAGGATTCTCGTCGGTCCACGGGTGTTGTCAGGCTGGGGAGTCATTCCAAGAGCGAGGTGGTATGCCGCAACGGCATCGTCCCTCCCGAACATTGCAACCACGCGATACGGATTGTTGACAGCAACCACGGGAATTCTTCCCACACCGAGCGCTGCCATCCGATCGAGCGTTTCAGACACGGGGATGTCAGGTGTCACGGTCACCGGGTTGGGGGTCATTGCGTCGCCGACCGTGACTTGATCCGATGGTCCCCCTGCAAGGCCGATATCGGACCGGGTGATGACACCCACCAACCGTTCGTGATCCACCACCGGCATTCCACTGAGACCCAGGTGATTGAGGAGCCCCTGGACTTGCCCGAGGGTCATGTCTGGCGACGCCACATCGGGGGTACCAAGCTCAAGATCGCGTACGGAGACGGTGCTGAGCAGATCCACGTGGTTCGTCTGGTGGATGTGGATTCCCATTCGTTTGAGTGGAGAGGTGTATGCGCTCTCAGGGTGAAGCTGGTTCGTCGCGTAGGTACTGATCGCAACGGCAAGCATCAGCGGCAGAACCAACCCGTAGTCGCCAGTGACTTCAAAGACAATGAGTATGGATGTCAACGGCGCCCGCGCGACACCGGCGAACATGGCGGCCATTCCAACCAGCGCAAAGGCACCAGGCTCCAGAGCCGATCTCGGCCAGATCTGTGCGAACACGGCAGCCAATGCAGCACCGGCTGTTCCTCCGATGAACAGGCTTGGCATGAAGATGCCCCCGGCTCCCTTTCCGCCGAGCGTGATGGACGTCGCAAACAGTTTCGCCAACGCCAGGAGCCCAAAGAACCACCATGTCTTGTCGATCTCGCTGCGAAGTACCTCTCCGATGAATCCTTGACCGGTTCCGAGGACCTCGGGCAGCCAAAAGCCTATGGCAGCGACGATGAGACCGAAGAGGACCGGGCGCAACCACGACGGTAGGTTGGGCACGATGAGTGCCGTACCGTCGAGAGCCTTGATGAACAGGATCGCCAGTCCAACGGCGACGAATCCCAGCACCAGGTACAGCACGAGTTGCCAAGGATCATCCATCGTATAGGGGCTGACCCGGAAGGTCACGGCATCACCGATGATGGCGTGGGAGACGACTGCGCCGGCGATGGAAGCCACCACAACGGTGTGGAGATATCGAACCGACATGTCGCGCAGAATCACTTCCATCGCGAAGAACATTCCCGCAATCGGAGCATTGAACGTCGCCGCTATCCCTGCTCCCGCGCCTGCTGCAACCAACGTTCGCATCTCGGGTTCCCCGAGGCGTGCCACCCTTGCCACAATCGAACCGAGACCAGCACCGATCTGGGCGATTGAGCCTTCACGACCGGCTGATCCGCCGCTTCCGATGGTCAGGCCGGTGGCGATTGTCTTGAGAGGCACCACCCTCGCCCGGATATTCCCGCCGCGGAGGGTCAGTGCGGCGATGATCTGGGGCACACCGTGGCCCGCAACCTCGGGCGCGAACATGGCCGTCAGGCTCCACGCGAGGAACATCCCCACAGGGATGGTGAGGAACATCCATTCGCCGCCCACCACAGGAGCTTCACTCACCCAATGTGCTGCGTCGCCGACCAGTTCGATCAACCAGATCAGCACGGCGGCGCCGACTCCGGCTCCGGCACCGATGAAAATGGCGAGAGCCAGAAGGCCAGCGGCTCGTGTTGGATGCATCCACCGGAGCCATCGAACGCTTGACAAGGTTCGTAGGAAGCTCACGGTTGGTTGACGGGTGCCAATAATCCCGACCGATCCTCAGCCGTGATCTTCAACAGAATCATGATCATGACAACGCTCTACATCCATCCGCGACGCTTGGCGTACAGGTATGGGGCCGCACCGAGGACGACCATCAGAAGGATCGCGAGCGGATATCCGAAGACCCAGGACAGCTCCGGCATGTGGTGAAAATTCATACCGTACATGCTTGCAACAAGGGTCGGTGGAAGAAACACGACGGCGACCACCGAGAGAACCTTGACGATCTTGTTCTGTTCGATGTCGATCAGACCGAGCATCGTGCTTGACAGAAAACTCACTTCTTCAAGGAGAAAAGCCGTGTGCGAAAGAAGCGACTCGACATCGCGCAGCACATCACGCACCCGGGAAAGCTCGGCGCCAAGCTTGTCGCTTCGCAGGAGCGAGGTCAACATGCGCTGCATGTCCATGAGGTTGAGTCGGATCGTGCCGTTCTGAGCCTCAAGTCGTGCAAGCGCCACGAGGTCAGACTGGAGATCATCGGTGGGCTGTTCAAGGACACGTTGACCGAGCTCCTCCAATGTTGCGAAGGTGATCTCTATGACATCCGCAAGGTGATCGACCTTTGATTCAAGAATGCCAAGGAAAACCTTCATGCCACTGCCAACGAGTTCGGGCTGGAGCTCTGCCCGCTTTTGAAACAAACGGATCGGTACCAGCTCTGTGTCGTGAAGCGAAACCAACGTTTGCCCTTTCAGCGCAAACACCGCGTTGGTGTTCCGAAAGGGAGACGACGAGTCATTCAGGAAGTTGAGTTGAATGTAGATTGCACGCTCGTCCTCGAAATAGCGAGAAGTTGCTTCAATCTCCCCAGCCATCGCGTTGCTTTGCAATATCTCACCGAATGTGTCGATCACCAGGTCCTTCTCGGCTACTGACGCTCTGGACAGGTCGATCCATGTGGCATCTTTCAACGCCGCACTGTCGACGACCGATATTGTCTCAAGCTGACGCTGGCCGATTCTCAGAACACTGATCACGTCATTACTCCAACGTTCATGTTTCCCAATACTGTGGTGGTCGAAGATGAAAGCTCCCGCACGCCGCGGCGAGCCGCGAGCTGCCCATATGCTTGTGAGGGAAACAATGCACGAACACCACAGTAGCGAAGCACCGCCTCCGAACCGATGGTGTCACGAGCCGCAGAACCGAAGCCAACTCACTCCGCGTTGTCACCGTCCAGCCTTTTTCTACTGGATGATAGAATAAAAAGTGAAGCCCTACATGTACGAGAATTGAAGTCTGATGCAAACCACAACCGCTTCCCTACGGTAACCACCACAAACGGTCGTGAAAGATGATTGAAGAATCTGACAAGCCTCGTGCCTCGGCGGAGCTATCTGACAAACAACTGCTCGAAATGTACGAACAGATGGTTCTGGGTCGGACGCTTGAGACCCGACTACTCAACATGTATCGAAGCGGACGACTCGGTGGCGCCGTCTATCCCGGAGTCGGACAGGAAGCCGCGATGGTCGGATTGATCGCACCGCTTCGCATTGACGACATCTTCGGGGGGACACATCGGGATCTGACCGCTCAGCTTGCCAAGGGGGTTCCGCTTGAAGCTGTTGCTCTGAACTTTCTTGGTAAGGCTGAAGGGCCCACGAAGGGTCGGGACGGGAACAGCCATTTTGGAGTGCTTGACGTCGGATCCCTGATGGTCGTCTCATCGCTCCCTGATGCATACCCGGTAGCAGTAGGAACCGCACTTGCATCGAAAATCGATGGAGCTGCCCGCGTTGCCCTCGCCAACTGTGGTGAGGGAGCCACGTCCACGGGGACCTGGCACGAGGCAATGAACTTCGCCGCAGTTCTCAAGCTTCCGATTGTGTTCACCGTGCAGAACAACCAGCATGCTTATTCAACACCCACCTATCGCGAGACCGCACTCACCGATTTTGTTGACCGTGCTGTGGGGTATGGGATGCCTGGCATCAAGGTGGATGGCAACGATGTGCTGGCGTGCTACGACGCCGCGACCGAAGCCGTCGAACGGGCCCGTAGCGGCGGCGGCCCGACCCTGATCGAAGCCGTGACCTTCCGACACTTCGGTCACGCCGGGCATGATGCGGCAGATTATGTGTCCAAGGAGGAACGGGACCGATGGATGAGCCTGGACCCCGTTCCGCGGTTCGAAGCGATTCTCACCGAGCGAGGACTCCTTGACGAGACCAAACGCGACGAGATTGGTGAGTCCGCAGCTCGACGTGTGACCGAAGTACTCGAATGGGCTGCAGAACAACCCGATCCCGACCCAGCCACGGTGGGAGACGATCTCTTTGCTGTTCGAACCGACAGTCCTGCACCACAACTCAAACGACCAGACAGCGACACAACCGAGGGCAAAGCCATCACGATGCTGGATGCAATCAAGTCGGCGCTGACCGACGAGATGGAGCGCGACGATCGGGTGTTGATCCTCGGCGAGGATGTGGGGGAGTTTGGGGGCGCCTTCAAACTCACCGCTGGTCTCTACGATCGGTTCGGTGGAGACCGAGTCATCGATACCCCCATCTCCGAGAGTGCCATTGTCGGGGCGACCATTGGTGCCGCGGTGGTCGGCAAACGTCCCGTCGCTGAGTTGCAGTACACGGACTTCATCTACCCGGGCCTTGACCAGCTTGTCAATGAGGCCGCAAAGTATTATTGGAAGACCGGCATTCCAGTGCCAATGGTCCTGCGAGGACCAAGCGGGGCAGGACTGCGAGCCGGTCCGAACCACTCATTGAGTCCCGAGGGCCTCCTCGTTCACCACCCCGGTTTGAAGGTGGTCTGCCCATCGGATCCATACAACGCAAAGGGTCTTTTTCTCGCCGCGATCCGGGACCCCAACCCAGTGGTCTTTCTCGAGCACAAAAAGCTGTATCGGTCGATCAAGGGTGAGATCCCCGTTGGGGATTACGAGATACCACTGGGACAGGCACACATCGCTCGCCACGGCGAGGACGTCACCATTGTTGCCTGGGCCGCAATGGTCCATACGGCCATGGCGGCTGCCGAAACGCTTGAGAGCGAAGGGATCTCGGTCGAGATCATCGATCTACAGACATTGTTCCCTCTCGATTGGGAGACCATGTTTTCGTCCGTCGCCAAGACAGGGCGCCTCGTGATCGTCCAAGAGGACATGCCGATCGCAAGTGTCGGCAGCGAAGTCGCAGCCAAGGTGGCAGACGAAATGTTTTGGAACCTCGACGCACCAATCAGGCGCGTGACCCCGCCCCACACACACATTCCATACAGTCCAATTCTTGAAGATGCCTACATCCCACAAGCTGCCGACGTTGTCAGGGTGGTCTCGGAACTCTCGGCTGTGTGAATCGGAGCTTTGAGCTTTCAGCTCACAGCTTTTTGTGGATATCGAAAAGCTTCCGCACTCACCTTTCGCCAAGCGGGGTGTCATGAGCCACTTGGGACAGGAGATCCAACAGGGGGCTCAGACCGCTGAGAGCCTCTCCGAGGAGATATGCCGATTTTTCGGCTGCGGGTTGTTCTGCCACGACGATCAAGTCGTTTGCGTGCTCCCGACGCCATCGACCCACCGTGAGAAGACCGTCTTCGGAGCGTATGGTGATCGCAGGTCGGCTGTTGGTCGGGATCGCATCGACCGCCCACGAGGCAAGCGATCCATGGGCGGCCAGCTCGTGATCAGGACCCTCAAGCCATCGCGCGGCGCCAAACCGGCCAGCTTCGAGTGACACGACAAGCACAGACTCGGCCTGGAGCAGTTTCTTGAGCTCGACGGTTGCGTTGCCGATCAGCACTTCCGGTGCAACGTCCTGCCAGAGATCCGTCAGGAATGACCGGAGCAGCCTTTCACGTTCTCGATCCGCTATCGCGCCCGTAAGGTGACCTGCCTCATCCACAGCGGTCTCACGTGCGAGACTCACCCAACCCACAATGAGAATCGACATGGCGACAAGCACTCGATTTGCAGCAGCAACAGTATCGAATCCATCGAAGGTCACGGCGTTTTCGTATGCAGCAACGAAGTTTGCTGCGAGGGCGAGAACAATCACCCAAGCCGTCAGACGACGTGAGTTTGCCAGTCCCGAAATCGCGATCGGAACGTTGAAGATGATCGCCACGACGACGTCTTGTGTCCTGAGATCGAACAACAATCCACCGATCAAGAACACGCCGACATACACAATCACGACCCCAGGGCGACTCAGAAGCTCCAATAACCGTTTCGTCACGGAAGCGGCTCCTCGTGAAAGCGGGCAAAGTCGGCATGTGATCCAACCACGAGAAGACGGTCGCCCTTTGCAATCTCGAACGAAGCACTGGGGTTGACCGTCAGCGTCTCACCCCTGTGTACCGCGATGACATGGATGCCGAACTTGTCGGGCAGGCGTAGCTTTGACAGTGAGCCTTCAAGCTCGTGCGTTTCCACCTCGGCGACCGTGTGATCGGGTCCGAGATCGAAGGCGTGCACGACACTTGGCGCCAAGAGTTGAGATGCGAGTCGGATTCCCATGTCGTGCTCTGGTCTGACGACCTCGTCCGCCCCGACGCTTGCCAAAACCCTCGCAACCATCTGGGTGTTGGCCTTGCTAATCAGGTGTCGAGCACCGGCAGCCTTCGCAGCCACGGTCGCCAGAATGGACGCCTCAAAGTTGTGCCCGATGGCGACCACGACGACGTCGAAGGTGTCGATGCCAAGCTTCAGCAGTGCGTTCTCGTTGGTGGCGTCAAGGATCATTGCGTGATCCACTTTGTCAACGATCGCGTCGATGGCTGCTTCAGAACTGTCGACAACGACGACTTCCTGATCAGCGTTTGCGAGGGTTTCGGCCATTGCAGATCCAAAACGCCCGGCACCGATGATGAGATATTGGCGACGACTCATCCAATCACGACCTGTTCAGCCGGATAGCGAATCTCGCGTGCGCCGTGTTCAGCGACGAAGGAGAGAGCGAATGTGAGGAGACCGATTCTGCCCAAGTACATCAGGAAGATGATAACTACCCTGCCGACGTCGCTGAGTTCCGGTGTGATTCCCATTGACAGGCCCACCGTGCCGAATGCCGAAACAGTCTCAACGAGCAGCGGCATGAGGCCAAACTTGGCGTCGCTGATCGACAGCAGGGTCAGAGCACCCCCGACAAGCATGACGGCACCGAACGCTACGACACCAGCACGAAGAATGGTGTCTGACGCAATCCGACGTTCAAACACCGTGTGATCTCTCCTCTGACGCATCACGCTCCACAATCCGATGGCGAGCACGAACAAGGTCAGGGTCTTGATCCCCCCGGCCGTGGACCCCGGGTTGCCCCCAATGAACATCAACAGCGATGTGAACAGGAGCGTCGAAGTTTGCATCTGGGAGTAGTCCAGAGTGTTGAATCCAGCTGTTCGTGGTGTGATGCCCTGGAAGAGACTCGCGAGGACCTTGTCGGGAAGATCGAGCGGTCCAAGAGTCGCGGGATTCGTGAACTCAAGGATGAGGACAGCGAGCGTCCCAGCCATGATCAGGAAGAGCGTTGCGCTCAAGGCCATCTTGGTGTGCAAACTCCAGTTTCGGAACTTGAAGCGTTCCGTCTTCAACACATCAGCCACGACGGTGAACCCCAATCCACCGATCACGATCAGTCCAAGGATTGGCAGCGTCACGAACGGATCGTCAACGAAACGGACCAAAGAATCTGGGAAAAGGGAGAATCCGGCATTGTTGAATGCACTCACCGAGTGGAACAGTGAATAAAACACGCCTTCGCCAACCCCTTCGGTCTGGTAGAAACGAAAGTAGAGGAGGATGGCACCGGAGATCTCGACTATTGCGACAAGTGCGACTATCGACTTCAACAGATCGATGATCCCACCGGTGTCGAACGCACTCACCTGCTGTTGGATACGCAGACGTTCCGAGTATCCCACACGTCCACCTGTCGCCAATGTGAGAAAAGTTCCGAAGGTGAGAAGTCCGAGCCCACCGATCTGAAACAACGACAGGATGACCACCTGCCCGAAACGGCTGAATTGAGATCCGGTGTCAAGGACGGCAAGACCTGTGACACACACGGCACTCGTCGATGTGAAGAGGGCCTCAAGAATCGAAACGCTCACACCGTGAGAATGCGACCAAGGCAGCAGCAGAAGAAAGGTGCCCGTTGCTATGGCGGCGAGAAACGATGTGGCAACGAACCGCGCTGGCGACCATGTGCCACCGAGCCACGGGTTCAGGGGCCGGATCGGCACGGGATTCAGCAGACTCCGCGTGCGCGGATATCAGCGTTGAAACTGCATCGGGAACAACGTACCGACCACCATGGGCACGAACCCGTGGTGGGTGGCTGCACCGAGCAATGCCGACACGAACTCATATCTCGAAACGTTAGTGCGAACGACGTGACCAGAGGCAACGAGTCAGGAGTCAGGAGTCAGAAGCCCGATGGCCGATGGCCGAGACCCGCAATCGTTGTCGAATCAAACCGTCTCAAGCGCGTCGATGGAGGCAAGGACCTCAATGGCGACGCTGTCAGTGACCTCGCTGATGCGGGAATGCAACACACCGTTGCTGTCAACAACAAGAACGACACTTGCAGCGTGTGGATCATCCGCAACGGCACAGCTCCGTGCGAATTCTCCGCTCGCGTCAGCGAGAATTGGAAAGTTGATCGAATGACGCTCTGCTGCTTCTCGCGCCAACCGCGCTGTCATGCGAGCCACGCCAAGCACTTGAGAGACACGATGACCGAACTGGGCGAGAGCGTCGTTGAATGCGGTGAGGGTGGCCACCGACTCGTCGGTAGACAGATCGGACACGAAGATCAGAACGATCGGCATCTTGCCGATGAACGCTGACTTTGCAAGCGTCTGACCCGTGCTGGCAGGAAGGCGAAAGTCTGGAATCTCCTCGACGCCCTCACCCGGGGAACCGAGGGTCCACGCGGGCGAATCGCTCGCGGGGAAAGACTCAAACATGGCTTGGTCGATACGTTCGGTATCAGTGGCGTGAAGGCGATCTTTCGGCCCCATGGGACCTCCTTGCGTCGATGCAGAGATCAAGATCTTCGACCTCTCCTTCATATTCAACCAGAGGCCAGGGTTCCAATTGACGACGAGGCACTCGTAGCGTCGTCAGCCTTCGTCATGACAGCACCGCATTCGCATTCCCATATTGTCGGATCTCTTGGACGAGACTTTTCAGGTTGAATTATCACTACATACGTAGTAATAATGGGGGAGTACACTTTATTCTAGTCGTTGATGGAAAAAATAATATGACTACACAATCCTCCACAGAGTCGGAGCAGGCGACACAGGTTCAGCCGGGACAACCGGATTTCTCAATCCCGTCAGTTGACATGTTGGCCAAACAAGGTGCACGTCTCGGTCTCGGTGAGGAATACACCGTTGACGTGCGCGATACCACACCCTTCCTTCCCAAAGTCGCATTTGTGACGATCACCCTTGCCTCGATCGCGGGTGCCATTTTCACCGGCCGAAACTTCGGACTTGACTTCGGACTCCAGATCGTTCGATGGCTGATTCTGTGGACGATGGCTCTATCGCTCGGCTTTTCGGCATGGCGTACGATCTACCTGCACGCTCGCGAACGGGGTCTCGATGAGGTTGAGATCTCGGCTCTCGAAGCGGCGTCAGTGAAGCATGCACGTCCGATCACACGGTTTCTTGCGGTGCTTGCGACCGTCAGCACGCTTGCCATCACCACGATCCCGTATCTTGACTCGGGCGAACGCATCGCATTGATGTCGGCCATGGGGCTGACCGCAGTCCTCCTCTGGGTGGGCGTCGCACAGCGGTGGACTGCAGGCCTCATTTTGGTTGGATCAATCATCCAGGCGGTGCTGTGGGGTGCTTTCGATGCCGTTGGCACCACTGCCGTGACGGTACGTGCGCTCCATTTTGTTGCCTTTGGGCTCTGGCTCGGTGGCGCCCTGTGGAATCTCACCGTGGCGATTCCCTCCGGACGGGATCACCCTGTCATCGATTCCGTGGTCGGCCTTGCCCGTCAACTTCAACGATTCCGATGGGTTGTCAGGTTTGCGCTGCCGACCGTCATCATCACCGGCCTCATCCAAACCGATGTGTACCGCCAGATGCCATCGTCGTGGTGGACTTCCCTTCCGGGTGTCCTCATCCCGGTGAAGGTTCTCCTGATCATTGCCCTCATTGTCATCTTCATCACCTGTCCCCTCTACCGACAGTGTTCGCCGGTCAAGGGTGTGTGCAAGGTCGACGACCTCGTGGATTCGTCGGGCAACTGATGACGACGGAAACCGTTCCGGTTCAACGACTCGACAACCGACATTCGCCGTGTGCGACCGGTCTCATTCGTGCGGCGAAGTTCATGGAATCACTTCCTGGCGGATCCCGTGTCGAAATACTCAGCCGAGACCGATTCGCACCCATGGAGATGGCTCTGTGGGCCGAACGGGACGGCTATTCGATTATCGAGACTCGACGGTCGGGGCTTTGGCCGTTTCGCTACCATCGATTCATTGTGGAGAAGTCTCCCTGACGCAGGATCTGGCGCGTGATGGCTCGGATCAAGAACGCGTCAGTCTCCGGGTTTCATGGCGCGAATTCCCAGGAACACGATGTCCGTTTCGGCATTGATTCCTCGATGGACATCGGGTTCGACCACGACTGTCGTACCAGGACCGACGTGATATGTGGCGTCTCCGACGGTCATCGTCCCGGTGCCGGACAGGAAGTGGTACACGGCTTCGTTGGTGGGATGGTGCGGAAGCATCAGGCCTGCCTTGACGCCGACAAGAACGACCTTGAGACGATCGGTATCCATGAGTGCGGTTGGCGACGGCCCTCCATCGTTGAAGGTGACATGTTCCTTCCAATCTGAATAGCAGCTCATCGGAGCGTCGCCGCGTTGTTCTTCTTGCTTCATGGGGAGTGTCCTTTCTGAGTGGTCCAGTCAACCCTGCGTGGGTGATCAACCGTACCGGTGGCCGAGTCAGTGCTTGTCGTTCAGATGATCAAGGAGGACCTTCCCACCCGAATGGGGTACATCACGGGTAGCGGTGAGAAGAACCACATTCCTGGAACGGGCGACATCGAAGAGATGTTCAACCGCGAGCGAGGCCGGTGGATTGTCGAGTTCGGACCGGTATCGATCGGCGAACTCGTCGAAGAGCGAGACGTCGTGGTTGTACCACTTGCGAAGGTCAGTCGTCGGCGCGACATCCTTGAGCCACTCGTCAAGGGCAGCGTCCTTCTTCGATACTCCTCTCGGCCACAGTCGATCGACCAGGACCCGGTAACCGTTCGAAGCCGAGGTGCCGTAGATTCGCTCAAGTTTGAATTCGTGTCGTTGCGCCATGGAGTCTCCTCGTTTCCAAACCCTCCCCCCATTCTGGCGCACCATGATGTCATCCGCGACGAGCCCTGAAAGGTCATAGCTTTTGGCTTTCTGACGTCGGACTTCTGACGTCTGACTTCTGGCTTCGGGAACCCGAAGCGGGTTCCTTGGAGTTCAGCAGCTGAACTCCTGACTCCACACTTCGGTCATCGGTCATCGGTCATCGGACGTCAGACGTTGGATGTCCGACTACCCGAGTGAGACACTGACGGTTTGGCCGGGTTCGAGCTCAATGTGTTGGTCGAGAAGTCGGATCGAAATCGGACTGGCATCACATTCGCGACTTTCCACGGTCAATGTCTCGTTGTCCACCGTGATGTCGAGCCAATGGCCGCGATAGTGCAATGTTGTCGCCAGGTGGTCGAGCTCCTCGGGGAGGTGCGGATCCAGCCAGAGCAGATTGTGCCTGACCTTGGTCCCCAGGTAATAACGTTGGATCAGGCTGAGGGTTCCAGCCATCGCACCGAGGTGGATACCCTCTCGGGTCGTGCCCCCTTGTATGTCAGCGACGTCGCTTCCCAAGGCTTCAAGGAAGGTGTGCCATGAGCGAAGGCGATCGTATCGCGAGAGCACCCATGCATGGACGACGCGGCTCAGGGTAGAACCATTCGACGAGCGGGCCACGTAGTAGTCGATGGTCGCTGGGATCGTCTCACTGGGAAGTTCGTAACCGAGATGGTTGAGAAGAACACCGAGCTCCTCCTCATCAAAAAGGTAGAGCAGCATGAGGACATCTGCCTGCTTCGTCACCTTGTAACAATTCGTCGCATCACCCTCCGCCTCGAGAATGAGATCGAGTCGGCCGATGTTGCCGTAGCGAGCCCGATACTGGTCCCAATCCAGCTCCTTGAGATCGCCGAAGCCCTCGAATTGAGCTATCACTCCGTTGTCGAGGAAAGGGACGGCCATACGACGGCTCAACGTGTCCCATGATGCAATCTCGTCACCGGACATGTCGAGCCGCTCCCACAGATCGCCGCCTCGATGGTGCACAGACAGGAGTGTGAAGGTTTCGATGGCACGTTGAAAGACCCACGCCGCCAGCACGTTGGTGTAGGCGTTGTCGTTGATTCCCTCCCCGGGCCGGTCGGGATATCCGTCGTGGAACTCATCGGGACCGATCACCCCATTGAGGTGATAACGCTCGTCGACGGGGTCGAACGTTGCCAGTGAAGCAAAGAAACGGCAGATTCCCACGAGCATTTCAGCTCCATATTGCACCAGGAAGTCGATGTCGCCCGTGGTCTGGTAATAGTGCCACACGTTGTAGGCGATGGCGAGCCCGACATGGCGTTGCTGCTGGGAGTTGTCAGGCATCCACCGGTTGGAGATGGGGTTGAAGAAGCGATCCGGTGTCTCCTCCCGCCCATCGCTCCCGCTCTGCCATGGAAACATCGTGCCGTCATATCCGAGTCGCTTCGCCATGCGACGTGCCGCAGGCAATCTGCGATATCGGTAGAGCAGCATCGTGCGGGTGAGTTCAGGAATCCGCAGGTTGAAGAAGGGGAACACGAAGATCTCATCCCAGAAGATGTGACCGCGGTATCCCTCCCCATGAAGCCCGCGTGCGGGAACGCCAGCGTCAACAAGGTCGACATTGGGTGACACCGTCTGGAGTACGTGGAAGGCATGGAGGTTCAACGTTTGAGCGGCGTTCGATGCGCCGTTGAGGTCAACCCTGCACCGTCGCCACAGGTGTCTCCACGCAAGGACATGAGCGGCAAGCATGTTGCTGAACCCAGCCACATCGGCCAGTCTCTCAATGGCAGCGGTGCGCGCTTCTGATATTGCCCAATCGTTGGATGTGAAGAGTGAGATGACCTTTTCCACCGTCATCGACTCTCCACGCCCGACTGCTCCCTCGAAGTGATATCCCACGCTCAGCGGCTTTTGAATGAGGCGGAGCGGAGCCAAGCTCCGTCCATTGGCATAGCTGACCGCTGTTCGGGCAGCCTCGACACACCGCACATGGGATTGCACGGTCTCGGCTTCCAGCCACATCGTCCCCGGCTCGGTCTCACCCGTCGCAATCACATCGAGATGCCGACTGGCGAGCATCGCATAGTCTGCAACATTGCGATTTTCCACACCGCCATCGAGCCATGAACGGATCTCGATTTCACCATCCCAGTTGAGCGGCGTGATCGTCCATTCCAATCCGGCCAGATGCGGGTCAGCCATCGAGACAATCCGACGCTCGTGAAGCATTGTCTCGTGATCATCAGAATCGCTGACGGTGAGCATGCGGGTCAGCATCCCTGATCGGAGATCAAGCTCCTGTCGGTAGTCAATGATCCGAGAAGCCGGACTCCCGAACCAATCCCCACCCTCGGCACGGAAGGTGAGCGGCAACCAATTCGGAAGGTTCACCATGCTTTCGTGTTCCTCGAACAGATCGTCGCCGACCTTTGATACGAGACGGTTGTACACGCCAGCCGCGTACGTTCCCGGATAGTGGACGGCGTCTGCAGACGATTCAGGTGCCGCTCCCCGAGTCGCAAACAATCCGTTTCCAAGGGTGGTGAGCGACTCTCTACGCCCTTCCACGTCGGGACGCCAATCGTCGTGAGCGAAGACCCAGCGATCAGTCACCATGATCAGTTGCCATGATCAGTCACCATCGGTCCTTTCCAATGGAACGATCTCAAGCGCGGCCAGATCGCGCACAACGAAATCTGCACCATTTCTGAGTAGCGCATCGGCGCCATCCC
Source organism: Acidimicrobiia bacterium UBA5794 (assembly GCA_002418265.1). Classification (GTDB taxonomy): domain Bacteria; phylum Actinomycetota; class Acidimicrobiia; order Spongiisociales; family UBA5794; genus UBA5794. Next base: position 806 of record DIDS01000011.1, on the reverse strand, counting down.
CGCGATCGACGCCGACAACGAGACCAAATCCTCCGCGATGTCCCGCCTCAACACCGGAGATGGCATCCTCCACAACAACGGCCCGTGCCGGATCGACATCCAGACGACGTGCTGCTTCAAGAAAAGGTGCGGGATCAGGCTTGCCGGCCAGACCGAGCTCGAGCGCGTCGAGGCCATCGACGTGGACGCTGAACAGGTCGCCGAGTCCGACCGTGTCGAGCACCTCGGCTCGGTTTTGGCTCGACGTGACCACGGCCGTAGCGAACCCGGAGCTCTGCATCGCGTGAACAATGTCGACTGAAGAAGGGAATACGGTGGCCCCCTCGGTGGCGAGTAGCGCAAGGAACAATCTGTTCTTACGCTGAGCGAGGCCCCACACCGATACTCGTTCTGGTGGATCGTCAGGGGTTCCCCGTTCGAGCTCAATACCGCGCGAAGCAAGAAAGGTCTCGACTCCGTCCACACGGGGGAGACCGTCAACGTACCGGCGGTAGTCGTCGTCGCTGAACGGTTGACGAGGAGCCGACGTTGGTGCCTCGTGTTCCAAGTAATCGTCGAACAGCTGCTTCCAGGCTTTGAAATGCAAGGCCGCAGTATCCGTGATGACGCCGTCGAGATCAAAGATCACCGCATCAAATTCACGTCTCGATATCGGGAAACGCTTGTCCTGAAGACTCACTACCCCTCCGAAACCTCTTTGCCAATAACCGACGATGCAGACGGCCGACGCCTTGATCCCGTCCCCCCTTCAGGGGGGACGGCAGAGGAGCGAAGCGACGATGCAGACACCCCTGGTGTGTAACTGT
>DIDS01000010.1:157916-256881 GCA_002418265.1 Acidimicrobiia bacterium UBA5794 | reverse complement strand
CAATTGACAATCGCCGCGGACTCACCGGGCTACCTCCCATATTCGGTGGCCCTTCCCAACATACACTTCGTAGTCGAAGGATTGTGAAGAGTCTTCTTGAACCTGCACATTCACCCATATAAGGGGCACCCGCAGCTGACAAACGCGACAACCCTCTCACCAGAGTCTCACCAGGCCTCCAACCGGATCCGGGAACCCGCTGAAACAATGCAACCGATGTCGTCATATCCGCATCTTTCCATCGCACCCTCTCACCAAAGTCTCACCAACCCTCTCACCAAAGTCTCATCAGCCCTCTCACGAGAGTTTCAAGAGCCTTTTCGAGCACGTCAGGAACCGTCGAACTCGCGAGAACACACCCGGCACCTACGGTCAGCTGTTTCCAAGCCTCGAAGCGTCCCTCACCGAAGCACTCGACGACGTCTACCGGAAGGCAGAGCCGATCCGTCCGGCTTGTATTCGCGTGATTGACGGATGGTGCCGGGGCGATCGGCTCTCATGAGAGCCGATTCCCTACACCACGCCCCATGTGTCCCAAGCGATCCCCCGACGGGTAACGGGCCGCCCCTGGATCGCGTCAGCTACGGCCGAAATGGCCCTCGATTCGATCTCAGACTTCTGATCCGACGGCATGTCGTCCCACAGCCGTTCGGATACAACATGGAGGTCACCACCCATGGGATACGTGCGGCAAGGGATACCGAGCCTCCTGCACTGGTCACGAATCGCTGTCCTCAGCGACTCAACCTGATCGCCTGGAACACCGGTGATCACCGTCCCGGCCTCGGCAAGAACCTCCGTAACCACAAGGCTGGCAACAAGAGGGATTCGTCCGTCTGGAGCCACACCCTCAAGGCGGTTCGAGATGATGCGAAGACAGTTCCCACAGCTTGGCGCGTATACGCCGGTACCTGAACCGTCGAACGGTGGTCCGTCCCCAGGTTCCATCTCGATCCACTCCCGACCACAGAGTGTGCGAGGGCTCCAGATCCGGTCGAGCAGTGCTTCCAGGTCGTACGAGAGGGCCCAGCCCTCCGACCCAGTGCGCGACTCCGCCAAGGCGGGATGACCCCGCACATCGCCCTCAGCGAGACCTGCCAGATGGCTTGAAGATACACCAACGAGCAGGTAGCGGATACCAGCGACGTTCAGATCGTTCAACCCATACGGCTCGTCAGGTTTGTCGACAGTCACACCTCACCTCGCTGAGGTTGTCGCCTCTGCTGGCCTCCGTCGCTTCTACCTTTGCCCATTTGCGCCATGAGGGGCTTTCCGTCCACGGATTACATCCGAAGATGACACCAGCGTAATTGGGTGCCTCGTATTCCGCCAAGCCCCCGAATGTGTCGTGTTCAATCTCCCAGTCGTCGCATCGGGGTGCCCATACCGGTGGAACTCGCATTGAGACTCTCGTGAGAGGGTTGGTGAGACTCTGGTGAGAGGGTTCGGGCGGATGCTTTCTCTCGTGGATATAACGAGAGGAGGCCTCTATGGGGTCGAGACCACCGGCGAGTGCGTCGCAGACTGAGTTGATCCTTCGGCTCGATGCCGAATGGCGAGTACTCGCCGGATCTCGGCTGATGCGAAAGCGCCTTCAGTTGTGGGCCACCATCGATGAGCGGTTGGCGTTCGATAACGTTGACCAGCTTGTAGCGGCAGCCCAGCGTCGGGATGTTGCGAGTTGGACGGATCGGGACAAGGTTCTCGCCGCTCTCCTCGAACGTGCCCCCAACGACGCCCTCGCCAGACGAGTGGCTCTCCAGGTGGTGCTTCCGGGTGTGAAGAGTTTGATCAACGGGATCCGAGGTTGGGATGTCGAGGAGCGAGCCGCACGGGTTGTGGCGACTGCGTTGGATGTCATCTCTTGGTGCGCGACCGAGCCGGCAGGAACGCCACCGAGTTTCCGGATTTACACGAATACGAGGCGACGTGTCCTGCGGGCGGCTGTTCGAGCACGATCTGAACCGGTGATGTTCATCGACGACTACTCAAACTTCGAGGCCAGCGACGACACGCCCGATCGCAAGACGGAGGCCCAACAGATCGACGAGCTTGTTGAGTGGGTGCGGCTACGGGCGCGGGTTCAGGATGACGCCGCCCGTCTGGTCGTGATGACCCGAGTTGCCGGCGTGACGGTCGATGAGGTGGCTGTGGCTCAAAAAGCCGATCCGCAGACACTTCGTCAGCACCGTTTGCGAACTGAGCACCGTTTGCGACAGAGCCTCGTTCTTTCGCAATGAGATCTCACGCCACCAGCGGTTGCCCCATACATCTGTGATTGGCCAAGACGGCCGACATGTGAAAGGAGAAAACAGTGCAAGCCCACTGGTCACAGCAGCCCAACGAAAAGCTATCTGACCCGGACACGCGTCTGGATCCACGCATCGCCATAGACGGCTTCGATCGCATCGGGGAGAGCAGTGAGCCAGTCACAGCACACGACACAGATCGTTTCGGTGTCCCGGTTTCGGATGTCGTTGAAAATCTTGAGCCAAAACTTTGCAGACGCGCCTCCGGTCGCGAGAGGAGATATCGCACCCTCTCACCAAAGTCCTATCAGCCCTCTCACCAAAGTCTCATCAGCCCTCTCAAGGACCTCCAAATTCCCTCTGAACATGCGTAACAAGGATTGGGATTCTCGTGAGAGGGTCGAAGTGCATCATCTCGAGATGGACCGTCTTGAACGACTGATCACGCCTACAGAACTAGCGGAGTACTTGGGCGTACCGATAGCGACCCTCTATGTGTGGAGACACCGGCGGATCGGACCTCCTAGTTTCAAGGCAGGAAGGCATCTTCGGTATCGTCACAGCGACGTTGAGCAGTGGATCAACAATCGCGTGGAGAAGGTCTATGACAGTGTTACTGGGCGCGGCGAATGATCAGGCATCCAAGATCTTCTCAACCGGGGCCACTGTCTTCGGGCATACTCTGTGGTGATGAGAGCAAGTCACATTCGAGAGGAGAACCATGGCACGCGAGGCGATTGACCGGCGCAAGAACGGGCGGTACCGCGCACGATACGAGGGACCGGATCTGCGCTGGCACAGCAAGACCTTTGACCGCAAGGCTGATGCGAAGCGATGGCTGACCGAACAGCTGGCAACCTCCCAGCAGGGCCGATGGATCGATCCCAACGCCGGCCAGGTCAACTTTGCCCGCTACTCGACCGCTTGGCTTGATGCCAAGACCCGTATCAAGGCGAAGACTCGTCTCGGATATCGCTCACTGCTTGAATCACGCATCCTTCCAGCCTTTGGATGTGCTCGCCTGGTAACTATCAGCCGTGAAATGGTTGGATCTTGGGTGCGGGAGATGACGGAGGAAGAGCTGTCTCCTTCACGTATCCGCCAGGCACATCAATGTCTTGCAGCAATTCTGGAACAAGCGGTCGACGACGGTCTGATCGGGCGCAATCCTGCCCGGCGTGTCGAGCTTCCTCGACTTGCCCAACCTCAACACCGGTATCTCACCGCAGAACAGGTCACGACCCTTGCCGAGGCAATGCCCAGTTTTGAGTATCGAACCATGATCTACGTATTTGCATACGGTGGCCTTCGGTGGGGAGAACTCGCTGCACTCCGAAGGGGTCGAGTGGACGTGTTACGGCGCCGAATCGACGTCACGGAATCGCTCGTCGACATATCTGGATCCCTGTCGTTCGGAACCCCGAAAACGCATCAGACACGCACGGTGCACCTTCCTGGATTCGTGGCCACAATGATTGGCCACCATCTCGAACAGGTCGAGGACGATCCCGCCGCCCTGGTATTCACTGCACCCCAAGGTGGTCCGCTCCAATACGCAAACAGTCGTCGCGCCATTTGGAATCCTGCACGGTCTCGTGCCGGTGGGGACCTCAACGACATAACGCCACACGACCTTCGGCACACCTGCGCGTCTCTTATGAGGGCCGCTGGTGCCGACGTAAAGGCGATCCAACAACAGCTGGGGCATCAGACCGCGACCGTCACGTTGAACACCTATACACACCTGTTTGAGGGCGACCTCGACGAAGTAATGGACCGCCTCGACGCACTTTTTGTGACCAAAAGGCGTCCTGAGCGCGTTCTGGGCACCGTTGTCGACTTCACGCCTCGAACCAGAACCCTTGGTACGTAGGGATCTCTTCGGCACACCCGGCATGACTCGAACGTGCAACCTACGGACTAACAGTCGGTTTCTGACACCTTGGCGAAAACTTGTGGAGACCCGTGGAGAATTGTCAGGATTCGTGCCTCGTGCCACGAAGTTGCCACGAATCAGCCTCAATCATCCACATCCAATCTCTTTCGTTGTCATGTTTGTGCTCGGTCGTAGGGCGCCTCGTGAAGGTTCGATTAGGAAGCTGGCATCACCACGTGGGCGAGTATGGTGCATCAGTATGAGCACCTACAGGGCAGGGGCGGTCGCCATGGGAGTTCCCTCATACTCACTGCGTGTTCCGGGTCGGCCTCGACCGCCACAACTACGGAGCCTCCACCTTCGTCCACGATACCGACGAGTACAACACTCGCCACAACAACAACCGAGGGCATTGCCGAATGCATCGCATTCGCAGACGCGATTTGGGACTACCGGATTGACTCAATTGACTTCGGGGTCTTCGGTGTGCTTTCGGCGGTTACCGGTGATTCGATGACTACCGACGAGGGAGCCGACGAGTTGTACCAACTCGCCCTCGGGTATGAGGAGAAGGTGTTGCAGTTGGCTGCGATGGGCGACCCTCCCCCTGAAATGGTCGGTCCCGTATTTCGAGTCTGGAAGGGTATGCAACTGAAGGCCGAGGCGCTGTACGAGATGTCCGATGCACTCAGAGTGCTCAGCATCACGGGCATCGAAGCCGCACAGGAGGCACAAGCCAGAGCATCCGACACGATTAATTCTGCCGACCTTACCGTCTGCGAGGGCTGGGAGATTCCGCCCCTCGACTCGGATGGCTAGCGAGGAATGACGCACCTGTCTGCACGTCAGCGTGTGATATCAGTCCCGAGATTGTCGCTGCGAACCGTCTGAACGCCAGCGACCTCCACAAGACGATAGTCCCGAGGTTTCCCGGTCGAGTTGGGAAGGTCGCATCAGGTTCGATGGGGTCTTCTTCTGCGAGCATCGAAGCGCACAAGGGGTGAGGCTGCGCCCTATGTGGTCGTTGCAGCCTGAGGTCTGGATTGGGTACCGTGCCAGCAAACAAGGAGGGAAGGCATGGCACTCATCACCTGCCCTGAATGCAGCCACGATGTATCCGACCAAGCTGCACATTGTCCCAACTGTGGGCACCCGTTTGTGACCGCATCAAGTGACACAACGCCAGTCACCGAGACATCGACACGGCTGAGGATGCTCGCCATTGTCACCATCGCCTCGGGTGCTTTGATAGCGGTCGGCTCCATCATGCCGTGGCGTACTGCCATTCTCCCGTTCGTGGGCACAATCAACGTGAACGGAACCGAAGGTGACGGCATCATCACGCTCATTCTCGGAGCAATGATTGCAGCCACTGGCTTGGTCGTCCTCTTAATGGGACGCACACCAGGTGCTTCTGTCGCTGGGGCGTTCTTCACCGCAGCAGCAGGGTTGGTCGCCTACTTAGCGTTCCAATCGACGTTGGAAGTCATTCAACTCGTGGATTCCGACGTAGGCAGTGCCAGCATCGGGGTCGGACTGTGGCTCATTGCTATTGGAATCGTAGGTGCAGCCATAGGAACGGTCGGCACGTTGACCACAAAGGCTAACGGATAAGCCGAGAGGGGTGGCACAGTCCCGAAGTGGGTCGGGTAGCGACCGTCAGAAAGGGGCTGGTGAGTTCTGGTCACGCAGGAACTAGTTGTGCTCGGTGACCCAAAGACGAAGGCTGTGACGCGCACCATCACCCTCGATGTGAGGACCGTCGAGGTGCAGTGATGGCACCAGCTACTGCAACATCAGGAACGTCGATGGCTTCAACAGGCTGGGATGTGACCGCAAACTCGCTGGTCTTCTCATCCGAGATGGGCGCCCACTTGACCCCAATGCCTTCTCCACCCACTTCGTAAGCCTGGTGAAGCGGATGAGCCTGAGGAAGGCACGCCTGTACGACCTGAGGCACGTACATGCAAGCCACCTCATTAGCATCGGCAATACTGCGACCCGATTGGCTAGAAAAGCTCAAATGGGGGTCGGCTAGGTGTGCTCTTCGGGGAGGTTGTCCTTGAGGATGCTGGTTGGTGTTGCCCATCCGAGCGATCCGTGGTCTCTGTGGTGATTGTAGAAGTGGATGAACCCGTCGTAGGCCACGGTGCGTTGGCTGTCTGAGGTCCAGGGCCGTATGTAGGCCCATTCTTCGAGCAGGATGCGGTGGAACCGTTCGATGCTCCTATGTTTGTCAAGCGGCTTTGGGGAGGGATTGTTCTGAGTCGGTTCGGGGTAGTGCTTTGAAGACCTCACGGGCGATGTATCGCTTGAGGCAGCGGATGATTTCTCGTTTGGTGAGGCCTTCTGCTGTTCGTCGTTGGACGTATTCGATTGTTGGGGCGTGGTGTCGCATCCGCACGATGGTGACGGTGTAGAGGGCGCTGTTGGCGGCGCGGTCTCCGCTCCTGCTGAGCCGGTGGCGGCCGTTGGTGCGTCCGCTGCTGGCGGGTTGTGGTGCAACTCCACAGAGTTTGGCGAAGGCCGCCTCGTTGCGGATCCTCCCCGGGTTGTCACCGGCGGTGACGAGGAATTGACCGGCGAGTTCGGTGCCGACGCCGAACAGTTCAACGAGTTCGGGGGAAACCAGTTCAACAAGGTCCTTGATTTGACGGCTGAGTTGTTTGATCTCGTTGTCGAGGGCCTTCCACCTTCGTGCGAGATCACGGAGAGTTGTCTTGGTTGCAGCGACCAGCAGCCGGTCTGGGTCGCTTGTGAGTCCGATGAGTTGGGCGGTTTCGGGACGGAGACCCAAGCACCGGTTAACCAGGGTTCGTTTGGTCAACTCGATGAGTTCATCTCGGAGCGGGGACGGTGCCCCAATGGTGATCCCGTGAAGCGTGTTGAACGCCTGACTGCGGGCCTTAACAGCGCTGGAGCGGGTAACTCTCAGAATACGAATGACCTCGACCGGTCCGGTCTTGTCTTTGGGGACTGCGGTGGCTGTCTTCCCCAACACAGCTCGAGCTGCCTGTTCGGCATCGAGACGGTCGGACTTGCCATCAGCCCGACGAGCCGACGGGTTTGGCCGGTTGACCTCGACCACTCGATGACCGGCGTTGACGAGGAACTGGGTGAGAGCTGCTCCGTAAGAACCGGTGCCTTCAACACCGATGGACTGTATCGAGCCGTAGCTCTTCATCCAGGCGAGAAGCTCACGGTATCCACCGCGGTCGGCTCGAAACTCCGCTGTGGCCACGAGCTCCCCCGTCGCAGTCACTATTGCCGCGTGATGGACGTGCTTATGGGTATCAACTCCGCCGATGACATTTGTTGCTGGGTTTGTCATGATTGATCTGCTCCCGTTAGGTCGGTTCTGACGGTGAGCGACCGGTCGAGCGGATCGACAAGTCTGTGACGGGGCTTTCGCCAAGCTCCTATCAGGTCAGAGCCGTCCGGCCGGAACGCGTCGTGACGCAGCACCTGGGCTGGTCGACAGATCGAACGAAGGACACCACGGTCACACTTTGACCTGAGTCAGACCAACCCGATGCTGCGTCACCGCAATCATCACATACTTTCCCGTTGGTCTGTGGCCGATACGGCCGTGTCTTTTTAACCGTGGTGCCGGTTTGGGCACACGCGCGGTGCCACAATCCGGAGCGGTAGCACGATCCGTTGTCGGTGATCACCCGCTGGGGTGTGATCCCTATCGAGACGTACCACGCTGCAGCCCTTCTCCAGAACCCTGCAGCGGTGACGGCTTGTTCGTTGTCGAGGATCTCTGAGTATGCAATACGGGTACGGTCATCTATGGCGGTGTGGATGTAGCGGTATCCGACCTGGCGTGATTTCACGCCATCACGGCTGTAGCCGCGGCCTCGTGTCTTCCACCCGCCGCCATCAGGGATCCCGCCAAGTTTCTTGATATCGACATGGATGAGTTCACCAGGGGTGTCTCGCTGATAGCGCCTAACGGGTTCTCTCCGGGTTGCCCGATCGCCACGATCCAAACGACCCACACCTGCAGCGTTGAGAATGCTCTGCACCGTCGAAGCAGCCAACCCAACCTTGTGTGCAATGTGGTCGGCACCCCAACGGCGCTTCTGACGAAGATGGATTACCCGGCGCCGCAGCCGCCTCGACGTCCGATTCGGTGACCGATGAGGTCGTGACGAGCGATCCTCAAGACCTTCAACCCCTTCAGTGAGGAACCGGTCACGCCACTTGCGCACCGTCTTTGCGTCAACCTGAAACCGTTCCGCTGTCGTAACAATCGTCCATCCCTGATCCAAGACGCACGCCACCATACGGCGACGCCCCTCAGGTGTGAACGGCGCATTCGAATGTTGCCTACGTGTTGTAGCGTTCACTACGAGCCCTCCTTCTGAGCCGTGAGTCCAATAACCCACAGTCTCGTCGGAGGGCTCAACCAATCACACCATCCACCCAGGGACAACGTCCCCGGTTGTCACAGCTAGGCTGCGTTTCGAGGAGGGACTGCATGGACTGGACACAGGCCAAGTACTCACAAGTTCAGCTAACCGAGACCGACGTTCACATTCGATTCGTCTCGAAGATGGCGAAGCTGATGTATCCCGACCAATCCGAGCTGACCATTGCAATCGCATCCATCAAGTCGCTGCAATGGACGGACCCGAAACGGTGGACGAAGGTCGGCTCACTCAGATTCGATGTAGGCCAACCCTCAGCTCGGGGCACATTCTTTGAACACAACGACCCGTACGAGGTGGAGTTCGATGCAGGGCAACTCCTTGCGTTCGAACAAATGCGAGACGAAGTCCAAACCAAGATGATTGCACTGAGGTCGACTGAGACCGGAGAAAGCGCTCCCAAAGGCGTAGCAGCGGAAATCAGAGAGCTGGCCTCGCTCCGTGACGACGGCCTCATCACAGACGACGAATACGAAAAACAGAAGATGAAACTACTCGACAATTGACCATACCCACCCAACCTCTCGGCGACTCGTATTCCAAATGCCCACTCTGGAAGTCCTCCCTCACCAAGACAGCCCCGTGTGTGGATATGCCCATAGCCGATGGGTGGGCTGCGAACTCCCAATGCTGTCACACAGAGAGCATCGTACTCGGCTTCTAGCGTAAAGACAGGGGGACGCCACCGGCAATGGCTGAGATTGAGATGCGACATACGGTTGGACAAATCTGATCGTATCGACGACATCGGGGACACCTTCGAAACCGTCGACGTCATCACAGGCTTAATACGCAGATGACCGAATCTTGGCTCAGACGCTTCGACCAATGCCTCGGTCTCGAAACTCTTGGTACTCCCCCGACTCAGGCATCTTTGCCCACTGATACAGATTTTCAACACCGTCTTGCTCAGCCAATTCTCTGATGATGTCGTACCCGCGTTCGACCTCCACCCATATAACGGCCGCAAGTGCGTTCGCTAGCTCTACCAGTCGAGGAACCAAGTCCATTTCAGCCGATAGGACTGCCGCGAACGTTGCTACACCCTTCACGGCAGGTGGCTCGGTTGACGGGGCCAGGAACACAGCCACTTGGTACTGCTCAGAATCGTCAACACGATGGGCGGCGTTCTTGTCGGCCTGTTTCACAATCCTCTGATGGGTGTCACGCGCATGCTGAATGCCACACTGATCAAGCCATGAATCCAACAGGTTCATACGTGTCTGGCTCTTGTCGATGGCGCTCCGGCCAGTCGGATCCCAACACCTTCGATACGTGATACAAGCGGCACGCCAAAGGCCAAGAGTGATGACTCCACCGTCGGGGTTGTCCTCGGTGTCAGTTTCTTCAATCATCTCGCACCACGCCGCAATCAGAACGAAGTCTTGATACAGCGAGTAGACATCCGCAACCTGTGTGGCTATCGCAGGTGGCGGAACCACCCTTGGATACGACTCGAAGTCGGATATCTCATCGCTCATTGCTGGCTCCGCTCGTGGTCAACTTTGACCGTGAGCACGAATCCTGCCACGAAGTCACGAGTCGGCGGAAGGCTCCCACTACAAATCGTGTGACGTAAGGGCTATCTCGGCTCCGAGAGTGGGACTTGAACCAGGAGAAGCGGATAAATAGTCCGATACAAATGTCATCCCATGTCCAGCAAGATCAACCATTCTCGCCAGAACCCGAGCGTCATACGGCATATGAGCGATTATCCGTGAGCAGCCTTTCGCATCATGTCGCGTCGTATCTCGCCTTGTACACTCGCCCTCCACCGCAGGGGTTCCTCGAACGGCCTGGACCCTTTGATAGCCATCGCCAATTCTCTATAGCGATCAGGAGTCCTCGATGTCCGACGTAGCAAGACCAAGTCGATCCCGGACGAGTTTAAGGATCACCAGCCAAAGCTGCGTGTCTTCAGGCTCGATGTGCGCTTCAACCCACTCAACGAAAGCATCCTTAGACTCCCGGTTGATGTCGTAGATCATCTCTCCTGTCTTCCTATTCTTCCGGGAGGCGTCGATGACAGAATTTCCACCGCTCTCGTCGACGAAGCGCTGAACGAGTGCCGGTGGAAACAGATGCTCGGCTTCGACGTCCGACCGATGAGCTCCGTATGCATCTCCATATGACACGACCGACTTCGGTCCGCCGGTGGCATAGTCCTTTACATGCCTCGCGGCGGCCTGGCCGATGTCGTCCGAATCGAACACGGCGATCGCCGGGATGTCTGGATTGTTGTGCGTGAAGGCGATTATGGCTCCCGCGGCACCTTTCGCCCCAGGAGGCTCGAATCGAACATCGATACCCTCAAGCAGATCCTCGCGGTCCGCTCTTGCTGCAGTTATCTCAAAGAATCTCTTGTCCGTCCAACCCTCAACGAAGACGACCCCCTCAATCTCGGTTCCTAGCTTCTCTTGAGTTGGTCGGGTCGCGAGGTAGATGTCATCGTCAAGGTACTGCGCGAACTTCGTATCCACGATGTCCTTTTTCGTGATAATGAAACTGAGTTCATCGCGGAATGTTCGATCGGGTGAACCTCGAAATGAGAGCCAGTTGAAGGAACCCCCGGTCACGAATCGATCGTCGACCGCAAATAGTTTGACGTGAGAATTTCCGAGATCGTGATGGTCAAAATTCTGGAAGGTTTGGGCCAGCTGATCAAGCCTTGACTCAATCGACGGCGCGACCCCCTTCTCCTCGTAACCGTAACGAATCGAAACGTGAACACCTCGGGCAAGAGCGCGTCGCACAGACGACTCGACCTCACGATCGAAAGCATTATTCGTCACCCATGGCGACACGATCAAAGCTCGATACTCGGCAACGTCCAGCTGGCCCATGAGGAACGGCCGATGCTGATGGACCTCCAGAACCTCTGGCAAATCGAGCGGATCGAGCGAAGGCTCGGCCTCCAGACTGCTCGTAATCTCGGCTAGTGCGGATGCGAGACTTGATATGTCGGTATCGGAGGGAGCGTTCACTGACCGCGTTTCTAGGTCTCGCTGCCTTTCGGTGAGTGTTAGCCGCTCGACCAGCTTTTCTCGTGCGAACAAATCCAATCTGTCGATCTCTCCGAGTTCGAGCACCTGCTCGAACTGGTCGAGCGGATGCGGGGGTGGCTCGGGGAGAATCGTGCGGCTCCTCTTTTCCTGGATCGTGAGGAACCCTTGTGCGTGGGTTTCCGAGAGCGTGCCGTTAATCAGAAAGTCCCACTCTCGCTCTCCACCCTCAACCGGCATGACACGAAGGGCGAGCGCGTCTGTACGGTAGAACCGTTCGACGTTTCCCTCAATCGACACTGCTTCGACAAGCCGACGGGGTCTCCCTGAAGTGCTAACAATCTCGGAAACTACGCTCACGGTTCCAGAGTCGACCGCAGTGAGCTGTTCCAGCGTTGGCGGTCGGGCAGGATGAGGCACCGCCACAATCTCGCCGTCGTCTACGAGACGGTTGAGATCTCGTTGCTTGATCTTGAGATGTCGTTCCACGTCCGTCCAACCGAAGACTTGTCCCGTCATTCGGTCGACGCCCAGATCCACCCTATCAGTCGAGACCTCCAGCCTTGTCGTCCCGGATAGTGCCTCCCGACCATGAAGAGTAAGACTTACAGTTCCATCTGACATCGGAAACACGAAACCTGACATGTACGCCTGTCTTATGACCGTTTCCATGAGCGAATTGGTCAGTCCCATCAGCCTCGCGAGCTCATCAGGCCGGTCGATTCCCTCGTCCATGAATGCCATGAGGAATCGCGATGAGTCAAGAATCTCCGACTGCTCTTCAACTAGAACACTGAGGCTCACCTTTGACACGGGAACTGCGATCGGAATCGCGCCAACGACTCGATAGCCATCCCGGACCGGGAAGATCGGTATCAAGGACCGGGCTGTCATTCGTATTCCAGATCTGTCACAGCAGCATGAAGTTGGGAGTCTTGTATGTATCGAATGACATCAACGAAAGGGTTCGACACCGTCGTAGCTCCGAGCATGTGATCAAGGTCTCCGACAATCACCAAAGCGTCTCGACCGCGGCTGAGAGCGACATTCAATCTTTCCGTCGATGAAAGAAATCCAATCGTCCCCTTGTCGTTCGACCGAACCGTTGAGTAGATCGCAACATCACGCTCCTGCCCCTGAAACTCATCCACTGAATGCACGTCAACACCGATTGCTTCGAAGGAGACAGCCGAGAATCTTCGGCGTAGGGCGAATCGTTGAGCGCTGTAGCCACAGAGAACAGCAACCGTCGGAGCCTCTCCATACTCCACGGCGACACGATCAAGGTCCTTCAAGTATCGAGAAATCACTTCGATCTCTCGAGCATTACTAAAGCTCGTACCACGCCGACTTTCTCGTCGCTTTGAAAGCCGAGAGGTCGACAACCACTTCACGGGTGGGTCGAACACTTGCGCGATCGTTTTCATCTCTGTGACGGTCCGCGGTGATTCAATGACACCCCCATAGAAGCAATCGCTTATCAAATCGCCGATGGGGGCGATCATGCGGTGTTGCGTACTGAGGATCGCTGTGTTCTCGGCGGGAAGGCCATCGAGCAGCTGCTGGAAGATGGTCTGTTCCAGTCGTTCTCGGTCCAGCTCCGGCGTTTCGTCCACGAGATCCGTATCGACGTAGGGAGGAAGCTGGTGCGTATCGCCGACAACGATCCAGCTCCGACCGAGAACCATTGGAACGAGAGTCTCGGTCGGAGAGGCCTTTGATGCTTCGTCGATGATGACACGGTCGAAGTCTGTCTCCATAATCTCAGCCACGGAGGCAATACCGACGCAAGTGCCAGCGACAACGTCCGCGGATGCGAGCAGAAGTGTCCTGAACTCTGCGTTCGACCCGAAGCGAGCGAGCCATCCACTCCGAATCTCCGATAGGCGCTCGAACTTCTTCAAGTCCGCCTCCGAAGTCTGGCCAACGGCCTCGGCCTTTGCGCGGAGATCAGCACTCGACCTGATAACCGTTCCAGCGATGGCCGACGCCTTCTCACAAAGACTCAGGTTGCGGCTTCGAATTTTCGAATCACGTTCTACCAGAGTCTCGAAGTGGCCGCGAACGAGCTGCAATCGCTCGACAGTGTCGGGAAGTGCTCTCGCCTCGAGTTCGTCAGGATCAATGCCGGCGGTCAGGATCAGATTGTCATCAAGGTCAACGATTGGAGAAGAAGACGGGTCCTCAAATGCCATCTGGAGAATTGCCTCGAGCTCACCGGCTGCACTTGCCCGCTCATCTATTAAGGAGAGCTCGGATTCTGACCGGGCAAGGTCGTATCCGTATCCGAGGAGTGCACGAACGCGGTCATCAATCTGGTGCGCATCCGCCCACGTCGCGAGACCTTGTTCGCTGTTGCTTGATACTTCGGCAAACCAAGTCGCCAGCGCGCCGTCGATGTGATATCGCCGAAAGATTTCATCGGAGATGGATTCCCGTCGACCAACTCTCACAATCGACATCGTCAGACCGTCAAGTCGTTCGAGCGCGTTGTCGACCGCGGCGTGGCTCTGGGCCGTTAACAGTGTCCGGTGTCCCTTCAATGCCTCCTGCACTACCAGCTCAGCGATAAGTCGAGTCTTCCCCGTACCAGGCGGGCCCTCGACCGCCAGAAGATCTGCCGGACCGTTGGCAAGGCTCACAATATGCTGCTTTGGTTCATCGAGGTCGCCGTCGACGAATGAGACAACCCCTGCGACCGCTGGTCTTGCGGTCGATGGATCGGACAGAAGGTCGCGCAGATCTGGTCGTACAGATCGCTGATTTCTCACGGTCTCTAGTGCATTTCTCTCACGTCGGATAGCTAATTGGCTGAGCCACCGGTCGACCTTGAGGCGACCTCGCTGGTCAAGCCCCTGAACTGAGCCGGATGTCGTTCGGAGAACGATGGTCTTCCCGTCGACGCCCTCGACAACTCCTTCATACCTACTTCTGCCTGGAACTGTTCTGGTTTGTCCAACGACGTCGGCCTCTTCTGCAGGTTTGTCCAACGTGTACACGACGCGGCCATCTTCGATCTCTTCAAACTGCACATACTCGAGTGGCTCCTCACGGCGGCGCTCAAGGTCTTCGCGGGCAGTCAGGATCACGTCCCATTCGGCCAAGCGCCCCTTCTCGAAATTGTGCCGACTATCGGCTTCGATCTGAGCATGATGTCGGGCCACTTCCCCAGCGAATGCCTGAAGCGCCCGCCTCGCCTCCACGTGATCATCAGGTCGCTTCGCTGAGACATTCGCGCCGGGGAAGGCAGCAGCTCCTTCGGCAGCATCTAGGTCGAATGCAGTGATAGGCCATGCGTCCACGAGCAGCAGTACCGAACTCGGATCGTCTTCGGGTCGAACGGCGAGGTAGGCGAATTCTGAACCGTACAGACGGTATCTCAGACCCCCCGAGTCGGAGTCATACTGTTCTGCGCGCATACTCTTAAGGTCACTGGTGATCGCCGCTTCCCATTGGTCACGCCGGTGAAGATCAAGTATGTTGCCGAGTCGCTGGCCAGCGTTGTTCGTCACGCCGACGTGGACTTTGAGGCTGTGCGGAGTGTCCACCGTGTAGCGCGTCGCCTGATGTGTTTCAAGAAACGAAAGTGCCTGAGCCGCTGTCCTAAATCGCACGGTACGATCCTCAGCCACCATTCGCGTCAGGAAATTGGTTGCCTTTGGATGGACATCAAGGTTCTGGATTGCCTTTCCGACTCGCACTGAACGATCCCGCTCCGAATGATCCCAATCGACCCCGGAAAGCAGTTCAACAAAGGTGAGGCCGAGGGAGAACAGGTCCGACTGTTCATCACGGTGCGCTTCCGGGGGCGCATACGCTGCCGATCGAAACTCCGACACAGTTACTGTCTCGGTCGCAACTCTGGCGATGCCGAAGTCAGCGAGCTTGGGAATGCCAGTGTCCCCGACGAGTAGATTCGTCGGCTTGATGTCGCGGTGGGCGATACCACGTTCATGAGCGAAGACGAGCCCTTTTAAGATCGGGATGCCAAGCTGAGGCATGAAGGAGTCCCACCACCTCAGAGGTGTCTCACCAGAATCATGGGCATCGAGGTGCTCGCTCAGAGTCTCGGGCAGCCACTCAAGCACCACGAAGTGCGCAGCGTCTTCATCCGAGTATCCGTGGTCAATGATACGGACGATGTTTGGATGGCTGAGAGCGGTGAGGGCAGCAACCTCCTTCTCAAAGAACGACCGAAGCAGTCCCGATCGAAGATCGGGGGCGTTGTACATCTTGATCGCGAACTGATCACCCAGTTTCCATGCCTTACGCACCGTGCTAGTGCCGCCCGATCCGAGAATCCGGTCATCAATTTGATATTCGCCTAACTGACCCAACTGCCACCCCCAGACCGTCGACATCATAGGCGCAGGTCCAGTCGCCCACACCGAAGCTGACGTTCCGTTGCGTGCTCACGAGCCTGCTACTGGTTTAGGGGGCGTCCGGCGTTCGGTCCTCAATCGTCGATTCGCAGCGTCCATCGATGTCACGGTTCTTGTTCCGACGATCGTCGGAACGCTCGGGTCGCTCACCAATGCTGACAGACTCCCGCCGAGACAGCCTTGGGATGTACAAATTGGTGTTCCGTGTTACCGCAATTGGGATGCGGAAAGCCGTGGGCCTCGCTATCCGACTCTCGAGTAGATCCGAGTGCCTACGCATCCGGGCGTCGAAAGAATGGCGCGGCACCGAGAATCAGATCGACGAGAAGTACCAATGTCAACAAGGACCGCCTCGGGCGCACTTTCTGTGACCAAAACGCGTCCTGAGCGCGTCCTGGGAGACATAGTGGACTTCACACCTCGAACCAGAACCCTTGCTACGTAAGGATTTTCTCGGCACCCCCGGCACGACTCGAACGTGCAACCTACGGATTAGAAGTCCGTTGCTCTATCCCGTTGAGCTACGGGGGCTCGCCGATGGAGAAAATCCGTCGGTGGAGCGGGTGACGGGAGTCGAACCCGCGTGACCAGCTTGGAAGGCTGGGGCTCTGCCATTGAGCTACACCCGCGCTGTGGTGCGAGAGGATACCGGTGTTCATCCGGCATTCGTGAACATGTTCCTTGCTACGTCAACCAGGGTCGTTTGCGGATGATTCCGGTGCCGTTCTCGATCGACTGGCCGAGCAGGAAGCGCTTCATGATTCATCGTGGCGCACACATCTGGGAGAACCGTACGATGGGCGCATGGACAGCAACGCGTGGGATGAACGGTATGGGGCATCGGATCTGGTCTGGTCTGCAGGTCCAAATCTATTCCTCCCTCCCCTTGTCGAAGACCTCAAACCGGGTACGGCGCTCGATCTTGCGTGCGGGGAGGGACGCAACGCGATCTGGCTTGCGAGCAATGGTTGGGCCGTCATGGCCGTGGACTACTCCCCCGTCGGTATCGAAAAGGCACGTCGGCTGGCTGGTGACACCCACGTGCAATGGGTTGTCGGTGACGTCACGACCTGGACATCAGAAGATCGCTTCGACCTCGTCGTCATCTTCTACCTCCACCTTCCGCCGGACGAGTTTGCTGCCGTGATACGCAGTGCCATCGGGATGCTTGCGGCGGGCGGTACGATCTTTGGTGTCGGGCATGCCGTACGCAACGTCACGGACGGGTACGGGGGACCGCCCTACCCTGAGATTCTCTGGTCTGAGGACCGGATCGAACCACTCCTCGCCGGGCTCAACGTCATCGAACTCGGCGAACGCACCCGCTACGTTGAGGATGCAGACGCGACAGCGATCGATGTGGTGTTCCAGGCACAACGATCAGGGTGAGGGTTCAAGTCGGAACACGGCGCTGTCTGTGAGCACAAGGAGTTCTCGATCGATGTCTCTGGCGATCGCTTGCACGAGCCCATCGGTCTTGACAAGCGTATCGAGCTCGACAGAACGGTCGGGGTGGAGACGAAGCGTCTCGAGTTGACGGGCGCAATAATCGGAGAAGACGTATGCGCCATCGAGCGCAGGGATAGCTTCGCCGTGGTACACAAACCCGCCGATGACGGCGCAGTGCGTGATCTCCGCATCCGGGTCGCCACGACGGTACTCATAGATGGGGAGCAGATGCTCCTCTGGAGGATCGTCGGCCCCGCGATGGAACCCTTCGAAAGCACTCCAGCCAAAGTTGGTGCCCGCCGCCTCGGCGTAGGCGATCTGACTGACTTCCTCCCAGCACCACTGCCCGACATCCCCGACCCACAGATCGTTGTTGGCTTCGTCAAAACTGAAACGCCACGGATTGCGATAGCCATACGTCCAGAGTTCTTCAGCGGCTCCGTCGATGCCGACGAACGGGTTGTCGGCCGGAATGGTGTAGCCGCCAGATTCCGGGTCCGGATCGATGCGCAGGATGCCGCCGTATATCGTGTTGGTGTTCTGGCCGTCGCGTCGAATATCGGGAAGCTCAGCTGGGCTTCCGCCGTCACCACTTGCAATGTAGAGGTGACCACCCGGTCCGAACACCATTGTCCCAAAGTTGTGGATGTCCACTGGTTGTTCAACCGCGAGGATCTCGACACCGATCGGGGAAATCGAACCGTCAGGATCGATACGGTGGGCGGTGACGTGGTTCACTCCGTCAAGGGTGTAGTTGACATAGAGGTGATCCCCAGTCGGGTCAAAGGTCAGGGACATGAGGGCGCCTTGCCATGTGAGATCCAACGTCCCGACGTCAAGGACGACCTCAGGATCGGCCGCAGTTCCAATTCTGAGAACTTGGCCGACGCGGCTGGTCACGTAGATGCCGTCGTCACCGTCACGCATGGCTGCATCCGTCGGGTCAGCAATATCAGCAAGTTTGGCGAGACCAACCGACGGGTTGGGCACCGACACCGCGCGGTAGACCGGTGCGCCAACGGCCTCAGATTCACACGTCAGGTGAGAAGGGAGTGCATCGCCTTGCTGCCGGTTCCTCACGACGACAACAGCAACGAGGCTGATGACCAATGCCGCGACGAGGGCTCCGATTCGCATCATCTGGGTGCGTTCCACCTGGGTCCTTCCGAACTTGATGCCGACAACATCGCCGCAGGAAGACTACATCGTGCACCCGTCCGCTCCGATGACCGTCATCGTCTGGAATAGCCGACGCCACGATCGATGTGAGGTCGACCCTGCAGAACCTGCATTCTGAGAATTCCTGATCGAGAGAGCGCGGCTGGCCGGCATGTGGTTCATGCCGATCCCGACGTGTTTTGCCCCTCTTTTTGAAGTTGTACGAGAAAATGAAAACGACGAAACCCCAGCGGGTGCTGGAGTCTCGGTTCGTCGGGCTGGTCAGATTTGAACTGACGACCCCCTGCTCCCAAAGCAGGTGCGCTTCCAAGCTGCGCCACAGCCCGATGGGGAGCCCAGACGATACCGCTCCGATCACCACACTCACACCGAATCTGTCACACCTGAGCGATACCGTGTGGCATGACCATCGAAATACCATCCGAACTCAACCTCAAAGCCGCAGACTGGGGCAACCTCCACCGCTGGGAGCGAAAGCAACTCGGGTTGGCGCTACGACGGTGCGGACTCACGTATTCAGAGATTCAGAACATCATCCCTGTACCGACCTCCACGCTTTCAGTGTGGAGCCGAGAAGTAGCCCTATCGCAGGATCAGCTCGATGCGATCCGTCACAGGACCGGTCCACAAAACTTTCGCGGGATTCCGAGAGATACGCAGTGGCGAAGACGATCCGAGATATTAGAAATCCGGCGTACGGCCCGTGACTTCGCGAACATCCACCTCGACGACGCCCGGTTCGTTGGGGGTGTTGTCCTCTATTGGGGCGAAGGCTCCAAGACTCGCAACCACCTTGATGTCACGAATACGGATCCTGCTGCGCTTCGGTACTTCATCGCTTGGGTACGGGCGTACCTTGATGTGAACGCCGTCTTCAAGCTTGGGCTTCATCTCCATGCTGGCAACGACGAGGCAGCAGCGAAGCAGTATTGGTCGACAGCACTGAACCTTCCGTCGGTCCCGTTCGGGAAGACCTACATCAAGTCCGCTGGGACCGGTCATCGGAAGAACCAGCTACCACACGGAGTCTGTCGCGTCCGAACCCTCCGCGCATCCAATCACTGGAACACGGTCATGGAGTGGATTGAGGTCGTGGCGGCTCGGTTTGGGTCCAGATAGACGAATCGATTTGGTAGCCTTCCCAACGGGTCGCTAGCTCAACTGGCAGCAGCAATTGACTCTTAATCAATAGGTTCCGGGTTCGAGTCCCGGGCGACCCACCGAAGCCCCCGCTCCACCGGGGGCTTCGATTCTTCGGCGGTCTGGCACCCGAACCGTGGGACAATCGACACACCACGCGGGTGTGGCGGAATTGGCAGACGCGCCAGATTTAGGATCTGGTGTCGAGAGACATCCCGGTTCGAGTCCGGGCACCCGCACCCACAAACTGACGCACGCACCGTTCGTGTCAAGCAACGATTGGACCTTGCGTTCGCAACAACGTCCCTAGGCTTCTGTGGATGTCCGCTCCGAGGTTCTCCAAGGCGGCCGTTGCACTTTCTGTCGGTGCACTCGGCGTTGTGTTCGGCGACATCGGTACCAGCCCCCTCTACGCCCTCAGAGAATCCCTTGCTGGGGAGCACAACCTCGCTGTGAGCGAGGCGAACGTTCTCGGCATTCTCTCCCTGATCTTCTGGTCTCTCATCATCGTGATCTCGATCAAGTATCTGGCGATCGTGATGAGGGCCGACAACGACGGCGAAGGTGGCATTCTCGCGCTGGTCGCCCTGCTGACCGCACCGGTGAGATCTCGACGCTTTCTCGTCCTACTTGGTCTTTTCGGAACGGCCCTCCTTTATGGCGACGGCATGATCACACCGGCGATCTCGGTCCTGTCAGCCGTCGAGGGACTCGAGATTGCGGTGCCGTCCGTCCACCGGCTGATTCTTCCGATCGTCGCGGTGATCCTGATCGTGTTGTTCTCGATTCAAAGCCATGGAACTCATGTCATCGGCCGCCTCTTCGGACCGGTCATGATCGTTTGGTTCAGCATCATCGCCATCCTTGGCATCGGACCGATCCTCGGTGAGCCTTCCGTCGTCCGCGCACTCAACCCCATGTATGCAGCCGAGTTCTTCGCCCACAACGGTGGAAGGGGTTTCCTCGTGCTCGGCTCGGTCTTCCTTGTCGTAACGGGCGGGGAGGCCCTGTATGCCGACATGGGTCACTTTGGTCGCACACCGATCAAGTTCGCGTGGTTCACGCTTGTCCTCCCGGCCCTCGTGCTCAACTACTTCGGGCAGGGCGCGCTCCTCCTCGGTGAGCCAGAGGCGATCGACAACCCGTTCTTCCACCTCGCCCCCGCCTGGGCACAGCTGCCTCTCACAATCCTCGCGACCAGTGCCACGATCATCGCTTCTCAAGCGCTGATCAGTGGGGCGTTTTCACTCACAGCCCAGGCCATTCATCTTGGTTACCTACCACGGATGCGCATGATCCAGACATCAGCGCATCATCGAGGACAGGTATACGTTCCAGCGATCAACTGGTTCCTTCTCGTCGCATGCCTCGGACTCGTGTTCGCCTTCCGCTCATCGACAGGTCTTGCCGGGGCGTACGGTGTCGCGGTGACCGTCACGATGGTCATCACCACCCTGTTGGTCGCATCGGTGGCCCGCAACCGTTGGAAATGGTCGGCGACGAGGACCACCCTCGTCATCATCCCGCTGCTGGTCGTCGACACGGCCTTCGTCGTCGCAAACGTGTTCAAGATCCCGTCAGGCGGATGGTTCCCGCTTCTCGTCGGCGTTGCCGGCTTCACGATCTTCACGACGTGGCGCACGGGTCGTCGTCTCCTTGCCGTACAGATCGAAACCCGCGGGCTGACCGTTGAACGATTCCTGTCGGATCTCGAAACGAACCCACCCTCTCGACACCCGGGAACCGGCGTGTATCTTCACAGCCATCGTGGTCGTGTACCCCCGGCGCTTCTCACCAACCTTCGACACAACGACAGCCTCCACGAAACAGTCGTCTTCGTCTCGGTCGTCATGAACGAAAGCCCACATGTGCTTCCAGCTGCACGTGTGAACGTCACCCATCACGCGCTCGGATTCCATGAATTGACGATGGAATATGGGTTCATGGACGAGCCGACACTCGCATCCGATCTCGCAACCTTCGACATCGATGGTCTTGACTTCGATCCAGAGAGAACGACCTACTTCCTGGGTCGTGAACGGGTGGCGGTGACGGACCGGCCCGGGATGGTCCAGTGGCGTGAACACCTTTTTGCGTTCTTGAACCGCAACAGCGGGGATCCCACGGCGTTTTTCGGACTCCCGTCCGAGCGGAGCATCGACATCGGCACGCACGTCGACATTTGAACGGCACCCATGCACATGATCAATTCACAATGACCGATTCGTAGGTAATGACTCAGCACACCCCCACCCAGGATGACTCCCAACGTGTGATCGGCGTCATCGGGGCGACCGCCATCGGGATCGGAGGCATGGTCGGCGGAGGGATCTTCGCAGTTCTCGGGGTCGCCTCCGACCAAGCTGGAGGGGCGACACCGATTGCATTTCTGTTTGCAGGTGTGATCGCATCCCTCACGGGCTATTCATACAGCAAGCTCTCCGTCCGGTACCAAAGCGCCGGAGGAACGGTCACCTTCGTCGACAAGGGGTTCGGCGTATCGGATCTCACAGGAACGGTCAATATCGTCTTGTGGGCCGGCTACATCGCCACCACTGCGCTCTACGCGTCAGCATTCGCGAACTATGCGGCAGCGTTGATCTCATCGGGAGCGCCAGCGTCTGCACTCGTTCTCAGACTGCTGATGGGTGTCGCGATCGTCGGTCCACTGCTGATCAACATGGTCAACGCTCGGCTCGTTTCACGGAGTGAGGGCGTCGTCGTTGCCATCAAGCTCACGATCCTGGCAGTCGTCATCGTTGCGGGAGTCCCCTCGATCGACGCCGACAAGGTGGCACCGACCGCGTGGCCATCGATGTGGGGTGTCATCGCCGCGGGCATGCTCATCTTCGTGGCGTACGAAGGCTTCGAACTGATCGCAAACGCGTCAGCCGACGTCAAGAACCCGGTAAAGAACCTGCCCCGTGCCTTCGGGCTGTCAATCGGTCTCGTCCTCATTCTGTACATCGCAATTGCTTTCGTGGTTGTGGGAACACTTACTCCTCAACAGATTGCTGAATCAGCCGACTACGCCCTCGCAGAGGCTGCATCATCCTCGCTCGGTCAGATCGGATTCACGTTGGTTGGGCTTTCAGCCATTCTTGCCACTTTTTCAGCCATCAACGCGACCCTGTACGGCTCAGGGCGACTCGCATTCACCATCGCCACCGAGGGTGAGCTACCCGAAGGCTTCACAACGCGGGTATGGCGTCAGCCGATCGGGCTCTACCTCACGGCCGGCCTTGCGTTGACCATCGCGGTTGGGTTGCCGATCGAAAGCCTGTCCAGCCTGGCGAGCGCGATCTTTCTGATGATCTTCACGGTCGTGAATGCAGCAGCAGTTCGCTGCGGGCCAGATGCAAACATCTCAAGACCGGTCGCGGTGCTTGGCACGATCGCCTGTTTCGGGGCACTGGCTGTGCTCGTGGTACGATCAATCGACGTGGTGCCAATATCGATGCTGGTGTTGGTGATCCTCCTCGCAACGGTACTCACCGTCGAGCACCGATATCTCAAACACCATCGACGACCAATCGGGCGCCAGACCGCTAACTGAGGTGGTTGGCGAGAATCCGCAGGGCTACGGCTCGATGCGAGATCTTGTTCTTTCCGTCAGGACCAATCTCGGACAGGGTGCGTCCATCTCCGGCGACTTCGAAAACGGGGTCGTATCCGAAGCCGCCGCTCCCCCGACGTTCAAGGGCGATCGATCCCTCAAGGACACCCTCGACCACGACTTCGGCACTGCTGGGTGTCACGAGAGCGATGGCTGTGCGGAACCGTGCCGACCGGTTCGGATTGCCTTCGAGTTCATCGAGGAGTTTGTCGACGTTCTGCGCGTATGTGGCATCGTCACCTGCGTAGCGGGCGGTGTGCACCCCCGGGGCTCCGTCAAGGGCGTCCACCTCAAGTCCGGTGTCGTCACCAATCGCCGCATGACCGGTCGCTGCACATACCGCCCGTGCCTTGAGCAGGGCGTTCCCTGCAAGGGTGTCCTCGGTCTCATCGACGTCCTCCCATTCGTGACCGGGAATGACCGTGATCGGGGGGTCCAGTGCCTCGAGTACAGCGGCAACCTCGGCAAGCTTGTCGGGATTCTTGGATGCAACGACGACGCCGTGGGGTCGTTTCACGAGCGGGAACGGTTCTGCATCTCGACGAGTTCAGCGATCCCTGCGGTGGCATAGTCGAGCATCGTATCGAGTGTCCCACGATCGAACGGCTCTCCCTCAGCGGTCCCCTGCACCTCGATGATCCTGCCATCGCCCGTCATGACCACGTTGGCATCCACATCAGCAGACGCGTCCTCGGTGTACTCAAGATCCAAGAGCGCTTCACCCCCGACGACCCCGACGGAAATCGCTGCGACGTTGGTGCTTATTGGGCTTGCTTCGATCTTGCCCTCAGCGACCCAGGCATCGAATGCATCTGCGAGTGCGATCCAGGCACCGGTGATGGATGCCGTTCTGGTCCCCCCGTCGGCCTGCAACACATCACAGTCAATCAACGCAGTCAGCGGACCCATTGCATCCATGTCGACCGCGGCGCGCAACGACCGACCGATGAGCCTCTGAATCTCCTTGGTTCGCCCACCGTTGACGGAGCTGCGTCTGACTCGGATGCTGCTTGATCCCGGGAGCATCGAATACTCGGCCGTGACCCATCCTTCACCCGAATCGCGCATCCATGGCGGCACCTTGTCCTCGAGTGAGACCGTGCACAACACCCGCGTCTTTCCCATCTCGATGAGTACTGATCCGGGGGTCATTTCTGTGTAGCCGCGCGTGATCTTGACCTCGCGTAGCTCGTTCGGTGCCCGCCCCTGCCTCATGTCCATCTCCCCGTCATATATCGAATTCGGTTCCCGGCGCAGCGTACGAGATCAGACCATCGAATCGCTCCGCTGCCTCGGCCACGGACTGCGCCGGGTTGACGGTGTGTGAGATGTGTGTCAACACCAGATGACCGACGTTCGCCCGGGCCGCTATCTGACCTGCTTCGGACGCTGTGAGATGAAAGGGATAGGTCTGGGCGTGGCGCTCACCGATGAGGGTCGCCTCACACAGAAACAGGGCTGCGCCATCGGCCATCTCTGCGAGTTCATCTGAAGGTCCCGCATCGCCCGTGTACACGAGAGTTTTGCCTCCAGCAACGATCCGCGTGATGTTGTTGGCAACAGCATGTTTCGACGCCCCGAACCTGAGAGCGAAAGATCCAACCTCGGCCGTATCGCCTCGGCCGACCTCCCTGAAGTCGAGCACATGATGAAAGACATGTTCACCCGTTGCACCAGCAAAGTTGCCGAACAGTTCCGTGGCACCCTCAGTCACGAAGACCGGGATCGGTACATGTCCCGATGGCCCGTAGGCGAGGTATCCATACAAGCCGAACAGGTCGCTTGCGTGATCGACGTGGACGTGTGAGATCACGACCGCATCGAGTTGACCGGGATCGACGCGTTCGGCAAGCCGCATGAAGGTTCCGGTTCCGGCATCGATCCACATGGTTGAGCCATCGTGTTCGAGCAGGTACCCAGATGCAGGGTTCGTACGCGTTGGTGTCCCTGCCGACGAGCCCAAAACTGTCAACTTCATGGCGACCAGCCCGCGATGCCGACACCGACGCCGATGCCAACCATCCAACCGATCGCCAGGGCGGTTCCGATGAATGTCGGCATCATGAAGTTGGTGGTGTACTGCTTCCACGACCATGCTGCACCGACAACAAGCAGTACCAGGAGGGTCACAACGAGCCACAGGGGTGCGATCGGTATCGATGCGACAATCATCAGCCCTGCAAAGGCCTGAAGGCCCGCTCCGACGTATCCGAACAGTGCTCGGTACGCCTCTCTGTTGTGCTCGGAACGGGCCATGCTTCGATTCTATTGGTCGACCGAAACCGACACCTCGGTCACGGCACCACCGACGATCCGAAAACCCCGCAACAACGGCCGAGCATCAACGACCAGTCCGATGATGAAGTGCAACCAGTCGGGATCACCAGCATTCTCGACGTCCGTTGGCGAGGGAACCGCCTCTGATCGCACATGGCTGTGAAAGACGCCACCAATGCGGAGGCCCATCGCTTCTGCGAGTCGCATCGCCCCATAGTGCTCAACGGGTTCGATCGTGAACCGCTGCTCAGACTCGTCGACGTTGGTGAGGCAGAACGCAAAGGCTGGCTTCCCTGCCCCATCAACAGCGATCAGTCCACACGCCTCGTGGGGATGGGCCCATCCTGCGTGGCGGAACATGGCGGTCGCAACATCGCCCGGCACGAACACACGCTCAATACCGAGGCTCTCGAATGCGTCCTCTGCGTCCTCAGCCGCCACCTCGACTCGGACACCGTACCGCTTGAAGAACCCCGGATTGAGACCCCCCTCGTCGTCCTGGTGAACCACGGCGTGGATGCCATCGGCAGCGAGCCGAGCTACCGCGATGTCGGCTTCGGCACGAATCGGATACACCTGCACCGTGACTCTGTTGGTTTGGGCAGTCACCGTTCGATCACCGGGACAATGCTGTGGCTACCAGGCGCCGCCTCCTCCGCCGCCTCCTCCGCCACCTCCGCCGCCGGAGAAGCCCCCACCACTGCCACCTGATGACGGTGGCGTAAACGCGCCTGACAGTGCAGATGTGATGCCGGAAAACGCGTTCTGGGTGTGACCACTGGTGTATCCATGGGAGCCGTACCAGTAAATCGACGAGGTTGTTTCCAGTTCGGGGGGAGCGTGCAACCTGGCCTGCTCAAGGACTTCCTCTGCCACACCGAACACGATGGCATAGATCAGGAACCGATCCCACAACTCCAACGAGATCGACGGTGCGTCTTCCAGCTGTGAGAAGTCCTGCAGATACCGTTTGAACGCAAACCACCGTTCTGCCTCGAGTGCACCTGCCTTGGTACGTTTCACCCTGACTTTTCGAAACATGAGGAATGCACCAAGGAGCAACGTACCGACCACCATGCCAACAATGATCAGCACCGCCATGTCGATTCCACCGGGGCGATCCCCCAACCAGTTCGGGAGAACCATCCATGCGGCACCGGCAACGAGTCCAGCCACCACGACCGTCAACAACGCTGCGAAATTCCCTGAGGTGTCGAGCATGCCACCTCTGTCGATGGCCCCGAGAACATCTCCTTGGAATGCGCCATAGGTTGTTGCGTTGCTCGTGGCATCATCACGGATGCGATCCCTGAAATCTGTCAACGGCGTGGGTCCATCCTCCAACACCCGTTTGACGACGGTCATGACCGCCTGCTCGAAGTCACGTAGGCCGGTCGTCTTTGATCCGAGCGAAAGCTCCAGATCGCTGATTGTCTCTTTTCGGAGACCACCCCACGTCGAGCTGACGACCTGCGTCGGTTGAGCATCGATCGCACCCTTACGGATCAACTCGAACAATGTCGCAGTGAACTCCTTCTCTGTGACCTTGCCCTGGGAAAGGAGGGCTCCCACCTCGGCAGGATGCATGTCGCTGGGTGGTGCCTGCTCGTAGTCCCTGTCGTAGTCGACCTTCGGTTCCTTCCCGTATCGCAGGTAGGTGACCAACCCGAGACCGACAGCAATGATCAGCATGGCACCCGCACCGATTGCGAGTCCTTTCCGTTGGTTACGGTGTGCCTCTTCCTCGTCCTGGGCAAATCGGGTCTCTTCGGCTTTGATCAGGTCGAGACCGTCGCCGGGGACCACACGAGCACCGCTCGTGGAGGTCAGCACGTCGGCGGGGAACACCGATCTCAGTTCCACCCATCTCTCGGGCGGCACGGCCGAGACCGTGAGCGTCGGCGTGATCCCGTTTTCTCCAAGACTCGTCGATCCGTTCACATCGGAAGGATGACCCCACACAAGCACATCGCCGACCTCAGGATTGCCAGGGATGTGGACCACCGCGTCAAGTTGGTCGACACCAGAGGCCCACTGGTCTCCCCATACCTGAAGGTTCACATCCACAACGTCGTCGTAGGCGGAGGCGACACCAACGAGTGTGTAGGCCAGAGTGAATGTCTTCACCGTGTCAGTCGATGCGTGATGCCACACGATGCGCACGGCACCCGGGATGGACACCACGCCGTACGTCCCGGGAGGCGACGAACATCCAAGCGTCGTGCAGCCGCCGATCGTGTACGGGCCAGATGCGTCGCTGACCACAACGTCGTATACGAGTTCGTCGGTACGCAGAGGAATATCCCGATATGCGCCGGTGAAGGTCCCATCGAAATCAAACGTGATGTCCTCGATGATCTTCAGCGACCCGTCCTCGTTGACCGTGACATCGACCTCTGCATCCGAGATCCAGAACGTCTTGGCCAATGCCGCAGAGGCCGGAATGACAACAAACGCCGTGATGAAAACAACGAGAAGCAGCCATACCGACCGGTGTCTTGGTTGCCTCGTAACCTTGATGTGGCGACCGGCCTTTGCCTGGCCCACGGTGCTAGAAGCTGACTTGGGGTGCGGTGTCTGCCTCATCGGGCGCATCGTAGAGTTCACGGACGTCAAATCCGGTCATGCTGGCAACGATGCTCGACGGGACCTGCTGGACCGCATTGTTGTACTTGAGCACGGTGTCGTTGTAGATCTGACGAGAAACGGCAATCTTGTTCTCCGTGTCGGTGAGATCTGATTGCAAGCTCTGGAAGTTGTCGGAGGCCCGCAGCTCAGGGTAAGCCTCAGCAACGGCGAAGAGCTGACGGAGAGCCGAAGTCAGGAAGTTGTCGGCGGCGGCCTGTTCACCCGGTGTCGAAGCCCCCGCGGCCATCGATCGTGCCTGGGCAACAGTCTCAAAGGTCTTGCTCTCATGCGACGCATATCCCTTGACGGTCTCCACCAGATTGGGGATCAAATCAAAACGGCGTTGCAACTGAACCTCGACCTGACCCCACGCATTGTCAACTCGGTTGCGTTTCGCAACAAGCGAGTTGTAGATCCTGAAGACCCACAGGATGATGATTACGACAACGACAATGCCAATGATGATGTACCACATGATGACGATTGTAGCCGGCCTCACACACCTGTGGGAGACCGCGCGAGGTCCTCGTGACGCGAAAGAACCCGGAGCATCTTCAGCGGTTCGCTGCCGCACGGGACCTACGTGCGGATCTCCGGGTTCCGGTGGTCCGAGTGGAAGTCGCTACCTACCTCGTGAGAGGAGCACGACCTCGCTGGTCACAGCTGGCCGGCTAGCGCTCGGCCACCTCCGGGGTCCTATGAGAACTACACATTCCTGGACCACCTCCTTTCTCCGTCCGCACACCTTAGCCGAACCTCCAACAAGCAATCAACACTCTTGGTTGCGTTGATGTGAGACAATGATCTATGGCGACCAGTTTGGTCACCAGCCGGGAGGCATCGATGGCGAACAAGAACAAAGCCCCCAAGAGCTCCAAGAAGGTCGCGGGACGCAGCCTGAAAGAGAAACGACTCGACAAGAAGACAAAGCGGGCATCCCACGGGAACGCTGGCGGCCACTCCATGGACAAGACGTTCGGCCACTGAGTCGCATGCATTGAGTGAAGACTGTGGCGTCTTTTGGCGTTCCAACGGTGTCAAGCAGTTGATCCGGTCCCACCCATCGGGCTACGGTGGAGTCACCGGCTGGCGTCCACCGTCGACCTGACGATGGATATGGATCAATTTCCCGCCGCCGCATAATCATGAAGGAGAGATTCGTGAAACGAATAGCGATTCTGGCGGTCGCGTTTGCGTTGGTGCTTGCTGCATGCAACGGGAACAGCGACGCCACAACCACGGTTCCGAGCGGTACCGACGACACACCACCACCCGCTGCAATGGGCGATCTGTTGCAAACCGTGATCGACCGAGGCTCGGTGATCTGTGGGGTGAACGAAGCCGTTCCCGGGTTTGGCTACACCGATGCTGATGGCAACTTCTCCGGCTTCGACATCGACTACTGCCGCGCCGTAGCTGCAGCAGTGTTCGGTGATGCCGAGGCCGTGACGTATCGAGCCCTCACCGCACAGCAGCGCTTCACGGCACTGCAGTCTGGCGAGATCGATGTGTTGATCCGCAACACGACGTTCACCGCCAGCCGTGACGGGCGGGAGGGAGCAACGTTCCTGACCACCACGTTCTACGACGGTCAGGGCATGATGGTGAGGTCCGATTCCGGTATCACGTCCATCGACGACATGGCGAACCTGTCGGTATGCGTGCTCTCGGGTACGACCACCGAGCTCAACCTGGCGGCACGATTTGGCGACACGCCATTCACGCCGTTGACGTTCGACAACAACGACCAGCTTCAGGCCGCCTTCGTGGCCGGACAGTGCGATGGGTGGACATCGGACAAGTCCCAACTGGCAGGTGTACGGACGAACTTCCCCGAAAGCGAGGGTGGGCCCGAAGCGCTCACGATCCTTGACGAAACCTTCTCGAAGGAACCCCTTGGCCCCGTTGTCGCCGATGGCGACTCGCAGTGGGCCCAGGTGGTCAACTGGGTTGTTCTGGCAACGATCCAGGGAGAGGAGTGGGGCCTCACTTCGGCCAATGTGAAGGACTACGACGGTGACAACAATGAGATCCGTCGCTTCCTCGGACTCGAGGTCACGACCGATGAAGGAACGGCCGTGTTCGATCCAGGACTCGGGCTCCCGACCGATTTCGCCGTTCAGGTGATCAGCCAGGTCGGTAACTATGGCGAGATCTTCGACCGTAACGTCGGCCCGTCGACGCCACTGGGTCTGCAACGAGGGTTCAATGCCCAATGGACCGACGGTGGTCTGCTCTACGCCCCGCCGTACCGGTAAACAACATTGATATGGAAGGGGCGGATCCGCTGGATCCGCCCCTTCTCGATCAAGGGAGCCCTAAGTGACTGGGACCGAGATCTCCACCGGGACACGTTCCCCCCTCTGGCGCAACGTACGCGTCATTCGCGTAGCGCTACAGGTCATGGCTGTCGT
The DNA here is from genome assembly GCA_002418265.1 of Acidimicrobiia bacterium UBA5794. Classification (GTDB taxonomy): domain Bacteria; phylum Actinomycetota; class Acidimicrobiia; order Spongiisociales; family UBA5794; genus UBA5794. Next base: position 226,233 of record DIDS01000010.1, on the reverse strand, counting down.
GGTGGTTTTCGGCGCCATCTGGATACTCGGCACGAACCTGCGCGATGAGCTGATCGCCAAGAACCTCCCAACAGGTTTTGATTTCCTCAACCAGCCAACCGGGGTGACGATCGCCGACAGCAGCTTCAAACCATCGTCACCGGTGTGGGCTGCCCTCATTGCCGGGATGAAGAATACCTTTGCCCTCACCATCGTGGGAATTCCACTGGTAACCATCCTCGGCACCCTGATCGGTGTCGCCAGACTCTCGACGAACTGGCTCGTGGCAAAAGCAGCAGCCGTATATGTGGAGACCATTCGCAACATTCCCCCGCTACTGATCATCCTGTTCGTATTCAACGTTGTGATTCTCCCACTGCCTGCTCCGAACGATCCTGCGACCCCGCTCGACTGGTTCGTGATCAGCAATCTCAAGATCGTTGGACCCGGTTTCACCTCCTCTCCCGGTGCGGGAATCCTCCTCATCATCGTGATACTGGCGTTGGTGGCGGCGGTGATCGTCGGACGGTGGCGGACGCGCTACTCCGACCAAACGGGAGAACACCACCATCGGATGCTCTGGGGTCTCGGGGTGTTCGCGGCCATCGTCCTCGTGGGTTATGTCGTCACTGGACGCCCCGTCGCGTTCTCCCTCCCTGTGCTTGAGGGCCGTGTCATCACCGGAGGCTTTGGCGGTCTCGGCTCATACTTTGCCGTACTGGCCGCTCTCGTCATCTATACAGCCAGCCACGTCGCCGAGATCATCCGTGGCTCGATCCTTGCCGTGCCACGTGGTCAAACCGAAGCCGCCAACGCAATAGCTCTCACCGGCTTCCAACGGCTGAGGTTCGTGATCCTCCCGCAGGCGTTCCGGTTCGCTTTGCCCCCGATGATCAATCAGTACCTCAACTTCACCAAGAACACGTCGCTGGCCATCGCCATCGGTTTTGCTGAGATCACGCTCGTGACGTTCCAGCTCATCGGCAACGGTTTCCCTGCCCCGCAGTTGATCCTCCTGCTCATGGGGGCCTACCTCCTGTTCACCCTGACAATCTCGTTGATCGCCAACGTGATCAACCGACGACTCCAATTGGTGACCAACCGATGACGACCACGACTATCCCGCCCTCGCCGAAGGCACCATTGCATCGGCCGGTCTCACCGTCGGTGTGGATGAAGCAGAATTTGTTCTCGACCTGGTACAACAGCCTCTTGACGGTCATCTTCGGGGTTCTCATCGCATCGGTGATCGTGGCATTGATCAGGTATCTGGTGAGCATCGACACCGAGATCATCCGGGTGAACCTGAAACTCTACATGACGGGACGGTTCCCGGCCGAACAGTTATGGCGGCTGTGGGCGGGTGTCTTCGTCACAACAGCGGGGGTGGGTCTCTTTGCCCGTGCAATCGTGCGAACTGCCCAGATGAAGGCGACCACCGCCGGGCTCGAATTCGACCGGTCAACACCGTGGGACATCGTCCGACGCTTCTGGCCGATCGGCGCTCTGGTCGTCTTCACCCTCAGCTTCACCCAAACGATCACTCCGAGCCTCCTGACGCTCGCCGCGGCAGCCATCGGCCTTGCCGCGTACTGGCTCGGAGGAGGGTTGCCTGCATGGATCATCCGCCGTTCGTGGCTGATCCCCCTCGTCGGAACAACGGCGTTCTATTTTGTCCTTGTCGGATACGGAGGTGTCGGCTGGGATCTCTGGCAAGGTTTCTTTGTCAACATCGTGATCACGATTGCCGGGATCAGCCTTGCGTTCCCCCTCGGTATCATGCTCGCACTCGGGCGTCGGTCATCACTGCCCGTCGTGCGGTATCTGTCCGTGACCTATATCGAGATCCTCCGCGGTGTGCCGATGATCACGCTGCTCCTTTTCGGTGCTTTCGCTCTTGGATTCGTCATTCCCGGCGACGTGCAGTTCAGTCTGTTCCTCAGGTTGCTGGTGGCAATCACACTGTTCCAGTCGGCATACATCGCCGAGGTCGTGAGGGGTGGGCTCCAATCGGTACCGAGGGGTCAGGTGGAGGCGGGTCAGTCGATCGGGCTGAGCCCGTGGAAGACGACGCGTTACATCGTGTTGCCCCAGGCACTCCGGAACATGATCCCGGCGTTGGTGGGGCAGTTCATCAGCCTGTACAAGGACACGACGCTCGTCTTCATCGTCGGACTCCTCGATCTGCTCAGGGCGGCACAGGTTTCAACTGCACAACCGGAATTCTTCGCCCAGGGACTCGAATCGGTTGTGCTGCCGTTCGTTGCCCTCTACTTCTGGGCGGGTTCCTATGTCATGTCACGAGAGAGTCGACGGCTTGAAAGAAAGCTGGGAGTGGGTGTGCGATGACGAGTACGGGTGCCTTTGCCGATGCAACACAGATGGGAGTTACGGGCGAGACGATGATCGAGCTCATCAGCGTGGACAAGTTCTTCGGGGACTTCCAAGCGCTGAAGGACATCAACGTTCGTGTTGGACTCCAGGAAGTCGTTGTGGTCATCGGACCGTCTGGTTCGGGGAAGTCCACCATGATCCGCTGCATCAACCGCCTTGAGGTGCACGACCGGGGTCGCATCATCGTCAACGGAATCGAGCTGTCCCACGACATCAAGAACATCCAGGAGGTTCGCAGGGAGACCGGGATGGTGTTCCAGCAGTTCAACCTCTTCCCCCATCTCACCGTAATCGACAATGTCACGCTGGGACCACGGCAGGTTCGCAAACTCCCCAAGAAGGAGGCCGAAGAACTGGCAATGGAGCTTCTGACCAAAGTCCAGATCCCCGAACAGGCATACAAGTACCCCGGTCAGCTCTCGGGTGGTCAGCAGCAGCGTGTGGCCATCGCCCGCTCACTCGCCATGAACCCCAAGGTGATGCTCTTCGATGAACCGACCTCGGCACTCGATCCGGAGATGATCAAGGAGGTGCTCGACACGATGCAGGAGCTGGCCGAGTCCGGCATGACCATGATCGTGGTGACCCACGAGATGGGATTTGCAAAGGAGGTGGCCGACCGGGTCATCTTCATGGCAGACGGCGAGATCGTCGAGGTGGGCACACCCGAGCACTTCTTCGAGCGACCAACCGAGGCCCGCACCAAACTCTTTCTCAGTCAGATCCTCTAATGCCCGTCACCAGACCAGGCTCCGAGTAGCGCTAGAGAAGCTCGCTGGTCTCAAGTACGCGGGAATTGTAGAACGTGGAAAGGTACTCCAACGCCTCACTTTGAACCTCGTCGTACCGGTCGCCAACCATCGGAGCGAACACGCACGTGGCATCCGAGACGACCGCCACTTCAATCCCCCTGGCAAACGCGTCATAGGTGGTATGTCGACAACAACAGTTGGTGTGCTGGCCCACCACCACGAACTTTCCAATGTTGTGCACGCGGCACGTTGCATCCAAATCTGTCTCGGTGAAGGCTGAGTAGAACCGCTTCGGAACGACGAAATCTCCCGCCACAGGAGTCAGTTCCCCGACGACCTCGGCCCCCGTCGAACCGGCAAGGGCGTGCTCCCCGAACACGGCGAACTCGAAGTCGTTCGCCATGTGTGCGTCATTGGCGTATACGACAACCCAGTCATCACGATTTCGTGCAGCCTCGGCAAGCTGCTGGATCGGACCAATAATTGGCTTTGCGGCTTCGTTGGCAAGCGTCCCGTCAACAAAGTCGTTGAGCATGTCAAGAACCACGAGTGCAGTCTTCACGAATCCCCTCCTCAGGATGTCCCAAACCTCAAGGATAGGGGGCGCGTGATACGAGGATGCATCGCGGCAACATGGAGTCACACAAGAACGCACGCCGCAGCACGCTCCGCCGAGCGCGGTAGTGTGTCGTGGCTGACAAGGCGAAGGACATCTGTGACCAAAAGCATTGGAATCCTCACGGCGGGAGGAGACTCCCCCGGACTCAACGCCGCTATTCGGGCGATCGGGAAATCAGCGATTCGTCAGCATGGCTGGAATGTCATCGGCTTCAAGGATGGATTCCGAGGGCTGATGCAGAACCGCATCATGCGGCTCGACAACGACCTGCTCTCGGGCATTCTCACCACGGGGGGCACGATTCTGGGGACGGGTCGCGACAAACCGCATCGGATGAAGGTCGGTGAAAAGGTCCTGGACATGACGGACGTGATGATCGACAACTTCAACCATCACAATCTTGACGCCCTGGTGTGTCTCGGGGGTGGCGGCACACACAAGAACGCCCTCATCCTCTCGGAGAAGGGACTTCCGATCATCACGCTTCCCAAGACAATTGATGCCGACCTTGTTGGAACGGACGCCACGCTCGGTTTCGATACAGCCCTCGGGATTGCAACGGAGGCTGTCGACAGGCTCCACTCGACTGCACACTCGCACCACCGGATCATCGTTGTGGAAATCATGGGACACAACGTCGGTTGGCTTACGTTGGGTGCCGGTCTTGGTGGGGGTGCGGACGTGATCGTGATTCCCGAGATCCCTTATTCGGTCGACGCGATCTCCGAAGCCATATCTCTGAGACAAGCTGCCGGCTCAACCTTCTCGATCGTCGCTGTCGCGGAAGGGGCAGTCTCGGCAAAGCTCGCTGAGATGATCGACGAGATACCCGATTCCGATGATGCACCCGAACAGGTGAAACGGTTGCTGAAGAAGCGCAAGACAACCGTTGAAATTGCAGCCCAACTCGAAAAGAGCACGGGCCTTGAAGCCCGCGTCACCATCCTCGGGCACGTCCAGCGCGGCGGCGCTCCTTCACCGATGGACAGGGTGGTCGCCACAAAACTCGGGGTGGCCGCAACGGCAGCAGTAGCCGCCGGCCGCACCGGGGTGATGGTCGCTTCCCGTGGCGAGGGGGTCGAGCTGATTCCCATCGCAGATGTTGCGGGCAAGGTGCATCTCGTTCCACACGATCACCCGTGGGTGCAATCCGCCAGGGCTCTTGGCGTGTGCATGGGTGATCGTCCATGAACGTCGACGCGAAGCAGTCCGTGATCGACGCCCTCGTTGGCCTCACTGCCAATTTCGACACAATGGACTGCGATCCCGATCTCGCTGACACGGCGCAATTCTGTGAGGCATACGACATCCCGCTCGAACGCTCGGCAAACGCCATCATGCTTGCGTCGAAACGACCTGAGGGCATCTATACCGTCTGCATGGTGCTTGCGACACATCGACTTGATGTCAACGGCGTTGCTCGTCAAGAAATGGGCGTCAAAAAGGTCTCGTTCGCTCCCCCGGACCTCACCGCCGAGGTGACCGGCATGATGATGGGTGGCGTCACGCCCTTTGGGCTACCACCGGAGGTTCCCGTCTTTGTCGACACCGCCGTGATGAAACACCCATGGGTGGTTGTCGGCGGCGGAAGTCGCGACATGAAGATCAAGGTCGACCCTGAGGTATTCGCCCGCATGCCCCATGTCCGCATCGTGGAAGGGCTCGCTTGGGCCCTCGACACATGAAACAACACCTGAGCACCAGGCTCACAGCCGTTCTTTGGGCTGCCAGCTACCGCCAAGGTGGGTTCCAACCCTGCGTACGCGGACATCGGCGATTGGTCCTCGAGGATTGACTGACTAGTCAGTTCGTTTCACAGCAATAGCTCTACAGCAGCGCCCGAAATCGGTCGAAAAAGTGGCATGGCTATCAAGAAACGAACGTGGTTTGCCGCACCTCGAGGGGAGGCAGGTACGACGATGGTTGAGTACGCGCTCCTTGCGGCGCTCTTCGCTGTGGCATCCATCGGGTCGATAACGATGGCAGGGAACGCTGTCACTTCAGAGATCGAAACCATGGCGGCTGGCATCTCTACCAGTGCCACGCAGTGGGTCGAGACCGACGATGGACCCGGTGACGACGGCACGACCACCACCTCAACGACCACTACCACCACCACACTGCCTCCGACGACCACGACCACCACCACACTGCCCCCGACGACCACTACCACTACCACTACCACGACTGTGCCGGAGGATGAGCCACCCGTCATTGAGGCAAGCGGTTCATCCGAGTGGAAAAACAACAACCATTGGTATGCGATTGCCGTCTTCGGCACAACCTGGGATGAGGACGTCAAGCTGACGATCGAGATCGTCAGCACGGCTGCGGACGGCACAACGTCCACGGAGCAAAAGAAGCTGAAGATCGACGACGACGATGACGACCAGTCTCTCACAGTCCAGCGCAAGTACAAGGAATCCGACCAGTCCTGGAAGCAGATCGTGTCGGTCGAGTTCCGAGTCGTTTCCATCGAGACAGAGAACAGCAACGGTGACGACGTGACCTACGAAACGAGTGAACCGGTCGTAGTTGTCGAGGTGCCCAAGTAGGCGCTATCGCAACCGCGCGATTTTTGGGCTGTGACCGACCGTCAGGGTTGGCTCATACCCTGGGTACGCGAATCAGCTGCTGATTGTTAGGCCGTGCTTGGGGCGTGGGTAGAGCTCTCCGGGGGGGTTGTCACTTGAATACTCGACCCAGGTCATCGATGTGGCACCCACATCTTGGGGGACCATCGTGATGCAGTCCTTGACGGGGCATACAAGGCTGCACAGGTTGCAGCCGACACAGTCGTCCCACTTGATCCAGACCTCGCTCTTGCCGTCCTCGGTCGCCTTCACTCCGATTGCCTGATGGGCACCGTCCTCGCAGGCGATGTAGCACAACGCACAGCCGATGCACGTCTCCTGGTTGATTTCCGCCTTGTGGACATAGTTGATGTCGAGGTTCTCCCACGTCGTGACACGTTCGAGCGACTTGCCACGCAACTCCTCGACGCTCGACAAGCCCTTCCCGTCGAGGTAGTTCGAAAGGCCCTCGTGCATGCTCTCGACGATCCGGTAGCCGTAGTGCATGACGGCGGTGCAGACCTGAATGGTTGTGGCACCAAGCAGGATGTATTCGGCAGCGTCCTGCCATGTTCCGATACCCCCAATACCCGAGATCGGAAGGTCGGCCGTCTGAGGGTCCGCTGCGATCGAAGCCACCATGTTGAGTGCGATCGGCTTGACCGCTGGGCCGCAGTATCCCCCATGGCTCGACATGTCGCCCACAACGGGACGAGGCGTGAACGAATCCAAATCGACTCCGGTGATGGAGTTGATGGTGTTGATCAGCGACACTGCGTCGGCACCACCATTCTTGGCAGCCCTTGCCGCGTAGCGGATGTCGGTGATGTTCGGTGTCAACTTGACGAACACGGGCGTCGTGGCGGACGACTTGGCCCATGTCGTGATGTCACACGTATATTCGGGTACCTGCCCGACGGCGGCTCCCATGCCTCGTTCTGACATGCCGTGAGGGCATCCAAAGTTGAGTTCGATCCCGTCGGCGCCTGCCTGTTCGACCTGTTTGATGATCGTGTCCCACGCATCGGGATCCGATTCGACCATGAGACTCACGATCACGGCGTTGTCGGGATAGCGGCGCTTGACCTCCTCGATCTCGATGAGATTGAGTTCAAGTGAACGGTCGGTGATGAGCTCAATGTTGCTGAAACCCATCATGCGTGAGCCGTTGATGTCAACGGACGAGTAGCGGCTGTAGACGTTCTCGATCGGCTCGCCGAGCGTCTTCCATACCGCCCCACCCCATCCTGCATCAAAGGCGCGGGCGATCTGATCGCCGGTGTTCGTCGGAGGGGCCGATGCAAGCCAAAACGGGTTTGGCGACTCGATGCCGCAGATGTTCACTGATAGGTCAGCCATCGCTCCTCCTCAGATACCGACGGACGCAAGCAGCGCCTCGTGGATGTTTCGGGCTGCGATCTTCCCATGTTCAACAGCGTTGACAACTTCCTTGCCACCATTGACACAGTCACCGCCTGCCCAAATGCGGTCATTACCTGTTCTGTGATGCTCATCAACAATGACCCGGCCACTGCTGTCGGTTTCCACCCCGGCGAGCGTCCCGAGGAACCCGGTCCGTTTCGCCTGTCCCGTTGCGCGCAGCACTCGGTCAACCGGAATCGCGTACTCGGTCCCATCGATCACGACGAGCGTGCCATCGGTGGTGAGCTCCGTTCTCGAACACACCAACCGCTCGACGGAATCGCTTCCTTCGATCCGGTCTGGCGTGCTCCAGTGAACAAACTCGACACCCTGTTGGAGCGCACGCTCAATGTCGTGGGGGTAGCCGCCCATCTGTTCACGGCCGCGGCGGTAGACGAGATACACATGCTGTGCACCCGAAAGAGCCGATTGTGTCGCCGCATCAATCGCGGTATTGCCACCACCGATGACCGCAACACGCTGACCACTGACAACGGCAGAACCATTGCGGACGTCTGCGATGAAATCGAGAGCATCTTCGACACCGTTGAGATCCTCTCCCATGATTCCGAGCGGTGGTATCCCGCCGAGGCCAACGCCAACAAAGACAGCCTCATGGGTCTCCATGAGATCATCAATCGAGATGTCGGAGCCCACCGAGACACCGGTGCGTATCTCGACACCGAGGCTCGTGATGAACGCAACCTCAGCAATCGCAGTCGCCATGTCCATCTTGTAATTGGCCACACCGTAGGTGTTGAGACCTCCGGGCTGTGGCTGTGCGTCGTAGATCACAACAGAGTGCCCAAGCTTGACCAATTCGGCACCAACAGAGAGGCCCGCTGGTCCAGCCCCGATGACCCCGATTGAGCGTCCCGTCGGGGCGGCAATCTCGAACGGATTGTGGTTGCCGAAGACGACATCCTCCGTCCCGAATGCCTGGAGACGACCGATCTGGATTGGCCGTTCGTGGAGATCGTTGAGCACGCACGCACCCTCGCAGAGCATCTCGACGGGGCACACCCGTGCACATGATGCTCCAAGGATGTTCGACGACAGGATGGTTCGGGCAGAACCGAGGAGATCACCGGTCGATATCCGCTTGATGAACTGTGGCACATTGATGCTCGTTGGGCACGCCCGTGTACAGGGTGCATCCCAACACATCAGACATCGATGTGCCTCCACAAGCGCCTCGTCCCAGGTCATCGTCGGTGCCGGCCTGAGGGCCGACACCGCAATCGTCGGCGCTGGTTGCAGCGCTGACAACGATTCTCTTGGTGCCTCCGTCTGGTTCATACCCGTTCCATCCTGTTGTCTTGATCCTCAGCTTTCCGAAGTACCTACTCGCCGCCCTCGGTGAGCTCGATTTCCTTCGGTGTCCATCCGTTGCCGTCAACATCGACACCGGCAGCACGGAGGTTCGTGAGGGCCTCTTCGTTGATGTCCGTGCGATAGGCGTCGGGGCCGGGGTCAGCTGAAAGGAGCTCGCCATCAACAGCATTCTTGATGGTCTGATTCCACAGAACCGGATCCATCGTTCCAACTCCGTTTGACGCGGGCCAAATCAGGTTGTTGACCTCGTTGAGCATCCAACGCTGATGCGACTCGCCAAGTGTCGGACCCGCGTCAAGAACGATATCGACACACTCGTCAAAGTTGTCTCGACAGAATGCCCAACCCATGATCGAACCCTGAACCAACTTGACGGCAGTCTCTCGGTATTCAGGGTCGCTCTCGAGTCGGCCCGCATCGGCCCAGATTCCGTCCTGGAGCATTGCGGTACCGACCTTGTTCCAGTCGATGACAGCGAGATCCTCTGGCTGGAACAGCTCACCGGTATCCGGATTGATCGTTTCGAGGACCTGCGCATATTCGTTGTAGGTCATTGCCTGGGCTGCATCGATGTCACCTGCGATAAAGGCAAGCATGTCGAACTGCTGCTGGACGATGTTGACGTCAGATTGTGGATCGAGTCCGACACTTCGGAGTCCTGCGTACAGCTCGGCCTCGTTGCCGAATCCCCAGCTCCCAACATTCAACCCCGCCAGATCAGCTGGTCCTGTAATGCCTTTATCTGCAAACGAGACCTGAAGCAGCGCGGATCGCTCAAATATTTGGGAGATATTGACAATATCGGCTCCCTCTTCTCTGGGTCCGAGTGCACGCACAGCCCACGACTCGGCAAAGTCAGCGCCACCTGCTCCGAGCACGGTCGCGGGGACGATGTCCACACCACCTTCAAGGAGCGTGACGTCCAGACCGAGATCCTCATAGAAACCTTTAGCGACAGCCGCGTAGTACCCGGCAAACTGGGCTTGGGTGAACCACTGGAGCTGCAGTGATACCGGCGTCAGCTCCATGGATCCTTCTGTTGTCACCGTGGAATCGTCACCTGCGGTGGTGGTGGTGTCGTCGCTGTCCGAGCTGCACGCTGCCGCCAGCATCGCAACCACGGCGAACACGACAAGCCATCGGGTCGCACCTAGCTTCTTGATCAATTGCATTGAGTCTCCTCACTCTTTCATGGTCATCGTTGGTCTCAACCAACGAGATCTACATCCGGTCGCCACGGAGTGGCCACCCTTTCAAATCCTCCACTCACGAGATACAGGGTGATTCCCATGACGCTAGCCGCAATGACGGCCGCCCACGCATTGGTGTACCTCCCTGACGCAGCATTCTGGACAATGAACTGTCCCAGCGTGTCTTGGCTTCCACCGAAGTACTCTGCCACGATTGCCCCAATCACCGCAAGAGATGACGCGATCTTGAGAGCTGTAAAGAACAGCGGCATGGCGTTGGGAATTCGGATCATCTTTGTGATCTCCCATTTCGATGCAGCGTAGGAGCGCATGAGTTCGATCTCAGTGGCACCAACGCTCGTCAATCCTTTCGTGGTGTTGATGAAGACGGGGAAGAACACGAGCAACACGACGATCGCCTGATTCGAAGTTGGGGAGAGGAGTCCGTACCAGGCATTGAAGATCGGAGCGAGGGCGATGATGGGAATCGCGTTCAAGGCAATGGCAAGGGGGGTGAGTGTCTCGTCCGCGATACGGAACCGAGACACCAAGAGTGCCCAAGCAACTCCAAGCAACACCCCGACGATCAGACCCGTGACCACGATGTAGCCCGTGTTGAGCGTTGCCGACCAGATGGCATCAAAATGCTCGACGAAAGACCCAAGGATCTCGCTTGGGCGCGGGAGCAAGAACCCGTCGGGTTTGAGTACCAGCAGCGAGACCTCCCACAGAACAAGTCCACCGAGGCCAATGACCAGTGAGGGAAATGCTCCAACAAAGGCTCTCTTGATCACCTGTTGGACTCCTTGAAACGCAGCGCCTCACGCACCTCGGTGATCGAATCGAAGAAGGCCTGTGATTCTCGGGTGTCAAAATCCCGCTTGCCGAGGCTGACGGAGATGTCTGCTGCGATCCGTCCGGGCCTCGGCGACATGACGACGACCCGGTTGGACAGGAAGACTGCCTCAGGGATCGAGTGAGTCACGAACACGATGGTCTTTCCGGTCTTCTCCCAGATTTCGAGGACCTCCATCTGCATGTGTTCACGGGTCATCTCATCGAGGGCTCCAAACGGTTCGTCCATGAGTAGAAGCTGAGGGTGGAACGAAAGCGCCCGCGCAATTGCAACGCGCTGCTTCATCCCGCCGGAAAGCTCCCGCGGATAGTGATCGCCGAACTCCGGGAGCTTCACGAGTTCGAGCATCTCTCTTGCCCGTTCCTTGCGCAGTACCTTGTCCCAACCCATGAGCTGAAGTGGGAGCTCGATGTTCTGGATCACGGTTCTCCACTCAAACAGTCCGGACGTCTGGAACGCCATGCCGTAGTCGCGGTCAAGGCGTGCCTGATCTGCCGACTTTCCGTTCACAAGCACCGAGCCCTCGGTTGGATGCGTCAGTGCACCCATCAATCGCAGTAGCGTCGACTTGCCACACCCCGATGCGCCGATCAGCGACACGAATGTGCCGTTGTTGATCGTCAGGTCGATGCTGTCAAGTGCGTGAACCTCATTCGGCTTGCCGAGGTTGAAAACCTTCGACACCGAGTCGAGCTCAACCGTTGTTGTAATTGAAGGAGATTGTGTTTCGTGTTCGGTCATGAGGTGGTGGATCCTTCCCGGCGTTTGGACATGACGAAGAACTCGGTGACAGTCACCATCCCGACGACAGCAATGCCGAGGACTGCCGCCCCCATGACCGACGCGTACAGACGAGGGGGTCCAGTCGTGTACCGGCTTGCGTAGTCGAGGATCAGCCGGCCGAGTCCGCCGGTCACACCACCAGAGATCTCACCGACAATTGCCCCCACGATCGAAACCGTCGCTGCCAATTTGAACGCAACGAACAGATACGGAAGTGCTGCGGGAAGCTGAAGCTTCATCAGCGTTTGACGCCGTGAAGCGGCATACGACCGCATCAGCTCCATGGCGGCGGGATCTGCCGACTTCAGACCCCGGATGCCGTTCATCGCCACAGGAAAGAAGGTGAGGTAGGTCGCAATGATCGAAACCGACATCCACGGCTGCCAAACAAAGGGAAGCCAGCCCATCGACTTTGACCCCCAAATGACCACGATCGGTGCAATGGCGACAAGGGGCACCGTCTGGCTTGCCACCAAATACGGCGACAGACCCCGTTCGATCCAGCGTGACCGCAGCATGAGGATTGCCAATGCCAACCCGAGCACCATGCCAAAGAAAAAACCGAACGCTGCTTCACGAAACGTGAACAGAGAGGCCTCGGCGATGAACGCGGCGAGGGGCTTGGACGAATTTCGTTGCGGTGGTTGACCAAGTTCGGTGATCATGTCGATGATCGGAGGCATTGTGAGATCGTTCGTACGGGGCAGCACCCGCCCAACGACGGGCCATTCGGTTTGGGCATCATTGATGGACTCACCAAACGCCTTGTAACCCGTATACACCAAGGCAAGGACGACAAGAAAGGCAAGGAACACCACGACGCGTCGCACACCGCGCCGAATTGCTTCCTTGCGTTCGTGGCGAGCAATTGCCCGCGACGTCTCCTCGCGTGTCACCATCCTCTCAGACGTTCTGCGGAAAGCCGAGATCGATTGAGCTTGTCGCGGGATCGGGCCAACGCGAGGTCACAACCTTTGCCTTCGTGTAGAAATGGATGCCTTCCGGGCCGTACGCGTGAGAGTCCCCGAACAGCGAATCACCCCATCCGCCAAAGCTGTAGTACGACACGGGGACAGGCACGGGAACGTTGATACCAACCATGCCGGCGTCGACATCGATCTGGAACCGTCTCGCCGCCCCACCATCCCTGGTGAAGATTGCTGTCCCGTTGCCCCACGGGTTGTCGGCAATGATCTTGATCGCTTTTTCGTACGTGTCGACTCGAACCACACCCAGCACCGGACCGAAGATCTCCTGGTCGTAGCACGCCATGCCGGGAGCCACGTTGTCGATGAGGGATGGTGCAAGAAAGAACCCGTCGCTGTCAAAACTCTGCTCAGTGCCATCGACAATCACGGTGGCTCCCTCTCCGGGGGCATTCGTGACGAACGATGCCACGCGGTCGCGATGCTCCCTCGTGATGAGTGGACCCATCTGAGAGGATGGATCGGTTCCGTCTCCAACGATCACACCCGGTATGCGTTGTGTGATCGCCTCAATGAGTGGATCAGCAGCCGAGCCAACAGCCACGATGATCGAGATCGCCATACAGCGCTCACCCGCCGAGCCGTATCCGGCACTTACAGCAGCATCCGCAGCAAGGCCAATGTCGGCGTCGGGGAGCACAACCATGTGGTTCTTGGCACCTCCCAGCGCCTGCACACGCTTTCCATTGTTCGTCCCCGTCGTGTACACGTATCGAGCAATCGGTGTGGAGCCGACGAACGAAACCGCCTTGACGTCAGGGTGCTCAAGGAGTCGATCAACAGCGACCTTGTCACCCTGGACGATGTTGAAGACCCCGTCTGGAAGGCCAGCCTTCGCAAGCAGTTCGGCCGCAAGCAGATTCACACTCGGATCCTTCTCAGAAGGCTTGAGCACGAATGTGTTTCCCGCAGCAATGGCATTCGGGTACATCCACATCGGAACCATTGCCGGGAAGTTGAACGGGGTGATGCCTGCAACCACGCCCAGTGGTTGCCGAACCGAGTACACGTCGATGCCTGTCGACGCCTCCTGCGAAAAAGATCCCTTCAGATGCTCGGCAAGTCCGCAGGCATACTCAATGTTCTCAAGTCCACGGTTGACCTCACCGAGGGAATCTGAAAGCACCTTCCCGTGCTCAGCAGTGAGAAGGGCGGCGAAGTCCTCGGCATGCTTGTCGACCAGGTCACGGAACCGGTACATGATCACGGATCTCTTGGCGATCGACGTGGCACTCCACGTTTCAAAGGCCGACTTTGCAACTGCGACGGCACCATCAACCTCTTCGACGGATGCCAAGCCGACGGTGGCGGTCACCTCGCCGGTTGCGGGGTTGTAGACGTCAGAAGTCCGCCCCGAGCTCGACGCGATCTCGCTCCCTCCGATGATGTGGTTGATCTGCTTCATTGGATCTCCGTGTTGTTCGAGTGTTTAGTTGTGGATGGACATCCGCTCGCGTGGCAGGTAGCGACCATCGCCCTTCTCACCAACGTATTCGTCGTTGTCGATGATGATCTTGCCACGTAGCATGACGGTCTCGACCTTGCCCTCAACCTCCATGCCTTCGTACGCCGAGTAGTCAACGTCCATGTGGTGCTGTTCGACGGACTTGGTCCACGAGACCCCCGGATCGAACACGACAATGTCTGCATCCGAGCCAACGGCGATCGTACCCTTTTGCGGGTAAAGGCCGAAGAGCTTCGCTGGTGCCGTCGAGCACAGCTCGATCCACCGGTTGAGGTTGAACCTTCCGCCGACGACACCACCGTGATAGATCAGTTGATACCGATCCTCAACACCGGGAATGCCATTGGGAATGGCGGTGAAGTCACCGAGACCAAGCTTTTTCTGGGTTCCAAGGGTCGGGTGATCATCCATGCAAAACGGGCAGTGGTCCGTTGACACGACCTGAAGATCGTTCGTCGCGAGGGCACGCCACAGCGCGTCCTGATGCCCATCGGCCTCCTTGCGGATCGGCGTCGAGCACACATACTTCGCACCTTCAAAGCCCGGCGCCGACAGGTGCTCTTCGTGGGTGAGGAAGAGATACTGCGGGCATGTCTCTCCGAAGATCGGGTATCCGCCGTCGCGGGCTTCGGCTACTTCGGCAACTGCTTCCTTTGCAGACATGTGCACGATGTAAAGATGGGCACCAGCCAGCTGGGCAAGCTTGATCGCTCGGTGGGTGGCTTCACTCTCCGTTATCGGCGGCCGCGTGAGACCGTGGTACTTCGGATCAGTCTCACCGCGCTGAAGTGCCTGCTCTCGCAGGACATCGATCGCCATGCCGTTTTCGGCATGCATCATGATGAGTGTGCCCGTTTCGGCTGCCTTCTGCATGGCGCGCAGGATCTCGCCATCATCTGAATAGAAGACACCGGGATACGCCATGAACAGCTTGAACGAGGTGCATCCGCGACCGATGAGGACTTCCATCTCCTTGAGTGACTGCTCATTGATGTCGCCAGCAATCATGTGAAACCCGTAATCGATCGCACAGTTGCCGTCGGCACGATTCATCCAGTCGTCGAATCCATCGACGAGTCCCCCACCCTTCACTTGGACCGCGAAGTCCACGATGGTCGTTGTCCCTCCCCATGCCGCTGCCCGGGTTCCCGACTCAAAGCTATCCGAAGCCGAGGTGCCCCCGAACGGCAACTCCATGTGGGTATGGGGGTCAATGCCACCAGGAATCACGTACTTGCCTGAAGCGTCGATGATCTTGTCGGCATCGTCTGCCCAGGAATGGGAGCCCGCGGCGGCAATCGCCACAATCTTGTCGTCTTCGATGAGCACGTCTGCCGCGGTGATGTCGATCGCCGTGATGACGGTCCCTCCAGAAATGAGTGTCTTCATCGTTGGTCCTCCTGATCAGTCGATGGCCGAAATGGCAGATGAAATGATGCCGCTTGCCGTGTCGATCTCAGCCTCGGTCACGGTCAGTGGCGGGGCGATACGAAGCACGTTCCCATACAAGCCGCCCTTCCCGATGAGCAGACCACGCTGCTTGCATTCTTCAAGGAGTCGTCCGGCACGTCCGGCGTCAGGCGCTCCCGAACCGGGTTCGGCGGTCTCTATGGCCAACATGAGCCCTTTGCCCCTGAACTCAAAGATCCATGGTGTCTCATCGGTCACCGGGACAAGTGCCTCGTACAGACGCGATCCCTGCTTGAGGGCATTCCCCTGCAAGTCATGGTCCACGAGGTACTTCAGATTCGCAAGTGCCCCGGCACTCACCAGGGGGTTGCCACCAAAGGTGGAGATCGAGTTTGCACCGATGCAGTTCATGATCTCGGGTCGTGCCACGACACCACCGATCGAAAGCCCGTTCCCTATTCCCTTCGCAAAGGTCAGGATGTCCGGCGTGATGCCGTGAGCCTGATAGCCCCACATGTGCTCACCCGTGCGGCCCCATCCGGTTTGGACCTCGTCGGAGACAAACAGGATGCCGTACTGGTCAAGCACGTCCTTGAACCGTTTGAAGAACCCATCGGGCGGCGTCGCGAAACCGCCGACACCCTGGATCGGTTCTGCGATCATCGCCGCAACATCGCCTGACGTCATCATGTCGATGACCTGTTGCAGGTCGGCAACGGCGGCATCGGTGAAGTCATCGTCGTTGAGATGAGCGTACGGACTGCGGGCCTTGTAGGGGCCTTGGACGTAGTGCACGTTGAGACCGGAATAGCCCGTGGGAGACCATGACCGGTGGCTGGTGAGCGCCACCGCAGTGAAGCTACGTCCGTGATAGCTGTTGCGAAGTGCAAGCACTTGGTTTGATCGGCGATACGAGGTGGCAAGCAACATGGCAGCATCGTTGGCCTCGGTTCCCGACGGCGTGAAAAACACGCGCGCATCGGGGATCCCGGACATCTCAGCGACCATCTCTGCGAGCTCAATCATCGGCTGGTTGAGATAGAGCGTCGAGGTATGGAGCACCTTGGCTGCCTGCTCGTTGATCGCAGCGGTGACCTCCGGGAGCGAGTACGCCGTCATCGTTGTGAGAATGCCCCCAAAAAAATCGAGATACTCGTTCCCTTCGAGATCCCAGACAGTGCGACCCTCACCACGGTCAATGGCAATCGGCTCGTCGTAGTACAGCGCCAGCCACGACGGCATCACGGCCCTGGTTCGTTCGGTGAGTTCAGCGTGGATTCCCATGCGGTCTAAGCCTTGACGAGTGGCCCGTATGCGTCGGGTCGACGGTCGCGGTAGAACGCCCATGTGTTTCTGACTTCCTCGATCTTGTCGAGATCAAGGTCACGGACAACGAGTTCGGCATCGGTGTCCGACGCGACATCACCAACGAACTGTCCCCGTGGATCAACGAAGTACGAGGTTCCGTAGAAGTCGTTGTCACCAAGATCTTCAACGCCAACACGGTTGATCGCACCGACGTAGTACATGTTTGCAACGGCCGATGCTGGCTGTTCGAGCTGCCACAGGTAGGACGAAAGGCCACGGCTCGTGGCGGACGGGTTGAACACGATCTCGGCACCGTTGAGACCGAGTGCCCTCCACCCTTCAGGAAAGTGGCGGTCGTAACAGATGTAGATGCCGACCTTGCCGACAGCGGTATCCAAGACGGGGAAATCCGCATTGCCGGGACGGAAGTAGAACTTCTCCCAGAACCCTCCGACATGCGGGATGTGGTGCTTACGATATTTCCCAAGATAGGTGCCGTCCGAATCGATGATGGCAGCCGTGTTGTAGAGAAATCCAGCCATCTCCTTTTCGTACATGGGGAGCACCATCACCATGTTGAGTTCCTTGGCGAGTTTTTGGAATCGCTTTGTTGTCGGACCATCGGGGATTGCCTCGGCGTAGCCGTAGTACTCAACATCCTGGACCTGGCAGAAATACGGGCCGTAGAAAAGCTCCTGGAAGCAGATGACCTGTGCACCGTCGGCGGCAGCCTCCCGGGCGTATTTCTCGTGGAGTTCGATCATGGACTCCTTGTCGCCCGTCCATTCGGTCTGAAGGATTGCTGCGCGTACAACTCGACTCATGGGTTGACTCCTTTGCATGGACGCGAGTTTGGTGCTGGGACCCGCGTTTGTCCTGTGTCCCACACCCTACCGTTTCCCTGAGGGTCGGGGTGCTCGAATCGGTGCGCTGGATGTGACGCGTGGTGCCGGTAGGAATCCAAACAAGGGCATCATCATCCCAACGCGGCGGCGAATGTTACGAGAATGGACCGAGGAAGTTTCAGGAAAGGGAATCCGATGAACATCGGGGTAGTGACCGAGATCAAGCCAGATGAACGTCGAGTCGCTCTCCAGCCCGGTGCGGCCCATGACCTTGTCCTTCGGGGCCACTCAGTATTCGTCCAGTCCGGGGCAGGAAGTGGCGCGGGCGCCTCCGACGACGCGTTCATCAGTGCTGGTGCGACATTGGTCGACACGGCCCAAGAGGTGTTCGACAGTGCCGAGCTCATCGTTCATGTCAAGGAACCCCAGCCTGACGAGATCGCGATGCTGACCCCTGACCACACCCTCTTCACCTATCTCCACCTCGCTGCCTATCCCGAGGTTGCCGAGGGGCTGATGGCATCGGGAGCAACGTGCGTTGCGTATGAGACGGTCGTGTCGGGCGGCACGCTTCCTCTCCTTGCACCAATGAGCCATATTGCCGGACGGCTCTCGACCCAGATAGGTGCGTTCTATCTCATGGCTCCCAACGGCGGGAAGGGCATCCTCCTTGGGGGACATGCCGGCGTGCCACAGGGTCAGGTGGTGGTGATCGGTGCTGGCGCTGCAGGGCTGGACGCGGTCGATGTCGCTATCGGCATGGGTGCTCGGGTCACGGTCCTCGATGTCAACATTGGAGCTCTCGAACGTGCACATCAACGGTGGGGTTCACGGGTCACCACCGACTACTCGACGAAGGTTGCCATCACCGAATGGATCGCACAGGCCGACCTGGTGGTGGGTGCGGTTCTTGTCGCCGGTGATCGGACACCTGTGGTCATTGATCGCGAGATGCTCGGTGTCATGGAGGAGGGATCCGTACTCGTCGACATCTCGATCGATCAGGGCGGCGGTTTCGAGACCAGCAGGGAAACCACGCACCACGATCCAACCTATGTCGTTGACGGGATCGTGCATTACGCGGTCGGAAATATCCCCGGGTCGGTTCCCCACACATCATCAAAAGCGTTGTCGAACTCGACCCTGCCGTATGTGCGAGCCCTTGGAGAAGGAAACCGTGCAGCGATCAATCGCCTCCCTGACTTGGCGGGAGGATTCAACGTCGTTGGCGGCAAACTCACCAATGCTGCCGTTGCCCACGCACTTGACACTGAGAGTGTCGATCCGTTGATTGCACTTGGGATCGCATAGCTCGCACGGTGTCCTCCTTTCGTACGATCGATTCGCAATTGCCGATACGCTTGGCCGGTTGATCAATCCAGAGAGGTCGCATTTTGGACGCTGACACCATTCATCAAAGAAGGTGGCTGACGCTTGCAGTCCTGTCGCTCAGCCTCGTCATCATCGGGCTTGACAACACGATCCTCAACATCGCGCTCCCCAGCCTCGTGGAAGCCCTTGATGCCTCAGCCAGCCAACTGCAATGGATGGTCGATTCCTATGTCCTGGTCTTCGCCGGCACTCTCCTCACCATGGGTGCCCTTGGTGACCGATTCGGTCGAAAGCTCGCCCTCAACGTAGGCCTCGTCATCTTCGGTGTGGCGTCCGTCTTCGCTGCTTTCTCCGATAGCGCCAACATGCTGATCGTCGCCCGTGCTGTCATGGGTATCGGTGGTGCACTGATCATGCCGTCGACCTTGTCAATCATCACCAACATCTTCAGTGGCGCCGAACGTGGTCGAGCAATCGCGATGTGGGCCGCTGTCGCCGGACTCGGAATTGTGGTCGGGCCCGCACTTGGCGGATGGCTCCTTGAGCACTACTGGTGGGGATCGATCTTCCTCATCAACATCTTTGTCGCTGGCGTCGCCATCCTGCTCGGGCTACTCCTGGTACCCGAATCGAAGGATCCCGACGCGACACCGCTTGATCCTCTTGGGGCAATTCTTTCGGCTGGGGGCCTCATCATCCTCGTATATGCCATCATCGAGGCGCCATCGAAAGGATGGACGAATCCGCTCATCCTTGCCGGTTTTGTGGTTGCGTTGATTCTTATTGGGCTGTTTCTGTGGTGGGAGAATCGCGCAGAACATCCGATGCTGCGGCTGGAATTCTTCAAGAATCCGAGGTTCAGCGCTGCAAGTGGCGCGGTCTCACTCGTGTTCTTTGCGATGTTTGGGTCTGTGTTCCTGCTCACCCAATATCTTCAGTTCGTCCTCGGCTATACACCTCTGGAAGCCGGAGTCAGGGTCATGCCGACTGCAACAATGCTGATCGCCGCCCCCCTTTCTGCCCGATTCGTCGAGCGTGTCGGAACGAAGATTGTCGTTTCATCTGGACTCATGATTGTCACTGTTTCGATGGCTTGGCTTGCGACAACGACAATTGACTCCGGATACGGCCATGTCGCAATAACGATTGCACTCCTCGGTATCGGGATGGGGACCGCCATGGCTCCCGCGACGGAATCGATCATGGGCTCCCTGCCCCTCGCCAAGGCTGGAGTTGGGTCCGCCATGAATGACACGACACGACAGATTGGCGGAGCGCTTGGTGTTGCGATCCTTGGAAGCATCCTTGCGTCCTCGTTTGGTGCTGACATGTCCTCCGTGGTTGCGGGGCTGCCGCCGGAGGCCGCCAAGATTGTTGGAAACTCGATTGGTGGGGCCATTGCGGTCGGCACCCAAATGGGTGATGCAGGCCTACCCATCATCGCTGCTGCCAACCAGGCGTTTGTCAGCGGAATGTCCACAGCCGTGTGGGTTGCTGCCGCTATCGCATTGATCGGTGCAATCTCGACCTGGATCTTTCTCCCGGCCAAACCCCTCGATGAGCAGCGCAAGCGCGATCTCTACCGCGACCTTTCGTCAGCAGACGATTCTGGCTCCGTCTCCAAGTAGCAGCGTCCGTTCTTTGGGCCACAGCCCACCGCCACGGTTGTTTCTTACCCTGGGTACGCGAATTGAGGGCCTTTCGGCCCTCAATTGGTGAGTGGAGGTGGGGGGAATCGAACCCCCGTCCCGCAAGATTTCAACGCCGGCATCTCCGAGCGCAGCCAGCAGAATGAGCTTCGGAACACGGGGACCCTGCCGGCAAGCAACCCTGCGTCCTATCCGCGATCGTCTTTCCCCGCCAGTCACGGAACCCCGGCGGGGGCATCCCACATTGCATTGCCTGGGTCCGACGAGGTGGGTGCCCTTCGGTCAGACAGGAGCGTTTATCTACGCTGCCAGTGCGTAACTTTCGTTGTTTGCACTTATGTTTGTACCGGCTCTTTAACGAGGACTCCGGCGACCTCGGCTCGCTTCCGACGCATCAACGCTCACGGTCGAAACCAGTGCACCCCCATATGGGGCGACGTGTTGTGCACGTCCACTCCTCAAAGGATACCGGTCGGAAGAAGTTCCGATGACCGATATCTGATGACCGATGACCGATAACCGAGTCCAGAAGGCGTGAAGCCGGAGACAGATGCCGGGGAAAGATGATTGGGGGGAAGGTCGGTACCCTTGTCGGATGGATGAAACACTTGAAAATACTCACGCGTCCAAAGTCGATGCCGTAGAAGATCCGACCGATGTATCGGAGGTTCCAGCCGCACCTGTTGACCCACCACGGTCCACAAGCAAGTGGACGATCGGGATCACCGTCATCGCTGGAGTGCTCGGTCTCGGTCTCATCATCACCCAGATCTTGATGCTCATTTCGCTCAACGAAACAAAGGCTGAGATCGCTGCCGTGCAAGAAGAGATTGGCCTCGTCGGAGATGAGATCAATGGACTTGCGTTCGGAATCGCCGAGCTCGGAACAAGCGTGGAGGAACTCGTCCTCGCAGATGCACTCAACACTGACAACTCAAGCGCACTTGAGTCACCCGCCCAGACTGCACCGGCGGGATACCTCCCACGTTTTGATCGCAACGCTCCCGACCAGGCGCTCGGAATGACCATGGGCACCATCGATGGTGTGGACGGATACAGCGAGGAACTGGTCTCGATCGATCCTTCCGATGGAACGAAGCGGATCTGGATGATTTGGGCCCACTGGTGTCCCTACTGTCAGCAGGAGCTTCCCATTCTGACTGACTGGTACCCAACGGTTGCTGATCAGTACGAGACCGAGCTTGTCACCGTGTCGACGAATATCGACCCATCGCGTGGGAACCCGCTCGAGGAATACCTCGTCGAGAACCAGTTCCCCTTCCCGGTGATCGTCGACCCAACCAACGTCGCCGCCACCAAGATGGGCATCTCAGCATTCCCGTTCTGGGTCGTGACGGACGGAGACGGCGTCGTTCTGCTCCGCACGCCAGGACTCCTCGAAGTTCCTCAACTGGAGCAACTGTTCACCCAACTCGAAAACTTCGAATCCTGAGCGATGACCAACACTGTCCCCCCTTCAGGGGGGACTGATTCGACGAAGTCGAATCAGGGGGGCGTGCGAGCCTGCGAGCCCCGTATTCCAGTGTTCTGCAACAAGCCCCCCTGCTTCTCGCTGCGCTCGGCGCGTCCCCCCGCAAGCGGGGGGACGGGAAGAAAACCGACGTCGGACGTCGGAATGCCCCCCTGCTTCTCGCTGCGCCTGCTGCCGCAGGCGTTCCCCCGCGAGCGGGGGGACGGCAAAGGGTGGTAAGCAGCGAGCGAAGCTCGCTATCTCCTGTGGCTTCTCGCTCGGTCCATCTCGCGCTTTTGCTGTCGTTCGACAATTGACTGGCGCTTGTCGTGCTGTTTCTTTCCCTTGGCGAGGGCAAGTTCGATCTTTGCCTTGCCGTCCGTGAAGTAGATCTGCGTTGGAACCAAGGTGAGACCCTCTTCCCGGATTCGGCCGAACAGTCGATCGATCTCCCGTCGGTGCATCAGGAGCTTGCGTGGACCTTCAGGGTCGTGACCCCCATCCTCAGCAAACTTGTACGGTGAGATGTGCGCGCTTTCGAGCCAGACTTCCCCGCCGCGAATGTCGGCGTAGGAGTCCTTGAGTTGCGCCTGGCCAGCGCGGAGCGACTTGACCTCGGAGCCGAGTAGGACCATCCCCGCTTCAAACGTGTCAAGGATCTCGTAGTTGAATCGCGCTTGGCGATTCGTTGCGACAACTTTGCGACCAGACATAGAACCGGAGGCTAACGATGGCTGACGTCAGAAGTCAGAAACCCGCGCCGCAAAGCGGCGTCCTACCAATAGTTGACTGGGTTTCTGGGTGTTCCGTTGATACGGACCTCAAAGTGGAGGTGTGGGCCAGTCGACTGTCCCGTTGAGCCGACCCAACCGATGACCTGGCCCTTCGACACGGTCTGGCCAACGGAAACACCGAGCTTGGACTGATGGGCATACAACGTGACCATTCCTCCCCCGTGGTCGATCATCACGGTGTTCCCATAGCCGCCCTTGACACCCGAGAGGATCACGACGCCATCTTTGGCGGCGATGATCGGGTCGCCTTTACTGGCATTCATGTCAACGCCGTTGTGCATCTTGACGCCACCGGTGATCGGATGAACGCGTTTGCCGAACCCGGACGAAATGGCACCGGGCACCGGTCTGATCAGGGCATCCGGTGAGCTCGGTGACGGGTTGGAGGCTGCATAGATCGCAGCCTTGATCGAGGATTCCTCGCGGGCGAGAGCCGAGATCTCGTTCTCATAGTGGTCGATCTGTGCGTCGATCTCAGACAGCCTTGACTCCTGCGCCGCCGTCGCCTCAGCAAGAACCACCCGCTTGGCGTCAAGCTCCGTGACCGTTTCCGAGAGCTGCCGTTTGGATGCTTCCAAGGATGCGATATGGTCGCGAACCTGCGCTTCAACAGCCTTGACCTTGTCCTCTTCAATCGTCTGTTCGTCGACGATCTGCTGAAAGCGTTCCGCAGCAGCCGACGAGACGCCGGTCAGCACTTCAAGGTAGGCAACACCGACCGTGATGTCGGCGAGTGCTGGAGCGGAGAAGGCAATCGATGGTTCGGCCATACCGCCGCGCTCGTAGGCATCGAGCACCCATGCCTCGGCTTCGGCCCGCGTCGCTGACAACTCCTCGCGCAGAACCTCAAGGCGTGCAAAGCGGACGGTGAGTTCGGCTTGTACCGCATCGAGCTCGCCTTGCATGATGAGGATGTCGGCTTCGGTACGATCGTATGCGGCCTGGGTCTCTGTAAGGTCAAGCTCGGCCGCATCGAGCAGCGCCTGAGCCTCAAGGAGATCTTGAACGATGGGAGTTCTGGCAGCCTCCTGCCCCGACACGAGTTTGGACAGTTCCGCGATCCTCGACCGTACGTCGGAGAGATCGTTGTTGAGATCACCGGCGACGGCCGGAGCCACGAAGGAAACGACAAGGGCGGAGGCCGAAACGAGGAGGAGAGCGCGGCGGATCACGAGCGCAAGGTGCGGTGGACTGCAAGGCTCAACGAACTGCCGATCAAACCGGCAGCTACACCAAACAGCAGGACCAGCGCACCCTGCCTGACAAGGAAGTTGTTGTCGATCCCCAGATTGATCCAATCGGGGAGATCCTCAAGTCGATCAACGGCGAGTTGTTGCGCCGTGACAACGAATGCGACCGCAAGCGCTCCACCAAAGAATCCTTCGAGGGCACCCTCAATGAGGAACGGGGTCCGAACAAACCAATTGCTCGCACCAACCAATCGCATGATCTCTATCTCTTCACGACGGGCGTATATCGCCATGTGGATGGTGTTCGCGATCAAAGCTACAGCTGCGGTGCCGAGTGCTACCGCGAGAATCCAGAACATCAGTTGGAGCCCATCTCGCAGGGCGATCATGGCATCGATCGCGGCATCGGCGCTCTGCACCTTCTCGACCCCGGGGGTCGATTGCAAACGCGTGACGATGGTGTCGTAGTCGTCGGGATCGGCAGGCTGTACCCGAAGCGACGCGGGTAACAGGTCGGGAGTTTGTTCGAGCACGGACAACATTGCGTCGTTGTTCGCGAACAGGATCAATGCCTCTTCGTAGGCATCAGCCTTCGATACATAGAACACGTCGTCAACCTGTGGCCATGTCGCGACCTCAGCCTGGAGTTCTGCGGTGTTCTCCACCGACATGTCTTCTTGGAGGAATGCGATCACGCGGACATCCTCGGCCCACCGTAGAGTGTTGACCCGCACGACCTCGCCAAAGACCAAGGTTCCGAATGTCAAGGTGAGCGAGATGAATACCGCGAGAATTGCCCCGAGGACCACAAGGCCGTTACGGCTCAGGTTCGACACCGCCTCTTTGAACATGTAGCTCACGCGGGTCATGCGTGGTCACCCACGTGTGCATCATCGCCAGAATCCGGATCAAGGTCCGGCGAGATTTCGATCACCTCGTCCGTCTCCATCTCGAACGAGACGACTCCTGTCTCCGGAACGGTGTCCGGCTCGGAAACGATGTCCTTGTCGGCAAACTCCTCAAACGCCTCGATCGATTCAACCGGCGCCACATCTTCGACGGCTGTCTGGACTTCTGTGGTGACGGGAACTGTCGGCTCGGGAGCTGTTTCGTAGATGCCACGCGACTCGTCTCGCATGATCCGGCCCCGGTCAATCTCGACCACTCGCCGACGCATCGCGTCCACGATCGCGTGATCGTGGGTTGCCATGACGACCGTCGTACCGGTTCGGTTGATTCGATCGAGGATGCGCATGATGCCAACCGAGGTGGCGGGATCCAGGTTTCCTGTCGGCTCATCGGCAAGAAGAATCAAGGGTCGATTCACAAATGCCCTCGCCACAGCGACGCGCTGCTGCTCACCACCCGAGAGCTGGCGCGGGAGGCGATCAGTCTTGGTCGAAAGTCCAACAAGCTTGAGTACCTGGGGAACTTGGTTGCGGATGACGGATCGGTGCTTTCCCGTCACCTCCATCGCAAAGGCCACATTTTCGTACACGGTCTTGTTGGGAAGAAGCTTGAAGTCCTGGAATACGGTTCCGATGGATCTGCGGAGGTGTGGGACCTTCCAACTCGGGAGACCGGATGCGTGCTTGCCTGCCACCCAGAGGTCACCGTTCGTGGGCTGCTCCTCACGCATGATGAGTCGAATCAGTGTCGATTTGCCCGATCCGGATGCACCGACGAGGAACACGAATTCGCCCTTGGCGATCTCAAGGGATGCATCCTTGACCGCGACGGTTCCGCCGGGATACGTCTTCGTAACATTTTCGAGCTTGATCATGTAAAAAACTCAGGGGTTGGCTGTACACATGGCCCATTTCGCAGCCGACCGCGAGGGTAACGCCGAATTCAACAAATGAAGGGTATTCCGGAGCGCCGCCAGAGCGGCGCTGCTTTCAGCTTTCAGCTCTCGGCTCTCAGCCAGCAGCCAGTTGAGAGGAGCTATCAGCAGAAAGCTGAGAGCTGCCTTACCCAGAGGGTCAGGCCTCATAGTGCTCGGCCCGTCTCCACTGCAGATACGAATCGATCAGGCCATCGATGTCGCCGTCGAGGACACCTTGAACGTTGCCAACCTCGAAGTCGGTTCGTAGATCCTTGACCATCTGGTAGGGCTGGAGGACATACGAGCGTATCTGGCGGCCCCACCCCGCCTCGTGCTTCTCACCTCGGATTGACGCGACCGTCTCGGCCTGTTCCTGACGCGCCAACTCCGCGAGGCGTGCGGCAAGGAGCTGCATCGCACGGGCCTTGTTCTGCATCTGGGATCGTTCCGCCTGGCACGAAACAACCAGCCCCGTGGGAATGTGTGTGATACGAACTGCGGAATCGGTCTTGTTGACATGCTGACCGCCAGCACCCGAAGCTCGGAACGTATCGATCCGAAGATCTTCGCTGTCGATCTCGAGATCTTCCACCTCAACTTCGGGGATGACGTCGACACCAGCAAACGCCGTATGACGTCTCGCCTGGGAGTCGAATGGACTGATCCGAACAAGGCGATGCGTACCGCGCTCGGATTCAAACGTCCCATAGGCGTTGACGCCCCTGATCGTCAGTGTGACCGACTTGATTCCGGCCTCCTCACCCTCTTGGTACTCGTCCACAACGAACGTGAAGTCCGAGCGTTCGAGGTATCGGTGATACATGCGCACAAGCATCTCTGCCCAATCCTGGGCATCGACTCCGCCGGCACCTGCTGACACCGACAGGATCGCCGGACGGTCGTCATACTCCCCGAAGAACAAGGACTCCCTCTCGAGCTTCGCAAGGTCCCTGGACAGCGTCTCCAACTCGTGTTCGACCTCCGTGATCGAGTCTCGGTCCGATTCGTCGACCGCCATTTCGAGGAGGACATCGAGATCATCAACGGCCTGCTCAAGATCGCTCACGTGCTTGATGATGCCCTCAAAATGAGAAAGCCTGCTTGTGACCTCCCGCGCATGATCCTGATCGTCCCAAAGACCAGGGGCAGACGCCGCCTTACGCAGTTCAACAAGTTCGGCCTCCTTTCCCTCGACATCGAGAAAGGTTCGAGCATCGCCGAGGCGCGAGGCAAGGTCGGCAACGATTGCACGAAGATCAGCAGGTTCCATGCGAGAAAGAGTAGGGAAGGTCAGACGTCAGAAAGCAAAAAGCTGAGAGCTGACATCTGTCGCGGTGAGGAAGCCCTAGGCGGACTCAGGGAGCGGGGCGGCACCTGGGGCGCCGTGACAGCGCTTGTACTTTTTGCCACTACCGCATGGGCACGCTTCGTTGCGACCGATCTTGTCACCTGAGCGTTGCGCCTGCCTTTGCGTCGAGCCGTCAGATTTGGCACTCGATGTCACGACGCCTCCCGCCGATGGCTGTGGTGCCGCCGCTGCGACCTCGACGTGGAACATGTATCGGATCGAGTCTGCCTTGGTCGATGCAACAAGGTCCTCGAAGAACTCGAAACCCTCGCGTTGGTACTCAACGAGTGGATCTCGCTGACCCATCGCTCTCAAACCGATACCCGATCTCAGATAGTCCATCTCGGCGAGGTGCTCACGCCACTTGTTGTCGATGACAGACAGCACCACCGAACGCTCGAGTTGACGCATCACCTCAGGTGTGAGCTGGGCCTCACGCTTGGCGTAGGCCTCAGCTGCTTCAGCAACGAACATGTCGATGAGCTCGTCTTGGTGGAGGTCCTGTGGGTTGTCAAACGATGAGCGTGAAATCGCGGTGTCGTAGACAATCGTCATTCGGGTGACCAGGTCGTCCCAATCCCAGTCAAAAGCGTCAACGTGTGCTGTGACGTCAACGACGATGTCTTCGATGACTTCGTCGCGCCAACCCGCGAGCAGTTCGTCTGTGTTCTCCCCATGGAGGATTTGATTGCGCCACCGGTAGACGATCTCACGCTGGGTGTTCATCACCTCGTCGTATTTGAGGACGTTCTTACGGATCTCGAAGTTCTGGCCCTCTACTTGTGTTTGTGCACGTTCGATGGACTTGGAGACCATCTTCGCCTCGATGGGCACATCCGGCGGAATCTTGAGTCGTGACATGATCGACGCAACACGCTCGTTTGCGAATCGACGCATCAAGTCGTCCTCAAGCGAAAGGTAGAAGCGGCTCTCCCCGGGATCTCCTTGTCGGCCCGAGCGGCCACGGAGCTGGTTGTCGATACGGCGCGAGTCATGGCGCTCTGTTCCAAGGACGTAGAGCCCACCAGCGTCGAGAACCTTCTGCCTGTCCTTGTCGGTCTGGGCCTTGAACTCCGCGGTTGCCGCCGCGAGTTGTTTTGCGTATGTGGGCTCGGTCTCTTCGACGCCCCGCTTGCGCAATGCTGCCTTTGCAAGTTCTTCGGGGTTTCCTCCCAGTGCGATGTCGACACCACGGCCAGCCATGTTGGTTGCGACCGTGATCGCTCCCGGCATACCTGCCTGGGCAATGATCTGTGCCTCACGCTCATGCTGCTTCGCGTTGAGGACTTCGAAAGGCACGCCGTGGCGTTTCAGCGTTGCCGCTAAACGTTCCGACTTCTCAATGGACACGGTGCCAACAAGAACCGGCTGACCGTGTTCGTGTCGCTCAATGATGTCAGCGGCGACTGCGTTGAACTTGTTGTCCTCGTCGATGTAGACGAGATCTGGCTGATCAACGCGTGCAATCGGCTTGTTGGTCGGGATGACGACAACTTCCAGTCCGTAGATCTCGACAAACTCGGCCTCCTCGGTGAAGGCGGTACCCGTCATACCTGCGAGCTTCTCGTACATACGGAAATAGTTCTGGAGCGTGATCGTTGCAAGCGTTTGATTCTCTTCCTTGATCGGAACAGACTCTTTCGCCTCGATCGCCTGATGGAGACCCTCGGAGTATCTCCTCCCTTCAAGGACGCGACCGGTGAATTCGTCGACGATCATCACCTGACCGCCACGGATCAGATAGTCAACATCTCGCTGATACAGCGTCTTGGCCTTGAGGGCGACATCGAGATGATGGATGAAGTCGACGTTTGCGTGGTCATAGAGGTTCTCAACATTCATCATCTGTTCGACGCGGGTGACGCCTTCTTCCGTTGTGACGACCTGTCGTTTCTTCTCGTCGACCTCGTAGTGGTCGCCTTCCCTCAGACGGGCCGCGATGCGCGCGAACTCCTGATACCACTTGCCGGTCTCTCCGACCCGGCCCGATATGATCAGGGGTGTCCGTGCTTCATCGATGAGGATCGAGTCAACCTCGTCAACGATGGCGAACGCATGGCCTCGCTGGACCATGTGTTCGGGATTCATCGTCATGTTGTCGCGGAGATAGTCGAAACCGAATTCGTTGTTTGTTCCGTACGTGATGTCTGCGCGATAACCGGGACGACGCTCTTCGGGTGTCATCCATGCCTGAATGAGGCCGACTTCGAGACCGAGAAATCGGTGGATGTTTCCCATCCATGCCGCGTCGCGACTCGCGAGATAGTCGTTGACGGTGACGAGGTGGACGCCCCTTCCCGAAAGACCGTTGAGGTATGCAGGCATCGTTGAAACAAGGGTCTTGCCCTCACCCGTCTTCTGCTCGGCGATCATGCCACGGTGGAGCGTCCCTGCACCAATGATCTGGACGTCGTAGTGGCGTTGCCCAAGAACTCGTTTGGCCGCCTCACGTACCGTTGCGTAGGCCTCGGCTTCGATGTCGTCGAGGGTTTCGCCAGCGGCAAGGCGTTCCCGGAACCACCCGGTGCGAGAACGAAGATCTTCATCGGAGAGGACCTCAACCTCGGCCTCAAGCGCGTTGACATCAGCGACGAGTCGTTCGAGTTCCCTGAGGCGTTTCCCCTCCCCCATTCGGAGAGCTTTGGTGAATATCGACATCGTTGTGAAGTCTACGGGGAATGCTCTGTTGGTGGAACAAAGTCAGAGTCGGACGTCAGACGTCAGACGTCAGACGTCAGAGTTGGTTCAAACCCGTCCCCCCGGTCTTCCGGGGGGACGCGGGGCGACGCCTGCCCAACAGGCGCTGCGCCGCAGGGGGGCGTTCCAGCTTGTCGCGGTATCAGAAGCCCCCCTGCACCTCGCTGCGCTCGGCGCGTCCCCCCGCAAGCGGGAGGACGGGAGAAGAAGTCAGACGTCAGACGCTATCTCAGGGTGATGAGATTTTCGCGTACGGCGTAGAGGACTGCCTCGTTTCGGCTATGGAGCCCAAGTTTGTCGAGAATGTTACGGATATGGTTCTTGACCGTGTTCTCAGAAATGAAGAGGAGATCGCCGATCTGCCTCGATGTCTTCCCGTCGGAGACCATCTCAAGCACCTCGATCTCACGGCCGGTGAGCGTGGGCTTGCGAGCGCCGACCATGTCGTGATGAACGACGAGTTGGCGCAACACATCAAACAGCTTGCCGGCCATGACCGGTGAGATTGCTGCACCGCCTTTTGCGACCTGGTTGATGGACACTACGAGCTGATCAAACGGCATGTCCTTGACGATGTAACCGCGTGCTCCGAGTTTCACAGCTTCCACGAGATCCTCTTCGGATTCGGACCCGGTCAACAAGACGATTGCAGCTTCGGGTGCAACGGCTTGGATCTTTGCGAGGGCATCGATACCTGACATCCCAGGCATGAGTACGTCCAACAAAACGATGTTAGGCTGCTCGATCTCGGCAACGGCCACTGCGCCCTCGCCATCGGCTGCCTCGCCGACAACGTCGTAGCCAGCCCCTTGCAGGGCTGAGGTGAGTCCCGCACGGAACAGCGGTACGTCATCAACGATGACCAGTCTTTTCATAATGGCTGCGCTCACTCCGGTTCGATGAGTCCTACGTGACCGTCGCGGCGGTGATACACCACGCTGTGCTTTCCAGAATCTCCGTTGAGGAAGAAGAAGAAGCTGTGTCCGAGCATTTCCATCTGCAGAGCAGCTTCCTCGGCCGTCATCGGCTTCATCTCAAATCTCTTGGTTCTGACAATCACAGCGTCACGGTCTTTGTCTTCATCGGACTGATCTTCCGAGTGATTGAGAGCTTTGTTTCCGCTTCGGTTTCGTTGGATGAGTCGCTCTTTGAGTCGCCTGAGTTGGCGTTCGTACCTGTCGGTCGCAGCATCGAGTGCCGCCCGCTCCTCAGCAGCCTCTGCTTCTATGCGAACAATGTTCCCCGCTGCCGAGGACGTGATCTCGACCCGATACCGATCCTCCGCCTGCCTGGGATTCTGTTTCTCGGTGAACTCGACGTCCACATGCCCACCGTCGTCGAAGATCCTCCCGGCATGTTTGACTCGTTCCTCGGCAATCGAGCGCATCTGATCCGATACCTGCATGTTCCTGCCGTGGATACGAACTGTCACGTGGACTCCAATCGTGGGTGCTTGGTTCGAACGCGCGCAAAAGCACGGCATTCAGAAGCTATGAACGGGATCGGGCGTCCGGAGAAGCAGCACCTGATCGGGGACCCGAAACGAGTCACCTTCACTGCCACCTCCTCGGTTGGGCTCTGCCAACGTGGTTGGACTCTGCCAATCCCTGCCCGCATCCTACCCCGAACCCGGACATGCGTTCTCACCGGCTCCACACCGGCTGTATCACAAACCATGACACCCGACCTCCACACGAAAGGTCAAGGAACCATCAAGTTTCCAAGCCATGCACGATCGGTGACGCATTGCCGGTTGCCGAGGACGCGACCACCGCGTGTATGCCATCGATTCCCAATGCGAGCGCCGCTCCGACGAGCGTCGACCCCGTCGTGCAAACATCGTCGACGAGAACGGGGTGTCGAGGTGTCAAACCACACATTTCAAACGCCGGAACGGGTCGACGGCCTCGGGCGAGGCCCGCGGAGCGTCGATGCCAAACGCCGGTTCGGAGCGAGGTCTGAACCGGAACCCCCGTGATGTCGGAGATCAGCCGTGCAAGAACCGTTGTTTGGTCGATCCCGTATGACACGCGCCTTGCAAGCACTCTCGGAATCGGGACAAGAACATCGGCGTCAAGCGGCAGCAGATCGGCCATGGAGGCTGCGAGAAGCCGTCCTGCTTTGATGGATCGCCGGTACTTGAGGTTGTGGACGAGCCGTGCGGCCGCACCGCAGTGTGCGAATGCCGGACTGACAGCGACCCGGACATTGCCGGTACCGACGATGCGTCCTGGTACCCGTTGGAGTGATTGCTCACATGAGAAACACAACGGTGACCCCGGAGCCGAACATGCAAGACAGAGCATCCTTCCACGATGCATGTCAGGTGTGACAGGAACCGAATTCCCGATGACCGATGACCGATGACCGATGACCGATGACCGATGACCGATGACCGATGACCGATGACCGACGTCAGAAGCGGTTCAAACCCGTCCCCCGGTCTTCCCGGGGGGACGGAAAGAGAAACGACGTCAGATGTCAGAAGCGGTTCAAACCCGTCCCCCCGGTCTTCCGGGGGGACGCGGCGCAACGCCTGCCCAGCAGGCGCTGCTCCGCAGGGGGGCGTCCCAGCTCGACGCGGTACCAGAGCCCCCCGGCAAGCGGGAGGACGGAAAGAGAAACGACGTCAGAAGTAAGAGAGCTGAAAGCTCCTAGGTCCCCTGCTGCCAAGAGTCGAGGTACTCGGACTGCTCAGGCGTGAGAGATTCGAGCGTTCCACCCATCGCCTCGAGTTTCAGACGGGCTACTTCCTCGTCGAGCTCAACCGGAAGCCGGTAGACCTGCGGTCGCAAATTGTCCTTGTTCTGGATGATCCACTCGGCCGCAAGCGCCTGATTGGCGAACGACATGTCCATGACATCAGCGGGATGTCCCTCAGCAGCCCCAAGGTTCACGAGGCGACCTTCGGCAACAACGAGGATCCGCCGACCGTCTGGCATCACGAACTCCTCAAGATTGTCCCGTAGCACTCGGCGTGAAACAGCCAGCTCGTCGAGGGCGACCAGATCAAGTTCCACATCAAAATGTCCCGCGTTTGCAATGATGGATCCGTCCTTCATCTTTGCAAAATGCTCAGTCCGAAACACGTGGATGTTGCCCGTTGCCGTGATGAAGAGATCCCCTACTTCGGCAGCTTCTTCGCCCGACATGACTCGGTGACCTTCCATGGCGGCAGCGACCGCACGTATGGGATTGATCTCCGTCACGATGACATCAGCGCCCATCCCCTTGGCTCTCGTTGCGATACCCCAACCACAATCCCCAAAACCGGCGACAACAACACGTCTGCCAGCAAACAGGATGTTTGAGGCTCGCAAAATACCGTCCAGGGACGACTGACCGGTGCCATGTCGGTTGTCGAAGAGGTGCTTGGTGTCAGAATCGTTGACCGCAACAACGGGATATCGGAGAACGTCGTCGTCCGCCATTGCCTTGAGCCGGATCACCCCGGTCGTCGTCTCCTCCATTCCTCCGAGGACGTCCTGGTTGACCCGTTCCTTGTGGAGGACGGTCGTCATGTCAGCACCATCGTCGAACACCAGGTGAGGCTGCGTGTCGAGTACTGCGCTGATGTGGCGATAGAAGTCGTCAGCAGATTCACCTCGAACCGCATAGGTCGGGATTCCTGCCTTCACGAGTGCGGCTGCGACGTCGTCCTGGGTGGAGAGTGGATTCGAGGCGCAGATCGCCACCTCGGCACCGCCGGCGACAAGTGCGTGCATCAGCGTTGCCGTCTCACTCGTGACGTGCATGCATGCCCCGATCCGGTATCCGGCGAGCGGTTGTTCCTTTTCGAACCGTTCACGAATCGCTGCAAGAACCGGCATACGCCTGGCCGCCCACTCGATCCGTAGATCTCCCTTGTCGGCGAGGCCGATGTCTGCGATGTCGTATTCCACGCGTGAGACCTTTCGGAGGGGTTCGAGTCGGTCCGAGGATAGGAGCTCTCAGCTCTCATCGATGGCGAACCACCTCAGTGTGAGACCAAATTGCTCGGCCACGTCGAGGACGAATTCGAGAATCACAATGGCAACGATGGTGACCGCAGCAACCGCAAGACCCGACACGAGGCTCGGAAACTGAAGCGCAAAGAAATCCGACAAGAATGGCACCGTGAACGCCAGAACCAGCAGCACGACCATTGATCCAATCAACGCTGACTTTGTACCGTCGAGCGGACGGATCAGGCGATAGAGGATCCAGAAGCCAACAAGCGCCAAGGTCAGCGTTGCCGCCGTCTGTGCCTCCGGCGTTGTCGCTCCAACGAGAGATGAGCGCGCCACCGCGTAGATCGAGAACGTAACGATGGTCGCGACAAGACCTGCGGGAACGGCAAAGCGCATCGTCCGAGACAGGAACCCGGGCCGCGCCGGACTGTCAGATGGCCAAAAACTCAGGACGAAGGCTGGCACCCCGATGGTGAGTGTCCCAACAAGGGTGAGGTGCCGAGGCAAAAAAGGAAACACAAATCCCGCAACACTCACCGAGACGGCGAGCAGGATCGCGTACACCGTCTTTGTGATGAACAGGGCGGAGGCACGTTCCATGTTTGCGATCACTCTCCGTCCTTCGGAGAGCACGGATGGCATGCGGTCGAATCGGCCGTCGAGGAGGACCAGTTGTGACACAGCCCTGGTGGCGGATCCGGCGGTGTCCATCGCGATTCCGATGTCGCTTTGCTTGAGGGCCAGCACATCGTTGACGCCATCGCCGGTCATCGCGACCGTGTGGCCGTTCGCTTGAAGATCCATGACGAGCGCCCGCTTTTGCTCTGGCTGTACGCGTCCAAACACGACGTGGCTGCCGGCAAGGCCGGTCACGTCCTCGTGACCGCGCATGTCGACAGCCTCTTCGGCGTCAGGGAGTCCGACCGCGGATGCGATTGCAACCACAGTTCGGGGATTGTCGCCGGAAACCACCTTGATTGCGACCCCTTGACTTCGCAGATACGTCAACGTGTCGGCAGCATCGGAGCGGATTTCCTCCGCGATCGAAACGATCGCGGCTGGCTCCATCTCTTGCGGCAAGACGTTCTCCGACAAGCTGTGCGGAGAGGTCGCAACCAACAGAACCCGTCGCCCCTTCGACGCAAGGCATTCCACCCGTTCGCGTACTTCTGATGCTTCGGGGCCTATCGCGTCAAGCAACACCTCCGGGGCTCCCATGACCCAGGTTCCTGACTCATCGAAGCTCGCACCGCTCCATTTCCTCACGGATGAAAACGGCACAGTGACGGTGGGGTGCCAAAGCTGGGGATCGGACAACGAGCGCGCGATGACCTGCATCGTGCCGGTTGGCTTTCGTTCAATGGCCGTCAGCACGGCAAGACCTTCAAGGATCACATCTTGATCGGCGCCAAAGCACTCAATCGATTCGACCGTCAACTCTCCCGTGGTGAGTGTGCCGGTCTTGTCGAGACACACCACGTCCACCCTGGCGAGCCCTTCTACCGCGGCGAGTTCCTGAACAACGACGCTCTGCCTGGCAAGGCGCAACGTGGCGACTGCAAACGACATGGAAACCAGCAGCACAAGACCTTGCGGAATCATCGCGACAAGCCCCGATACCGCGCTCACAAGGGCGGACGACAGATGGTTGGTCCGAACTGCCTGTGTGACGAACAACAAGGCACCAACCGGCACGAGTGCCCACACAATCCAGCCGAGGAGTCGATCGATCTCTTTCCTGAGTCCCGAATCGGTCAGCGTGAACTCACGAGCGTCCTTGTTGAGTTTCTGCGCCCAAGCATCCGCACCCACCGCGGTCGCTACGAATCTTCCTGAACCGGCAATTGCCGCGCTGCCGGACCGGATCTCATCCCCTACCGTTTTGGCAATCGGATCAGATTCACCACTCAACGAGGATTCGTCCACCTCAAGTCCATCGGAATCGATGATGATCCCATCCACGGGGACCGCATCCCCTGCGCTGATGATCACCAGATCGTCCATGACGATGCTGTTTGACGCAATCTCGTGTTCTTCGCCATCGCGCACAACCACAATGTGCGGAGCAATCCGCTCGCGAAGTGAGTCAAGGGTCTTCTTGGCTCGAAGCTCCTGGACAATGCCGATCATCGCGTTGATGACCATGACGAATCCGAACAGTGCATCGGGAGGATCGCCATACACGAGAATGAGCACCAACAGCGTCGAAATGATCGCGTTGAAGCGGGTGAAGACGTTCTCACGAACGATTGCCCCAACCGTTCGTGATGTCCTCTGATCAACGGTGTTGACCTTCCCAGCACCAACGCGCTCGGCGACTTCGCGGGAGGTGAGTCCTGCCATCTGTGTCACCAGTGGCCTACTCGTCGTCCGATGGAAGTTCTGCCTCGTCCACGATCATGTTGGGAATGCCGTTGTCAACGCGGTAGGCCCGGCCACACGACCCGCACACAAGTGCTGGAGGGTCCCGACGCTCGGAGAGTCCACCGGTACATGCCGGACATTGCAAGATGGCAAGCAGCCGTGGAGCTATGAGGGGGCTGTTCTCCATTCAGGATTCCTTCCCAATGATCGAGCTGACCTGTGCGACCAGGTCATCGACCGCTTCCGTGTCTGGTGCCTCCACGTTCAATCGTAGAACCGGCTCGGTGTTGGATGGTCGCACATTGAACCAGCGATCGCCGAGGTCAACCGTGAGCCCGTCGAGACGATCCTGTTCGTATCCCACGAACGCGGCTGCAACGGACTCACCCGCTGCGGCTACGTCTCGCACCTTGAAGTTGATCTCGCCCGACTGTGCGTACGGCTCGTATCTCGTGCGCAATTCCGAAAGCGGCACACCGGAGTCCGACAGGACACGAAGAAGGACAAGCATCGCCATGATCCCTGAATCTGCCCGATAGTTGTCCCGGAAGTAGTAGTGGCCCGAATGCTCACCACCAAAGATTGCACCCGAATCGGCCATCACTTGCTTGATGTAGGAATGTCCCACCCGCGTCCGCACCGCGACGCCACCTGCAGCCTCAACGGTTTCGGGAACGGCCTTGGAGCAGATCAGGTTGTGGACGATTGAACTACCGGGGTTTGATGTGAGGAACCACTTTGCGATGATCGCCGTGGTGGTGCTGCCCGGCAGTGGTGCGGCGTGGTCGTCGATGAAGAACGCCCGATCGGCATCTCCGTCAAACGCGACCCCGAGATCGGCTCGTTCCGTCTTGACCAGTTCGGTGAGGTCAACAAGGTTCTCCGGTCGAAGTGGATCGGCGGGATGGTTCGGGAACGTCCCATCCGGCTCGAGATACAGCGGGATCATCTCTGCGCCAATCCGATCGAACACGGCGGGGAGCACAGCCCCGGCCATTCCGTTGCCGCCATCAACTGCAACACGCAATGCTCCGATCGATTCAGCAGCCGTGACAGCCATCACATGATCGACATAGCCACTCGTGAGATCCGAAACGGTCACGACTCCTATGGTTGGTCCGGGTTCGAGTCCTGCCTCAGCCATTGCACGGATGTCCCGCAAACCGGTCTCATCCCCGATTGGGGCGGCCCCGGGCTGGCAGAACTTCAGACCGTTGTACTCGCCCGGGTTGTGGCTTGCCGTGATCACAACGCCAGGAAGTGCCAAGACTCCCGACGCGTAGTACAGGAGATCGGTCGGGATCTCACCGATGAGACGCACATTGACACCTTGACCGGTGATGCCCTTGATCAACGCATCGCGAATCATCGGTGAGGAAATTCGACAGTCGTGCCCGACGATGACTTCGTCCGTGTCAACAAAGGCGGCGAATGCAGCACCGATCCTGGTGGCAATTGCTTCGTCGAAGTCATCGGGAACGACACCACGAACGTCGTATGCCTTGATGATGTTGGAAAGGTCCACGGGAGTTGAGTCTACGTGACACTCCGACAGCCATGGAACTGCATGCACTGGGTTCCTACACTCCCGCGCTATGTCCCCCCCCACAGAACGACTTGCGGTGTCGGTGATCATCCCCGCTTACCAAAAAGAGTCAGCAATTGCCGACGCGCTCAACCGGTTGCTCAGCGTCATGGACGAGACGGGTCGCACCTTCGAGATTCTTGTCGTTTCTGATGGAAGCACCGACGGCACTGCCCGCATGGCTCGCAGCATCGATCGGCCTGAGGTGTCGGTGTTTGAATATTCATCGAACCGAGGGAAGGGTCATGCGTTGGCTGTTGGTGTACAGCGCACCACGTATCCCTTGGTGCTCTTCATGGATGGTGATCTCGATCTCGATCCGTCCGTCATTCCTGGCTATTTCGACCTCATCGAGACCGGGGCGGCTGATGGCGTCGTGGGATCAAAGGTTCATCCCGATTCGGTTGTCGAGTACCCGTGGTCGAGACGGCTTCTCAGCCGTGTCTTCCGTTGGCTCACGCGCGTGCTCATTGGGCTCGACCTTGGCGATACACAAACCGGTCTGAAGGCATTTCGCAGAGATCCGATGGCCGAGGTGGCAACCCAGTGTGATTCACAGGGGTTTGCCTTCGACCTTGAGTTGCTCTGTCGGCTGAATGATCGGGGAGCGAAGATCGTCGAGGCACCGGTCATACTTGATTTCGACTTCACATCGACCGTCGGAATCCCCGCGGCGATCGCGGCACTGAGAGATCTCTACCGTGTCAGCCGCTGGCGACGCATGCAATCACGCGCAAGCTGAAAGACGAAGACGGTCGAGTCGAGATCTACGGCACACGGTGCCAAAGTGGTGGATGATGGATCTTCCAACTGCGGTGGAGGCGTTCAAAAGTCTGCACAGACACCCTTTTCAGCCTGGAGGAGACTCCGAGTGACAGCATCAGGATCAGTAGCCGAGGCTGGATCTCCTCTTGATGGTCGACCGTTGCCATGGCGAAGAGCCAAATCGGGTCTTCTGCGCTGGCTTGTGGCCGCGACCCGGTGGTCCTTGTCCGCCCGGGTGGTCGGATTGGCCACTGCCACGTTCGTTGTCGTGTACGGGACACTGATCCTGCAAAAGCATGCCCGGTTCGGAACTCAGGCATTCGACCTCGGCATCTTCGATCAGGGCCTGTGGCTTTTGAGTCGATTCAAAACACCGTTTGTGACGCTTCGTGGACTGCACCTGTTCGGCGACCATTCATCCTACATTCTGATCCTTCTGGCACCGCTGTATTGGATGTGGGCCGACGTTCGGGTCCTGTTGATGCTCACCGTGGTGGCGTTGGCGAGCAGTGGTCCACTGGTCTATATGATCGCCCGGACCGAAGGTGTGCGCAAACCCCTCGCCGCGGCACTGGCGGTCGCCTTCCTCCTCCATCCCGCCATTGGTTGGAACGTCTGGAACGTATTTCACCCCGAAGTCCTTGCTGTGCCTCTCCTACTCGCTGCCTACCTGTTCACGGCCCGCGGACGCCCCGTTTGGGGTGCAGTGGTGCTCGGCCTTACCCTGCTCATCAAAGAGGACGCCGCCTTGATCGTGGCACCTCTCGCCCTCTACCTGGCGTGGCGATTCCGGGAATGGCAAATTCACGGTGTGGTGGTCCTCGTCGCCGTGGCAGTGTTTGCCTTCAACTTCCTGGTTGCTTTGCCACATTTCTCCCCGACCGGTGAACTGATCTACACCAACCGCTACTCCACTTTTGGCGACACGCTCCCCTCGATCATCGGGGGTGTACTCACATCTCCCGGCCAGGTGTTCTCCCTCTTGAGCGCGACCGACCGACTTGTCTACACAGCTGCCATGGTCGGCCCAATGGCCTTGGCGTTGCTGGCTCCTGAACTCCTTGTGGTCGGGCTGCCGATTGCCTTGGTCAACTTGTTGTCACAGCATGGCTACCAGGGCAACATCAGGTACCAATACACGAGCTACCTGTTGGCGATCGTCGCTCTCGCCGCGATTCGGGGTGCGGCCCGCCTCACGAGCGTATCAAAGGACAAACCCACCAGACCGGTCCTTGCCGCCGTCTTGGTTGGGGCAGTCGTAATCGCTGGTGGACTCGGGACCTTCCTGGCTGGGCCCTTGCCGAGAAACGATCCTGGCAATCCCTGGGCCGGATACAGCTCCCAACCCGGTGAGGTGCGACGTGCTCTCGATCTCATACCTGGCGACGCGGTCGTCTCGGCAGACTGGTTCATCTCACCGCACCTCACCCATCGTGACACCATCTACATGTACCCAAACCCGTTCGTTCGGGACGCCTGGGGCGTCGCCTCAGAACCACCGCCACCATCGGCCGACACCGTCGAATGGGTCGTCGTCAGAACCGACACCCTCGACAACAACGGCACCGACAAGAGCGGAAGGACCGCACGAGCGTTCGAACTCATACAGACCGACCCGCAATTCGAAGAGGTCGTAGCGAACGAATGGGTCGTCGTATTCCGACGCGTTCGAGAACCATGAGTACAACCACCACGAGCGTCGGTAGAGCGACGGCTCAGGAGCTCAGCTCTCGATCGTTTTCGGTGACCGGTTCCACCTTCAGTGCCCGACTGAACACGACATCGCGGTAGCCGGCAAGTTTGGGGAGGATGAGGAGCCCTGCCGCGAAGATCAGCGCAGCGTTGTATCCGAGCGTGTCAAGTGGTCCAAAGAGCGAGTCGGTGGCCCACACGATGAGTGTCGACGCCAGATAGGCCGCGACGTTGATGCCGAAGAACTTCACTGTCTCATGACCAGACACGTTCCCGTCCTTCAATGCGAAAGTCCATCTCCGGTTGATGAGGTAGGACATGAAGGTGGTCAGCACAAAGGCGATCGTAAAGGACGGGAACCAAAACATCCCTGTGGCGAGAAAGATGTTGAACAGTCCGAGCGACACCACTGTGTTGAACACGCCGACAAGCCCAATCTTGACGGCTTGGACAAACGATTCTCGGTTCGCAAACGATCCAAGGTACTTCTTCACACAACCGCTTTCTTCTTACGACGCTGAACCACTGCATATCCGATGAGCCCCACGATCGTGAATATCGTGATCGCTGTTCCAAGGTTCTCGACCCATGTGTGGGTGAACTGAAGCTCAACGTCGCTCTGGGTTGGTATGACCATCATCAGTGAGGGTGCCACGCGATACACGCCGTCAGCTCCGTCAGATTTCCAATTCGGGAAGTACGAGACCTTCACCATGTGGGGAATGCCCACTGCATTGGTCGTGAACCCAACTTCAAGGTCATCAAACGACGTGACGGTCGCTGTCCCCGTGATGTCATAGGGGCGTGGATCTTCAAGACGCTCATCCACCGAGGTCACCCTCCGCCACTCCGGTGGACCATCTTCGACAAGCCATTGATCGAGGTTGTCGATGTCGTCGTACCACTCAAGAGCTGCATCAACGAAGTCCCCCTCTCCGGCCCATACGACCGGTTCGTACTCTGCGACGTCGATCAGGTTGGTCTCTGGCAGCTGGAAGATGGTCCACGGCGGTGATTCAGCGATGATCGGGAGTCCATAGGCGATCGCTGCCTCTTGTGCTTCCTCGGTGTAGGACACGTAGTACTTGACGTTGTACATACCAAGGTGTGGAACGCCTCGATCAAAACCAAAAGGTTCGGGGTCCCTGGCATCGATCGGCCGATCCAGATGGTGATAGCGAAGCCCTCGCACGGCATTGGACGGAGAAACGCTGACTTCTGCTCCATTGAGAAAATGGAACGGGGTTGTGAGGGAACTTTCGAAGAAGACCCCTTCCATCGACGGGTGACCTTCTGACCAGAATGGGAAGAGCATCAGGGCCATGGGCGTGCCGTATTTGTTCATCTCATTGTTGATTTCCCACATGATGCGACCGTCCGGGAGCTCATCGACGGTTTCCAGGAGTGCTTCGTATTCGCCCCACAGCTCCTTTCCCTCGTAGCCCTCGTAGTTCCACTTCACCCATCCGGGTAGATCATGCATCGACACTGCAGCTGAACCAACCATCAACACAATCGCGATACCGCCCGCAACAAGGACCGCAGATCTTCGATGTTGGAAGCGTCTCGCAACCGCGACGCTCCCAAGGGCCACCGCAATGCCGGCAAACACGTAGATTCCGAAGTACCAGTACGGAAGCAGCCGTGCGTTGTAGAGGATCGTGTGCCCCGTT
The DNA here is from genome assembly GCA_002418265.1 of Acidimicrobiia bacterium UBA5794. Taxonomy (GTDB): domain Bacteria; phylum Actinomycetota; class Acidimicrobiia; order Spongiisociales; family UBA5794; genus UBA5794. The sequence goes on along the minus strand of DIDS01000010.1, from coordinate 183,981 downwards.
TCGGCGATGACGAAATAGGTGATCAACGGACCGACGGTCAACCACGCGAATATGCCGACGCCATCCCTACGAAACAGCGTCCACAGCATTCCGATGATCCCCACCGCGAGCACCGGTACGAACTCGCCAGGTAACGGCGACCCGGGATCGGCGTCACCAATGATGTTGGTCACGGGCGCCCAGCCCATGTCTGTTGTCATACCCGTCAGGACGTTGTATCCGAGAGCGAGGCTCCAGAATGCGGACAGGCCGAACCCGACCATATAGGAAGTGACAAGGCCGAGCGCTCCACGTGCCGCATCCTTGACTCTGCTGCGATCCCCGATGAGGGCAGCCAACGGGCCAGCAAGCATCGGGATCGTTGCAAACACGACAACGATCGTCGTGATGACATGGGACATGGCCGTCAACCCGAGGACGATTCCAGCCCACGGGTCAAACACGGTTGCTCGGCGGTAGTTCCGGACCGCCATGCCGACAAAAAGAATGGAAAGAGCAAACGACCATGAAAAGGCAAATTCGCCAGCGAGGGTGGATTTGATGTTCCCTCCGAATATGGAATAGCTCTCCATGAACACGAACAGCGATCCGGCAACACCGGCAATCGCTGCCACGTAGCGCGTGAAGCCTTGGAACTTCACGAAGAAGTACGTGCACGTTGGGAGTGCGACCAGGCCGCCGACCGTGACGAGCTTGAACGCAACCCCGAAGGGCAGGACGAGGTCCAGGATCGCGGTGGTCAGCGCGGGGAGCGGGAAGTAGAAGTACATCGCAGGGAACCCTGCGTACCAATCCATGCTCCAGCCAAGAATGCGACCAGATGGGAGGAGATCTTCAAGGAGCACCTTTGGCAGCAGGACGTGGGCACCCATGTCCCCGCCGGTGGGCGTATTTGCGACGAGGAGATACGGAATACGCCACATCGATGCTGCACCTTGTCCGAGCGGTCCAAGCATCCCCGACATGGTGAGGAGAATCAGCGTTGTTGGTGCAGCGATTGCCGTGACGATGAACCACTTGGGGATCACACGGCCCGGTGCCGCCGATTCGGGCACATCATCAAGCAGGATGGGCGGCTCAGGGGGGGCTTGAATTGCCATCAGGGCAGATTAGGCGCCGAACGCAGACAGCAACCGCTGTTCGGATACTCCGAGGCAGAGCCCAATTGCTGGGAACTCAATCGCTGACGAGGCCGATGATGCCGTCAACACTGACGGCTTCGCCCTCTTTGGCCCACCATCGTGCTTCACAGACATGGCAGGAGCAGAACACGACCTCAGTACCGTCCGGCAGCTTCATCTCGATCTCGATGACCGAATTCTGACCGCACGACACGCAGGTCAATCCGGTTTCTGGTGCGTGTTCCACATGCCCTCCATCTGTGACGTCGTAGCCCGTACGACGCGTCGCGTGCTCGGCGACACTGCAAGTATGCCAGCGATGTTGGCCTATTCCGAGGATTCTGCGGTTTCTGGCATGTCAACATCCCGACCGAGATACTTGGATCGTTGTTTGCCGTCCTCCATCCAATACGCGTAGATGTATGGGCCGTGCGGGCAGGTCGTGCATGAGTCCTTCCCACAGCGAACCATCTGTTTGCGGACCTTGACGTCAGGACCGGTGTCCGCCAAGGTGTGGCCGCGTTCGTCAAGGCGTGCCCGTGCCAGCATGACAAGACGTCGCAACTCGGGTTCTTCCATCTCCCTGACAGCATCGAGGACGTCGCGGTCAATCGGCATCAGGATGCGTCAGAAACAGCTGGGCGGCACGTTGAGCGATGGCGACGATCGGTCGTGGTCCAACCCCTCGGTGCCGAGAAACGGGTTGCGTGGATGTCGCACAACAAGATGCCGTCGTAGACCTGCTCGTGCCCTTGCGCATCATCGAGAAACGCTGCAGCGTCGCTGTGGTGATAGGTGAGCACGGTTGTCGCTCTTCCGTGGCATCGAATACAGGTAGGCATCATGGGAACCGCAAGCTAGTGTCCTGCCAGCCCTCCTCCAAGCACCCCCTCATGATCCAGTCGAGACAACGCCGGCCCGGGCAGCGGCATGTGTAAGACTCCGCTTGGAGGGAACGCCGGTCAAGGCTGCAACCGAATGTGAGTCGACGTCGACGAACACGGTGAGTGGAACGGCAACGATCTCCCATTCCTCAAAGCGGTGCGGTTCAAGCTCGTAGGTGACCTCTCGAAAGGGAAGCGAAAGGGACTTCAATCGGGCGATCGTCTCCTTGCAGGTCTTACAGTCCGTCGAACTGAACAGTACGACGCCGGGTCGATCGCCAAGGTCGCCCACAACGACGGTTGGATGAACGGGTCTCCGCGCCTTGGTGGCCACGAACGCCACGACAAGCGCGACAACGATCACCGCAACCGCAGCCGCCACCCTCACAACGCCTCGTTCATTCGGCCGGGATCCCGGCAACGAGTGCAACGCCACGCTCACCGGCGATCTCCCATGCGACCGATACCGGCGAATCTGCCTCAATCGATAGCCCGTAGATCCCTATGCCGACATCGATCGGGTATGCCTGTGTCGTCCCCGGTTCGACAACGATGCTGACGGGATCAACCTCTCCCTCTGATAGGGCAAGAACGGTGACGTTCGCCTGTCCGTCACCCGGGTTCATGATCCACACGGTGGTCAAAGAATCGAGCAATGTGTCGAGTGGGACGATCCACGTCGACGATGGCGCCCGCAGCCCGACCATGCCCGCGAGCCCCGGTACAAACGAACCTTCGGGTGCCACAACGGGAGTGTCGGTGCCATCGGGTGAGGTCGTCGTCGTGATCTCTTCCCCGCCTTCGTCAATCTCGTCGAGTTCGGGTACCGCAGAAAAGACCGAAGCAGCGATTGGACTCGAAGCTCTGATTCTTGCGCCATACGGCGGAGCTGCGATATCAGAAAGAGGAATCAGTGCCGGCGCTGATGAATCGATGACGATCTCGCGCGCACCCCGGATGGTGCCGGTCTCAGACACAATGTCGACGGTGACGGTCACGTCATCGTCACCGGCAGACATGACCGCAAGGAAGGGTTCAAGTCCCCCCGCCGTCGCTATCGGGAAATCCCAGGTCTCAGACGGTGCGGTACCGAGCCACATCGCGTCACCAGCGCTGTCGGAACGAATCAGTGCCGGGATGACGAGGCCGGCGCTCGTCTCGATCGTGAACGCGAGTTCGTCACGGAACGGCAGGAATGGTTCCAGATCAATCGTCGTCCAGGACCGCCCGGCGACATCGATGTCCTCAAAGTCGGCAATCAGATCCAGGTTGAATTCGGAGTATGCGGTGATCGTGACCACGGCGTTGTCAGCAAAGGGGTTGAAGAGCCGAATCTCCGTGAAGGTCCCTGTCTTTGTTGAGCCCCCGGTCAGATACCAGATCTTCGGCACCGACACCGTGCAGCGATCCCCGGAGAGAAAACCATCGGATCGCTGCAGCGTCGCAACGGCGGCGGGCCCGTCGGTGACCTCGATTGTTGCTGGAGACTCGCCGCGTCGCTCGATGCTGCCGGTATCAATTCCGGTTGCTCCGGGACCAACCACGTCAAAGGCAAATTCAGTCGGTTGGGTATTCGAGATGGGATCGAGCAGGGTCACATCCACATCGGCGTCGACCGTGGAGGCAACGACAAGATTCGTGTCCACAATGTCGCCGGCTTCCACCCATGGGCAATACCACACGGTTGGACTCGCAACGGCACCGTCTCCCTCGGTGATATCGAGATCACCAAAATCGGGGGCAGGCGCAACATCGGGTCCAACCTGGATGATCGCGACAATGCCGATGGTGGCAGACAACAACAACAGCAGCAGTCTCCTCATCGCAGCCTTCTTCCCACCACGACCACGCCGAAAAGGAGTATCACGCCGACGAGTGCCAGCAGCGCCTGAGTCCGTCGTCCACCGTCTGGCGAGTATGTCACAACGCCAGCGGATGCGGAAACGACGTTCATGGCCCCGACCGTTTCGCGTGGTGGAGGGCCCCACCCGGTATCTGCGTTCTCAGACACGAACACCCGTCCCGACTCGACCGACTCCCCGATATAGGTCCACCCATCGCGTCGCCATGAATCAAGACCGGATGTCAGGGCTCTCCCGACCGGGGCAACATCCGTCACGAATGTTGCGTTGCCGGTGCTCGATGAAATCGGGAGGAGATCAAGCTGACCGGCAAACACGTTTCGCCATGCCAACGCCGACTCGTCTGCGTTGGTTCCGTCGCTGTCGCCCATCACGACAATCCAACGAATCCCGAACGTTGCAAGCTCACCCCCTGCACGCCTTGTCTTTCCTGTGATGATGGATTCGAGGTTCTCTGCAAGGAGATCATCGAATGGCAACCGTGGCGCAAGATGTGCTTCTCCCAAATCAGGCACCGTGGCCGACACGACACGGTACGAGCCACCCTCCACGGTACGACTATCGCCAGGAAGCAGATCGGGGCGACCAACGAGCAGCACACGGGCGCGCTCGGCTTCACCCTCACGCGCCTGTGTGAAGGCAAGCGTCTCGCGGTATACATCGGCTGGCAACCCGGCCCTGCCGCCGAGAATGATGGTGAGTGAACCTACAACGAGCAGGATCGCGCCCAGCGAGCCGACAGCGAGAACAGCGCGTCGAGTCGCTCCCATGCCCTCGCGAAAGACACCCTCGGTCACGACAGCGACGACCATGGCGACACCGAGTCCGGCGACGGCGAGTGACACCGACTCGGTTTCGACGCCCCATCCAAATGTGCCTGATCGTGACCCGAGGAAGCCGAGGGCAGCCAGGAGCGCTCCCCATCCTGCGACAATACCGAGTCCTTTTCGTCCCGCACCGATCGCAGCCACCGCGACGACGGCTCCGGCGACTCCCAGAATTGGAGAGGCATCCCAGAAGGCATAGCCTTGGCGCGCGATCGCAACAAGATCGACTGACCAGATCCATGGTGACAACAACATCGCGGCGGTGGCGGTGCCCACCAATGCCAAGATGACACCCCGCCACGCTGTCTCATTGGTCAGTGAGAATATCGCATAGAGGAACAGGGCCGGTGCGATCACGAGCAACAACAGAGGCGAGAAACCGGCGAACGCGGTAAAGACAAGGCCAACAGCGGCAACACGCGACGCTGCTGGCCAGAACCCGGGTTTCAGTGGTGCCAGACACAAACGAAACGCCCACGGAAGGATTCCTAGAGCGATAGTCGTTCCGATGAAAGTGTTGTTCCCAATTCCTTGCGCGGTCGGTCCCGCCACATAGACGAGGCCACCGATGAGGGCAGGAGCTGCTGCGATTGACCATGTTCGGAGCAGCCTCGTCATGCCCCACAAGCCAGCAAGCATGGAGCCTGCCGTCAGGAGGTATTCCGGGAGTGTCGCGGCATGGAATGTGACGATCTTGGCAATCCCGGCAAGGGCAACGAGGGGACGCAGACTCTCGGGGCTGCCGAGACCGGCAGGATTCCATCCACCGGCATATCCGGTCAAGGCGTCCCAACCGCTTGAAGGGAATGGAAGCGTGTACCCAACGGCGGGGAGGCCGTCGGACCAGATGTTTCGGCTTGAGAGCAGGACGAAGATGACGGCGAGCACACCAACCACGAACGCTGGCTGTCGGATGTCACTTCCAATGGACTCAATCGACAACCGATCATCACCGGGTAGGCGGCGTCGGAGCGCCTCGGCGACAGCCTGCACCAGCTGCGTGACCTTGACGCTACCGCGCCGCTGAAAGCGGAACAGATCGGGATCACCCGCGACCCTCCCACTACGTGCCGCCCTCCGAGCCGATAGCGTTGATGGGATCTTGGAGAGATTCCATCCCCATGCCTTCGCAAAGTCGAAGAAAAACCAACGACCAAGGAACATGGAAACGAATGCCTCCAAGAACCCGATGACAAATTCAGCGGGAATGGTCCACAACAAGGTGAGCGGGCTGTACACCTTGAGCATCGATCGGATACGAGACGCTTCGGCCCGCCAGCGCTTACCGCTTCGGGCAGCCCCTCGGTATCGGATGGTCGATGCAGGGCTGACGATGATCCGAGCGCCTTTCAGCCTAGCTCGCTGTGCGAGATCGATTGCAGCCTCGAATGGTTCAAGCTGTGGATCGACCCCTCCGAGCCCCACGAGCAGATCGCGCCGCACCACCATCGATATTCCGGCGACGGCCGCGACGTCACGTACGACGTCGTACTGGCCCTGGTCGCGCTCGGTGCTGTCCATGCCCGAGTACGGAACACAGAATGCGTCGGTGACCAACCCCACGGAGACAAGAGTGTCGGCTTCCCCGACGATCTTTGATCCACCGATTGATGCATCCGTCCGGTCCATGTCAACGATCAACGATGAAAGCGTGTCGGGTCTTGGGATTGCCCCCTCTCGGACAAACCACACATGCGTCACGGATGGTGGCAACGCCGCGACCACTTCACCAACTGTGGCTCGCCGCACGACCTTGCGACCTGCGACAGCGACATCGGGAACATCCACGTCCCCGATTACGACCACACCAACCTGCTCGTAGACTTGCGAACCGAGCGCGTCAAGCGTCGCTTCGATTCCTCCGTTGGGGTCAGCAAGCACAACGGTCGCGACCGAAGCTTGGCGTGTGGACGTCATGGGCATGTGAGGTGCATTCTGGAGTCGAACGGGCGTTACTTCAATCATCAGGTGACATTGCTCGCCGGTGGGGTCGGTGGAGCCAAGATGGCGCGCGCCCTCCGATCAGTTCTCGAACCCAGTCAACTGACGGTTGTCGTCAATGTTGGCGACAACACCGAACGTTACGGCGTCCACATCGCTGCCGACCCTGATACGGTCCTCTACACGCTTGCTGGAGTGATCGGTCCGTATGGTTGGGGACGTGCGAATGACACGTTTGCGGTCATGGATGAGTTGCAAGTCCTCGGGGTCGACACGTCCATGATGCTTGGTGACAAGGATCTTGCACTGTGTGGCTACCGTGCATCGCGGCTCGCCCATGGTGAGCCCTTGTCTGTCATTACCGCCGATTTGGCTGGACGGTTCGGTCTTGATGATGTGACGTTGGTTCCTGCAAGTGACGATCCCATCGAGACCCATGTGCAGGTTGAGGACGGCTCATGGCTCGATTTCCAAACCTATTTCGTTGACCGTCGACACGAGGACACCCTGACGGCAATCGCCTACCACGGTGCGATCAAAGCTGTTCCGGCGCCCGGTGTGATCGAAGCCATCGATGCTTCCGACATCGTCGTCATTGCACCTTCCAATCCGCCCCTTTCGATTTGGCCGATTCTTGCGATCGATCCAATCGCAGCGCGTGTCGAGGCTCACCCCAGGGTGGTTGCGGTCAGTCCGCTGTTCGCAGGCAAACCGGTGAAGGGTCCTGCCGATGCCGTGATGGCTGGCATCGGACTTGGGGCGGGGACCCGGGGCATCCTTGCGGCTTACGACGGCCTCATCGATGTCCTGTTCATCGACGCGGGTGACCGAGCCGACGTCATACTCGGTGCGAACTTGGACACCGACGTCGTCGCTGCCAACACATGGCTTGACGAAGACAACGGCCACCGCTTTGCCGCAACACTCTTGGAGTACATGGCGCGATGACGAAGCACCCATCCTCGATCACTGTCTTCCCCGTCACCGGTATCGGCGAGATAGCACCCGGTGACGACATCGCGGGCATGATCGTCAAAGCTGTCACGGGAGGTGACATCGGTCTCGAAGACCGAGACATTGTGGTCATCACCCACAAGATCGTCTCGAAGGCGGAGGGGCAGATTCGCGAGATCCCCGACGAGGCGACCTACCGACGGTTGGTCGAGGACGAAGCGGTCAGAATCATCCGTCGCCGTGGAGATCTGGTCATTGCACAAACCAGACACGGGTTCATCTGCGCAAATGCGGCCGTCGACCGATCCAATGTGGAGCGTGGCTATGCCATCTTGCTCCCTGTGGATCCAGACCGATCTGCACATCGGATCAGAATCCTCATGGAGCGGGCGACAAACGTATCGCTTGGTGTCATCATCACCGACACATTCGGACGACCGTGGCGGCGCGGACTGACCGATGTCGCCATTGGCATTTCAGGGCTTCCGTCGGTCGTCGATCTCCGTGGCACCACTGATTCGCATGGAAACGTTCTTGAGGTCACCGAAGTCGCCGTGGTCGACGAGATCGCCGGTGCAGCCGACCTCGTGATGGGGAAGGCAACCGGAATCCCTGCCGCGATCGTACGGGGCCTCGATCTTCCCGGCGATGGTCGTGTCGCTGACCTGATTCGTCCACCTTCTGAAGATCTCTTTCGGTGAGCCATGCCTGAGCTTCCTGAGATCGAGGCATACATCCACGCACTCACACCGCGTATCGTCGGTGCAACGCTCACGAACGTCCGCGTTGCGTCGTTCTCACTTCTTCGCACCTTTGACCCACCGATCGACTCAGCCTTCGGCTCGACCGTTCAGGGAGCGCATCGCATCGGTAAACGCATCTCGATTGATCTTGAGAACGATCTCCATTTGGTGATCCACCTGATGGTGGCCGGTCGTTTCATATGGTCCGACGAAGCCAAACCGATTCCCAAACGGAGTGGGCTCGCCTCATTCGACTTCTCGACCGGATCACTGCTCCTCACCGAAGCCGGGACCAAACGTCGTGCGTCCCTGTCCGTGTTGCGCAGCAACAACCTTGACTCGGTGGATCCCGGTGGTCTTGAGGTTGCCGACGCGACCGTCGACCAGTTTCGAGAGGCACTCCTGACGAATCGGCACACGCTCAAGCGAGCACTCACCGACGCACGGTATCTCTCGGGAATCGGCGGCGCATTCGCAGACGAGATCCTCCACAGCGCCAAACTGTCGCCGACCCAGATCAACACGAACCTCTCCGATGACGAGATCGCGCGCCTGTTTGGTGCGACGAAAAGTGTCCTTGATGATTGGACCCGAAGACGGATCGAGGAAACCGGTGATGGGTTTCCAACGAAGGTCACGGCGTTCCATCCCGACATGGCGGTCCACGGCAAGTTCGGTGAACCATGCCCCGTCTGCGGCGCCAAGATCCAACGCATCGTGGCGGGCAAACGTGAAACCAACTACTGCCCCGCGTGTCAGACCGGAGGCAAGGTCCTTGCAGACCGAGCCCTCTCACGCCTCCTCAAAGACGACTGGCCAGCCAAGATGACCGATGACCGATGACCGATGACCGATGACCGACGCCAGACGTCAGACGTCAGAACCGTCCTCCCTTCAGGGGGGACGGCCAAGGAGCGCAGCGACGAGGCAGGGGGGCACGTGAGCTTGCGTCGACGAGAACACAACGGGCTTGCTTGTACCACGGTTGAAGACGGGGCTCGCAGGCTCGCAGGCCCCCCATGGCTCGAAGACTCGCCCGTTCCCCCTGAAGGGGAACGGGTTCTTGCTGAGAGCTGTCGAGCGCCAGCTCAGCCCCGCACCCATTCGACTGTTTTCGCGATGCCTTCTTCAAGGCTGGTCCATGGCTCCCAGCCGAGGTGGGCTTGGGCTGCGGACGAATCGAGACACGATCGCAGCTGCTCGCCTCGTTTGGCTGCGGCCATGACGGGGGCAACATCAACGCCGGTTGCTCCGACAATCACGTCATAGAGTTTGAGCACTGATGTCTCCACGCCGGTTCCGATGTTGAGATATCGTGATCCTCCGATCCGCGACGCACGAAGCATCGCATCGGCCACGTCTTCAACGAACACGAAATCTCGCGTCTGAAGACCATCACCAAATATCGTCGGTGCTTTGTGGGCAAGCAACGTGCCAATGAAGATCGCAACGACGCCTGCCTCGCCATGCGGATCCTGTCGGGGCCCATACACGTTGGCGAATCCAAGCGACATGCAGTCGAGTCCGTAGGTTCGGTCGTAGTAGCGAAAGTACTGGTCGACAACGCTCTTGGAGACGCCGTAGGGCGACGCGGGCATACGCTCCTGGGTCTCGGGTGTTGGGATGTTGAATGTGTCTCCGAACGTTGCTCCACCCGATGAGGCAAAGACGAACCTCTGGGCATTTCCGTGTCGTGCCGCCTCAAGGACATTCACCGTGCCAAGCACGTTCACCCGCGCATCCATAACCGGATCCGCGACCGAGTGGCGTACGTCGATCTGCGCTGCGAGATGAAACACCGTCTCGGGCTGGAACGTCCTGACAAGGTCGACAACCTCGTTACTCGCAACATCGATCTGATGGAGGGTCACGTCTCCGCGGCTGCGCGCATCCTTAAGGTTCGCGATCGAACCGGACGAGAGGTCATCGAGAACAAGGATCTCATGACCCTCGTCGACGAGGAGATCAACCAGGTTTGAACCAATGAACCCGGCGCCGCCGGTCACAACTGATTTGGGCATCAGAATCTCTCGGGTAGATGCTCAGAGAAGAATGCCACGATGCGATCGACGGTGTCCTCATAACGTTCGACGTCGTATCCCTCCGTCGATGCATCCCAGAATCCGGTGGCTCCGCTTGGATACACGACGAAGGTCGTGTGTTCCATGTCCGCCCTCGTGTCGATCGATGCGTCAACATCCACTGTTTCGTCGCCGCGGGAGAGGATCACCAAACCGGGAACCTCGGCAGCACCGATGACTTTGGCCGTTTGGGCGTCGATGGTCGATGACACCACAACTGATGCTGCGACCCTGGTGTCGGTTTGCGCCAGGTCGGCGAGGTCATGTACGCCAGCGCCGAAACTGAGAACTCCGTAGCCGACCTGGCCATTCGACCAGCGGCCCGAGGGATCAGCAATATAGGCGGCCACCGCAAGCGAGATCGAGAGGTTCTGCTCACGCGATTCGGTCAGGTCGGGGGCAAGCGCCGCGAGCCCATGCCGAGCGAGAACTCGACAGATGTCCTTCACCGTGCTCGTTGGTGTGGGTTCAGGACCGAAGATCAGAACGGTCGGCCATTGTCCCTCTCCGTCGGGGCGCGAGAGGTAGCCACCAAGCGTGCGCGGGCCTGCCGGAATACTGGTCGAGTGAAAGATGATGTCAACGACGCCTTCACCTGTCTGAACGGCCACAGAGAACGCTCCTTCCGGTTGCAGCGCAGGCTAGCGCCACGCGTCACCACACGGGCCACAGTGTCAGCTGATCACTGTGATGTCTCTCTGTCGAAAATGTTGCCTTCGGCGTCGACAAAATTGCCTTCCTCGTCGAAGTTGTCGTGTCCTTCCAGATAGGACGGACTCTCGATCAGCAGGACACTGCCCTTGGCGTCAAAGGCGGTTGCTCGGGACTGTTCGAAAGCCTTTGAGGTTCCGACACCGTGGAAGACGACGGTTCGGGCGACCGGACGTTGCCAATAGGAGGAGCCGTCGGGAAGTTCGATCTGGACGACGGCCGCGTCTTGTGGCAGCCGGGACCACACGAGCCACCAGCCAACGGCCGGATCGGCACCGAACCCAAACTCGGGGGTGTCCTTGACAGCGCAGTAGCCACCGCCCGTGATCTCGGTGCCATTGCCAAAGAAGATACACAACTCGCCGCTGTCGCTTGGATCCAATGCAAGCTGGGCGATGCCGAGGTCTCCGAGATATACGATCGTCGTTGCCTGAAGAGCGTTGCGCTCCCTGGGGTTACCCGGCGGGGGAATGACCAGATCCGATGCTCCGCGACGTTCGATGGGGATCTCGGTCCCGAGCGCGGCGGTGTCAAAGGATGGTTCCATCGCAAGGGCACCAACGTAGACCCAGGCTCCGTACGACTCAACCGGTGGTGGCTCGACGGACACATCAAATCCTCCGGGGAGGTGGAGCGTGGTCGCATCCGTGCCAGCAGTCGGTGCATGATCCCGGCCGGACATCAGGACCACCAGGGGCGACATCACCAACACCGTCACCAGCACGGCACCGATCACCGTAGCAGTGCTCGTCAACCGCCGGCGGTGTCTCCCTCTCGTGACAACCGCCTCGAGATCACCGGATCGACCCGGTGTTGCCTCAACAATGGACTGGACGTAGGTTCGGCTGGCTTCGTCAACGATCATGCGTTCATCTCCTTGCGTAGGTGTTCGAGCCCGCGGTGGAGGCGGCTCTTGACGGTGCCAGGGCGGATTCCCAACGCCCCGGCGATCTCGTTGTGGGACCAATCAAATGCGCAGGCAAGCACCACGACGGCTCTCTGCTCAATGGGGAGAGCATCGAGAGCGGAAGACAGACCCGGCTCGACAGCGGGCGATTGCGCGTCGGGATGCTCAAGGAGCCGTGGGAGAAGCTTCCGCTCACGAGTCCGTCGCCGGAGCTGGTCGATCGACCAGCGGTAGGCGACCCGATACACCCACCCCTCGGCGTTTGACATCTTGCGCACGGACCGCCACTTCACATACGCTCTGACCATCGCCTCGTCAACAGCCTCGGACGCGAGTTGCACGTCGCCGATCGTCGCTGCGAGCGGTCGGTAGATCTCGTGCCATGAACGTCGGTAGAAGTCGTCGAAAGCATTCGGAGCTTGCAAGCGGCGGGGGGCCTTGCGGTCAGTTTCTGTGTCCACAACTACAGGACGAACAACACCGACCCGAGGTTCCATCACGATGAGCGCAGGTGTACGTCTCCGGCATGGATGATCTCCCTACCCCTGGGGGTATCAACGATGAGGGCCCCAGACGCCGTGAGCCCCGCGGCCGTTCCCATTCCGCCGTCCCAAACCACCTCGTGGCCGAGCGTGGCTGACATCTCAACGTACCGGTCCTTTCGCCACTCACCGCTCGGCCCATCGATCTCATACAAGAGGGCCCGTGCCCATCTCTTGGCAAGGTTGAGAGCGAGGGTCGAGTCCACATCTTTGTCAAAGACGCTCGTGGCACCTTCGATCGGATCGGCCCACCACAAGTTGAGGCCGCATCCGACGGTCAAGTGATCTCCATCAGCTTCAACCAACACTCCCCCAACTTTGGCTCGATCGATAAGGATGTCGTTCGGCCACTTGAGGGAAGGTGCACGCCGACCTACGTCACCGATGACCTCACACACCACCGACCCAGCGATAAGTGGGATGAGCGTTCGGTGTCTTGGCTCCCAGTCCGTCGCAAACGAGAGGGATGAGAACATGGCTTGGTCTGGTTGTTGCCATCTGCGGCCTTGCCTGCCACGCCCGGCAATCTGACGATCAGCGACGACGAGGGTGGGCACACCGGTTGTGTCGAATCGACGTGCAGCCTCGTCCTGCGTCGAACCAACCTCGCTGAAGTGCACGATGTCGTAGTGTGTAGCCATATCGTGTGTAGCCATATCCGATCCAGACGAGTCGAAGTCACGTGACCGCAACCGAGCCTACCGGGAGGACCGGTGAGCACCGAAGAACGCATCGAGAAGCTGAGAGAGCTTCGTGAGCAATCTATCAAGGCCGACAACCAGCGTGCTGTCGATCGTCAGCATGACGCCGGGAAGCTGACCGCGCGCGAGCGGATCGAGCTGCTCGTCGACAAAGGTTCCTTCCAAGAGATCGACCCGTTCGTGCGCCACAAGACACTGGGCTTTGGCGTCGAAGAAAAGAGGCCGCTCGGCGATGCCGTGGTCACCGGCTGGGGAACCATCGATGGACGCACCGTGATGGTGTTCGCGGAGGACTTCACACGGTTCGGTGGATCGCTCGGCGAGGTGGTGGCTGACAAGATCTGTAAGGTTCTCGATCTGGCCATGGAAACCGGTACGCCCGTGATCGGTCTGAAGGACTCCGGTGGTGCCCGCATCCAAGAGGGTGTCGTCGGACTTGATGGCTACGGCCGCATTTTTGAGCGCAACGTACGCGCCTCGGGTGTGATTCCACAGATCTCGGTCATCATGGGACCCTGCGCTGGGGGTGCGGTGTACTCACCAGTCCTCACCGACTTCATCTTCCAGGTCGAAGACACATCGCATCTGTTCATCACCGGTCCGGACGTGATCAAGACAGTGACCGGCGAAGAGGTCTCGATGGACGAACTCGGTGGAGCACACGCGCATGCGTCGAAGTCGGGAGTTACCCATTTCGTCGTCAGCGATGACCGAGAAGCGATGGAGGAGGTTCGTTTTCTGCTTTCGATGCTTCCCTCCAACAACATGGAAGTCGCTCCGTTCTTCACTCCGAGCGATTCCGCCGACCGCGCTGATGAGTCGCTCACAACGATCATTCCCGATTCTGCTAATCAGCCATACAACGTGATCGAGGTGATTGAAAGCATCGTGGACGACGGCGAGTTCTACGAGGTCCATGAACACTGGGCAGGCAACATCGTCGTCGGATTCGCTCGTCTCGATGGATACACCGTGGGAATCGTCGCCAACCAGCCAGCCGTTCTTGCGGGCACGCTCGACATCGACGCCTCTGTCAAAGGTGCAAGATTCGTTCGCTTCTGCGACGCCTTCAACATCCCGCTGATCACACTCGTCGATGTGCCGGGCTTCCTCCCGGGAGTCGATCAAGAGCACCAGGGGATCATCCGTCACGGCGCCAAGCTGCTGTACGCGTTCTCCGAGGCAACGGTCCCACGGGTCACCGTCATTCTCCGCAAGGCATACGGCGGCGCCTACCTGGTGATGAACTCTCGTGCGGTGCGCGCTGATTTCGTGTTCGCCTGGCCAACCGCCGAGATTGCTGTCATGGGTGCCAAAGGTGCGGTCAATGTGATCTACCGGCGTGACCTTGCAGAAGCCGAGGATCCCGACACACTGAGAGACCAGCTCGTTGCCGACTACGAAGAGCAATTCAACAATCCATACGTCGCCGCCGAACGTGGACTGGTCGATGATGTGATCGAGCCACGAGAGACCAGACCCCGTCTTATCCGTACGATGGAGATGCTCCGTAACAAGCGAGAAACACTGCCACCGAAGAAGCACGGAAACATCCCATTGTGAGCTGTATGCCGCGAGCACAGCGAGTTCTTTAGGATGGAACCTGTGGAATCCATTCTCATCGCAAACCGAGGCGAGATCGCCGTTCGCATCATCAGAGCTGCGCGGGATCTCGGCATCAGGACGATCGCGATCTACTCTGAACTTGACCGCGATGCGGTACATACATCGATGGCTGATGAGGCCTGGAATGTCGGAACGGCACCAGCAGCTGAGTCCTACCTGAACATTCCTCGAATCCTTGAAGTCGCAGCAGCGTCACGCGCGTCTGCCATCCACCCCGGCTATGGGTTCCTTGCCGAGAATGCTGGATTCGCGCAGGCTGTCATTGATGCCGGCCTGATCTGGATCGGCCCACCGCCAAGTGCCATCTCCATGATGGGCGACAAGATCGAATCACGGATTGCTGCCGAAGTAGCCAAGGTTCCCGTCGTACCAGGCACCCTGGAGCCACTGACCAGCGCCGAGCAGGTCACCGAGTTCGCAAACAAGCACGGTATGCCCCTTGCGATCAAGGCGTCGGCTGGTGGTGGTGGTCGAGGTCTCAAGGTGGTGCGATCCCTCGATGAAATTGGGGCAGCGTTTGAGTCGGCAGGTAGGGAAGCACAGGCTTGGTTCGGAAATCCGGCTGTCTATATCGAACGCTACCTCGAACATGTTCGCCACATTGAAGCCCAGGTGCTCTTCGACTCCCATGGCAATGGCGTGTTCTACGGGGAACGGGATTGCTCACTCCAAAGGCGGCATCAAAAACTCATCGAGGAGGCTCCCGCGCCGGGACTCACCCCCAAACAGCGCGACAGGCTCGGAAAGCTGGCTCTCGCACTTGGTCACGCCGCTGGATACGAGTCAGCTGGAACGGTCGAATTCCTCTTCGCCGACGGAAACTTCTACTTCCTTGAGATGAACACACGCATCCAGGTTGAGCACACCGTCACCGAAGAGGTCTTTGGCGTCGACCTTGTCGTGGAGCAGATTCGGGTCGCCATGGGAGAACGACTCTCCAGTTCAGGCACTCCGACGCCTGTCGGACACACGATCGAGTTCCGGATCAACGCCGAGGACCCGTCTCGAGACTTCATGCCAACCCCGGGAACGCTCGTCAAGTATCAGGAGCCGGCAGGACCCGGAGTTCGGGTCGACTCGGGCGTCGTGCAGGGGTCAACGATCTCGCAGTACTACGACAACATGATCGCAAAGCTCATCGTCAGTGGCAGCGACCGGGATGAAACGATCCGAAGGGCTCGACGGGCGCTGTCAGAATTCGAGATCGGTGGTGTCGACACAACCATCGGCGCTCACCTCATGATTCTCGACAACGCGACGTTCCGTGCCGGCGACGTCAGCACGCGCCTTGTTGAGGACTCGATCGACTTCTCGAAGGTCCAACGCAAGACTGCGCCGTCACTTCCCGAGGACGAAGAACTCTCTGAGCGATCCATAACCGTTGAGGTCGGTGGACGACGATTCACCGTCAAGTACTGGGCAAAGGTGTTGACATCCCCAGGCTCGGGGGTCCGCGCTGCTCCGCGTCGCAAAGCACCGAAGCTCTCGAAACAGTCCGTGTCAAACGGAGGAGAGGGTGCCATCACCGCACCCATGCAGGGGACGATCGTGAAGATCCATCACAAGGCCGGCGAGCACGTCGATGAGGGTGAAGCTGTCTGCGTCCTTGAAGCCATGAAGATGGAGAACGAGATCAAGGCTCCCAACAGCGGGGAGATCGTCGACCTCAAGGTACAGGTCGGCGACACGGTGTCAGCGGGCCACATCCTGATGGTGATTCGCTGAGCTGACGTCGGACGTCAGATTGCCCCCTGCTCCTCGCTTCGCTCGGCGCGTCCCCCCGCAAAGCGGGAGGACGGAACAAGAGGCGATCTCACGCGTCAGACGTCAGACGTCGGTTTCTTCATGTACCACTCGACGAATGAGGTACAGCGCCCCGCACCGTCGAACGAGACGACAAACAGATTTGCCCACGTCCTGCCATCTGCATATCGCGTCTCACCAACAATGACTGCGTCATGCCCTATCACGTGCAGGGGTCGATATTCGGCTTCCCACGAGCCGGGCTCGTCCGGATCATTGAGCCAACCAGCAACAATCGCCTCCCTGCCGACCAATGGCTGATCCCACGGGTTGTAGGCATACGTTGCCTCGGCAGTGAAGAGTTCGGAAATGGCATTGGTGTCGTAGCTCCGCCATGCATCGATATACCGATGAATCCAATCCTGCACCATTTCGGGCGTCACGGCAACCTCCTCGAGTCAAGATGTCTGACTTCCGACTTCAGAAATCCAAAGCGGGTTTCCTGACGTCCAGCAGGACGGGCTTTTGACGTCGATCGTCGGTCATCGGTCACTTGGGAGCGCGCCTTCTTCGAGGCTGAGGAACCGGTCAAGTTCAACAGTGTCGAGTTGGATCCTCGAGCTGAACAGTGCGTACGACAGATTCGCCGCAAGGCGTTGGAATCCCACTGCCCACGGCGGTAGATACCGAGCGGGTTTCAGCACGCCGGATAGGAAGAGCTCTTCGAGTTCGATGACATCTCCGAGCGTCATGCGACCCGCAAACAGCATCGGAATCAGATCCTCACGCCCGTCAGCAATCGCCTTCTTCAGAAACGTCTGGACCAGGATGAGTCCTTCGAGGTAGGCCCCGTCCTTGGTGAAGGCGATCGAGCCACGGACGTCGCCTCCGCGGAAGATCCTTTGGGCAGAGTGATAGCTCTCCTCCTCAGACTGGCCTCCATCGAGAAAATGCAAGAAGACCTCAATGAAGTCACCGCCGTTGAGAGCGAGTCCGACCGCCTGAGATCGCAGCGCAACCCGTCTCAGGCGACTGATGTCGATCGAGTAGGTGACGAGTTCCGAAAAGACCGCAAGCCCTTCCTGCGTCTTCGTCGTTCTCGGGGAGCCGAGACCGAGCGATCTGAGGGGCTGCCTCTTGCCGTTGATCGACGTCAACGTGTGTATGAGCGCTTCGTGGTTGAGGAGTTGGGCCAAGTCCATGTCAGAGAAGAGCGCGTCCTCCCTGACCTTGACCCTGTTGCTACCGGCGGCTGCCTTGGCGGACATTTTGGCATCCAGCACCACTGCGACCTCATCATCGACAAAGAACTCATCAAGGGCGTGGCGAAGCCGCTGGGCGAAGACATCACTCGGGATGGTCGATTGAGTCTTGGCAACCACATCACGCGTCATCAGGTTCGACGTTACCTCCATGATCGGATTGGCGGCATCGAGCGACGACAACCTCTGTCGTTCATACACATGGTCCGGCCGTCCGTACAGTGCAATCGAGTGCTCGGTGAACTCGGGAGTTCCCATTGCACCAAGCATCCTTGTTGCCGTTGCATAGCTCCATGCGGTCTTCCAAAGCTGGCTACCGATCGGATGCCCTCGATCGCATTGAGCCATCAATGCTTCGAGTTCCTCGACCTTCGCTGACCGATCGACCGGTGTCGATTGGAAGTCGGGTAGCTTCAGATTTCCGGCTCTGTAGGACTTGAGAAAGGTGTCCATCAAGGACTCGGGCCAGGTCAGATGCTTGAGAACTCGAATCGAGCCACACGCCTTTGCGATGGCTGAATCAAGTTCTGAGAACCGCTCAAGTTGCCCGTCCATGATCGTGGAATCCTGACTTCGGCTACCCGACTGCGTCGGGTCGCTTGGAGTCCAGCGATCTGGACTCTTGACGTCGGTTATCGGTCATCGGTCATCACCTCTTACTCCGCTGCTTCGGCGATGGATTCGGTCAGTGACGGATGCACCATCAACGTCTCAACGAGCACGTCGACACTCAGTCTGGCGTTGGTGGCGACAGCAATTGAGCCGATCAGCTCGGATGCGTGGTGACCAACAACCGTTCCACCGAGGACAACCCGCGTGGCTGGATCCGACACGAGCTTGACGAAGCCACCCGTATCCCCTTGGATGAGAGCCCTTGCATTCGGTCCGAGCGGAACTTTGGTGATTCTCACCTTGCGACCTTCGGCCGCAGCATCGACCTCTTCCAGCCCGACCGAGGCGATCTCCGGTTCGGTGAAGATACCTTGGGAAACCTTGCGGTAATCGATGGGTGTCACATCGTGACCAAGAATGTGGCGTGCGATCTTTGTGCCCTGGGCTGTCGCGACGGATGAGAGCAGCATCTGACCGGTCACGTCACCTGCACCGTAAATGTGAGGAACCGATGTCCGCTGATACTCGTCAACCTGGATGAACCCGTGGTCAACGTCGACACCGATCTGGTCCAGCCCGAGATTTTCGCTGTTGGGCAGCGATCCAACTGCGAGCAGGACGTGCGACCCCTCAACCTTACGACCGTCTTCGGTCGAGACCTTCACGATGTCGCCATCGCGCTCGATGTTCGTCGCTCGGGAACCCTTCAATAGACCTACCCCGCGTTTGAGGAAGTCCTCCTCAAGAACCATCGCGACTTCGGGATCGCGGTGGGGCAGCACATGGTGACGGCTGACAAGAAGCGTTACGTTTGATCCGAGTGACGAGAAAATGTGGACCATCTCGACGCCCGTGACACCGGACCCGATGATGATCAAGCGTTCAGGGAGTTCCGGGAGGTGATAAGCCTCGCGCGTCGTGATCACCCGTTCACCATCGATCGGTGCCCAATCGGGGACACGGGGCCGTGAACCTGTTGCGATGACAGCCCGATCGAATTGGATCTCGACCTCACCACCATTGGTGTTCACAGCGACAGACGTGGTCGATGTGAAGCGTGCACGACCCCGTACGATCTCGACTCCCTGTGAATCGAGCATGTCCGTCATCGATGCTGCGAGTGTGTCCGCAATACGCGATGCCCTCGCAGAAAGCAGGGACATGTCGACAGCGACAGGACCAGGATCAGAGATGCCGAGTTCTTCAGCGTTGCGAATCGCACGCATCCTCATCGAGGATGACACCATTGCCTTTGACGGAATGCAATCCCACAGGTGCGCAGCCCCACCGACAATCTGATCTTCCACGAGGATCACATCAGCGCCGAACCGTGCGGCGGTCGTCGCTGCAGCCTGTCCCCCGGGACCGCCACCAATGACGAGTATACGGATCGGTCTTTGTGGGTTGAACATACCTGACACTCCGAAATTCTAGTTCGCAGGACGGTAGCGACCGAAGATCGGCAACAGAGCTTCGGTGATCTCACCAATGGTTGCACCCGCCAGCAGCGCTGCCTTCATCGGATACAACAGATTGTCCGTTCCCTCAGCCGCACGGGTCACGCTCGACAACGCAGCAGCCAAGGCATCGTCGTTTCGATCGGTACGCCGCTGTTGGAGCAAGGCAACCTGGTCGGCCTCAAGTTTCGGGTCTATCTGGAGGACATCAGGGTCCCGGTCGTCGTTGTCGACAAAACAATTGACACCCACCAAGGCGGTTTCGCCTGAGTCAACCGTTCGTGCGTACTCGTAGGCTGCAGCCTCGATCTCGGACTGTTGAAAGCCCTCCTCAATGGCGACAACCGCTCCCCCGATCGCATCAATCCTTTCAATCAACGCCGACGCATCATTCTCGATCTGATCGGTGAGCGACTCGATGTAGTAACTGCCGGCAAGGGGATCGACCGTTCTCGGGACATCGGTTTCATAGGCAAGTATCTGCTGGGTCCGAAGCGCAAGCAGCGACGATTCATTGGTCGGGAGGCCAAGTGCCTCATCAAAGGAGTTCGTGTGCAGTGACTGTGTTCCGCCGAGGACGGCGGCAAGCCCCTGATAGGCAGTCCTAACAACATTGTTGAGCGGCTGTTGGGCAGTGAGTGACGACCCTGCCGTCTGGGTATGGAAACGCATCATCCACGAGGCGGGGTCCTTGGCTCCCATCCGGAAACGCATCAGGCGTGCCCACAGCCTGCGTGCCGCCCGAAACTTTGCGGCCTCCTCAAACAGACCGTTGTGAGAATTCCAAAAGAACGACAGCCTTGGAGCAAGGGTGTCGATGTCGATGCCAACCGACGTCGCGGCGTTCACATAGGCAAGCCCGTTTGCGATCGTGAAGGCCACCTCTTGGGCTGCGGTGGAGCCAGCCTCACGAATGTGGTAGCCAGAGATCGAGATCGTGTTCCAGTTCGGAATCTCTGCAGCGCAATAGGAGAAGATGTCGGTCGTGAGCCGCAGGGATGGGGCGGCAGGAAAGATGTAGGTACCGCGGGCAATGTACTCCTTGAGGATGTCGTTTTGGATCGTGCCGCGCAACTCTCGTGGATCGGCCCCCTGCTCTTCGGCAACGATTTGATACATCAACAACAACAGGCCGGCAGTTGCGTTGATGGTCATGGAGGTCGACACCTCCGACAAAGGGATGCCTTCGAAGAGCACACGCATGTCGTCGATCGAATCAATGGCGACGCCCACCTTCCCGACCTCACCGAGTGCCAGTTCGGCATCGGAGTCGAGACCCATCTGGGTGGGAAGATCAAATGCTACCGAAAGCCCAGATTGCCCGGCCTTCAAAAGGGCCTTGAACCGCTCGTTGGTCGCCTTGGCATCCCCGAATCCGGCGTACTGGCGCATGGTCCACAACCGGCCCGCGTACATGGAGGGATACGGACCACGCGTAAAGGGATACTCGCCGGGCGAACCGAGCTGTTGCGATGCGTCCCAACCTTGCAAGTCGGTTTCGTCATAGAGGTGTTTGTCGTCGGTTTCCACGGAAGTCCATCGCCTATCTGGAGTCTGTACCTATGCTCGATTTGCTGCCGATAGTACCGGTCAATGCCGCGGCACCATGATCTGTTGCTCGGCCCGAATCCGAATCGCACCAACAGTTCGACAGGTAGGACGATGGAACCACTCATCCGACAGATCGAGCGCCTCGAACGCCACCGCAGACAACTGCCAGCGCTCATCGGCCTTGCAGTGTTCGTCGTCGTCGGTGCGACATGGGTCGGCTTCTTCGGATTCCTCTCTGCGAACACTGCATACGGTGCCGTAGATTCACTCCAAGACGAGTATCTGTGCGACACCAGCCAGCTCGACCTGTCGTTTCCCGATCTGTCTCGCCTTTCGACCGTCTACACCCAAGATGGCGTAAAGATCGGTCAGCTCACCGAACGGAACTCACAGCCGATCAGTCTGAGCGAAATGCCGGATCTCGTCAAAGCAGCGCTTCTTTCCGCTGAGGACAAGTCGTTCTATGAGCACAGGGGAATCGACTTCAGCGCCATCGGTCGTGCCGTCGTCGGTCGGCTTGCGAACTCCCCGTCAGGTGGTGGATCCACGATCACCCAGCAGGTAGTGAAACAAAACTTCCTTTCATCTGACCAGACCATCGAGCGCAAGCTCTGTGAGGCGGTGGTTGCCGCTGAACTCGAGACGCTCTACACCAAGGATCAGATCCTGGAATTCTGGGCGAATTCGGTCTATTTCGGCTCCAACGCGTACGGCATCAGCGCAGCATCAGAGGAGTACTTTGGCAAGCCACTTGACGAGCTCACCCTGCACGAGGCCGCACTGCTCCCCGTTCCCATCAGGAATCCGACGTTCTACCACCCCCGAACGGGAGCGGACAACGCCCTTGCTGCGCGGAACCGCACGATCGAGCGAATGGTCATCAACGGCTACATCACACGCGATGAGGCCGCCGAAGCCAAGGCCAAACCACTCGACGTGATTCCAAACAAGACAGCCGAGGTCTCAACGCCACAGGCAATCATGTCTCGGGTCAACCGCACGTTGCTTGACACCAACGAGTTCGGACTCGGAGAAACATATGAGGAACGTAAACGTGCTGTGTTCGGATGTCCCGCGTCCGTTACCGATTGTGAAGGTGGGGGTGGCCTGAGGATCGACATCACGGTCAACGATCGACTCCAACGCGAGGCGAACCGAATCTTGCGGGCATGGTTCCGGCCCGGTCTCGAAGGACCGACGGGAGCGATATCGACCATCGACAACGCGTCGGGAGCCATCAGGGTCATGGCAAGCGGCCTTGACTTCGGTGATGACCTCGAGGCTGGTCAGCGACCGTACGATCTCGCCTCAGGTGGAGCCCGCCATGCTGGCTCGGTGTTCAAGCCGATCACGCTTGCCGCTGCACTCGACACAGGGATCCGAGACGGATCGCCAATCACGCTTGGCTCCTACTGGAACGATGCAAGCCCAGCAATGATTCCGTGTGACCCATCAGCGAATTGTGAGAACAACGTTTGGACCGTCCACAACGCAGGTGGCAACTCCGGCAACGCCCTCCGCACGCTTGACTCGGCGACATACAACTCGATCAACGCGGTGTATGCGCGCCTCGTCGAACAGATCGGTCCGGAATCCGTTGTGACCATGGCGACCAAACTTGGTATCCGGACCCCGCTCGCCCCACACCTTTCCATCACGCTCGGAGCACAAGATGTGCGGCCCGAAGATGTTGCCGTTGTGTATTCAACTCTCGCCAACTACGGCGAATACCACGATCCGTATCTCATCCAACGCATCACCGACACCGACGGCACCGTGCTGTATGAGCATCAGAGCGAGCCACGCGAAGTTCTCGACAAACAGGTCGCTGCGGCCGTTGTGGGATCTCTCAAGAAAGTCGTGACATCAGGTACCGGTCGACGCGCCGACATCGGACGACCCCAAGCAGGCAAGACAGGGACATCAACGGACAACGCCGACGTCTGGTTTGCCGGATTCATCCCCCAACTCACCACCGTGGTCTGGATCGGCGATGCTGACGGTCGGGTACCGCTCAAGGACTTCACCGTGTGGAATGATCTTGAACAGAAAGAGCAGTTCTACCGAAGTGCTTCGGGTGGAACGCTTGCGGCACCCGTCTGGCGACAATTCATGGAATTCGCCACGCAGGGCATCGCGACGCAAGACTTTGCCGCAGAACCGCCGGGAACCGAGATCTATCGTCAGACTCCGTTTGCGAAAGTACCAACACCAGGGTTGTCGACAAAGTCAACCGTAGAGGCACTCTATGGGGTCGGCCTTGCGGCGCGCATCGTCGAAGTCCCCTCGGTCTTGCCCCAAGGCACATTCATCACAACCGACCCCGTCGAGGGAACGACGATCAAACAGGGATCCGAAGTGCTTGTTGAGGTATCGAGCGGCGTTGCAGAAGTCTTCGGCTTGCCCGACCTGCGCGGGCTCTCACCGGGTGAGGTCACCAGCGCCCTGTCCCAGTTCGCCACCGACACAGGGATCTCCCTGGGCTGGACCCTCGTTGAGGTCGAGACCGCAAACGCGGGCCTGTACGGTCTCGTGGTGAGCACAAACCCCGCTCCAGGGTCACCCGTCGCTCACGGCGACATCATCGAGGTACGGATCGGTAGAGCGCCGTAAACGGCGCTGCTTTCCGCTTTCCGCTTTCCGCCGCAGGCCGCTTGCGGTGCCAACGCACCACAAGCTCTCTACGCTGGTGGGATGTCGACGGCAATCTCAGAGGTACCACCGCTTCGGCGTCTCTGGCGCTACGCAGCTGGCTATCGGAAGCGAATCATCATCGCGTCCGTCTGGTCCTTTCTCAACAAGGCCGCTGATCTCGCTCCCCCTTTTCTCATTGGTATGGCCATCGATGTCGTCGTCAACGGATCCGATTCCCTCATGGGTCAGTTCGGTATCGAAGACGAGAAGGACCAGATCATCGCCATCGCGGTGCTCACCTTCATCGTGTGGAGTCTTGAATCACTTTTTGAGTACCTGTTGGGTGTCGAATGGAGGAACCTCGCCCAGTCGATCCAGCACGACCTCCGTATCGACACATACGAGCACATTCAGGGACTCGATGTTGCGTTCTTTGAGGACCGCTCGACGGGTGATCTGATGGCTGTCATGAACGACGACGTGAACCAACTCGAGAGGTTCTTGGACGTCGGGGCAAACGAGGTCGTCCAGCTGGTCACCACCGTGGTCCTGATCGGGACAGCCTTTTTCGTCATCGCCCCGTCGGTTGCCTGGCTGGCGTTTCTCCCGGTGCCGGTGATTCTGTGGGGATCAATGAGATTTCAGAAACGGATCGAACCGAGATACGCCCTCGTGCGAGAAAAGGCCGCAGACATCAACTCGCAGCTTGCGAACAACATCGGTGGTATCTCGACGATCAAAGCGTTCACCGCTGAGTCAAGGGAGGTTGATCGGGTCACCGAGGCTTCGGAAGAATACCGAACAGCCAACCGATCTGCCATCAAGCTGTCGTCAGCCTTTACACCGTTGATTCGCGTCGCAATCCTTGTCGGTTTCACAGCAACGCTTGTGTGGGGAGGGTTCCTCGCTCTCGACGGTCAACTCAATGTCGGGCTGTATTCCGTGATGGTGTTCCTGACGCAGCGCCTGTTGTGGCCACTGACGCGCCTTGGCCAGACCGTTGATCTCTATCAGCGAGCGATGGCGTCGACCAATCGCATCCTTGACGTGCTCGACACGGAAGCCACGATCCTCGACGGAGAAGTCACGATCGACCCACAGGCAACCCAGGGACGCATCGAGTTCAACAATGTCAGTTTCGCCTACGACGACGGCTTTCCTGTTCTGAACGATGCAGATCTCACGATCCAGCCGTCGGAGACGACAGCGTTCGTTGGTTCGACTGGTTCTGGCAAGACCACGATCATCAAGTTGTTGCTTCGCTTCTACGACCCTGACTCCGGATCCATCACCCTTGATGGACGAGATCTGCGAACGCTTGAGCAATCGCACCTCAGACAGTCAATGGCGCTCGTGAGCCAGGATGTCTTCCTGTTCTACGGGACGGTTGCAGAAAACATCGCCTACGGCGTCCCCGACGCAACCCGAGCCGCGATAGAAGCCGCCGCCACGATTGCCGAAGCGCACGCCTTCATCGAACTGCTGCCCCACAAGTACGACACCATTGTTGGCGAGCGCGGCCAAAAGCTCTCCGGCGGTCAACGGCAGCGGCTGTCGCTCGCACGAGCACTCCTCACCGAATCACCGGTCCTGATACTCGATGAGGCAACCTCAGCCGTCGACAACGAAACCGAGGCTGCGATCCAGCGGTCCCTCGCGAGGGTCAGCCACGACCGCACGATGGTCGTGGTTGCTCATCGCCTTTCCACGATCCGCAACGCCGACCGCATCTATGTCATAGACGAGGGTTCAGTCGCCGAGGTGGGAACCCATGACGAACTCATCAGCCTCGGCGGCGTGTACGCATCGTTGTGGGATGTCCAAACAGGTGCCGCCCTCGTCCGGTAGCCAATGACCGATGACCGCAATCGAGATGACCCGTCCTCCCGCGGAGCGGGGGGACGCG
>DIDS01000010.1:0-157784 GCA_002418265.1 Acidimicrobiia bacterium UBA5794 | reverse complement strand
CTCCCGCTTGCGGGGGGACGCGCAGAGCGCAGCGAGGCGCAGGGGGGCTCTCACACCGCGACAAGCTGAAACGCCCCCCTGCTGCGCAGCGCCTGCTGCGCAGGCGCCACTCCGCGTCCCCCCGGAAGACCGGGGGGACGGGTTTGAACCGCTTCTGACGTCTGACTTCTGACTTTTGAGAAATACTTCGCGCTCTTCATTCATACTACTTGATCTTATTTGCTCTTATCTGATATCTATACGGGTATGCCATCTGCATCCACTCATCCATCGCCAACAGGGCCAGATGCACACAAGCAGCGCCGAAGCCCACCAGATCGTCCGAAGGTGCCCGGGACCTCGCCCCGTCAGACATGTCCTCCCTCAGACGGGGAATGCTTGCCGCTCCCGGGTGCCTCGGACCGTGGTCCGGTGCGACGCACGGCCCAGCATCGAGTGATGATCACGCCACGGATCGAGAAAGGACAAGGAGACGGCTTCGCAATGACCGATCCATATATCCGGCGATTTTGGATTGCTGCCATCGGTCCGGGGGCGGTCGCTGACCTGCTACGACTCGCCGCTGCCGCACAAAGCGGCCGCTCCCTACCCATCCCGGTTCATTTCTCAACACTCCTGCGAGAGCGACTTGTCCGGTTCGACAGCGGGGTTCTCCTGGTACCGGACCGGGTCCCACCACTGCCCCGATCACTTGTCGATCGGCTTCCTCCACCGGTTCGCCGCCAATTCGTCTCCGACCGTACGGGGCGTCTGGCCGTCTAGTGCTGCACTAGCCTCACCACCATGACGGGTGACAATCTTGAGATCGCGCCGGCGGACGTCGACGCAGCCGAATTCGATGCGATACTCGACATCCGCTTTGGCCGCGAACAGGATCCTGTGTTCACATCGGCAATCAATGTTGACGCAAACGAACTCGCTCGCGATCCGCTCCGTTTCGTCAACGCAAACGACCGGGTGTTGGTTGTGTGCGACATCGGTCTGCGATCCAAGACGGCCGTGGAGGGCTTGAGGCTGGCGGGAGTTCCAGCGTCGGTGTCTCTCGCAGGTGGCGCCGATGCACTCAGACGGATGCGTGCGACCTCGGGTCCGGCATCGCTCTCTGCGGATGAGGTTGAGCGCTATGACCGCCAGATCCGTCTTGCTGGCTTCGGTATCGAGGGACAGCGAAACCTCGCAGCCGCAACGATCACCGTCGTCGGGGCGGGGGGCCTTGGATGCCCGGCGTTGAGCTATCTGGCAACCGCCGGTGTCGGATCAATCGTCGTCATTGATCCAGACATCGTTGACCTGGCGAACCTGCATCGTCAGCCGCTGTACGCAACCGACGATGTCGGAACTCCAAAAGTGAAGGCTGCGGCAGCACGACTGCATGCCCTCAACCCTGAGGTCGTCGTGTCTGCTGTTGAAGAAATGGTCACAGAACAGAATGCACGAACGGTGATTGCAGGCAGCGACGTGGTCATCGATGCAACGGACAACTTTGCAGTCCGCTACGCCCTCAACTCGGCGTGTATTGCGCTCGGCGGTCCCATGATCTACGCGTCGGTATATGGATTTGAGGGTCAACTGGCTGTCTTCGATTCCACTGTTGGTCCCTGCTACCGATGCCTGTTCCCTGTTGACCCGTCCGGCGACGCCGTACTCGATTGCTCAACCGTCGGAGTCCTGGGAGCGGTGACGGGCATCATCGGTTCTCTTCAGGCATCAGCTGCCATCCAGATCGCAGCGGGTGTGGATCACGGGTTGTATGGCACCCTGACGCTGTTCAACGCCAGGCAGGGCCGTTTCGATCAATTGTCGATTGCCAAACGCCCCAACTGCCAAGCATGTGGCGAATAGTCGTCGACTCCTGGTCTCTCGTCGCCACAGGGACAATGTCCGCTGTGAGCTGTGAGCTTCGCCGCCTCTCAATCAGTCGAGAAGGGCAGCGGGAGAGGGATTGCCGAAGCGTGGGTATTGAGCCATCAAGAGATCACGTGCAGCTTGGACCTCATCCTCAGACACAGAATCTGACAGTTGACCTGACGCGGCCGCATAGGTCGTCGTCGTCTTCGTCTCGGGTGCGTGAGTCGTCGTCTTTGGCTGCGTGGTCGTGGTCACCTGTGGCTGGGTGGTCGTGGTCGCCGAGGGAACCGTCGTCGTCGTGGTTGTTGGGGGAACCGTTGTGGTTGTCGTCGTGGTTGTTGGGGGAACCGTCGTCGTTGTGGTTGTCGTTGTTGGTCCGCCACCATTGAGTCCGGAGGCTGCCTTCATGAACACGACGGTGACCCACATCACCCCGTTGCCGTCAACCGTGACCCCCACTCCAACGTAGTTGTAGTCGCCGAGGATGTTGTTGCGATGGCTGGGGGAATTCATGAACGCGGTATGAAGTGTTGAAACATCGGGACCCACCCCGACGTTTTCGCCAAGACGATCCCAGCCCGTGGTCACGGAGCCGAGGGTCGAGCTATGGAACAGCTCACCACGGCTCGCCATCAGGTTTGAATGAGATCGGGCATCGTCAGTGAGATCCCAGTAGCTCTCAAGGGGAGCAAGACCGTTCGCTGCCCTCGATGAGTTGATCTTTGCAATGAACGATCCCTCGGAACCAGCAACCGCAGGAACTGCAAATGTTGCGACGAGCATTGCAACAAGAGCGATGAGGACGATGCTTCGACGTGCGACCCGCATGGATGTTCCTAACAGAGAGCAGTTGTCTGACCTCTCTCTGTATCGGGCCGTGGTCTGGGACGCCTAAGTGATTCATCTGCGGGCTTTGCCCGCACACGAATCACAGCTATCAGCTTTCTGTTTTCAGCTCACAGCTTCAGAATCTGACATCGCACACCGTGTGAACAAATGAGCTGGGGCCCTACGGGCGCGAAGACACGGAAGCTGAAAGCAGAAAGCTGGTTAGTAGCGAGCTTGCTCGCTATTCGGCCAACGCCTCTGCGATGGCTACCAGGGTTCTGACACCGAAGCCGGAACCACCCTTGGAGACATAGTGTTCGGCTTTGCTCACCCGGGCCGGGCCAGCAACATCGAGGTGAACCCACGGGATGTCGCCAACGAACTCCGACAGGAGCAGGGCTGCGGTGATGGTGCCGCCCCACCGTTCGCCGGTGTTCTTCATGTCGGCTATGTCGCTCTTGATCATCGTGGCGTATTCCGTATCGAGGGGAAGGCGCCACACCTTCTCACCTGCTGCGGCAGCGGCCGCCTCGACCATGTGGGCGGCGTCGTCATCATGGGCGAGCAACCCGCCGATATTTGGACCAAGCGCAACCTTGCATGCCCCGGTGAGGGTCGCAATGTCAACGATCAGATCTGGCTCCATCTCCGCAGCCAGCGACAGCCCATCGGCGAGAACCAGTCTGCCCTCGGCGTCGGTGTTGAGGACCTCAATCGTCTTGCCGTTGTATGCGGTCAGGACATCACCGGGACGCTGGGCTGATCCACCCGTGAGATTCTCCGTCAGGGGCGTGATCCCGACAACGTTGACGATGAGCCCGATCCGTGCGATCGCTTGAACGGCGCCCATGACAGCGGCAGCACCCGCCATGTCGGTCTTCATTGTCTCCATACCGTCCGCAGGCTTGATCGACAGGCCACCCGAGTCGAAGACGATTCCCTTTCCAACAAACGCAACCGTCTTTGTCGCACCCTGCGGTTCGTACTTCATGACCACCATGCGTGCAGGACGATCCGCTCCCCGGTTGACAGCGATGAGCCCACCGAAGCCAGCCTCTTCGATCTCGGCTTCTTCATAGATCTTGACGTCAATATTGTCTGCGAGGTCGGCGGCAATCGCTGCGATCGCCGTCGGGGGCTTGTCCAATGCCGGTCGATTGACAAGATCGCGGGCAAGGATGACACCCTCGGTGATCGTGCGTGCGCGTTCGATCTCGGTGCTGATGCCAGGACCACCAGCGAATACGACCGAAGCAACCTTCGAAGGCTGGGGTTCGGATTTGTACTCGTCGAAGGAATAGGCACCCAGCCAGAAGCCCATTGCTGCAGCACCAGCGGCACCATCGAGCGGAACACCGTGCAGGGTGGAGACCACCGTTTCGTATCGGCTCATCGCCTTGGCGGCGTTCCCCGCAGCGCGCCGTATTGCTTCGAGATCGACATCGTCACCGAGCCCAACAAGAAGCGTTTCAGCTGCCATTCCTCCGGTCTGGAGAAACAGTGTCTGTCCCGACTTTCCTGTGAAGTCCTTGGCGTCGAGCAGAGCGGAGATGGCATCGAAATCCGGGGCCAGAGCATCGCCATCGACCGGCGTCCTTTCGGCGAAGACGGGGACAACAGCGAGGTCTGCTCCTGCAACGGAGGCTGCGTCTGGTGCATGGGTGATGTCGAACATGGAACTCCTTGGATTCGCGTTGGTCTTGGGCGGTGTCGATTGGGTGTGTCTAGTGAAGGGCTGACGAGATCGTCGCGGCGACCGCGTCGGGAGTGAATCCGAACTTCTCGGCGAGGACTTCAGCTGGTGCCGATGCTCCATATCGGTCGATACCGATCGCCACACCTCCGTTGCTCACAAATCGACTCCAACCGAACGTTGCCGCAGCCTCCAGCGTGAAGACCGGTAGATCGGATCCCAAAACCGCATCTCGGTACTCAGATGATTGTTGGTTGAATCGTTCGACACATGGCATGGAGACCACCCTGACCGACAGCCCGCTCTCCCCGAGTACGACAGCGGCATCCTCGGCAAGTGGAACCTCCGATCCAGTCGCGACAAGCACAATGTCGGTGCCGTCCCTGCGGATGTAGCCACCCTTGGCCACCGCATCTGGATCGGGAGAAGCCGCCGGTACCCGCAAACCCTGGCGAGTCAGAGCGATCGCCGAAGGACCATCCGTACGATTGATCGCCTCCTGCCACGACACGGCGGTCTCCGTAGGATCTGCCGGGCGAAAGACATGGAGACCCGGAATGGCGCGGAGTGCTGCAAGGTGCTCGATCGGCTGATGTGTTGGGCCGTCCTCTCCCAAGAAGATCGAATCGTGAGTCCACACAAAGACAGACGGAACAGCCATCAACCCCGCAAGGCGCACCGACGGACGCATGTAGTCGCTGAACGTCAGGAAGGTCGCACCGAACGCACGCGCACCGCCGTGTTGTGTAATACCGTTGGCAATGGCACCCATCGCATGCTCACGAATCCCAGCACGGATATTGCGTCCGGTACGATCAGAGCGTGAGAAGTCGGTTGAATCGTCGAAGAGGCTGTTGGTGGATGGAGCAAGGTCGCCCGAGATGCTCATCAATTCAGGTCGCTGCCTTCCGAGTTCTTGAATCACCGTGTGAGACAGCTTTCGGGTGGCAACCGATGAGCCTGCCTCGACATTTGGTGCGGTAAGGACAACGGGATCCGGGTTCCAAGCTGCCTCCCAGACGGCACGGCGATCAGCATCCGCAGCGTCGACGCGTGACTGCCATCGGGCTTGGGCTGCTCCGCCTTTCTCCATGGCCTCGGCGAAGAAGGCATAGACCTCATCCGGGACCTCGAATGCGGGGAGCTCCCAGCCCATCGCGGCCTTGGCCCCGGCAATCTCTTCGGCTCCGAGCGGGGATCCGTGTGCATCAGCCGTGTCAACCTTGGTCGGTGCCCCAAATCCGATGTGGGTTTTGCACGCAATGAGTGTGGGACGATCTGTCTCCTTGATCGCCAACTCGATGGCTGCCTCGATTGCTTCGCGGTCATGGCCATCGACCGAAAGCGTGTGCCATCCGTATGCCGCGTATCGGGCAGGCACATCCTCTGAGAACGCAAGATCGGTGGAACCATCGATCGTGATCGAGTTGTCGTCATAAAAGACGGTCAATTTGTCAAGGCCAAGATGTCCTGCCAGCGACGAGGACTCTGACGAGACACCCTCCATGAGATCCCCATCTCCGACAAAGACCCACGTTCGATGGTCGGTCAGGTCTGAACCATGGACGACCGCGAGGTGCTCCTCTGCAATCGCCATACCGACCGCCATCGAGATTCCCTGGCCAAGGGGCCCTGTTGTTGTCTCGATGCCTATCGCCTGATGTACTTCAGGGTGGCCAGCGGTTTCAGATCCCCATTGGCGAAAATCCTTGATGTCATCCATTGAGAGGGGGAACCCGGAAAGGTGAAGCAGGGAGTACAACAGCATTGAACCGTGCCCGTTGGAGAGCACAAAACGATCCCGATCGCGCCAGGTGGGATCGGTTGGATTGACCTTCAAGAACTTGGACCACAGGACGACAGCGATGTCCGCCATACCAAGCGGCATACCTGGATGTCCCGAATTCGCACGCTGTACGGCGTCCATTGATAGAACCCGAATCGTGTCTGCGGCAAGCTGTTCAACGTTGCGGGTCATGGTGTCTCCTGTGCATTCGCGCTTGGACGAAGGCTAGTGCTGCATCCAAACGTCGAAGATGTCACGACAGCATCACGAAACGATGCGGAAGCTGCGGTCAGAGGTATTCAACGATTCGACACCTGATGCGGTCGCAACGACGATGTCCTCGATACGCATCCCCCACTCCCCCGGCGTATAGATGCCAGGCTCGATCGAAAACGTCATGCCTGGTTCGATGATGGTGTTGTCACCATCGACGAGGTAAGGCCGTTCGTGAACGTCGAGGCCGATGCCGTGCCCGAGTCGGTGGAAGAACCGGTCACCGTATCCGGCGGCTTCGATGATTGCTCTGGCATGGGCGTCGATCTCTGATGCCTTGCGCCCGGGGGCAACGAACGCCGTCGCCGATGTCTGCGCCTCATGGAGGACGGCATACGCCTCCACAAACCCGGGTGGCGGTGTCCCAACGACAAAGGTACGCGTGGTATCTGAGCAGTACCCATCCTGGTATCCGCCGAAGTCGACCACCACTGCATCCCCGTTGGTGATCACTCGCTCCGAGGCGGTGTGATGGGGTGATGCACCGTTGGGACCGCTGGCAACGATACAGAACTCGACCGACTCGTGTCCTGCAGCGAGCGTTCGATGGGTGATCTCCCGTGCCACATCTGCCTCCGTACGTCCCGAGAATCTGATTGCATTGATGTCGTCTGCTACACCATCCACAGCTGCACCTGCTGCACGGAGTCGATCGATCTCATCCGGCGACTTGATGATCCGCAGGCTCGACATGATGTCCTCGGCATCAACCCACGTCGAACCCGGTCTTCGATCCTGGAGATCCAACATGAAACGGGACCATGTTTGGCTCCCGATCGCCACACGACCCGCGTCCGCGAGCAATGCATCGACAATCCCGATCGGGTCATCCGTTTCACCCCACGCTCGGAGCGAGAACACGCCGTCGTGAAGAGTGACTCGAGGTGCCTCAAGCGTCGGAATCACCAAGGTTGCGGTTCCGTTGCCATCCACCACGAGCATGGTGGGCCTCTCTGACATGTAGGCTCGATAGCCGGTGAGGTACGGCAGATCCGACCCGACCGATACACAAAGCGCATCAACCCCTGCGGCTGTCATCGCTGCGACGGCACGGGAAATGCGCCAAGCAAAGTCCATCATGTCATCGCTCCGAGCGATTCCTTGGCGTGATAGGAACTTCGTACCAGCGGCCCGGATTCGACATGTCGGATCCCGTGCCGCTCTCCGATGATCTTGTAGCTTGTAAATGTCTCGGGGTGCACATATCGCTGCACCCGGCGGTGGTTCGCCGTGGGGCGCAGGTACTGGCCGATCGTGACGATGTCGACTCCCACCGCATTGAGATCAGCAAGGGCACCGGCAATTTCGTCGTCGGTCTCTCCCATGCCAACGATCAGACCCGACTTGACCGTACCTGCGGGGTAGAGCCATTTCGCCCGTGCCAGAACAGTGAGCGAGCGAGCGTAGTTTGCAGCGGTTCGGATCTCTCTCTGGAGGCGTAACACCGTCTCCGTGTTGTGATTGAGAACCGATGGTTTCCCACCCATCACTGTTTCAAGAGCCTCCCGATCGCCCTTGAAATCCGGGATGAGGACCTCGACATCACACGCAGGCAGCCGGGAGCGGATCTCATCGATGGTCGCTGCAAAGATCGATGCGCCACCGTCGGGAAGGTCGTCTCGATTCACCGACGTCAGCACCGCATGTTTGAGCCCCATCTGCTCAACGGCCATGGCAGCCCTCACGGGTTCACCAAGGTCGACCTCCCCCGGTTTGCCCGTGTTCACATCACAGAATGAGCACGCACGCGTGCAGACATCTCCCAACAACATGAGCGTTGACGTGCCAGACGACCAGCACTCGTAGATGTTCGGGCAACCAGCCTCTTCACAAACGGTATTGAGTGCAAGTGCTGCATTCAGACGCTTCAATTCGAGAAAGCGCTTGTCCGTAAGATCGAGCTTGACCTTCATCCAGGCAGGTTTCTCAGGTTCACCTTGAAGGAGACCGCGGATCATGACGGGCGTTTCGGTACGGCTTGCGGGTGAGAACACACCCGCGTCGACCATTCGATCGACTTCGAACGATCGCTTGGCTGACCCACGAGCGAATGCACCGAGTTGAACCTCATTCCCTTCACGATTGGAGAGTCGTCCAAGGTACGGAAGCATGGTCTCGACCACTTCCTCGATCGAAACGGACCTTCCGGCCAGTTCGGTGATTGATGTGACCGGGCGGTCGGGAATGCCGCACGGCACGATGTGACCGAAATACGACATGTCTGGATCGACATTGACCGAAAAACCGTGTGTTGCCACGCCGCGAGATGCCTTGACCCCAATGGCAGCAACCTTCCCCTTGTGGGTCCACACTCCGGTGAATCCCTCCTCGGTCCATGCCTCGATGCCGAGATCGGCGAGGGTCGTGATCAGCATCGATTCGATACGCCGCACGTGCCCGACGGCATCGAATCCATGATCAAGCTTCGGGATGTCGACGATTGGGTACCCGACGAGTTGTCCCGGACCGTGGTACGTGATGTCACCGCCGCGATCGACGTTGATAACAGTCGCTCCGATCTCTGGCAGGCGAGACAGCGGGATCGTCAGATTGGATCCGTCTCCATTGCGCCCCACGGTGTAGGTATGGGGGTGTTCAAGGAGCAGCATGTAGTCATCGGCAGTTCGACCGATCGTCTTGCCCTCCCAGATTGCCTTCTGGAGATCCCACGCCTCGTCGTAGCGAACTCGGCCGAGCCAACGCGTTCTCAGCGTGGACTGACCGGGGTCGGACGTCACGAGAGTTCCTGCTCCCAATCCCATGTCTGAAGGTTGTGTTTGATCCGACCCAGGAAGAGAGCCGCCGTCGATCCGTCGAAGACCCGGTGATCCCAACTGAGCCCGAGGTAACCGATGTGGTGGATCGCGATGCCGTCGGAGCCGTCAGGCATTTCGATCACGACAGGACGCTTGACGATGGTTTCTGTACTCAAGATCGCCGAGTTCGGGACGTTGATCACCGGAACGGACAGGTATGACCCGAATGGTCCCGGGTTGGT
Source organism: Acidimicrobiia bacterium UBA5794 (assembly GCA_002418265.1). GTDB lineage: Bacteria > Actinomycetota > Acidimicrobiia > Spongiisociales > UBA5794 > UBA5794. Next base: position 148,358 of record DIDS01000010.1, on the reverse strand, counting down.
GATCGAGAACGTTGACCCTGCAACATCGTCGGGTGTCAGCTGGTTCGATCGCACCTTTGTCGCGGTGGCCCTGATGGCACGCGCTGCACCCTTGAGCGTCATCGTGTCGGCGTCGCGGACGGTGGCAACCAGGAGGCCCTTCTGATCCAGATCGACCGCGATCCCCATGTGAACCGAACGGTTGAAGGTGTGGGTTCCTGCGTCAAGGTCAAACAGCGAGTTCACGACCGGGAATGCAGCGAGTGCATCGACGGTCGCCCTCACGATGAACGGCAGGTATGTCAGGGAAAAGCCCTCCGACTCCTTGAACGAGTCCTTGTGGGCCATGCGGATCTGGGCCACCCGTTCGTAATCGACCTCGACCGAGGTGAACACATGAGCCGCCGTCTGTTTCGCCGCAACCATGTTCTTAGCGATCCGAGCACGCAGCCGCGAAATCTCGCGAACCTCCACAGCTCCCGTCTCTGGGACCGAGGGAGTAGCCGGCTTGACAGGAACCGGCGGCTCGACAACCGGCGGCTCTGTGACCGGCGGCTCTGGGGGAGGAGCTGCTGCAGCTACGGGAGCTGGAGCAGCTGTCGGCGTTGGCGGTGTCTCAGCCACCGCCGGATCGGCGCCTCGTGCGGCGATGAATGCCTCGATGTCCTTGCGGGTGATCCGGCCACCGTCACCGGTGCCACGAACCATCGCCACGTCCACATCGTTGTCGGCTGCAAGCTTGCGAACAACAGGCGACAGAACACTCCGCCGTGCCGTATCAGCTGGCTCCACTACGGTTCTTGGTTCGGTAGTGGGTTCCGCGGCGGTCGACGCCGCCGCTGTCGGTTCCGTCTCGGTCATCGGACCTCGGTCATCGGTCATCGGCCCTTCGCCCTCTTCGGTCAACACGGCGAGGGCCGTTCCCACAGAGACGGTCTCACCGGCACCGACCAGAATCTCGGAAAGAATGCCGGACGCCGGTGACGGCACCTCGGTATCGACCTTGTCCGTCGAGATCTCGACAAGGATCTCGTCTTCCTCAACACGTTCACCGATCTGCTTGATCCAGGACAAGATGGTGCCCTCTGTCACCGTTTCGCCAAGCTGTGGCATTGTGATCGTGACCGCCATGTCTCTTCTCCTTGCTAACCAGCCATGCTGGAATTCTGTCAATCCTCAGTGCAGACCGCGGCCTGCCGATGCCATCAGTGCCTCACCAATCGCCTCTGAAACGGTCGGGTGTGCGTGGATGAACGACGCCGCCTCCCGTGGCAGCGCCTCAAAGCCAACGGTGTACATCAACTCGTGGATCATCTCGCCCGCGCCCGGGCCCACGACCGTTGCGCCCAGGAGCTGGCCGTCAACCTCAGAGACGATCTTGACCGTCCCCCCGGTCTGACCCTGAATGATCGCTCGTGCGATGCCGCGCATCCCGTGCTCGGTCGTCTCGACGTTGTATCCGTCGGCTGATGCTGCAGCTTCGGTCCTACCAACCCAAGCGATCTCGGGATGGGTGTAAACGACCATGGGAACAGCGTTGTAATCGACCGGGGCTGTCTCGCCCGTCGCGATATGGGTGACAGCAGCAATCGCCTCCGCAAATGCAACATGGGCGAGCTGGGGTGTTCCTGCGACGATGTCACCAACCGCATACACGTCGGAGGCAGAGGTCTGCATGGTTGCCCGATCAACGGGGATGAACCCGCGGTCGGCTACCACACCAACCGCGTCGAGGTTGATGGCATCAGTCATGGGCTTGCGGCCAACTGCAACCAGCACGGTGTCGACCTCAACGGATTCATTCCCGAAAGGAACGATGACCGATGTCGGCGATACGTCCGGCTGACCGACGCCGACACCAAGATGCATCGTGATGCCCTTACGCCGGAAGGCTCGCGAGAGGATTTTTGCCGCCTCAGGTTCCATACCGGGTACGAGTTGATCCTGTACCTCAAAGATGTGCACCTCAGAGCCGACATCGGCAAGAAGTGAGGCAAACTCACAGCCAATGACACCAGCGCCGATGATCGCGACACGTTGCGGTTGGGCAGACCAGTCAAGAGCCTCGTCGGAGGACACGATCGTGGTGCCGTTGATCTCATATCCCGGAATCGTCGAAGGGGACGATCCGGTTGCGATGATGATGGCTCGAGCCTCAACTTCGGTGATGGAGCCGTCGTCGTGCGTGACATTGACCTTGCCGTTACCCGCCAGTACCCCGAGTCCATCCATCATTTCGACCCTGCGCGTCTTGAGCAGTCCCGCAAGACCATTGACAAGCCCCTCGACCACCTTGGTTTTTCGCTCGATCGCGACCGGCCAGTCGAAGGTGGGATCTGACGTCACAACACCGAATTCGGCCGCCGACTCCACGGTGGCGAACACCTCACCCGATTGGATGAGTGCCTTGGCAGGGACACAGCCTCGGAGGAGACAGGTGCCTCCGATACGGTCCTTTTCGATCAAGACAACCGAAAGGCCAAAATTGTGTGCGTAGAGGGCGGCAGCGTAGCCTCCGGGGCCCCCACCTATCACGGCGATGTCGTACATCGATTTCTACTCCAGAGGTCTGCAACGGTGTCAGGCAACGATAGTGCGGCAGTCGTCGTGAGTCTGCGGTGCCCGATACCATGACACCGTGCAGACACGCTATCTCATTCTCGCCTCCCTTGCCGTTGGACTTCTGATCCTTGGCGCAACGGGGTTCTACTTCGCAACGCTGTGAGCGAGATACCGATGCAACGACTCATCCCATCCACCGACGGTGTTGTCCTTGAGGTCCTGGTCGAAGAACCACGCACGATTCCTGCCGACGATTGGCTCGGCACGGTGGTGTTGTGCCATCCGCACCCCACCCAAGGCGGCACGATGCGACACCCGATTCTCGGCGCGATCGCAGCAGAGGCGCTGGAAGCGGGACTGGTCACCGTCCGATTCAACTTCCGCGGCGTTGGTGAATCAACGGGAAGCTACGACAACGGGATTGGTGAGGTCAGCGATGTGGCCTGCGTCGTGGACTTCGTCGAGCGTGAGCTCCCTCCGCTGACCGGGATCGCTGGTTGGTCGTTTGGCGCTGCGGTTTCGTTGGGGTGGCAGGCGCGTTCCGGATCCACCGTGCCCTACGTCGGCATTGCCCCACCGGTCAAAAGCCCGCTCACTCCCCACCTTCCCGATGCATCCGAACTCGCCGAGGCACGTCGACTCTTCGTCGTGGGTGAACGGGATCAGTTCGTGGATGTTGATGCGCTCGCCGTGTACGCAGGGAGTATCGGAGCTGACATCTTGATCTATCCCGGCTCCGACCATTTCTTCGTCTTCAAGCACAAGAAGCTCGCCACCGATGTCGTCGCAGCCATTCTGACGTCTGACATCTGACATCTGACATCTCCGCTTCTTCCCGTCCTCCCGCTTGCGGGGGGACGCGCCGAGTGCAGCGAGGTGCAGGGGGGCTTTCCGACGTCCGACTACTCGTCAGAGGCTTGGTTTCCGATTGCACCGATGGCGTGGAGATAGGCAGCCTGGTAGTCGAGGACCGCATAGATCTGTTCTGGCTCGTATGGATACCCCGTTGCAAGCGCCTGTTCCTGGACGTAGACCGCTGATGCCTCTCCCCCGACAACCGCTGCGCCTTCACCCTCCCACAGATGCGGCTGTTGGAGATAATGCATCTCCCACTCAAGGATGCGCCGCACATCTGATTTCGCGAGTCCATGGTTGTCCTCGCCGAGGGCCTCCCAAACAAAGTCGATCGAGTCCTCAACGCCATAGATCGTCGTCGACTGCTGCATGCGTTTCGATTCCTGCCAGAACACCGCAATACCAAACGCCAGAACCACGACCATCAAGACGGCGAAAAACAGTGGACCACTCATTGCCTACAGGCTAGACGCTCGATGGTTATCGTCAGGCCGCTGGTAGCTTCGCTCCTAGCCACCAACCACGGGATCGACCCGAAAGGAATTCGGCGTGGACTTCAACACCATGGCAACCTTCTTCGCTCTTGCAGCGTTGGCTGCCAACATCGTCACGATCGTGCTCGTTGTCTTGGGCATCATGGGTCGCCTCCAGAACCGCAATCCATTCGAAGCCCTGCGAGGCCTGACCCTGTGGTTTGCTGGAACCGTTGCGTTGGCGGCGACCCTCGGTAGTCTCTATCTCTCCGAGATCGCCCATCTCATACCCTGTCGGTACTGCTGGTTCCAGAGAATTGCGATGTACCCCCTCGTCGTCATCCTGCTCATGGCGGCGTACCGAAGAGACTCGATGGCCCGACTGTATGCGGCAACGATTGCAACGATTGGTCTTGGGATCGCGGCGTACCACCGATTCATCCAGGCCTTTCCCGACCTTGATTCTGGCTCGTGTGCTGCAACCGGACCACTCTGCAGCGGGTACTACATCAAAGAGTTTGGCTTCGTGACGATCCCGTACATGTCGTTGAGTGCCTTCGCACTTATCCTTACCCTGCTGTGGGCGGACCGGATCAACGCATCGACAAACACTCCGGCAATGGGCACCAACCTTGGCGCCGACACGACGACCTAAAAACACCATGTATACAGGGGCACCATGACCACGAAACAAGAAAAAGCACCCAAGAGCAGGACGGGATTGATCATCGGCCTCGTCGGTGGTGGCATCGTGCTGCTGCTGATTCTCGCAGTTGTGATGGGAACGAACGAGGTGGGATCTGAATTCGGGGACCCACAGATCGAGGGTACCGGTCTTCCCATCATGCCTCCGCAAAGCTCCGTTGATGAAACCGCCAACGGATTCCCCATACCAAACGTCACGGGCCAGGACTTTGACGGGAAAACCGTCACGATCGATCGCGGCGACGGCCGCGCCAAAGCGATCGTGCTCCTGGCTCACTGGTGCCCACATTGCCAAAACGAGGTACCCCGTGTCCAGACATACCTCAATGAAACCGGAGGTGTCGATGGGGTCGACATGTACTCGGTCACCACTTCCATGAATTCGGCACAAGACAACTATCCACCCTCGGACTGGCTCGAACGGGAAGGTTGGACGGTGCCGGTCATCAGGGACGACAAGAACAGCTCCGTTCACGCCGCGTACGGTTCAGGTGGATTCCCGTACTGGGTCTTTGTCAACTCCGATGGAACCGTTGCACTCAGGACTTCAGGCGAGTTGGATGTCGAACAACTCGACGGGATCCTACGCAGCCTTGAGTAGCGGCCGATCCGGTACTCGGGATTGCTACGCAGGCGACGGGTTCACCGTCTCGCGAGTTGTGGTCGGCCCGATCGACAACAACGCCTACCTGGTGCGTTGCGAACCGACCGGCATCTCGCTCCTCGTCGATGCAGCCGATGAGATAGATCAGCTGACCCAGCTCGTCGGTGACTCGTCGGTTGCGGCCATCATGACCACACACGGCCACTGGGATCATCACCAGGCAGCCGAAGATGCCTCACAGCGCTTCGGTGTGCCAGCCCTGCTCCACCCGTCTGATTGGGACATCGCTGGCAAACCATTCGACGCTCTTGCAGCCGGACCGCTTTCCTTCGGCGAGGTGAAGGCAACCGTGGTGCACACACCGGGCCACACACCGGGTTCGGTCTGTGTCATCCTCGACGGCGTCGCACTCACCGGCGACACCTTGTTTCCGGGTGGACCGGGGGCGACACGATTCGACCACAGTTCTTTTCCAACCATCATCGAATCAATACGATCCAGCCTCTTCACCCTGCCGGACGAAACAGTCGTGCTGCCCGGACACGGGGATTCAACAACCATCGGCCAGGAACGCGACCAACTCGACACCTGGATCGCTCGCGGTTGGTGAGGGGCAACAGTATGGAACTTGGACTTTTCGTTGAACCACAGTGTGGCGGCTCCTATGACCGCCTCCTTGAACTGGCCCGGTGGGCCGAATCTGTGGGACTTGATGCCTTCGCCCGTTCAGACCACTACCTCAACCGGGAGGAATCTGCGCATGCAACCGATGCCCTCGTGTCGTTTGCCGGGCTCGCGCGGGAGACCTCTACGATTCGGCTGGTATCGCTCGTGTCACCCATCACTTTTCGTCACCCCGCCGTCATGGCGAAGTCGGCGACCACGATCGATGAGATGTCTGGTGGGCGGTTCACCATCGGAGTTGGAACCGGTTGGATGGAGACTGAGCACACCGCCTTCGGCATCGACCTCCCCCCGCTCGCCGAACGGTTCGATCGCCTCGGAGAAGCACTCAAGGTGATGACAACGATGTTTTCAGGTGGCGGCCAGTTTGATGGCAAGCACTACTCGCTCAACAGCGACACGGTGGCACCAACGGCATCGAAGGGACTCCAGATCGTGATCGGGGGATCGGGAGCGCGAAAGACCCCGACTCTCGCGGGCAGGTATGCACACGAATACAACTCGTTCGTCACCGACCGACGATCCTTCGATGCAAGACGCCAGGTCTTGCGGTCAGCAGCGACCGAGGCTGGTCGTGACCCAAACGACATCCTCATCTCATTTTCGGGACCCGCGCTGGTTTACGAATCAGAATCCGAACATGCGGCGGCTTTGATCAAACGTGGCGCACGACGGGACATGACCGCGGACCAATACAGCGCCTTTCTCGACGAGCGGTGCGTGCCTCACGGACCCCCGGAACGTGCCCACCGGGCGATCGACCAGATGGCCTCCTGGGGCATCGACCGCTACTACGTCCAGGAATTCCTCCCCCTCGACGACGTCGATCTCAACCGCATGGATCGCACCTTCAACGCCCTCAGCTGACAACTGAAAGCGGGAACCCGACCTTGTCGGGTTCCTTGGGAATCCAGGCAAGCTGGATTCCATGAAAGCAGGGAAATTCTTTTCCCCTATCGTCATGTTGGAAACGGCAGGATTGCAACATTGGCACGGGTATCCTCGTTTCATGGCATCTACTCCACTCCTTCAGATCACCAACCTGCACGCCTCCGTCGAGGGAACCCCCATCCTCAAGGGTGTTGACATCACGATCAACGAGGGCGAGACCCACGCAATCATGGGTCCCAACGGGTCGGGAAAGTCCACGCTTGCCAACATTCTTCTCGGTCATCCGGCTTACGAGATCACCGAAGGGAGCATCTTCTACAAAGGGGAAGACATCACTGAATGGGCTCCCGAGAAGCGTGGCCAGGCAGGCATGTTCCTTGGATTCCAGTACCCCGAAGAGATTCCAGGCGTCAGCGTTGTCAACTTCCTCCGGACGGCGCTCTCGAACAGGACCGGCACCGATTTCACGGTGCTTGAGCTCAGGCTCAAGGTCATGGACGCGATGCGAGAGCTTGAGATGGATCCGTCGTTTGCGGACCGCTACCTCAACGAAGGATTCTCCGGTGGCGAGCGCAAGCGCAATGAGGTGCTCCAGATGGCAGTCCTCGAACCCGACTTCGCGGTCCTCGACGAGACCGACAGCGGGCTCGATATCGATGCCCTCAAGGTTGTCGCCGAAGGTGTCGAGCGACTCAGAACAGACACCCGCGGATTCCTCATCATCACCCACTACCAGCGGATGCTCGACTACATCACCCCAGACGTCGTCCATGTGTTCGTCGACGGGCAGATCGTCAAATCTGGTGATGCTGATCTTGCTGATTCGATCGAAGAAGCTGGCTACGACGCATTCCGTCCCGAGGTCGGCGTGGTGTGAGCGACCTGTCTGCGCTCCGAGCCGACTTTCCCATCCTCGCTCGCGAAGTCAACGGCAAGCCTCTCGTCTACCTCGACTCCGCCGCAACGACGCAGAAACCACAATCGGTGCTCGATGCGATGGACTCGTACTACAAGCATTCCAACGCCAATGTCCACCGTGGGGCACACACCCTTGCAGCGGAAGCAACTGAACTCTATGAGTCTGCCCGTGGCAAGGTCGCTTCGTTCATCGGTGCTTCACCAGACCAACTCGTCTTCACCCGTGGCACCACGACCAGCCTGAACTTCATTGCCTACGGCTGGGGTCTCAACAATCTCTCCAGGGGCGACAAGATCATCGTCACCATCATGGAGCATCACGCAAACATCGTGCCATGGCAGCTCATTGCAAAGTACACCGGTGCCGAACTCGTCTACCTCGAGTTGGATGACGAGTTCTGTGTCGACACCAGCGAGCTTGAGACCCTCCTCGATGACCGCGTCAAGGTGGTCGCGTTTGCCGGAATGTCGAACGTGACGGGAGCCCTCGGTCCGATCGAGATACTGACACAGGCCGCTGCATCCGTTGGTGCAATCTCGGTACTCGACGCCGCCCAACTCGTGCCCCATGCCCAGGTGGATGTCGAGGCACTTGGTGTTGACTTCATGGCCTTTTCCGCACACAAGATGCTCGGACCCACCGGTATCGGGGCATTGTGGGGGAAAGCCGATCTTCTCGCATCGATGGAACCGACCGAGGGTGGAGGTGAGATGATCAACGTGGTTGAGCGTCACACATCAACTTGGGCGCCGGTTCCCCACAAGTTCGAGGCTGGCACGCCACCGATTGCTGAGGCCGTGGGATTCGGTGCAGCCGTCGACTATCTCGCAGCGGTTGGAATGGACACGCTGCGTGATCATGAACGGGAGCTGACAACCTATGCTCTCGAACGACTCTCCGAGATCCCGGATCTGACCATCTACGGACCCAAGGATGTCACCAAACGTGGGGGTGCGATCAGCTTCCAGCTTGGAGACATCCATGCTCATGACATCGCCACGATCCTCGATCAAGACGGTATCGCCGTACGGGCAGGACACCACTGCGCACGACCGCTGATGAAGTACTTTGGTGTCGCCGCAACCGCTCGGGCGTCGTTCTACCTCTACAACACGACCAAAGAGATCGATCACCTGGTTGCGTCACTCCATACGGCAAGGGGACTTTTTGGTTTGGCGTGACACAGGCACACCGACAGCGATCACCGCGACGCCGATAACCTTGTGGTCACCACCGAGCAGGAAACAACAATGGCAGACCTAGACGAGCTGTACCGGGGAATCATCCTCGACCACTATCGCAATCCACGCCGGAAAGGGACCCTTGACGGCGACCACGTCCATGCTGAGGGACTGAACCCGTCATGTGGCGACGAGTTCTTTCTCGACATTGCAATCGACGACGGAGTGGTCACTGACGCTGCAATGGACGGTCAAGGTTGCTCGATTTCGCAGGCTTCCGGATCGATGATGATGGATGCCATCGTCGGCAAACCAATCGACGAGGTCCGCGATATTGCACACAAGTTTCGGATCATGATGTCCATTGAGGAGGGCGACAATCCTGTCGATCAGGAACGGCCCGGTTCTGTGCTTGGTGACCTCGAAGCCCTTCAAGGGGTTCGCAAGTTCCCCGTGAGGATCAAATGTGCCGATCTTGCCTGGGTGACCCTCACGGATGCCCTTGAAAGGGCGGAATCTCGGACATGAGTCATTTCTCATCGACAACGGCTCTGATCGTCGTTGATGTTCAGAACGACTTTGCCGATCCTGCTGGCTCCCTGTTCGTTCCAACGGCACCCGACATTCTTCCGTTCATCAATGCCACGATCGCGGCCGCCGATGAAGCCGGTGCAATCGTCGTAAGAACCCAGGACTGGCATCCCGAGGTAACGCCGCACTTTCAATCGTCGGGTGGCATCTGGCCCGAACATTGCATCGGGGGGACGTGGGGTGCCGAGTTCCATGCCGATCTGATCGCATCCGGCCCGATCATTCGCAAGGGAGTGGCGGGCGAGGACGGCTATTCAGGATTCACCGTTCGAGACCCCGAAACGGGTGTGGAATCGCCAACGGAACTACGAGCACTTCTCGACGAAGCAGGAATAAGGGGGATTGTCGTCGTCGGTCTGGCCACGGATTACTGTGTCAAAGCGACGGCAATCGACGGTGCAAACATAGGGTTGGAAACGACCGTTCTCGCTGACGGCGTCGGTGCGGTCAACCTGGCTGCCGGAGACGGGGCACGAGCGATTGCTGCGATGGTCCTGGCAGGCTGCACCATCGCCTGACACCCCATCGCCTGAGATCCCATCGGACACCCCATCGCCTGAGATCCCATCGACCGTCGCTGCCCAGCGTTGTCAGGACTGGGTTTCATCAATGAGATTGGTCTGGAGTTCGTGTACCTGTGGTGTCACCGAAACGTGGTACCGGTGTGGATTGACCAGCCGACGCACACCGATGTCGAGTCGGGCAAGATCCCCGGCGCGACGGTCTCGCAAAACGTCGAGCGGTTCTGCCTCGATCTGAGCCTCACCGTCGGTGTAGATGGTGCGGTGAAGCGACTCGACTTCGGCGATCTCATCGGGAGCGAACGTCCTTGACACACTGGGACGAAACGGGTGATGGACCGTAAGGGGGCTACCCGCCACCAACCCCTCATCATTGGATCCGACAACATCAACGGTTGCGAGCCCACGCCTGTCGTAAACACGCCACAAGGTCTTGGCGCCTGGGATGGGCATCTTCTCGGGTGTGTCCGATAGCTTGATCGCGGGTTTCCACCCATCACCCGAGCGGACCGCCACGAGTTTGTAGACACCGTCGAGAGCAGGGTGACCATGTGAGGTGACAAGACGGGTGCCAACCCCGTACATGAGCCTCCCGATGATCTCGGAGGGATCAAGCCCGTATTCGGGGGCCTCCTGGTGTATCTGCTCACGAATCTGCCACATCGCAAGCTCATCGAGATCCGATGACAGCACAATGCCAACATCACCGAAACCCGCGTCGTCAAGCATCCTGGCTGACCGAACGGCGAGGTGTGCGAGATCTCCGGAGTCGAGACGAATACCCAATGGAACATGCCCATTGGTTCGCAGCTCCTCAAACACCGTGATGGCATTGGGGACACCGCTCCCAAGGGTATCGATCGTGTCTACGAGCAAGAGGCACTCATCGGGATACAGCTCCGCATAGGCTCGGAACGCTCCAAGTTCGCCATGCCCCGTTGCCATGAACAGTTGCACCATCGAATGGGCATGGGTTCCCTGCGGATCGATGCCGAGTGCGTGAGAAACACCGGCGTTGGAGCTTGCGTCCGCACCACCGATGAGAGCTGCGCGGGTCCCGGCATTCGTTCCGATATCAGGACCGCGGCGCATGCCAAATTCGAGTACCTTGCCTCCCCGGGCCTGCTCGACGATGCGCGAGGCCTTTGTTGCTATGAGCGTTTGATAGTTGAGATGGTTGAGGAGCGATGTCTCAACAATCTGGGCCAGCGCCATTGGGCCCTCGACAATGGCGATCGGCGCTGCAGCGTGGACGACACGTCCTTCTTCGACCGCCCGCAGCGTGAGGGCACCGAAATCGCCGTTCTCGGCGAGCCATGTGAGAAAGCCTTCATCAAAGCGAGGCTCACCGAGCGGATTTTTTTGGCCGCGCAGGATATCGATTTCGGTTTTGGTCACTCGTGTTGCGCTGAGCCATTCGACAAGCCAACCAAGGCCGGCAGTGATGGCATACCCTGCCTGGTGTTCCCCATAGTCTGGGTAGCGGCGAAAGAAGTAGTCGAACTGTGCAGTTGTGTCGGAAACACCTTGCTTCCAGTACAACTGGGCCATCGAGAGCTGGTACTGATCGGTGAAGAGAAACCCCTCCATCAGATCGCTGTGAATTCTGCCCATGATTGAGTCCCCGACACTCAGCCGACGACGCCTCCCTCCGTCATGGCTCGGAGGTTCAGCGCAGTGTCAAGCTCGTCCGGTGAAAGCTCCGTGAGTTCGAGAGCAACCTCGCGGACTCCTCTTCCCTCTGCAAAGGCCTTCTTGGCAACTTCGGCAGACTTGTCGTAGCCGATCACGGGAACCAGGGCGGTGATGATGATCACGTTCTGCTCGAGAAGCCATTGAGCGCGCTTCGTATCGGCTTCGATTCCATCGACCATCTTCTCCTTCATCACGGTTGAAGCAGATGCGAGTAGATCGATCGATTCGAGGAGGTTGTGGGCCATCACCGGCATCATCACGTTCAGCTCGAAGTTGCCGTTTGCACCACCCCATGTGATGGTGACGTCGTTTCCGATCACCTGACTCGCAACCTGCATCACCATCTCACAGATGACAGGGTTGACCTTGCCCGGCATGATCGACGAGCCTGGCTGGAGCGATGGAAGGGTGATCTCGGCGAGCCCTGTGCGTGGACCGCTTGACATCCACCGGAGGTCATTGGCGATCTTGAAGAGTGACACCGCCACGGTCTTGAGCGCGCCCGAGGCACTGACGACAGCGTCCTTGGACGCTTGGGCCTCAAAGTGATCCTCAGCTTCGACAAACGGGTAACCGGTTCGCTCGGCCATCCGCGCGATCGTCCCCGATGCGAACCCGTCTGGTGCGTTGATCCCGGTGCCCACGGCGGTTCCACCGAGGGCGAGCTCTTGGAGTTCAGGAACGATTGCCCGGATGCGGGATGCGCCCTTGCTGACCTGCGTTGCGTAGCCGCCGAATTCCTGACCTAGCCTCACCGGCGTTGCATCCATGAGGTGTGTGCGTCCTGACTTGAGGACATCGTCGAATTCGACCTCCTTCATCCGCAGCGCTGCCGCCAACGCGTCGAGGGCGGGAAGGAGGTTCTGCTCGATACCGGCAACCGCCGCGACGTGGATTGCCGTCGGGATGGTGTCGTTTGAGGACTGGCTCGCGTTGACGTGGTCGTTGGGGTGGATGAGTTTCGATCCGAGTTCCCCACCGAGGATCTCCGTTGCACGGTTGGCGATGACCTCGTTTGCGTTCATGTTCGTGGAGGTTCCAGAACCTGTCTGAAAGATGTCGACGACGAAATGATCATCAAGGGTTCCCGCCATGACCTCCTCGGCTGCTGCAACGATGGCCTTGCACTGCACCTCGTCTATGACGCCGAGCACGAGGTTGGTCTCAGCTGCCGACGCCTTCAGCACACCGAGCGCCCAGATGAACGTGCGGCCAAAGCGTTGGTTCGAGATTGGGAAGTTGTCGACTGCCCGCTGTGTCGAGGCTCCGTAGTAGGCACCCTCGGGTACGGGTACCTCGCCCATCGAATCCCGTTCGATCCGCATCGTTGTCTCCTCAGTTCGGTGTCGACTTCCAAACGATAGTGACGCACCGCGGCGTTGGTTCAGCCCGCCAACGCGGCTTGCACGGCTTCGGGAAACACCAGGGTCACATCCCCGTCGATCCGCAGCGTGAGCGTTGGCCAACCGTCGTGTTCGGTCTCCCCTTTGTTGACGATCGCGTATGGGACACCGCGACTCGTTGGGGCGTACGGAATACGCGCTGCTGGATAGACACCAAGGGTCGATCCGAGTGCCACGACGAGGTCGCAGCGCTCAGCTGACTGCTGGGCTCGATCGAGTGATACCGGATCGAGTGACTGGCCGAAGCTGATCGTTGCCGGTTTCACCAGTCCACCACACTCGTTGCAGATCGGGACATTGTCGGTGCGCAGATACGAATCGATGTGCACCTCGATTGGTGTGCGGATATCACACGACAAACACGCTGCCTCCCGAGCAGTGCCGTGTATCTCAACGAGTCTGTCCGTGGAGGTTCCCGCGTCGGAGTGCAGACCGTCGATGTTCTGTGTGACGATCACTTCCACTTTGCCGACCTGTTCCAGTTCAACACACGCATCGTGGACCCGATTTGGCTTCGCATCTTGAAACACGGTCGCTGCCCGAACCTTCTGATCCCAATATGCCCGACGATGCTTCTCACTCGCAAGGAACTGATCGAAGTGGACCGGGCGCTCGGTCTTCCATATACCGTTCGGCCCACGGAAGTCGGGAATACCACTCGCTGTAGAGATCCCAGCACCCGTGAGAATCAGGATGGCGTGTGCGCGGTCAATCAGCTGCCCAAGGGCTCCAACGTCTGGGTCCATGCACACAAGGTAGTAGGAACAGAAGTCAGAAGTCAGACATCAGACATCGGTTCACACCCGTCCCCCCGGTCTTGCGGGAGGACGGTTCTGTTTTCTTCCCGTCCCCCCGGTCTTGCGGGAGGACGGTTCTGTCTTCTTACCGTCCCCCCGGTTTTCCGGGGGGACGCGGAGCAACGCATGCACAGCAGGGGTTGCGACGCAGGGGGGCGTCTCAGCTTGTCGCAACACCAGAAGCCCCCCTGCACCTCGCTGCGCTCGGCGCGTCCCCCCGCAAGCGGGAGGACGGAAGAAGAGAAGACATCAGACGTCAGACGTCAGACATCGGTCGTCGGTCATCGGTCATCGGAACGCCTAGCGGGCGTTTGCTGCTTGGAGTTCGGTGTAGCCGCCGGACTCAAGTTCTTCTGCGACCTCGGGACCGCCGCTTTGGACGATCTTGCCGTTGACCATCACGTGGACCTTGTCAACGGCCATGTAGCGCAGAATCCGGCTGTAGTGCGTGATGACGAGGATGCCCATGTCATCACTCCGCATGGCCTCCACCATGGCAGCAACTTCGCGGACCGCATCGATGTCAAGACCCGAGTCGATTTCATCGAGGATCGCCATCTTCGGTTTTGCGACACCGAGGAGATACATCTCGGATCGCTTCTTCTCGCCACCTGACAACCCCACGTTCACAAATCGTTCACGGAACGGTTCCATCGACAGCGTTTTTGTCGTCGCTGACTCCCGCGCCGCATATCCCTCATCGCTGGGGTTTGAGGCCGCCATTGCTTCGGTGAGGTCATCGAGCGTGACACCTGGGATCTCCGTCGGATACTGGAACGCCTCAAAGAGCCCGGCGCGCGCCCGCTCATCGACGGCCATACCCATGATGTCGACACCGTCGACAAATGCGTCTCCCGAAGCCTCGTAGTCCGACTTGCCCATCAACACGTGGCACAGGGTCGACTTTCCGGAACCGTTTGGGCCCATCACTGCGTGAACCTCTCCAAAGGGGACCACGAGGTCGACGCCGCGGAGGATTTCGAGATCCCCGATCGACGCCTTCAGATTCGTGACCTCAAGAGCATTACTCATCGTTTGCCTCGTCTTTGATCGTGAGAAACACTTCACCATTGGTGATCTCGGTTGGATAGGAAGCAACCGGCTTGGTCGCAGGCAGCGAAAGCACAGCACCCGTCTTGATGTCGAACTCCGCACCATGGCGTGGACATTCAATGTCAAACCCGAACAGCTCCCCCTCCGAGAGCGACGCTTCTGCATGACTACAGCGATCATCAATCGCATACACACAGTCCTCAACTCGGAAGACTGCAATGGTGGCCGACCCGATTTCGATCTTGGTGCCGGCTCCATCTGGAAAGGAATCGAGCGCACCGATGGAGTGCCGACTCATACCCTGCCTTCTTCTTGAGCCGTGATGTACTTCGTGTTGATGCGCTCGCGGATCCACGGCAACAGATCACGATGGGGGATCTTGCTGATCGTCTCTTCGAAGAAGCCGCGGATCTGTAGCCTGTCTGCCACGTCGGGAGTCAGACCTCGACTCATCAGGTAGTAGCGCTGGTCTTCGTCAAGTGGGCCAACGCTCGACCCGTGACCACACTTCACATCGTTCGCCAGGATCTCGAGATTGGGAACCGACTGGGCTGATGCACCACTTGAGAGGATCAGGTTTCGGTTCGTCTGGAATGCTTCGGTCTTGATCCCGGTCGTCTCGATGCGAATCATTCCGGTGAAGACTGAGAGTGCGTCGTCTTCAACGGCACCTTTGAGGAACATGTCCGAGCGCGTGTTGGTTCCGATGTGGTTCATGAAATAGCGGTAGTCGAGGGTTTGATCGTCCTCCCCGAAATAGACACCGTAGATCTTGGCCCAGGAGCCACGACCGATGAAGTTCACATCCAGATGCAAACGGCCAATCTTGGCACCAAGGCCAACCTCAGAAAGGGTCAGTCCTGAATCGCGACCAAGGTTGACAACGGCTCGAGCCATGGCTCGGGTCTGATAGTTCCAATCCTGGATCACGGTAAGAGCAAGCCTGGCATTGTCGCCGACGTCCGCCGTGAGACGCGGAACCACGACGGCAGGAGCATCGGTTGTTGAGCGAAATCGCACGACAACAGAGGCCTCAGATCCGGGAGGTACATCCACATGAACGCCGGGGAACGTCGTTGCGACACCGGTTGTCTGGACGTCAACAAAGACCTTTTCGCTGAGATGATCACCGTCGATCAACACGGCTCCGGGAGCAAGAGCGTCGTATGCGGTTGCGAACAGGTCGTTGCCGGCACCCTCGTCTATCTGTTCGGATACCGATGCGACCGTTGACGCACCCCTGTCCGTGACGAAACCGTCAATGACGGAAACAACCTTGCCGGTCCACAATTCGGTCAGTTCGTCGGAATCACCTGCGACGCCCGGCTGAGACGGCGCCGAACCGAATGCTGGATCAAAGTCGAGATCGAGATAGCGCCAGATCTCTTCGCGTTCGGAAGGCATGGCAAGATCGCCAAGCCTTCGGGACGCTTCTGAACGCCGCGCGACCAGCCAATCTGGGACGTCGGTTCCGGGAATAGCAGGTGCTGTCACATCAAATCCTTGGTGGAATGATCCGAGGATACCCTTGCAGTTGTTGCAATTCGGCCGTTAGCAATACGACGATAGGGTTATTAGGGGAGCTCACCGCTTTCAGCCTTCAGCTCACAGCTTCGGAGCGGTGGCGATCGCTGTGGCCCGCGCGAAAACGGCGTCGAGCATTTGCTCGGTCAGTCGTCCGGTGAAGGTGTTTTGTTGGGAAACGTGGTAGCTGGCGAGGATCGTGACGTCGCCGAGGTCGACCTCGAGGCCGTGACGAAACTTGGGCCTCGGAGCTGGGAGGAGGTGCCCGGTACGCTTGAGATGGCTCCAGAGGGCGTGGTAACCGAACTGGCCGAGAACGACGAACACGCGTGTGTTCGGCAACAGGGCAAGCTCATCGTCGAACCACCCCGAGCAATTGTCACGTTCCGTGGGTGTGGGCCTGTTCTGTGGTGGGGCGCACCGCACCGGTGCGGTAACCCACACACCGGTCAGTTCAAGACCATCATCTCGAGACACCGAGGTTGGCTGATTTGCCAGACCTGCGGTGTGAAGAGCACGAAAGAGCCAATCCCCCGATCGATCGCCGGTGAACATGCGCCCGGTTCTGTTCGCCCCGTGGGCGGCAGGGGCGAGACCGCTCACGACAATGCGTGCGTTCGGATCACCGAATCCGGGGACCGGCTTTCCCCAGTACTCCTCCTCGGCGAAGGATGCACGCTTTGTCAAAGCGACCTTCTCGCGCCATTCCACAAGCCTCGGACACATCCGACACTGAACGATGGCTTCTTCAAGGACGGTCAGCGCGGCGGCAGAATCGTCTTGGTGTAACCCGCGTTGTTGCTCCACAGAAGCCATCCCATGTCGTTGTCCGATACCGCTGACTGTACGGCTCGCTGGTCGGTTTCGCTGATCGCCCAAGTTTGGAGCCATGGTCGGAAGTATGCGAACCCGACCAGCTTCGGCTTGCCTCCATCGAGAGCTGTCGTGACCACCTCAACCGCATGCTCATTGGGATCGTCCATCCCCTTCCACCCTTTCCCATAGTTCGTGGTGTAAAGCGTCGGTGACAAGATGTCAACGGCACCAGACATCGCCTCAGGCTCCTGTCCAACACCCTCGTCGGTTCCCGACTCGAGGACGATCCCGAGCAGGGTGACGGATACGGCGCATTGTGGGTGAAGAACCGAATAGGCACGATTCAAGAAAGCCGTGATGGCACCAACTCGCACCTCCTGGTTGTATTCGCCGTCAAACACTGCGTTGTTGAGATCTCCGATCGGCCACGAAACAAAGTCAAACTGAATCTCGTCAAAACCGGCCACGCAGGCCTCTTCTGCCACCGCGATCGAATACTCGTACGCAGCGGGATCGGAAGGATCCAGCCACGCGTATCCGTTGGAAGCTCGCCACAAGCCACCATCAAGCGTCGTCACGGCGTGCTCCGGCTCCGCCAAGGCGTAGAAGTTGTCCTGGAAGACACCGACGCGTCCAATGGTGTACAGGTCGTGGTCGTGAGCGTCTGCCAACACGTCCTCGATACTGAAGTACTCCGAAATGGCACCAGCCGCTACGGCCTGCGCTACTCGGGATCCATACAAAACAGATCCGTCTTCCCCTTTCAGATCGACGACGATGCCGTTGATTGCGCTGTTGTCTGCGAGATCGAGCAGACGTTCCCACGTGGCCGAGTCCGCGACGTCGGTTGCCGAAGCCCGGAATGCGTTGACCACGAGGCGCTCCATCGGGATATCGAGAGCGGTGACCACCCCATCCCACTCATATTCACTCGTCTGCCACGCCGGCCTCGACAGTGTGATCGTACCCGGCGTCGCCCGCTCCAAGGAGTACCTGCCCTCGTTGTCCGTACGATCGGAATCCTCTCCGAGTTGTACAAGTGCGCCAGGGAGTGGCCGACCATTCTGTGTCGTGATACGTCCCTGGAGGA
The DNA here is from genome assembly GCA_002418265.1 of Acidimicrobiia bacterium UBA5794. Lineage (GTDB taxonomy): Bacteria > Actinomycetota > Acidimicrobiia > Spongiisociales > UBA5794 > UBA5794. The sequence goes on along the minus strand of DIDS01000010.1, from coordinate 130,015 downwards.
TCACCGGTTCAAGCCGAAACTCAACCGATCCGCCTTCTGGATAATCTTCGATCCAATAGTCGATCGGCTCAAAACCTGGGGCAGACACGGAAAGCTCGATGGGTTGTCGCTCCCACGGCAGTACTCGGAGACCGTCAATCGGCGCAATCGTCATTCCGTCCGCTGTCACCGTCGCAGGGATGACGTCGAGATCGTCGGCTGCAACAACCACGATTTCAACCGTGGGATTCCCCTGCTCGGGCGTGATCACAGCGTCTCCGGGTCCCATTCCGTTCATACCGGTACAGGCACCAACACCGAGCGCGAGTGATCCGAAAAACAGAACTGAGATTCGTTTCATGCCGAAAGATCCAGGCTGTAGATGCTTCAAGAGACGTAACCGAAGCGTACAACTCTCTTGCGACACTGGCCGAATGGTGATAACTTCCAGTTCCCGGCAAACACGCGGTTTCATCAGCCAAGGGCGGAGACAATGGCAGAAACAGCGAGAGCTTCTGGTGCTGCCGATGCGATCGGCATGTATCTTGACGCCGTCTCCAATCACGATCTTCTCACCGCCGAGGACGAAGTCCGTCTCGCACGAACAATCGAACGGGGTCAAGAAGCCGAGGAGCAGCTCGCCGCAGATGGCGACATTGATGCAGCGACTCGGGTGGAACTGGTCAGGCACATTCGGTTGGCAGAACATGCCAAACAGCAGTTCATTCGATCGAATCTGCGACTCGTGATCTCGATCGCAAAACGGTACACGGGGCGTGGTCTCGATCTTCTCGACCTCATTCAAGAGGGCAACCTTGGGCTCATCCGAGCGGTCGAGAAGTTTGATTGGCGCAAGGGCTTCAAGTTCTCCACCTATGCGACTTGGTGGATACGACAGGCGATCACCCGAGGTCTCGGCAACAACGGTCGGACGATTCGGTTGCCGGTCCACATGGTGGACATCGTGAGAACCGTACAAGAATCTGAACTCTCACTCCACGAGAAGCTTCACAGGATGCCAACCATTGCCGAAATCGCGGAGGTCAGCGGCCTTGACGAGGACAAGATCTTGATTGCTCTCAACGCGCCCGGCGATACAGTATCGCTCGATCGTCGAATCGGCGACGACGGCGACGCTGAACTCGGCGACTTCGTCGAAGACGAGATGGCTCCCGATCCTTTCATACCAATCGCAGACTCGGCGAGGAGGAGCGAGCTGGTCAAGGCGATCGAAACGCTCGATGATCGTGAACGGATCGTTGTCGTGCTGCGCTACGGCCTTGATGCAGAGCCTCCACGGACACTGTCTGATGTCGGAACGATCCTTGGCATCACGAGGGAGCGTGTGCGCCAGATCGAGAGTCGAGCACTTGGCAAACTCCGACATCCTTCGTCGATGTTCGATCTGCAGTCCCTCATGTGAGTCCACATTCACAGTTCGTTATGTTCTAGACTCATAAACTGTGAAATTCGCAATACAGAAACGGACGGGGCTCGCCGTCGAGGCACTCCACACACTGCGTGATGCCAGGGGTTCAATGCAATCCTCGGACCTTGCCGCCGCAATCAACACCACCCAAACCTACCTGCCCCAAATCATGTCACCACTGGTCAAGATGGGGTGGGTGGACTCCAAACGTGGTCCGACTGGTGGCTATGTGCTGGCCACAGATCCTGAGACGATCAGCGTGCTTGACCTCATTGAGGCGGTCGAAGGCCAGACCGATACCGAGACATGCGTCCTACGGGGTGGACCGTGCGGGGGTCTTGACCAGTGTGCGTTGCATCAGCCGTGGGAGGCTGCCCGCACGGCGCTGCTGAAGGAGCTTGCGTCGGTGCCCGTCCTCACGTTGACGAACGACCTATAGAAACCTCTCAGAAGAGACGCATAACGTCTGACTCACTGCCCCTGAGTGCGTCATAGTCAACCTCAACACAGGCAATGCCCCTGTCGAGTGCGAGAGTCTTTGCCTGCGGTTTGATGACCTGGGCAGCGAAGATGCCGCGAACCGGAGCGAGGCGGCCATCCCGGTTGAGAAATTCGAGGTATCGCGTGAGCTGTTCCACGCCGTCAATCTCCCCCCGGCGTTTGATCTCGATCGCGACGGTGTTCCCCGCGGAATCCCTGCAGAGAAGATCCACCGGCCCGATCGGTGTTTGATACTCGCGTCGGATGAGCGTCATACCCTCACCGAAGGACTCGGGGCGTTCCGCAAGAAGCCGTTGGAGTTCGAGCTCGACGCCATCTTTCTGCAATCCGGGGTCCTCCCCCATCTCGAGGGAGGTTTCGAAGTGAATTTCTCCGAACTCGATCGTGAGTCGTTCCCCTTTCGGGTTCATCACGATCCACGACGTTCCTTCCTCGGTGAACGTGTTGGGGGCATTCATCCAGTTGAGTGGTTTGTAGGCACCACCGTCCGCGTGAACCGCGACACAACCGTCGGCTTTCACCATCACAAGCCTCGTGGCTTGAGGGAGATACGCGTTGAGACGCCCCTCGTACCGCACCGTGCATTCAGCTACTCGAATTCGCATCGCGCCGCAGGCTACCTGCAACCGGTTCACTCGTTCTTTGGGCCCCAACCCACCGCCACGGTCAATGTGCTGTTCCAGCCAGAACATACCCTGGGTACGCGGGCTTTTATTCTGGGCGACATCCAGCGAAACAGTTCAGTGATGTCTCGATTCAGATGATGCGAGGTGGTGCGAGAGCTCGGTCAGGTCGGCGACCGTCACGGTCCCGGGTGCGAACTCGGAAGGCCGATGGTTGGTGATACCGATGAAGCCAGCCCTCGCTGCGTAGGCGGCTTCCATGTCCCAGGTGGAATCGCCGATCATCGTGGTATCCGAAGGAGGCACGCCCAAGAGGCGGCATGCTTCGATGATCTGATCGGGAGCGGGTTTTGGTCGCAGATCATGATGGCGACCAACGACCGTCGTGAAAGGAACCTCGTGCGTCGCCAGCGCCAGGCGCGCCGCTTCGGGCCCCATCAGGGTGACGACTGCGACCGGCGTGTCCGAGACGGTGTCAATGAGACGTTCAAGCCCCGTCATCGGGGTGGACTGCGGCACTGCTGCTAGTTCATGACGTTCGATGGCGTCGGACAGGGCTTGCCAGCGGGAGTCGCCAGCCAGGGCCACGAGCGCCTCCATACAGATCCTCGCCGGTGCATCCCAACTCGTGTCCGGGACGCCCACATCGGCCCACTCCCCGACCAGCTCCCTGACGTCTTCAAGGGCGGTGCCGTAATCGGTATAACCCTGAATATCGACCAAGGTCCAGTCAAGGTCGAACAAGAGCGCTTTCATATCGAGCCATCATAAAGAGCCGGGTGTCGAAGCTCTCTGATCCCTGTACAACCCGAAGATTACAACCCGAAGATCGAATCATTCGTCCCCATGTCGCTCGACACCAATGAGCGTCAGCCACTTTCCTGTGTGAAGAGCCACTCGCCTGTGATGGCGTCCAGGACAACGTAGGCCTCGTCAATCGTTCCACCTTCTGCTGGGGTGCCGTCAGGCATGATCGGTCCGGTGTAGGGGATCGCGAGCCCCGAGTAGTGGACGAGCCACACAGCACGGTCGCGAATCGGGGACTCTCCACGCAGCGTACCCGGATCGGTCAGGCTGACCAGATAGGCATCAACGACACCACCTTCGTAACGCAGACCATACTCCTTGGCAGCGATAGCGATCGCATCTGATTGCGAGATCGCATCTTCAAGCATGATCGGCGCGACTTCCATCCCAGTTGCCGCCATGTCGGGCGGAAGGTCCACAGCGGACCCAGGGAGTGTGCTGATGGTGGCCAAGGGTCCGGGTTCGGTGGCATCCGTCCCACACCCCGCAATGAGCGCTCCTACTACAAGCAACGTTATCGCGACTCGAGTCGACGGTTGGTGTCTCATGACCATATGACGCTGCTTGCAATCATTCTGGTTCCACCTGTCACCAACAAAGGGGATACCGCACATTCGAACACCACAGATCGCTCACCGGCTCGCCTGCTTTCCTCGCCGATCGGAGCGTGAATCGCCAATCAACCCATTTGCTTACTCCAGTAAAGGTGCCTTAGACTCATAAGGTGCTTACCGAACGGGAACAACAGATCGTCGACTTGATACGGCGCGATCCGCTGATGGGAACCGACGCGCTGGCCAAGACGCTTGGAACCAGTCGTGCCTCCATCAACGTGCATCTGTCCAATCTTGGCAAGAAGGGTGTGATCCTCGGCCGTGGCTATGTGCTTGCCGATCGGCCCGGAGCCGTCGTGATCGGCGGAGCCAACGTCGACCTCAAGGCCCGTAGCAAGGCTCCGGCGACAAGCCAGACCAGCAATCCCGGTCATGGCTCGATGGCGCCGGGGGGTGTTGCGCGGAACATCGCCGAAAACATCGCCAGACTCGGTGACCGTGTGCACCTGATCAGCATCGTGGGCCGTGACCCGATGGGTGACAATCTGCTCGACCACACCGCGGCAGCCGGGGTACGTGTTGAGTATGTGGCGCGGACGGATGGCCCGACCGGCACCTACACGGCAGTGCTCGATGTCGATGGTGAACTCATCGTCGCGATCGCTGACATGGAAACGACGGCCGAGCTCGGGCCCGAGCAACTCCACAACGCTCGTGACGTGATCCGGGCCGCCGGAGTGGTGGTCGTTGACGGCAATCTGAGCCTCAATGCCCTCGAGTACGCACTGGATCTGTCCGCAGGCGTTCGCACCATCTTCGAACCCGTGAGTGTGCCGAAGGCGGCTCAGCTCAAGGACGCGATCGATGACCGACTGCATGCCGTTACGCCCAACCGCGACGAACTCGCGGCACTCACTGACCTGCCGACACGCACTGACCGGCAGGTGCGAACCGCAGCGCGGGCCCTGCACGACCGCGGCGTCGAGCTGGTCTGGGTCCGTCTTGGCGAGCGCGGCTCAATGCTCAGCACTGCCAACGACATCATCGAAATCCCGGCCATACCGACCACTGTGGAGGACGTCAGCGGTGCAGGCGACTCCATGCTTGGCGCGTTCTGTCATGTGCTGCTCAGGGGTGGCTCACCCGAGGAAGCGGCCCGATTCGGCCACGCAGCCGCCGCTTTGACCATCGCCAGTTCGCACACCGTACGACCCGATCTGACCCCGCGGCTGGTCCAGGCCGCACTCAACCAGGAGGAACAACAATGACCACCCCACATCCTGACCTTGTCCTCACCGATGAAGTGGCCCGGGCATTGAGTGACCAGACCCCCGTTGTTGCACTCGAAAGCACGATCATCAGCCACGGAATGCCATACCCGCAGAATGTCGAAATGGCTACCGACGTTGAAAGGATCATCCGCGAAGGTGGAGCCGTTCCGGCCACGATCGCGGTCCTCGACGGCAGCCCCCGGGTAGGACTGACCGACGACGACCTACACCTCCTCGCAACCAGCCCCGACGTGTCCAAGATCAGCACACGCGACCTTCCGTATGCCGTGTCACAAGGCATCCACGGTGCAACCACCGTCGCCTCGACCATGCGCCTGGCTGCGTTGGCAGGTATCTCGGTGTTTGTCACCGGCGGTATCGGTGGCGTGCATCGGGGTGCGGAACGAACCTACGACGTCAGCGCCGATCTGACGGAACTGTCCCTGACCAACGTCGCGGTGGTCTCAGCCGGCGTGAAGTCGATTCTCGATATCGGGCTCACGCTTGAGGCACTCGAAACACTCGGGGTACCGGTCGTTGCCTACGGAACCGACGAATTCCCGGCATTCTTCTCGCGTAACAGCGGTCACGCGGCCCCGATGATGCTCGACACCCCAGCCGACCTCGCTGCGTTGATGGTTACCAAATGGCGGCTTGGCCTGACCGGAGGTGTCGCGATCGTCAACCCGATCCCGGCTGAAGACGAAATTCCCGCCGCAGATATCAGCGTGATCATCGAAGAGGCACTCGCCGACATGGATGCCCATGGTGTCCACGGAAAGGAAGCAACCCCTTTCTTGCTCGGACGGATCGTCGAGATCACCAAGGGAGCCAGCCTCACAGCCAACATCGCACTCGTGAACAACAACGCGCGACTCGGCACTCAGGTGGCGCGCGAGTACACCAGCCTCATGAAGTCGTGACCGAAGGTCCAAACGGAACGTTCACACCGAACATTCAATGGGGTCGGTGGCAATGGCCCTTCGTGTCACCATTGCCGGCTCAACCAGTCAGCTGATTGCCTTCTCGGTCGCGGTGTCGATGTCATCCTCCACGATCCATGATGTCTCCGAAGGGGTGCGCAGCTCCTTTGCCATGACGGTGGCGTCCTCGGGGTTGCGCATCAGCCGCATGGCGTTTGCGATCACGACCAGCACGGAGGCTTCGTGGACCAGCATGCCAATGGACATGGTCACACCGCCAGCGAAGACGCCCGCCAGCAACAGCACCACCGTGACCAGGGCGATTGTGATGTTCTGCCGCATCACGTTGACGGTGCGCTTGGCCAGGCTGATGGATTCCGGAAGTTTGAGCAGGTTGTCGCCCATCAGCGCGATGTCCGCGGTCTCGACGGCCACGGCCGAACCGGCTGCACCCATCGCCACACCGATATTTGCGGTGGCCAGGGCCGGGGCGTCGTTTACCCCGTCGCCGACCATGGCAACAACGTATCCCTTCCTCTGGAGTTCAGAGACCGCGTCAAGCTTGTCCTCGGGCAACAGGGACGCGTAGATCTCGTCAATACCGGTCTTGGAGCCAATGGCCTCCGCGACGAGCCGCGTATCGCCGGTGAGCATGACGACCTTCTTGACGCCGGCATCATGAAGGCGCCTGACCATCTCAGGTGCATCCGCGCGAATCTGGTCGGCGACGGCGACGACGCCGATCACGGTCCCGCCAACGGCCACGATCATCGGGGTCTTGCCCTCGGCTGCGAGCTGCTCGGCGGCTTCTTCAGCTCGGTTGGTCGCACCGTCCTCGTTGATGATGCCGTACTCGACCAACAGGGCGGCGTTGCCGATCAGCACCTGACGGCCCTCGACATCAGACACGATGCCCTTACCGGGCACCGGGGTAACGTCGCCGGGGATACCCTCAGGACCGACGCCCTCCTCTTTCGCAGAGTCGAGGATCGGACGGGCGAGCGGATGCTCGGAGCCAGCCTCGGCGGCCGCCGCCCAGCGCAGAACCTCCGTGCGGTCGTACGCTGGGTCCACGACCACAACGTCGGTCAGCTGCGGCCTGCCCTCGGTAAGGGTCCCGGTCTTGTCCACGGCAACGGCCGAGATCTTGGCCGCCGTCTCAAGATATTCGCCGCCCTTGATGAGGATGCCGTTGCGGGCAGCGCGACCGATACCGGCGACGATCGCCACTGGGATCGAGATGACCAGCGCGCCCGGGCAGCCGATCACCAGTAAGGTCAGGGCCAGCACGACATCCTGGGTGAGGAGTCCGGCCACCAGTGCGAGGATGATCACGGCGGGTGTGTACCAGCGAGAGAAGCGGTCGATGAACGCCTGGGTCTTGGCCTTGGCGTCCTGGGCCTCTTCCACGCGGTGGATGATGCGGGCCAGGGTGGTGTCCGCGCCGATGCCGGTGGCCAACACCTGGATGAAGCCACCGCGCGAGACGGTACCTGCAAAGACGTGATCCGACTTGGATTTCTCGACCGGGATGGACTCGCCGGTGATGGAGGATTCGTCAAGGGCACCGGTGCCAGCAACCACCTGCCCGTCCACAGGGACCTTGGCTCCGTTCTTGACGAGGACGATCTCGCCCATCCTCACCAGGTGGGCGGGTACCTCCTGCTGTTCACCGTCACGCATGACGATGGCGTTGTCCGGTGCAATGGCGACGAGCTCGGCCAGGGCAGATCGAGTCTTGTTCATGGTGGCCGCTTCGAGCGTGTGGCCGACGGCAAACAGGAAGGTGACAGCAGCGGCCTCCCAGAAGTTGCCGATGATGATCGCGCCGATGGCAGCGATCGAGACCAACAGGTCAATGCCGACGTGCTTGGCCAACAGGGCATTGATGGCGTTGACAACGATGTTGTAGCCAGCCACGACGGCGCCAGCGATCATGAAGGCGTCAGCCAGGGTGAACACGCCGGCCGTATGGGTGGCATGGGCCCCGGCGTCCAGCCACCACTGGGACGTGAGCGTGGCATTCCATGCCCCCCCGGCGATGTACTCCAGGCCAAACGAGATGAGGATCAGCACGCCCGACACGATGGGAACGGACCAGTGCCCGTGGACCCACTTTTGGAGACTGTTCACGCTGGGGCCACCTCGTTGTTCAGTGGGAACCGATGAGATGGCGTGGGACAGAGATCCGGCTGGCCACAGTCCAATCTATCGGGTCAAAGCTGCTCGGCCGGATCCGCTGAGCCAGCCGAGCGACGGATCAGAAAGCCGAAGGCGCAGCCTTGTAGCCAGCCTTGGCAACGGTGGCAACAATGTCATCGACGGAGGTCTTGGACTCGTCGTGGTCGACCTCGATGCGGGCAGAGGCGAAGTGGACCTTCACATTCTCGACACCCTTGAGCTGGCCAACCTGCTTTTCGATCTTCTGGACACAAGAGGGGCAGGAGAAGCCCTCGGCGCGGAGCATTGTGTGCGTGGTCGTGTCGGTCGTCATGTCGGTGATCCTCTTTTCGAATCAGTGCCCTGCGGCTGGTGGGGTACGGTCGGTGTACTTGTCGATCCCTTCACAGTACCAGTGAGGGTGCTTATTGAAACTTCCCATTCTCTGAGAGATCACGTCGTCCGGCGGGATCCTCACCGAGCTTGCCATCAGCAGTCACTTGCCCGGATCAGAGTTGGTGAGCGGACGCTACTCACAGAGTCTTCCAGCCGAACCCATCACCATCAAGGCTGGTGCTCTACCCGATGGAGCCTTCCATCTGGAGTTCGATCAGGCGGTTGAGCTCGACGGCGTATTCCATCGGCAGTTCCTTGACGATCGGCTCGATGAAGCCTGCAACAACCATCGTCGTTGCCTGTTCCTCGGTCAATCCTCGGCTCATGAGGTAGAACAGCTGATCCTCACCAACCTTGGAAACCGTCGCCTCATGTCCGATGTCGATGTTGGATTCCTCAACCTCCATGTACGGGTAGGTGTCAGAACGAGAATCTTCATCGAGCAGGAGCGCATCACAGCGAACGAAGGCCTTGGCGTTTTCGGCACCTTCCTCGACGCGCACAAGACCGCGATACATCGAGCGGCCGCCACCCTTGCTGATCGATTTGGAGGTGATGAGCGAGGTGGTGTTCGGGGCGACATGCACCATCTTGGCGCCGGCATCGAGAACCTGGCCGGTGTTGGCGAACGCGATGGACAGGACCTCTCCGTGGGCGCCTTCCTCCATCAGCCAGACCGCCGGGTACTTCATGGTCAGACCGGAACCAAGGTTCCCATCAATCCATTCCATGGTCGCATTCTTGTACGCCGCAGCCCGTTTCGTCACCAGGTTCAGTACGTTGTTTGACCAGTTCTGGATCGTGGTGTAGCGACAGCGGCCACCCTCTTTGACAATGACCTCGACCACGGCGGCATGGAGCGAGTCGTTTGAATAGGTGGGAGCTGAGCAGCCTTCGACGTAGTGGCAGTAGGCACCCTCGTCAACGATGATCAACGTCCGCTCGAACTGTCCCATGCTCTCGGCATTGATACGGAAATATGCCTGAAGCGGCTGTTCAAGATGAACACCCGGCGGCACATAGATGAACGATCCGCCAGACCACACGGCAGAGTTGAGCGCTGCAAACTTGTTGTCGTTGGGTGGAATGACCGTCCCGAAGTATTCCTGGACGAGCTCTGGATACTCCCGGACCGCGGTATCCATGTCGGAGAAAAGGACACCCAACGCCTCGAGGTCTTCACGATTGCGGTGATAGACCACTTCCGACTCGTACTGGGCAGTGACACCCGCGAGATATTTCCGTTCGGCTTCAGGAATACCAAGCTTTTCGTACGTGTCCTTGATCGACTCGGGAACCATGTCCCAGTCTTTGGCCTGCCCCTCCATCGGCTTGATGTAGTAGTAGATGTCGTCGTAGTCGATCTCGTCGAGGCGACCACCACCACCCCACTGCGGTGTCGGCTTGCGCAGGAACCGCTGGTATGCCTTGAGACGGAAGGCAAGCATCCACTCGGGCTCACCCTTCATCTTGGACATGTCGCGAATGAGCTGCTCGGTCAAACCCTTCTCAGGCTTGTAGATGTACTCATCTTGGCTGTCGTGCCACCCAAGCTGATAGCTCCCAAGATCAATGTCGACCGTGGTCATACGGCACTCCTCATAAATTGCACTACGCGGCTAGTGGGAATGGTAGCGGATCATCAGCTGGTTCAGCACGGTTCCTCTCACGAACAACAAATTGCCAGCATGAGTCCCGTCGCGACTGGAACGGACGACCGCGAGTGGGAGGGGGGGAAGACCGACCGCCCGCTCCAGCCGCAACTGGCATACATACAACGAGCTCACCCTGTGAAGTGTTCCCTCACGACGGATGGATCAACGACCACGACACCCTCAGACTCAGTGTTTGACACGTCACGGTCATGCGGTGTACCCAGCACGGGTGGCTCAGGTCTCAGCACCCAGAATCGGTTGGCCCGTGTCGTCCAATGGTCAAGGATGTCCTCGGCTCGCGGCGAGCCGGTACGGCGATGGTGTTCACGCACGATACGTAACAGCAGCTCGGCATCCGTTGGTCCCAGCCGCTCAAGCTTCGGTGCGCTGTCCGCCATGCGACCCTTGACCCGGTGGTCGACGTCATAGAGGAACAGCACGCCACCGGTCATTCCAGCAGCAACGTTCCGACCGGTTTCGCCAAGGACAGCGACGACTCCACCCGTCATGTACTCCGCGAGGTGATCCGAGGTACCTTCGACAACGGCGGTTGCACCCGAATTTCGCACCGCGAACCGCTGCCCGACAGAGCCTGCCGCATAGAGGGATCCGCCGGTCGCTCCGTAGAGGCAGGCGTTTCCAGCAACGTGAGGTACCGTCGAAGCATCGGTGTAGGGGTGGATCGAGATGGATCCTCCGCCCATACCTTTTCCGACGTAATCGTTTCCCACGCCATCGAGGTCAAGGTCGATACCCTCAACCAGGAACGCGCCAAAGGATTGGCCCGCGGTACCCGACAGCCGAATCGTGAAAGTCCCCGGGGCGAGGCCCGCATTGCCCTTGCGGGCTGCAATATCACCCGAAAGACGGGTGCCAACCGATCGCTCAGTGTTCTTGATGGGGAACGAAACGGTCGTTGGCTTCTCCTCCTTCATCACTCCAAGCCCGATGTCGGTCAGAATCTCACCGAGCGGAGACCGTCCGATCGTACGAAACGGACGTGCCTCGCCGATGTCAGCACGCACGAGGAAGCTCGCGAGACTTTCCGCAACCCCACCTTCCTCAGACGAGAGCAAGTCCCCTCTCCCGATCACATCGTCGAGCGCAGTCGCACCCATTTCGGCGAGATGATGCCGCACGTCCTCGGCGATGAACGTAAACAGCTGGACAACCTGATCGACCGATCCCGTGAACTTGGCCCGTAGATCCTCGCGTTGCGTTGTGATGCCGACCGGGCATGTATTGAGATGGCATTGCCTGACCATCTTGCAGCCGAGTGCCAACAGAGGCAACGTCCCGAAACCGAATCGGTCGGCACCGAGCATCGCTGCGATCACGACATCGCGTCCGGTGCGAAGGCCCCCGTCTGTTTCGAGCGAGATGGACCCACGCAGTCCATTTGCCACAAGCGCCTGATGCGCCTCGGCCACACCGATCTCCCACGGTGAGCCGGCGTGCTTGATCGAAACAAGTGGTGACGCACCCGTGCCGCCCCCGTTCCCCGACACGGTGATCGCGTCTGCATGGGCTTTCACAACGCCGACGGCGATGGTTCCAACCCCCGGCCCGGATACCAGTTTGACCGAAACTGTTGCCTTCGGCTTGAACGTCTTGAGGTCATAGATCAGCTGGGCGAGATCCTCGATCGAGTAAATGTCATGATGGGGAGGCGGTGATATCAGCGTCACACCCGGCTCCGTGTGGCGGAGCTCCGCGATCTCCGTCGTGACCTTGTGGCCGGGAAGTTGCCCGCCCTCCCCCGGCTTGGATCCCTGTGCCATCTTGATCTGGAACTCAGATGCGGATGCGAGATATTGGGGTGTCACGCCGAAGCGTCCGCTCGCAACCTGTTTGATCGCTGAATTGCGATCGGTTCCATAACGGGAAGGATCTTCTCCCCCTTCACCCGAGTTTGACTTGCCCCCGATCCGATTCATCGCCTCTGCGAGGGTTTCGTGCACCTCCTTCGAAAGCGCTCCAAGAGACATCGCCGCCGTGACAAATCGTCGCATGATGTCCTCGACCGGTTCCACCGATTCGAGGGAAACCGGTTCACCAAGTGCTCCGATCGTGAGGAGGTCACGGATCTCCATCGATGGTGTCTCGTGTTCGATCAATGCGATGTAGTCGGCAAACTGCTCGGGATCACCGGATCGAACGGCACGCTGAAGGGCAAGGACGTTCTTGGGTCCAGCTGCATGGGGTACCCCGCCACCACGATGCTTGTAATACCCCTCGATTTCCGAGTCGCCGTTGACGTAGCGAGCATGTCGACCAGCGACATCGGCTGCGATTCGCTCGAATCCGACACCGCCAACACGTCGGTGCACATTGCGGAAACAGAGACCCACAACCTCCTCATCAAGCCCAATCGCTTCAAAGAGCTCCGAACTCCGGTATGACTTGACCGTGCAAATCCCCATCTTTGACATGATCTTGAGGAGCCCGTTTTCGAGGCTCGCTCGGTAGTTCTCCTGAGCTTCGACGATGCCGTGGTCGACAAATCCTTCCTCAGCCATTGCTCGTACCTGCTCGATGGCAAGATACGGGTTGACCGCTGCAGCACCGAATCCGACCAGACAAGCGAGATCGTGGGCGTCTCGCGGTTCACCCGATACCGCAATGATTGAGGCATTGAGTCTGAGCCCTGTTTCGATCAATCGATGATGCACCGCGCCAACTGCCATGAGAATCGGGATCGGTGCCCGATCCTCATCGGTATCACGGTCCGACAAGATGATGATCGAAGCGCCATCGGCAACGACACGTTGGGCTCGGTCACAGACGACCTCGATGGCCGCGACCAGGCCATCGGCACCGAGGGAGGGATCGTAGAGGACATCAATCCACTCAGATCGGAACGCCTCATCACTCGACGATCTGAGCTTTTCGATCTCGGCATCCGACAGGACCGGAGAGTCGAGCTCAATCATGTGGGCCTGCTGTTGGGTCTCCTCGAGCAGCGACCCATGACGCCCGACGTACGTGCGAAGCGACATCACGAGCTTCTCCCGAATCGGATCCATCGGAGGGTTCGTGACCTGGGCGAACGCCTGATGGAAGTAGCGCGGGATCCGCTGTGGGAGGGTCGAGAGAGCCGCAAGCCCTGTGTCGTTTCCCATCGAGAGGATCGGCTCAACACCGTCGGTCATCTGCTCAAGGAGAAGCCGCCGCTCCTCGGCTGTGTATCCGAACACGCGTGCAAGGGCGTCTGGATCGAATCGGACATCTTGGAGATCGTCGAAGGGATCGCTCACATAATTCGTTTGCGTGCTGATCCAATCCGAATACGGTGCCTGACGCGCCAATGCCGCCTTGACGTCTGCAGACTTCGCGTGAGTTCCGGTCGCGAGGTCGACCTCGAAGATTTCGCCCGGAGAAAGCTGCCCAGTTTCTATTGCCAGCACCTCCACTTCGGGAGCTACGCCAGCCTCCGATGCGACGATGATGGTGTCCGGTGAGATCGCCCAGCGAGCAGGACGTAGGCCGTTGCGATCGAGACCCGCGATCAGGGTGCGACCATCGGATGCGGCAATCGCTGCCGGGCCGTCCCATGGCTCGGTGAGAAAGGCGTGATATTCGTGGAACGCCCGGAGCTCCGGGTCGAGATCGCCAACGTTCTCCCACGCCTCGGGGATGAGCATCTCCTTGACGTGTGCCAGACTCCGACCCGACCGCACGAGAACCTCGAATGCCTCATCCAGGCTTGCCGAGTCACTCCCAACACCGGGGCGCACAAGTGGGGCCAACTCGGGAGTTCGGTCACCCCAGACACTCGTTCCCAGATCATTCGATCTCGCAGCCATCCAGGACCGGTTTCCTTGTACCGTGTTGATCTCACCATTGTGTGCAAGCATCCGAAACGGTTGGGCAAGTGCCCACGCCGGTTGCGTATTCGTTGAGTACCGCTGATGAAAGATGACGAAATCTGACTCGTACGTCGGATCACGCAGATCCCAATAGAAATCTTCGATCGAATCCGCCGTGAACAGGCCCTTGTAGACGACCGTTCGTGCCGAGGACGAAACGATGTCGAGACCCGCGATGTCGGAGGTACGTTCAATTTGCTTGCGTGCGAGGAACAGCGCCCGTTCGAAGGCGTCCAGATCACTAATCCCCTCCCCGGCAACGACGATCGCCTGACGAATCTTGGGGAGAGACTTCCTTGCCGTGGCCGACAGGACGTTTCGATCGATTGGCACGCGACGCCACAGCTGCATCGATATTCCGTTGTCGGCAAGAGCACGCTCGACGAGTTCCTTCGATCCGGTGGACTGGCCTCGCGGGAGAAAGGCCATGACAACACCTATGCGATCTCGACGTGGGATGTTCTTACCCGCCGCAGAAAGATCCCGCTCGAGGATTCTGAACGGAGTCCTCGTCATCACCCCGGCACCGTCACCGGTCCCATCAGCCGCCCGTGCACCGCGGTGATCGAGGTTGTGGAGGCACTCAACACCAAGGCGTACAATACGGTGTGATGCAGTCCCCGAGCGATCCGCGATGAAACCGACGCCGCACGCGTCGTGGTGCTGGTTCACGTCATAGAGCGGAAACCGCTTTGTCATGTGCACCCCTTTCAGGCCATCGTGGGCGGGCATCTGAAGAGCGAGTGCGGTTCTCGGGTCGATGCCCGGCCGGAGAAGAGCACAAACAGTATCACTTGTGATGACGTTCACAAAACCGGCAGTGTCGTGTTGCAGAGTCCCCGGATGACCCAGCGTTTCCAGAAGTCAGACGTCAGACGTCAGACGCCGTAGTTCTGTACCGATGGTGGCACCGGAATCCCTGGCTTCAGGTCTGGTGCGCTGAGGGGCTCCCCCGCCGTGAGCGTCAGGGGGACAACACCTGCCCATATGTCAAGATCCATGTCCTCGTCATCGTCACCCGGAGGTCCCGATCGCATCTTCATGGATGCTTCGTCGAGCTTCACTGCAAGAAGTTTGGTTCCACGGTCTTCCTTGTCGTTCGGAAGACGAGACTCATCCCATCGGCCGGGGATGACGTGGTTCGTGATGGCCTCAAGTGCGATCATGCGTTCGGCTGGATCGTCCACGATCCGTGGCTCACCAAATATGACGACCGATCGGTAGTTCATCGAATGGTGGAACGCTGAGCGGGCAACAACAAGACCGTCGAGAATCGTCACGGTGATACACACCTGTTCGCCCGGCGTCGACCGCAACATCGCTGATGCGGGAGATCCATGAAGATAGAGAGTGTCATCAACTCTGGCATGAATCGTTGGGATGACGACCGGCCCATGATCGGCGACGAACCCGATATGACAGATCGGAGCCTCATCGAGCACCGAGTGGATCATGTCGGTGTCATAGACCCCCCGCTCAGGAAGCCGTTTGACCCGCGTACGTTCGCTGGGATTGAAAGACATACCAGCAGGCTAGACAGGTCAGAAGTCAGAAGTCAGAAGTCAGAAGTCAGAAGTCAGAAGTCAGATGACCGATGACCGAAGCTGAAAGCTGAAAGCTGAAAGCTGGCTCGGGCGCTGCCCGAGCCTCAGGCCAACCCGACCTTCCACACGTCGACGAGTTCCTTGTACTGGGGTGAGGACACCGAGAGTTCCTCGTGTGTTCCCTTGGCAATGATCTTGCCGTCGGCAATCATCACGACTCGATCGGCTCGTTCGGCCGAACGCAGCCGGTGTGCGATCACGATCGACGTTCGATCTGCCAACAAGGCACGCAGGGCTGATTCAACCGCGACCTCGGTCTCGGGATCAAGGTTGGACGTTGCCTCATCGAGAACGATCACCGCGGGATCGGCGAGGAATGCCCGAGCAAGAGCGACCAGCTGACGCTCACCCGCGGAGAACCGTCCTCCCCTCTCGCGCACTTCTGTGTCAAGACCATCTGGCAGCGATCGAACCCACTCATCAATCCCCATCGTCTCAAGGACGCTCCAGACCTCGTCGTCGGATGCATCCGGGTCCGCGTACACGAGATTGTCACGCAGCGATCCCGAGAACAGAAAGCTGTCTTGAGGAATGAGAGACAGCGATTCGGCCCGTGAGCGAGCAGTCACGTCGGCGAGATCGTGTCCGTCGATGCGAACAGCACCACTGCTTGGGTCATAGAACCGAACGATGAGTTTGGCGATCGTTGACTTGCCCGAACCGGTTTCACCAACGATCGCGATCCGTTCTCCAGACCCGGCACTGATGTTGATGTCGTCAAGGACTGGAACACCATCGATATATGAGAATCCGACATGATCAAGGTCGATCGCACCTTCCACGGGTGTCGGCAGGTCATAGGCACCCTCCCTTTCGCCGATGATGACCGGCTCATCGACAAGGGTGAATAGCTTGGCGAGGGCGGCAAGTGCTGACTGCAGGAGGTTGTACACCTGTGAAAGGTTGATGATCGGTTGGAAGAACCAATCGAGGTACAACAGGAACGCCACGAGTGTCCCCACGGACAGTGTTCCATCGATAACACGCATCGATCCAATGCCGAGTGCTGCCGCGAGTGCGACGACCCTGAGAAACGACACCAAAGGGAAATACCAGGCAATCGCCCTTGCAACCTGCATATTCGCCTCGTAGTGGCGTTCGTTCACGCGACCGAACGTCGATGCCTGCGGCCCCTCTTGGGTAAAGGCCTGGACCACCCGAACCCCGGTGATCCCCTCCTGGAGGGTTGCCAGGACCGATCCAATACGCTCTCGGACAAGGTCATACGCGCGACGTGCCTGTCGCTGAAACACGACGGACACCACAAGGAGTACGGCCACAACAGCGAACACGGCTACTGCCATCTGCCAATCGACGAGCACCAGAGCTACCGCGACACCGAGGACGGTCAGAAAATTTGACAGCGCCATGACAGCACCGTCTGATGCGAACTCCTGGAGCGACTCGATGTCAGAGGTCATTCGCGACACCAACACGCCACTCTTTGAGCGCGAATAGAACCCCATATCGAGGTGAAGAAGTCGCTGGAACACGGTACTGCGAAGACTCACCAGATACTGCTCACCGACGTAGGCGATCGACCACTGTGATGCAGCATTCAGCACGTATTGGATCAGCAGAGCACCGGTCCAGAGCGCCGCCGCGACAAGGATCACGTTCTTGTCTCCTTGGCTGATCCCGTCGTCAATTCCCCCTCGCACGAACAATGGCCCGAGGAGGCGGATGAAAGTGGCCAGAATGGCAATTCCGACGGCTCCGATGAACGGCCACTTGAGCCTTGGAGCGATACGTGCCGCCCGCAGGATCAAGGTCCCGGGCTTCTCAATTCTTCGATTCCCAGCAGCAGACATGTACTTCATGCTGTCACGTGCTCCCCGGTGTCTCCACCCGTCGCAGCGAGAACTTCGCCGTAGCGTGGGACGTCGTGCAAGAGTTCGTCATGAGGGCCGAATGCGACGATTGCTCCATCTTCAATGAACGCGACATTGTCAACAAGGGCGAGGGTCGAGGTTCTGTGAGCAATGATCACGGTGGTCCGACCTGCCATCACCTGACGCAAAGCAGCTTGAATCTCTGATTCCACCAAAGCATCGACGGACGAGGTCGCATCGTCGAGAATCAAGACGCGAGGATCCCTCACAACACCTCGCGCAAGACTGACTCTCTGTCGTTGACCGCCTGAAAGCGTTGCACCGCGTTCACCCACAATGGTCTCGTATCCATCCGGCATCTCGCAGATGAAGTCGTGGGCCTTCGACAGCCTCGCCGCAGCTCGAACCTGTTGGTCGGTTGCCATTGGATCTCCAACTCTGATGTTGTCAGCAACCGATGCCGAGAACAGGAACGACTCTTGGAACACAACGGCGACCTCATTACGCAGTTCATCCAGACCGACCATGCGTACATCAACGCCGTCGATCGAAACACTTCCGGCAGAAACGTCATAGAACCGTGGAATCAGGTGCCCCAGTGTGGTCTTGCCCGACCCCGTCGCACCAACCACACCGACGGACGTGCCGCCGGGAATCACCAAGTTGACGTCACGAAGAACTTCGGTGCCGTCGGGGTACGAGAACGACACGTCACGAAAGACGACCTCGCCCGGACCGTCGTTCAGCTTGGTCGCATGAGGGGACTCCTCAATCTCTGGGTCGGTCACCAGCAGCGCATCAATCCGGGTGGCTGCCGCCGCCGAACGCGGCAGGTTGGCGAAGAACCAGCCAGTAATCATCAGCGGGAGCACCATCACGGCGAGGTACTGCGTAAAGGCGACAAACTCCCCGGGCGTGATCGCTCCGTCCACCACCCTGATACCGCCAACGGCAAGCACGGCAACCGTGCCAAGGGCAGGGATGATCTCAAACAGTGGGCGATGGACCGCCCGCTCACGTGCAAGCCCCATGGCCGATCGATAGATCGAGTACGCAGTCACGTCGAGTTTCCTGTGCTGCTGATCCTCTTGTCCATAGCTCTTGACGACCTCAATCCCGGTGACGGACTCCTCAACAACGTGTGAGAGCTTTGAAAGCGCCTGCTGAATGCCAAATGAGAAGCCGACGACCCGGGTTGCAAATCTGGCTGAGGTGAACAGGAGAGCGGGGATCATCAGCGCTGCTACCCCGCCAAGCACCGGATCGATGATCACGAGCACAATGGTCACCACCGTGAACATCATGAGGTTTGCAATCGTTATCGGAAGCATTGCAAGAATGAGACGGAGTTGGGAAAGATCGGAACCCGCCCGGGCCATGAGTTCACCCGTGGACGTGACATCGTGAAAGCTGAAGGCCAGCCGCTGAATGTGGGTGAAGATCTTGTTCCGCAGATCAGCCTCGGCACGATACGAGAACCGAAAACCGAAGAATCGGCGGATCGAGATTCCAACCGCCTGAATGGCCCCCGCAACGAGCAATGCTACGAGAAATGGCCAGACCTTCGATGTGTCTCCCTCCCCGACAGCCACGTCGACGATGGCACCGACGAAGTACGGGATCGCCACGACCGCCACCATCCACACGACGGCACCCAGGATCGAAATGGTCGCTATTCGGCGGTATCGGACCAGAACCTGCTTGAGAAGCCGCAATCCGTCGGTGAGGTCACGGATCCTGGAGTTAGCTGCAGCCATTCTCCGAGGCTACTGCTGGTCAAACTTCTCAAGAACAGAGAGCAGAGCCAGCGTTCCAAGAGGGAGCGAGACAACGACAACACCCACGAAATAGAGCCACAGAAGGATCACTCCGACCGATCCAAACACAGCAATCGCCTGGTTCGAAACCCGTGGGAGCAGTGCACCGGCAATGATCGTGCCCAGGTAGAGAACAACGGTCACTGCCGCCGCATTGATGGCGGCGTACGGGAGCGGTTCGGGTGGACCGAATCGGTAGATCACGAAGAGCAGAGCAAAGACCCACAGCAGGGAAGCGAGTACCACCGCAGTTCTCGTGAACCCAACACCCGGCAGATTGAGCGTTTCGGTGATCTCCTGCCAAGCATTCTCTCCGATCAGCATGGCTCCATAGGCCACCATGATCGCGATACCCCCTCCAACCGTGACCACGACGCCTGTCAATCGGGCACGGATGTAACCGCGCTCATCGATTGTCCCCTGTACCAGCCGGAGCGACTTCTGGATGGCGTAAACGGCTCTCGAGCCAGACCAAAGGGCCACCAGAATCGACACGACGAGGATGACGAGGCGGTCTCCCGACACGACATCGACCGATTGGCGAAGGATGTCAGACAAGAAGGAGGCAAGCTGTGGCGGCAATGAGGTGGAGAGCCATTCGAAAACGTTGTCGATGAGGGCGTCCGAACCGCTGAACAAGGTGAGCACGGAAACGAATGCGATCCCAAGCGGCACCAATGCAAAGAGTGAGTTGTACGCGATCGCGGCACCCATGAGGAGCGGATCACCGCGGCGCCACAGCACAAGGCCGTCTTTGAACAACATTGTGCCGAATTGGACAGCTCTTTCCATGCGGGACAGACTACGACTGCTCGCCGGTGCTCGCTGCTCACAGCCCACAGCCTTCAGCTCGTGGGGTATCAGAGCCCCCTGCTCCTCACTGCGCTCGTCGCGTCCCCCCGCTCCGCGGGAGGACGGTCTTGTCCCTGCGGGAGAACGGTTCTTCCCGTCCCCCCGCTCGCGGGGGGACGCGGAGCAGCACCTGCACGGCAGGCGCTGCTGCGCAGGGGGGCATCTGACTCCTGACTTCTGACGTCTGACGTCTGACGTGGGTCATCGGAATACAAGGTGCCCGGAATACGGTGCCCGGAATACGGTGCCCGGAATACAAGGGGTCCATCTCTACACTCGTCCGCGATGCGCAAAGCCGTCCTCCTCCTCTCCTCGCTTGCTCTTCTGGTGTCCGCTTGTGTCGCCGGAGGAGAAAACGTCATTGCCGCAAACCCAGAGGGCTCCGTTACAACTTTCCCGCCGATCACAACAACACCCGATTCGGATATTGGTTCCACCACCCCAACGAGTCCCCCTACCACAACGACCACGACCGTCCCCGAACGACCAACCGGTGTGGTCACACCTGAGACGGTGTTCCAGCCGTGGGGCTCGGTCAACGGTCTCACCATGTTCCGCGGGAATCCAACGCGGACGTTCTACGGGACAGGGCCAATCAGCGATACACCGCCAACGCAGCAGTGGCGGTTTCCTAACGAGCCCATGTCCGGAAACTCGCCGGTCGGCAACCAGGAAAAGTGGTGGTCCGGTATGGGTTGGACGGGGCAACCCCTGGTATACGAACGTGAAGACGGCATCACTGAGGTCATCTTCGGTGCGTACGACAAGAAAATCCATTTCCTCAATGCTGCTACCGGAGAACGTCTGAGGCCCGACTACGACATGGGCGACATCATCAAGGGAACCCCAACGCTCGACCCCGACGGCTATCCGCTCCTGTACACGGGCTCAAGAGATCCCCGATTTCGGATCCTTGCACTCGACGGCGACGAGGTACGCGAGGTCTGGTCGCTCCATGCCAAGTCTGTCGAGGGAATGTGGAACGACGACTGGGATTCGAATCCCGTCGTGATCGACGACATGCTCTATGAAGGTGGCGAGAATTCGTGGTGGTTCGCAATCAAGCTCAACCGCGGATACGACGCCGACGGCATGGTCACGGTTGCCCCCGAAGTGGTCTTCCAAATGCCCGCATGGACCGACGAGCTCTACGACCTGTTGGGTCGCCAACACTCCATCGAGAATTCAACTGCCGTGTTTGGTCAGAAGGCGTACTTCGCCACAAGTGCCGGACGCGTTGTTGGCGTCGATCTCTCCGATATCGAGAACGGCAACGCCGAGGTGTTCTTCGACTTCTGGATGGGTGATGACACCGACTCAACAATCGTCATCGACAAAGAGGGATTCATCTATGTCGTGGCGCACGCCGACCACGAGAAGACGAACAACACCGCTGCGCGCCGTGTCAGAGAAGTCGGCCAACTGGTCAAGCTCGACACGTCGATCCCTGCCACCAGTTTGAATGATCTGAGTCCAATCGTCTGGAGCGTCGAACTTCCAGCCGCGCGGGGTCAGGACACCGGGGCCTGGGCGACGCCCGCCCTGAGCGAGGACGGGTTACTTTTCGTCGTTGCAGACAGCGGGGATCTTCTCGCGGTCAACACCGACACGGGCGAGGTCGTGTGGACCGACTACGTCGGTGCCAACGCTTGGTCGTCGCCCCTGATCGTCGATGACACCCTTCTCATCATCACGAACTGCCTCAACGAGGAGCATGGCCTTCGTGCCTACAACTTGGACGATCCTCTCGCCCCCGTCGAGATGTGGGAGACAACGATCACGACTGGTGGATGTATCGAGGCGACACCCGCGATCTGGAACGGGCAAATATTCGTAGGTTCGCGCGACGGGTTCCTGTACGCTTTCGGTTCGTGATTACATGGACTGACACCGGAACCGTTGCGGGCTTCCGCCTCGCATTGATCTTTGGATCGATGATCCTTGGTGGACTGGCTGCACTCGCGACGGTTGTCGCCTTCTTTGGATCCACCTGGTGGGTCTTTGACTATCTCGCAAACCTGCGTTGGTATCTGCTGTGGATTCTCCTCGTCTCGGCCGTTGTGTACGCCCTTTCCGCCAAGGGATGGATGCTGATCATCCTCGTTGCGGCGCTCATCGCCAACGCCGTCGTGATGCTGCCTCTGTGGACCGGTTCGCAGCCTGAGTCGACCGGTGAAGACAGCCTGGCGATCGTTCATCTCGATGCAAGCGGTGGTTTCAGCAATCGCAACCAGGCAACCGACTGGCTCAGGGAATCGGATGCTGATCTGCTCCTCATCAGTAGTGGTACGTCCACGATCGTCGAGCAAGTCGCACAGATAGATACCGATTGGATGGTGCTTCTCGAACCCGAGATCGAGAACACCGCAGGCATGATCGTGCTCGCCAGGACGGCTTGGGAGGTTGCGGTCACCCCAACCGGCGTCGGTACGGACACCGTGGTACGTATCACCACCGATAGCGCTGGCCGAGTTTATGAAATCGTCACTGCAGCGGGTCCGACCGCTGCGTCCAGTTCTGACGCTGAGCGCCTTTCGGCACGACTTGACACGATCAGGGCCATCACGGCGAGCGCCACACACCCCGTCGTCGTCGTCGGAAACCTTGGTGCGACGCGATGGACATATGGCATGCGTGACCTGCTCTCCAATACCGATCTACGCGATGCGACCGAGGGCAAGGGTTACCTGTCAACGACGAACGCATCGAGGTTCCCCGTCATCGGTGGATGGCTCGGTCTCCCCCTGGACGTCGTCCTCATGACCTCCACGATCACACCCATCGACCTGAAAACTGGTCCCGACATCAGCGCCGGCCAACTCCCGGTGAGCTTCACCGTCGGCCCAACCGCCTGATCACAACCCGCCGTAGTCTCCTGCTATGGAATACGACCTCTCCACCGCTTCGGTTTCATCCGTCGAACAGGTCACCGCCGACGCCATCGAGCGTGCCGAAGCACTCGTCGACGCGGCAACTGGCTCATCGGAGACTTCATTCTCAAGCCGAATAGCGCCACTGGACGCCGCACTCCTCGTGATTGCCGACGCAGGCGGATATGGTCCGTTCCTTGCCAACTGTCACAGCGACGAAGCGGTTCGCGACGCAGGCAACGAAGCCCGCGAACGTCTCAACAAATGGTCAACGGACCTTGTGTTTCGCCCCGAGATCAACGAGGCGGTAACGGCGGTTGATACAACCGATCTTGCAGCACTTGAGGCGCGTTCCGTCATGTTCTGGAGGCGAGATCTCAAACGAGCAGGGCACGACCTCGGATCGACCGATCGTCGCGAGCTCCAAGACCTCCGCTCCCGACTCATCGAGATTGAGGTCGCGTTCAACAAGAACATCACAGACGATGCGAGCACCCTTGAGCTGTCCCGTGATGATCTCGACGGTCTCCCGCCATCGTATGTCGGAATGCTCGCCGAAGGATCTCACCCCGGCACCGTTGTCGTTTCGTTGGACTACCCCGAGTACGAACCATTCATGCGCCAAGCAACGAACCGTGACAACCGACAACGGCTCCAGCACCTCTATTACACCAGAGCCGCGGCCGACAACATCCCGCTGCTTGCCGAGGCAATCGCTGCCCGCCATCGTATCGCTGAGTTGCTCGGATACCCGACGTGGGCTGACCATCAGATGGAAATCAAGATGGCCGATACCGAAGCGATCCGGGATTTCTACCGCAGCATCGTGCCGGGTTTGACCACCCTGGCCGAGGTCGAAAAAGCGAAGCTCCAAACGCTGCTTGAGACCGATCATCCCGGCGAGCATCTTTCGTCGTGGGACTGGGTGTTCTATGACGACCAGCAGGCAAAGACCGAATTCGGTGTTGACCAGAACGAGGTCGCAAACTACTTCTCTCTTGAACCCGTCGTTGCCGCAATGCTTGAGATCACCGGTGAAGTGTTCGGCATCCGCTACGAGCCAGTCACAAACATTGGAACATGGCACCCCGACGTACGACCGTATCAGATTATCGATGCCGAGACAGACCGCCCCATGGCGGTGTTCTTCCTCGATCTCCACCCAAGAAACGGCAAGTACACCCACGCGGCGTGTTGGTCACTTCAGAAGGGGTGCCGGCTTGACGATGGAACGTACCGGAAGCCCCATGCCGGGGTCCTCGCCAACTTCACGAAGCCGACACCCAAGACGCCTTCGCTGCTCAAGCATGATGAAGTGCTCACGTTGTTCCACGAGTTTGGACATGTTCTCCACGAGTGTCTGACCGAAGTCGAACTCGGCAAGTTCGCGGGATTCGACACCGAGTGGGATTTCGTTGAGGCACCGTCACAAATCATGGAGAACTGGACGTGGAACGCAGAGGTCCTACGCCGATTCGCAAAGCACCACGAAACCGGTGTCCCCATCCCCCACGAACTGGTCGAAGGCCTGGTCGCGCTGCGCGACCACAACATTGGTCTCAAGCTGCTGCGGCAGGTGTACTACGGGACGATGGACCTCGACTTCCATACATCGGGACCGACTCCCGACCTTGACGCGATTGATCGCAACGCGCACCAGCTCACACTGCTGCCTTTCCACGAGGACACCCAGTTTGCTGCCGGGTTCGGCCACCTGCTCGGTGGCTATGACGCTGGGTACTACGGCTACCTGTGGTCAATGGTCTATGGCGACGACATGTTCTCCGTGTTCGAATCCGAGGGAGTCCTGTCCCCCGAAGTCGGGCGTCGCTACCGAAAAGAGATCCTTGCACCGGGGTCGTCACGCGATGCCATGGAGCATCTCAGGGCCTTCCTTGGTCGCGAACCCAACGCCGACGCCTTCATGAAGAAGATCGGTCTCTGATTTCTGACGTCTGACGTCTGACTTCCTCTCCCGCGTCCTCCCGCTTGCGGAGGAACGCGCCGAGCGCAGCGAGGTGCAGGGGGGCTTCTGACTTCTGCGACAAGCTGAAACGCCCCCCTGCGGCGCAGCGCCTGCTGCGCAGGCGTCGCCCCGCGTCCCCCCGGAAGACCGGGGGGACGGGTTCAAACCGCTTCTGACTTCTGACGTCTGACTTCTGATCTCAGCTACAGAACCGATCTGATCATGCCACCGTCGACCTGGAGCGTTGCTCCGGTGATGTAGGACGCCACGGGCGAAACGAGGAAGGCAGCGGCAGCCGCAAACTCCTCTGGTGTTCCGTATCTCCCCATCGGGAGCGCTGACTCACTTGCTGACCGGGCCTCCTCGAAACTGATGTTGAGACGCTCGGCCGTTGATGCATCCAGCTCGTCGAGCCGCTCGGTTGCGATTCGACCCGGGATGAGATGATTCACCCTGATCCCCTCCGACACCCATTCTGAAGCGAGCGTCTTTGCCAGGGCCGCAACACCGGCACGGAAGATCCCAGACATCGAAAGCTGAACAATCGGTTCCTTCACCGACGACGACGTCAGATACAAGATCGTGCCACCTTCGGTGAGGTGCGGCTTTGCGCCATGGGCAAACATCATGGCCGAACGGAGCGTTAGTGCATAGCTTGCATCCCAATCGGAGGGAGTTGAGGAACCGAACGGCTGCTGACGCGGACCTCCTGCATTGGGGATGACGATGTCGAGACCCCCGAACCGAGCCGCGGCATCATCAATCCACGCCTGTACGGCCTCACCGTCCGTCACATCAACGCCAACACCGGTCACGATCCCTTTCGTGTCGGCTGTGATCGCTTCTGCGGTTGCGACAGCGTTTGCCTCATTTCGAGAGCTGATCTCAACGATGCAGCCTTCCTCGGCGAGGGTCCGAGCGATCGCTGCGCCAAGTCCACGGGATGCAGCAGCAACAAGTGCACGCTTCCCCGTCAGTTGAAGATCCATACCGAGAAGATATCAGATGAGAATATCCGACATCCCCGACATCCGACTTCTGAGGTCGGTCATCGGTCATCGGTCATCGGATATCGGCTGCCATTGCTTCGATCGCCGCGATGTTGTGCTTGCCGTTGGGGAGCAGCGGAATCTGGTCAACCACGATCCAACGCTTTGGGCGTTCCGGAGCCTCCAACATCTCCCAAGTCGCTGCGACAAGTTCGTCGGATGTCAGTCGACCGGAAACGACAACGACGACGACGGAGCCCCACTCAGGGTCGGGTACACCGACTGCGACGGCGTCGTCGACGCCTGGTACCGATCTGACGGCTTCTGACACGGCAGCGATCGAGACATTGACACCGCCTGAGATCACTACATCATCTGCACGGCCAGCAATGTGCAGTACACCGGAATCGTCGAGCCACCCGATGTCGTTGGTCACGAACGGTCCCTCCCGATCGGGTTCTCCCAGATATCCCGGGCTGACCGCTGGGCCGTCAACCATCACGAGACCTTTGGTGGCGGCCGGATCCAGCACTCGCCCGTGGTCCGGAACCTCATGCGGGATCGACTCGTGCGATATGGAGACAGTGAATCCATCAAGAGGTATGGCACCGGCGGTCATCGCACCTGGTTTCTCGGTTGCGATCTGTGATGTTGCCTCAGTCATGCCATACGTCGCAAGAAGCCTGACGCCATTGTTGTGCGCATCGGAAATCAAAGTGGGATCGACGGCGGCTCCGCCGACGAGAATGAACCGCAGCGCCGAAAGGCACGCAGCATCGACGGAAAGAAGGCGTCGAACCATTGTGGGCACCATGGAAGCTACCGTCGGCTTCGAAGCGGTGATGAACTCAGGGAGCTTGTCATCAAACGGCGCGATCGCCACAGATCCACCGGCCTCGAAGGATCGCCACAGAATCGAGAGTCCTCCGACGTGATTGAGAGGTAGACACAGGAGCCACCGATCTTTGGAGTCCGTCCCCAGGTGCGATCGAGAGCCGAGAACTGCGGCAGTGATGTTGGCAGCTGTGATCCGGACGACTCTCGCGGCGCCACGTGAGCCTGACGTGGGCACAGCAAAGACATCTTCAGTACCGGGAATGCCTTCAACGGTCGGTGCTTCCTCCAGGTACGGCATGGCGACGCCGCCGGCGGCCACAACCGACGACAGCTCGACCACGGTTGGTTCGTCAAGAGCAACTCGTACGGGGACCAAACGGCTCTGCGGCATTTCCTTTGCGATCGTCCGCGAGCGGCGCTCGATCATCGCAAGCAATTCGGCATAGGTTGCGATACCCGAACTGCTGACGACGGCGACACGATCGGGATCGGTGGACGCCCAATCACGGATCCATACGAATGGGGGCATGGCAGCCGCGTCTTCGGAGAAGCGGAGCTTGGCAGCCTGGTTCTTGGCAGCGAGGGGCTGAGAGTCCATGGTGGCTACAGTATCGCCGGTTGGTAGTCGACCCGGAGGAAACGTGGTTTCAGACATCTTCGATCCCGAAGCGTGGGACATCGTAGAAGGCTTTGACTTCTCTGATATCACCTATCACCGTGCACGAGCTGTGGGTGCCGTCAGAATCGCCTTCAACCGACCCGATGTCCGCAACGCCTTTCGACCCAAGACGGTCGATGAGCTCTATCGCTCTCTTGACCACGCTCGGATGACACCTGACGTTGGCTGCGTGTTGCTCACGGGAAACGGGCCGTCATCAAAGGACGGGGGGTGGGCATTCTGCTCCGGGGGGGATCAGCGGATTCGGGGCAAGGACGGGTACCAGTACGAGGGGCCTGACGGTGTGGATCCCGCGCGGCTTGGCAGACTCCACATCCTTGAGGTGCAGCGACTGATCAGGTTCATGCCCAAGATCGTGATAGCCGTGGTTCCGGGATGGGCGGTCGGTGGCGGACACAGTCTCCATGTTGTATGCGATCTCACGCTCGCATCGCAAGAGCACGCCGTCTTCAAACAGACCGACGCCGATGTCGCGAGCTTCGACGGTGGATATGGGTCGGCGCTTCTCGCTCGACAGGTCGGCCAGAAACGGGCCAGGGAGATCTTCTTCCTCGGTCGTAACTACAGCGCCGACGATGCCGTTGCAATGGGAATGGCGAACGCCTCGGTGCCGCATACCGAACTTGAGCAAACCGCGCTTGAGTGGGCTGCTGAAATCACGGCGAAGAGCCCTACCTCACAGAGGATGTTGAAGTATGCGTTCAACCTTCCTGACGATGGTCTCGTCGGCCAGCAACTGTTCGCAGGGGAGGCGACTCGGCTCGCTTATGGAACCGACGAAGCGGCCGAGGGCAGGGACGCGTTCCTTGAAAAGCGGGATCAGGATTATCACCAGTTCCCCTGGCACTTCTAGTGGTCTGTCGCCCTTCACCATGACCAACAAGTGGGTCCTCGCCGCGCGACCACCCACGCTGCTCACCGGCGTGGCGCCCGTGTTGGTGGGATCCGCCAGCGCATTCCGAGATTCGGTCGCGGCTCTTGTTCCGTTCGTCGTGATCCTCGTGAGCGCACTCGCGATTCAGATCGGGGTGAACTTTGCAAACGACCTCGCGGATGCACACAAGGGCGCCGATACCGAGGCGCGGATCGGGCCGATGCGCACCGTATCATCGGGACTCATCCGTCCAGCCGAAATGAAACTCGGAATCGCCGTCGCATTCGGAGTTGCTGGCATCGGCGGCGTCTACCTGATCTGGTACGCAGGATGGGTCATTGCGGCAATCGGGATCATTTCGATCATCGCAGCCCTCGGCTACACCAACGGACCGATCCCCTACGGCTACTACGGCCTCGGTGAAGTGTTCGTGTTCGTCTTCTTCGGATTGGTTGCCACAGCCGGCACCCGCTATGTGTATGACATGACGGTCCCGAGTGCAGCGTGGACCGGTGGCATCGTCATGGGTTTCCTCGCGGCCGCGGTTCTTGAGGCAAACAACATCCGAGACCTCGACACTGACCGAGAAGCCAAGAAATGGACGATCGCCGTCCTCGTCGGTCGAGGCAATGCCAGAAAACTGTTTGTCGTCACGCTGTTCCTCGCCTACTTCACCATCCTGTTTGGTTCGATGGTGGGATTGCTCCCACCCATGTGTGTGATCGCCCTTGTCGGTGTCCCTCTTGGCATTCCCCTTGTCGAAACCGTGTACAAGACAACCGATGGTCCAGAGCTGATCTCCGTACTGAAGGGGACCGCACTCCTCCAGTTCCTGACCGCAGTCATGCTCTCCCTCGGGATCATGTTCTGACATCGGTAGGCTCGCCCGGTGACGAATGACTCGATACAACACGACGCGGCCACCAACGCCACTGGATCACGCGACCTCGTCGCGGGCCTTGCCGACGCAGGCGTTTCCATCGCGTTCATCTCGCCCGGATCGCGCAACACACCGCTGACGCTTGCGCTTGCAGCCGAGCCTCGCATTGAGGACATCTCGATTCGGGACGAACGTTCAGCAGGATTCATGGCTCTGGGGTGGGCAAAGGCGTCAGGCTCCCCCGCCATCGTGGTCTGCACCTCGGGAACAGCTGCCACCCACTACTACCCGGCGGTTGTTGAGGCCGACCAGTCTGGGACGCCCATGGTTGTTCTCACAGCTGACCGACCGATTGCCTTGCGAGGGACCTCGGCACCCCAGACCATGGATCAGTCCGATCTCTATGGACGTCATGTCAAGGCATCCACCGACATCGACATCCTCGGTGAGGAGCTCCGCTCAATCGGGGTCGCCACGGTCGCGACCGCTCGCGATGGCATTCCCGGGCCCGTCCACCTCAATATTCCCTTCGACGAGCCGTTGACGCCACCGAGTCTGGTCCCGAGCGCCTCACCGGAACCAATCGAACCGGAAAAGCGAGATCTACCACCGGCACCATGGGGCGCTGAGCTGTTTGGTGGTAAGCGTCTGATCATCATTGCTGGGGGTGGTCAACCGATCGGATTCGTCGATGCGCTTGGTCGGTACGCCGATGCTCTTGGTGCCCCCATCCTCGCAGATCCTCAGTGCCGACCCGCTGCACACACCACAATCATCACGTCCGACGTCCTTTCGGGGGCGGGTGCCCTTGACCAGCTGCGACCTGATGTCGTCCTCAGGCTTGGACCCCTCCCAACGTCAAAGGCAATTACAACGTGGCTTGGTGAGTTCGATGGCACCCAGGTTGTGGTCAACCGCTCACGCCTCGCCGATCCCGTGAGTACACCCGCCCATGCACCGAGACACGTCATAGATATCGCCCCGATCGACTTCGTGACAGCTTCCCCCGATGTTGTGGCCGATCCCACGTATCTCGCTGCGTGGAAGGCGGCAGACGCGGCGGCAACCCGGGCCATCGAGGCAACGCTCAACAGCTCCGTCCTCAGCGAACCTCACGTTGCCAGGAGTGTGATGACGTCAGCTCAACCCTCGTCAATCGTGTTCGCCGCATCATCGATGCCCATCAGGGATGTTGACCGTTTCAGCGCGCCCCGTCACGGCGTGCGCGTCGTTGCCAATCGTGGGGTCAACGGCATCGATGGATCAATCAGCACCGCGATCGGCTGTGCGATGACCGGAACACCGACAACGGCGCTCATCGGCGACATTGCCGCACTCCACGACGTCGCCGCCCTCAGCGAACTGGGGCGTCTCGGCGCCCCACTCCAAGTGGTCGTGATCAACAACGACGGAGGCGGCATCTTCTCGTTCCTTCCCCAGAAACGATCAGATGTGATCCCTGATGAGATCTACGAACGGCACTGGGGAACGCCCCATGGCATCTCCCTCATCCCGATTGCCGGTGCGTTCGAACTCACCGCACGATCTGTTGTAGATGCTGAGGAACTGTCGGAATCGTTGTCGTCTCGGGAACCCACGCTGATTGAGGTGGGCACGGATCGGGCAGCCAACGTCGACCTCCACGATCGGGTCACCGATGCCGTAGCCAAGGCGCTGTCGCTTCTCTCGTAGCTCACTACGTCGCCGTGAGGATCCTCAGCAGCGGTTCGAGCTTCAGACGTGTTTCCTGCAACTCGGCTTCTGGTCGGGAACCCTCCACGATTCCCGCGCCAGCGAACAGGTGAGTCGAAGTACCGCGAACAAGTCCGCACCGAAGCCCCAAGGCGACCGCCCCATCACCTTCGGTATCGATCCATCCAACGCCACCCGTGTACCAACCACGATCAATCGACTCGAGTTCGGCAATGAGACGAATGGCCGCACCCGTCGGAACACCCCCGACCGCAGGTGTTGGATGGATCGCCTCAATGACGTCGAGGAGGTCGATGTCGCCGTTGAGCGTCGCGTTGATCATCGTCGAAAGGTGCTGAACGCTCGCCATCTTCTTGAGCTCGGGTTGTTCAGAAGCCGCAAGGTGGGAGGTGAGAGGACGGAGGTTCTCGCATATGGCGTTGACAACGAGCGCGTGTTCCCTTCGATCCTTGTCCGATGCAAGCAGCTCGTTGCCGATGGCGTCGTCGTGGATCGACCCTTCGCCTCGCGGTGCGCTGCCAGCGAGGGGATTCGATCGGAGTTGCCGACCCCGTACCGATCCGAGGAGCTCGGGACTTGCTCCCATGAAGACGGCATCTCCCGATTTCCAGGCAAAGTTGTAGCACTGCGGATAGGAACGCACCAACTCGCGGAAGATGTGGAGAATCGCCGGCGGCTTGGCAGAGTGAACAACAACGGACCGTGCCAGGACAACCTTGTCGATCTGGCCCGCAAGGATCTCAGCCACCGCCTGTTCGACACTGGCTGCCCATTCACTGACCGGGGGGTGAGATTCTGTCGAATGATCACCCAGATCAACGACTGGTGACCAGCCGGGACGGCGGATCGATCCGAGGAGATCGAGCGTCAGGTCGGCGGCCTCGTCGGCGGGAATGACAACGCGAATGGTGGACCCGGTGTTGGCCCCTTCAATCGTGATTCTCGGAATGAAGAGCTCAGCAGCGTCGTATCCGGCCCAGATCGGACCTTCACCGGGTTCGGAATCGAACGAGAATCCAAGGAAGGCTTTGAGACCCTTCCCCGCCATTCCCGTTCTTGCCGTGTGTCGTGCAAACTGGGACTTGAGGTTGGAAAAACGGGTTGTCCCCGATGCCGACGCACGCCATGCGGTCCCGAGACCGGCGACACGGATACCCGAAGGTCCCGAAAAGGCGATGGCTCTGTCAACCATGGGAGCCCCGGTTCGTGCGAAGTCGAAAGGATCGAGGTCAACGGCAATCTCGGCAACACGAAATGAGCTGGATGCACCCAGTTGATCAGCCAGCTGCTCGATCTGTTGTTCGGAGACGAGACGCACGCACCGATGGTAACGACGGGCTGTAGCACGCCATCATCGGTCTATACGGCTGAGCCAACTCGCTCAGCGATGATGTCTGCAATCAAGGCTGGTGATTCCATCGGCACCAGATGGCCATAGCCCTTGGCGATCACCAGATCGACATCCTGGAACCTCTCCACGAGAAGCGAAAGGTATGGATCCTGATGGGAATCGGAGTTCTCTCCCGCAACAATGGTCACCGGGCAGTTGATCTGGGGCACATACTCCCACGTGTCGTTGTTGAGGCCCTCCCGATAGATCTCAGCTTCAACCTTTGGTTCACACCGCAGCGTCACGCCTTTGTCTGTCGGTGCGAACCCGTATTCGATGTACAGATCAAGAACCGTCGGGTCCCAGGATGCGAAGGGACCACGCGCAAATCGCTCGCGAGCCGCCTCGGCGGATGGGAAAAGACGCCTCCGCTTGACGGCCATGCGTGACAGGGGACTCTCACGCCGCTCATAGGGGGGTGGGATAATGATCGGTTCGATCAGCACCATGCGTGAAAACGTGCCGGGGCGGAGCACTTCAGCCCGTGCGATTGCAGCCCCCCCACTTGAGTGCCCGACACCGACAATTGGATGGTCAATGCCGTCGAGGAGGTGAACGAGGTCACAGGCGATCGACAGGGGGTCGAACGGTCCAGGGTGTGGCGTGCTCGCGCCGTGCCCCCGGGTGTCGACGGCGATCGTCGCAAGAGGCCCGATGCTGTCGGTGACCAGCTCGATGACGGGACGCCAGAGTTCCTTGCAGAACCCGGCTGCATGAGCGAAGAGCATCTCTGCCTGATCCGGGTCAACACCGGTTGTTGCGATCGGACCGACCGGATCAGCTTCGCACTTCATCATGTGTCGTTTGGTCGGTGTCATCGAGGCGCCAGGTGAGTTGGTTCCGAACCTCAACGACGCCGTCAAGGCGGCGCGCCAACTCCTCGACAAGCCGAGCCTCCGTCCGGGTGCCGATCGATCCGACAAATGTCACGATGCCGTTGGCGACGGCAACTTCAACCGTTTCGGGATCGACGAAAAGCACACGGCGAATGAGATCCTCACGTATCTCATCTTCAATGAGGTCGTCGGGTCGCGTGAAAGCGGCAACGATGTCGAACCGAGAGATGATTCCGACCACCTTCCCATCCTCGGCGACCACAAGGCGTTTCACATCCTCGGCCTGCATGAAACGAGCGGCACCCGTGACGTCCATTTCGGGAGGAATCGTCTTGACGGTACGCGTCATCACCGAGGCGACATCCTCAGGAATGTTCCCCGACTCAAGCCGCTCGATCTCCATACGGAGGAAGTCGCCCTCGGTGACAATTCCAAGGAGACGATCGTCAATATCCACGACAGGAACACCCGAAACCTGGTAGCGATACATCAGGCGAGCGGCATCGCGGATCGACGTCTTTGGACCCACGGCGATGACGTCGGTCGACATCAGATCGCGTACCTCCATCGAATCTCCTTACAGTCGCATCGGCTGGTCAGAACGCGATGGTATCCAACGACCCTCAACAGGGCGAACCTTGATCCTCGCGTCGACCACGGTAACCCCCTCACCGGGACGGGCCACCTTCACCGGATTCAGATCCATCTCAATGACCTCGGGATGGTCTTCCACGAGTGCTGAGATCCGGAGCAACGTATCCACGACCGCATCAATATCCCCCGGCTCGCCTCCTCGGTAGCCTTCGAGAAGCCGAGCCGACTTGACCTCGGAGATCATTGCACGAGCGTCCAGGTCGGTGAGGGGATGGATCTTGAACGCGACGTCCTGGATGAGCTCGACAAATATCCCGCCAAGGCCGAAGCCGATCAGGGGACCAAAGTTCGGATCCTCGAACATCCCGATGAGTATCTCATGACCACCGGAGACGAACTCTTGAACCAGAACACCTTCAGGGTCAGGTACTGCAGCCATCACCTGATCGAAACCTGCTCGGATCTCGTCGGGTGTCTTGAGATTGAGGGCGACACCGCCAACATCGGACTTGTGCACCGCCGAGGGCGAAACGACTTTGAGCACGACGGATCGCCCGACCTCCTTGGAAAAGGCGACGGCATCGTCAGCAGTGTGAACGACACGCGCCTTTGGCAGACGGATGCCATAGGCCGAAAGCATCCCATCGACCGCCTCGGGTTCGAGCCACACGGCGTCATCGGCATCAGCGAGCGCCTTAGCAATGAGGCTGGCGGCCGCCTCCGAGTTGACATCCTCGAATATGACATGCGATCCCGTTGGCTTCTGGAGCCATTCGGCGTAATCGACCGCCTTGCGCAGTGCCTTGGCCGCCCGCTCAGGGAATGCGAACGTCGGAAAGCGTGCGAGCTCACCCCCCAACTCGGTTGGAGCACCCGCAGAATTCATGTACACGCTGAGAAATGTCATGTCGGGCGGTGCGGCCTCTGCTGCCTCTCTGATCGCGGTGGCCGTCTCGGCGACCCCCTCCGTCGATGCCGGAATGTAGAGGGCGATGACTGCATCAACCTCGTCGCTCTCAAGCATCGCCGTCAGGATCTCCCGATACTGATCGGGACCTGCGGATGCGATCATGTCAACCGGGTTACCAACCGAGGCGTCGGGGGAGAGATGACCCCGAAGCAGGGCTTGGAATTCGTCAGAGAACTGGGGAACCTCTAGTCCTTGAGATTCGAGGGCGTCCACGGCAAGGATCGCCGGTCCACCGGCATTGGTCACGAGTCCGACCCTGCGCCCACGCGGGATCGGCTGGTTTGCAAGCAATGCTGTGACATCGAACAACTCTTCAAGGGTCGTGACACGAACGACTCCGGCTTGTTCGAACAAAGCGTCCACCGCGATATCGAGGCTTGCAAGAGATCCCGTATGGCTTGAAGCCGCACGGGCCCCGGCTGATGTTCTCCCGGACTTCACAGCCACGATCGGCTTCGTTCTGCCGATTCTCCTGGCAATGCGCGAAAACCGCCTCGGGTTTCCGAACGACTCAAGATACAGCAGGATCACGTCGGTATTGGGGTCACCCTCCCAGAACAACAAGAGATCGTTGCCCGAAACGTCGGCCTTGTTTCCAACGGAAACGAATGAGGAGATCCCGATGTTGAGGTCAGCCGCGTAGTCAAGGATCGCCAAACCCAGGGCTCCACTTTGTGAGGACATCGCCACGTTTCCCTGTGGCGGCATGATCGGACCGAACTGACCATCCAGGTTGATCGCTGGGTCGGTATTCACCAACCCCATGCAGTTCGGACCAACCATTCGCATTCCAGCCGACCGAACAATCTCGAGGAGTTCGGCCTCCGCTTCCACTCCGGCACCCCCGATTTCGGAGAAGCCTGCGGAGATGACCACGATCGCCCGGACACCCTGCTTGGCACACTCGCGCACGGCTTCAAGCACGTACTCGGATGGGATGACGATGAAAGCAAGATCAACCGGTGCATCGATGTCGAGGATCGACTTGAAGGCGGGAATCGACCTCACCACCGATGTCTTCTTGTTGACGGGATACAGGGGCCCCCGGTAATCATCGTTGATGAGGTTGT
The DNA here is from genome assembly GCA_002418265.1 of Acidimicrobiia bacterium UBA5794. Taxonomy (GTDB): domain Bacteria; phylum Actinomycetota; class Acidimicrobiia; order Spongiisociales; family UBA5794; genus UBA5794. The sequence continues at coordinate 94,075 of DIDS01000010.1, read as the reverse complement.
TGAACAGACGTCCCCCGATCGAAGACTTGTTTCGTGAGGCACCGATCACGGCGATCGAGGTCGGGTAGAAGAGTGGCATCAGGCTCGCTGCCGTTGCCATTCGTTCGGTTTGGATCTCGGCCTCTTGCACGGATTCGGATTCCTCGGTGGGAATCGTGACCGTGTAGACGCCTTCATCCATCTCCCGCGTCAGGAGGAATCCCGCGTTGCGAAACACACGCATCATGGCGTGATTGGTCGAAAGCACATAGGCCTTGAACTCGGTGATGCCATGCTCCCGAGCGTACGCAGTGATCCGGAACACCAAGAGAGTGCCGATCCCCCTCCCCTGCCGTGTATCTGAAACCGTGAACGCAACCTCGGCTCCAACATCCCCGTCGTCAGATCTGGTATATCTGCCGACTCCGGCGAGCTCACCGTCTGCGATGGCCACAAAGGCCATCTCGTTGCGATAGTCGATGTTGGTGAAGTCCCTGAGCTCGTCATCCGTGAGCTTTCGCTTGACACGGAAGAACCGGAAGTAGCTCGTTTCGGTTGACATGTCCTCGACGAACGCTTCGAGGGCAACGCTGTCGCCCGGGACAATCGGACGAATCCGAATCGTCGTCCCGTCTTTGAGAACGGCGTCTTCCTCCCAGTCCGCTGGATATCCCGGCGGTGGGTCGGTGATCGATGTTGGTATCACGGTGGTCGTCACGACTCCATTGTCGCAGAGCGTGGCGGCCTAGGCGGACATATGATTCCGATGACCGATGACCGATTCAGAAGTCAGGAGTTCAGCTGCAGAACTCCAAGGAACCCGCTTCGGGTTCCCGAAGTCAGACGTCAGAGTTCAGAGGCTGAACTGTGGAGTTGACCATCTACGGTCTGCCGTTGTCGGGAACCACCTTTTCGGGAAATGACAGGGTGGTGTCGTAGCCATTGACGAACGCGATGACCTCGCTCGGATGCAGGGGGTGTGCGATGAGGTAGCCCTGGGCCTCATTGCATCCGAGCTCGTTGAGTCGTGTCATCTCCTCCACGGTCTCCACACCTTCTGCGATGACATCGATCTCAAGGCATTGGGCGATGGCGATCACCGATGCTGCGATCGCTTCGGATTCCTTCCGCTCGTGAATCTTCTGTACGAACGAAGTGTCGATCTTCAGCGTGCGGATGGGGAGCGTCTGGAGGTGTCTGAGGCTCGACGAGCCGGTGCCGAAGTCGTCGATCGACACCTTGATGCCCATGTCCGACAACCGTTCGATCGCCCTTCCTGCCCGTTCCGTCTCCTGGGTGATCGTGCGTTCCGTGACCTCAACCTCAAGATGGCGCGGATCGAGGTCCGCTGCAGCAAGGGACACGGCGATCGACTCCACGAGGTTGGTGTCGCGAAACATTCGATCCGAGATGTTGACGGCCACGCGCATCGGACGAATCCCTTGTGAAAGCCAGCGCTTCATGTCGCGGCACGCCTCATCAAGGATCCATTGGCTCATCGGCGCAATCAGATCGGATTCCTCAGCAAGGGGAACGAACACTGCTGGTCGGAGCAGACCTCGCACGGGATGCTGCCACCGCACGAGGGCCTCAAGACCCGTGACGGCCCCCCGGATGACATCAACCTTGGGTTGATACACCAGCCTCAGCTGATCACCCGCATCGATGGCATCTCGGAGATCGTCAAGGAGCGACAGCCGATCCGACGTCCGGTCGCGTAGCGAACGAGTGAAGTACTGGTAGGTGTTCTTACCCGCAGACTTCGCTTGATACATCGCTGTATCGGCACCCTTCATCAACTCCTCATAGCTGTCGCCATCCACCGGGTACATCGAGATCCCGATCGATACCGTTACAACAATCTCATGCGACCCAACCGTGTAGGGGGCCGCAACGGCCTTGAGAACCTTGGTGGCGACGCGCCCGGCATGCTCGACTCGCTTTCCACCCTCCACGATGATCGTGAATTCGTCACCACCGATGCGGGCAACGGTGTCGGTCTCACGCAGCACCGTTGTGAGACGTCCTGCGATCTGGCGAAGCAACTCATCTCCCACCGCGTGCCCGAAGCGGTCATTGACCTCTTTGAACCCGTCAAGGTCGAGGAACATCAACGTGACGAGACCACCGTCCCGTCGAGCACGCGACAGCGCGCTCGCGACACGATCCTGGAACAGCGTCCGATTGATCAGACCGGTGAGTGGGTCGTACTGGGCCAGCAGGTCAGTCTCTGAATGGGCCCGCTTGGAGCGCATGACGATGACCGTCGCGACACAGAGCACGACGCATACAAAGACCCCGGCGATGACCGCGATCAGCATTGGTGGCTGCTGAGGGTGAGCATGGGTCGTTATCGGCACGCTGACGGGAGAAGTGAAGTGCTACGCTCGAAATGGCTCGGGCGGGGTGACGCGAGTACGCTGCACGGACATCGACAACGGAGAAGTCATGACTTTGTGGACATTTATCATGTTGTTGGCGGTTGTCATTCCGCTTGTGCTTTTGTGGGCATACACGCTCATGGACCTCTTCAAGCGTGAGGATCTGCACCCCCCTGCAAAGGTGATGTGGACCATCCTGATCATCGTCCTCCCGTTCCTCGGTATGGTCGTGTATTTCGTGACTCGACCACCAACGCCGATGGAGAATCCGCCCAAGAAGGCACCCCCACCGGCACTGAAGCCCGGCGGAGACAGGCCCGAGACGTAGACCGCTGTCGTAGCCGGAACGATGAGTCGCTTCGATCTCGAATATGACGGGCTGCTGTGGTTTGCCATTGCCATCCCACTGATCGCATTATGGGTCGCCGCGCTGTGGGACCTGTTCCGCCGCCAGGATCTTTCGGCTCGACGCAAAGCCGCCTGGACGGCCGTGATCATCGTGACCGCCTACATCGGAATAGCGATCTACTTCGCGCTCCGTCCCATCCCTGACCCCCCGGGTAAGTCCTCGACCCAAACCGTTCCGCGAGCTTCCGCCCTCGTCACCCAACTCGAAGACCTGGTTCGACGCAACGCCAACGGTGAAATGTCAGAGGCAGAGTTCACAACCGCCAAACGCCACCTGCTCGGCCTCGACGTGTGACAAGAGCACACCGGCAGTTACCAAGAGACTGCCTGGTCGATCAGTTCGACGGTGACGGTAGGAAACCGGCTATTGCAGGCTTCGGTCAGAGCGACGTGGGTGGTGCGGAGCACATCACGAAGGGCACCAGTGAAATCTGTCTGATAGAGATCGAAGAGGCGTTCGACAGCCACCTGGTCAATGACTTGGCTCAGGGCCATGTCGCCGGCGTGAGCGACGATTCTGGACCGGAGGACGCGGGCGAGTGCCTCTGTAGAGGTCAGGGCGGGAATGTCGATGCGAGTCTCGATTGTCGCACGAAGATCACCAGACAGTGTGTCATCGTCGAGGTAGGAGGATTGCATCGAGACGACCAAGCCCGCTGGTCGCTCCCTGAGCTCAGGGAGAACTCTGGTGAAGAAGGCTTGGGCGGTGCGCTCGTGCTGGTCGTCGCCTCGGAACCATCGGTCTGTGTCATCGAATACCAGGACGGGCATCAGTTCGTCAGCCTTGATGATGGTGAGGAGCTGGTCGACGACCTCAAGACTGGCCTGCGCTGTGCGCGGCAGCTCCAGGGTGGGTGGGACTTGCTTGTTGACAGCTGCTTTGAGTTCTGCTCCCATCCAAGCTCCTCCGAGGCTCAAACGGCTGGTTCGGGCTGAGGGCGGGACCAAACGAGTGGATGCTGCGCTTTCGAGCGCCGTGGTGCGGTCTCTCTCGGGGAAGTTGTCGTGATCGACAATGGTTTGGATAATGAGTCCGGCGACGCCTTGAACGTTGCCGGCGAGATCGGATGGCTCTCCAGAGACGGGCACCAGAATCGGGGCGACGCCATCTGCGGCGGGACCGAGGACGTGCTGGATCAAGCTGGATTTGCCGGATCCGGGCAGACCCACAACAACAGTGCGTTCTCCCCTGTCCGCCACCCCTCGCAGTCGGTCCTCCGGAGAATCGACGCCGGTGAGTTCGCCAAAGGGAACGTGGTAGACACCGAGATCGTGGCGCAGAGGTGCGGCATCGAAGGCGTGAGCCGCCTGTAGATCGAGCAGCACCTGATGGCTCATGTCACTGGCTCCTCAATCGACGTCTTGATGGCGTACATCTTGCGGGGTCGGCCCACTCCACCCTTTTCGTGAGTCGCAACGACGAGACCCTCCTCTTCGAGGTGTCGAAACACCTGTGTGGCTCGGGCTCGACCGATTCCAAGCTCCTCAAGGAGCTCAGGATCGGAGGCGCTGGTCGGCCCGTGGGTGTGCAGGTGCCGCACTGCGGCCAGTTCCGAGATGCCAAGCGTTTCAGCGGCAGCGATCACGACGTCGGTGGCCGCCGTCTCGTCGGGTGTTCGTAGCGTGGCATCCCGTGCTGCGGCGAGCAGGCGTCGTGGGTTACCGCCGCCCCTTTCGATGATCTCTGTGAGCTGTGTCCTGATCCGGTCGGCGGCATCGGCATCTGCCTGTGCTGCGTCCCGAAGGCGGGTGCTCACGAGATGCTCGGAAGCGGCATCGGTGAGCGGATCAAGGGTGATCTCGGTGTCGAAGAACGCGTCGGCGGGAGCCTCGAGATAACGGCTGCGGCGCGATGACTGACCGCCGACAACCCACCTGATGGGGATCTCCCACACTTCGTCTCGGTGGCGGCCAAACAGACTGTGGATCAGGGCAGGGTCTCTCACATCGTCGAGGAGTACTATCGCCCTCTCGGACGACTCCTCAGCTTCAAGCAACCGACCGCCGACATAGCGGAGCGTCGCGAGCGGGTCTGGATCACCGGGGATATGGACAGTGCGGGACGCGGTCATCGGCGTTCGGTGGCGACCCATCACGAAGTCCATGTCGGGTTCACCCGGCACTTCCACCGGATAGCCTTCGCGGCGCCCCAGCACGCCGATCCGGATCGCATCGAGCACCTCATCCAGGCTCTCGGCTCTTACCGCGGACACGTAAAAAGCGTTACGGCCCAGTTCGCGGAGACGTCGTAGATGCTGGTGCATCACAGAGGTGATGCCGCTTCCCCGCTCGCCGAGGAGAAGCACGTTGAAATCGAGAAGGGCGGCCTGCTCGAGATGCTTGAGCTCACCATGTCGATTGGTGAACAGCGCGTAATCGGCATCGGAGCCGGTAAGGGGTCGTTGACTGAGTTGTAGCATGATTTACACAGTTTACTGTAATTTTGGTTAGGTGTCTAGAAGTAAGAATCGGACCTACTCTTCGTCGCCGTTGCTGCAGGTCCCTTGTCGGCGATAGCTGGGTTTGTCTAGGAAAACAAAGGGCACCGTTCTCTGCTACATCCAGCCCTTCTTGGCCTTCAGCGTTCGATTGTCGACAGCACAACTTGGGCAGACGGAGTTGAACGTGCCCCGCGGACCTAGCCAGCCAAGTGCCCCATACATCCTGATCATGTCACCCGATCGTTCAGTCGAGAGTGGGAACACGCCGGTCTGAACACCGGACCAACACTGCACGGCCTCGGGTATACCAACGGGAGCCTGCTGCTCTGAACGGACCCGAGTACCCGTTTGAAAGGAGTACCCGCAACACCCGTCGCAACACATCTTGGCCACAATCTTCAGGTCCTCACCACGATTCCCCCCCCCGAACTCGACTCCGCTAATCGACAAGAGGCGGTCGCTTTGGCCATTGGCGGTATATATTGGTGAGCGTCAGAGAAGACCCAATCGTCAAGCGAAACAAGCCATATGTGCACCCGAACGGCCAGCTATCGACAGCTCCAGCTCACTTGAAGGCTGAACCCGATGCGGAGGTTGTGGCGTCGGAATCGCCTGTCGGCAGTGCGCGCATATGCCAGCCTTCGTGCTTGTTCTGTATGAACTCAAAGCGGTTCCCGAACACATCCTCACAAGTCACGCGGATACCCCACCGGGGAGTTGAGTTCCCGAATGCGCCATCCCACACCGCGTAATACTGCATGCCCGATTCTGGATCATCAGACAAATTGCCCATGTAGATCGAATGCACGACACCACCACGCTCAGCTTCAGTCGGTGAAGGCTTACCAGCTTGAATCGGGTCGATGTCCAACGTGAACTTCGTCTCCCGCCACACATCCATGAGAGCATCGTCGGTACCCACAATCACAGTCGCTACGACTTTGAGTGCAGGACCATTGCCGATGTTCCACAGAAAGAATGACACCGGGTAGCTGTTGCCACCCGAGCGATCTCCCAACAGGTTCCGGATCGTCAGAACCGGAAGCGCGGACAACTCAGAAGAATGCTGCGCCGCTTCCGCCTGTTTCCGAGACTCCGAAACTAAACTTCTGGTCAGAACTACATAGCCCACAGTGACTCCCACCAGAGCGATAGTTGCCGCGGCTGTGACCATGCTCCCGTGACGATCAAACCACACGATTGGGTCGGACATCCAGCGACGGTTGCCAATGACCCAACCAAGCGCAAGGCCAACGAAGCCACTCAACACCACCCACAAGCTTCGTTTCAAGAACTGCACAACGAAACCGTGATTCCCCCTGTCCCCATCAAGTCTCGATGTGCGGCTTAAAGCCGGGGAACTCATCGGGATATCTAGTGCGCCAGTTCGGCGACGTCATTCCACTGCATCCGAGTGCTGAGTAGATTCGTTCGGCCAGCCTAAGGGCATCGGTCTGCGCCATGAAGAGCGTCTGTTTCTTCACGAACCCCAGAGTGCGTTCTGTTTCGAGGGTCAGCCGCAGGGGGTAGCCCCAAGTCTGCTCGATGGCGACCCCGAGTTCAGTCGCTCTCCAGTATTTCTTTTCTGCCACCCGTCCTCCTAGCCGACAAGCATCGACATCGGACATCACCCTACATTTGCTTTAGCCATCCGACCCGTCGCAGCGATCTTTGTCGCGACTTGTCCAACTGTCAATGCGTGGATCAGGGCAGAGGTATCCGGCATCACGCTGCAGGATCATCGCCAATCAGAGGAGAATACCCTCTCCTCCAACAACCGTCCTTTTTGACAGCAATGCAGTTTCACAATAGCCGACCGACACGAACCGGCCGACTGAGGCATGTTGAGTGGATTATCGGGCTGATTGCATCCACTTTCCAGTTGGTTTACGGTCAGACCTATATCGTCACACCGCTGTGAAGCGGGTCCATCGCATGGCGGAGTTGAACGGCCAGCCGTGAGAACTGCGGAAAGCGGGACAACCTTCAGGGTGTACTTCATGTTCGCATCGCACCGGTGAGACATGACGCTCAGCATCGGATCTCCGGATTCTTGGCCATCCTCGTGGTATCGATGACACTGCCTATCAAACGAACTGCTAGCAGTTTCTGCGGTTATCTGCTGTTGCCTGCGAATCTGGGTCTCGACACGACAATACTGTGTCGCGATGGAAGCAACAGCCGCCCGTGAGGTTCTTCGAATCACCGAGGCTGCCCTTGAGATGTTTGATGAACAGGATCCAATGGGCGCCCGGTGGCGTGTGATGTGGACGGCTGCTGTCTCCCTGCTGCGCTCGATTGGACATACACTCGAAAAGGTTGACCGCGCCACCGGTCCCGAACTGGCAGCCGCCATCGATGATGCATGGACAGTTTGGAAAGCCCGACGGGACGAAGACGCCGTCTTCTGGTTCGTAGAGGATGCGCGTAACCTCGTCCTCAAGCAGGGTACGACCTACGCAAAGGACGGACGCGGAAGCGTCGGCCAGAGCATCACGATTTCCGTCGGTAGTGACCATCGGGTCGGCTACCCCGTATACGACGCCCGCTTCGCCGACACCGATCAGAAGGAGCTGCTCGCGATGGCGGTTCGCTGGTGGCACGAGCAACTCGACCTCATCGAGAACGATGCTTCGAGCCGTGCTGTCAGAACAGTCGATTAACGCTCAGCAATCGTACTCACGCCCCTGCATCGCCACCAAGAATTCCTTCGGTACAATGTGGACCAGGCTTCTCGCCGTCGTCGCCAGCGAGGTGTGTCCGAGCTGCTGGTGAATGATTGGCACGAGGATGCCTTCCATCATGAGCTCGTAGCTCATTACGTGGAGCAGACCGTGCGGATGCACCCACTTTCAACTCCCGCCTTGACTCCGAGGCGGTATAGAAGCGTGTTGACGTAGGGCATTTGCAGTTGACGACCTTGAAGCGGGCAGAAGAGCGTTGAGTGCCCATTGGAGTAACGCAGAGCAACCTGGACTGCTAACGATTTCTGTGGTTGAAGACCAACCGAAGCGTTCCGTCTCTAGCCACCGCCATCAGCTGGACGTATGACGCCATTAATCGAACGTTCCTATAACAGCCGACGAAGTGAATACCCGACGTTTAAGGTGCTCGCCAGTGCCCGGGGTGGGAGTCGAACCCACACGACCCCTAAGGGACAGCGGATTTTAAGTCCGCCGCGTCTGCCATTTCGCCACCCGGGCTCACGGGAGGGTACCTGCTCGACTCGGCGTGGCGTTCCGCTCATGCGTAGGCTGTAGCCAGTCGAGCAAGGAGATTGTTGGTGAAGGTCTTTCCTCCCCATCGGATTCGCAACGTTGCCCTCGTTGGGCACAACGGCTCTGGAAAGACAACCCTCGCGGAGGCCCTCTTGTACCGCGCAGGGACCATCACGCGCCTCGGTACCGTGGAGGCGGGCAACACCGTGACCGACTATGACCCAGAGGAACACGACCGTGGCATGTCTTTGTCGCTTGCACTTGCACCGTTCGTATGGCGCGACCACAAGATCAATCTCATCGACACACCGGGCTACGCCGACTTCGTTGGCGATGTGCATGCGGCACTTCGCGTCGCTGACCTTGCCGTGTTCGTGGTCAGCGCCGTAGATGGGATCGAGGTTCAAACGGCGTACGCGTGGAAGGTCGCAGAGAAACTCAACACCCCACGGATGATCTTTGTCAACAAGCTCGACAAAGAACGCGCATCCTTTGATCGCACCCTCGCCGAGCTCCGAGACAAGTTCGGTGCAGGGATAGCCCCCATCGAGCTTCCGATTGGCGAGGAGGACGCATTCCACGGCGTCACGGACCTCTTTCGGAAAAAGGCATACATCTACGACTCTGGCAAGGCTGAGGTCGTCGACATGCCTGAAGAACTCACCGAGCGTGCGCACGAAGTCCACGACAACCTCATCGAAGGCATCGTTGTGGCAGACGACGACATGCTTGAGCAATATCTCGAAGGGACCATTCCATCGGTCCCAGAACTTGAGAAGACGATGGCAGCAGGCGTCGCTGCTGCCAAGGTGTTTCCCGTCGTGTGCGGCTCGGCAACCGGCCCAATCGCTGTCGACCGACTCGCAGACTTCATCGTTGAGCTTGGACCGTCACCTCTCGACCGTCCCCCGGCAATCGTCATCGCAGGGGGTCAGGAAGTCGAAGTTCCCAAGGATCCCAACGGGGATCCGCTCGCCTTCGTGTTCAAGACGTTCGCCGACCCATACGTGGGTCAGATTTCCGTGTTCAAGGTTCTTTCGGGAACGCTCAAGCCCGAAACACACCTCACCAACGGTCGCTCAGGGCAAGACGAGCGTCTCGCAAAGATCGCCACGATGTTCGGCAAGGAAACCGAACTCGTCGACAGCGCACCCGCGGGTGACATCGTTGCTGCTGCAAAGCTCCAGGACACCCAGACCGGTGACACGCTTGCTCCCAAGAACAAGCCCGTCAAGGTCCCCCCGGTTGATCGACCCGCACCGGTGATCGCCACCGCACTGGTGCCGCGAACACAATCGGACGACGACAAGATGGCCTCTGCCCTGCACCGTATCCTCGAGGAGGATTCATCGCTCAAACTCGAACGCAACGAAGAAACGCACCAGACGCTTCTGTACGGCATGGGGGAAACCCATCTCCTCATTGCCCTCGAGAAGCTGGAGCGCAAGTTCGGCGTGTTGGTCGATCAGGAGCCGGTCAGGGTTCCCTTCCGAGAGACCATCACCCGACAAGCAGACGCTGAAGGCAAGCACAAGAAGCAGTCAGGTGGGCATGGGCAATATGGCGTTTGCCATCTGATCCTCAGGCCGCTGACACGCGGTGAAGGATTCGTGTTCATCGATGCCATCAAGGGAGGATCCATTCCTCGCCAATACATTCCCGCGGTCGAAAAGGGAATTGTCGAGACCATGCAGCAAGGTGGCAGGCACGGGTATCCAGTCGTCGATGTCGAGGTAACCGTCGACGACGGCAAGTACCATTCCGTCGACTCAAACGAGATGAGCTTCAAGCTTGCTGCGCGGGCCGGATTCCGTGCAGCATTCGAGGCGGCGTCTCCGGTGCTTCTCGAACCGATCTCCCATGTACGCATCAGCGTGCCCATGGGGTACCAGGGTGATGTGATGGGAGACATCGCAGCAAGGCGCGGCTCCGTCCAGGGATCTGAAGCTTCAAGTGACGGGTTCCAGGTCATCAAAGCAATGATCCCCACATCCGAGATCGTCCGATACGCAATCGACCTGCGATCCCTCACCAATGGTTGGGGAACGTTCAGCGGCGAGCACGACCACTACCAGGAAATGCCCTCCCACTTGGTTGACAAGGCAGTCGCAGCCGCCGCCGAGTAGTCGGCAAGCCTTCGAGCCATGGGGGCCAGTGCATGCAAACTGGGACGCCCCCCTGCAGCGTCGCTTCGCTCCTCGCGTCCCCCCGCAAGCGGGAGGACGGTAAGAAGCAGTGACGTCAGATGTCCGATATCAGAAGTGGTTCAAACCCGTCCCCCCGGTCTTGCGGGGGGACGCAATGCGACGCCTGCGTAGCAGGCGCTGTGTCGCAGGGGGGCGTTTCAGCTTGTCACGGTATGCCAGCCCCGTCTTCCAGAAGTCAGACGCCAGACGTCAGACGTCTGAAAGCCCCCCTGCAGCGTCGCTTCGCTCCTCGCGTCCCCCCGCAAGCGGGAGGACGGGAAGAAGCAGTGACGTCAGATGTCCGATATCAGAAGTGGTTCAAACCCGTCCCCCCGGTCTTCCGGGGGGACGCGATGCGACGCCTGCGTAGCAGGCGCTGTGTCGCAGGGGGGCGTTTCAGCTTGTCACGGTATGCAAGCCCCGTCTTCCAGAAGTCAGACGCCAGACGTCAGACGTCGGAAAGCCCCCCTGCAGCGTCGCTTCGCTCCTCGCGTCCCCCCCGCAAGCGGGAGGACAGGTACCGCTAGATGCCGAGGAGTTCGGCTGCGAGTCCGTGGACCAGCCCGGTGGGGCTGACGACCGCGGAATCCACTCCAACCGACTGCAACGCACAAGCCGCGATGACCGAACCAGCCACGATCGTGGACGCCCTATCGACATGGACCTGGGGCAGGAGACCGCGCTGGTTGGCGGTCAAGGGAGCTAGTTCATCGGTGGCGTGGATGATGCCCGTGAGGGTCACCGACGACTCACCGAAAGATTCGCGGTGATACGGATCCCGTTGATGGATGTACGTTGCAAGCGCATTGAATGTCCCTGCGACCCCCACGACGGTGGCACCCTCGGCGGTGGGCACGTCGACAAGAGCCGCTGCAACCATGGACCGTGCGACGTCGAGCTTCTGTGCAGATGCAACGTCAGCCAGTCCATATCGTTCTGCAATGCGGACACATCCGACATCAATGCTCACACCGGACTCGATGCTCCCATCCCCTCGAATGAACTCCGTTGATCCCCCTCCGATGTCGACCACGAGATACGGACCATCGGTGCGTCCCCGAGTGGCGCCGGCAAATGACAGAGCTGCCTCTCGCGTACCCGAGATCACCTCGGGAGCCATCCCGATACGTCGTGCAACTTCGGCAACGAACTCAGCACCGTTTGATGCATCCCGGGTGGCCGAGGTCGCCACCGCGGCGAGGACATCAACATCGTGCGCACGAAGAAGCTCACCGAATTCATCCATCACGGCAAGGGTTTTGGCCATCGCAGCAGCATTGAAACGACCCGTTGCATCCACACCGGCGCCAAGCTGGGTGATCGAGCGCTGGTTGACACGCACGTCGAGGTTGCCATCAACAATGAGCAGCCGCATCGAGTTTGATCCAATGTCAATTGCACCGACGATCACGACGGCTCAACCCACTCATCGTTGAGAATCATCCCGGCGTCACTGGCGACGACACACGGAACGACACAACTGAAAGGCTCAATACGTTCTGCGACATCCTCACCGATCGGATTGTCGTTCCCCGCCGCTGTGTCGGCGTACTGGGCATGGAGACACTTGACGCCACCCTTGGAGCCTGCAATCCCACCTGTTGGCACGGGACCGGTCCACTCCGGGGACAACCGCGCCTGTCGCTCTGACTCGTAACGAGCCATTGCGAGGCCAAAAGCTTCAGCCACAGCGGGATCCGCGTCAAGCCACTCATCGGCTGCACGAACACCACCGGCAGCTTCCAGTCGGCTGATGCGGAGGACCGCGAGCGGACAGGTGAGCCAGTGCGACGTGGGAAAAGGGGTGCCATCGTCGAGGATCGGAGGAACGTAGATCACAACCGGAAGATCAAAATGACAACGGGCCTCAACAACAACTTCAGAGCGCGGGGGTCGACCGATCTGGATCTCAACAACGGCTCGGTCATCCATGGTGGACAATGGATCGGTCAACGTTCGTTGACAACGTCACCGCCAGTGAGGAAACGCCAAATCCTTGCAAAGAAACCGGGATGGTCATCGATTACTGGCGTCACGGGTGCCGGAGTCGACACAGCCGGGTCCTCGGCGTCGGGCGTGATCACGACGTAGCCGATTTCTCCCTCCCGCACGAAGCCGTACTGCTCGCGGGCGACACGTTCGATTTCCTGATCGGTGCGCAAAGCATCGACATCGGCGGCAAGGTCGGCATTGCGCGCCTCGATGATGGCAAGTTCGGCCCGCGCCGCGTTCACCTGGTTCTCTCGCTCAAGGTACTGCTGGATGGGAAGCACACCTGACACAACAAGGCCGAAGGACACGAGCAGCACGACGAACAACAACGTCGGCCAGCGCGAACGCTTCTTGCGCCCAATGGCTGGCTGTGCTGCCTCTTCTTCACGTATGAGTGTCTCGGTCATAGAAACCTTCGGAATCGATCCCAGCCTGCGTATCTGGCATCTTCGCCGAGATCCTCTTCAATGCGAAGTAATTGGTTGTATTTGGCAGTACGTTCGCCACGGGCTGGAGCACCGGTCTTCATCTGTCCGGCGTTGGTCGCGACCGCAAGATGGGCAATGAAGGAGTCCTCGGTCTCCCCGGATCGATGACTCACCATGGTTCCATACGAAGCGCGCTCCGCGAGCTCCATTGCATGGAGCGTCTCGGACAGGGAACCAATTTGATTGACCTTGATCAGGATCGCGTTCGCCACGTCCTCTTCGATGGCTCTGCGGAGGAGGTCAACATTCGTGACCAGGAGATCGTCACCGACGATCTGGGACCGCGATCCGAGTTCTGAGGTCAGGGTCGCCCATCCGCTCCAATCGGCCTCATCCAACCCGTCTTCGATCGAAACGATCGGATAGGCATCCACCAGTGTTGCCAGGTGCTCGACCATCTGGTCTGACGTGAGGGATGCCCCCGACAGGTGATAGGCATCGTCGTGGAACAGTTCTGTTGCCGCCACATCCAGGGCGAAGCTGATCTGTTCGCCCACCACATATCCGGCCCGTTCGACGGCCTCGATGAGCGTTTCGAGAACATCGGTATCGCTGTCGAGATCGGGAGCAAAGCCACCTTCATCTCCGACGTTGGTGGCATGCCCTCGCTCGGACAGCACGCTGCGCAGCGAGTGATACACCTCGACGCCTGCACGGAGTGCCTCACGGAAGCTCGGCAACCCACCGGGTACGAGCATAAATTCTTGTGTGTCGATCGAGTTGGCAGCATGAGCCCCACCGTTTATCACGTTGAAGCATGGGGTCGGAAGTGTTCGTGCGTTGGCCCCTCCGAGATATCGATATGTCGGGAGATCAACGCCAGCTGCAGCAGCGCGTGCGGCTGCAAGTGACACAGCCAAGATCGCATTTGCCCCGAGATTGGCCTTGTTCGGTGTTCCGTCAAGATCCACCATGATCTGGTCCACGGACTCCTGTCGGGTGGCATCCATCCCAATCAAGGAATCGGCAATGGGTCCGTTGACATTTGCCACGGCGGTCAGCACGCCTTTTCCTCCGTAACGGTTGCCGCCGTCACGGAGTTCTACGGCTTCAAGCGCCCCCGTGGATGCGCCTGATGGGACGATTGCCCTTCCGAAGCCTCCACCATCGAGGTGGACCTCGGCCTCAACGGTCGGGTTGCCCCGCGAGTCGAGCACTTCACGGGCGTGGATGTCGATGATGGTTGTCGATGTTGATGTCATGGAAGCCTGAGGGTAGACGTTGGTTCGGGTTGGTCAGAACTTTCGCGGGCTACGTACTCGTGGTGCGCTTGGCTCTCGCCCATGCTGCTGCCATCTGGGAAGCAGTTGCCCCGGCGATCGAGGCTCCCTCCACAGCGAGATCGTCTTCCATGGCGCGGAACCGTTCCATGAACCGATCGACACTCATGCGCAGCGCCACTTCGGGATCAACCTGGAGGAACCGAGCAAGGTTCACGGCAGAAAAGAGAATGTCACCGATCTCGTGGACGACAGCCTCAGGATCGTCTGCGGCTGCGAGCTCATCGATCTCCGCTCGAAGAACCGCGACGACCTCGTGGGGTTCTGACCAGTCGAAGCCGCCGCTGTTTGCCCGAGCTTGGGCCTTGAGTGCACGGGAGACGCCCGGCATTCCTGCGGGTATGTCGTCCATGAGGCTCAATCGCTGCTTTTCGTCTCGTTTGATGTCTTCCCAATTGGCAAGCACCTCGTCAGCATCAGCAACCTCAACGTTTCCGAACACATGCGGATGGCGGGCAACAAGCTTGCGACGGATTCCCTCGGCCACCTCGTCCAGGTCGAAAGCACCTGCCTCGGAGGCAAGCGTTGCGTGGAACACCACCTGGAGAAGCAGATCACCGAGTTCCTCTTCAACTTCGGCATAGGCCCCAAAGTCGATGTCGCCGTCGGGGGCTTCCATGGGGAGGGCCATGATCGCATCAGCAGCCTCGTAGGCCTCCTCGAGCAAGTGGGTCAGGAGTGTGTGGTGGGTCTGTTTCTTGTCCCATGGGCACTCCTGTCGCAAGACGCGGTTCGTTGCAATGAGGCCGAGCAGGCCAACCGTGGCTGGGTCCACAAAGACCGTTGTCCGTGCCCCGGCGTCGAAGGTCGCGAGACTCCCGACGGTTGAGATAACAACGACCTCGTCGGGATCACCGAGTCTGTCGAGGATGGTGATCGGATGATCGGAATCAAGAACGCGACCCAGAGCAACGGATAGGTCGGCAGCTCGGAGAACCGAATCAACCTGTGTGATGATCGTGGGAAGGTGGAGAGGGAGGGGGTCATGCAAGGTCCGCGCATCAACGACTTGGAGCCCGTCTGCAATCGGATCAACGCCGACTGCCGTATAGACGAAATCGAGGAACGACAGCCCCGGCAGAACACGAATCGGGATTCCGGCATCAGACGACGCCGATCTCAACAAGGACACCGATCGCTCACCGACGGCTGCACTACCGGGGACCGCGTACACAACGGGTCCCGTGGACGCCGCAGACATCACCCGATCGACGATCGAGCGATACACCATGTCGTAGTCGGTGTGCTGATCGTAGAGATCGTCGCACGATTCGACGGGGCGTGACTCTGAGAGGACGGACGCCCCGGGATGTCTCAGCGTTCGGACGATCACCGTGTTGGATGGGTCGGCAAGTGCCGAGCGCTGCTGTTCATCGAGATGCTCAAGCCCTGAAGGACCGAGACCGATGACCGTGATCGACATCAGGGGGACGACGGCGGGGGGGTGATTGCGTCAGCTTCGGAGTTCCAAGTCCCGATCTGTGACCGGACGGTGATATCGGCCCGTGAGAGTACGCCGTTGTACCAAGTGGTCAGTTCCGTGTCGAGGATATTGGCCGACACCCAGCGGGAGGGTTCCATCACGAGCTCTTCGAGAGATTCGGGTTGGTCGCGTGAATCGATGAAGAGCACATGGAATCCGAACGGTGAGAGAACAGGCCCGGTTATCTCACCGACGGGTGCTCCGAGCATTGCCGGTGCGAGTTCCTGCCCGAACGAATATACCGACACCGGGCATGGCAGCACACCTCCGGGCGATTGTTGATCGAGACTCACCTCGGCGGCGATCGCGGCAAAGTCCTCACCCGCTTCGAGACGTGCCATGACGTCCGTGGCCTCTTCTTCGGTGCCAACGAGAATGTGGCTCGCACATACGGTCACGAGGAGTTCAGGGTTGTTGTTGTAGATCGATGCAAGAAGATCCGGATCGTTCAGAATCGCATCGGAGACTTCCTTGGCAAGCAACTGCTGGGTGTAGAGGTACTGCTCTGTTGCCGTGCGGTCGCGCCCATCTGCGACTCCAGCGTCGATGCTGATCTGGATGTTCTGTTGCTGCTCAGGTGGCAGGGACTGCACGAAGGCATCAATGGCTTCAGGACTTGAAAGATCCCCAAGCCCGAAATCTGTCGAGGCTGCGTGCAAGAGTGCCTGCTGGATGATGAGAAGCGACAGGGCGTCGCGAAACTCGGAAGCTGAGACCGTGCCTTCTTCGGCGTCGAGGCCAGCGAGGGCATACACACCGTCATCGGCAATGGCCGTCCCATCAACCACGGCAGCCGAACCCATGGTGCTGGTCCCGGCCGAACACCCAACGGCGAACAGTGCAAGAACAGATGCGATGACGACAAAGCGTCGAATGGTCAGTTGCGGAGTGGAGGACATGGTTTTTCTATCCGGTTTCGTCTGGTTCAGCATCGGGATCGTCCGGTGCTGGCCACATTCTACGGAGGAAGTCGGCAATCACACCTGCAGCACCGGGCCCCGTCGCGAACGATGCGGGCAGATACAACGTATTGGTGCGAACCAGCGCACCGCGGGCGATCCGTTCGAGACGAACCTCTTGTGACGCCTTCATCGTGACAGGTCCGATTCTGATCTCGTTGCGGTTCGCGACGATCTCCTTGATCCCGACGCGCATCGCTTCCACCCTCAGGCGGGCAACAGCGATCAACGCAACCGCGCTTTCGGGAAGGGGTCCAAAGCGATCCTCCCATTCGGCCACGACATCATCGACTTGACTCTCCGTGGTGGCGCCCGCAAGCCGGCGATAGGCCTCAAGACGCGCCTCGATTCCGGGTGCGTAGTCCTCCGGGAGATGAGCAGCGACCATGAGGTCGATCCGGATCGGTTCGGGCTCTGGCTCAGGTGACGCCTCTCCCTTGAGTTCAAGGATCGCGTCGGCAACCAGCTCGGTGTACAGGTCAAAGCCGACCGCAGCGATGTGACCCGACTGGGTTTCCGACAGAATGGAGCCAGCACCGCGGATTTCGAGGTCCCGCATGGCGAGCTCAAATCCGCTTCCAAGATCCGAGAACTGACCGATCGCCTCAAGTCTGCGATACGCGTTCTCGCCAAGGCGTTCCTCCGTTGGATGGAACAAGTAGGCGTAGGCTCGCTGACTTGAGCGACCGACCCTGCCACGCAGTTGGTAGAGCTGAGCCAATCCCAGTCGATCTGATCGCTCGACGATCAGGGTGTTGACCTGGGGGACATCGAGACCTGACTCGATGATCGTTGTTGCCACCAACACGTCGAATTCGTGGTTCCAGAAATCGAACATGACCTGTTCGAGTTGCGCCTCGGCCATCTGGCCGTGGGCTGTTGCGAATCGTGCGTCCGGCACAAGATCCCGGAGCCGTGCAACGGCATGGTCGATCGACTGGACGCGGTTGTGGACCACGTAGACCTGTCCTTCTCGCAGTATTTCGCGTCTGATGGCTGCCGAAACGGCCTTCTCGTCGTACGGACCGACGTAGGTGAGTATGGGATGGCGGTCCTCGGGAGCGGTGCGGATGTTGCTCACGTCCCGGATCCCGGTGAGTGCCATTTCCAGGGTCCGGGGAATCGGTGTTGCGGTGAGGGTGAGGACGTCGATGCTTGTTCGCATCTCACGGAGGGCGTCCTTGGCGCTGACGCCGAATCGCTGCTCCTCGTCAACCACCACCAGCCCAAGGTCCTTGAACACGGTATCGGACGACAACAGCCGGTGTGTGCCCACGACGATATCGACGCTGCCGTCCTTGAGGCCCGCGATCACCTTTCGCTGTTGAGCAGCTGTGAGGAACCGAGACAGCATCTCGACACGGATCGGGTACGGCGCGAAACGGTCCTCAAAATTCGCAAAGTGCTGCTGGGCAAGGAGTGTCGTTGGGACCAGCATGGCTGCCTGCTTGCCCCCCTGGACAGCCTTGAACATTGCCCGGATTGCCACCTCGGTTTTTCCGTAGCCGACATCGCCAAAGATCAGACGATCCATCGGACGGTCTGATTCCATGTCCGCCTTCACATCGAGAATTGCCTGCATCTGGTCCGGTGTCTCCTCGAAAGGGAACGCGGCTTCGAACTCACGCTGCCACGGCGTATCGGGGTCGAAGGCATGCCCGGATGCTGCAGCACGCTTCCGGTGCAGGGCGACCACTTGGTCGGCGACAACGGTGACTTCCTTACGGATACGACCCCGAGTCTGGGACCAATCCGAACCGCCCATGCGAGAAAGACGCGGGGTCTCACCGCCGGTGTAGCGGGTGACCGCCGCCAACTGATCCGTTGGGACGTACAGCTTGTCCTCACCGGCATACTCCACAAGGAGGTAATCACGCTCGACGCCACCGATTTCGCGATGTACGAGACCGGCGAACCGTCCGATGCCGTGATGGTGATGCACGACATAATCTCCTTCGGTGAGATCTCGATACGCGTCTGGCTGAGCCTTTTTGGTTCCTTTGCCAAGTTTGCGGTGCGCCCTCCGGCGACCGGCAACTTCCTGTTCGCCGACAACTCCGAAACCAACCGCCGGCAGCACGAACCCGGCATGGATTCCGACGGGAGTGACCGCTGGCGTAGGCGTCGTGAGAGTCTCGACCACCGGGAGATCGGCACCCGCTTCCGAGAGCAGACCAGATACCCGACGTGCAGCACCTTCCCCGTCCATTGCAACCACGATCGACACGTTTCGTGCCTTCCATCGGTTGATCGCGGCTGCAATGGACTCTGGATCACCGGCAACCCCATCAAGCGTGCCGATCGAATACCCATCGTCACCCGGTCCTGAGGCATGGGGTGGAGCTTCGAGAAGCCTGGTCATGATCGCGTCGGTTTCCAATGGCAGGTAGAGCGGTGGATGGTCACCGGAGTCAGGACCGTCAGCCCCCCACGTCCCCGACAACGCGCTGGCCAGGTCGGTCTCCTCCCTGATGAGGTCGGCCGCTCGCTCGGCACACCGCACCGGGTCGAACAAGAACACCGACGCTTCGGAGTGGTCAAGGACGGTGTGTGGGTCGGCGAGCCATGGCAGCCACGACTCCATCCCCTGAAATGTGACACCAGCGGCAATGCGGTCCCACGTGTCGGCTGCCCAGGGTGCGTCGTCGCGTAGCTCAACGGCTCGGTTACGAATCGCTGCATCCAGGAGAAGTTCCCTCGCGGGAAACACCGACACCGATTCGAGATGATCCTCCGATCGTTGCGTCGAAACCGAAAAAGTTCGGATTCCTTCGAGCGTGTCTCCGTAGAAATCGAGCCGCAACGGCGCAGCGGCGTTCGGTGGATAAACATCGATAATGCCGCCTCTGACCGAGAAATCACCGCGCGCTTCACAGCGATCGACGCGGCCGTAGCCCATGGTGGTGAATGTGGCAACCAAATCGTCAAAGGAATACTCGGATCCGCTTGCCAGGAACATGGGTGTCGTGGATGTCGGGGAAATCCGTTGGATCACCGCCCTGACCGATGCGACAACAATGCAAGGAACACCCTCCGATAGGGCGTGGCGTGCAACGATCCGGCCGCCCATCGTGACGACGTGCGGCGATACGTGTTCAAACGGCAGCGTCTCCCACGCAGGGAGATGAAACACCGAGTCAGTGAACAGCTCGATGTCCTCGACAAGCTCCTCGGCCTCACGCTCTCCCGAGACAATGGCGAGGATTGGACGATTCGAGTTCTGGAGCGACCCGGCAAGGACGATGGCGCGTGCTGCTGGTGGCACCACAAATCGGCCGGGAATCGGTGGATCAAGCGAAGGACGCCATCGATCAAGCAGGATCTCAAGAGGAGCAGGCACGGTTGGATAGCTTACGGCTCACAGCTCAAAGCTTTCCGCCAGCTGCTCGCTGAGAGCAAAAACCTGAAAGCTAAAGGAGGCCCTCAGTGCGAAACCAGTCGATTGTTCGTGAAAACGATTCCTCAACGGGCGTATACGTCATGCCAAGGTCGGTGATGGACTTGGTGTTGTCGTAGCGGTGGCTGTGGAGCACGGTTCTCACGAGATCGGGGCAGATCTTGTTGCCGCCAACCAACCAACTAAGAGGTATCCCAAGAAACCTCACAACGGCGGGGGGAATCCAGCGGGGATTGATCGGTCGATCGAGCATCGGAGTCACCATCGAGACGGCCTGACGCACCGACAAGGTCGCTCCTGAAAGGATGTATCGCTCACCGGCAACTCCCCATTCAGCGGCCAGGATGTGACCGCGACTGCAATCTGCAATGTCGAGAATCGAAACCGTCAGATCGACAAGCCACGGACGGTGCGAGCGTAGGGCACGCAGCAAGATCTCAGCAGAACCGGTGCTTCGACCGGGTCCTTGCACCGATGCCGGGTTCACCACAACGAGGTCAATACCGAACTGTTTAGAAGTCTCACGGGCTGCAACCTCTCCGAAGTACTTCGATCTGGCGTACGCAGAAACGTGCTTCCCGGAGTGTTCGGTCGTCTCGGTGCCAACAGTTCCCGACTCCTCGCCAATCGCCACGACCGAGGACGTCAGAACCATCCGCGCGGCGCCAGCTTGTGCAGCCGCCTCAACAACCCGAACAGGGCCGTTGATGTTGACGTCGTTCATCTGTGCTGTGTCCTTCGGGCAGGTCTCGTTGATGCCTGCGACATGGAAGACAATGTCGGCCCCCGCCATTGCTTCCACCAGACCGTCGGATCCAGTGACATCCCCAACGACAGACAAGGCACCAGCGGCATGGATCATCGAGGCACCTTCCTCAGACCGCACAAGGGCGACCACGTCCCAGCCCTCGGCGACAAGAGATCGGACGAGATGCGATCCGATGAGACCGGTCCCTCCGGTGACAAAGGCCCTACGAGACGGGAGCACGGTTGGCCTGTCGCTCAGGTTCGGTCACGGCGGGACAACACTCCACGAAACTTCGAAAAGTAGTCACCGGCAGATAGGAGTGTCACGACCACGGCGAACCACATGAGCCATTCGTCGAGCCTCAGCGGCCCGATCGTGATGTCAAACAGGGCGATCGCAAACAAGATCGCCACAAATTGGACCGTCGCCTTCCACTTTCCCCAGATTGACGGTGGAACAGTCGAATGATCAAGCGCCGCAACCGAGCGCAGCCCCATGATGGTGATCTCCCTTCCAATGATGATGAAAGCAACCCACATCGAGGTGGTGCCGATCTGCACCAACGCGATCAGGGCTCCTGTGATGAGCACCTTGTCCGCGACCGTATCGAGGAATGCACCGAGCGTGGTCGTGATACGCCACCGACGGGCAAGGTATCCGTCGGCGAAGTCGGTGAGCGCTGCAACGGCGAAAACGATCGCACCTGCGTAGGCATAGCTGCGGTTGTCTGGCGACTCGAAGATCAGAACCATCGCGACCGGCGTCAACAACAGTCGAATCACTGCGAGCAGGTTCGGAATGGACATCGCTTGAGATCCTAAAGCACCTGACGCGTACCCAGGGTTCCCGTACCGGGAAAATCCCGACGGTGGACTGGTGGGACAGATCCAGACCCGCGTTCTGTGGGCTCCAAGGTGTCGTAGATCCACAGAGGAACCCTGGGTACGCGTTTTATGAGCAGTTAGACCCAATCGAGTGATCGTTCGATGGCTTTGGACCATCCGGCATCGAGTTCGGCGACCCGTTCATCGCCGAGTTGTGGTGTGTAGCGGTGGCTCTCCTGCCAATGGCTGCGCAGCTCGTCTTCGTCTGCCCACACACCGGCATCGATGCCGGCGCCATAGGCTGCTCCAACCACGGTGGTCTCGATCTGGCGAGGGATCACAACGTCCATTCGAAGGATGTCAGCCTGGAACTGCATGAGGAGTGTGTTTGCGACCATCCCGCCATCGACCCGCAGCTCGGTCAGCTCTGATCCCAAGTCGCTTCGCATCGCATTGAGGACATCCTTGACCTGGAATGCCGTTGCTTCCAATACCGCTCGTGCAAGATGGCTCTTGTTCGTGAAACGGGTCATTCCCGCGATCACGCCACGTGCATCGGGGCGCCACCGAGGTGCGAACAAACCCGAGAATGCCGGGACGAAGTAGACATCGCCATTGTCGGGAACCAGGGATGCGAGCGCTTCGATGTCCTCGGAGTGCTCGATCAAGTCAAGATTGTCCCTGAGCCATTGGACCGAGGATCCTGCAACGGCCACCGATCCTTCCAATGCGTATCGTGCGGGTTGACCAACGCGCTGATACGCGACCGTCGTCAACAACCCCGCCGTCGACGCGACGGGCAGGACCCCGGTATTCGCCAGGAGAAATGCCCCGGTGCCGTAGGTGCATTTCGTGTCCCCGACGCTGAACGCCGCCTGTCCGATCATTGCAGCATGCTGATCGCCCAGGATTGTTCGCAGTCGCGTACCTTCAAGGACACCGCTACAGGACCCGTAGTCCGTGATGGAGGGCTCAATGTCGGGGAGCATCGAAGGGGGAATACCGATGGCCTCGCACAGTTCGTGATCCCAATCGAGGGTTTCGAGGTTCATCAACATGGTGCGTGATGCGTTGGTCACGTCGGTGACATGTCGCCCCGTGAGGTTGAACGCCAGCCAGGAATCGATCGTCCCGAACGCGAGGCCACCGCGCTGTGCTTCACGCCGGATTTCATCGTCGGAATCCAGCAGCCAGCGGACTTTCGGACCGGAAAAGTAGGTCGCTGCAGGTAAGCCGGTACGGCGGCGAAGGAACCCTTCGCCAAGTTGATGCCCGATCTCTGCACAGAGATCAGCAGTCCGCGTGTCTTGCCACACAATCGCATTGGCGACCGGTCTCCCGGTCCCGCGATTCCACACGACGCTGGTCTCGCGCTGGTTGGTAATGCCAACTCCGGCAAGGTCCACGGGTGTGAGTCCAGCCTCGTCGAGAGCTGTCGAGATCGCCCACTCGGTGTTGCGCCAGATCTCAGAAGCGTCATGCTCGACCCAACCGGGCTGAGGGAGGATCTGCTGATGCTCAGTTTGTGCCTTGGCAACGATCAATCCGGTGCGATCAATGATGACGAATCGGGAACTGGTCGTTCCCTGGTCGATCGCTCCGACATAGGCCGTCATCTCGGTACCCCTGGTGTCCACTAGTCGTTGAGTTCGCCAGCGTACTGACGGGCGTGATCTCCACCGTGGGTGATGAAGGACGCGACCACGTCGGCAGCTCGGTACACCACAACGTCCATCGGCTCACGCTCCTCGGTCCGAAATCTTCCAAGCACGAAGTCCGCTGGATCCATCGAGCCTGGTGGTCTTCCAACGCCAACTTTCAGCCGCCAGAATCCATCGCCATCGATTGACCCGATGATCGAGCGAACACCGTTGTTCCCTCCGTGCCCACCCCCCTCGGATATCTTGAGTTTGCCGAAGGGCACATCAATGTCGTCATGGATGACCAGCATCCGGTCCCCGGAGATGCCGTAGTACTTCATGAGGGGGGCCACTGCCTGACCGGACTCATTCATGAAGGTCCGAGGAACAGCGATCACGGCACGGTGGCCCTCCAGGTTGGTCTCAGCAACATCGGCACGGATACCTTGTCGCGCGCGTTTGAGTATCAGACCGTGATCCGACAGAAACCGATCGACCACCACGGCACCAATGTTGTGGCGCGTCTGTTGGTAGGAGGTTCCTGGATTGCGAAGTCCTACAACAAGGCTGGCTGACGAGTCCGTAATCAACCCTCGTCGTCTGAGGAGTCTTCCTCTACGCCTTCTTCGCCTTCGAGGACTTCTTCGCCCTCGATGTCTTCTTCGCCTTCGAGGGCAACCTCTTCGACAATTTCGGCTGCTGGGACGACCACCGTGAGGAGCGGATGGTCTTCGTCGGCCAGATACTCGACACCGTCGATGTCTGGAAGATCAGCAATCGTGAGCGTGTCATGGAGATGCAGATGCGAGACATCAACTTCAACGAGGTTCGGGATTGCATTCGGTAGAGCGCTGATCATGACGCTCGACTCGATTGTCTCGGCAATACCTTCTTCCTCGATCACGCCAATCGGTATTCCGAGGTACTCAAGATGAACTTCCGCTTCAATGGCGACATCGAGTGACACCTGAATGAAGTCAACATGTGTGATGTCGCGGCGTACGGGGTCACGTTGGATCTCTCTGGCAACCGTCAAAACCTTTTCGCCGTCAATGTCGACTTCAATGATGGCGTTGAGCCCGGCCTCGGTACGGAGCACACCGTACAAATCGCGCTGGGCCACGTGGACCGCATGAGGTGATTCAACGGTTGCCCCATAGACGATGCCAGGGACGCGCCCATCACGACGGAGACGCTTGGATGCGCGAGTTCCTCGCGTCACCCGCTTTGTGGCGGTCAGAGTTTCCTGCTGCATGAGGGATCCCCTCGAAATCGGTTGAGGTTGCAACCCACGAGTTTACGGCAGACACCACCGAAATGGCACAGAGACCGAGGACCGAGGACCGAGGACCGACGACCGTATTCCGAAATCGACAATCGGCTGGCTGACTTCTGTAGTCGGTAATCGGTAATCGGTGATCGGTAATCGGTAATCAGCCAATCGCTCGTGATCGTCGATACGGGAGAATCTCGATGATTTCTCCCATCTTGATGCGCTCTTGGACCCCTCGCCAGAATCCCGGTTCAAACAGGTCGGCGTGGACCTCGTCGAATGCAGTACGCAATTCGTGGTTGAGTCCAAGGAAACGAGGCAGCTCCTCGGGGAAGATGTCGTTTGGTCCGATTCCGTATGTCGGCGTGGCGGAAAGCTCATCGTAGGGGTCGGTCGACTCTGGCAATGCACGAAACCGACATTCGGTCAGTTCGGTCAGCTCGTCATAGTCATAGAACACCACCCGTCCACGACGGGTCACACCAAAGTTCTTGAGCAGCATGTCCCCCGGAAAGATGTTGGATGCCGCGAGGTTCTTGATTGCCGCCCCGTAGTCGATGATCGCCCGCTTCGCTTCATCGATGTCAGCTGATCGGATGTAGAGGTCAAGCGGGGTGACCCTTCGTTCGAGGTAGATCGTTGCGAAGGTCACCTGTCCATCGGAGACCGCAACCGTTCGGGAGGCCTCTGACACGAGTTCGTCAAGCACGTCGGGGTCGAATCGGTCGGAAGGGAGCTTCAGATCGTGGAATCGCTGCGCCTCAACCAGCCTCCCAGCCCTGTCGTGGCGAGCGACGAGCTGATACCGCTCAGCGACCTGACGCGGTGTGACGAATTTTTGGGGTGGGAACCGGTCGCGCACCACCTTGAACACGAGGTCGTAGCCAGCAAGTGTGAAAACGATCATCACAAGCCCCGGCACTCCGGGCGCCCGGGTGAAGAGCTCCGTCGAAGTGTCGAGATAACGGATGAGGTCGCGATATCGCTCGGTCTTGGCCTGCTTGCGATATCCGATTGCGGCCCACAGCTCGGCATCTGCCCGGTGCGGAAGAAGCTTCGAAAGGAACGCGACAAGATCTCCCGGCGCGTCACTCAGCGTGAGAAACGCGGCGCGAGTGTAGGAAAACAGGATCGAGACATCGGCCTCTCCGATGAGTACCGCCGCGATCCGGATACCGCGCGACCCATGACGGATGGCGAACGCAAACGGGATCGTTTCCACGCCATCGGTCAACGATCCCACGAGATACGCCGCCCGCCCACGAAAGAACAACCGATCGACCATCTCGACCTCAACGGGAACGATCGGGAACCGTTCAACCACTGCGACAACGTCACGGTTGAGGTTTGCCCACGACATGTGGAACCGGCAATCTCGCGCCACCTCGTGAATCCACCGCGTCGATCCCGTCGTGGCATCATATGTTCGGGTGACAACGGCCGGCACTCGCTCTGAACGTTCACCACCTCCGAGAAACTCGAGCATCGGGTCGATGCCCTCAGTGGTGAACATCTTGCGTGCAAGTGAATTGAAGAAGGTCTCGGCGACCTCAAGGAACGGATCCTGGATGTATCGGTCGTGGAACGCATCCCTTGCTTGAGACCAGGCTGATCGCATCTCGATCGTAAACCCGGCGTCGGTGAGGTCATCGATGGTTTGATCGAGACTGATGCCGTATGCATCGATGCGTTCGAGCGAATCCTTTCGAATCGATACCCAGTCCCGCGCCTCAAAATGTGCGAACGCTCTGGCGGTGACGGCACGGTGGCGGCGGTGAAATCTACGGAATCCGTCGTCAACGATCTGGGTGATCCGAGCAGGCTCGATGCTCATCGTCTCACCAGATCAGGGCTCAGGTGTTCTCGCCCTTGAAGATCTCACTCACAGAGCTGTCGTTGAAGATCGCTTCAACCGTTCCCGCCACAATCGGAGCGATTGACAACACCGTGAGATTCGGAAGCGAAAGCGCTTCGGCAGACACCGGAAGTGTGTTGGTGATGACGATTTCTGAAAAAGCTGCCCCTCGGAGACGGTCGATGGCTGGGCCAGACAACACGCCATGGGTTGCGAGCACCTTCACCGACGCCGCCCCTCGCGCGAGCAAGAGCTCCGCACCTGCCACAACGGTGCCAGCGGTATCGATGATGTCGTCGACGATGATGCAGTGGCGATCCTTGATGTCACCCACAACATGGCTTGCCGTGACCTGGTTGCGGGCATCGGTTCTCCGCCGCTTGTAGATGAACGCAACCTCGGCGTTGAGATGGTGAGCGAATCTCGTTGCTCGCTTCACACCTCCCGAGTCTGGGGACACGACCGTCAGCGGACCATCTTCTTTGTTCTTGAGATAGTCAGTGAACAGTGGCAAGGCGGTCAGAGAATCAAACGGAGCATCAATGAAACCCTGCAACTGCCCGGTGTGAAGGTCCACTGATGCAATACGGTCAGCACCAGCGGTAATGAACAGATCGCCCATCAGCCTTGCAGTGATCGGTTCGCGGGGCCGTCCCTTCTTGTCCTGGCGGGCGTAGCCGTAAAAGGGGACAACAGCGGTGATCCGCTTGGCCGATGCTCGCTTGAGCGCGTCAATCATGATGAGTTGCTCCATGATGTGCTCATTGATCGGCTTCGAGTGGCTCTGAATGACGAAGCAGTCGGCCCCACGAACGGACT
Organism: Acidimicrobiia bacterium UBA5794; assembly: GCA_002418265.1. Taxonomy (GTDB): domain Bacteria; phylum Actinomycetota; class Acidimicrobiia; order Spongiisociales; family UBA5794; genus UBA5794. The sequence goes on along the minus strand of DIDS01000010.1, from coordinate 66,704 downwards.
CCGTGAACCGGATGTAGATCTCCCCGTCGGCGAATCGGGAACGCTCCACTCCCCCGAGTTCGACGTCGAGAAGCTTGCATACTTCTTCAGCCAGCTCGACATTGGCGGAGCCAGAGAACACCAGCATTCGCTTCAGCCCGGGGTGTTGCATCACTCCGCTTCCTTTTCAGCGCGCTTCCGGTGCTTGTCAGCGTAGCCTTCGATGATGCGTTGGTCACTCCGTTCGACACCAAGCGCCCCGGCAGGAACGTCGTGCGTAATGACAGACCCAGCCCCCGTGTAGGCGTCGTCACCGATCGTCACGGGCGCAACCAACATGGTGTCGGACCCGATCCGCACACGATCGCCGATCTTTGTCTTGTGTTTGTTGAAGCCGTCATAGTTCACCGTGACCGTTGCCGCTCCGACGTTGGAGTCCTCGCCAATCTCTGCATCACCAATGTATGACAGGTGGGGGACTTTGGAATTCTTCCCCACAACTGACGCCTTGATCTCGACGTAGGCGCCAGCCTTGGTGCCCTCTTTGAGGACCGTACCCGGTCGGAGGTGGGTGTAGGGTCCAACGATTGCTCGCTCCCCGACAACTGCGGTGTCGAGCACCGAATAGCGAACTCTGGCGTTGGCCGCTATCGAGCTGTCGCGTGCCTCAACATCGGGTCCCACCACTGCCCCCTCACCGACCGTCGTTGATCCAAGCAGATAGGTATCAGGCAGAATCGTTGCACCCGGAGCAACCGAGACCCCCGCGTCGATGTAGACGCGGGATGGGTCCGGCATCGCCACACCCGCCTCAAGCAATTCGGCGTTGATCCTCCCTCGCAATACGGCAGAGACCTCGGCGAGCTGCCCCTGTGTGTTGACGCCCATTCCTTCATCTTGGGGCACGGTGACGGCACCGACGGAATGCCCTTCGGCGGTGAGGATTCCGATCACATCCGTGAGGTAGAACTCGGATTGGTCGTTGTCGTTCTTGATCTTGTCGATGGCGTCGGCGAGAAGTGGTCCATCAAACACATAGACCGATGTATTCACCTCGCTGATCGCACGTTGTTGCGCCGTGGCATCACGATCTTCAACGATTCCCACAATACTGTTTCCAGAACGCACGATGCGTCCGTACCCGGCCGGATCCGAAACGTCGACGGTCATGATCGTTGCCGCATCATCCCTCGCTGCGTGTGTCGCGACCAGCAACCGCAGGGATTCCTGGGTCACCAGTGGCATATCCCCGGGAAGCACGACGATGGTCGCATCGAGGGATGCCAGGCCCGAAAGCCCGACGCTGGTGGCATGTCCGGTCCCGAGCTGGGGTTCTTGGGTGACCACGGCGACACCCGATGGGCACAAAGCAGCAACCTGATCGGCCTCATGGCCCACCACAACACTGATCTCGCCCGGGTCAATCGCCTCAGCCGTGTGGAGGGCCCACTCGAGAAGGGAGCGACCTACAGCAACGTGGAGCGATTTGGCGTGTCCCGTACGCATACGGGTCCCCTTGCCTGCTGCCAAGATGACAACGCTGTTGCTCATCGGATCACGATCCTCATAGGTGCCTTGTTGGCTGGGGGGACAGGACTCGAACCCGTTCTAGATGGACCAAAACCATCTGTGCTGCCAATTACACCACCCCCCAAAAATGCGGGATACGAGGCGGAAGTGTAGAGGTCTGTCCGAGGTGATGGCCGTGGATGTCAATCATCAATGCTCTCCCAGCCACGATCAACAAGGGCGACGGGCTCTGCTGCACGAACCGGGACGGCGACCGCCTCAACGGCTCCGCTCGCCTCGTCAAGAGAAGGGAAGAAGGCAAACAGCGCAGATCCCGATCCGGTCATGGCAACGGTGGTCCCCCAAAGCGACGTCAACTCGGCGCGCCACTCACCGATTCGCGGGTCGAGTGATAGCGCCGCGGGATAGAGGTCATTGCGGATCGGTTCTCTGCCACGAAGCTCGGTCGGAAGGTCGCTGTCGGGGACTGCTTCACCGACGGGTCCCCCCATGCGGTCCCATTCGTGGAACACGTCAGGAGTGGAAAGACCAAACGGTGGAACCACGATCGCAAGTGAGAACCCGGTGAGCGGTTCAACCGGATCGATCATCTCGCCTCGTCCGCGAACGAGTGCTGTACCACCGGTGAGCGCGAACGGGACATCTGAACCGAGGGAGGAGGCAATCTCCATCGCGAGGTCATCGTCGATGTTGTGCTCGCGAGCGAGAAGCCCAATCGTTGCCGCAGCGTCGGCGCTCCCACCTCCGAGCCCTGCACCGGAAGGGATCATCTTCGAGATGTGGAGTGAGATTGCTCTGGGATCTCGGCTTGCTCGCCGGATTGCCTCAACGGCCTTCCAAGCGAGATTGGTCCCGTCGCTTGGTGTCTCGTCATTGGAGACGGTTACTTCATCTGTTGTCGAAGGAACCAGCTCGATCGTGTCGGCGAGCGAAACCGATTGGAAGAGGCCGCGCAGCGGATGGAACCCGTCTGCGGTCCGCTGGTGGACAACCAGCGCAAGATTCACCTTTGCATACGCCAATGCCTTCATCGATCCACCTCGTTCACGAAGCTCCCTCGGCATTGGCTATGGTGACAAAGTCCTCGGGAGACAGCACTTCGGGTCGGGTCGTCGGGTCAATACCTGCGGCCACAAGTATGGATTCGTCAGCGATGGTTCCTGCAAGGCTTCGACGCAACATCTTGCGACGTTGGCCGAATGCGGCCGACGCGATCTCGATTGCCCTGACCACCTTGGCTGGTGCGGGTTTTCGGTCGATGACCACGACGGCGGAATCAACTCGCGGTGCCGGCTCAAAGACCTGGGGTGGCACACCGAAGGCGAGATGGGCCGTTGCATGCAAGGCGACGATCACCGACGGGATTCCATACGTCTTTGCCCCGGGTTCTGCAAGAAGGCGATCAGCCACCTCTTTCTGCACCATGACCACGAGTCGATCAATGTTGGGGGCACCTTGGAGGATGTCAAGAACGATTCCGGTTCCCACGTTGAACGGGAGGTTTGAAACCATCGTCCATGGTCCGCCGTCGAGGGCGTGCGAGAAATCGATCCTTGTTGCATCGCCAAAGCGCACCTCAACGTTTTCGGTAACGGTGAGGACCTCGTCAAGAACTGGTTCGAGCGAGTGATCGACCTCATAGGACACGACACGCCCCGCGACCGCTGCGAGACCAATCGTCACTGCTCCGGTGCCAGCTCCTATCTCAAGGACTTGGGTATCGCTCGTGATCCCTGCGGCACGCACCATCCGGTCAACAATGTTGGGATCGACGAGGAAGTTCTGTCCGTAGCCCTTGCGAGGCTGATGATCGTGCTCGCGCAGGAGACGACGTATCTCACTTCGGGCCTGCATCCCATCACCAAACAGGTCATCCATGGCCGAACACTCGGTGTGCCGTCGCCGTCGTGAGTTGTGCAACATGCCCGACCGTTGTCCCCCATACGTCAGCGAGCCGGGCCCCGACCAGGTGCACATTCGCAGGTTCGTTGCGTGATCCCCGCAACGGTTCGGGGGTCAGATACGGGCTATCCGTCTCGACCATGGTGCGCTCCGGTGGCGCCTTTGCCGCACCGAGTCGGAGCGTGTCTCCCGTTGTGTAGGTGATCGGTCCGGCAAAGGAGAACGTGACACCGAGCGCATCGAACCGCTTCGTCCATTTCGGACCTCCCGTCCAACAATGCAGAACCGCCGATTCGCCAAGCTGGGCCTGTTCGAGCAGGTCATGAACGTCAGCGAAGGCATCACGGCAATGGATGATGATCGGCTTGTTCAACTCTGCTGCGAGGGAGAGTTGGTCTGTGAACGCCGCCACCTGATCTTGTTGCGGAGAGAGGTTCCGGTAGTAGTCGAGACCACATTCACCGACCGCATCGGCCCTCTTTGCCATCTCGGCGATATGGTCACGCTGGTTCGGCCACAGCGATGCGCTGTGTGGATGAAGCCCTGCGGACCACAGCACCTTGCCGGGATGCTCTTGGGCGAGTAGCTCACTCGCTCGGGATGTGTTCTCGTCAACTCCGGGACAGACCAGCCATGAGACACCCTGATCCGAGGCACGCTTGAGCACATCGTTTGCCGGATCGTCGATGAGAAAAAGGTGCCCATGCGTATCGACCCACGTTGCACCACCGCTTGTCTGATCGCTTGACCTGGACGTGTCCTCGGGGCGGTCTGTCACGATCTACACCTCAGGTTCGAGTTCGACCTTTGCAAACAGCGGGGGCAGCTCACCGAGGCTGGTACCGGCGACAACTGCGGGTGCAGTCCACGGGACCGAATCGTCCGGGTCAAGTACCCCGAGGGCTCTGAGCACGGTGCGTGACGTTGCGGGAAGATACGGCGAGAGGGCAACGGCGTTGGCAGCAATCATCTGCAACGCCACCCACAGGGTCGTCCCGGTTCGCTCCACATCCGTCTTTGCGGTCTTCCAGGGAGCAAGATCGTTGAGATACACGTTGGCTTCCTGTGCACCTTGCATGGCTCTGGCGATCCCTGCCCGTAGCTTGACACCAGAAATGAGAGTTCCAACTTCATCAAGGGTTGCCACGCGAGCAGCAAGGGCCCGGTCATCGACATCTGACAAATCCCCGGCAACGGGGACGACACCGTCGAAGTACTGACCGACCATGGAAACGACACGGTTCACAAGGTTCCCCCACGTCGCCACAAGTTCATCGTTGATACGGCGGACAATCTCATCGTCGGTCAATTCACTGTCATTCGATTCAGGCAGACTCTGGGCGATCGCGTAACGAAGCGGATCGGACTCAAACGTGTCGAGGTACCACGACAACGGTTTCCCGACACCGGTCGACTTGGATGCTTTGCGCCCCCCAAAAGTCACGTATTGGTTTGCTGGCACGTCGGTCGGAAGATTGAGATCGCCGTGGCCCATGAGAAGTGCTGGCCAGTAGATGGCGTGGAACGGGATGTTGTCCTTCCCAACAAAGTAGTAGGTCTCAGCATCCGGATTGAGCCACCATTCCTTCCAGGCATCGGGTGTTCCCTGGATTTCAGCCCACTCCTGAGGAGCGGAGAGGTACCCCATCACCGCCTCCCACCACACGTAGATCGACTTGCCAGGGCCAATGTCGTCCACTGGCAGAGGGATCCCCCACTCAAGGTCGCGGGTGAACGCACGATCATGGAGACCGTCGGTCACCATCCCGATCGCAAAGTTGAGCACGTGGGGCCGCCAGCCCTCACGGGTTTTGAGCCACTCGAGCATCGGCTCGTTGAACTCGCTCAGTTTCCAGTAGTAATGCTCGGTTTCACGAAGCACAGGGGTCGTACCTGAGAACTTGCTCCTGGGATCGATCAGATCGGTCGGGTCAAGCGTCTTTCCGCAGTTGTCGCACTGGTCACCCCGAGCGTTGCCATATCCGCAATGTGGACAAGTGCCTTCGACATATCGGTCGGGAAGAAAGCGCTGCTCCTGTTCGTCGTAGAGCTGCTCGGAGGTCTCTGCGTAGAGATATCCATTCTCAAGAAGGGTCATGAAGAAGCCTTGAACCACCCGTCGGTGTGTTTCGGTTCCGGTGGTGGTGAACAGGTCCCATTGGATGTCGAGGGCATCCCAGTACCCCAGGAACTCCGGGTGATACTTTCCGACGATCTCTTGGGGGCTCACGCCAAGCTCATCCGCCTTGACCATGATGGGCGTGCCGTGGACATCGGACCCCGAAACCATGAGAACGTCGTCACCGATCGACCGGTGGTACCTCGCGAAGATGTCGGGTGGCAAATATGCACCGGCGATGTGACCGATGTGCAGAGGTCCCTGCGCGTACGGCCACGCCACTCCGACAAGTATCTTGATCGGCGTGTGTGAGGTCATGCTGCGATGGTACAGGCCACCGACCGCGTCCCGACATCACCGCGTCGTCACCAACGTGATCTGGTGTGTCGGAGGGCCAGTAGGATTCCAGATCCAAAGCACGCCATCGGACCACCGACCGACGGCGCATCGAGGACCCCTTGATTGGAGGACCCGTGGACACTCTCATCGTCAGAAAGATCGATGATCTCGGCCGAATTGTCGTTCCGGCCGAGACCCGACGTCTGTTCAATATCCACGAAGGTGACGAACTTGCCATCACTGTCGAGAACAGCGGCATCGTCCTACGCAAGCTTGAGGCGACCTGCATCTTCTGTGAGGGGACCGAAGACCTGCACGAGTACCACGGCCGCGGCGTGTGCGTCAACTGCCGTGGGAACTTGCAGGGGTAGCTTTCGGCTCACAGCTTTCAGCTGGAGACTCTCGATCTACGATCACCATTTCGTACAGATCTCGCTTGCTGACGCCTGTCTCGCGGGCGATCGTCTTGACAGCGTCCGATGGTGATGTTCCCGAATCGATCAGCTCAAGAGCTGCATCGGTGGCAGCGGAAAGATCGTGGGTTGGTGCCGGGGCTCCTTCGATCACGATCGTGAATTCGCCGCGTGGCTCAACCTCTCCACCCCAATGCGCAGCAGCACCGGCAACCGTTCCACGCCACACCTCTTCGTGGAGTTTCGTCAATTCTCTTGTGACAACGACACGGCGCTCACTCCCAACCAATACCGCGATGTCGGAAAGGTCCTTCGCAACTCTTCGGGTCGCAGCAAACAGCACGGTTGTGCGTTGATCCGATGCCAAGGAAGCGATGCGGAGTGCTCGTTCCCTGCCCTTGCGTGGCAGAAACCCTTCAAAGACGAATCGGTCAGCGGAAAACCCCGACACGGCGATGGCCATGATCGGAGCGCTCGGCCCCGGTATCGCTGTCACGACGGCCCCTGCGTCGTATGCCGCTGCCACGGCACTCGAGCCGGGATCCGAGACCACGGGCATGCCAGCATCAGATACCAATGCAACGGTCTGTCCATCATCGAGGAGTTCGACAATTTCGACGTTTCTCGCTCGTTCATTTCCTGCGAAGTAGCTCCGCATGGGTTTCGAGATCCCGAGGTGGGCAAGGAGCTGTCCGGTTCTGCGGGTGTCCTCAGCGAAGATCACATCGACACTTGCCAAGGTGTCAGCGAGTCGCTCGCTGATGTCTCGGAGGTTGCCGATCGGAGTGGCGCAAAGAATGAGGGTGCCTGGTGTCCTGTCCATCGGATGGGCATGGTAGGAGCATGAGCCGGTCCCCGACGTTGGGTGGAACCGTACCTTCCCGAATCTCGAGCAACGGTCCGCCATTGGATCGACGATGAATGCGACGCGGCGCAACACGGTGGACGCCGGTCACAACCCCAAACATGGTTGTCTCGACCACCACAATGGGGCGCATCATCCCGAAGGTGTGAACCGAAGAGGTATCGATGATCAGGGCCGCAACACTGCTGCGCCGTAGCCCGAGCAAGCGGTCGACAAACGACGTCGCAACAATCACATTGTCGAGCCCACCACGGGGCCAGCGGACGTTCAATCGTTGGTACATCGCCCTCTTCGGTATCCTTTCACGACTATGGCAAAGGCAAAACGACGTAAACTCCGCGCCCGTCGCTCGAAAGCGAACCACGGTCGCAAGCCAAACGCCGGCCGCGGTTGACCGCTCCCGGCCCGTCTGACGCCGCCGATTCCTGTTTCCGACAGATATACGGTCTCTCGCGCCCTCGTTCAAGAGTTCCGTTCAGAAGTAGGACACCAGAGCCGTACCCAGGGTATACGGACCCCCCTGGTGAGGGTCTGGGGCCCAAAGAACGGTCAAGAATCTCTTGACGGCCACCCGCGAGCGGAATGCAGCGAGCGAAGCGAGCTTCACACTCCCATTTGGGATCGGAGCGAGTTTCCGGCGGCGGGATCGGTGGACGCTATGAAGACGAAATGGTCGTCCATGCGGTCGATGAAAACGTAGATCCCATCACCCGTAAGCAATAATCCGCCTCCCGATTCCTGCGACGACGTCGCACCCATACGGTCACGCGCATGCACGATGAGCGCATTGACGAGATCCTCGGCATCTTGATCGGTCTCGGCGAGGTAGCTCCACGCCATTGCAATGTCATCACCGTTGACAAGGGTGCGATACGAGTCGTTCCCCCATCCCGAGGAGGCCTGTGTCACCATCCCCGGCGTAACCGTGTCGGTAAGGATCATGCGCACCCCCCACTCGCCCCACGATGCATCTTCGTGAACGTCCCAACCCGGGAGGGTCACAGACACGGGGTCAAGGGGTTCGGGGCCTTGCCGACGAAGATATTTGTTGGGGTCCAGGATCTGTTCGGTTGTCGTTGGCAGATCCTGATAGACCTCATCCACTCCCTTGAGCCCATTGTCGGCGATGATCTCGCGCATGAACACAAGACCTTGTTCATACGGGAACGCCAAGTCCAATCCGACCCACGTGGGCGCGCTGTCGAGCGTCGCGGAATCAAACGACAGCGCTTCAAGTGCCGCTTGAACCGCATCGGCAGGATCCATGTTCTGGACATACAGGAACTGCTGGTACGTCGCATCACCCTCAACAACCGCAAGGAGTGCTGCGGCATCGTCGATGTTCCCCTCATCAGAACGACGTTCAAACTCGGGATTGAAATCGAAATGCTGATCAGTGAGGGCGTGCACCAGTTCGTGGACAATCGTGATCCGCTGATATGCGCTGAACCCGTCGGGCTCGGCCGGGACGACGATCTCTTTGGTTTCACCATCGTAAAAGCCGAGAACCTGCTCCGCGTACAGTTCGACCAGTAGTTCTCCAAGATCCGTTTGCCCGTCAAGCATGCCCATCAGCTCAAACAGCTTCTGATCGTTTGCCAGATGCGTCGAGTCGAGATCCTCGGCAACATCGGCGGCGACACGAGACTGAAACTCGGCCTGATCGAGAATCGTCACCGTCGGGATCTCGAGGAACGGCAAAGCTCGGGACTCCTCAGCAGCGAGCATGAGCAGACCGATGTCGACCCGCATTTTGGCATCGAGCTCCTCAGAAATCGACGCCGAATGAGTCCCGGGAACCTGACTGGCCGGAATCGATGCAATGGTCTCGTAGGTCGTCGTGGTGGCACCCGGAATGGTCCCACCGGGTCCGACGGTTCCACCCGGAGCGGTACTGGACGTTCCTGCTCCCCGGTCACATGACGCAGCAACAAGGGCAACAGCGATGATCGCGAGCGCGACAAGAAAGCGACGGAATGTGTGGTTCATGGCCATCGGCAGGCTACAGCGGAACCCACCAAATCGATGTGACATCCGCATCCTTGCTCGGGTGCGTGCCCGATCAGTTGTCGAAGGCGGTTCCGGCGGTGGGTATCTTGCGAGAATGCGGATCGCAATCACAGGAGCATCTGGATTCGTCGGAAGCTCCCTCACCCGAAGTCTCGTGGCCGCAGGTCATGGGGTCCGGTGTCTTGATCGTGTCCGCCATCCCGGACTCGACGATCTCGATGTCGAATGGAGCACGGTCGATATCTTGGACCGCGACCAGATCGCACCAGCTCTCGAAGGGGTCGAGCTTGTCTATCACCTCGCGGCGGTGATCTCAGTCACCGGTGATCCGACCGGAATCGTGCGCCGCGTCAACGTCGACGGCGTCCGCAACGTGGCTCAGGCTGCACTCGAAGCTGGTGTTGGGCGATTCGTCCATTGCAGCTCCGTGCACGCATTCGATCTTGAGGCGGCCGATCACGTCACCGAGGAGAAACCCAAAGCCACGAACCCGAACCTTCCCGCATACGACCTGTCGAAGGCCGCTGGTGAGGTGGAACTGCACAAGGTGATCGCGCGGGGCCTCGACGCAGTGATCGTCAACCCGACGGGTATTTTCGGCCCTGGGGACCACTCCCTGTCACGAATCAACACGATGCTGCTTGCCATGTTCACCGGCCGGCTTCCAGCTCTTGTGAAGGGTGGATTCGACTGGGTGGACGTGCGAGATGTTGTGGCTGGCATGATCGCTGCTGGTGAGGAAGGCCGGACCGGCGAGAACTATCTGCTGTCTGGGCATCACCAGACGCTTCGACAGCTCAGTGAGATTGCAGAACGTGTGTCGGGGACTCCACGGCCAAAGGTCGAACTGCCCATGTGGATGGCTCGGTGGGTCACTCCGCTCGCCAACGTCGTCAGTCGCCGGACGAAGGATCCGCTGTGGTTTACAACTGAATCGCTGCACGCGCTTCGCTTCGATGCGACCGTGTCCAGCGCCAAGGCAGCAGCCGAACTCGGGTATCAGGCTCGATCGACCGAAGAGTCTCTATCAGACATCCATGAGTGGGCGATCGAAGCCGGACTCGTTGACCGCAAGGTGGAAGGGCGCAACCCGCGATAAGTCCCATTTGGTAGGTTCCGCTTTACCCAACACCGCAGGTGAGGCGATGGCTATGGTCTGTCTCGATTCCACGGTAGGAGCACCGGTGGCCGACCCATATCGCAACGACAAGCGAACCATCTTCGGATGGGCGATGTACGACTGGGCGAACTCTGCCTACATCACGATCTTTGGTGCGGTCATCGGCGCGTTCTTCACCGGCACGATCATGGAGACCGATACGTATTGGGGCCTGTCGGGTGAGTCGCTCTTTGCAATCCTGGTCGGTCTCGGGTCGATCGTTCTGCTGCTCGCAATGCCCGTCCTTGGTGCGGTTGCTGACTACTCGGACTCGAAACGTCGCATGCTGCGTAACTTTGCGGTCCTGGGAGCAGTGTCGACGCTTGTCATCCCGTTTGTTCCCGACGGCCAGGTGCCGCTGTTTCTCATCATCGTCGTCATCTCTCAATTCGGGTTCGTCGCAGCAAACGTGTTCTACGACGGATTCCTGCCGGACATCACAACCGATGACACCATCGACATGGTCTCGTCGAGGGGGTTTGCGCTTGGCTATCTCGGCGGCGGGATCTACCTTGCCATCGCCCTCGTACTCCTCATGTTCTCAAGCGAGGAACCAACGACGAACTCCCTCACGGAGTCACTCGCCGCTCGGATCGCCATCTTCGGATCCGGGCTGTGGTGGATCGGCTTCTCAACGATCACACTGGCCCGCCTCCCCCCCGATGGGCGTGGCGGTGAGAAGCGGTCAGTGAGCGACTATGCCCGTATCGGGTTTCGGCGAACCATGGCGACGACGAAGCGTCTGCGTGAGTTTCCCCAGCTTCTCCTCTTCGTTGTTGCATTCATCATCTACAACTCTGGTGTTGGCACGGTCATTGCGGTGTCGGGCCCCTATGCCGAGGACACACTCAACCTGTCCATCACCGACATTGGGATCGCCTTTCTCATTGTTCAACTCATCGCTGTTGCGGGTGCGTTCATGTTCGGCGTCATCTCGGGCCGTACCGGTCCGAAACGAGCGATCATGATTTCTCTTGTCGTATGGATCGCAATCGCCGCAGCCGCTTACTTCATTCCCGAGGAGTCGGCGGTCAGCTTCTGGGCGCTTGCGGCCGTGGTCGGCTTTGTCCTCGGAGGAGTCCAGGCACTCAGCCGATCGCTCTATGGCACGATGATCCCCGAGGAGGCATCAGCCGAGTTCTTCGGGTTCTTCTCCGTGTTCAACAAACTCTCTGGCGTTGGTCCTCTTGTCTTCGGTGTCGTCAGTGCCGCAACAGATGGGAGAACCGCGATCCTTTCGGTCGGAGCATTCTTCGTTGTCGGTCTCGTCCTGCTGGCACGGGTCGACGTCGACAAAGCACGAGCATCACGAGCAGATTGGGACTTCACAAACGCGTGAGCCTGGCACCGTGACTCGACTTCTTGACTTGACACCGTCGCCGAAGCCTGTACAGTCTCCGTCACATGAACGTTGTATTCACCCGCGAGATGATGTGCATGGCCATGACACAGCCGTGCAGACCTCACGCGTAAGCAACACGACAAAACAACATCAGAGGATCTGCACCGGCGACGGAGCAGGTCCTTTCTTCATGTTTGGGTCACTCCGCAACTACGACAGACTCTGACTTTCCCCCGGAGGGACCACATGACAGACACACACCGATTCGAGACACTGCAGGTTCACGCAGGACAGGAACCAGCACCCGGCACCAACGCCAGGGCCGTGCCCATCTATCAAACAACGTCGTACACCTTTGACGACGCTGCGCACGGGGCGAGGCTCTTTGCGCTTGAAGAGTTCGGCAACATCTACACGCGCATCATGAATCCGACGACGGACGTGTTCGAGAAGCGCATCGCTGCACTTGAGGGAGGCGTGGCCGCAGTCGCGACCGCAAGTGGGCAGGCCGCTCAGCTCACGGCAATCACCACACTGGCGTCGGCGGGGGACAACATCGTTTCCACGTCGTATCTCTACGGCGGTACCTACAACCAGTTCAAGGTGGCACTTGAGCGACTGGGTATCGAGGTCCGATTCGTCGCAGGGGACGATCCCGAGGAGTTCGCGACCAGGATTGATGACCGTACCAAGGCGCTGTACCTCGAGACCATTGGAAACCCAGGGTTCAACATCCCCGATATCGCGGCATTCGCCAAAACGGCACATGAAGCTGGCATTCCGCTCATTGTGGACAACACGTTCGGGGCGGCGGGATACGTGGCGCGACCGATCGATCACGGTGCAGACATCGTCGTCGCTTCCGCCACCAAGTGGATTGGGGGTCACGGCACCTCCATGGGTGGGATCATCGTTGACTCTGGCAACTTCGACTGGCGAGGTGGCAAGTTCTCGGGATTCACCGAGCCCTCTCCCAGCTACCACGGCCTGGTGTTTGCCGACACGTTCGGGGTCGACGGACCGTTTGGGAACATCGCATTTGCGATTCGGGCACGTGTTGAAGGACTGCGAGATCTCGGTGCTGCGCTTTCGCCATTCAACGCATTCCTGCTTTTGCAGGGGGTTGAGACGCTGTCGCTCCGAGTGCAGCGTCACGTCGACAACACACTCGAACTGGCGAGATGGTTGCAGGGCCGAGAGGAAGTGACGTGGGTCAACTATCCGGGGCTTGAGGATCACCCGTATCACGAGGTGGCCAAGAGGGTGCTACGCAATGGGTTCGGCGGGGTGCTTTCGTTCGGCGTTGCTGGCGGGGTTGAGGCAGGGAAGCGATTCATCGATTCGTTACAGCTCGCATCACACGTGGCCAACATCGGTGACGTCAAGACCCTCGTCATCCACCCCGCATCGACAACGCACCAGCAGCTCGACTCACAAGAGCAGCTTGCTGCGGGTGTGAGCGATGACCTGATCCGGGTGTCGGTGGGAATCGAGCACATCGACGACATCACTGCCGACTTCGAGCAGGCGTTCGCCGCTGTCAAGTCCACGGTGGCCGTGGCATCGTGAAACATCGGGTAACGATCGCCGGAGCGTTCCCTCTCGAAGAAGGGGGGACGCTCAACGACGTCTCCGTTGAAGTACGCACATGGGGACGTCATCGCAAGAACGCAACGCTGATCTGCCATGCCCTCACGGGTGATGCAAACGCTGATGAATGGTGGTCGGGTCTTTTCGGTGCCGGACGAGTCTTTGATCCTGCAACATCGTTCATTGTGTCGATGAACGTACTCGGCAGTTGTTACGGAACGACCGGGCCGACTTCGGTCGGTCCATCGGGAACACCGTATGGTGCCGACTTTCCCGCCGTCACGATTCGTGACCTCGTCGAGGTGCAACGACACGTACTCGACCAGCTCGGCGTGGAGACCCTTGATCTCGTGATCGGCGGCTCGATGGGTGGCATGCAGGTTCTCGAGTGGGCGATCATGTACCCACACCGGGTTGGGGCGATCGTGCCGATCGGTGTCGGTGCTGCGCAGTCTCCATGGGCCATTGCGCTGTCGGAGGCACAACGACATGCCATCACATCAGACTCAGCTTTCAAGGGAGGGGCTTACCCCGAGTACCGCAAGCCGACGGCCGGACTCGAGACAGCCCGGATGATCGCCATGGTGAGCTATCGAAGTCATGCCGAGTTTGCCACCAGGTTCGGCAGAAGCTCCGATTCGGAGGGGTTTGCTGCCCAGTCGTACCTACGCCATCAGGGAAAAAAGTTTGTCGACCGATTCGATGCGAACACGTATCTGACGCTGATCGACGCCATGGACAGCCACGACGTGGGGCGTGCGCGGGGACCCTCCGAGGCCATCCTGCGCCGGGTTGAGATACCGGGTCTCGTCGTGGCCATCAGCACAGACGTGCTGTATCCCCCAGCCGAAGTACGGGCGTTGGCTGCAGCGCTTCCGAGGTGCCGCTATGCGGTGCTGGATTCCGTCCACGGCCACGACGGCTTCCTCGTCGACACCGACGCGCTCAACGCCCTGGTTGTGGACTTCCGAAACAGCTTGAACCGTGCCGACTCGACCGCAACCACCCCAACCGGATTGGGTGCAGCCTGGGCCTAGGCCGCTTCCGCGTACCCAGGGTATACAGACCCCCTATGTGGGGGTCTGGAGCCCACAGAACGGCGTTCAGGGCGGGATCCCTAGGAGTTGGGATTCCGGGTCTCTGCGAAACGCACCTTGAGTGGGCGCCCACCGACCGTGCTTCCGTTCAGTGCGCGCACCGCGCGGGTGGCATCATCTCGCGACATCGTGACAAATCCGACACCTTTGGACCGGCCGCGTCCGTCCATCTTGACCGAGGCAGCATGCACCCGACCATGGGTCGCAGCAATAGCTGCAAGCTCGCCGTTGGTGATCTTCCACGGAAGATTCCCGATGTAGACACTTTGGTGACTCGAATCCCTGTTCTTGCCGTTGGCAGGAATGTGCTTGGATACCTGACGTTCTTGCTTCACAGCCTTCGGCTTGGAGTCGTTGCGCTGGCGTCCGTTCGACTTGGGCTCTCCGCCTTTCGCTTTCCGCCCGAACTGCCCCTGCTCACGGTTGTCGGTTGCAGTCGTCCGGTCTGACTTCTGACTTCTGAGGTCTGACTTGATCAGTGACTCTGGCCTGGCTGGTCCAACGGCGACGTTCATATCGAGGTTTCGCTGCATCCGGATCACTGCCCGTTTCTCAGCATGTGTCAGCAGGCTCACCACGGTTCCGGAAGCACCTGCACGTGCGGTTCGTCCTGAGCGATGGAGGTAGTCCTTGTGACCATGTGGGATGTCGAAGTGGATAACGGTGGATACGTCATCGACGTGGATACCGCGAGCAGCAACATCGGTGGCGATCAACGCAAGGGCGCGCCCATCCGAAAAGGACTTGAGGGCACGGTTGCGCTGATTCTGGGAAAGACCGCCATGCATCGCAACTGCGTCGACGCCTTCGCGTGCAAGCTGTTTCGCCAGTCGGTTCGTTCCATGCCTCGTCTTTGCAAAAACGATGGTGGAGCCAGTTGCACCGATGACATCAGCTGTGTGTCGGACCTTGTCCTGATGCTCAACAACCCAGAAGTGATGGGTCGCCTCCGTTACCTGAAGCTCTGCTCCGCCGATCTCATGGCGAGCAGGATCACGCTGATAACGCTTGATAAGGACGGCCACATCGCCGTCGAGGGTTGCAGAGAACAGGAGTGTCTGACCGTCATTCGAAGTCTGGTCGAGGATTCGTTTCACGGCAGGGAGGAAGCCCATGTCTGCCATCCGATCAGCCTCATCGATCGTGACGATGTCAACCTCGCTGAGGTCGACAAATCGCTGTTCGATGAGATCTTCGAGACGCCCGGGCGTTGCAACGAGAACGTCCACGCCGCGGCGCAACCACTCTTTCTGCGGCGTGTAGCGTACGCCGCCATAGATCGCGAAGACCTGGCGATCCATTGCTTTTGCATAAGGAGCGAGATCCAACCGGATCTGGGCAGCGAGTTCACGAGTTGGCGCAAGGATGAGTGCTCTCGGCTTGTTCGGCTTCGCTTTGCCAACAAGCGTCAACATCGGGAGCCCAAAGGCGAGGGTCTTCCCTGAGCCCGTTGGAGCCCGGCCAGCAACATCACGCCCTGCGAGGGCGTCAGGAATGGTTGCAGATTGAATGGGAAACGGATCGATGATGTCTCGATGCACGAGGACATCGGTGATGAGCGCGGGGAGTCCGAGCTCGGCAAAAGTCTTGGGCATGATGGTTCCTTGGCCCATGCACGCAGCGGGGCCGGTTGGGGATGATTCGGTTCTCCTCACATCGCGACGCCATCGTCCACGAAGCGTGAGTCGGCCGAAAGAGGTGGTCCAACCGGGCGAGAGATTTGGCCGTGCAATCACCGGGGAAGCGACGGTGCGCTTACCTCCACCCGATGCGGCTCATCAGAAGATAGCGACATCTGGAGGTATCCCACGGGTTTCTTCATTCACCCGACCTCCACAGGCGTCGAGTTTCCGCGTGCCAGCTACTCCACCGATGCCGAGTCTTTGAAACGAGCAGCAAGTGCAGCACCCACTGCTCCTGCCTTGACGCCGAGCGCCGCCTTCAGGATCGACACACGAGACGCAGGCACGAGGGTGAGCCGTTCGTCGAGTGCCGTCACGACCGGGTCGAGAACCAGGTCCCCAGCCGACATGATTCCGCCGCCCATCACGACCGTGTCAACTCCGAACACCGTCACAACGTTGGCGATCCCTATCGCGAGGAAATAGCTCGCCTTTGCAATCGCGTTCAGTGCACGTGGATCACCCTCCCCCGCGGCAGCGAATGCAGCCACCGCATTGTCAACACCCGCTGCCTCTGCGATCTTGGAGCCCTTCGCCACGGCCTCAAGACAACCGCGGTTACCACAGCCACAGACGGGACCGTCGGGATCGACAGTTTGATGCCCAAACTCCCCAGCGGTTCCGAACGCACCAAGGTGGAGCTTGCCGTCAATCATGATCCCGCCACCGATTCCGGTACCGAGTGTGACGCCGAGCATCACCTTGGCGTCCTTGCCGGCTCCAATTGTTCCCTCGGCGAGTGTGAAAGCCCGAGCGTCGTTGATCAGGGTGGCAGGGGCTCCGACGGCTTCACCGACCGGGTCACGAAGCGAGAACCCCTCCCAGGGACCCGAAAGGTTCGGGAAGAACTTGATCTCACCCGTTTCGGTGTCAAAGATCCCGGGTACGCCAATTCCCACACCGGCGACGGTTCCATGTTCGGCTGTCAGCTTCTGTCCAACCTCGATGAGGCGATCCCTGACACGGACAGGTCCCTGATGGGCCTGCGTTCGTACCTTGTCGGAAACGACGACGGTCGGGCGGGTTTCGTCGGGCTCCACCTCGATGACGGCATAGTTGATGTTCGTGCCGCCAAGGTCAAGACCGATGTAACGATCAGCCATATGAGGTTCCTTCCGTTGCGTTGGGGGAAATCTCAC
The DNA here is from genome assembly GCA_002418265.1 of Acidimicrobiia bacterium UBA5794. Lineage (GTDB taxonomy): Bacteria > Actinomycetota > Acidimicrobiia > Spongiisociales > UBA5794 > UBA5794. Next base: position 49,538 of record DIDS01000010.1, on the reverse strand, counting down.
GCGGGAAGGGCGTTCCAGGAGCCTCGGTCGCACCGAGCACGTGCAAATGCGCTGCGATGTCCCGACGGACAGCTTGGTTCGGCATGTGGCGCTCCCTTGCTGTACGTTGGCCAGATCGGATCATAGGTCTGACCGACATCATGTAGGTTTGAGTCCGCAGCACCAGGAGGAATGCTTGACCATGGAACTCGCCGAAGCACTCGACTGGGCTTCAGAACGAAAGCATGGTGTCCTCATTACGATCCGCGGCGATGGCCGACCCCAATCGTCTGACATCCTCTACGCCTTTGATGGCGACGCATTTCTCATTTCGGTGACCGATGACCGGGCCAAGACGCACAACATGCGACGCGATCCACGAGTTGTGCTCCACATCACGGATCCCACGCACTGGTCATACCTGTCCTTCGACGGGACCGTGAAACTGTCGCCTCCCGCCTTCACCCCACACGATCCGACCTGTGACGCATTGGTGCGCTACTACGAGCTGACGGCTGGGAAGCCACACCCGGATTGGGCCGAGTACCGCAAGGCCATGGTTGCGGAGAAGCGCCTTGTCGCCACGCTGACCCCCATAGGCGTCGTGGGTCAGATCCACTGATCCGGATGCACTCATATCCAGACCGCAGCCAGGTCGAACTCGCCATTCGTGGCTGGCGACGCGATCGAAAGGTTGCACAAACCCGTCACGACCATGCGCGAAGTGCTTCTTCGACCTCGTCGATACTCCAGACCAGCCGCCCGGATTCGAGGACTGCGCCACCCACGAAGAAGTTGATACCCCCATCGGTCATACCTTTGTCTCGTCGCCGCCACGCTCTCCAGTCGGTCACCAGACCGATGATGCCTCGATAGCGATCTGGGTTGGTGCGAACCAATTCTGAGAAGATTCCGATTTCACAGGTAGTCCCATCATCAACCATGGGGCCATCCAGCCAAGCGACGACTGCCTCTGACTCGTGGAGGCCTGCGGAATCCACGGCGAAGACGGTCCGTGCATTCATTGGTTCGAATTGTTGGCGGTGCGGTACGAAGCACTCATGCCCAGACGCCGTGAGACGGTCGGCAAGACTGTCAAGATATGTCCGTTCGCTCGGGGTGAACATCGGTCCTGCGATATACAGCTTCATGTCGGGATCGTAGGGCAGGTCAACAGCCTCGCGCACGAGACGCATACCGTCGTGTAGCGTGCTCCGATCGGCGATTCGGTGGCACAAACATCACCGCCCTGAATGCGGCGATCCGTGGAATGCGACGATCCGTCGGGGATCATATGCTTGTCCGGATGCTCGACGGACCACCACCACGAATACTCCTCCTTTTCCTGGGGACCCTCACGGCCATCGTCCTTGTGGTATCCGCATGTTCGGGTGACACCATCCCGATCGGACCGCAACCGCCAACTACGACAACTCCGCGTCCGACAACAACGCGCGACGTTGCACCACTCATCGCCCTCGATTCCGAACTGGTGATCGATGGTCTCTCGGAACCGGTTGCGATTGCAGCATCATCGGAACTCGACGCGATTTTCGTCGTTGAACGCACCGGAACCGTTACCCGCAACAGCGACGGTGACCCATCAATCGTGCTTGACATCGTCGACAGGGTCGGATGGGACATGAACGAGCAGGGCCTCCTCGGTCTTGCCCTTCATCCGGACTTCCCGGATGATCCACGCGGATTCCTGATCTACACGAACGAGGATCGGGACGTCGTAGCGTCATCGTTCACTTGGGACGGGTCGCACTTCGATCCTGCCAGCGAGCAAGTAATCCTCACGGTTCCGCAACCCCACAAATACCACCAGGGAGGTGGAATGCTCTTCGGACCCCAAGGCTACCTGTGGATGTCGTTCGGCGACGGGGGTGGTATTGGAGATCCCTATCGCAACGGACAGAACCCAGAGACGCTCAACGGCACCATTATCCGAATCGACGTCAACTTCGCCCGTCCCTATGCGATCCCACCATCGAACCCCTTCGTAACCGACCGAAAAGGTGACCCTCGCGTGTGGGCCTACGGCCTTCGGAACCCGTGGCGATTCACCATTGACGGTGGCCGACTCGTCATTGCCGATGTCGGGCAAGCTGATGCCGAGGAGATCAACGTCGTCCCGATCGACGGGGGCGGATACAACTTCGGGTGGCCGATCATGGAGGGCAACGGCTGCTTCGAAGCCGAAACGTGCGACACGACCGGTCTCACCCCGCCAACCCTCCAGGTCGACCGGGATCAAACCTGTGCGATCATTGGGGGGCCGGTCTATCGTGGCGCTGCCATCCCCGAGCTGTACGGGCAATACATCTATGGGGACTTCTGTACCGCATGGATCCGATCCGCGCCCCTCGAAGGCAACACCCTCGGAGCGATAACGGATTGGAGCCAGGACATCGGACGTCTCGGCCAGATCTCGACCTTCGGCGTCGACCCCGACGGCGAGATCCTGGTCGCGACACTTGAGGGGGCACTCCACCGCATCATCCCGGCTCGCTGATACCGATCCTCGCGCAGCAGATTCAATGCCTCCTCCAGCGGGTAACGGTTCCGTCGGTGGCGCTCGGGGTTTTGCATGGTTTCGTATCACGATCCTCGACCGAGTGGAGGTGTTGTCGACCCACGACCAGATTCTCGGGGGCGAGAGCGGCCGGGTCTTCGGGGCGGTTTGGCCGGGGAAAGGGTCAGGCCCACCCACGCCGCGTGGCGGCATCTGAACGAGGGGCGAAAAGCCGAGACGTTCGATGGTCCCCTATCGGGGCAGCCAACGTGCGGCGATCAGTAGCAGCGCACCGAGCGTCACCACCACCTGCCCAGCTTGGACCGCCGACATGAAGGTCTCGCCATAGCCAACCATTCGCCACAACATGAACCACGCCACGATCAGGACGCACAGCAGGCCCAGAACGCTTCGCCATCTGGGGGCCTTGCCAGCGAGAGACAGCCAGAGGGCAGGCACGGCCAAGATGAGGAGGCCGGCACCGATCGCGGGCAGGTTCGGTGCCACCGACGGCTCGACCGAGAACAACTGGCGAAGCGTGACTTCCCAAGCGGTCTGCAGATTCCCCAACGTTCCAAACCAGGGCAGGGTTGATCCGAGCATCACGAGCAGAGCACCGACGGCTGCAGCAGGTGAAAGAGACACCGTTGGAAGTGCCGCCATCGAAAGGGAAGAGGTCGAATCGGGTACCTGCTTGAGCCGGTGACCGCAGTAGCCACAAACATTGGCGTTGCCCGGGAGTTCCCTTTGGCAGTTGGGGCAGCGGATCCCGTCGACGGTGGTCATACGAAGAACACCTCGATGGTCACGGTCGCGGTGTCTGAGGCGGCCCCGTCACTCACCTCATACTCAAGGACGATCTTTGCATAGCTGTCTGGGTAGGACGGGTCAACCACGATCTCGATCCATCCGTCGGCAAAGAACTGGGACAGGTCCAGTGCATTACAGCTTTGTACGCACGTGACACGAGTGAGCTCGAGTGCGTCTCCGTCAGGGTCGCTGTCGTTGGCGACCAGATCGAGTGAAGTCAGCACTCCGACGTCTTCAGGATTGAGGGTAAAGCGATTGTTCACCGCCACCGGCGGACGGTTGCTTGGTGACGGACTTGGTGACGGATCTGGTGACGGTGCCTCTTGTGTCTGGCCGACGCTGACCGCAACCGAGGTGCCAAAGGGAACCTGGTCGCCGGGCATCGGCGTATGGCTGACGACACGACCGTCATCAGAGCTGTCGACAGGCAGTGGCACATCGGTGATCTGCGATGCCAGGGTCAGTCCATGCTCCAACAGAGTGGCCCTTGCAAGGTCGATTCCGAGACCAGTGACATCGGGAACAGTCACGTCGATTCGGTAGTTGTCCTTCGCCGGCCCCGGCTTACCACGGGCCAAACACTCGAAGGGCTTCATCCGACCCTCATGGTTGAGATAGGTGTCGGGTCCTCCGTTCCTGTAGTACTCGGGCGGCCAATCGCCGTCTTCTTCCAGTGTCAGCTCCGAGCCGCAGTCTCCTCCCGGATCTCCCTCCCACAGCTCGACCCGACTCGCCAAGTTGTAGCTTCCCCGCCCGCCCTCACATTCTTCGAGCCCGCCAAGCTCACCGTCACACTCCGCTTCATCCCAGTACGTGCCATGTTTGCTCTCCGATACCCAGAGAACGAATCCTTCACCGGAAGGCCCCCGTGCACCCGACGGACTGGACGGACAGGGGAAGCCAGGCACGTCAGCGGGATGAATGTCGGTTTTGACACTCCCACCGGTGTGTGCGGCCGTGCGGCCGCCGATCAGTTCGAAGCCTGTCAAGGAACAGCCTCCGCCACTGTGCGTTGCTCGTTTGAGGGCTATCGAGAAACCCTCGTTGTCGCCGGGGTGGAAACCACACGGTGAGGCATGGATGCCTTCGAAGTCGATACCGATACCGGTGAGATCAGGAAGCGTGATCTTGAGATTCCCAAGATCAGGTGTGAAGAACGGGTTGCCCAACAACAGACCCGGCAGGTTGCAGAAACGCCCGCCGTCATAGCGGAACATCAACGTGTAGACCACCTCAACGAGGGCGGCCTCCCTCAGATAGGGAGGAGTTGTGATCAGCGAGCCGTCATCGGCATATGGGAAGACCTTGGCCACGATCTTTACGATCTCACCACATTTCTCATCTTTGGACAGCTGCACTGCTGGCATCCAGACCCGAGCGAGCTGGAGCAGCTCGCTCTTTTCGGGGGCGACAAAGTAGCCGGGGCGGGGGTGATCTGGCGTTCCGGTGCCATCGGAGCCCTTCCCCGGGCCCGATGATCCGGTGAACAGGAGCTCCTTCCACCAAAGAGCAGGATTGTCCGATGACGGACAGCTGTGCTCGGCGAGGAGATCGATCAATCGGATCACGCCGTTCACCGTCGCCACGACCACCTGCTTGGTTGCTTTGGCAGTCGCAACGGCCCCCTTCTCGGCATAGACATACCCGGTCTTGAGCCCGTCAAGACTCGCCTCACCGAGATCGACCGTCTTGTTCGCCCCCTCCTCAACAAGGTCGCCTCCGGCGTCAAGGAGATCCCCGGATTTCCTCCTGATCGGCTGGATGACCGAGCCGTTGGTCTTGTTCGCTGCCTTCTTGCACCAGCCACAAGAAAAGAAGAACTTGATTTGACTCATGTCAGCCTCGGACAAGGCAGAACCAGAAAGCAGGATGGTGTCGGAGCCAGGAGGGTCGTCAGAGTTGATCTGGACCTCGTCAACGAGTGACGAAGCAAGCACATCGTGAGCCTTTTCGTTAAGTTGATCTGACTCATTCGAGTAGTGGAAGACAACCCCGCCGTCCTCCACCTCGGCCCATCCACCAACCTCCAGCCCGTTGTCGGTCTCAAGCACCATCACCGCGGCGGTCTCGTCGATCAGCCATGCATGATCGTCTGCGACATCGAAGTAGACGTACTCACCGGGGGCCGTGTAGAGAAGTTCGACGGTCTCGCCGTCGGGGACGAAGACGCCATCAGCGAGAGTCTGTTGAAGCAGGGTGACGGGATCGCTGATGATCCACTGACCCGACTCGTCGGTGACGCCAGCGAGCGACCCGAGCGTTTGGTCCACCCACTCCAGCGCATACGCCGGTGCATCGGGGTTGGGGTGGAACTCGGATCCCTCCGATCCCGCGACGAACCAGCCCGCCACGATCCCCCCAGTGCGGTAGGAGGATCCATCCGGCTCGAATACTGCCCATACCCCGTTGGCGGTCATGAAGATCCGACCGTCGTTGTCTTCGGACACGAGGCCGTGTACGGGGTCACCAGCGGCGACGTTCATCGCAAGCATCGGTGCACCAGCGGCAGGCTGCGCAACACCAGGCTCGTCGCCGATTCCATTCGGTTCCGTGGTCTCCCCTGCGACGGTCTCGGGGGGTGAGCCATCCCACATGCCGAGGGCGAGGGAACCGGCTGCCGCGCCGAAGACGAGGACAACGATGGCTGTAACGATCACCAGGGCGCGACGGGTGCCGCGACCCAGCCTTGCTCCACACTGCTGACAGAAGGTGAAGTCGAGATCATTACCATACCCGCATTTACGGCACCTGGTGACCGCCAACCTGCTACCACAATTGACGCAATATTCATGATCCGGCGCGTTGCTGATCCCACAGCCGGAGCAATCCATCAGACTCTCCCACCGATACTGGCATCGCGATATTAGCCACACGACATCAACGGGGCGAGCAGAACCGGGGGTCTTGTACACATAACCTTTCACCGTCCTGCATGGGCTCGGGTCGTTACGTGCGGCGGTCACCGACGTCTCTCCATATCTCGCCAATTTCGCCGACGCCATCAATGCAATCAACGAAGAACGATGACACCCGGAAAGCCAACGCACTCGAACGGCCCATCGCCGACGCGATCGCGCATCCAACGCGTCCGGATCGAGGATCGGATCTGTAGAGAAAGAGCTGAAAACGCCACACGGCTCTTGCCACGCACGGGCTCCTGGTCAGTGGAGGTGAGGCAGTGGCTACGCGCGGTAACCGGCTTTGTGCACTCGTCCGCAGCTCGGTGTGTGGTGGAGGTGAGGCAGTGGCTGCGTGCGGTATCCGGCTTTATGCACTCGTCCGCAGCTCGGTGTGTGGTGGAGGTGACGGGATTTGAACCCGTGGCCCCAACGTTGCGAACGTAGTGCTCTGAAGCTCTGAGCGCTTGTCTACCCCGCGGCGGGACACTCTGCGAGACCGCTTCGGCTCAGCATTTGTCCCCTTACGCGTGAGTAGACGACCTCCTCAAGCGGCTGCGACGTAGGATTGGGAAGTGAGCGATTCAGCAGTCCGCATTGTGGGCGATGACGGTGGCGGGCCTGAGGAGCCGAACGATGCCTACAAGCTGCCCAGATGGACCCGAGTGTTCGTTCCGGCTGCAATTGCTGCGGTCGTCGTTGCCGCGTTCTTCCTCGCAATGTCCAACCCGCCGTGGCGGCCCACAGCGTCCGGCGTTGTCGTCGACGTCTACCTCGAAATCGGTACACCAGAAACTGCCGAGCAGATGCTAAATCAGGTCGGCACCCATGCTTCCGTGGTTGACCGACGACTACTCAGGCAACCGCCACGTCTTCAGGGGTGGCTCACGCCTTCCGCGTGTGACTATCGCCCAATCGTGCGCCTAATGGTTCCAACGATGGCCGAAGCAGCAGTTCTGCGCGACTTCATTGCCGAAACCTACCCCCCGGGACCGGACTCGGAAATCGCCTACTTCATTTCAACCGAGCACGGAGACATCCACAACTCGTTGACACAATGGTGCGACCAACGGACGGACACAAAACTCTCGGACAGATGAGTCCACGCATATCCGGCTGGGTGGGATGATTGTGGGCACTATGCATGCGTATAGCTCTCGGAGTGTGGTGGAGGTGACGGGATTTGAACCCGTGGCTTCCACGTTGCGAACGTGGCGCTCTGCCGGACTGAGCTACACCCCCGGACTAACGGAATCGTAACGGGTTGCGTGGACTCGTTCTTTGGGCTGCCAGCTACCGCCAAGGTGGGTTCTTACCCTGGGTACGCGAGGGGTGGTGCTAGCTGGCGATTGCGGCTTTAGCCAGCGATGACGCGGACTGTTGCGGCTGAGTCGGTTGCGTAGGTGGATTGTTCGGGAACGGCTGTCAAGGCGCGGTGTGGGGCGCTCGTGATCGGGGTGACGATCGTTCGCTGGACCGCTCGACGTTGTTTGATGGTCAGCAGCAGCGTCACGTAACCAGCGATCGAAACATTGATGGCAATGTTGAGATAGAGCCAGGCGAGCGATCCGGTCCATGTAGCGAACACCAGTGTTGCTGCAGAGGCGATACCCATGCCGATCAAGATCCGCTGGCGTCGCACCTGTGCGTGCCTCCGGATGTAGGTGTCGGTATCGGGCTGAGAATTTGCCACGGCAGCGAGCTTCTCTCTGGTACGAGCGAAATCTCGGGTCGTGGCTTTGGGTGCATGTCGCTTGTGATCGAAGAATGACGGCAAGAGGAAAGCAGCCCATAATCCCGCGATGAGGATGAAAACGACAATCGGCATTGGTTTTGGGTTTCCTCTTACTCCGCCAGCAACACGAGCGTAGGCACGGCCATCGACGGTCTGGAGTATTTGGGGTTATCTCGAAGTCCCCATGATGGTCATGGGGCTGTCATACAAGCAACTCGTATCAACTCTTGAGGATACGGCAACCTCAGTCATGTCGCCCGAAATCCCCTGTGGCAATCGCAACGGCGTGATCGAGGGCTTCGCCAATGACATCGAGTCCTTCCGAAACCGCCTTGGGGGAACCCGGAAGATTGATGATGAGACAGGTCCCTGCCACGCCGCTCACACCTCGCGACAGCATCCCAAACGGGATCTTTCCAAACGTCGCTGCCCGCATCGCTTCGGCAAGGCCCGGAACCGCCCGATCAATGACCCGCAATGTCCCCTCGGGGGTGAGATCAGTTGGTGACAGACCGGTTCCCCCGGTCGTCACGATCAGATCATGGTTCGGTACAAGACCCATCAGTGCTTCTTCAACCGATTCGATCCCATCGGGGACCACGATCCGAGCCGCAACATCAAAGCCGAGGCCGGTGAGCCTTTCGTTAAGGATCGAGCCTGATCGGTCATCGGTTCTCCCCGCCGCCGCCGAGTTCGACACCGTGACGACTGCGGCTCGGTACGGGGCGCTAGTCACGGTTCCACTCCCCCGACTTGCCCCCACTCTTGTGCAGGAGGCGAACCGACGAGATCAGAGCCGATCGGTCGATCCCCTTGACCATGTCATAGAGCGCGAGCGCACCGACAGCTGCACCCGTCATCGCTTCCATCTCGACACCGGTGCGACCCATCAGTCGGGCCTCGACCGAAATCTGTGCTCCTGATTCGGTTCTCGCGATGGACACATCGACACCGGTGAGCTGGAGCGGATGACACAAAGGGATCAGGTCAGGAGTCCGCTTTGTCGCTTGGATCGCGGCGATCCGAACCGTCGCCAGTGCATCACCTTTGGGGAGATCCCCCGAGAACAGACGGTCAGAGGTTGCACTCTGCATTGTGACATCGGCAACCGCCACAGCCCGACGCTCTGTCTCGTTCTTGGCTCCAACGTCAACCATGCGAACCGTGCCGTCTTCGTTGAGATGATTCATCTCAGCCATCAAATCCCCGATTCTCGTCCCATGTGAACATCTCAAGTGTGACAGGATCTCCAGCAGAAAGTGAACCCGTCCCCACGGGCACAACCGCAAATGCCTCGGCCTGTGCCAACGCCGACAACACGTTCGAGTCCTGGCCTCCCGACTTGACTGCTACGAAGCGTCCATCGGCATCGGTGGCGAGCATGACCCTCACGAAGACTTCCCTTTCAACGGCAGTGGAGATGTCCTCTCCCATCACAGCTTCGATCCTGGGGCGAAACAGCGCAGCTGCACCCATCATGTGGAGCAACGCCGGCCGGACGAACTGCTCGTAAGCGACAAACGTCGAAACGGGATTGCCTGGCAGCCCGAAGAGCGGTACACCGTTGATGGAACCAAACGCGAAAGGCTTGGCCGGCTGCATCGCAACCTTCCAAAACTCGACCGAACCCATCTCTCCGAGAACCTGCTTGACGTAGTCGTAGTCACCCATCGATACACCGCCCGTGGATATCACGGCATCTGCGGCGTCTGCGGCTCGCCGATAGGCATCTGACAACTCGCCGGCATCATCGCCAACGATCCCGAAATCGATGACATCGGCACCGAGATCCCGCAGCACGGAAACGAGCATCACACGATTGGTATCTCGGATCTTGCCCGGAGCAAGGTCGGTGGTGTGCGGTTCAACGACCTCGTCTCCGGTTGACATCACCACAACGACGGGAACACGCGATACCCGTGGGCGTATCCCTGCGCTTGCCAGAGACGCTGCGTGTCGGGCGTTCAGGCGGATACCGCGCCCAACGACGACATCTCCGATGCCAACATCACCGCCTGCAGCTCGGACGTTTGCGCCAGCTTCCACCCCGACAAGGATCGCTACCGAACCATCCGCATCCACCCGGGTGTCTTCAACCTTGACCACGGCATCGGCCCCTTCAGGCATCGGAGCGCCGGTCATGATCCGTGTGGCACCCCCAGAAAGTACGGGTTTGATTGGTACCGAGCCCGCCGGTACATCCTCAATGATCGTCAGGGCAACCGGGGTCTCTCGAACGTCGGCGGCCCGCAGGGCGAACCCGTCCATCGCCGAATTGGAGAAGGGTGGAACGAGCACTGAACTGACACACGGTTCGGCTGTCACGCGTCCAACGGCGTCTGTGACGTCGACCTGTTCAACGTCCAGTCGCGCCATTGCATCAAGTACCTCACGTTGCGCATCGCCCAAGAACTTCATCGGTTGACCTGATCCTCAGTTGCGGTGACGAGTCGTCTGATGTTGGAAGCATGGCGAACAACGATGAATGCAGCAATCGCCGAAGCCCACGCGATTGCAACCCCAGAGCGTCCGCTCAATGCAACGAGGGGCACCAAGAGACCCATGACAACAAGTGAACCGATCGATGCGGTCCGCCATACAACGAGGATGGCTATCCAGATCACCCCGAGTGTTACGCCGATCCACGGAGCAAGAAACATCACCCCACCGATCGCGGTCGCGACACCCTTCCCGCCTCGGAAGCCGTGCCAGATCGGGAACGAATGACCGACAACGGCTACAAAAAGTGTTACCCAGCCAAAATCGGCGCCAATCCAGGCAACACCGATTGCTGCAGCGCCAGCACCCTTGAGACCGTCCCCAATCAGGACCAGCGCTGCAGACTTCTTTCCGAGGTTCCTCAAGATGTTCGACATCCCGGGATTCCCGGATCCTACCGAGCGGATGTCGACGCCTTGGAGCGACGCGACGACTATTCCGAAGCTGACGCTTCCGAGAAGATACGAAACAATGATGGCGGCGGCCTGTTCCATGGGACCGATTGTAGGAAGCCAGCTGCTCGTGACCCGTTCCAGACATCTTCCATGTTCCCACCAGACGCGATACGGTCGATGTGTGTTGGTGTTGTCCAAGCCTCCCTATCTGCGATGGATTGCCGCAGTCGTACTCATTGGTGCTGCTCTTGTGTGGGACATGTCGCGTCGAGCAACCGAGTTGGTACCGGTTGCGGCTCACGCGATCAGCCGGGGCGAAGTCATTGAAGAGGAGTCGGTTTTGTGGAAGTCGGCACCCGTCGGCCTCTTTGAATCGGTCGAGATTCCGATGGGAACGGCGCTGGTCACGATCGGTGCCGGTGAACCGATCACGGGGAGCATGGTTTCAAGAGGTGGGCATGTTCCCGATGGTTGGTGGACCGTTGCCATGGATGTCCCGCCAGCCGTCGTGCCCGGATCTGAGGTCCGTGTGGTGCTGGCTGATGGGTTCGGCGTTACCGGTGTCGTGGTCGAACCGTCTCGAGAAGACACCTTTGGTGTGCGTTCACCCGGCCTTGTGGCCGTACCAAACGACATGGCCGACACCGTTGCCATCGCCTCGGCAGCTGGACAGCTGGTGGTCCTGTTCGAACCGTGATCACACGAGGAATGTTGCGATCGTTCCAGCTGCAACGCAGTAGATCCCGAATGGTGCGAGCCCGACGCGTGAAAGAAGGCGGATGAGTACGGCGATTGCGAGGTACCCCGACACGCCCGCAACGACAACACCAACCCACACTGACGGGTCGATGGACTCGCCAGAACCCATGAAGTCGATCATCTCCAACAGCCCAGCCCCGGCAATCACGGGAATGCCGAGAAGGAACGCAAACCGTGCAGCCTCGACCTTACTCATCCCTCGGACGAGGCCCGTTGAGATCGTCATGCCCGAACGGGAGATACCAGGGATCAACGCAAGGGCTTGGCCGAGTCCGATCAAGAGGCTGTCAAGCGGTCGCAACAACTCGGTAGTTCGATCTCCGATCCTGAGGAGACCGGTTGCGAGCAGGATGATCCCGGTGACAACAAGCATGATCGCGACCGTGTTTGGTTCGTGGACGAGCTCCTCGACCTTGTCCTCAAAGATCAAACCTCCGATGACAGCAGGGATCGAACCAATGACGATCAGGGTGATGAGTTTTCGTGCTGGTCGGTCGAACTTCGCCATCTTGGCGATGTCGCTCCGGTAATACACGAGGACCGCTGCGAGGGTTCCGAGGTGGAGCATGGCGGTTGTGGCGAGATCTGGGCCTTCGCGATCAAGGATCGCTGGAATCAGTACGAGGTGGCCGCTTGATGAGACGGGCAGAAACTCGGTCAGACCTTGGATGAGTCCCCAAAAGACGGCGTTGAGCATGGCGTGGAGCGTACCGGGCCAGAGCTACATGCCGTATGCGGATGAGAGTCTGATTTGGTCCGCGATCTTGACGTTGACGAGAGCCGGAATCCCCGATTCCTCCGCACGTTCGAGGGCAGGTCGGATCTCAGAAGGTTTCTCGACAAGTTCGCCGTAGCCACCAAGCCCCTCCACCATCTTTTCGTATGGGCGGAATCCGATCTCGGACAGGTAGACGCTGTCTGGGTGTGCCATACGGTGAAGGGTTCGGATGTTGTTCCAGACACCGTCGTTCCCGATGACACCGACGACAGGGAGCTCGTGGCGGATCAACGTGTCGTATTCCATCGCGTTGAAGCCAAACGATCCGTCGCCATACACGATGCCGACACGGGTGTCGGGTTCGACCGCTTTTGCCGCCAATGCAAACGGAGCACCGACGCCGAGACATCCGAAGGGTCCGGGGTCAAGCAGACCGCCGGGCCGGGATGTGCGGAGCCACTTTGCAGTTGTGGACACAATGTCACCACCATCGGCCGCGACGATTGAATCATCTCCGAAGAAGTCGGCGACCTCTTTGGCGAATCGTTCGGGATGGATCGGTTCTGCATCTGAGGCCGCAGCCTCATCGGCTACCGCCTGCTTGGCTTCCTCGGACGCGAAGATCTGCGTCGTCCACTCCCGCTCATCGGTTCGCCCGAGTGTGTCGAGTCGAGAGACGAGCTGGGCAATGACCGTTCCGGGATCGGCCACAACGCCGATTGCCACATCACGGTTCCACCCGACCTTCGTCGGATCCTGGTCGACGTGGATGATCGTTGCATCCGGGTGGATCTTCTTGCCGAAGCCGGTGCGGAAGTCCCAGTCAACACCGAGGGACAGTACGACATCTGCCTCCTTGAGGGCCTCTGACCGGGTGCGGTTTCCCAGATACGGGTGACCGGTCTGGAGTAAACCGCGAGCGAGGCTGTTGAGGAAGACGGGTGCCTTGTAATTCGTTGCAAACTCATTGAACATCGCGATGAAATCCGGCTGCTGGGTCCATCGCAGTCCAGTGCCTCCAAAAATCACCGGCCGGCTGGCATGTTGGAGTAGTTCCACGATCTCGTCGAGCGTCTCGTCTGGGATTCCCGACGGGCGGTTTGCTCTGGCGCTCTGTGGCCACACGATGGCTGACTCCTCGACCATGTCGGCGGTGACATCCCATGGGGCATCGAGAAAAACCGGTCCGCCCCGGTTGGCAAAGGCATGGCGGGCACCCGTTGCGATGTACTCGGCAAGCCTGCCTGTGTCCCAAACCGTGGTGGACCAGCGGGTGATTGATTCGAAGAGTTTGGGATGATCCATCTCCTGGAGTCCGCCCTTGAGGTCCTCCCTGGTGAGGTGTCTGCCCCCGATGAGCATCATCGGAGTGTTTGCAAAAAAGGCGTTGGCGACGCCGGTGAGTGCATCGGTGACACCGGGTCCCGCGGTCACGAGTGCGACACCGAGCTTTCCTGTCAACCGTGCGTAGGCGTCTGCGGCGTGTGCGGCAGCTTGTTCATGTCGGACGTCGATCACCGTCATTCCCTCGGACACACATCCATCCATGAGAGGCAGAATGTGACCACCGGTCAACGTGAAAACGGTGTCAACGCCCTCCGCCTTGAGTGCCTTGGCAACCACCTGGCCACCCGTAATCTTCGCCATTGCTCCCCCGGAGTATGAGATGTCGAATCCATCCGAGGGTACCAAACACCCAGCGTTGTACTCTGAGACATATGTTGAACAACAACCCCCACACAAAGGCACGGCTTGCATCTGACATCGTGGGGTGGCTCACGACCGTCAGTGCAGCGGGAGTTCCTTCGACGGCTCCTGTTTGGTACATGGTCGACGGTGATAATTCGATCATGCTCTACAGCAGGGATCCGTCCGTCCGAGTCCGTAACATCGCAGCGAATCCCCACGTCACGCTGGCGCTCAATTCTGACCCCAACGGTTCCGACATCGTGGTGGTGAATGGAACTGCAATGATTGATCCTTCGATCCCCTCCGCCGTTGACAATCAGGCGTACCTGGAGCGATATCAAGCCCGTCTTGATGCCCACAAATGGACTCCCGAGTGGTTTGCCCGCAACTACCCCACACCGATCCGAATCACGATCACTTCGATACGAGGCGATTGAGTACGGATTACAACTCACCCTCTGTGGGTTGGAAGCAAAGGTAGGACAAGGAAAACCGAGGATCATGTTCAAGAGACACCCAAAAGCCGCCAAGGTAGGAAGTGTGCGTGAGATCGATGAGCTTGCAGCGAGCGGCAAGCCAGTTTTGGTCGACTTCTATCAGGTGGGCTGTGCTCCTTGTCAGGTGATGGACGGCATCATGAACGAGTTGTCGCGCGAGTACGGTGAATCGGCACACGTCGTCAAGGCAGACATCACGCAGATGCCGGACGCCATGGACCGCTTCAAGGTTCGCTCAACCCCGACGATGGTGCTTCTTGGAAGTGCCCCGTCCAAGAAGCGGAAGAAGATCCGCAACGGGCAATCCCGCGGCGGGGACGCACCATCCGGCGGTCCGCGCCCGGTCACCCAACGCTGGCGCGGCCAGGGCCTCGTCCAAAAGGACTTCCTCGCCTGCATCCTCGAATCCAACGGCGCCCAACGAGTCAACTAACAGCGTCCCGCCGTCAACGCGTACCCAGGGTTCCTCTGCGGATATGTGACACCGCGGAGCCCACAGAACAGCTGAAATCTGTCTGAATCCCGCTCCAGACCTATCGCCAATAGAATCAAGGCAAAACGAGGGAGTAGTCGTGGTTATCAACAAGGTTGGGGTCGTCGGAGGTGGCCAGATGGGTGGAGGCATCGCCGAGGTATGCGCCAAGGCCGGTGTCGATGTCGTTGTTGTTGAGGTTTCCGACGAACTCGTCGCGCGTTCACGCGACGGCATCACCGCAAGCCTCGACAAGGCAGTTGACCGCGGCAAACTCGACGCCTCGGGTCGAGCCAATGCCCTCGAAAATCTGACGTTCACAACTGACCTGTCAGCCTTCGCTGATCGTGACCTCGTGATCGAAGCCGTTGTCGAGGATCTTGCTGTCAAGACCGATCTGTTCGGCAGGATCGATACCACCGTCGAATCCGACACCGCGATCCTTGCAACAAATACCTCGTCTATTCCCGTGACTCAGATCGCCATGGCAACGAGCCGCCCCCATGCCGTCGTTGGCATGCACTTCTTCAACCCCGCCACCGTCATGCCCCTTGTTGAGGTGGTGTCAACGGTATTGACCGATGACACCTATGCAAACCGTGCCGCAGAGTTTGCGTCCGACACGCTCGGGAAGACAGTAGTTCGGGCAAAGGATCGGGCCGGATTTATCGTCAACAAGCTGTTGTGTCCCTACATCTTCGAAGCGATCCGCATGTATGAAGAGGGGTTTGCCTCCAAGGAGGATATCGACGCTGCAATGGTCGGTGGTGCCGGGTATCCGATGGGCCCACTCACTCTTTCGGACCTCATCGGCAACGACACGATGCTTGCTGTATCAGAGTCGTTCATGGCTGAGTATCGAGATGCCCGATACTCAGCTCCCCCGCTGCTTCGCCGCATGGTCGAAGCAGGACAGTTGGGTCGGAAGTCGGGCAAGGGGTTTTACGACTACGGATAGCGGGGCCGGTATCCCAAGGGTCTCAACCACTCAGAGAGCGCCTCGGTCCCGGGAGTGCCTCCCTTACAACCGCAACGACCATCGCTGGCCTTTCGTGAACATCGGCCCATGTGAAGCGAAGGACACGCCAACCATGAACGACGGCAGCGCGGTCGCGGGAGCGATCGTCCTCAAATGCGGCTTCGATCGCGTGCCAACGCCGGGAGTCCCACTCAATCGCCAGCCGGTCGTCGGGAAACGCTAGATCGAACCGCCTACGACTATTCCACGGGATCGGGAACTCAACCTCGAAGCCCCGAAGGTCAGCCGACGCGAGCAGACGAATTCCGCGCCGCTCCAGTATCGACCCTGATCGAGGCTCACCGATACGCTCGGCCAAGACTTTCCTGAGGTTGCTGACACCAGGTTTACCTCGCCTCGCAACATCCTCCAGAACGTCCTGAACCTCCTCAAGCCCGATGTTGGTTGCCGACTGGGCTGAGTCGACGAGTATTCCAAGCTGCCCGATCGTGATGACCCCCGCTAGGTCCACCACAGTTCGAGATGGAGACGTCACCGGAGTCCCGTGAATGCGCTGGACATGGTGGTCAAGCAGGTCGTGGCACCGGAACACCGTCACATTCGGAAACGTATGAGTAGTGCGCGAGTGAACCGTTACCGAGCTCGGCCCGTCAGGAATGCGATCAAATCGGTGGAACGCAGCCGCCGAAAAGTGCGAAACAACCGCATCGGGGAGAACCGCTATCGCCGATCTCACATCTGCGAATGGCTCGTGATCTTCGAACAATCGGTACACACCGCGTCCATTCGTTCGCCATCGACCGATTCTGAGTCTGCGTCTGATCTGGTCGTCAGACAATCCAAGCTTGGACGCCTGCGTCCGTGTCACAACCCCACCCTGCAATGCTGCCAACTGATTTATCTGGGCATCAAGATCCACACAGACAGAATGCCATCAGCTCCGGCCGATTTCGATAGTTCCGTTCAGTGGGCTCCACGGTGTCGCCGATCCAGACTGGAACCCTGGGTACGAACGATCTCGGTGTGGGCTAGTGGCCCGGAGGGTTTGGGATTTGGGAGTAGGCCTGTTGGCGGGCTTCGACCATTTCGTAGCCGATCTGTTCGAGCGTGTCCATCAACCAGAGATAGGCGGGCTTGCCGGGGCGATAATCGGCTTCGGCCATACCTTGGATCCTGCCCTGCTCCTGCAAGCTCTTGACCTTTGCATGGTTGTCCCGCGGCTCGAGGGTGTACACGCCGAGGGTTCTTCCACCCGCGGTGTTCAGAATCGAAAACACCGGCACATCTGATGGTCCGTCAGCAATGTAGATCATGTTCTTCATCGGCACCCGCCGTTGATCCCCAGACATTCGGGCATTGACATCGATGTGAGGGTTCCGGTTGATGCCCTTGTTGATCTCAAACACAGCTCTCGTCTTGGAGGTGTTGTCGATCGTGTACCCGATCTGGGAGATCGGTGCCGGGGCAGCAGGTGCCGGAAGCCGATCGAGATAACCCGGTAGCGCCGGTTCCTCGATGAACGTCGTGGCCCATATCCCATCGACCTTGTCCCCAAAGACTGAACCCTCGATCATCTTGCGCAGCCCGGTCGACACGATGTAATGCTCAACTGTGATCCCTTGATCCACGAACTCTGGGATCTCGGCAATCCGATCACGCGCCGCTGTCATGAAATCCGGCATTCCCGGCACGGGTTCGAGCCGACCACCGAGCTCAAACAGCTTGTCATTCGTCAGATCATCGAAAATGCCCTCACGAACATACGTGAGGAGATGCGTCACATAGCCAAGGTCCTTCTGAACGATGATGCCGCTGCGTGCGTAGTGATCGACAAGTCCGTCAACCTCTGCCCAGAAGACGTCAGGATCGACACCGTATTCGACAAAGATCGGATCCTGCATGTTCGATGGAATCAATGTTCGATCAAAGTCCCATATGAAGACGATCACCGTCTGGGTGTACAGCGGGGCTGGCATCCTTTGAGCCTATCGCTCTAACGAATCCGAGGCGAAGGAACCGGGCCCTACGGCAACTCGTATCCAGTGAAATGGACCGCGTCGGCCTCGTACCACCAACCCTGGAGCGTCAGCGGGGCACCGCGCAACGCGGTATGGGCCTCACCGAGACGACCGAGGCCGACAAGCACATTGAGCCTCCATGCACGATCATTGAGGACCCACGCTACGTCCGTGAGGGTTTCGGGTAACGACTCATCGTCGAGCACGATCTCGACAATCCGCTCGCGAGGAATGACCACCGCTCGAACCGCGCCAACCGAACGAGGCGCATCGATGAACTCGGCAAGAGCCATTTCGGTCGCGTCTTCGACCTTTGCGCGATAGACGTCGAGCACCGCTTCGGTCACGAAATCGACGCTGGTAATCGGTTCTTGTACGGCAACTGCCATGTCCACCTCCACCGTGAATAACAACATTGTAATTCACTTTGGACGGCCGCGCCACTGCTTTAGGAACGATCCCCAACAACGGACACTGCGTAGGCGCCCGATTCAGCGTCGTAGTCAAGGGCAACCACACCTTGGGCCTTGGCTGCTCTGACGAACTGGAGAAAGCCCGAGTACCCATATGTCTTCTCTGAGAACGAGTCGTCGACCTTTCGCATCTCGTCCTTCAACCCCGACAGTGGGACCGGTTCGCCGCTCGCAAGAGCGTTGACCGTGTCGGCGAGCAATGCGAATGCCTTGTCCTCACCCCGCCCGGTTGCGGGGAATGTCACCGTTGGATCCCCGTCGTGAACAGACGTGTCGATCTCGACAACTCCACGTTCGGCAAGGTTACGAATCAGCTCACCAAACGACCGGAAGCCATAATCGCCCTCGGCAAAGGTCGAGTCTTTGCGAAGCAACGCCCGCTTGAGATGCGAAGACCGAACGACGTTCCCTTCGGTGCGCAACAATCCCGACAGGGTCCGCGAAACAAGGGTATCGAGGGAGGCCAGGTCGGTCGATGGATGTGCGGGCTCGTCGGTACCACGCCGAATCACCCTCGCCTGGGGAAGATCAACACCATCGAGATTCTCGTAGAACAGGAACTCATCACATGCTGGTGGGAGGAGCTTTGAGGTTGAAGCCTTCAGACCCACACCGATCACCGACTTGTTGAGCTCTCGCAGCTTTTGAACAAGCGGGCTGAAATCAGAATCACCGGTACAGATGACAAACGTGGTGATGTAGTCACGCTCAAACGCGAGCTCGATGGCATCCACAGCCATCTTGATGTCTGCAGCATTCTTGCGGACCATGCCCTTGCGCTGTGGTATCTCGATCAACTCGACATGATTCTTTGTGAGCATCTGGCGGTCTGTCTCGAACCGTGACCAATCGGCGTAGGCCCGCCGGACAACAACCCGACCGCGTTCGGCGAGTGCTTCAGCGATCGGGCCAAAATCAAAATCGATGTTGAGATCTTCGCGTGCACCAATGGCGAGGTTCTCGTAATCGATGAACAGTCCTATACGTACGTCTTCCATGGCGTCAGCGTATCAGTCCGGCTACGGGATCCGTCGACCGAGCCAGTCAAGAAGAATGGCATTGGTCTGCTCCGGGCGTTCCTGTGACGTCCAATGCCCACAGTTCTCGATATGGGCGATCTCGAGATCGGGAACGAACTCAGACATGCGCGCTGCACCAGAAGCAGGGAGAACCGGATCGAGATCGGTCGTCACCATGAGCGTTGGTTGCGTGAGGGGAGCTCCCACAAGGTCCGCAAAGTCGATTTGGTTGCGGTCAATGTTTCGGTACACGTTCAATTGACCGGCCATACCGGATGCCACGAACGCGTCGCGATAGAACCCAAACTCCGCATCGGTGAGGAAATCGTCACGTCCAGCCACCCCGCTGATCATCCGGCGAAGCCACTCGTCCGGGTCCGCCTCGAACCGTGCCTCTGCCGAGCCGGGCTCAAGAAACGTGAGCACGTAACCGTAGCGATCAGCAAACTTGTCCCGGAGCACGTTGATCGGGGGAAATCCTGGCGGATGACCTCGATACGGGACATTGAGGCTGACCACGTGCGAGATTCTGTCGGGGTGACGCAGCGCGGTGGCGTAGGCGATGATGCTCCCCCAGTCATGACCGATGAGAGCAGCTTGCTCAATCCCGAGTCGATCGAGAATCCCAATGACATCATCGACCTGGTGGGCAAGCGAGTACGCATCGATCGCATCAGGCGCGTCGGACTGTCCGATTCCTCTCCGGTCGTATGAGATCGCGCGGTAGCCAGCATCCGCCAGCACAGGCACGATATGGCGCCATGAGTAGGCAAGCTCGGGGAATCCGTGGATGAGCACGATCGGATAGCCGTCACCCCTGTCATCGATCGCAAGCGTGACACCGTTTGTTTCGATGTGTCGCATCGGCTCCCACCGTCGTCACCGCCACGCTAACGCGCGAGGTGCTCTTTGGTCCAGCAGACAACGTCCCGCTTGAGCCGGAATGGTTAGGATCACGCCATGACAGGGTGGGCCGGATTCAGTACGACCATGAAGATCGCCATAGCGCTCCTTGCACTTGGCGCCATACTTGCCGCTGTTGGCCTCGCGATCGGAGGCGTCTTCCTTGCCGGAGCCGTCATTGCGTTCGGCGCGGCCGCCATGGTCGCTGGTTTGGACAGTATCCGAACTCGACAACATCTCACCAGCCGCTCGGGAACCGATGGTGCTCGGATGATCCATCATGGACCATCTGCTGTGATCTTTGGTGTCGGATTCGTCGCGGTGGGGGCGGGACTCACGATCGCCGGCATCGCTTCGATACTCGGAAAGGGCGATGAGCTCTGGGACCAGATTGTGGAACGACCCGGATTTGTGCTGGTGGTGCTGGGATTGGGATTCATTCTCATGGGTGTGGGGACTGCGGTTTCCAAATGGACGTTCGAAGACGGGGACACCGTTTGGTTGCAGCGAATCCCCGGCATCCTGGTCGGGATCATCCTTGTTGTGATCGGTGTGTTCATGATTGCCCTCGGGTGGTCTCTCGCACAGGATCCGCCCACATCCGACGGTGTGTTTGAACGGATTGTTGACACCATCACGGGCTGGATCGGCTTCGAGTGACGACACCGACGGTGCGGGCCGCTGCACATCGTCTCGAAGTAATCCCGCGCAATCCACAGGTTCGATTTTGAATCATCTGAGATACTGTCCCTGTCGATATCACGAAGTAGCATCCGGCGCGTAGCGCCTCGTCGCCAGAGTGCAAAGGAGCCCTCGGATGGTCAGTTCGAACGGCGTTGACGATGATGGGTCGTCCGTTTCCGACGTTGAGTTGGCGCGACTGCGCGGCGAAAACGAGACGCTTCGTTCGCGCCTCGCTCTGCGGATGCGCTGGCGACGATGGGTGTCAGTCATACTGGTGATTTTGACCACCCTGTCCGTCGTCGCGACGACGGTTGCGGTTTGGGCACACGAGACGATCTTCGATACTGACCGATTCATGGAAACGGTGCAGCCGGCCCTTGATGATCCAGCCCTTTACGCTGCAATGAGTGAACGGGTCTCAGATGAGATCATCGTGGCCCTCGCTCTGGAGACACGGATCGCCGCAACGCTGGCCGGTGTCGACGAGTACCTGTCCGAGACTCTGATTGAGGCGTTTGGGATCAGCGGTCAGGGTCAAGTGGTGCTCGAACACGTCGATCGACCTTCCCTTGCCGTCCTGGCAGCTCCGATTTCAGCGGGATTGGAGACACGCATCGCCGAGATCGTTGATGAGTTCATCACCTCGGACGAGTTTCAAGCGCGCTTCATCAACATCGTGGAGCAGGCCCACATGGGAGCAGTCGCGCTGGTGCGAAACAACCTTGCGGAGCTTCCAAACGTTTACATCGACAATGGCGAAGTTCGCCTCAACCTGATGCCCACGATCACCGAAGCCTTGCGCCGCGTCATAGATGAGTTCAGGGATTTCCTCCCCGACGTCACCCTACCGGACGTCATCTCGGACAGCGTCGACGAGGGCAGACAGCAACTCGTAGAAGCCGTCAACGCGCAACTCCCCGAGGACTTCGGTCAGATCACCCTTCTCAGCGAGCAGCGCTTGGAGGGGGCGCAAAACACCGCGAATCGTCTCGATCGATTCGTGTGGGCTCTCGTGCTGCTCAGCATCATTCTGGTCGCAACCACCATCGCCATCTCACCAACCCGACGGCGGACCGTCATCCAGCTGACGCTCGGGATTGCCGCCGGTTTGGTGATCGGTGTCGCTGCGACCCGTCGTCTCGAATCAGCCATTGTGGAGGACATTTCGAACCCCAACGGGCGAGCTGCTGCAAAATCGCTTCTTGTCGAAGTGGTCGCAAGTTTGCGAACCGTGGCGGTCATCGTCATCGCTATTGCGCTGATTGTTGCCATCGTCGCGTACTTTGTCGGACGACCGGCGTGGGTCACCGATCTCTCTGACCGCCTCAAGAGCGGGAGCGCATCAGAACCGGTCGGTAGCAGCATCGACCACTGGATCGCCCCCCGTCATGATGCCTTGCGAATCGCGGGATTCGCCGTTTCCGTGATCGTGCTCTTCATCACCGGTATCGGTCTCGTGTCGGTGATCGTGGTCACCGGAGGCCTCGCCCTGTACCTGTGGCGTATCTCCCTGGCAACCCGACGAGCCTGACCTGCGATCAGATTGATGCTCCGGGCAACTCGTCGACGGGTGTCCGGTGCCCCATCCGCAAGGCCTCCCTGAGGGTCAGCCTTTGACCGCCGGTTCTGGCCTGTTCGATGTCGTCGGGCGACAACGCCTCGGCGGCCCTGTCGAGGTACTCACGTCCAGGATTGTCCTCTGAGTAGACATTGACGACGCCTTCCTCATCCGAAAACCTCTCTGCGGCGAAGGCGATCATCATCGCATCGCGGTGCCGGTTGTCGACCGTCTTCACCGCCGCAAGCCCGATCAGCGAGATTCCGACTCCACGAACGCTTCCGACGTCCTCGTAGGCTTGTGCAGACTCAAAGAAGGTCGTGCGTGCTGCTTCTGGGTCGCCATGGGCCAGGTAGGTCCATGCCAGTTCATCGAGGACTCTTGCTTCTTCGGCGCGGTCTCCGACCATCCCGTATGCCTTGAGTGCCCGCTCATACAGATCAAGAGCGGCATCGGTCTCGCCGCGTCCGTTTGCAAGCATCGCAAGGCCAGCGAGCGAGATACCAGCTCCCTCCTGATCTCCGCGCTCTTCCTGGATCGCAAGTGCTTCCTCAAGACGAAGGGTCGCCACCTCGCCATTTCCGACAAGCGCGTGGAACACCCCGTCGAACGAGAGCGCTAGTGACAAGAGGAACGGATAGTCGAGTTGCCGGAGCTGGGCGATGCTCCGCCTGACGAGCGACATTGATGTATCCACATCGGTGAACATGTGCACCACAGCAAGACTCACGGCCGCGGCGTTCTGCGTATGGGCGTCCCCAAATTCCTCACCGATGTCGTATGCCTCGTTCAAATGTGCAATCGCCTCCTCCGCGCGTCTCCCAAGTGTCAAGGAGGAGATACCGGCTGTGGTGAGGGCTTTCGCGCGGCCTATCGTGCGCTCCCCGGATGCTTCGATGAACCGGATGGAGTAGTCTCGGGCGCTGACGTGCTTACCGCGGATGTGCCAGTACATCCAGAGATCGCCATTGGCCGTCATGCCCCGCTCACAGGCGTCAGCGTCTCCTGCGCTTGCCCTACGTGCCAGATGGTCGAAGGCCGCATGGATGTTGGATTCTTCGGCTTCGCCACGCTCCATCCACGCGAGTTGTTCCGTGCCTTCGACGCCTGCACCGATTCTGCCTGCCAAGGCTGTGTAGTGGTCGACGAAACGTTCAGTGACTTTCCCGAGGTCCCCTGAGGTGCTGAGGCGCTCAGTAGCGAACTCCCTCACTGTCTGAAGCAATGAGAAGCGGTCGGCCGCCACCGCGACGAGACCGTTGTCAACCAGCGACTCAAGGTCATCGATGACCAAGCCCTTGTCATCTGAGCACACGGCTTCGATGTCACCGATGGTTGCGCCGCTTGCGAACACGGCCATGCGGCTCAGCAGCCGTTTCTCGGTGTCGCGCAGCAATGAATAGCTCCAGTCGATCGCAGCGCGCAACGTCTTCTGGCGGTCCGGGACATCGCGCCGTCCACCCGTGAGCACATCGAGAGCATGATCGAGACGATCCAGTAGAGCCTCAGGCGTGAGGATTCGGATGCGGGCAGCGGCGAGTTCTATGGCGAGTGGTAGACCGTCCATGCGCCTACACACTTCGGTCACCGCCGTCGCGTTCTCGGAGGTCAATGTGAAACCAGGATTGACCGACCGTGCGCGTTCGACGAACAACTCGATCGCTGGATACTTCCGAAGTGCCTCAACGTCAGTGGAGCCCTGATGAGATGGTATGGCCAGCGGCTCCAATCGGTACTCATATTCGGCTCTTATCCGAAGCGGCGCTCTACTGGTAACGATCATTCGAAGATGTGGGCATGCAGCGATCAGCCCTGCCAACCGAGGTGCCGCATCGATCACCTGCTCGACGTTGTCCACGCAGAGCAAAACCTGTTTATCACCAATGAGCGCTGTAATCCCATCGGCGAGACTGCGGTCCTCCACCTCCTTCACGTCGAGAGCTACAGCGATGGCTGGGAGGAACTCAGCGACATCGCTCACGTCAGCCATGGCGATGTAGGAGGTGCCGCCGACAAACTCTGGTAGGAGCCGACACACTGCGATAGCTGTACTGGTCTTGCCAATTCCACCGGGTCCAGTGATCGTGACGACGCGATGTGTCTTTACCAGATCAGTGAGGGCGGCCAGGTCTTGCTCGCGTCCCACCATGGTTGAAGCGAGGTCGGGAAGGTTCGATGGGAGGCTAGCCAGCTGTCCGCCCTTGCCGTGAAGCGCTGAGGATGCTGGCACAACAAGCCCGTCGGCGTCGACGGCAAAGATGGAGAATGGGCGCGCCACGTTCTTGAGTTTGAATTCGCCGAGGTCGATGAGATCGAAAGCTGACTGGTTCTTGACCTGATCCTGAACGGAGTCGCTGATCATGACGGCTCCAGGAAATCCGAATGACTCGATGCGCGAGGCGATGTTGACGGCGTCCCCGATGACACCAGTTGACTCGACGATCACGTTGCCGATGTGCACCCCGATACGGACCGGTACCTCAAGTGGTGTTCGAAACGCTTGCTGTGCCGCAACGGCACACAAAATAGCGTCGATCGAGTTGGGGAAGGTGCTGAGCGACCCATCACCGAAGTACTGAACGATGGTGCCTCCGAATGCCTCATGCTGTTGGGTAAGCACATCGACGTACTTGGCTCTCGTAGCAAGAGCACGTTCCTCATCGGCTTGCATGAGCGCGGTGAAGCCCTCGATGTCCGTGAACATAATCGCTACCAGTTGTCGCTCTGCTGCCATCCGTTGAAATGCTACATGTCGAGCACACGTCGCAAGAGGTAGGTTTCAATGGCTCTGAAGCATGGATGATCAGTCCACCGTAGTTGATGCCCGATATGAGTGGCCCAATGGTGGATCACGGCGCCTTCAACTGGCCCGGACACCCCTCGCAGTCGATCCACACTTGCCCCGGTGCTTCGCCTTTGACGATTCGCTCGCCCTCAGTCCGCCGAAGTGCACCGATGAGCGTTCCTTGGGGGCTTGTGACAGTGACAAGGGTGGTTCCCCGTTCCTTCATCCGTTTCACCAAGGGTTCGAGCAGGCCACTCGGTCTCACGGTTGTCGGTCCCAGTTCCATGACCTGTGACACAGGGAGACCCTGGTCCTGCTGCCATGCTGAGTTGCGGAGTCGCCCGATGACAGTGCCGTCATTGGTGATGACCAAGGCTTCTTCCCATCCAGCATCCCTCACCCGGTCAGATACATCGCCAACGAGCTCGTCTGGTTGAGCGGTTGGAACGTCTGGACGAGTGGCGTCAGACACACGTTGGGTGGGGGAGGATTCCCCTTCGATCTCTCGTCCGGCTGCCTTCCAGTCAGCAAGGCCGAGCGTGTAGTCGTAGACCTGTGTGAATCCGAAGCGTTCGAGCTGGCACGCAGCTCGTGGAGACATGTCTCACAAGCCGTCGTGGCAATAGACGACAACTGGTTTGTCGCGTTGGAGTGCCTGGGTTGTGGCTCGGCTCAGGGATCGAAGCGGGATGTTGAGAGCCCCGGGGATGTGACCCGAATTGTATTCGGATGCAGGGAGCACGTCGATGACGACGGCACCCTCGTCCATCAGCAGCAACAGTTGTAGTCGGTCGATGCTCTCAACCACGACGGAGCCTCGTTTCTGTCTCCCCGAATGCTGCCCGTAGCTGTGTGACGGATGGCGATCCCTCGCTGCCTGCTTCGGTTCGATATGTCCGACACGCGAGGCCGACGGGTGCATCGGCCTCGCCGAATGGATCGGACCCGTCAATCAGAATTGTCGGTGATCCACGAAACCCTGTCTCCGCCGCCTTCTCGATCGTTTCGATCTGCTCAAAGCGCAGCGTCACTGACGACTTCTCAGCAGCGGTCTTGATCCTGTCACGGGCGAGGGTCCAGTGCGGACAGCCGTCAAAGTACTGCACCACAACATCAGTCATTTCGAGCCTCCACGGTGTCGGTTCCACTACCGTATACCTTCCACCATACTGGAAGGTCAAGGAGGAATCCGTGAGAATCGGAGAACTTGCCCAGCAAACCGGATCAACGACCAAGACGATTCGATACTACGAACAGATTGGTGTGATGCCCCAGCCAGAACGGACAGCGTCGGGATATCGTGATTACAACCCCGACGCTGTCCATCAGCTCAAGTTCATCCAGTCGGCCCAAGCTGCCGGTCTCACCCTCTCGGAGATTCATACCATCGTCGCAATTGGCACCACAGGGTCATCGACATGCAAGCACGTGGAGGATCTTGTCGAGAACAAAATCGTCGACGTAGACAAACGAATGACGGCTCTGCAAAGAACCAGAGCCGAGCTGACCCGTGTCCTCGAGGACGCCCGGAGCCTCCAACCGGCCCAATGCGGCGACGGCACGGTCTGCCACATTCTCTACGACCCGAATCGTACTTGACGCAACACCCATCGAGCATCGGTGGGTGTTGATCAGTGTCTTTGGCGTGCGAATGTTCAGCCTGGAGGTGTCATGCGAATTGGACTGACCGCTTGGCGAAGCCGAATTGGAAGTCATCGATGACCGTGGTTGGTGTCTGCTCCGGATCGGTTGCAGCGCCGAGCGTGATGAACAGCGGCGTGAAGTGTTCAACGGTCGGGTGCGCGTAGGGCATACCCGGTGCCTGATCGTATGCAGCAAGAGCCTCGATGTCGCCGCGGTCGAGGTTGTCTGCCACCCAGGTGTCGAATTCCTTGGACCACCCCGGGATGTGGTTTTCGTGGAACATCTCGTACGTGGCATACCGGAGGCCATGTGTCATGAAGCCCGACCCAACGACCAGTACGCCTTCGTCGCGAAGCGGTCGGAGTCGGCGTCCCAGATCGAAGAGACGTTGAGGGTTATGCGTCGGCATGCTCATCTGCAAGACGGGCACGTCGGCATAGGGGTACATGACCTTGAGCGGCACCCATGCTCCGTGATCGATGCCGCGGCTCGCGTGTTGATGAACTGGCTCGACCTTCGACATCATCGATGCGACCCTGTGGGCAAGATCGCTCGCATCCGGGGTTGGGTACGTCATCGTGTAATAGATCGGGGCAAATCCTCCGAAGTCGTACACGAGGGGTGTGTTGGGCTCGGAGGCGCTCAAGCCAAGCGGCGCATCCTCCCAGTGGGCGCTCACGATCAGGATCGATCGAGGCTTGGGCATTGTTTGGGACCAAGCGAACAGTTGATCCATCCAATGGGAATCATCGAATACGGGTGGGGCTCCATGGCTCAGATAGATCGCAGGCATCGGCCCATTGTCTTCGCTCCACACCCGGTGCGACCGACTGGACGGTGCCTGTTCTCTGAGAAACCGTGTAAAGGCCTCACCAGGCACTGCGGGGTTCATGACAGACATGAGTGGCGTCTTTTCATTGTGATCGATTCGCGGGCGCTGGCCCGGGTTGCAGAGTCATGCATGCCGTTGTCTCGGGTGGTTGAGGGTTTGCCCATCGCTGTGATGGGCAATCTCCCAAGGTATCCCACGCAAGTCATGGCAATCGTCGTGGTTGTGGTCGACCGACCATGAAATCTACCCGCTGACGCAGGGAGCGGGACATCCCGCCCCCTGCCACGTCGTTGTTTGCTAGCTGTTCGCTGGGACAGCCTGCATCTCGATCTCAATGGTGACCTTCTTCGACACGAGAACGCCACCGGCTTCAAGGGCAACGTTCCAGTTCAGATCCCAATCCTCCCGGTTGATCGTGGTGGTCGCAGAGAAGGCAGACTTCTGATTACCCCACGGGTCGGTGACGACACCGGCGAAGTCAAAGTCAAGGGTCACCGGCTTGGTGATGTCCTTGATGGTCAGATCACCATCGAGCTTCCAGGATGATCCTGTCGCATGCACGCCCGTTGATACGAATTTCATCTCAGGATAATTCTCGACGTCGAAGAAGTCGGCAGACTTCAAGTGACCATCGCGCTCGGCGTCACCCGTCACCACCGATGCGGTATCGATTGTGACCTCGACAACGGAATTGGTTGGATCCTCGGCGACCTCGACCGTGCCCGCAATGGAGTCGAATCCGCCTCTGACTTTCGTGACCATCAAGTGGCGAGCCACGAATTCCGCCGAGGTATGGGATCCATCGATGACCCACTTGCCTACTGCTGGTACCGTCGCCCCATCGACCGTACGGGTGAGATCCTGGGTTGTGGTTGACATTGCATCCTCCTGTGGTTGCTACGAACAATTGTTGCTCTATGCAACTATATCCCATATAGTTGCGTTATGCAACCATTTTCTCTAAGGTCTTGAACATGACGACCGTGAAGATCAAAACCACCCCGGCATCCGACGCGTGGAGAAACGTGATGACGGCCTTTACGCGAGTGAACACCGTCCTCGGTCGCGAGATGAGCGCCGAAGCAGCCATTTCCCTCGACTGGTACTCCATCCTTCTGATGCTCGCCCAATCCGAGGAAGCCTCAATGAGGCCAAGCGATCTCGCAGATCAAATCGGGTTGAGCCGCAGCGCTACCACCCGACTGGTTGATCGACTCGAGTCCGAAGGTCTTGTCGAACGCCGCTCCTGCGCCTCCGACCGTCGGGGAACCTTCGTGAGGCTCACACCCAAGGGTGCGCAAGTGTTTACAGAAGCCGGACGTATCCACCTCCGAGGCATTGATGAGCACGTCGGATCACACCTCACCAATGACGAACTCGCCCAAGTCGCCGTACTCCTCGGGAAACTCGCACACGGGGTCGGCGGCGATGCACTCTCAGTCCTCAACCCAGCCCAGCCCTAGCGGCACAGATGGCACGGCGGTCTGTGCGCGGCTGCCGGTTGTGGGTGTTGCTTCGTGGCTTGGGTCAGTTACCGAGAGCGATTGCGACTGTTTCGATGGCAGCTGAACCTTCGATCGGTTCGGTGAAGCGGAACCCGTTGGGTAGCGTGAGGCCAAACGCCTGCTCGGCAGCCTCGGTGATCAACAGGTAGGCCGATGAACCGACGTTGCGCGCCGCAGAATTCTTCATGAGCCGATGCGCAACCGTGACATCGGGCCCCAGAACCTCCACATGAGTTCCAATCGTCTGGACGATGTAATCCCCATGATGAAGAACGAACTTCAGATCCAAGGAGTTCACGACCCCGCAAGCGTTGCATGTGCAGGTCCAAGTCAATGCCGCTTCGTCCATGCGGCTCACGAACTCGTCATAGCATCCAGTGACGCAGGCAAGGAGATCAGGACCCGGAGGTGCAAAACCCTCGTCGGCCACCGCGAACACGGCATCACCCTCGAACTTGACGAACGTGAAAGGAGGATCGACCTTTTCGACGATGCCGCCCAAGAGACTCGACAGCAACCCATAAGCGTATGGGATTTGGCCATCGGCAAATGCATCGCTGGCATGGGCCAGTCTGACGTTTTCCAAGAAGGCGGTGTATCCCGAAATATCCGCCAGAAGCAATCCACCCATGTACTGCCCGGGGGAAAGGTTCGTATCCATTGATGACTCCGCTCTGAACCCCCACAGTACTCGCCGCCCCGCTCGGACGGTCAATCATTGCCTTGCCGACCCCGATTCAGCGAACATACCAGCAAGGCAGCTACTTGCCATGAAGGCAGGATGGCAGAACGATCCAAGGAACATGTCCACTTGCATCTCAACTGCGATAGTGTCCAGGACAGAGCGCAATCAAAAAACCGCGAAATGCTGCGCTCGCCTCGGTTCACCACCGCCACTTCTGTTGTAGTGTGCCAACCGCGTCTCGCCTTGCTGCCGGGTCGTCCAATCGGGATACCTGCACCGCAGCCTGTACCACACAGCCGTCAGATATCTGCACGGCGTTGACCACGAAAGCCGCAGTCCTATGACCCGAAATCCCGTTTCTCAAGCGCTCGTCATCATCAAACAGGGTATTGCCACTCCACCCGCCGGCGATGCACTCGCCAAGCGCATCACACCAACCTCCCCCGCCGAACAGGCCCAACAGGGCGGACTCGCCCACTCGTAGCGTCGCCTGTCCAGCCCGCCAGTCACCGGCACTGGCGTGCTACGGTCGGACCATGCCGAAACCAAATCCGCGTGACTACTTTGGGAACTTCCGAAGCAGCGATCTACCGTTGCTCGAGAAGCTCCGTCTGGTTGCAAAGAACAACGCCATCAAGATCAAGAACGGCACATCGTGTTGTGGAAACCACGGAGAACCTGGCTGTTGAGTGGGCCCTGACGAGTCCGGTCCGGACTCCCACAATCACCACGAACACGATCACTGACGGCGAGCGTCCAAGAGTCACAGGCGCGACACCAGGACGCAACGACGACGATCATGATCATGGGCACAGCTGCCGCCGACGTCGAGTACGTATCAGCCAAGTCTGACCAACCTGATGGCCGGGTACAACTAGTGACCGTGCAAGGCCGACGGCGGTGGAGTGTTCTGCCTGGGATCGAGCGGCAGCCACACCGTGAAGGTAGACCCGACTCCGGGCTGGGAAACGACTCGAACCGTTCCGCTGTGGGCTTCTGCGATTTCCCGCACGATCGCCAGACCCAGTCCCAGATGGGATTCGGCGTCAGGCGAGGGGTCCACCTGGTAGAAGCGTTGAAACAGGTGTTCGAGATGTTCGGCGTCAATTCCCGGGCCCTGGTCCTCGACGGCAAGCCAGGCCCAACCATCTGTTGTTCCAGAACCGGTTCTGATCATCGAATCCTCCGGAGCGAGACGGACAGCGTTTTCGACCAGGTTGACGAAAGCGCGGTGAAGGGCGCTCCGGTCGCCGAGAACCGTCACCTCACCCACCTCCACCACCTCGAGCCGCACCGATCTGACATCTGCAGCGGACCGCATTTCGGTAACGACCTCCCTGACCAGATGAGTCAAATCTACGTTTTCTCGCGCTCCCTGACGGTGCTGGTGTCGCGCGCTGGCCAACAGTTCATCAACCAAGTCGGACATGCGACCGGCGGTGCTTTGCACGATCTCACCGGTGCGCCTCCAATCAGCGTCATCCGTGTCGGGATCATCGAGGGCAACATCGATGTTCGTCTGGATGACGGCCAAGGGGTTGCGCAGATCGTGGGAAACGTTGGTAATGAAAAGTCGCTGGCGTTCGAACCCGAGGGCGAGCCGGTCGAGCATGTCGTCGAATGTGTCTGCGAGACGACGCAGCTCATCATTGGGACCCCCAAGGTCGATACGGCGGGACAGATCGGTTGCCTGGATGTCGCGGGCCACTTCGGTGATGCGGTGGATGGGATGCAATGCTCGACC
Source organism: Acidimicrobiia bacterium UBA5794 (assembly GCA_002418265.1). Classification (GTDB taxonomy): domain Bacteria; phylum Actinomycetota; class Acidimicrobiia; order Spongiisociales; family UBA5794; genus UBA5794. The sequence goes on along the minus strand of DIDS01000010.1, from coordinate 17,741 downwards.
CGACACGAACCATCCGATCAGCAGGCTGGCGATGAACAAAACCCCAAGCGCTGCAAACGAGTACGTGGAAAGCCGGGCGAGTGTCTGTTCGTTGACCAGCCGCTCGAGGCTCTCGGCCTCGGTCAGGGTCAGTTGTGCCAAGGTGACGATCTGTCCGTTGCGGATCGAGTAGGTCGGGGACATCAGCAACTGTTGATAGACCGGTTGGTGCTCCAATGCCACCCGCAAACTCCAATAGATGACCCCAACCACCAAGGCTCCGGCTCCGAAGAGGAGAACCGAGTAGAGCAGCGACAATCGAAACCGAATCGATTGCATCCATTCGGGTGAAGACAGCCTTCGGATCAAGGCAACTCCTTCAGCCGGTACCCGACCCTCGCCACCGTCTCGATAGGCTGCTCCCCTCCCACTTCGGCCAGTTTGCGCCGAAGATTGCCGATGGTGACCCGAACAGTGTTGGTGAAGGGGTCAGCGAACTCGTCCCACACGTGTTCCAATAGCTTTTCCTGTGAAAGAACCTCGTTTGGATGGGCCATGAAGAAGCGCAAGAGCGCGAACTCCTTCGGAGTGAGATCGAGACGTGTTCCCGTTCGAAAAGCTTCGTGGCGGCTGTCGTCCAATTCCAGATCTCCAACCCTCATCACCCCTCCAGAAACGGCTGTGCCGCGCCGAAGTAGCGCACGTATGCGGGCCATCAGTTCCCCGAACGCGAACGGTTTGATCAGGTAGTCATCGGCTCCGACGTCAAGACCGCTGATGCGGTCCTCGATGGCGTCTCGGGCAGTGAGCATCAGCACCCGAGGCGGATGAGTCTCAATGGTGGCAACCTCGCCCTCTCGGATCATCCTGCAGATGGACCATCCGTCCACGTCGGGCAGGTTCCAATCCAGACAGACGAGATCGTAGGCGTTGCCCATCAATCGGTTGATAGCCGTCTCGCCATCGTACGCGACGTCCACGGCGTATCGCTCGCGGCGGAGTCCTCTGGCGATCGCATCGGCCAGATCGATCTCATCTTCAACGACCAGCAGCCTCACGTCATCCAACATAACCACCTTCCGCTGGAACGCTGATCAGCTTGGATACTCGTGTTCGTTGTGGCACCCCAAGGACACCCGAACCTTCCTGAGGGTGTCCGGGCGCGATCAGGCGCGGATCTCCTGACGCATGAAGGTGACATACGCAGCAACGAAACAGATCTCGGTGAGGGCAACCAGGCCGACCACCTGCGGCCATACCAACAACAGGCTCTGACCGAGAGAGAGATCAGAGACGATCGCCCGATCGAGCTGTTGGATGGTCACAATGCCGACAGCTCGAGTTTCCGGGTCAAGCAGTGCGGTGGTCGCCTCGTCGTACAGTGTGATCGGTGATATTCGCGACAGCGTCTGTTCGACTTGAGCGTTGTGAAGTATCACGTCGCCACCGGCGCCTTCCGGTACCGGTGCAATCACCCCGGCGATCAGCTGCACCAAGAGCGCCGCAAAGAGGGCCAGCACCAACCAGGTGGCGATCGCCACCAGCGCCGACGACGAGGCCCTGCGCAGCATCACCGAACACCAGGTGGCAAACGCCAGCCAGAAACCCACGTAAAGCACTGCAACGATCAACCAGACCACCAGTCGTGCGACCTCAGCCACACTCGGCACAATCCCCAGTCGGAAAATGCCGAGGCCGGCCACGATCAACACCAATGTGATCAGCATCAATCCGATCGCCGAAAGCCCTGCCACGAACTTGCCGTTGATCACGTCATCTCGGTGAATGGGTTGAGCGACCAGTCGGGGAAGTGTCCCCTGGGCACGCTCACCGTTCACCGCGTCGAAGCCGAAGGCGATCCCGAGTATGGGCGCCAGGAACCCAATGAACACAAAAAACGAGAACGGCATTGGATCGGCTGAAATGGTGAAAAGGCGGAGAAACAGGGCAGGACTGCCGGAAGCCTGCGTCGCGACATCACGAATTCCCGATGCCGCTGTGTATACGGCGCCGGCCGCAGCCAGCCCGAGGATGACGAGTAGGACAATAAAGCGTGCCGACAGCAGATAATCGGCCAGCTCCTTACCGGCGACCACCTTCCAGCCGTGAGACGGTTGACGAACCTCAGCGACTGTCGTCATGACCTACCTCCTGTTCGAAGTAACGGTGATAAACATCGGCCAGATCGGTCCCGAGCCGTCGAACATGCCATACGAGCATGTCACGAGCGACAACGGCGTGCACGATCGCAGGAATGATGTCCGCCTGGGTCGTCAGGTGCCAGAGTCGATCGGATTTGCCGCTGGGACGCTCAACCTCGGTCACGCCCGGAACTCCCCGGAGAACCTGCTCCACTTGGTCCATATCTCCATTCACACCAAGCTCCACCGTAACCGTCCCGTCGCTTGCCACAAGCTGATCGGGTCGTCCCATCGCTATCAACCTGCCCTTTACGAAGATGCCCACCCGGTCACACACGGTCTGGACTTGATTGAGCAGATGGCTCGAAAGCAGCACGGTGACACCCCGCTCGTCTGCGAGGGATCGGATCAACCGGAGAACCTCAGTCACGCCCTCCGGGTCGATAGCCATGGTGGGCTCATCGAGGATCATGATGTGAGGATCCTTCACCAGGGCATCAGCCAGCCCGAGACGCTGCAGCATCCCCCTTGAGTAGGTTCCAGCGGGAGCGTCTCCTGCGTCATCCAGGCCCACCTCGGTGAGTGCCGCAGCGATTCTCTGGTCGGACATCCCCTTGTCGAGACCGTTCAGTCGGGCGGTGTAGCGGAGATTCTGCCGACCGGTCAAGGAGTCATAGAACCCGACATTGTCGGGTAGGTAGCCCACGACCCGCTTGACGTCCAGTGGTTTCCTCGTCGGGTCCAATCCGACCACTCGCACCTTTCCGTCGGTCGGTTCAGACAAACCGAGGAGCATGAGGATGGTGGTCGTCTTACCAGCACCGTTCGGTCCGAGCAACCCGAATACCTCCCCCTTCTCCACCTCCAGGTCGAGATGGTCGACCGCAGTCAATTCTCCATACCGTTTCGTCAGACCTTCGGTGACAATGGTTGTGCTGGCAGTCATCCCGCTCACCTGCGCCCGAATCGCTGAAACACCACCCCTAATCCGACAAGTGCCAACACGATGAGGCCCAGGCCAACCGCACCCCAGAGTCCGGACGTTTTGACGGTTGTGCGCAACTCGACGTTGGCCTTCGCCTCAGGGACCGATGCGCGCAATGTGACCACGTAATCACCCGCAACAGCGTCCTTGGATGGTGTGATGATGGCAGTGAGCTGGGCAGCCTCTCCCGGTGCAACCGTGGCCAAGCTGGTGGGGTCAAAAGCCACGTCCCAACCCGAGGGGGGTGTAGCGCTCAACTGAACGTCGTTGAGGGGTGCCGATCCCGTGTTGACGAGCACCAGCGGTACGTCGGTTGCCTGGCCTGCCTGTACGTCGGCGTTGAGTCGTTGGTCGGGAGTGGACAGTTGCGCCGAGTAGCTCCCGGTGACCTCAACGGTCAGGTCAGTGCTGACGGTCACACCCGGACTGATCGCCCCGATAGTCAGCGGATAGCTGCCCGCTGCGGTATCGACAGGTGGTTTCGCATCGACCGAAATCTTGCTCGATCCGCCCCCGGCCACCGTGAGCGTGGTTGCCCTCGCCTCTCCGGAGGGCTTGACATCAATCGTCCATCCTTCTGGACCCCGGGAATCCAACGAGAACTGGATGTCGTCGGGCGTTTGATTCTCAAGGGTGAGATCAAAGGTGAACGTTGCGTCAGACGGGCCCCGAAGCACCGGGAAATCCGAGCCAAGCATCACACTCCCGCCGACGGCCTCGGCCACACGCAGACCAAGCTCCAACGAAGACCGACCGATCTCGGAATCCGCGACTGCGACCATCCGATACATACCCTCGGTCGCGTCCGCAGGTATCTGCACCTCCAGCTTGAGACTCGGCATGTTGGCTTCGTCCACTATCACCTCATCGACCACGAACCCTCCGCCGCGAACACTTGCTGACCAGCCTTCCGGAACGTCCTCGATCGAAAGGCCGACGCGGGTTCCTTGTGGCGCGTCGATGGTCAAAGGAAACGAAGCCGTCTCGCCGGGCTCGACCGCCACACCCGCGTAGGGAGTGGAAAGCTGCATCCCATCGGCAATGGCTTGGGCACTTGCTGGAACAGCTGGCACCGCCAGCGCTCCCATCGTGATGATCAGACCGACGAGAAACCTGCCGACATGATCCAGCCGTATCTTGAACATTGTGCCCTCCTTACACGTTTCCCGATGGCGGGAGGCGTCCGAACATGAATCGTTACCCCCATACAGATAGCTCAAAGGAGATAAAGCGGCCGTAAAAAGGACGGTCGGATAAGGAGCTGGCGTTGATTGCTGATTGGCGGCCGCCGCGCCGTTCTTGGTGGGGCGTAGTGAAACGATTTGGGCATCGACGGGCAGCCCAAAGCACGGGATCAGGTCGTCGTGGTGGTAACGGTTGATCGGGTTTCGGTGTGGACGCCCTGGGGCCAGCGGAAGCCGACTGCGAGGACGAGTCCGGTGATCGCCAGTGAGGCGAGCGCTTCGCCGAGCACAATCGTGTCGGATGTGCAGGTCTCGCTGGCGACATCATTGTCGCTTGTGAAGGTGCCGGAGCTCGAGGTGGTTCCGTCGCCAAAGATCCAACCGGTGGTGAAGCCTCGTGAAGACGCGTCGACGGAACGTGTGGTGCCGTCGGTGAGATGCTGGGTGCACGCTGGGTCAAGGTGAACGAACAAAACGAGAATCGAAGCTGCCATGAGGAAGCCGAGGCCGATCCTTCCAGCTGCCCACCAGCGTGACATCTTGGCCGCAACTGGTCGCACGGTCCATGCCCGGTACCAAAGAAACGCCACAGCAAGCCAGATCGGTAATAGGAACAGGGCAACAACCGAGGTGGCGAGGACACCGATCGCGGCGGCAGGGAGCAGTGACGGTCGCCGATCGAGAGACAAAAGCGCCAAGGTCGCCGGTGTGGCGAGGGCGGCGCCGAGCGCTACCGACCCGAGGATCTCACCCGCTGTGAGCTGATCGGTGTTGATGATCCTGATGACCATCAGGGCCAACGCTGCGGCGTAATCAAGGACGATACCGATCTTGATCAGCCGGCGACTGGAAACAATGTCGTTGTACGTGTTCACCCGTGTCACCTTCCACACAGCGGTTGATACCAGTTCGTGAATTCGATCCCTCGCACCCCCGCGACATGGGGGTCTGCTTCGTCAAGGAACCGCACCAGTTCCGGGCTCGGTCCCGTGACCACCAGTATCTCGACGCCGGGATCGCCTGCGAGATAGTCGCCAGCGGCTCTCACCGAGTCGCGGGTGACGCCGGGAATGACACCGGCGATCAGGTCCCCATGGTCGACAAGGTTCGCGATCGAGGCTCTCGTGGCATCAAGCGCACGATCGATGGAGGGAAGATCGGTGAAGGGCGACCAACCACTTCCAGCGCTCGATGCACCCAACAGGATCGAGTCAACGCTACGAATGTCACAGGTACTGTACCCGACGATCCCCCCATCCTCGAGACCGAGTCCATGAGAGTCGCCGTCTGCTGTGGGGAATCCAGCCCACACGACCCTGACATCAAGGGGGGAATCTGCAAGTTGTTGTGCCCGCCCGAGTGAAATCGGTGAATCGAATTGCAGCTCCACGGTGGCGACCGTCCCGCTGCCAACATCGCTGAGCTGAATGGCTGCGTCGATACCTCCGCTGTCAGTCAAATACGGGAACAGCAGTCCGCCATCTTCGGCTCCAAACGAGAAGGGACCGATTCGGGTGCCCAACGTACCAAGGTCGACCATCTCGGTACCGATCGGGAAGACCACGGTCGCTTCCGAGGTCCGGGAAATGATTCCCGAGTTGTGCTGGGTTTGGGTGAGCGCAGCCCCCGGGTTGTACATGACAGCAAGATCCTGGGTGGCCTGGGTGGCGGCCTCAGCCCGCCCGCCTCGGTTGACAATGAACGGCTGGAAAACCAAGAACCCCACCAACATCAATACCAGCCATCCCACCAGCCCGATCACCACCACATTCACCGCCAAACGAAACAGTGTGGTTCGCACCGCTCGCCGCATCGCCTTCTCGTCGAACGCGGCTGGCTGGATCAGGCCAAGCTGCACCGCGGGAACACCGTCGAGGATTGCCCTGCACTCGTCACACCCCGCCAGGTGGCGGTCCACCTCGGCACGCGTTGTGCGGTCCAGGGTCTCGTTGACGTATCCCTCAAGGAGGTCCTGGAGGTCGTCGTGGGTCATTGGTAGTCCCTTTCATACACAGAGCGGAAGGCGTGGCGGGCCCGATGAATCAGAACGCGGGCAGCACCCGGTGTCAAACCAAGGACCGCACCGACCTCACTGGCGGTAAGGCCACCATGGTCAGACATGACCAAAGCCATGCGTTGACGCTCCGGCAATCCTGCCAAGACTCGCTCGATGGCATCAACCTCGGTGATATCGGTGTCACTGGTGGCGGTGGACTCGATCTGTTCCGTTGGAACAGGTCGACGACGCCGGGCATCATCGACAAACACATTGCGAGCAATCGCAAAAAGCCAAGCCCGCGGGCTCCCACCTCGATAACCGCCCATCGCCAGCGTCGCTTTCACAAAAGTGTCGTGCATCAGATCCTCTGCCCAGGTACGGTCGCGGCACAACGACACGAGAAACGCATACACCGATGACGCATGCTCTCGATAGAAGCGCTCGATACTGTCGTCTTGGGACACACTGCTCCTGATCCTTCCGCAGACGTCCGGGTCTCGAAAGGGAGACGTAATGCGATCACGATTCGTTACAACACATTCTCGACGAGTCACCAATCATGTTGACAACCCAAGACCATGACACCACAACCCAACTTCAATAGCCACGATCGGCATTGGCCACCATCGACTTTGGTCACCATCAGGCTTTCACCCTTTGTGGCTGTAAGCATCTGCGCAATCGGCCTTGCAATCTCGGCCGGCGTCAGTGTCCAAGCAATTGCGGCGGATGCTCGGTCATTTCTCGGCACAGATCAATCTCGATCGGTGCACATGTCTCTTCAAAGATGACCATGAGAGCCTCGTAGAATTGGTCATGCTCATTAGAGTGCGGCCCAGGTGCGGCCCAAACCCTATTGGAAGATATTTTCATTCGAAGAACATCTTCGACCTGTCTGAAAGGGCCGGAAAGGTACACATACCAAGGGGTCCGCAGCATTTTGCCCTCGTAGCTCAGGGGATAGAGCACCGGTTTCCTAAACCGACTTGGGGGGTCTTGCGTACCAAGGCAAACCGGCTGAAACCCTTACAGGGCTTGGGTTTTCACCTTTCATCGTTTCGCATCATTTCTCATGTTTTCACTCCTGTTGCGGCCCAAGTGCGGCCCAAGAACGGCCCAGAGCTTCCGCAAACGAAGCGAGCGGCGACGAGTACCCGGCGAGGAACCTCAACGAGGATTGACCACGAGACGGTGAGGAGAACCTGGGCTATGGCACCGTTCGTAGTTGACCAGCAACTTTGAGGCACGATTTCGGCCAGCGTCGAGGTTCGGATCCGATTCAGGCGAATCCATGATCTCACGCTCACCCCCGGCGAACAGGCAGTGCCACCCCGCCACCCCCATCGTGAGGCTGACCTCGGACGAGTGTCCAACCGGGTCCGGTCGGATACTCGTCTCCAGCGTCTGCATCTATACGCCAATATCCTGCGATACCGCGAAGCATCTTCCTGAACGCCTTCTTGGCTTCTCGACGCTCACCACGCGTAGACATCGTTACCCGCCCCCAACCTTCTACTTCAATCTCAAGATCGGAAACGCTAGTGTCGGCAGTGCCCATGCGTCCGAACAGAGGGAACTGAACGATGGCACGAAGGAGCTTCCTGGCTGAGGTCCAAAGACAGATTGCGGCCTCACAGAGAGAGGCCGCGCGATCCCAGAAGGCGGCGGTACGGGAGCACGAGGCCGCTCGAAGAAACGTTGAACAGGCTCAGAAGGCTGAGTTACGGGCTGCGGCACAGATGGAGAGAGCTGCAGAAGTTGACCGAAAGAGGTTCGAGCGCGAGGCCAAGGCTGCCCACGTGGCTGCCAAGCAGGCTGAGGTCGAGCAGTTGAACTCTGCATTAGCAGAGACATACGACGAAATCGACAGTCTGCTAGCCGCTACGCTCGACGTGGATGACTACGTCGATCTTGAGCAACTCCGACGTACGGTCGAACATCCACCGTTCGATCGCGCCGATCTGGAGGCGAGTTTGCCAACTCCAGCTGACATCCCAGAGCCAGCCAAACCGCAGTACAAGCAACCTGAGACTCCAAAGGGGCTGTTCGGCAAGAAGAAAAAACTTGCCGAGGCCGAGGTGGAGGCCCGTGACGCACACGCAGCAGATCTCGCCACCTGGCAGGACGATATGGACACACTTCCGTCCCGACGCCAGACGGCTGCAGATGAGCACGCGGCAGCCGAATCCGAACGCATTGCCTCGCTTGAGGTTGAACGTATCCGCTACACCCAGGAATGCGAAGCGCGAGAGGCCGAGATTGATGAACACAACGCAGCGATCGACAAACTGATCACAGACCTCGGATATGGGACCGTCAGCGCGGTTGAGGAGTACATATCCATCGTGCTGGCAAATTCCGCCTACCCGACAACCTTTACAATGACATACGACTTCGAGTTCGAGCCCGGGACGGCCGAGTTACGGCTCCGGACACTCATGCCAGGACCCGATGTCATTCCCCAGATCAAGCTATACAAGTACACCAAGTCCACCGATGAGATTACAGCCACCGCCCAATCGCAGAAGGCGTCGAAGGACCGCTATTCGTCTGCAGTACACCAGATCGCGCTCAGAACTCTGCACGAGGTCTTTGAGGCCGATCGACGCGGGCTTGTCGCGACGATCTCGCTTGAACTCGGCACTGAGACGATCGATCCGGCAACAGGGAATCAGACGTATGTCCCGTTCGTTGCCGTTGCTGCAAGCCGTGAAACCTTCATGGGGTTCGATCTATCAGCCGTGACGCCCGATGCGACGCTCAATCACCTCGGCGCATCAGTATCCAAGAATCCGCTGGGTCTGGTACCGGCCAGCACGACAGGTATTCGTACCACGTGACGACCAACGGACCGAGATTCAACCCGCCACCCGATTGGCCGCAGCCTCCCGAGGGTTGGGTTCCCCCAGCAGGGTGGACCCCTGATCCGGCGTGGCCTGATCCACCAGACGGGTGGGAGCTTTGGTTACCTTCGATCACTGATGCAGCAGCACCTGAGTCGGGAGATGCTGTTACTGGTACCAGCCCTCCACCGAGACCGGAGCCCTCACAGATTGACGAACCAGACTCGGGGTTATCTCGACGACTGGCTGTCCTTGAGTCGGAGAACGCTGCCCTTCGTGCACAGTTGGCAGCAAACGCTGGCAGCCTAGAGGATCTGGTCGTTCTCGACGATGAGCGAGTCCTCCAAAGCGTGGGGATATATCGCTATCACCACCCGCTTGAGGACGCTGTCGCCTACAAGGAGCGACTCACCGAACTTGGAACTCGGATCTCACACCTGGTGAAGTCGGACCAGGCGATCGAGAAATCCAACATGTTCACCTTCGACAACTCACTGGCCAAGGGCCGCAAGATGACCAATGACCTAGCGACGTTGATGCTACGCGCGTACAACGCAGAATCAGACAACAGCATCCGATCTCTCAGAGTTGGCAATGTTGTGACCGCCAAACGTCGCCTTGAGGCATCCCGCAGTGCGATCGCCAGGCTGGGCAGAATGATGGAGATGAAGATTTCCGATGCCTTTCATGAGCTTCGCCTAGAAGAGATCGAACTCACAGCAGACTGGCTGATGAAAAAGCAGGAAGAGAAGGAAGCTGCCAGGGAGGAGCGAGCACAACTTCGCGAGGAACGAAGGGTCGAGAAGGAGTTGGCTGAAGAGCGTTCGAGGCTCGACAAGGAGCGGGCACACATCGAGAAGGCTCTCGCCGCACTTCACGAATCAGGTGAGGACGACGCAGAGTTGGAGGCCAGGCTCTCGGACCTTGATGAAGCCATCGCACAGAATGACTACCGGATAGCGAACATACGCGCCGGGTACGTCTACGTCATCTCGAACCGCGGAGCGTTCGGCGAAAACGTAGTCAAGATCGGACTGACTCGGAGACTCGAGCCTCAGGACCGGATCAGTGAACTCAGCGGGGCATCCGTGCCATTCAGGTTCGACGTCCATGCCCTATTCTTCTCCGAAGACGCTGTCTCGTTAGAAACCGAACTGCACCATCACTTCGCGGATGCCGCGCTCAACATGGCCAACAGCCGCAAGGAATTCTTCTTCGCAACGCCTGCCGAAGTTCGTCAGGTTCTTGCTGACAAGGTCGGCAATCTTCTTGAGTTCACCGAGCATGCGGAGGCAACCGAGTACATGCAATCGTTGATGTACTGGCCTGATTCTGTCCTCGCACCTGGCACACCCTCGGCGACTTAAAGTATGTGTTGCCTGAATGCCCAATGCCCGGAGGGCAAGCTCATGGCAACGGCCCATGACAAAGCTCTACACCCCGCCACCGGTGCCCAAGAACCCAAATGAAATGAAGCCGTTTCAGGGGGTATCGACGAGGGCAGACAGCAACTCGCAGATCGGCACCCAGAGGCGTCTCGGATCTTGCTCTCAACGAACACTTTTGCAAACCCACCGGACCAGCCAACCCGACACCAACGGCCGGGACCACGGCGACTTCGACAACGGGATCATCATCGGTGCCCCTCGGCTGGTGCTGTCCGCTCGACGGGTTTCGGGTGACGTTGAAGCTCCCTGACACTCCCGCGGTGCAATCGGGCGCACAAGGCCTTTCAGAGTCATTGGCGATGACATTCGAGAACAGGTAAGTAACACCGATAACGCGAAGGAACCCTCGTGTCCTGTCCGGTAGGTCCGCTTGATATTTCGGCAAGCAATCTTCATTCCTGGCAAGGACGCACAACGAAGGCGCACTTGACGTGCGTCGAGGCGGATGACGCCGCCAAGGAGGAAAAGGGCCGTTGAAACACGAGCACGATCTGCCGGACAGGACACTCGGTAGTGAATGACTCCAAGGGTTCCTTCTACGTGCTGGGAAACGCTGTTCGGCGAAATGGGGCTTTGCTAGTACTCTTGACTACACCTGACGCCAACAGCGTCAGGGGTGCCCCTGGCAGGTTCGCACACCGAGACTTGTCATTTTCGTGGTTCGGGTTCGATTCCCGACAGGGGCTCGAGAAAAGAAACTTGACAAACTTGTCGGTTTATCCGATAAGATAGCTAATGACAAGTCTCGGTTCCTGCTTAGGCAGCCGAACTACGAAGACGTGGGTGAGCGAAAGGAACGTCCTGGGCGACTAGGGCGGCAACCCCGATCATTCAACCGTTAGAGGGAATCCGAAAGGGTTCCCTCTAACGCGTTCAGAGCCCGAGAACGGGAAGACCCGGCAACCACAACCCGAAGGCTGCCGAGGAAATGACCCGAGCCAGGCGGTAACTCCGAGGTGAAAGAACGGGTCAAGCCCGCTGAAAGGCCTCGAAGCCACAGGTTTGGATAGGTATGCTTATCTGTTTTGGCCCCACCTGGTGGATTGATTCCTACTCTCGGTGGCTTCTGTGAAGAGGCTCATCGAGGTGGGAGAGGGAGATGTCGAGGGTGAAACTATTCGAGGAGATTCGCCGTGAGCGTCGCGGGGGTGCTTCGATTCGTGGGTCGGCTGATACCCATGGTGCGCATCGGCGTACGGTACGTCAAGCAATCGAGGATGCAGTGCCTCCGCCACATAAGACACCCCAGCGTGACGCCGCGGTGTTGGGTCCGTGGAAAGACATCATCAGGGACTGTTAGCCTCAGATATCAGATCGCAGAGAAGCTCCACGCATGGCACGGACCCACTCGACGGAGTACAGATCAATGATCGAGTGAGCGATCTCATGGACCTTGTACTGATCGAGGATCTGTCACCTGATCTGAGTCTCGTGAGAGTCAGACAGGCATGCCTCGACGTGTTCACACACCGCGAGACCCATCCTTGGCCACCGGTTGTCGCGGCGCAGTCGACTTGGCTTGGACTGTGGGCAAACCTGGTGGACGACACCGGCTTCTACATAGCGGATCTAGGCGTTGCCATTGCTCGGGTGAACAGCCTGATAGGCGAGATCGACCAAGCAACCTAACTCGATCAACGTGTGCCAGCGGCCACGACCAGTCCCTCGTGCGGCACAACACAAGATGCATCTTGAGCTGAGTTCCTACGCCAACCGTCGGACTCCGCGACCCATGCTTCACGGCAGGAGATCTGTTCACTGATTCCAGGATCGTCAGCTACGGCGACGATTCCTCTGTGCCACCAATCGCGTCTCAAGCTCACTATGTGCAGGGATGATGCTCCACCGCCTTGGAGTCAAGCCGGTGACCTGTGTTGGGTGTGCTCAATGGCCCCTACACAAACCCTTGGCCACCGTTGCCTGCCTTCCTGTACGGTTCGCCCTGAAGATGTCAGCGGCCGATGGCGCTGCGTCCGTGTCCCTGTGCCATTGTCAGGCATCGAAGATCGCGATCGGTGGCGCGTCGGGCTGCGATCCAGGACACTCGCTGGATGATGTCCCTGCTGGGTGGTTGTGGTCCGAGGAGGTCGGTGGCATCATCGGGTACGCCGTGTTCGGTGCGGTATTGGAGTGCCCGATCAACGACCGCATCCCACACGGCTCGGCGACCAGGATCTGCGGGCCGTTCACCGAGGGTGTTGGTGACCCAGTCGGGTGGCTGATAAGCAATAGTTGCGAGCTTGTCGCGGTGCCGGTCACGGATCTCGAGTTCAAGGTTCAGGTATTCGATGATCGTTTCCTTTGGAACGTCGTTCGCCACCGTCAATCGCTCCCCTACCCCTGATACAGCAAGGTCGTCTCTCACTTCGGCGAGTCGGTGTTTGAGCTGTTCGTCGGTGAGGATCCTGGGCCCACGTCCAGTGTCGAGGGCAGCGGGTCCAGTGGCCGTGCGGGCAAGAGCAGCGATGAGGGCTGGGAGCCGGTCGGGGTGCTGGTGGGCCAGATGTTCACATTCTTCTTGGCTCATGTCGGGGTCAGTGAGGTAGATCGTGTTCGCTTCTCGGCCTCGGCTCATCGTGACGTAGACCCATTCGCGGTCGACACCGTCACTAGCAACGGTATGTGCACGGCGTGCGGTGGCTCCTTGGGCTTTGTGTCCGGTGAGAGCGTATCCCCATTCGAGGTTGCCATCGTCGAGGTACCAATGCGGCACCGTGACCGGCTGACTGGTTCGGTCGAGCTGGATGGCGACCGTTCGCCGGTCGGTGTCGATCCCGGTAATGGTGGCGAGGTCACCGTTGAGGACACCAAGCCAACTCCGGTTCTTGAGGCACACAACCCGATCACCGCTCTGGAAGTCGCGACCGTGAGCGTTCAACGTCGGCCCACGAAGCAGTCCGGCTTCGGCGACCATGGTTCGGGCTCGCTGGTTGAGTTCATCAACGGTGGTGTTGCGATGCCCAATGAGCAGCACCTGGGCAGGGTCACCGATGTCTTCGACGTCGCTGTACCAGGCCTCGACTGCCTGGCCGATGGTGTCGTTGTCGGTGGCGGCGACATTGATCTTGCCGCGCCGGTTGTACATCGCCACCGCTCGGGATACTGAGCCTTGGCGTAGTTCGGTGAGTGCGGTTCGTTCCCACTCTTGGTCCTGTCGAACATTCTCAGTCAACTCGACAGCGGGGAGGCGGGCCACCAGTGCGGCGAAGAGGCCACCGGCGTCGATCTCGGCGAGCTGGTGGTGGTCACCGATCAGGATGAGCTTGCCGGATGCAGCCTCGACGAGGTCCGAGATTTCAGCAAGTTGACGGCTTCCGACCATTCCGGATTCGTCGACGACAACAATGGCACCAGCGGGGAGCCCTCCGGCTGCCTTGGTCTCCCACAGGAACCGGGTGATGGTGGTGGAGGTGATACCGGTGGCGGTCTCGAATCCTGCGGCTGCCCGCGCGGCGAGAGCCGTACCGACAACGGGGGTGCCAGTTTGGGCTGCGAGGTCGTCGATGATGCCCATGACGGTGGTCTTGCCCGTACCGGCTGCTCCCACGCCGACGTCGATGGCGCTACCGGAGGTGGCGAATCGGCGGACCATCGCCCTTTGATCATCGGTCAGGTTCGGGTGGGAGTCGAGAGTGGAATCAACTTGTGATTCTGACACAGCCCATAGACCGGCTTCGAGTCCGTTCAGGGCTCGGTCGATGATTCGCTGCTCGATCGTGAGGAGTTCGATGGTGGTGTACCGGCGCTCATGGATGAGTCCTGCGAAGATCTCGTCGTTCTTGGGGCCCAGTGTCGGAGGTTTCGTTGATTTGACGAGTTCGAGGAGCCGTTCGAGCTCGGGTGCGTCGAGTTCGATCGGCAAATCCTCAGCGGCAATGTCGATTGCTGTGTGGCTCGGCAGGATGGCAACCACCTCTGGACTGTGCAGGAAGGCGTTGGCCAAGGCTTCAAGCTCTGCTCGCTTTCCGCCTTCAGGGTGGGCACCGGATGTGGCCATGATGACGTCTGCTTTCCCGAAGGTCGATGCTTTCTCGGTCAGCCCATCCGGGGACGCGAGCCGGTCGAAGATGGCGTTGGGATCGGGCATCGTGACTTCATGATCGCGTTCTAGCAGCGAGGCCACGAACTCGGGTGTAACTCCCACCTCGACACCCCGGTTCAACCAACCCGGTAGGAGCGAGTCGAGAGGATGTTCTTGTTTTGGGCTTCGGGTGGCAAGGGTCGCGGCTTCGTTGGCGGCAGCAGTGTCGGGAAGGTTATGAGAATCGCGCCAAGCCTCGATCTGTTGGCGACGCTGGGAAAACGTCGATATCTGATCTCTGTTGAACCCATCGATGTCGGCCATACCGTTGCGGACGGGCTGCCAACAGACACCGAGCCGTTCAGTGAGACGGCTGCGCAGCTCGGCTTCGTGGAGGTAGCCCGCTGCGAGTTGATGCCGGTACAAGAGACGCCCGTTGATCGCCCGCCAGATACCGTCGACGCCCTTCACACGGTTTCCAACCACGACGTGGGTGTGGAGCTGCGGGTCGTCGGCTCGGCTGGTGAACTCGGTGAACCAAGCCGAAACATACCCCTCGCTGCGGATCGGCCAGGTCTCCACTCGATGCCGAGGCGTTCCATTCTCGTCAAGGATCGGTTTCCCTTCACTGTCCACAACCGGCGTCCGAGCGGCTCCTCGAGTCGAAGACGCGACAGACTCCAGATACGTAACCGCCTCGACGGTGGACTCCTCAAACGACTCGACGACGTGGCGTCGAACCTCGAGGTCACCGAAGGCCCACAGCAGCGACACCGACTTGTCTGCCGAAAAGGTGAGATCCCAGGCAGCCACACCATCTGTGCGAATCCGACGGCCGCATTGCTCCCCTGTCGTTGGATGCTGTCCGTCGAAGAGCCGCACCAACCCTTCGGCTGTGACAGTCCCCTCCAAGCTGAGGTCGGCAGCGCCGCTGCCGTGCCAACGGCCACTCGCTGTGCCGCCTTTGAGGTAGTAGTCCTCGCGTGGCGAGATCTCCCCGACTTTCTGGAGGTAGTAGTCCTTGCGTGCCTTGGCGAGACTCAGCATCTGGTTCCCCCCAAAATGTCTACAAGGACACACCCGGCAACTTGTTGCAGGTGCGTGTGGTGAAAAGGACGGTTCTGGTGGCGGCAGTTGACAGGGTGCGCTGCCGTGACGTTCGCGGCTACATGTCGGTACTTGGTGGTTGGCATCGGATTTCTCTCCTCGATCTGACTCATAAGGCTGATCGTGGAGGAGGACCCTCTCACCAGAGTTTCGACAACCCTGTCAAAGGAGGGAAATCTCACCGAATCTCACACCGTCGATCACCAGGATCTGGCGTCAGGCCCTGCAGCGACTGAAAAACAGCGACAGAGCGCTGCTCCGTCGACACACCCAAGAAATACCCGAGTTTCTCGCTGCCAACGTTGAGAACCTGGCAGACGGCCCGATTGGAGGAATCTTGAAAGGGCTGATGAAACTTTCGTGAAAGGGCTGGTGAAACTCTGTTGAAAGGGTTACTGGTACTGAGACTCTCGTGAGAGGGTTATTGGTATTCTCGTGAGATTCTGGTGAGAGGGTTACTGGTATTGAAACTTTCGTGAAACGGTTGCGGAAACTCTGGTGAGAGGGTTGGGCTGCAAGATACGGCGATGGAACTCCCAGATCGTCTCCTCACCGTGCAGGACCTCGCCGAGTATCTCGGGGTGCCGGCGACAACGCTCTATCAGTGGCGGTACCGTCGAGAAGGGCCCCGTGGGTTCCGCGTGGGGCGGCACATCCGGTACCAGCGGAGCGATGTCACCGAGTGGATCGAGCGCCAGATCGAGAATGCCAGCCAATGAGCCGATGTATGCACGGTGATCGACCTGGGTACTCGATAAGCAGCGAGGCACCCGACGCTCTGGTTCCGACCCTCACGTCGTCGTCGGCGCTCGCTACTCTCCAGGGTTCTAATGGGATGGATTCGTAAACGACCTGATCGACCTGCGCCGTGGCGTGCCGGATACCGCGGCCCGGATGGGCGCGAACATTCGAAAACGTTCGGACGGAAAGTGGACGCCGAGAGATGGCTCCGCGACGAGTTGCAGAAACAGGACCGGGGTCTGTGGGTTGACCCGAGCGCAGGCGCCGTCCGATTCGAAGAGTATGCCGAGGAATGGTTTCAGGGCCTTGTCCTGAAACCGAAGACAATCGCCGGCTATCGGTCGCTACTCGACTCGAGAATCCTGCCGACGTTGGGTGCTGTTGAACTGCGACGGATCAACCCCGACTTCCTCCGGGCGTGGGTTGCCGGCATGGCAGCAGATGGCCTGTCGGCGTCGAGGATGGGTCAGGCGAAACGTGTTGTCTCTGCGGTGCTGGCCCAGGCTGTCGACGACGGTCTCATCGGACGGAATCCGACAGACACGGTGAAGGTGCCAAAGACACGCGAACGGGACCAACGATATCTGACAGCCGAGCAGGTAACTGACCTGGCCGACGCGGTTGATCAACGGATGCGTGGTGGCGCACAGCTGGTCAAGCTCCTCGCCTACGGTGGCCTTCGTTGGGGCGAAGCTGTGGCGCTGCGATCCAACAACGTGGATGTGCTGCGCCGCCAAGTTCACGTGAGGGAATCAGCCACTCTTGTCAACGGCACTCTCGTTTGGGGTCGCCCGAAATCGCATCGATCCCGCACGATCATGATGCCTGCGTTCCTGATCAACGAGATGGCCCCCACGCTGTCGGGTAGTGATCTCGTGTTCACGTCATCGACGGGCCAGCCTCTCCGTTCACCGAATTTCTTGCGGAGAGTGTGGAAGCCCGCGGTGGCCGAACTCAGCCTTGGTGATCTCGTACCACATGACCTGCGACACACAGCCGCCAGTCTTGCGATTTCAGCTGGTGCAAGTGTCAAAGCAGTCCAAAGAATGCTTGGTCATTCTTCGGCGCAGATCACTCTCGATCGGTACACACATCTCTTCGAAGATGACCTCGAGAGCCTCGCAGAATCCATGGACGCTCATTACAGTGCGGCCCAGGTGCGGCCCAAACCCAATTTGGAGCCCATTTCCAACCTGTCCGAAAGGGCTGAAAAGGAAGACATACCAAGGGTTTTATAACAATTTGCCCTCGTAGCTCAGGGGATAGAGCACCGGTTTCCTAAACCGGGTGTCG
>DIDS01000003.1 GCA_002418265.1 Acidimicrobiia bacterium UBA5794 | reverse complement strand
TTCGAGCCAGGGGGGCGCGCGAGCCCGCGAGCCCCGTCCCCCAGCCGGGACAGGCGAGTCTTCGAGCCAGGGGGGCGCGCGAGCCCGCGAGCCCCGTCCCCCAGCCGGGACAGGCGGACGAAACAAGCCAGGGGGACCTGCATGCCGACGAGACTCCTGACCCGGCGACAACGAGCTATTGGAGCTACCTCACCACCGGTTGGAGAAACCGAAAGAAGCGGTAGCTGACTCTCCTTTCCTGCGTGCCGTAGCCCGTTCGGCTCCAAATTGAGGCACACGCACCAGGCACTTGCGACAAGGTCAGAGCTGTCAGCTGTAAGCCGTGAGCTGACAGCTCCATAACTAGTCACCACAGCCACGCGCAATTGGTACTGGCGGATGGGCCACCCGACCTATATGGTGCGGGCATGGTTAGGAAGACCTTGTTGGTGGCTGGATTCGTGGGGATGATCCTCACTGCAATGGCAGGAACCGCGTTCGCCACCCCGCCCGCGATGACGCTTTCATCGTTCGAAGCCACCTCGACGGGCGGGGTCATCGATGGAGGTGTTCGCACCATCTCGGTGACCAATCTCAATGGCGAAACCCTCACAGCTCATACGGTGGACCTTGGGCCGGCGCCGTGCGACTGTGTGGTGACGGGGGACACTTCGGGTACAGGAGTCCTCGTCGACGGCAGATGGATCGCGGGCGATATTGCCCCAGGCGAGACGGTCGAGATCACCTTTCACTATGGACAAGCGGACAAAGGACAACCCGACGCGGGATATCCAGACGAACAACCAGCTGCAGTGGTGGCCCCGGTCATCCCATCAGGCACTCCCCCAATCGGAACAATCCTCATCGTTGGCGGCATCGCTCTGATTCTCACCTTGGCCGTGACGTGGCTCATGCGGCGACCCAGGCCGATTCCGATCTCCTAGCGAGGCTTCTCCTCAAGCGATCGCACCCTGATCTCCCAGACCGTGGAATCATCAGTTGCCGGCGTTTCTCTGGCCGATACCGCCATTCGATAGCCGAGCCACAACAGCGAGATCCCGACCATCAGTGACAGCGAAAGGGCAGCAGACTCGCCGAGCGCAGTCAGCGTTCCACCAAGGGCGGGGACGATGACACCGGTGATGATCAGCACATTGGCCATTGCAAGCCGACGGTTTCTCCGTATGAACCGAACAACTGACACCAGTGACAGCCCGATGATCACGACCGAACCAACGGCACCCGACACCGCGGCGAAGAGTCGGGGCCCGGGAAGTGTCAACGCCTCAATTGCAAACGTGAAACCGAATACCTCGCTGCCGTCGGGTATGCCGTCGGTTGGAAGCTCACCGACGAAGGGGGCGAGGAAGGTCGCGAAGAATCCCAATACGACCCAGAGCATGGTCGGGGTCAGAAACCGCCGGGCAGCCCGCTCCGATACCACCAACGCAATCGATCCTGCGGCAAGCAACGGGATGTTCGCGATCGCCCCGAAGAAATAGAAGCTTCGGAACGACAGGGAAGTCCACCCGAGAGAGAGGCCGGCGACAAGCGCCCACGCACCGAGCGCGTAGGCCCCGAAGGCCATCGACCACACCTCTGCATGGAGTCGTCGTCGTCCTCGCCAGCTGATCAGCAGCTCGACGGCAAAGGCAGACGCAACCACAGCAGTGACCACAGCAAAGACAACGTCCATGGAAAAAGGGTACCCGCGTATGGTCCCGACAATGTTCAACCATCAACCCAGGAACCACGCACCCAACGACTATGGACTCAACGAGGGAGCCAACTACTGTTGCGCACTATGGCAGACACTTCATTCACCACCGAGGGGCTCGGTCACGCCTACGGAAGAATTGCTGCCCTCCACAGCCTCAACCTCTCCGTCCCCCGAGGCAGGACAGGCCTCGTCGGCGCCAACGGGGCAGGAAAATCAACGCTCATCAAGATCCTCCTCGGCATCCTTGACCCCACGGTCGGGTCGGCGACCGTTCTCGGCATGGATACCGCCAAGGAGCTCATCAACATCCGCACCGTCGTTGGCTACATGCCGGAAGGTCCCTGCCTCCCCCTCGATCAAACGGCAGCGGACTTCTTGGTGTATGCGGCGGGGACGGCCGGGCTCCCTCCCCAGGCAGCCAGACAACGTGCATCAGACGTTCTGACCCTCGTCGGTCTCGACGAGGAACGGTTCCGGTACCTCGGCGACTTCTCCACCGGCATGAAGCAGAGGGCAAAACTGGCCCAAGCGATCGTGCACGACCCCGAGCTTGTCTTCCTCGATGAACCAACGGCTGGCCTCGATCCGTCCGGTCGCGACGAAATGCTCAACCTGATCGCACGCCTCGGGACCTTTGGTATCGACGTCGTCGTGTCGTCACATGTCCTCGGTGACATCGAACGCACGTGTGAGTGGGTGGTCATGCTCGATGCAGGCACCCTCCTCCACAGTGGGCCGGTCGGTGGTGAAGCCGATGCAGGAACCGTGAGGGTCGAATACGCGTCTGATCCATCCCAGATCGCTGGAGAACTGACACGAGCCGGTGCCATCGTGACCACAACTGGCAACAAGATCGTCGTGCGTCTCCCTGATGGGGACCCCTACACGCTCATTCGCGACGTTTCGGCCCACCACGACGCAACAATCCGAAGACTTGACAGTGGCGGCTCAAGCCTTGAGGAGCTCTTCATCC
Organism: Acidimicrobiia bacterium UBA5794; assembly: GCA_002418265.1. Lineage (GTDB taxonomy): Bacteria > Actinomycetota > Acidimicrobiia > Spongiisociales > UBA5794 > UBA5794. The sequence goes on along the minus strand of DIDS01000003.1, from coordinate 23,416 downwards.
ACCACGGGCAACCACTATGAGCGACTCAACCGGCGCCGTCTACGACCTCGGATATGAGCCCTATGCGGGCGAACGACGAGGCCGTGGCGGAGCACGACGAACAATCATCGCCGACGGCATTCGGCGTGTCTTGGGTCTCCGTCGAAAGGCACGACGAAAGATCCTTCCATGGACTCTCGTGATCATTGCTGTGATCCCTGCGATCGTTGCCGTTGGCTTGGCGTTCTTCCTCCCTGCAGGTGCTGCGGACGGCATCGATCTGGCCTCCCAATACGGACAGTTCTATGTCTTGGGGGGAACCATCGCGTTGTTGTTCTCATCCCTGGCAGCCCCTGAACTCCTCATCCCGGACCGCAAGGATGGGGTCCTTTCGATGCTGTCGTCGCGGCCGTTGACGTCGAACGACTATGTGCTCGCCCGGTTCGCGGCTGTCGTTTCGGTGGTTGCTGCGTTCCTCCTGCTCCCGCAACTGATGCTGTATTTCGGTGAGGCAGGAACGCACGCTGATGGCATCTTCTCCGGACTGGTCGACACCGCCCACAAGCTGCCGAAGAGCCTCTTCGTGGGAGCGATCTACACCCTGACCCTCGTACCGCTTGCGTTCGTGGTTGCGGGACTTTCCACACGAAAAGCGATCGCGTCCGCGATCTACGTCGCTGGCATGCTCGCTGTTTCTGGCGTTGCCGACGGATTGGTGAGGCAGGCAGACTTTGTGGGCAATCGTTGGTTCGCGTTGCTTGCACCCTTTGACACGGCAAACTCGTTGGCTCTGTGGGTTTTCGATGAAAGCAACCCCGATTCACTTCTGTCCGTCGCACACATCAGCCCACTGATTGGGCTCGCCTCGCTCGTCGTTCTGGCTGTGGTGTGTGTCCTCATCGTCCTGCGGCGATATCGGAGGCTGATGTGACCACCGATCCGGCGTTCGTTGCCGAGCCGACCATCGAAGTCGTCGATACGTCAAAGTGGTTCGGTCAGAAGGTGGCAGTTTCGAATCTCTCATGCTCGTTCGGACCCGGGGTCACCGGACTGCTCGGACCCAACGGCGCGGGGAAGACAACGTTGCTGCGCATGATCTCTGGCCTCACCGATGTCCCAAAGGGACGAGTGTCGGTGCTTGGCGTCGATCCCCGCAAGGACCACACGGTGTACCGCAACGTGTCACTCGTCCCGGACGAGGACGCCGTCTATCCCGACATGACGGGCATCCAGTTCGTGCGCTACGCCGCAAGGCTTGCCGGCCACACGGACAACGAACGCGTCGAGAAGGCGATTGCGACGGTCGCAATGGAGGAACCAGCAACCCGAACGATCAGCGGATACTCAAAGGGGATGCGACAGAGGATCAAGGTCGCAGCGGCGCTGGTGACGGACCCGACGGTCTTGATTATGGACGAACCCCTCAACGGCACCGATCCGATCCAGCGGGCACACCTGATCTCCGTGTTCGATCAACTCGGACGTGAGGGCAAGACCGTGATCGTGTCGAGCCATGTCCTTGAAGAGGTCGAACGTGTGTCTTCGCGCGTCATCGCCATCGTGGATGGCCGACTTGCCGCCGCGGGTTCCGTCGAGGCAATCCGTGCTGCGATGAGCAACATCCCCTATGTGGTGCGGGTCGGCACCGACAAACCACGCGAGCTCGGGGCTCGGTTGTTTGCCTCCGGGTCCGTCTTCAGTGTGGAAGCGGGGCCGGCCATGCTGACCGTACGCACGTCCGATGTGATCTCGCTCGGGAATGCGACACCCAAGCTCGCCGTCGAATGCAACGCATCTCTCACCTCGTTCCTGCCCCAGGACGAATCCCTCGAATCGGTGTTCCGCTACTTGGTGGAACGACGATGACGTCTGTTCTTGCACTGTTCCGCGCCACGTTCCGAAGCGCACTTCCCCTCAAACGGACGATTCTGTTCGGTCTCCTTGAACTCACACCGGCGCTCCTCTTCGTGCTCTCGGCCGAAAACCGGACAGGAGAGGCAGCGTTCGACACGCTGGTTGAGGTCGGAGCGAGCAGCTATTTCGCGCTCCTCGTCCCGGTCGTGGCCCTTGTGCTCGGTGCCTCCGCTCTGGGGAGTGAACGGAGGGATCAGACACTCAGCTTCATCGTCTTGCGACCGATCCGCCGTTCCGTTGTTGGGGCAACGAAGATCCTTGCCACTGCGTGTGCGGCGATCGCCATCAACGCGGTCGGTGCCGTGGCGCTGTGGGCGGTCTTCTCGATCCAGCACCACACTGACGCCGACATTCTGGTTGGCCTGCTCGTTGGCATGGCTGTGGCCGTGGTGGCATACGTCTCGATCATCGTGCCACTTGGATTCGTCACGGACCGAGCCGTGGTCATCGGCCTCGGGTTTCTTCTCGTGTTTGAAAACGGGGTCGTGTTCGCCCTGCCGGGTCTCGCAACGCTGTCCCCGTGGCGCATCGGGGCAGCCGCCTTCGGAGGTATCACAACCCAGGCACAGCCGATCCTCGACAACATTGTCGGCAACCTCACGATCAGCACAGGCGGCTCGGTGTTCACAGCGCTGATCTACCTCGCCGTGGGGGTGTCACTCACCGGACTCCTCCTCGCCCACCGCGACCTGGCCTGAGATCTGGCGATTGACGCGTCGGACGGTCCCCTGCCTGCCACACACTTTGGCAAACGGGCGGTAGCGTGCGTTCGTGCGCACATTCCTTGAGAGGCTCAAACGAGGCGATGTCGGGGCCGCAGCCATCGTCGTTGCCTCCGGCATCTTGTTGTCGCGGTTGCTCGGGATCATTCGAGACATCATCTTCGCCTCGATGCTCGGGGCCGATGGGGTAACCGATGAGTACGTTGCAGCATTTCGTATCCCGGACTTTGCGAACTACCTCCTGGCTGGCGGATTCCTCACGATCACGTTCATTCCGATCTTCGCAAAATATGTCGCTGATGATGACGAGGACGAAGCCTGGTTCGGCTTCACCGCCATCCTCCGTTGGCTCGCCATTGCGATCACGACACTCATCGCAATCGCGTGGTTCGCAACACCGGCGATCATCAACGCCCTGTATCCGTCCTTCACCGAGGCACAGATCACCAGCACCATCGATCTGACACGGATTGTTCTTCCCGCGCAGTTTGCCTTTGTGATCGGTGCGATGTTTGCAGCAGTTCAGTACGCCAAGGGGTCCTTCACGATTCCGACCCTCGCTCCGATCATCTACAACCTCGGAATCATCATCGGTGGTATCGCCTACGCGATGGCGAAAGGCGAAGCAGATCCGGCCGGATTCATCTGGGGTGCCCTGGTCGGAGCGTTTGTTGGCAACTTCGCCCTTCAAGTGTGGGGAGCCAGCCGGGTCGGCATGAAGATTGAACTAAAGGCAGCATGGAAACATCCAGCGGTCGTCACCTACATCCTGATTGCTTTTCCGTTGATGTTGGGTCAGTCGATCGTTGCACTCGACGAAACGTTCATGTCGATCTTTGGCGCACGGGTCGGCGAGGGGGTCGCCACAGAGCTCCAATATGCCAGACGGACGATGTTCGTTCCCGTCGGCATCATCGCCCAGGCGGCGGCGGTCGCTGCGTACCCGACCCTCGCTCGCCTCTTCGCCGAGGGAAAACGAAAACGACTCCTTGCAACGGTTGACCGGGCTCTCAAATACGTTCTTGTGCTGTCGATTGCTGCCACCGCGATCGCCATGGCCCTTTCGCTCCCCATCATGCGTGTGCTGTTCGAACGCGGCGAGTTCTCTGCAACATCCACGACCGCCGCGGCCTCTGCGCTCTTCATGTACGCCCTTGCAATTCCCGTGTGGGGAGCGCTCCAGATCGTGACGCGGGCGTTCTACGCACAAAGGCAAATGTGGACGCCGGTGATCGTCGGATCCGTCGCGACCGTTGCCGCCATCCCCGTCTACTTCCTGATGGAGGGAACGTTCGGTATCGAAGGTGTCGCCCTCGCCTCCGTTATTGCACTCGGGGGATACACGGGGGCTCTCCTTGCGATTTGGTACCGACCCATAGACAGCCGCGATGGCCTCATCTCGGTCGTACGGTCGGCTGGACGGGCACTTCCCATCGCCGTTCCCGCCGGGTTCGCCGCGTTTGGAGTGTCCTGGTTCGTGGTGACGGGACTCGAAGGTTCGGTGTGGGTGGCCGCGCTCGTCGGCCTCATCCTCGGTCTCGGTGCATTTGTCGGGGTTGCGGTCGCTGTGGGATCTTGGCTTTATGACGCATTGTGGTTCAACGAAAGGCGCCGCACACGAGGTGCGGCGCACAAGGTATAAGCCGTCTCGGCCGCCAGTCAGGCTGGCGGGTACAGACCGGTTGCTTTCGATTCCTCGGTCTTCCAGAACATGTCGGCGACCTCTGAGATCAGGTCGATCATGCCCTGGGACACGGCTGGATCCATCGACTTCTTGGCATCCCCGGCTGCCTTGATGGCACGCCAGAACAGGTCATGGAGCCCAGGGAACTGCTCGACATGGTGCGGCTTGAAGAAGTCTGCCCACAACACCATGAGATGATGCTTGACAAGTTCCGCTCGCTCTTCCTTGATCGCAATGCACCGGGCGCGGAATACGTCGTCGTCTGAAGCGTGATACTTCTCGGCTGCCTTGAGACAGGACTTGGCTTCGATCATTGCCTGGGCAGGGTCATACACCCCACAGAACAGGTCACAGTGGGCATGGGCCTCATGCGATGGGCGAAGGATTCTCTCGATGAACTGCACACGTACCTCCGTGTTTCGGGTCACCCCCCACACTACCGGCAGCGGTAACCATGCACGACGGTGCTGTTTGGGTATCGTGGGACACAAGGAAGGTTCTGATGCGCAAGCGTGGAATTGTCACGGGGGTGGTTGGTGCAAGTGTGGTCACCGTCGCTGCCTTGCGGGGAATGCTCAGACGGTTTGAGATCAAGGAGTCATCAATGGCGCCGGCCCTTGAGTCCGGGGACTGGATCGTCGCACGCCGCCGTGTCGGCGACATCGGTCGTGGAGACATCGTCGTGTTCGACGATCCCGCCGACACCGGCATGAGTCTCATCAAGCGAGTCGTGGGCCTGGGAGGCGAGACCGTTTCGATCGAATCGGGCCAGGTCGTCATCAACGGAGCCCTCCTCGCCGACCCGTGGGCGAGTGGCATCACACCCACGGACGGATCGTGGTTCGTCCCCGAAGGCCATGTGTGGGTGCTCGGGGACAACCGCATCGAATCGCGCTCCGATGGCCGCACGATCGGACCCATCCCCGTCAACGCTGTCGGCTGGCAGGCCATCGCACGATATTGGCCAACGTCAAGAGCCGGCTCCCTGGCCTGAGTTCAGGAGTCAGACGGCCCCCCTGCTTCACAGCGCCTGCTGCGCAGGCGTTGCTCCGCGTCCCCCCGCGGGCGGGGGGACGGGTGTGCACTGCCCAACACCGTTCCCCCTTCAGGGGGAACAGGCGAGTCTGCGAGCCAAGGGGGCGTGCGAGCCCGCGAGCCCCGTCCTCCAGCTCCTGCATCGTCGATTGATGCTTGTCTACTCCGTTCCGGACTTAGTCTTTACCCAATGCGAAGACTCACTCGTATTGGTGTGCTGTACGTCGTCGTTGTCTTCGCCGCGTCCGCATGTAGTGCCAGCGCGGCGACGGAGGCGACGACGACCACAACAATCGCACCTCTCGAAACCCTGGCACCGACCACGACCGTCGCTCCAACAACGACCAAGGCAACAACGACCACGACCGTTCCACCGATTGTCGTTTCAGACGCCGTGAACGGGCTCCCGGCGGACGATGCGTCGATCAACCGCAGGGCGGTCGTTGTCAAGATCGACAACCACGCCAAGGCACGGCCCCAATCCGGTGTGATGGATGCCGATGTCGTCTATGAGATGCTGGTCGAGGGAGGCATTACCCGCTTTGCCGCCGTGTTCCACCAATCCGACATCGACTACCTGGGACCGGTGCGCTCCGGCCGACCCACCGATGTCGGAGTCGCAAGAGCCCTCGATGCCCCCTTTCAGATATCAGGTGCCCAGGGATGGGTACAAGACATCTTCAAATCAGCCGGTCTCCGCATGGTGTACGACACCGGCGCAACGACCTGGCGCGAACGAAGCCGACGGGCCCCCCACAACCTGTACGCAAGCACCTACCTGATCCGTGACTATGCCGATGATCGAGGGTGGCCCGATGACAACCCGGGGAACATCTTCGCCTTCGGAGAGCCAACACCGAGCAATACGCCCGCAACAAAGGTCACGTTCTCGTGGAGTGACCACCCGTCAACGGAATGGGTGTGGAACGGCGAGGTCTACGAACGATTCAACGGCACCGAACCTCACATGGTGATCGACGAGGAAGGCAACGAGAGCATCATCTCAACACCGATGATCGTCACAATCATGGGGAAGAAGCACACCGTGGGTTCTGCCGATGGAAATGGCACGGCACTTCCGACAACCGACACCATCGGCTCGGGTGATGCCTACATCTTCAGAGACGGTGTCGTCGTCGAAGGGTCGTGGGATCGGGAGTCCTACACAGACCCCATCCATCTGACGACCGCTTCGGGTGAGGATCTGGTCCTGCCGCCTTCAAAGATCTGGGTTGTGTTCTATCCGAACAACCGACCGATCTCTTGGGAGTAGACCCGTCAGCCGGTCAGACCAGCCGATATGATCCACCCGTGATACAGGCATCCCAGACCGCGGAACAGGTGAGATCGGGCCGGCTGAAAGCCGTCGACATTGTCGGTGCCGCAATCGAGGCTGCCCTTGACTCGCACGATGAGCTCAACGCCTTCACCCTCATCGACCGATCCGGCGCGATGACGAGGGCCGAGGGCATCGACAGGCTCATCACCGAGGGAAAGGATCCCGGCCCACTCGCCGGAGTCCCGATTGCGCTCAAGGACATCATCGACCAGGCGGGGCTTCCGAACTCGAGGGGTGCAAGCTTCCCGGCACAGATCTCGGAACATTCGGCGACCGTCGTCCGCCAACTCGGTGTTGCGGGGGCCGTCATCATCGGGAGAACGGGCCTCCACGAGTTTGCGTTCGGGTTCACATCGGAGAACCCATGGTTCGGTCCTGTCCGTAACCCGTGGGACACGACAACGTCGGCTGGTGGATCATCGGGCGGCTCGGGTGCAGCGGTGGCGGCCGGAATCGTCCCCGTTGCGATCGGAACCGACACCGGCGGTTCGGTCCGCGTTCCGGCCGCTCTGTGTGGTGTGTTCGGACTCAAGGTCACCCATGGCCGGGTGCCCTTGACCGGCGTCTACCCCCTCGTCCCCTCACTCGACACGGTCGGTCCCCTTGCACGAAGCGTTAGCGACATCGATCTTGTCTACAACGCGGTGGTCGGATACGACGCCGCCGATGGATGGTCCGTTCCCGTGGACGCAATCCCGAACGTCGAGATTGGGCAAACGACCATTGGTGTGGTCGAGCAGTGGTCGACCGCCCCCATGTCAGGCAATGTCCGGGCGGGGATCGAACGATTCATCGCAGGTGCCCGTGAGGCTGGGTTCAGCGTTGTATCTGTCGACGAACCGTCGCTTGCACCCCACCCGGCCCTGGGGGCGGCCATCGGGCCTGAGATCCTTGAGATCCACGAGGAGCGATTCGAAAAGCACCGTGACCGCTATGGCAAGGACCTTCAGGCTCGCCTTGATCTGGCAAAGGATGCAACCGCCCGCGATGTCGTCGAGGCATGGCGTTGGGGCACAATGGCACGCAACACCATTGCACGACTCCACGGCGACGGTGTCGGAATCCTGGCTGCTCCGAGCGTCGGATCGATGCGGAAGGTCATCGGTGAGGACGACATCGATGTCGATGGTGTACGACACTTCCACCGGACGGTCCTGGCTTCATTCACCTCACCCATCAACCGCATCGGCGTACCGGCACTTGCTGCGCCGATCAGCGGTGGTGAAGGAGTCAGTGGTGAAGGAGTTCCGGTTTCGGTGCAGCTCATTGCCCCGATGTGGCATGAGGCGTCGATCCTCGATGTCGCGAGACGGTTGGAATCGGCGGGAGTCCTCTCCGCCGGTACACCGCCGCTGAATCTGGGATCTCGGTTCCCCTAGTCACAGACCATCAGGGTCGCCAGCCCTTGATGACAGCGTCCAAGATCATCTCGCGTTGTACCTCGTTTGCGCCCTCGCCGTACTCGATGATCTTGCAGTCGCGGTAATAACGCTGGACCGGGCTCTCCATCATGAAGCCCTGCGCCCCATGAAGGTGCATTGCACGTTCGGCAAGCCATGTGCCGGTCTCTGAAGCGACGAGTTTTGCGATCGACGCTGCCGTGTCGTAGGGCTTTCCCGCCTCGAGCAGGTCCGCTGCGTCGTAAACGAGCGTTCGCGAAGCTGCGAGGCGGGCTGTCATGTCGGCAAGGGTGAAACGAACCGCCTGTTGTTTGGTGAGCGGACCGCCAAACTGCTCGCGAGCCTGGACATGTGTGCACGCGGCATCGAGGGCGGCCCGGCCAATGCCAAGGGCGAGTGTTGCCCCAAAGATGCGCCCCTGCGACAGCACCGGAATGCATTGTCGAAAACCGGTATCGATCTGTCCGACAAGCCGGTTTGCCGGAACGACCACCTCTTCGAAATGGAGCTCTCCAAGCTCGGAGGGGTGCATGCCGAGCTTGTCCATCGAGCGGCGGGTGAGTCCCGCGCTGTCACCGTCGACGGCGAACACGGAGATCCCCTCCAGCGACCCGGGGCTGCCGGACGTCCGCGCCACGACGAGGATCAGATCGGCGATCGTCCCGTTGGTGATGTACAGCTTCGTACCGTCGAGAATGAACACGTCATCGCGTTGTTTCGCCGAGAGCTGCACACGGGTGACATCGGCACCCGAGTTGGGTTCCGCGTAGGCCCACGCTCCGATCGTCGACCCGGAGAGCACCCCGGGGAGGAGCGCGTCGCGTAGCTCATCGGACGCCACGATCGCCAAAGCGCCACCGGCAAGGACGGCGTGGACATAGATGCCGAGGGCAACCCCGGCTGAGGCCCTTGCGAGTTCCTCGAAGAGGATGCAACGTTCAATGGCTCCTCCACCGGATCCTCCACGGATCTCGGGGATACCGATACCGGTCCAGCCAAGGGATCCGAATCGTGTGAACAACTCGGTTGGGTAGTGCCCGTCACGTTCCCACTCACGCACGTGTGGCGTGATCTCGGCCTCGACGAATCGAGTCACCTCATCGCGGAAGGCTCGCTCCTCGGCGGTCGGCTCACGCACCTCGATACTCCGGCCGACGTTTTTCCCGGAATGCGGCGACGCCTTCTCGGTGATCGGCTGTCTGGAGGCATTGCACCTGGGCGAAGATCTCGAACTCGAATTCGCCGCTCATGTCCACGTCGAGGGAGCGACGGATGGCCCGCTTCGTCCAGGTATGGGCGATGGGCGGCCCTGCAGCCATCCTCGACGCCCAGTCGGCCACCTCGTCGGCGTGATCCCCGGGCTCGACGACCCGGTGGACCAGACCCATCGCCAAGGCTTCGTCTGCGTCAACGAGCCGACCGGTGAACATGAGATCCTGCGCCATGCCGAGACCGACCAGACGTGGAAGGAACCACCCCGTTGACATGTCGCACCCGGCAAGGCCGATCTTCGTAAAGGGTGACCCGAGCCGGATGCCGCGTGCCGCGATGCGGAAATCGCACGCCATGGCAAGACCGAGCCCCCCACCGACCGTGTCGCCATGGAGTGAGGCAATGACCGGTTTGTCCATGTCGACAATCGTGCGAATCGGGTCGAGGTAGCGCCGGACGATCTGCTCCCACTCCAGGGGATCACGTGGCCGCATCTCGCCCTGGTCGGCGCCTGCACAGAACGTCGGACCGTTCCCTGCGAGGACGACCACACGTGCGGGCGAGGCATCGGCTTCTTCGAATGCTGCAATGAGGCGTTCGATCGTTGGGATGGCGAGCGTGTTGAGCTGGTCGGGACGGTTGAGGGTGACGGTTGCGACACCATCGCCCAGATCAACGAGAACATCGGATTCCATGGGAGTACCTCACAGTTCGGGAAGGGTGACGGTTCGTCCGGGTGTTGCGGGACGTTTGAAGACAGCAGGGACGTCGTCCAAGGGAACACGGCGCGAGATCGCGTGGGACACGTCGAGCTTGTCGGCGGCGATGAGGTCGAGGACGGTCCTGATCTCTGCCATGGTGGATCCGAAGGACCCGTGGATCGAGGTCTCTCCGGCGACGAATCGAATGAGGGGAGGCAGTCTGGGGCGATCTTGTCCCACACCAACGATCACCAGCCTGCCACCGGGTGCGAGTGACTGCATCCCGAGTTCCACTGAATCGGCACGGCCAACTGCCTCAAGGCCCAGTGTCGCGCCCCCCGTCAGGTCATACAGGGCCTTGGCGGGATTCTCACCGGCGGTTGGGTCAAGGACGGCGTCGGCACCGACAATGAGTGCGGCCTCACGGGCATCAGCAGATGGATCCACTGCAACGATCCGTTTGGCGTCGGCCATGCGAGCCACCGCGATCGCCTGGAGCCCAAGACCACCGGCACCGATGATGACCACGGTTTCGCCAGCGCCGATTCTGCCGACCGTGATGAGGGCGTGGTACGGCGTTGCGATGGCGTCGGGAACGATTGCCCCGATCTCGTCCGGGACCAGGTCGGGAACGGCAATGAGACACTGTTGTGGCACGGCGACCATCTCGGCGAAGCCGCCCTGACGGGTCATGCCCAACACCTCGGGTCGCCGACAGCGATGCTCATTGCCGTCAAGACACGGGCCACACCTTCCACAGGTGACCTGACCGTACGACACCACCCGAGCACCGATGGACCATCCATCAACATCTTCACCGAGTTGGGCGACTCTCCCGGCTATCTCGTGGCCGGGGACGGTGCCGGGGGCAACGTCGAGCTCACCTGCAACGATGTGGCGGTCAGTTCCACAGATGCCTGCCGCGGCAACCGTGAGCAGCACCTCACCGGGGGCGGGGATGGGGTCGGGAATCGATTCGACGCGGAGCTCTCCGGGTCCCCGGTACGTCACGGCACGCATCGTCGTCTCCTAGCCATCTGGGTCCTGTTCATCTGGGTGCTGTTCATCTGGTTCCTGGCCATCGATCCCGAAAACTCGCGCGGCGTTGTCGCGCAGGATCTTGCGGGTCGCCTCTTCGGAAAAGTTGCAGGCATACACGTCCTCGACGCACGAGAACGGCAGCAACGGATAATCGGTCCCCCAGATCATCTTGTCCTGCCCGTAGCCACCGGCGAACTTCTTGAGGGAGTCTGACCAGTATCTGGCACGGCGAGCCGATGATTCGATGTAGACGTTGGGATGCTTCCAAGCGAGGATCATCATCTCCTCCACCCACGGATCCCCATTGTGGGTGCCCAGAATCGTCAGCTCCGGGAAGGTCAGCGCAACCTCGTCGAGATGGATCGGTCGCCCACACTCGGACGGCAGGAGGGGGCCCGTGTGGCCAACCTGGATCGCAACCGGGATGTCATATTCGACACAGGCCACATAAAACGGCCAATACATGCGGTCCGTCGGTGGCGGAGCAGTGGTACGACCGTCACCGTACTGGTAGGGCTCAAGGCGGAACACCTTCATGTCGAGCTCCTCGACGCAACGCCGAAACTCACGTATGGCTGGCATCGGATCACGGATATCAACGGTGAACGAACCGATGAACCGGTCCGGGGCCTCCTTGACATAGGCGGCGGTTTCGTCGTTTGTCACCACCCATGTGTCGAGAAACTTGAACGCAGAGGCGACGCCGATCCCAACCCCTGCAGCATCCATCTCAGCGATGATCTCATCGAGCGTGAAGCCCTTCCGGAAGCGTTCCTCGACGCCATACTTGCGAAAGATGTGCCAGAACGAATCCGGCCACCGCTGCGCCGTCGCCGGCGACAGGATCGTCATCCACGCATCGATCGCAGCCACCTGTTCAGTCATCCATGGTCCTTCCTCTCAGATCAGCGCCGCAGCGATGATCTCGCGCTGAATCTCCGTCGTACCTGCTCCCACAGAGAATCCTGCGACGTCCCGGTAGTAGCGCGGTATCGCCGATTCCTCCATCTGCCCAAAGCCACCGTGGAGTTGGAGGATCTCGGAAGCAACGAACTGCACGGCCCCCGCGGCATACAACTTGGCCATCGAAACGGCAACATCACCGCTCCCATGTCGTGCATCGAGCAGGTCCGCCGCCTGATAGGTGAGCGTGCGAGTTGCCTCCAATCGTGTCGCCATCTCGGTGAAGCGATGCCGCCAGGTCTGAAAATCGGTCAACGGCTTGCCGAACACCTGACGTGCCGAGGCGTATTCGAGGCCGAGGTCGATCAGTCGCTCCATGATCCCCACCGCAAAGGCGGAGATCACGAGACGTTCGCCTCCGAAATGCGACAGGACATAGCGCATCCCCATGCCCTCCTCCCCGACAAGGTTCCCAGTGGGAATCCGGCACTCATCGAAGAACAACTCAGCCGTGTCCGAGGCGCGGGAGCCGAGCTTCTCCAGCTTTCTGCCCACGGCGAACCCGGGCGTGTCGGTCGGGAAGATCACAACGGAAATGCCACGAGGGCCGGCATCTCCCGTACGAACGGCCAGGGCGATGAAGTCGGCCCGTGTACCGTTCGTGATGAAGGTCTTCTGACCCGAAATCACGTAGTCATCCCCGTCGCGCACGGCGCGGGTGGTGATGGCGGCGACGTCGGACCCGGCGCCCGGCTCGCTCACGCCGATCGCGCCGATCAGTTCACCGCGGATTGCGGGGGCGAGATACTCCTCCTTGAGTCGGTCGGATCCTTCGTCTGCCAACACCGAGAGTGCGAACTCGGACTGCGCAAGCAGCCCGACCGCGGTACCGACGGTGTCGCCCTTGATGAGCTCCTCGCACATCACACACGTCGCGAGAAAGCTCCCACCGCCCCCACCCCATTTTGGATCGTATCGCAGACCGAGCAGCCCTGCCGCGGCCGCCTTGGTGTACAGGTCGCGAGGGAACTCGCCTGCTGCCTCCCATTCGTCGGCGTGGGGACGGATCTCGAGATCCACGAATGACGCGACCATGTTTCGAAACGCCGCAAGATCGTCGTCAAGGTAGCGGGATGGTTGGCGGGGATAGGACATGAAAAACCTCGTGAATGACTACTGACCAGATTAGGCATCTGGTCATCTGTCCGCAAACGGTGCACCCACACATGGGCTCAACGCTCACGTCAGGTTGTCGCGGGTGAGGCTTCATCCCGCAGCACCCTCTTGAGCACCTTGCCCGTGGGGCTCCGCGGCAAGGGTTGATCGGTGATGATGAGCTTTCTCGGGAGCTTGTATCGGCCGAGCTTGCCTTGACAGTATGCGACGACCTCATCGAGCGTGAGCGTGTGGCCCTCCGTTGGACGGGCCACGACACAGACCGCCTCACCCCACTCGGGGTCGGGCACACCGATCACCGTGACCTCGGCGATGTTGGGCATGGCAGCGAGGACGTTCTCCACCTCTGCGGGGTAGATGTTCTCGCCTCCCGAGATGATCATGTCCTTCTTGCGCTCAACGACGTAGAGATATCCTTCATCGTCGAACCTGCCGAGATCCCCGGTGCGGAGCCAGCCATCCTCGAGGGTCGCGGTCGTCGAGACCGGATCTCGCCAGTACTCGACCATCACGTGGGGGCCACTGATGATGATCTCACCAACCTCATCGGGAGCGACGTCATCTCCCTGTTGATCAACGATTCGGATGTCGGTATGAAACATGGGAAGACCCGTGGAACCGGCCTTCTCAAGCGCCCGCTCCGACGCGAGCACCGCCGCCCCTCCCGTGCACTCTGTGAGACCGTACACCTGCTGGATGGCGATGCCACGATTCGCCCAGGCCTCGATCAAGGGAACCGGAACCGGAGCCGTTCCACACAATGCCCAGCGGACCGACGATACGTCGGCCTCCTCGATGGTTGGTACCTGGAGCATGAAGTTGAGCATTGCGGGAACCGCAAGGAACGAGTTGATCTGCTGCCCTTGGATCGTCGTGAGAAAGCCAGCGGGGTCGAAGGATTCCATCAGCACGGTTGTGGCCCCGACATGGATGTTGATCACGGCATAGATCAATGCACCGATGTGGAAGAGCGGGAGTGCCACGAGCACGCGGTCGCCCCTGCGCCAGTCGAGGCTGAACGTGACCGTGCACGAGTCGTAGAAGAGGTTGTTGTGGGTCAACACGGCGCCCTTGGCCCGCCCGGTGGTTCCGGCAGTGAACATGATGACGATCGGATCGTCCTCTCCCCCATGGATCGTGGGCTCCTCCGAAGCGCTTTCGGCGAGGAGAGCCTCGTAGCTGTGGTCCCCATCCCGAACATGGTCGCCATGTACATGGTCTCCGGGTACATGGTCTCCGGGTACATGGTCTCCCACTGCGATCCGTGTCGGGATGCTCACGTCATCGAGCATCGCCTCCACCGCGGCGGTGTGCTCCGGCCCGTAGACAAGCGTCGAGATCTCTGCATCACCGGCCACGACGGCGATCTCAGGCGCGGCGAGACGCCAGTTCAGCGGCACGATGATCGCACCGATCTTGGCGAGGCCAAAGAAGCAGTCGAGAAATGCAGGTGAGTTTCCCATCAACAGACCGACTCGATCTCCCGGGCGCACCCCGAGACCCACACACGCATTCGCGACGCGGTTGGCCTGTGCATTCCACTCGGCGTAGGTGATCTCGCGGCCCTCAAAGACCAACCCGACTTTCGCCGGGTCAAGTCGGGCTCGCTTGGCCAGAAAGGAACCGATATTTGTCCGCATCTCCATACCCTCCTCCACCAACGTCACAGGATGAGTGACCTGCGACCCAGTGATCTACTGCCAGTGATCTACTGCCAGTGATCTACTACCAATGATCTACAACCGAGTGACCTATGACCAGTTTAGAATCTTGGTCATCCGATTGCACGACGCGAGGCACCATGACAACATCGGTCAGAAAGCAGCTCATCGAAGCAGCGGAGCAGCAGTTCCGTCGCTTCGGATACCGCCGAACCACCGTCGATGAGGTCACCCGCGCCGCCGACATGGGAAAGGGGAGCTTCTACCTCCACTTTCCCTCAAAGGAGGCCGCCTACATGGCCGTGGTCGAGGCCTCCCTTGAGAAGTTCCTTGCCAAGGCCGACACCGCACTCCACGGACCCGGTTCCGTTCCACGGCGGCTGCGCGAGCTGGTGACGGTCACGGCCAAGCATTATGGAGGTGATGAGCTCCTCCGGGCATCGCTGTTTGGCGAAGCCGCGCTCGTCGACGGAGCCGTGGCACGCCAAGCAGCCGACATCCAACGCAGCCGAATCCGGGCACTTCTCACCGAGACCCTCTCGCAGGGGATATCGGAAGGCTCGATCCGCTCCGATCTCAATGTCGAGGTGGCTGCGGCGGTGCTCTTCGAGATCGGTTGGGCCGTCGTGCGATCCGAGCTTGACGACAGCACGGACATCCCACTCGACGTTGCCTTCGAAACCTTCAATGACATCGTCGGCATGGGGCTCATCACCAGGCCATCCGAATCGACACGATGAACCCAACCACGATCTCTGATCGTCCTTTGTCCTACATCTCCCAGCACGGAGCCGTGAAGTCGTAGTCCTTTGCAGCCTCTGAGATGAAGAAGTCCCTCTCCAAGACAGAACCGGTCGTTGCCCCTTCTTGGCTCAAGGTCTGGCCTGCACCACCGGCGGCCGTATAGAGCGCAAGATCAGGGTTGTAGATCGCCGTGGCACGAACCACATAGTCGTTCGGGGTACCCGCCCAACTTTGCGCCGGCTGGGACCCACCGAAATCGATACTGACCTCGGTCGACGCCGCAACCATGCCTTCGGGGGTGATGTCCTTGTTGGCAAGTGCCTGGGCGATCACCTGGTGCATCGCAAGGGCCTGGTTCCAACCGAGGATGAACACATCGCTCGGTCGCCGGTCCGGGTAGGCCTCGGCCATGGCAGCCATCATCTCGTTGTTCCCCGGCAGATCCTGACCCCACCCGACGTTGAACGCCGATTGGTAGAACGAGGCATCGACCAAGGGCCCAACGGGCGAATCCAAGAGAGCAAAGTTGTAGGTCGCGTTGTTCCCGATGAACTTGCCGGTGTAGCCTCCCTGCGCCGCGCCGCCCATGATCTCGGCGGCCGTTCCCGGGCTCGCCGCCAGGATCGTCCAATCCGCACCCGAGGATGCGATCCCCTGGATGACGTCTGTGAGGTCCTGACCGGGGATGACCGCGGCCTCGCCGTCATAGACGAGTTCCAGGTCGTAGTAATCGAAGGCATGCTTGGCACCCGCCGATGTGTCCTGCCCATAATCACCGGGGAAGGTCGCAAGGGCGAACTTCTGCCCGCCTTGCTCCATGGCGAACTCGACCATGTTCATCGTGTCGAAGCAGTAGTTCGCGTTCTGCTCGAACACGACTCCCGAATCGAACGCGGGGATTGCCCAACCCGAATACCAGCCCAACGGGATGGTCAGCATGCTGTCGGCCACATACTGGGGCAACGCCGCGACGGTGGTCGGTGATCCCGTCGAAAGGCTCAGGGCCAGGACCTCGTCCTTGATCTTCTCGTATTTCTCAAGGTGTTGTTCAACGTTGTAGTTCGTGTCCTCGACCACGAGCTCAACGGTCCAGCCGTCAACGCCGCCTTCGGCATTCACCTTGTCCCAGTACACCTGCTGAGCGTCGGTGACATCGATGACGAGCGGTGAAAACAGACCAGTCAGGTCCGAAAGCAATCCGATCTTGATGGTCTTTGAGGCGACGTCAACGCCCCGCCCGGTCTTGAGCTCATCTTCCGGCGCTTCGGTCGTCGTGGTCGTTTCCATGTTCTCGACCGTGGTGGTCGTGACGTCGTCCTGGGACGGTGTCGTTGTCGTTGTGTCCTCGCTGGTGGAACTACAAGCTGCTCCGACAAGCCCCAACGCGAGGGTCATGGCGAGCATGCTCTTGTGAATTCTCATGTGTGCACCCTTCTCACTAGTTCTCGTTGCCGCTTCCCACCGAACCATCGATGGCGTCCTCGGCTTCTCGCCTTGACACTGAGGTCGAGTGTTGCTTGAGTATTACTCAGTTCTTGAGTGATTGTCAATCAGAAGGAGATGCAGCGCAGGTGGTACCCCCTGATGAGCGGTCACGGGCGCTGGTATCAGTTCTGGGAACGGCCGAGACAAAGGTCACGTTCGAGGATCCGCGATCGATCCCTGAGATGGTCCTGGCCGTGGTCGAAGCCGCCCTTGAGGATGCTGCCCTGGGATGGCATGACATCGATGCGGTCGTGACGGCATCGGTGGACCTGTTCGATGGGTTGACCGCATCGTCGATCGCGGTGACCGAGGTGGTTGGAGCCGTCATGAAGCCAGAGACACGCATCGCCGCCGACGGCCTGGCAGCGGCGGTCCATGCCGTCCATCAGATCATGGCAGGCGCATACCGAAGAATCCTTGTTGTCGCCCACGGCAAGGCGTCGATGGCGCCGTATTGGGATCTGACCGCCTGGGCCATGGATCCGATCTTCCTCCAGCCTCTCGGCGTGAACTTTCTCACGTTTGCCGGCCTGCAGGCCGCCATGCTCGCCCGGCACGACCCACATGCCGTGTCGCGGTGGGCAACGACGGCCGCGCTCCGCCGCTCGGCGGCGACGGGCGGTATTGCGGGACCGATCAGCGTTGACCGGGTGATGGCATCACCGGTGGTGGCATCTCCGCTGCGGGCCGGGATGTGTGCACCGGTCGGCGACGGTGCCTGCGCCGTGATCCTCGGTGACCCCAACATTGGAGATCGGAACCTCGGGGAGGAAGATGTGCGCATCGCCGGTATCGGTCACGATGTCGGTCCCCACCATCTGATGATCGGGGAGCTCACCGACTGGGCCGGACTTCGACGAGCATCCCAACGCGCCTACACGCTTGCAGGTGTCACCAAGCCGACGTTCGCCATCGTGGAGCCGTCGTGTCTCTTCCCCCACGAGGAGGAACTCTTTGTGGAGGCAGTCGGCATCGGTACAACCGCACCCCACTCCCCCGGGGGTGGCCTCTTTGCCGGCACGGCCCCTGTCATCTCCGGCCTCAGCCGGCTCCTTCGGGTCGTTCGCGCCCTCAAAGGTCGTACGGGAGAACGTGGCCTTGCACACGGCACCTGGGGCCCGGCGGGACAAGGGCAGGTGGTCGTGGTGGCGGAGACACCATGACATCGAAAATGACACCCGAAACGACTCCGGAAACGACATCCAGAGCCATGACACCGGTAGCCATCATCGGCTCCGGCCAGACGAATCATGCCAAGGAACGCAGCGACGTCTCCCAACCCGAGCTGGTGAGAGAGGCGGTCGACGCGGCCCTCCAGGACGCCGAAATCCTTCCCGAGGACATTGATGCGGTGATCTTCTCGAACATGGAGCTCTTTGAGGGTCGCGCCTTTCCCGAGCTCTGGGTCGCCGAAGGCGCCTACGGGAACGGGAAACCCGTCTTCAAGGTCGCGACCGGCGGAACATCGGGCACCAGTGCCTGCATCGCGGGATTCCACCAGGCTGGATCAGGGATCTTTGACACCGTGCTGGTGGTCGGGTTCGAGAAACACTCCGAGGGTCATACCCAGACGGGGATGGCCCTCGTCGACCCGTTCTGGGACCGCTCCGTCGCCTCCGGTGCCCTTGGCAACTTCGCACTTTCGATCTCCCAATACGTTTCCGAATACATGGCAGGACGCGGTGTCACCGAAGAGCACGCAGCCCAGGTCGCCGTGAAGGCTCGTCGAAACGCTGCGAACAACCCACATGCCCACCTTCAGATGCCCGACCTGACCGTCGATGAGGTGCTGGCGTCGCGCATGCTTGCCGAACCGCTCCACCTCCTCGACATGTGCCCCCAATCGGATGGGGCGGCCGCCATCGTGGTGGCTTCCCGGGACACGGCTCGGAAACGAGGAAAGGCGGCGGCCTGGGTCCATGGGGCAGCCACCCGCCACGATCAACCCTATCTGGGAGATCTCGATCGCCGCCTCGTCACGACTCGTGCCCAGCGCAGTGCCGCAGCGTCCGCATACGCCCAGGCCGGGATCACCAAACCACTCAGAGACCTTGATGTGGCGGAGATCTATGAACCGGCAACCTATGCCGAACTGGCCTGGTACGAGGCACTCGGCTTCTGTGAGGATGGTCAGGCGGGTCGCCTCATCGACGACGGGATCACGCAGATGGATGGTGAGTTGCCGGTCAACCCGTCAGGTGGCGTCCTTTCGACCAACCCGGTTGGAGCCTCAGGGGTCATTCGTGTCGTAGAGGCATCGACGCAGTTGCTGGGTCGAGCCGAGCGGAGACAGGTTGACGGAGCACGAACGGCCCTGGCCACCGGATACGGGGTCTACGCATGGAGCGACGTCATCGTCCTGCGATCGGAGATGCCATGAACAGCCCAACATCGGAGTTCGTCCACACGACGATCGAGCTTGACATGTCCTGGCGTTACGCCTCCGGCGATGAGATGGAGCGGTTTCTCAACGGAATCGCACAGCGCCTCATCGAAGCGATCCGTTGCCCTCAATGTGGGAGACGGTACCTGCCGCCCCGTCCGTTCTGTGGCCGTTGCAGGGTTCGAATGACCGAATGGGTGCCTGTTGCCGACACCGGGACGCTGGTCGCATGGACCGTGGTCCACCTCCCGATCATCGATGGTCGCACCGGCGAGCCACGTCCCTTCCCCTACGGCATGGGCCTCATCCAACTCGACGGTGCCGATACGGCCCTCAACCACTACATGGCCACCGCCGACCCGGAACTGCTCACGATCGGGGCTCGGGTGCAGGCCGTCTGGCGCGACGAGCTTGAAGGTGCAATGGATGACATCATGCACTTTGAGGTGATGCCATGATCCTTGAGAGCACCATCAGGCTTCCGTTCTCCTACGCCGCGGGAACGGTCGGGAGCAGGTTCCTCATCGCCCTGCGCGAAGACCAGAAGATCCTCGGTGCCCGCTGCACATCCTGTTCAACGGTGACGGCGCCTCCCCGTCCGTTCTGTTCCTCGTGCAGTCGCACGGTCACCGAACTCGTCGAGGTCGGACCCGACGGAACGCTTGAGGCATGGACCAACCAGCCCGGTAACGGCGTCTTCGGGCTCATCCTCCTCGATGGAGCCGATACCCCGATCGTTCACCGAATCCTTGGAACCATCAACCCTGGAACCGTCAACGCTGAAGCCATCAACATGACGCCTGGCGCTCGCGTCACGGCCATGTTCGCCAAGGACCGTACCGGTCGCATCACCGACATTGAGGGGTTCATCGTGGAACAGGACGACCCATGACCATCCACACCGACAAGAAAGACCACATCCTCACCGTGACGATCGATCGGCCTGAGGCACGCAATGCCATCAGCCTTGCCATGACCGAAACGTTGATCGACGTCTGGAATGACTTCGCCCGAGATCCCGATCTGCGGGTTGCCATCCTCACCGGTGCTGGAGACGTGGCGTTCTGTGCCGGAGCGGACCTCACCGAGGTCGGCTCGTGGTACGCGTCGATGACACCCGAAGAGCGTCGCCACAATGCTGACACCCAGCCGGGTCTGGGAGGAATCACCCGCAACCTTGATCCGGGTAAGCCCATCATCGCCGCGATCAACGGGGCCTGCCTCGCGGGCGGGCTCGAGATCGCCCTTGCGTGCGACATCCGTATCGCCGCCCCGAACGCGACGTTCGGTGTTCCGGAAGTGAAGTGGGGTCTGATACCGGGTGCTGGGGCCACCCAAAGGCTTCCGATCATGGTTTCCCACTCCACGGCGATGGAGATGCTTCTCACGGGTGACGTCATCGACGCCGAGCGGGCATTGCGCTCGGGGCTTGTCAGCGCGATTGTCCCGGCGCAAGAACTGATCTCGGCCGCAACGAAGATGGCGACCCAGATCGCCCTCAACGGCCCCCTCGCCGTCCGTGCGGTTCGCCGAGCCGCACGAGAAGGGCGCCACCTGCCCGTTGAGGAGGGACTCCGCCTCGAGCAACGGATCGCCGAGCCGCTCCGCCAGAGCGAAGACATCCAGGAAGGTCTCCTGGCCTTCCGTGAGAAACGGACACCCAAGTTCAAGGGACACTGAAATCAAGGGACACTGAAATCAAGGGACACTGACTTCAAGGGACACAACATGACCGAGCCAACCACAATTCTCTGCGCCAAGGAAGGTCCGGTGTATCGGATCACACTGAACCGCCCCGAGGTGCTCAATGCCCTCAATGGGGTGATGCTGCGCGAGATCGCACACGCTGTTTCAGAGGCGGCAGCGGACCCCGAATCGTCCGTGGTGCTCATCGATTCGGCCTCGGATCGGGCCTTCAGCGCCGGCATCGACGTTGCCTACGTCAAAGATCTGGAAGGCTTTGGTGTGCGTGACATCGGAAGGGAGCTTCATCGAACGTTCCTCACGTTGCGCACCGAAGAGATCCCGATCGTCTGTGCGATCGATGGTCTTTGTCTGGGTGCTGGTCTCGAACTCGCGATCTCGTGTGACTTCATGATCGCAACGAACCGATCCCGGTTTGGTCTTCCGAACATCGACCGCGGGATTCCGGCGATCGTTGAGGCCGCTCTCTTGCCGTTGGCGGTGGGGATCCAGGGGGCAAGAGAGCTGGCGTATCTCGGCGAGTTCTGGGACGCCGAAAAAGCGGAACGCCGAGGGCTCCTGTACGCCGTGGCTGCACCGGAAGCCTTCGAGGCCGAGGTCCAATCCCTCGTCGGGCGCCTGGCGGCCAAGCCGGCGACCGCCCTTGCAACACAAAAGGAGATCATCCACAAGTGGATGACGACCGACCTCGAATCAGCCATAGATTTTTCGATCAACACTGTGGTCCTCAACTGGCTCACGAGGGACCAACAGGAAGGGATGGCGTCGTTTCTTGAAAAACGGGACGCCCAATTCAAAGATGCCCAGCTCAAGCAGGATGACGATTGGAAAGGGGAATCATCGTGAATCGAATCATCGTGACGTGTGCCCTCACCGGCGCTCAACAAGGCAAGGAGGCCAATCCGAACCTTCCCGAGCAGCCCGACGAGATCATCGCCCAAGCGGTTGAGGCTTGGCGGGCCGGGGCGGCCATCCTGCACATCCACGCAAGGGACAAGAAGGGCAAGGCCACCGCCGACGTCGAAGTGTTTCGTACCATCGTCGATGGCATCAAGGCCAAAGGATGCGATGCCGTCATCAACCTGACGACCGGCGGTGCCGTTGCTGGACTCCCCCTCGAGGAGCGCATCGCCGTGGTTCCGGCGCTCACCCCAGAAATCGCGTCTTTCAGCGTCGGAGGAGGTGCCTTGCTCGGACGACACGACCCCCATGAAGGGGGATGGATCAACGATCGATGGGTGCCACTGTTCTCATCCCACGCGGAACTTGAACGGGTTGCACGAATCTTCCAGGAACATGACACCCGTCCCGAGCTTGAGGTCTACCACGCTGGCATGATGAACAACGTACGCGACCTTGATCGAATCGGTGCCCTCGATCATCCAATGCTCGTCAACTTCGTGACCGGCATCCCGGGTGAGATCACCCCCTCGACCGTGAAGGACCTCGTGTTTCTCGTCGACCATCTACCAGAGGGAGCCGTGTGGCAGGTAACCTCCATCGGGGCGCGGAACCATTTCCGCATGATTGGTGCCGTACTCGCCATGGGTGGCCAGGTGCGGGTCGGGATGGAGGACAACGTGTACATCGGTCCGGGAGAGCTCGCCCAATCGAATGGCCAGATCGTCGAACGGGCAGTTCGGATCATTCGTGAGCTGGGATTTGAACCGGCGTCTCCCGATGAGGCAAGACAATTGCTGTCGTTGCGCGGGGCGTGACGATGGGGATCGCCGAGCGTCGGGCAAGGGAACGAGAGGGTCGCCGGCGCGCCATCCTCGATGCAACCCGACAGTTGGTGCGCGAACACGGCTTTGGCGGAACGACGACCCGCCAGATCGCCGACCGGTGTGAACTCTCGGAAGCCACGTTGTTCTTCTATTTCTCAAGCAAGGACGAGATCCTGATCTCGTTGCTGGAAGAGGCCTGCCACTTCTGGGCCGACGGGCTTGAAACGATCCTGGCCTCAGACAAGCCATCTCGACAGAAACTGACCGATGTTTGGAGTTTCTTCGGGGATGTACAGAGCGAGCACCCCGAGTATGTTCACGTGTCGACCTATCTGGCCCAACCACAGTCGACGACGTCTGTCGACAGCGAGGTGATGGCCAACCTCAAGAAGTTGACCGGAGAGAACTTTCGACGTCTCTCCGACCTGATGGGAGACCTCGACGGTGTGACAAATCCACGGCTCACCGCAGACGTCCTGTGGTCGGCATTCCTCGGCCTCATGGTCCTGCGTCAAGGAAGGGCAAGCCTCGGCGCTCCTGAACACCCGGACGCCAGCGGCCTCGCCGATGCACTCAACCTGCTCGCCACGGGAATAGCCCCCAGCT
>DIDS01000022.1 GCA_002418265.1 Acidimicrobiia bacterium UBA5794 | reverse complement strand
AGACACCCCTGGTGTGTAACTGTCAAGCGGCTTTTCGGTTTTGTTGCTCAAAGCGGTGTCCCCATGCGGTTTGTTCGTCATAAAGTGTGCGGGTTTCTAGACAGCCGTGGAGGATGCCAACGAAACGGTTCCCGACCCGGCGGGCGGCTTTGGTGTGGGTGTCGCCTTGAGCGCGACGTTGCCGATACAACGCGTTGAACCCGGCACTGGTCCTTGCAGCGGTCGGGACGATTTGGATCACTGCGTCATGGAGACGGTCATTACGTATCCATCGTGCATGCACGCTACGTTGTGTCCCTGAGGCTTTGGTTACCGGTGACGTTGCTGCATAGTTTCTGCGAGACTTACCATCAACATAGCGTTCGGGGTCGTCCCCGAATTCTGCGAGTAGCCGGGCGCCGAGCACATCACCAACTCCAGGAAGAGACAGGTAGATGGCGGCGTCCGGGTGCTTTCTAAACACGGTTTTGATCTCGTTGGCGAGCTCATCGATTTGGGTGTTTAACAACCCGATCATCCCAACCAGAGGCGCCATAGCGGCCCGGTATCCTGCCGTAACGGGTTCAGGGGCCTCCAGATGGGGTACCTGTAACCCGTTTCTGATCTTGTCCGCTGTCAGTTGGATGTAGCGTTGCCGGCCGCCGTCTTTGAGCGCCGAGGTGATGCCAGCCATCGTCAACGCCTTGCCCTCGGCGGGTGTCAGAGCAACTGTAAGGATCGCAACAGCGTCTCGTGATTTGAGATCGTCAAACGTCTTGACAGCTGCGGGGAAATACTCGACGAGTCCTGCACGGAGCCGGTTGGTGGCCCGTTGACGTTCCCATATCAACGTCTGATGGGTTCTCGTCATCACCTTGAGTGCACCTACTTGGTTGCTGTCACCTGCAACCTCACGATGGTTGTAACGATCCAGACGGACCAGGTCGGCAAGCATCTTGGCGTCACCACGATCCGACTTTGCACCTGACAAGGTCCGTCCCTCACGGAACCGTGCCACCGACTTGGGATTAAGGGCATACACGTGATAGCCACACGCCACCAACATGTCGACCCACAATCCGCGATCGGTTTCAATCCCGACCGCCACCTCGTCAGGGTCCTCGACAAGGTCAGCCATCAACGCATGGAACTCGGCAACACCATCGATGCCTTCATCAAACACGTCACGGGCCACCACCTGACCGTCACTGGTGACAACACACACATCATGGTGTCCCTCAGACCAGTCATTACCAACAAATATCACGATCGACCTCCAATACGATCCATAAACACGTTCGAGCTGTAAGAAAGCCCACACACGGCCTAATGGACAAGTGCTCGAAGCACGACACCCCTTGAGTGAAGCGTGAACTCTCACCAGCTGGCCGGGACACGGTCTACATCCAGGACTCACAGTCCAAGGGGGGCAAGTGCTCACCGGCCAGCCAGCTCCTCTCCAACAAGCCTTGCACAAAACAAGACCTGTTACACACCCATTAGGGGGGCCGGGGAGCCTGCGACTACGAGAGTGCGTGGAGCGGGGGACAACAGAGGAGCGAAGCGACGGTGGAGGGGGGCCGAACATTATGCGGAACAGGGTTCGCGGTCGTGTGTGTCCCCACGACCCTGGCGCGATTTCTTCGGTTCCCTCATCGTTGTTTTCGATCATACGCAGCGGAGATTAGGTGGCCGGTGCGTGTGTTCCTTCCGTGCGGGTTCGACAATGTGGATATCCAAGCCATGTGCCGCTCAGATGCCGGCATCTCAGGCGCACGTTCGTTACCGATGGCCTCGGCTTGAGGACGGAAAGGCCCGGGGTGGGACCAAGCGAGAAAATACCAGGTTGACACCAAGGACCAAGCATTCCGGTCGTGATGGCTACAGCACAACCACTGCACCGACCATGTTCCGACATGACTCTGGGACTTCTTGGAAAGGAATCGTCATTCATACAGCTGCCTCGGACTATCGTTGGAATGGCGAGAGGTCACATGATCAGGCTGAACACACGCCCAGGGTTCGACGATGGCTGAGATTGAGCTGGAGGGCGTCTGGAAGGTCTATGCCGACGGCACCGAGGCGGTCAAGGATCTTACGATCACGGTCGGTGATGGCGAGTTTGTGGTTTTCGTTGGACCCTCAGGATGTGGGAAGACGACAGCCCTGCGCATGATCGCTGGTCTCGAGGAGATCTCCGCTGGCAAGATTCGAATTGCTGATCGTGTCGTGAATGATGTCCCGGCCCGCGATCGGGACGTCGCAATGGTCTTCCAGAACTACGCCTTGTATCCCCATCTCACGGTTCGGGAGAACATTGGATTTGGGCTCAAACTTCGCAAGATGGACAGGGCCGTCATAAATGAACGTGTGAACCATGCCGCCGAGATTCTTGGAATCACAGAATTGCTCGACAAGAAACCAAAGGCACTTTCGGGAGGACAGCGTCAAAGGGTCGCCATGGGTCGTGCCATCGTTCGACAGCCCGAGGCATTCCTGATGGATGAACCTCTGTCCAACCTGGACGCGAAACTTCGTGTCCAGATGCGCGCCGAAGTCCTCCGCATTCAACAAGAGCTCGGTGTGACGGTTGTGTATGTGACCCATGACCAAACCGAGGCGATGACCATGGGCGATAGGGTCGCCGTAATCCGCGGTGGAATCCTCCAGCAGATAGCTGCGCCACAGGTGCTGTACGACAACCCTGTCAACCTCTTTGTTGCCGGGTTCATCGGATCACCGGCGATGAATATCGTTGAAGCCAAGATCACCAGAAAAGGCGATGTCCTCACAGCAACTTTTGGGAGCACGGAGCTGACACTGGGTGATCAAGTTCTCAGCCACCATCCCGATCTGGAGCGTCACATCGGAGAATCCGTCATCCTGGGTATCAGACCCGAGGAGATGGAAGATGCCGCCACCGTTGGAGGACCTGTCAAAGGTGCAACCATCGACGCGACAGCGACTCTTGTGGAGAAACTTGGATCCGAGATCCTCGTGCATTTCGAGGTCGACGCACCACGGGTTGTCACCGATGACGTTCGAGAGCTCGTCGAGGACATCGGTGCGATCACGTCGGAGGACCTCGGCAAGGCAGCAGCCACGAATGTGTCCGAATTTGTTGCGATGGTGAGTCCACGCAGCGTTGTCGACAAGGGAACGGCGATCACACTCAACGTCGACACCACTCGTTTGCACTTTTTTGATGTCGAAACCGGAATCGCCCTCGGGGGACTCAGAGCCACAGGCAAAACGGGTCCGCCACATTCACACGGTCTTGTTGCGACACACGAACAAAATCCGGAAACGGAAGGAGATAGCACATGAAGAAATACCATGTGAAACCACGAGGTGCGAGGTTCTTCCTCGTCGTCCTCATAGCTGTGGTGGCGATGATTGCTGCCGCATGCAGCTCAAGCTCGGACACCACGACCACGCAGGAAACCGGTGGAGAGGGTTCGACCACGACGGCGGCCGGTTCGATGCCGGACCTCAGCGGTCAGTCCGTCGAGGTCGCCGCTGTTTGGTCGGGTAATGAGCAAGCCAACTTCCAGAAGGTGCTCGATCAGTTCGCAAGCGACACCGGTGCCAGTGTGACCTTTACATCGACTGGCGACGACATCGCGACCGTGCTTGGAACCAGCATCGAGGGGGGCAGCCCCCCAACCGTTGCGATACTGCCCCAACCTGGGCTTCTCAACGAACTCGCCAGCAAGGGAAGCCTGACAGACATCGGGCCGATCGCGGGTGATCTCGTTGATCAGAATTACGCACCAGTGTGGCGGGATCTCGGTTCCGTTGACGGCACCCTGTATGGCGTTTGGTTCAAAGCAGCCAACAAATCCACGGTGTGGTACAACACGCAGCTCTTCGACGATGCGGGTGCAACTGTCCCGGCTACGTGGGATGACTTCTTGACCCAAGCGAAGAAGATCTCGGACTCCGGAATCACACCGGTTTCGGTCGGTGGAGCCGATGGATGGACGTTGACAGACTGGTTTGAGAATGTGTACCTGCGCACTGCAGGACCTGACATGTATGACCAGCTGACGACGAACGACATCCAATGGACCGATCAGTCGGTGAAGGATGCGTTGTCCAAGCTTGCTGACGTCTTCGGTGACCCGGCGCTGCTCTCAGGTGGAGTCGACACCGCCCTTCAGAACGGATTCGTTCCATCAGTGACGAGAGTCTTCGGGGACAGCCCTGAGGCGGCGATCGTCTATGAGGGCGACTTCGTAGCTGGTGTCATTTCGGATGAGACGAACTCGGTCGTCGGCACGGATGCTTTGTTCTTTGCGTTCCCATCCATCGATGGTTCGGAACCATCGGTAGTCGGGGGTGGCGATGTCGCCGTACTCCTCGATGACACTCCGGCTGGTCAGGCACTGATCCAGTACCTTGCAACCCCAGAGGCTGCCGAGATATGGGCCAGCAATGGTGGATTTGTCAGCCCCAACAAGGCTGTTGATCCGGCGGTTTACCCCGACGACATCACACGGCAGATTGCCACCGAGCTGGCCGGAGCGACGGTGTTCCGATTCGACATGTCAGATCTGCAGCCCCCTGAGTTCGGTGGAACACCGGGCCAAGGGAGTTGGGCCGGGCTACAGGATTTCCTCGCTCACCCGACAGAGATCGACCGAATCACCCAAGAGATGGCGGATGCCGCCAACAAGGCATTTGGCGGGTAGCCAATGCCCGAAGACCTTGCGTCTCCCGGACCGCAAGGTTCGCAGCGGGCCCCGGATGCGACACAAGTCGTATCCGAGGCCCGTCCCGGTGGTGAGCCTGAACGCCCTGCTGAACTCGAACAGATCACCGGTCGAAGATTCGGTGGCAGGGAGATCGCCATCGGACTCATCTTCCTGCTTCCCGCACTCATCGTGCTGGGAGCAATCGTCGTTTACCCCATCTTCTTCACCGTATGGCGCAGCTTCTACGATCGATTGGGGGACACATTCATCGGGCTCGACAACTATCGGGAGATGTTCACGCGTCCCTCCACCCTGATATCGATCAAGAACATGGTGATTTGGGTCGTTGTTGCACCCTTTGTTGCCACGGTCCTTGGTCTGATGTTCGCCGTACTGACCGAGCGTATTGCCCTTGGCACTGCCTTCAAGACCATCATTTTTCTTCCGATGGCGGTTTCGTTTCTTGCATCGGGAGTCATATTCCGACTCGCATTCGAGGCCAGCCCGGAGCGTGGCCTTGCAAACGCCATGCTCACGACCGTTGCGTCCGTCTGGCAGCATCCGGGCCCGTATCGCGACTCTCGACCGTCTGATACAGCGAACTTCGAGAACCTTGATCCTGGGTTTCAGACCATGTCCACATTCGGGTCCGGCGATGTCGTCAAAGTGGCCATGGTGGCACTCCCGACCGATCGGGTACCCCATCAGGCCGCTCTGGCTCGGATTCCGAGCACCGAGGCAGGTGCAATCACGGGAGTCGTGTGGCTGGACTTCTCGAAGGGAGGGGCCGGACAGCCGGGTGTTATCGATCCAAACGAGGTCGGTCTGCCCGACATGGCCGTACGCGCAATCGATCGGTCTGGGAGTGCTGTCTCATCCGCAAAGACCATGCCCGATGGCACCTTCACACTGGCTGGCATACCCCCGGGTGAACAGGTCAAGATTGAGCTCGCACCGCAAAGCTTCAAACCAAAATGGCAGGGCATCATCTGGCTTGGTACCAGACCGGTCACACCCATCGGTCCCGCCATCGTCACGATCTCCATCATCATTGCATTCCTGTGGATCTGGGCAGGCTTCGCGATGATGTTGATCGCTGCTGGACTGTCCTCCATGCCTGAGGAGGTACAGGAGGCGGCGCGGGTCGATGGCGCAACGGAATGGCAGGTATTCCGAAGGGTCACGGTGCCGTTGTTGTGGCCTGTTCTCATGGTCGTACTTGTCACGCTCGTCATCAATGTGCTCAAGATTTTCGACCTGATACTCATCATTCCGCCGGGGTCATCCCAAGCCGACGCAAATGTCATCGCTCTCGAGTTGTGGCGGGTCTCGTTCGGTGGAGGGAGGGATCAGGGCTTGGGAAGTGCTCTCGGTGTTTTCTTGTTTCTGCTGGTGGTCCCCGTGATCTTCTTCAATATCCGTCGATTCCGATCAGATGAGGGGTGAGCCGATGGCCAACGCACCGGTAACCACACGTGTTGACGGTCCGATCGAACCTGTTCGACCAGATGATCTTCGACCCGAAGGAAAGGGGCTCGCCGGAAGGATCGCCGATGTTGCCTCGCATGGGCCGCTCTATGTCATCTTGGTTCTCATCGGGATTTTTTGGATGCTGCCAGCGATCGGCCTGCTTGTTGCTTCCCTCCGTACGGCGGCTGCCAATGCCGATAGCGGTTGGTGGACGGCACTTGGAAATCCGAGTCAGCTGACGCTGGACAACTATCAGTCACTTCTTGCAAATCCGGTCATTCAACGTGCGTTCATCAATACGGTGCTCATTACGGTGCCCGCCACGCTTCTTGTTCTGTTCTTTGCAGCGATGGCGGGATATGCCTTTGCCTGGATCCGCTTTCCGGGCCGAGATGTTTTGTTTCTTGTGGTCATCGGTCTCCTTGTTGTTCCGCTCCAACTTGGCCTGATCCCGATTGCCCGTCTTTACAACCAGCTTGGAATCTTCGGATCCATTGTTGGCGTTGTATTGTTTCATGTCGGCTTTGGTCTGCCATTTGCCATCTTCTTGCTCCGGAACTTCTTTGCTGGTATTCCAAGAGAATTGATGGAGGCTGCGCGCATGGATGGCGCCAGCGAGTGGCGTCTGTTCTTCCGTGTGGTACTTCCCCTTGGAATTCCCGCTCTGGCAGCCCTTGCCGTATATCAATTCCTCTGGACTTGGAACGATCTACTCGTTGGGCTCGTTTTCGCGAACAGCAATTCGCAGCCGATCACAGTTGCCATTCGAGAACAAACCCGACAGTTCGGCGCCAACATTGACATCATTTCGTCGGGGGCGTTTCTGTCAATGGTCATACCCCTCATCGTGTTCTTTGCGTTCCAGCGCTATTTCGTCCGTGGTCTTCTCGCCGGTTCAGGCAAATAGCCGGCACAAACCCCAAACACCCTTCCCCCTTTCACCTGAATCCGCGGTTTGGTTGTGGGTTTGGGGTGGTGGATGACGCGAAAAGTGCCTTGCCGTCGGGGATAATGGCGATTCAAGAACGAATTAGCCACCCAGGGGAAAGGCACTTTTCTTATGCAGAGAGTATCGCAGGTTTTGACGCGTTTGGATGTCGCGTTTGACGACCCGAAATCAGTAGCGTCCGCGGGATTGTTGTTGCCAATGTCTTTGGCTCAACAACTCAACATTGAACCAACAATCAATACCGTGTTGCCCTCAACGGGTTACGGCGGTCACCGCAACGGTGGCGCTAAAGCCTTAACAATGGTGTCATCGTTTCTTGCCGGTGGCGAGTTCATCTCTGACGTTTCGATGCTCGCCTCGGGGTCCACCCGACGCGTGTTGGGTCATAGAGCTGTTTCAGCATCGCGTTGTGGACAATGGCTTCGCGAACTCACCTATGACGACACTGTTGGACTCACACAGGTCAACACCGACTTGATGGTCCAGGCGTGGCAATGCGGACTCGCCCCCGCCCCAGATGGCGGGGCTCATCCCAAAGACACGTCGCGGTTGGTGCTCGATATTGATTCGACCGTGATCGAAACGTACGGGACCCATAAAGAGGGCACCTCGAAACGTAACTATCAAGGCATCAAGGGATATCACCCGCTGATTATGGCTGAAGCATCAACCGGGCAGGTGCTGTGTGGCATGTTGCGTAACGGGAACGCTGCCCCAGCCAAAGACGCAGCCGTCTTCCTCAATGACACCTTTACCCAGATCGCTGAAACCCTTACAGCTAGGGACGAAACGGTGCTGCGGGCCGATTCTGGGTTTTACACCAAAAAGGTCATCGACACCTGTGTGGCACACAATGTTGGGTTCTCAATCACGGTGCGCAACAACACCAAAATTCGACAAGTGATCGCCTCGATCAACCAAGACGCCTACCACACAGTACCTACAACTGGTTTCCAGCAGATGGCTGTCACCGAAGTCCCTTACACGGTTACGGGCCGCACCGGGAAAGACCCGGTGGAATGTCGTCTCATTGTTCGTCGTACCACTGTGCCTGCCGATACGGGTGAACCCCAATCAAGGCTCTTCGACCTTGTCGACTATCGAGGGTTCGTCACCAACCTCAAAGGGAAAGCCACCAACTTGGACCGGTTCCATCGCAAACATGCAGTGATCGAAACTGTGATCCGCGACCTCAAATACGGGATGGCACTCAACCACATGCCTTCAGGCAGCTACCACGCCAACGCTGGATGGCTTCAACTCAACATTTTGGCCCACAACCTCGCGAGATGGACCGGGCGACTCATCTCAGACACCCCAATGACGACAAAGACGCTACGACATCGGTATCTCAACTGCCCAGGACGCATCACCCGCAACAGCCGCAAAGATGTTCTCCACCTCCCAACCAACTGGCCATGGAAAACCAAATATGTCACCGCCCTCAACCGCATCCGAACACTCCAAACAGCGCATTGAGGTTTCAGGGGGGAGGGGCGAGTGAAACGAGCCAGGGCGGGCGTGCGAGCCTGCGAGCCCCTTCTTCCAGCAAGGGGGACGGATCAGGGGATCCGTGTTTGAGGCACGTCCGACTTTGAAGTCTGACTGCTGACTTCTGACCGCTACGAGAGACCAGCCACGGTTCGGGTGAGTTCGAGATTGGTTGATGCACCAGCAGGGCCGACCGTGACGGGAACCTCGAAGCGTGCTCGGTCGATATAGCAGAGGCTCTCTGCGTTCTCCTCGCAGTACACAAGGTTGATGTCGAGGGTAAGTGTGGCGTCGCCCTCGTGGAAGTCGACGGGGACGATGGCCGGGAGCGATGCCCCGGTGAGTTCGCCTGCCTTGTCTGAGGCAAGGGAGACGGCGGTGCGTCCTCCACTGATCGTCAGTGATGATGGAGCGTCCTCGTTGACCTTGTATCCAGCTGGCAGCGTGTAGTTGATCACGATCGAACCTGGCCCGGCCGCGGCTTGAACGGGATCGAGTGTGACGACATCACCGATGAACTCAGACGGAGGATCGAACTGCTCGACCCCTTTCAGAACCAGTGTGGATGTGAGTCCCGTGGTGGGGTCGATCAGGCGTATCGAATGGTTGTTCGTGTCTGCAACGTACAAGGTGTCATGGTCGAATGAGAGCCCGCCCGGTTCGTTGAAGAGCGGCGAAGGTCCATCGGCCCAACCGGCTTGGTTCCCAAGCCAGGACGAGATCGAACCAGAAGCAATGTCCACACGCTTGATCTTCGAGTTGTAGGTGTCTGCAACGTACAGGGTGCCTCCGTCGACGGCGACTCCGAGGGGATGTTGGAGCCGTGCATTGTTCCCCGAGCCATCGACATCACCAAAGTCAAAAAGCGACTCATCGCCTCCAACCACGAGGGAAGTCATTGCCGTTTCGAGGTCACCCACCCGGACACTGCTCGACTCAGAATCGGCGAAGTACAACTGGCCATCGTCGGACAAAGCGAGACCGCTTGGTTGGGCGAGTTCGGAATTGTGGAATTCAGCGTTGAATGTTCCTTCGTGGGCGTTCCCGATCAACGGCAGTGCAAGCTCGTTGGCAAGGTCGATAGCCCAAATCTGATGTGTGCCCGCATTGGCCACATACACAAATCCGTCGTGGTACAGCACGTCCCATGGGGAGTTGAGGGTTGCTGTATCCAGCCCCCGAGCCTGTGGAGGCCACCCGAGCACACCGGTTCCAGCCAAGGTCGTGACCGCACCCGTCGAGAGATCGATGGTGCGTACCGCGTTGTTTCCGACATCTGCGACGTACAACTCGTTCGTTTCGGGATTCAGGGTCATCCCCTGAGGCCCGTCGAACGTAGCGTCAAGCGCCGGGCCGTTGTCGAAGCCTCGCCTACCTGAACCCCACGCTGCCAGGACCTCCCCGCTGGATGGATCGACCTCGAGGACTCGATGGTGGCCGGTGTCCGCAACAAAGAGGCGTCCGTTCGTTGCGAACACCTTGCCGGGATAGTTGAGAGGTCGCTGTGGCGCTGTCGTGGCCTCAAGGGCGAACATGATGGGCGTACGGTCTAACGCCTGTGCAGCATCAAACTCGGCAACAAGGCTCGCAACCACGGGTTCGAGTGCGTCATAGACACCTTCGCCCGGCCTCACCCCGACGACGTTCCCCGCAGGATCGATTACGGCAACTGTTGGCCACGCCGAAGCACCCCACAGGTTCCAGACAGCAAAGTCCTTGTCGTTGACCACGGGATGTTTCAGCCCGTACCTCTGAACAATGTCCACGAGGTTGTCCGTTTGGGCTTCATTCGTGAACTTTGCCGAGTGAACACCGATGACGACGAGCTCGTCGGCGTATTCCTCCTCAAGACGTTCAAGGTCAGGGATGATGTGGATGCAGTTGATGCACCCGTAGGTCCAGAAATCCAGGAGCACCACCTTCCCACGTAGGTCAGCCAGGGAGATCGGTTCGGCGGTATTGATCCAGTCGAGACCGGGCAGGAAGTCCGGTGCAGGGACCGTCCCTGCGTATGACGTCCCTTCGAAGCTTGTGGTGGGCGTGTCGCCAACACTTGAACCGGGAGGCGATGGATCCGACGTTGTGGCGTCTTCGGATCCTGAAGGGGTGCATGCAGCCGCAATCAAGGCGAGAAGGCCGACAAGGATGATGGCGCGTGGCAAGGTCTTCATATGGCTACTGCGAAGAACGCCAGACGGCCACCTCAAGTTCCAGATCTCCCAGTTTGTTCAGAAGCTGTTCAGGATTTGAGGCAGCAGCTTGGGATCGGCTGTCGTAGGCGCCCTCACCTGCGAGAAGGGATACCGCTGCGAGCGTGATCGCTTCGATGTATCCAGCGTGATCGGCGACACCGACGATTCGTCTGCCGGCAGGTCCCTCCACGTCGACAACGGCACCACCCCATTCGTCATTGCGAAACCCGACGAATTCATCGGCACCGGAACGTCTCTTTCCCCGTCTCTTGGTCCAGGTGTTTCCTATCGGGTCGGGAAACGGCATCGGCTGACCTCGTTTCAGCGATTTCCCCGGTTCGGTCCATCCGATTCTGACCTCATCTCCTTGATGGGATGTTGCGACCGGGTGAACGGCGAGTGCCGCTGTGAGGGCCGCTGCGACATTGGCACCGTGGATGACGGGGATGTGTCCCGGTGAGTCAAGGTGGTCATCGAGATCGAGCCAATAAACAAGGGGAATCCCCGCAACTGCTGCTTTGCCGATGAGGCCGTGGATGTCTGAAGTGCCGTCCGACATGAGCACGTCGTATCCATCGAGGTCGTTGACCGGGCCAGATCGTTTCCGGTCAGGAACGCCGCCTGCAAGGACACCGATGTAATCAACGGATCGTTCACCGAGAAGGACCCGTACAGCGCGGTTCCCGACTTCCGTGCCGGTATCGACAGCGACCTTCACGCTGATGTCTGACGTGATGCTGGTTCCCATGATCCTTCAGGCCCCACCGGTTGATCCGTGGGAGTGCGTTGACGGATCGCGACAGCGACGGCTGCGATGAAAACGGCGACCACTATGGCAAGAAGTTTCTTCACGATCTCGAAACGATACCCCTCAGTTGTGTGTTCATCGGTCGCGAGGAGCACAAACGATTCGACTGGCTACTCCGCTATGCTGCCCACGACGTACCGGGACTTCCCGGGTGCTGTCTCGGAGCGAAGTCCGGTGAGATTCCGACGCTGTCCCGCAACTGTGATCCTCCTTGTGAGGTAGCCAGAGCGCCTCCAAGCCAGCAGGCGGTCTGACCTTCGGAGGAGGGGTCTACGCTCCGCAACGGTGGTCTCCTCCAGAGAGAGGAGAACACCGCAGTGTTCAAACGAACCACCCTGTTTGCAATTGCGCTTGCCTTGGTTGCAGCATCGTGTTCAAGTAGCGATGTTGCCGGTACGACGTCGACATCAGAACCCGCGACAACAACATTTTCGACGACGAGCACCTCCACGACGACGACCCTACCGCCAGACGACGGCTTTCCCGTCACGGTCGAAGCCGCTAACGGTGCCGTCACGATCGACGCACGGCCAGAGCGCATAGTTTCGATTTCACCAACATCAACCGAGGTTCTCTTTGCAATTGGTGCAGGAGAACAGGTCATCGCGGTCGATTCGTTGTCGAACTATCCACCCGAAGCACCGATCACCGAGCTGTCGGCATGGACGCCGAGCATCGAGGCGATCGCGGAGTACGACCCCGATCTTGTCTTCATTTCATTCGATCCGGGAGATCTGATCGTCGGACTCGAAACCCTCGGTATCCCGGTCATCCTTCACGGAACTGCCTCCTCACTTGAGGACGCATACGCCCAGTGGGAACAGACGGGTGCCGCTACAGGGCACATCGCTGAAGCGGTGGATGTGGTCTCCGACACACAGTCGCGGCTGCTGGATGCTGCGGAGTCGATCGCCAACGAAGCGCAGGGGTTGACGTACTACTACGAGATCGAGGATCTGCTGTACACGACGACCTCGGCATCGTTCATCGGCCAGGTGATTGCCCTGACAGGTCTTTCCAACATTGCTGACGAAGCAGCTGATCCTGACGGATTTGGTTATCCACAGCTCAGCCAGGAGTTCATCGTCGAATCGGATCCGAATCTGATTCTCCTTGCCAACACCGTGTACGGCGGTCAGAGTCTCGAAACGGTGGCTGCACGACCGGGGTGGGGTTCGATATCGGCAGTCACCAGTGGAGCTGTGGTCGAACTCAACGATGACATTGCGTCTCGATGGAGTCCTCGCGTCGTCGAACTTCTCGACGCGGTTGTTGAAGCAGTCTCGTCGCTGCCAACCGCCGACGCATGAACGCAGGACGCCCCTCGGGTCTTCGGCTGCCGTGGTGGTGGATCGGAGGGGCGGCGTTGCTCCTGGTTGTGACCGTGATTGCTGGTGCCATGATTGGTCCAGCTTCGATATCGCCGTGGGGAATCATCTCGTCCACCTTGTCGCGGATACCGTTCCTCAACGTTCAATCCAGCCTCGACACGAGAGCTGACGACATCGTCTGGCAGATTCGAATGCCGCGTGTGGTCCTCGGCGTCCTCGTCGGTTCGATGCTGTCGGTTGCTGGGTCTGCATACCAAGGTGTGTTTCGAAATCCGCTCGCGGACCCCTATCTGCTCGGGGCCGGAGCAGGAGCGGGTCTCGGTGCCACGCTTGCCATTGCCTATGGCCCGGATGCATCAGGCTGGTTCATCGATCCGCTTCCTCTTGCCGCATTTCTCGGAGCAATCGTTGGGGTCGTACTCGCCTACGTGCTTGGATACACCGTTCGTTCAGGGAGAACTGCTGTCACCTTGATTCTCGCAGGCGTCGCTGTCGCGGCGTTTCTGACGGCGCTCCAGACCTTCCTCCAGCAGAGGGAGTCAGACACGTTGCGCGAGGTGTACGGCTGGATCCTTGGAAGCCTCACCACGGCTGGCTGGTCTGAGGTTCGGTTGGTGTTGCCATACGTCGTGGTGTGTTCCGCTGTGCTCGTCGCCTTCAGACGGCTCCTTGACGTGATGTCCGTTGGTGACAGCGAGGCATCGACACTCGGGCTGCGCCCGTCACGGGTGCGGCTACTCCTGATAGGATTTGCAACCCTTGGCACGGCCGCTGTTGTTGCGGTCAGCGGACTGATCGGATTCGTCGGGATTATCGTGCCGCACACGGTCCGCCTCCTGACCTCAGCGTCATATCGCATCATTGTTCCGCTGTCGCTCCTCATTGGTGGTTCCTTCCTGGTCCTCGCCGATATCGTGGCGCGTACCGTCCAGAGTCCCGCTGAGATTCCGATCGGTGTCGTGACGGCTCTTGTCGGTGCACCATTCTTCGCCGTGGTCCTCAGACGGAGCAAGGCGGTCGTGTCATGACGAGCGTGTCGGTTTCATCGGTCGGCGTGTCCTATGGGAGGATCGAGATCTTGTCGCAGGTATCGCTTTCGGTCGGAGACGGGCGATGGATGGGGATCATCGGACCGAACGGGGCCGGGAAGTCGACACTCTTGAGAGCCATTGTCGGGGCAGTGCCCCACTGTGGATCGATCACCTTGGGGGATACCGAGATCGGCAATGAAGATGCCAAGTCGTTGGGGCGAAGGATCGCCTATGTGCCTCAGCGACCGATCTATCCGCCTGGCATGTCCGTATTCGACTTCGTGCTTTTGGGGAGAACCCCGCATCTCGGCTTGCTTGCTGCAGAACGAGCAGAGGACATTGCCATTGTGTGGGAGTCCCTACGATCGCTCAGTATCTCGGGGTTTGCCGAACGCGACGTGGCTTCTCTCTCAGGTGGCGAGACACAACGGGTTTCCCTTGCGCGGGTGCTTGCACAGCAGGCTCCTGTCGTTGTACTTGATGAGGCGACTGCGTCCCTCGATGTTGCCGCCCAGCACGAGGTGCTCGAACTGATCGCCCAGATCCAACATGAGCAGGGGGTCACCATTGTCAGCGCGATCCACGATCTCACCGCGGCCGCGCAATTCTGTGACGAACTGACGCTGCTCGATCATGGAAGGGTCGTCGCGATGGGTAGTCCAGAAGCGGTCCTGGATGAAGCGATTCTCGGGAGTGTGTTTGAACCTACGATCAGGGTTATCGAGATCGAGGGGAGCCGAGTCGTGGTGTCACTGCGATCACAAGGGAGTCGCCATGGGGAGTGATCACAGAAGAGATCTCTTCGTCATCAACACGGGAGACGGACGAGGGAAGTCAAGCTCGGCATTCGGGGTGATGCTTCGCTCCGTTGCCAGGGGTTGGAACGTCAAGGTCATCCAGTTCATCAAGTCAGGCAAGTGGCAGACCGGTGAGAGGAAGATGGCTGACCAGCTCGGTGTGGAGTGGGTCACGGGTGGTGACGGCTTTACATGGGAGTCTGATGACATGGAGGCAACTGAGCGGGCTGCTGTCGATGCGTGGGCGGTTGCGAAGGACTCGATCAACTCAGGTGACTACGACCTCATCATCCTTGACGAGGCAACATATCCGGTCACGTTTGGCTGGATCGATGTTGCCGATGTCGTCGCGACGATCGATAACCGTCCCGAGGGAGTGAATGTGGTCATGACCGGCCGCGACGCACATGTGGACCTCATCGCCATTGCCGATACGGTCACCGAGATGAAAAAGATCAAGCATCCATTCGACAAGGGCATTGCGGCACGCAAAGGGATCGATTTCTAGGCGCTGGAGATAGATCGAATGCCGTTCTAACTGGTGATGGCAGAGTCGAAGAGGGCGCCGACGAAGTAGGCCAACACGCCGCCAACGAGACCCATCCCGAGGTTTTCGGCACCCGAATAGATCGGATTCTTTTTCGTAGATACGG
This sequence comes from Acidimicrobiia bacterium UBA5794, assembly GCA_002418265.1. GTDB lineage: Bacteria > Actinomycetota > Acidimicrobiia > Spongiisociales > UBA5794 > UBA5794. The sequence goes on along the minus strand of DIDS01000022.1, from coordinate 16,812 downwards.
TCTTGAGTGCCCCGACAATGAACAGACCGATGCCCGAAAGGACAGCTGCGGCGATGAGTGCCGTGTTGGTCGAGTCCAATACAGCAAAGGGAACGATCGATGGGAGCGCACCGGTAAGGAACAGGAAACCAGACGTGAACGCAGCCGCGATGGGACTCCGACGCTCAGAATCAACGATGCCGAATTCAAGGGCACCCTGCATGTTCAACATGGCTGTGTCGTTGCTGTTGATGATGTCCACGACCGTGGCGAGATCGTCGCCTTCGAGACCCATGTCGGCCAACATGTCGGCCAGTTGGTCCTTCTCGCGCTGCCGGTGATGGATCAGGTGTTCGGCCTCAAGCTCCAACTCAGCCGTGAAGACTTCGTCCTGTGACTTTGTGGCCAGATACTCACCGATGGCCATGGAGATCATCCCTGCGAGGGCACCGGAAATCCCTGTCAGGAGAACTTGCGTTGTCGTGAGACCTCCGCCAACGACGCCAGAAACAAGGAGGAACGTCGAAACCAAGCCATCGTTGACACCCAGGATGATGTCGCGCATGTACTGGCGAGTCGCCCCGACATGAGGTTGATATTCGTCGGGGTTGGAGTTTGACCTTCGTGCCACAGATGCATCATACGAGTCACACGAAATCTTCACCCGGTACGCTTGGACGATGTCGACACCAACATTTCTTCACCCCTTCGCTCCGCCGACCAAACCTGCCGACGAGTTCCTCTCGATCGTTTCCGGTGACGGAGCAACTGTCACCGATTCTGACGGCAAGGTCTACATCGATGCCATGGCATCACTGTGGTACGCCAATGTCGGATACGGCCGATCCGAGATCGCAGACGCTGTCGCAGAACAGATGAAGAAGATCGCCGGATTCCACACATTCTCGAGTTTCACGAATCCCGCTGTCGACGCTCTTGCGGACCGCATCGGGGACCTGTCACCGCATGACCATCCCCGTGTCTTTTTCTGCTGCTCTGGTTCTGAAGCGGTCGATTCCGCCATGAAGATCGCCAGAATTGCCCAAGCGCAAGGAGGTCATCCGGAGCGAACCGTGATCATCTCACGAGAACGTGCCTATCACGGTGTCGCCTACGGTGGAACCTCCGCGTCAGGGCTCCCACCCAACCGCATCGGTTTTGGGCCATTCCTCGGCGACGTGGTGAATGTCGACCCCGACGATCTTGCGAAGATGGAAGCTGCCCTTTCGGAGCATTCTGGTGAGATTGCTGCGGTCATCACCGAACCGGTACAGGGAGCGGGAGGGGTGTATCCGCCCGAGGATGGATACCTCGAGGGGCTTCGACAACTCTGTGATCGCCACGGCGCATATCTGATCTTCGACGAGGTCATTACCGGATTTGGGCGGCTTGGCACCTGGTTTGCAAGCCAGCGCTTTGGGGTCACTCCCGATCTCACCACGTTCGCAAAGGCGGTGACGAGCGGATACCAGCCACTCGGCGGTGTGGTTGTTGGCGATGCGATCGCCGACTCCCTGACCGCCGATCCCGACTTCGTGTTCCGACATGGATTCACCTACTCAGGTCACCCTGCGGTCTGTGCAGCGGCGATGGCCAACATCGACATCATCGAACGTGAGGGTCTCCTGGCTCGGATTCCCGGGATCGAATCGAAGTTCAGGGACGGGCTTGGTGCGCTTCGCGAGAGGGGTCTTGTGACCGATGTGCGTGGCATCGGTGCGATGTGGGCAGTGTCACTGCCAGTCGGTGTCAGCGAGGCAGATGTCTTCAGCCATATGCTTGGGGCGGGGGTGATCGCCAGATCACTTCCGGCAACTATCACGTTGTGCCCTCCGCTCGTGATCACCGATGCCCAGATCGATCAAGTTCTTGCCGCACTCGAGGCCGCACTGTCCAGCTGAATCGCTACGGCGCAGGCGTCAGTGCGAACATCTTGATGTCTCGGGGCGCAATCTGCTGGTAGGTGTCGTACGCGGGCCACACCGCACCGAACTTGGGCCACAACGACGCTGCTTCTGCCTCGTCGAGAAGCCTCGCCGATACAGCTGATTCCTCACCATCGATCTCGATGAGGGCAGCGGGATCGGCTTCAAGGTTGTACGCCCATCCCGGGTGATGCTCAGTGCCGAAGTTCGTTGCAGCCACCGCGTATCCCGCGTCGTGTTCAACGAACAGCAACGGGACCACCCTCGGTTCACCCGACTTGCGGCCAGTCGTCGTGAGATAGCACAGGGGAACACCGATGCCGAGCTTGGACGGCGCGAATCGGGTATTCCGCAGCTTGAGATCCAGCGGAGCCAGCACTTTCGACAGCAGACGTCGGACCCAGTCGAGCGTGGCCATGCGCCGAAGTGTTCGCTGGTACAGGTTCATCAAGCAATCGTACCTCCACTCAGTGTGCGGTTTCGTATACGGTACGTCCATGAACGACGACCGCACCATGGAACTCCCAGAGCCGCCAAAGCCGTCAGGGCCTCCACGGAAGGGTGCACCGGACTACTACCCGCCTTCCCCGGCTTGGGGAGAGAACGCAAAGCTCCTTGTCGTTGCGATGTGTTTCTTCCTTGCGGTGGTTGGCGTGTACCTCATCCGAAACGTCCTCGCCATTGCAGCCCTTGCTGCACTCATTGCCTTCCTGGTTGCCCCGTTGATCCGATTGGCGCACCGACGGCTCCACATTCCAAGGGGATTGGCGCTGTTGATTGCCTATCTGATCGTGTTCATCGGGACTCTGGCCTTTGGCTATCTCGTCGTCAACGAGGTTGTGAAGTCAATCCAGGAACTCGATCCGGTTGGCACCCTCAACGACGCTCGTGTCTGGTTGTTGGGAGAGATCGATGCGGACAACTACTTTCGCATCTTTGGGCTGACGATCGACATGACCGGCTTGATGCATCTCCTCCGTGATCCGGTTGCAGGATCCGGAGATGCAGGAATTGTCATCGATGCCAACACGATTGTGGACATTTTGGGCCGGTCCCTTGACAGCGTTCGTACGATTGCAGGGATCATCACCGCGGTCATCACGTCAGCGATCCTGACCACGCTTGTCGCGATGTACCTCAACGCCGACAGTGTGCGCATGCATGACGCACTCGCCCGAAACATCCCGGCTGGGTATGAACGCGATGGCCTGATGATGATGAGAAAGCAGCACAGGGTCTGGACCGGGTACCTGTACGGGCAGTTGATCAACTCGATCATCACCGGGACCATCGTGTTTGCAGTTCTATGGTTTTTCGGGTTGCCGGGTGCCTTCCTGATGGGAGCAATCATGGTTGTGCTCAACATGATTCCAACCTTCGGTCCGATCCTTGCGGCGATCCCTGGTGTACTTGCCGCGCTCATCACCGGTTCGACGCGTTGGCCCGAGCTTCAGAATTGGTGGTTTGCCCTCATTGTCGTGGCGATCTACCTCGTGGTTGTTCAACTCCAAGCAAACATCATCGCTCCGAGGGTGATGGGAACGGCGGTTCAGCTGCGACCGGCCGTCATCCTCATCGGTCTTCTGGTGGGATTCCAGGTCGGGGGTCTTCTCGGATCCCTTCTCGCGGTTCCAATCATTGCGTCGATCAGAGATGTGGCTGTCTACATATGGAAGAAGTTGACGGATCGGGATCCCTTCGCTGATGAGAAGCCGATCCCTATTCCCGTCGATCCTTGACGGAAAGCATTGAGAGCGTCTGGTGCGCTGAACGCTGTGAGCCTCGCCCTCAATCGTCGTCGGCGTATGCGGATGCCTGTTCTGCAATTGCTTCGACCACATCGGCGTTCGCCAACGTCGTCACATCTCCGAGGGCACGCTTGTCCGAAATGTCGCGCAGCAGTCGCCTCATGATCTTTCCTGATCGCGTCTTGGGAAGGTCGGGTGTGAAGATGATCGTCTTGGGCCGAGCGATCGCCCCGATCTTGTCCGACACGTGACCCTTCAGCTCCGTGAGGAGCTCATCTGATTCGTCGAATCCGCCCCTCAACGTCACAAACGCAGCGATCGCCTGACCGCTCAGATCATCGGTGGCACCGACGACAGCCGCCTCAGCAACGGCAGGGTGCGAGACCAATGCTGATTCGACTTCCATCGTGGAGATGCGGTGTCCAGAGACATTCATCACGTCGTCGACACGTCCGAGTATCCACAGATACCCGTCCTCGTCGATCTTGGCACCGTCGCCCGGAAAGTACACACCGGGGAAGCGAGCCCAATACGTGTCCACGTAACGCTGGTCATCTCCATAGATCGAGCGCAGCATTGCCGGCCACGGTTTGGTAATCGTGAGAAAGCCACCACTTCCGGGCGAGACAGAATTTCCTTCCATGTCGACAACATCTGCCGTGATGCCCGGGATCGCTTTGGTGGCAGAGCCGGGCTTCGTTGCCGTGACCCCGGGCAGTGGGCTGATCATGATCCCGCCGGTCTCGGTTTGCCACCAGGTGTCGACGATCGGACACCGCTCAGCGCCGATGTTGATGTGATACCACATCCATGCCTCGGGGTTGATGGGTTCACCGACCGTGCCGAGAAGACGCAGGGAGGAAAGGTCATGCCTGTCGGGATACTGCGCGCCCCACTTCATGAACGCGCGGATGGCCGTGGGCGCCGTGTAGAGGATCGTGACCCCGTATTCAGCAATGATGGACCACAGGCGGTCCTTGTCGGGGAAGTCGGGTGTTCCCTCGTACATCACGCTCGTGGTGTGATTCGCGAGCGGTCCATACACGATGTAGGAATGCCCGGTAACCCATCCGATGTCCGCGGCGCACCAATACACATCAGTGTCGGGTTTGAGATCGAAGATCTGGGCGTGGGTTGCGGCGACTCCCGTGAGGTAGCCACCGGTCGTGTGCATGATGCCCTTTGGCTTTGCCGTGGTACCAGACGTATAAAGCAGATACAGCAGGTCTTCGGCGTTCATGACCTCGGGTTCGCATTCGGTCGACTGACCGTTGACAAGGTCGTGCCACCAAATGTCGCGTCCTTCTTGCATGTCAACGCCATGGTCGGTTCGTTTCACCACAACGCAGTGTTCAAGCGAAGACGCTCGACTCATCGCATCGTCACAGTTGTCCTTGAGCGGAACCACCGTGCCGCGCCGCCATGCTCCGTCGCACGTAATCAGGACCTTCGCTTGGGCATCATCGACACGGTCCACGATCGCATCGGCTGAGAACCCCCCGAAGATGGCCGAGTGGGGGGCACCGATCCGTGCACAGGCAAGCATTGCGATTGCAAGTTCGGGCACCATCCCCATGTAGATCGCCACCTGGTCGCCCTTTTTGACGCCGAGGGATCTCAACCCGTTTGCGAACCGGTTGACTTCGTCTGAAAGCTGCTGATACGTGATTGTCCGTGTGTCTCCGGGTTCTCCTACCCAGTGGTAGGCGACCTTGTCGCCGCCTGATGCCAGATGCCGGTCAAGGCAGTTGTAGGAGACGTTGAGTTCGCCATCAGCGAACCAGGTAAAGAACGGTGCGTTTGATTCGTCGAGGGCCTCTGTGGGTTCCTTGAACCAAGAAATGCGTTCGGTTGCTTGGCGCATCCAGTACGCCACGTAGTCTGCCTCGGCTTCTTCGTAGTCTGCAGCGGTTGCGATAGCATGCTCGGCAAATGTGGCGCTCGGTGGGAACAGTCGGTGCTCACGAAGCAGGTTCTCAATACCGGTGTCTGTCACGGCTCCTCCGTATCTGTCGCTCACCTCCATTGTGACACGTTCCAGATCGCCCGTGTCGTGGCACAACACGGCTGGTAATGTGATACCAGGCGAAGGAGATCACGGAACATGTGTTGTTTGGCTGGCGTCATGGCGCTCATTGGCCCCAGAGTGGCTGCATTCCTGTGGTGGATCTTTGATCGCGACCGTTGGGCGTTTGCGTTTGACAGCTTCTGGGTTGGGTTCATCGGCTTTCTCTTCGTCCCGTGGCTGACTCTTGCATGGGTGCTCGTCGCTCCTGGTGGTGTTCGCGGATTCGACTATGTCGTGATCGGTCTTGCCGTGATCTTCGATCTGATGTCGTACACGGGTGGCGGTTACAGCGGTCGCCAAAGGTATGCCACCGTTTACGAGGTTCGGTGAACCGTCCATAGAACCATGGACCGGAAGCTGGCGGGGAATACTTCCATGACGAGGATCCGATCGTCGCGCCTGTTGCAGGTGGCGACCGCTCTCCCGATGTTCAGCATTCCCTGCATCGTGCGCCGATGAAAAAGGGCGGTGAGTCGTAGAGTCGACCTCGATGCTCGACTCTCCTGCCAAGTTGCTCCGTCTCTCCGGCGTGTTGTTCGGTCTTTTCCTCGTACTGACCGCGTTGGTGGTTGCAGGCTGGACGCAAAGCTTTGATGATCAGGTGGCCGACATCATGCGACACGCCAAAGTGTCGTGGCTGGTGTCCGCGGCCGAGGTGTTCCACTTCGCCGGACGAATCCCACTGGTGCTTGTCCTGGTCGCCGTGGGCTTTGTCGTCCTTGCGTTTGGGAAACAACTCCGCGCCGCCTTCATCTGGCTCGGAATTGTCACCGTTGCGGCGGTTTTCTCCGATCTGACAAAAGCCCTGGTGGGCCGCGATCGCCCTGTCGATGCGCTGGTGCAAGAGCACTCGTTCTCCTACCCATCAGGCCACTCAATGGTGGCCGCTGCAGCAATCGGTCTCGGGCTTGCAATCGTGGCGTCGATCCTGTGGCCGCAACGAAGGCGACTCTTTTTGTGGACTGGCTGGGTGTTTGCGGTCCTGATGGTCCTCAGTCGTATCTACCTGCGCGCTCATTGGCTCACCGACACCCTCGGCGGACTCCTCTTCGGCACGGCGATCGTCGTCGCATCGGTCGCATTTTGGCTTCGCAACACTCATCCGCCGCCGGCGAGTGGATCGCCATAGTCATGGTTCTGCGATATCTGGCGGCACCACCACCACACGCGACCACGTATGCAGGGAATGGGATTCCAATTTGGCACCGTTACATGTAACAATGTTGGATGGCTACATCACCGAACGACCCGACCGTCTCCCAGCGGGTGGGCGACTACCGGAAACGAATGAGGGCGCAAGGCATGCGACCAATCCAATTGTGGGTGGCCGATGTCCGCGTCCCCGGTTTCGCCGCCGAGGCGCGCCGTCAAGCCATCGCCGTCGCAGCTAGTGAGCATGCCGGTGACGACCAAGCATTCATTGACGCCCTCAGCCTTCACGACAAGTGAAGCGTGCAGAGATCTGGACGGCCGCAGGCGGGAGCGGGTATACCGGCAAACCCCGTCCGGTAGTCATCATCCAGGATGATCGGTTCAATGCTACGGATTCAGTGACCGCGTGTGCCTTTACGACCGATCCGACCGAGGCACCGTTGATTCGACTCCCTGTCGTGCTCGACGATCACAACGGTCTGCAAGTGACGAGCAGCTTGATGGTCGACAAGGTGACGAGCGTGCCTCGCTCCAAACTCGGTGAACGAATCGGCCGCCTAGCCGACGAAGACATGGTCAGGCTTGGACGTTCGGTGGTTGTGTTCTTCGGCCTCGCCGGAAGCTGACCAATCCACATCCAACACGCCAGCGCCGATCCATTGTGCACGGAAGGCGTTCTCGGAGTCGTTGTTCTCACGACGGAAATGCCCGCATGACCCACAGAGGCGACAGGCGTTGTGATCGATCAATCATCTCAATGGTGGTCTCTCAACTTGCTCAGTTCGTTGCGTCGTTGTATCGAAGATGTGATCGGCAACGATGAATATCTCTCAAACTCATTCAACCTACGAGACTACGTAGTAGGTAGATGCACCCGCTGAGAACCGACCCAGAGGAACGGATCACCGTCCTTTAGTCCGCGAGAAGTCATGGAGATGCAGGAGCACTACCCCTTGAGAATGTCTCGGCGATGTCGGAACTCGTCCTCGTCGATCTCACCACTGGCATAGAGCTTTGAGAGGACTGCCAGCGCCTCATCATTCGGATTTGTACGGGTTCTCCGTGACGTCACAGACATGAGCACCGCGGCGATCACGGCGATTGCGATGACGGTCCACAAAAGCATCATCGTCCAGCCGAATCCTGACATGTGGCCAGAATCGAACATGTGACCGAACTGTAGGTAATGCCCCACTTTCGGTGACTCCTCCTGTAGGCACTTGCTACCTACGATTATACGTCGTAGTTTATGGTACCGATCTCGACCGATGAGTCCGAAGGGACGGATTCGAACCAGTTTCGGAGGTCGTTGTCGGGAGTGAGGAGGATATCAATGAAGACATACCGATCTCGACTCATCGTGGCGGTCATGACTGTGGGTCTCATCATTGCGGCGTGCAGTTCGGACGGCGGAACCGACGAGGTTCCCGACCCCACCATGGCCGAGGGCATGGACATGCAGGATCAGGGTACCGACGACTTCTCATTCGGCAGTCCCGTGGACGGTGCCGAGGCCGATCAGGTGATAGAGATCACGGCGACGGACAGCCTCTCATTTTCCCCCGAAAGCGTCGTGGTCGAAAGTGGTCAGATCGTGACGTTCAGGGTGACCAACGGTGGGGCAATTCCCCACGACTTCACGCTTGGTACCCAAGAAATGCAAGATGAACACGAAGCCGAGATGGTTGAAATGTCAGGCAACATGGAAATGCATGATGAACCCAACATGTTCTCGCTCGAGCCTGGGGAGACAAAGGAGATGACATGGCATTTCAAGGATTCCGGTCCCATCATCTTCGGCTGTCATCAACCCGGCCATTATGCCGCAGGTATGAAGGGTTCCGTCGTCATCAATTCCTGAACCCAACAGGGTCAGTTCTATGGCGGATACGGCTCAAAGCCTTCTTCACGTTGGATGCTGCGTACGTATGCAACGATCGCTGCGAGGTCCTCATCTGAGAGTCCCGGGACCGGCTCCATGTTGCCAAACCGCCAGTGATGTGCCTGAACCCCGTTCTTTGCAGCGAGAACGAATGCCATGTCACCATGGTGATTCGGTTCGTAGATGATCGACAGGTGTGACGGTCCCTTGGACGTTCCACGTAGGTCTTCACCATGGCATGAAGCACAGTTCGCCTGGTAGAGAGGCGCTCCTGCCGCCACAAGGCCCGGATCCTGTGGCGGAATACCCGTTCCGGCATCATCCTCCGGCGTTGTGTTACCGAACGCAACGACTCCAATGACGATGATCACCACGAGTGCTCCAATGGCGATCCATGCGGCGTGCTTTCGAATCATGATGCGACTCCCACGGGGTCGGGGCTGGTCACCATGATCAGTACCAACCTGAAGAGGATCGAGATGACCATGTGCGGGGCTCGGTGGTCATGTGGTGGTTGCCCTCCATGATCAGAGCCAAAAGACGACCAGGGTCGTGAGAGAGATTCCAACCAATCCACACGCCATTGCGTACATGCCAGCGCGGGTGGGGAGGGACAGGGGCCGATCGAATTCGTCCATCGCGTTGAGCCTGGCGACAACATCGCCTGCCGTGAAGGCAGCGACTCCTGGTGCTGCTGCGACGCCGCTGAGTTTGAGCAAGGCCCCACGTGTGGAGGTGAGGTCACGCGTACGTGAATCTGCCGCTGTCTCCAATGCCAACAGCGCTGCATCCACGAGCTTTCTGGCCGGAGCAAATATCGAGGCAATCGGCTTGAGCATGCCGATCAGGATCAGGTGCGGTCGGTGGCCGAGCGAAAGGTGGGCAGCCTCGTGTTCAACAACTGCCGCAACCTCGCACGGCGTGAGGACCTCAACCAGCCCGGTGGTGATGACAACCTGTGGATCGTTTCCACCAATCGCATAGGCGAGTGGTTGAGCAACCTTGAGAATGACCATCCGATAGGTACCCATATCGTGGTGAACACCGATCCCCTCCTCAATGGTCAGTTTGGTCTCCACCTTCCACGCCCTCCGGAACCCGACGATGAACGCCACCATCAGCAGAACGGCACCGAGAGCCGAAACCCAGCCGATGAGCGCGCCTCCAGGGAAGAAGTGTCGGTCGATGACGGAGCCTCCGCCAATGGTCACGACGAGTGGCACCGAGCACAGCAACAGCGCAATGAGCAGGAAGATCATGCCGCTGGACATGGTCACAGCATTGAACCGGGTCAACTCGACTGGACGAAAAGCTGCCCGGACACGTAGTGCAACAATTGGCAGCGCGACCAGGCCTGCAGTTGCCAGGACAAGCATCTCGGGAAGAAGCTCTCTGATCATTCACGCTCCAAGAACGACTTGAGCTTCTTTCGCTCCGAAGCCGAGAGCTGCTCAGTGAACCTGGCAAGGGCGGTGGACCGATCCCCTGCCGTCTCAAGGATCTCTTCCATCCGTCTCGCAGCATGCTCGCTCCGGTTCAGGACCGGGTGGTATGCATACGCTCGTCCGGTGCGTTCCCTTGCAAGGCGGCCCTTCTTCCAGAGCCGTGCGAGCACCGTCATGACCGTGGTGTACTCAACCATTCGCTCCTCAGGAAGGCGCTCTTGCACGGCGCTGGGAGTAAGCGGAACATCGGTGTCCCACAGGATGTCCATGATGGTGTTCTCAAGGAATGGAGCTCTCGACACATGGACCCTTTCAATCAGTTGGATGCGATGGCGATACTACGACACAATGTAGGAAACTGATGACGATTACCCGTCATTGTTCCGATTCTTGAACGTCCACCCGCCTACCTCTACGACGTAGACTCGTAGATCTCACCTCGCTTGGAGAACGACATGACCCACTCTGCACACGACTCGGATACGAGCGCGACGCACGAGGATCACAGCGGCCAGCACGACAAGCACGAAGGCCACTCGCCGGAGATGTTCCGGGACCGTCTGCTGGTCAGCGTCTTGTTGACGGTGCCCATCCTGTACTTCTCGGACCAGATCCAGGTCTGGTTCCGCTACGACGCCATCTCATTCTTCGGATCAGATCTGATCACCCCCGTTCTGGCGACCATTCTCTTCGTCTATGGCGGCGGACCCTTCCTCAAGGGTGCATTGGCGGAATTGCGCGACCGCCAGCCCGGCATGATGACCCTCATCAGTGTCGCCATCACCGTGTCCTATGTGTTCTCGTTGGCCGTCACATTGGGCTTTCCCGGCAAGGATTTCTATTGGGAGCTCGCCACCCTCATCGACATCATGCTCCTCGGTCATTGGGTCGAGATGCGATCGGTCGAGTCAGCTTCATCGGCACTCGACGAACTTGCGAAGCTCCTTCCCGATACGGCCCACCTGATCAACGACGACGGTTCGATCACCGATGTCGAGGTATCCCAGCTCAGAGTGGGGAACCGCATCGTCATTCGCCCCGGTGAGCAGGTGCCGATCGACGGCGACATCATCGAGGGTCGTACATCGGCGAACGAAGCCTTTCTCACCGGCGAATCAAAACCCGTCACCAAGGATGTCGGTGCAGAGATGGTCGCCGGATCGATCAACGGCGAAGGTGTTGTCACGATTCACGTGTCACGCGTTGGTGACGACACCGCCCTGTCGCAGATCATGCGTCTCGTTGCAGATGCTCAAACCTCGAGGAGCCAGTACCAGGTACTCGCCGATAGAGCGGCAGGCTGGCTGACATTCATAGCCATCGGGGTGGCGATTCCCACCCTCATTGTGTGGCTGATAATCGACGATGACCCCACATTCGCTGTCACTCGAATGGTGACGGTTCTCGTGATCGCTTGCCCCCACGCTCTTGGACTTGCCATTCCGCTGGTTACCGCGAATGCCACGACCATGGCTGCCAACAACGGAGTGCTGGTACGCAACCGGGAGGCATTCGAACGGGGCAGAGATATCCGGTTCGTCGCTTTCGACAAGACAGGCACACTCACTGAGGGTCGATTCGGTGTGTCTGCCGTCGTTTCGAGCATCGACAAGGACGCTGCGCTCAGTATTGCCGGGAGCCTTGAACAGAACTCCGAGCACCCCATAGCGACAGCAATTGTCCAAGAAGCCATGGACCATGGGAGCGTTGTACCGACGGCTACCGATGTCACAGCCGTTGCGGGTGAAGGTATCACCGGAACGGTCGACTCCGTTTCGTGGAAGGTCGGCAAACCGGAATGGGTGGCGGACGACATGGAGGCACTCGACCCGAGATTGCGACAGGCACTCGACGAAGCAGATGAGCGAGGCGACACCCCTGTGGCTTTGGGCAGGGATGACGAGATCGTTGCCGTGTTCGCATTGGCGGATCAGATACGACCCTCCGCGCGTCGTGCCGTTTCCGAATTGGTCGAAATGGGGATCACGCCCGTCATGGTCACCGGAGATGCTGAAGCCGTTGCAAGGACGGTTGCTGGAGAACTTGGAATCGACCGCTATCACGCACGAGTCCGACCGGAAGAGAAGTCAAAGATCGTCCAAGAACTCCAAACCGAGGGGAGGGTTGCATTTGTCGGAGACGGGATCAACGACGCGCCAGCACTCCTCGAAGCCGATCTCGGCATCGCGATCGGAGCCGGGACCAATGTTGCGATCGAGTCAGCAGATCTGGTTCTTGTCGATGACGACCCCACCGGTGTTGCAAAGGCGCTGCGCCTCTCGAGGCTGACGCGGTCCAAAATGGTGCAGAACCTCGTTTGGGCCACCGGATACAACGTCATCGCGATCCCCTTGGCGGCTGGGGTTGGCGTCAGCGCAGGAATCGTCCTGTCACCTGCGATGGGTGCAATCCTGATGTCACTGTCGACGATCATCGTGGCCGTCAACGCCATGTCGATGAGGCGCGTCTCGGTGTCATGAAGCGTTGAACCGTCGCGCTTTGCCGCAACCAAGAACTCGGCGCCGGATTTGCTGCACCCACGGAGATGGTCGAACAGTTGCCTATGTGGATACCGAACGTGGCATGCTCGGGGCAGACCCATTCCCAGCCGATGAGACGGGCAACGACGGGCGATGATTCGTCCTGGGTTGCCATCAACGTGTTGGATCACGCCTTGGCGACCGCGCGCCAGCAGGACTCGATGACGGTGCTCAAGTCGGTTTCGGAGAGGGCTGTCCCCGACGCGACCAGACGGACGGCTGGGGCCAGACTCAGGTCATAGAGGACTTCTGCGGGGAGGTCAACCAAGTATGCACCGAGACCCTCTGCTGCACTGGTCAGAGGGTCGTCACCGGGCAAAGCGTCGTGCGCCACCTTCCGGAACGGGGAGACCTCGACCTGAAGTAGGAAGCCAGCGATGGAGGGGTCGTGGCTGAGGTAGCGGTGGCAGTTGCGCCACACCTCCTCGAACACTGTGTGTGGTTCGGCCGACAGGTCGACCTCATGGAGCGCTGCTCTGCCAAGGCCGGTCTTCACCTCTACAAAAGCGGCCACCAAAAGCGCTTCTTTCGAGTCGTAATGGACGTAGGCCGTACCGGTGGCCACCCCCGCCTGCTCGGCGATCATGCTCATGCTTGTTCCGTGAAGGCCGTGTTCGGCGACAAGGTCGACCATGGCCCGTCGAACCAGGGCTGGGCGGTCAACTCTTGTGGTGGTCAAGACTGTGGCTCCGCCATTGCCGAGGCAACGTCGATGGCGAGCCCTGTCTCTGCCTCCGAGACTGCGAAGAGCGTGTCGATGGCGTCCTGGTTGTGGGATCGACCAACCAAGGGGCGCCGCACCGCGGGACCGTTGTTCCCGAAGCGAGGGGCATAGAGCTCGCCGCCGTGAGCCTTGGGGTCGGTTGCAGCCCGGAGCTGGGGGAGGGCACCGCGCACAGGGGACATGCCGGTGTGCTGAGCGAGCCATTCGAAGAAGCGCTGGCTGGCTCCACCGTTGGTCTCGCGAACGCTGTGCGACTGGAGGTCGGTATTGGACAATCCCGGATGGGCGACCAGGCTCTCCGTTGGTGCATTCGCTTGACGCAGACGCTGCTCAAGACCCAAGGCAAAATGCAGGTTGGCCAACTTCGACTGTCCATACGCGCCCCACTCCGTGTAGATGCCGTTGAGATGGGGGTTGTCAGGATCCACCGGTTTGCCGAAGTGGCGGGCCGTGCTGGTCACGGCCACGACGCGGGAGCCGGAGGTGGCGGTGAGCAGGGGGAGGAGCCGGGCGGTGAGGGCGTAGTGGCCCAGGTGGTTGACGCCGAACTGCATCTCGAAGCCGTCGGAGGTTTCGGCCCGCGGGATGCCCATGACCCCGGCGTTGTTGATGAGGAGGTCGAGTCGGTCGAAGCCAGTGAGTACTCCGGTCGCGAGTGTCTCGACAGATGCCAGCGATCCGAGATCGAGCTCACGGATCTCGATCGAGGCCCCGGGTTGGCCAGCGCGTATGTCCTCGAACGCCTTCTGCGCCTTCGTCTGGTTGCGTGCGGCCATGACCACGTGGCAGCCCTTGGCGGCGAGGGCTCGGGAGATCTCCAGCCCGAGACCCCCGTTGGCCCCGGTGACCATTGCGATCCGCCCTGTCTGGTCGGGTATGTCGTTCGCTGTCCAACCCATAAGAAGCTCCCTCATGATGAATGAATACTCGTTCAGTATGAATGATCATTCAGTGGTTGTCAAGGGTTGGAGGTGGGATCTCCCGATCTCGCACGCTGGAGCCACTATTCCGCTGCGTGGCACAGAGGTGTAGATTCAGTTCCGGGACCATATTCTGAAGGAGTCGACCTTGGCCAATCGAAACCCTGCTACCACCCCAACGGCCGCTGCCAATGCCAGCGTCCTTGACCAGCTTCCGTTCGACGACGACACCGATTTTGAGAATGCGCGTCGGGGTTTGATCGTCGAGGGAAGTGGCCAGATCAAGAGCTCCGATGGACGTGTGGTGTGGGATATCGATCTGTGGGGTTTTCTCGATGGCGATGCACCTGACACTGCCAACCCGAGTTTGTGGCGCCAGGGGAAGCTGGCATCGATTGCCGGACTGTTCAAGGTCACCGAAGGCGTCTACCAGGTCCGTGGCTATGACCTGTCGGTTTGCAGCTTCCTGAGGACTGATTCAGGCTGGATCGTGGTTGATCCCCTGATCAGCGTCGAGCCGATGGAGGCCGCCCTCGCGCTTGTCAAGGAACACGTGGACGATCTGCCTGTCGTTGGCGTCATCTACACCCACAGTCATGTTGACCATTTCGGTGGCGTGCGGGCAGTGGTGAGTGATGAGGATGTGTCTTCTGGCAGAGTCCGGATCGTGGCCCCGGTGGACTTCATGGAAGAGTCGGTCAGCGAGAACGTGATGTTGGGCAACGCCATGTCGCGCCGTGCCTCATACATGTACGGCAACCTGGTTGGCTGGGATCCCCAAGGCGGGCTTGGAGCCGGTCTCGGCCAGCTCACGTCGTCGGGGCGGATCACGCTCATCCCTCCCACAGACATCATCTCCGAAACGGGCCAGGAGCTGACCATCGATGGTCTTCGAATCGTCTTCCAACACACACCCGGTGCCGAGGCACCGGCGGAAATGTGTTTCTACCTGCCTAACAGCAAGGCCCTGTGCATGGCAGAGATCGCCACTCACAACCTCCACAACGTCTACACGCTGCGTGGGGCAAAGATAAGGAGTGCCGACGCCTGGTCTCGCCATATCAACGATGCCATCCGGCTGTGGACCGACGATGCCGAAGTCGTGTTTGCCTCCCATCATTGGCCGACATGGGGGAAGGAAAACATCGTCGCCTATCTGAAGGGCCAGCGGGATTTGTACCGGTATCTGCACGACGAGACGCTGCGTCTCGCCAACCACGGGTACACCTACATCGAGATCGCCGAGATGATCGAACTACCCGACGGGATCGGCGGCAGTTTTGCGAACCGTGGTTATTACGGGTCGGTCAACCACTGCGTCAAGGCGATCTATGTGTACTACCTGGGTTGGTTCGATGGCAATCCGGCCAACCTTCATCCGCTTACACCCGTGGAGACGGCGAAGAAGACGGTCGAGTACATGGGCGGCGCTGACGCGGTGCTGGCCAAGGCGCGTGAGGACTACGACAAGGGCGAGTACCGGTGGGTGGCTCAGGCGGTGAACAACGTCGTGTTCGCCGATCCCGACAACAGCGAAGCCAAGAACCTCCAAGCAGACACCCTTGAACAGCTCGGCTATCAGGCCGAGAACGGCACCTGGCGGGACTTCTATCTCTCCGCAGCGAAAGAACTGCGCGATGGAGTCAAGATCGCTGCGACACCCAATACTGCAAGCGGGGACATCGCCCGGTCGATGACGTCGGAGATGCTTCTCAGCTACCTGGGTGTCCGACTCAACGGTCCGAAGGCTGCCGATCTCGATTACACGTTCAATCTGAACCTGACCGATCCCGACGAGTTCTACGGTCTCGAGGTCGGTAACGGAGTTCTCAACTACACCAAGAACCGGAGCTTCGACTCGCCGACGGCGACCATCACGGCGGCCCGTTCGGCGATCGACGCCGTCATCCTGGGTCAGGCCACATTCGCTGACCAGCTGGGGAGTGGAGCAATCGAGATCGAGGGCGAGGAAAAGGCGTTCACCGATTTCCTCGGCCTACTCGACGATTTCGAGTTCTGGTTCAACATCGCGACCCCATAGCGAAATCGTGGCCATTCGGCGGGGCCGGCGTTCTACCGGCCCGTTGAGTCAGTGAGTACGAGGAGCGTCGCGCTGTTGTGTTAAGCGACGTTGAGGAACCGGCGTATGAGGTCTCGATAGATGGCCACGGACCGTCTTGAGTCGACCTGCGCCGCCGCTGATGTGCACGCTATGTGCACGCGGCACGATTCTGAGGTCATCGCTCTGAAAGCGAAATGGGAGAAGACCGTTGCGCCGCAAGGGTTTGCGAGGGTGGGCCTACGTGGATTTGAACCTAAAGTCTCGACCCGAATCCACTCCCAGCTACGTTCCTCACTCCTCAATGAGTCGTGAAGCACCGAAACGGGGAAACCCGTCTCGTGGCGTAAGAATCGGTGATTCTTGACGT
>DIDS01000008.1 GCA_002418265.1 Acidimicrobiia bacterium UBA5794 | reverse complement strand
TCGAGCATGTGCTCCGCCAGGCCGATGAGCGCTCCGAACCGTGGGAGTTCCAGATGCTCTACGGTGTGCGTCGCGACCGTCAGGTCGAACTCGCAGGCATGGGTCATGCCATGCGGGTGTATGTCCCATACGGTGAAGCCTGGTACCCGTACCTCACCAGACGCATGGCCGAGCGTCCCGCCAATCTGGTGTTTTTCCTGCGAGCGGTGGTCGGAAAGTGACGCGACGACCGTTGGACACACGAATGGGGATCAATCTTCGCGATCCAGTGAAGTACGTTGCAGCCCTTCTTGCCGTCTTGTTCGTGGTCGCGGCGACGCCAAGCGACCTCGTTGCAGGGGTCGCCACCGATGGTTTTCATGTGGATTCGGGAACCTCGGCCACCGATCTTTGCGTCTCGGCGTCGGTCGCTGATGCGCGCAACGCTGGCGGGAATCTCTATGTGGTCGTGCTCGTTGACGAGCCAAGTGGAGGGGCGACGGCCTTTTCTGGGGGAATGCTCACCGCACTTGACACGACCGGAACCGTGTTCACGGTCGCACCGGAAACGGTTGGGTATGACGACAACGAGGGATTCTGGTCCGCCGACCAACTCGGTGCCGCCATTGACGAGTCGTTGACTGTTGCATCCGACAACGATGTCGTTCGAACCTTCGTCAACACGCTGACGGGTGAGAGCGGGATCTGTTCCAATCAGTCGATCGAGGGGAAGAGCGGTTGGGCGTGGATCGCTGTCTTCATCATCATCATTGGGGGAATCGGCTTCCTGATTTGGCAGTCAATATGGTCAAACAAGAGGAACCAGCCGACAAGAAACCGGACGAGAGGCGACAGTCGACGTCGGGGTTCAGAGCACTCGAGCACATTGTCCGAGGCTGAATGAACGGGCGCAGGAATGCCTCTAGTATCGCCGTACGACGCGACCGAAAGCTGGGAGCCCGATGTTCCGATACTTGACTTCTGACTTCTGAAAGGTGATGTAAGGGTGACAACCACCGAAGACAAGGATCAAGCCACGGAGTCTCGGGTTTCTGCTTCCACGATCATCGGGGTCATCGCTGGCGTCACCGTTGCTGGAACCATGGCTCTGTGGTGGCTTGGGTCGTTGCCGGGTCATGTCGAATTCGCCATTGGTCGTGTGGTCTTCGGAAATGTTCCCCGCGCTGTCATCGCCATCTTCTATTTCACGGTTTCGACGTTTCTCGGTATCTCAATCGGACTTTTTGCCCTGAGGGCTCGTAACTGGGAGCGGGGTTCATGGGAACGCCGTACCGGTGACTTCAAACGGCGATTGCATCGATTCCGTCAGGGCGTCACGATGCGCACGGTCATGGAGGATCCGAAATCCGGGGTCATGCATGCCTTGTTGTACTACGGCTTCATCCTGTTGTTTCTCGGAACAGTCACCCTTGAGATAGACCACCTCATGCCGGTGGGCTTCAAGTTCCTGCACGGAACCGTCTATCAGGCCTATTCGTTCATCCTCGACGCGGCCGGGGTGGCGTTCCTGGTCGGTGTGTTGTGGGCGGCCGTCCTGCGATACGGTGTCCGCCTCCCCCGCATTGCCAGCAAGACTCGTCCCGAAGACGCGTGGATACTCCTCACACTTGGCGCAATCGGCGTCACCGGGTTGCTGACCGAAGCAGCACGGATCTCCCTTGTCGGCCGCCCCGATTTCGAGGTCTGGTCGTTCGTCGGCTATCCGCTTGCGGCACTCATTCCCCAGGCATCAGCCTCTGGGATTCATCAGATCCTGTGGATCACCCACGTCATTACCTTCCTTGTCTTCCTTGTGATTCTCCCCGTCACCAAGCTCCGCCACATGATCACAACACCGATCAACCTTGCCCTGTCGCCACGGGAACGGCACAAGGGAGTAATGCGCGAGATGCCAAACCTCATGGAAGCAACCGACATTGAAACCGTCGGTTCGGCCACCGTCGGAGAGTTCACCTGGAAGCAGCTCCTCGACACGGATGCCTGCACGATCTGTGGACGCTGCACGTCAGTGTGCCCAGCCCACAACACCGGAAAACTGCTTGACCCGAGAGAGATCGTTCTGAAGCTCGGAACGGTCGCTGCGGCAACCGGGACTCCACCGGTGTCGCCTCCTGTCGGTGTGGATGCTGGAATCACCGTTACGTCGGACAACGTGTTCCAGCTCATTTCGTCACAAGAGGTGTGGGCCTGCACAACATGTCGTGCGTGTGACGAGATTTGCCCTGCCGACATCGAGATTCTCGACAAGCTTCTCGACATGCGCCGCTACCTGTCCTTGATGGAGTCGGACTTTCCGTCTGAGCTTGGCAAGGCCTACGTTTCGATGGAGAATTCATCGAACCCCTATGGTGTCGATCAAAAGACGAGGGGTGACTGGACCGACCAGCTTGACTTCGAGGTCAAGCGTCTTGGGGAGCCCGGTGTCGAGGCCGAATACCTGATGTGGGTCGGCTGTGCAGGATCATTCGACGATCGAAACCGAAACGTGACGATCTCGACGGCCAGGCTGCTCCACAAGGCTGGTGTGGATTTCGGGATCCTCGGCGCCAAGGAGCTCTGCAACGGTGACCCTGCACGTCGGACCGGCAACGAGTACGTGTTTCAAGGTCTCGCTCTCCAGAACATCGAGACACTCAACGACCTCGGCGTCCGTGCAATCATCACCCAGTGTCCGCATTGTTTCAACACACTTGGGAATGAATATCCCCAATTCGGTGGGAACTACACGCTGATCCATCACTCGGAATTGCTCAGCCAGCTCGTCGAAGAGGGACGGCTGCAGCCAACGTCATCTGGGGAAACGATCGTCTTTCATGATCCGTGCTACCTCGGAAGGCACAACGACACATTCTTGGCCCCTCGGACGATCGTGGACTCGTCGGGCGTTCGGGTCGAGATGGAACGGAACGGGACCAATTCGTTCTGCTGTGGTGCTGGTGGTGGGAAGTTTTGGTTCGAGGAGCACGAGGGCAAGAAGATCAACATCGAACGTACCGAGGAGGCGGTCGGTACGGGAGCTGACATCATCGCGACCGGCTGCCCGTTCTGCTACGTCATGATCGATGACGGTGTCAAAGAGATGGGTGTGGACGAAACCGTCGTCGTGCGAGACCTCGCGATGCTTCTGGACGAAAGAACGCGATAGCTCGCGGCACGCGCTGAAGTCAGACGTCCGACGTCCGAACTGCCCTATCTTCCGTCGATGATCATTGGATACCAGGGCGAGCCGTACAGCTACAGCCATCAGGCCTCCACAGAGTTGTTTCCCGATGGGCAGCTTGTTGGATTTCGTGGATTCGCATCTGCATTCGCAGCACTCGAAGCCGGGGAGGTCGATCGGCTGGTCGTACCCGTCGAGAATTCGACAACCGGGTCCGTGTTGCCGGTGCTTGATCGGTTACCGGGAGATGACAGCCACGTCCGATTCTCGATTCTGGCCGAGCACCTTGTCGAGGTTCGTCACGCCCTCCACGGTCTTGAGGGGGCATCGCTTGACCAGATCACAGAGGTGCGCAGCCACCCGGAGGCACTTGCCCAGGCTGAGCACGCGCTCCTCACGCTCGGTATCGAACCTGTTCCAACGCATGACACGGCCGGAGCCGTCCGACAGGTAGCACAGGGAGGGGATCCCACGATTGCTGCACTGGCGCCGCCAAAGGCTGGCGCCGCCCACGGACTCGTTGTTCTGAAGGAAGATGTGCTTGACAAGGCCCACAACACCACTCGGTTCGTTGTCATCCACGTCGGTGAACCAGAGGTCAACGAGGACGACGACAAGACAACCATCGTCGTCACGTTTGCTCATACGCCCGGTGCCTTGGCTCTCGTGTTGACGGAACTTGGGCTCCGGGGTGCGAACTTGACCCGCATCGAGTCTCGCCCAGCGGGTGCCGCATGGAATTACCGGTCCTTCATCGATCTCGTCCACGAACCCGGTGTCGAGGGCCTCCGCCACGTCCTCGATCCTCCGCCAGCGAACGCAGCAACCATTCTCAACCTTGGCTCCTACAAAGCCGTGGTCTCGTAGCGGTCCAAGTCACAAGCGCCTGTTCTGTGGGCTCCATTGTGTCGTAAACACACACTGGAACCCTGGGTACGCGCTGTGTGGGCTTGCTGGTGATAGGGTTCGCGGACAGGAGGCATGGTGGCAACAAGCACTGCCAGTTTTGGTGCGGGAAAACGTGAAGGGCACGACGCATCCGACTATTACGCACGTCGGATGGTTCAGCGTCGTGACGGCCTTGACATCGGTCCACTCGTCGATCCGCCACGTTCGATCATCGACCGGGTGTTCTGTCAATCGTCCACATCGATGGAGCAGATTCCTGACAACTGTGTCGCCCTGATGATGACATCACCCCCGTACAACGTGGGTAAGGATTACGACGACGATCTGGACATCGACGAGTACCTCAACCTGCTCTCGGACGTGTTCACCGAGTCGTGGAGGGTCATCGAGCCAGGCGGCCGAATTGCGATCAACGTTGCAAACCTCGGTCGCAAGCCTTACATCCCCCTCAATCAGTACGTTGCTGCACTTCTGACGGACATCGGGTTCGACCTGCGAGGCGAGATCATATGGCAGAAAGCGAAGTCGGCGGGTGGAAGCTGCGCGTGGGGATCGTGGATGTCAGCCAAGAACCCAACGCTCCGCGATGTGCACGAGTATGTGGTCGTCGCGTCGAAAGGCTCGTTCGCCCGTGTCCGGACCGGCACCGACACGATCTCGAAGGAAGAGTTCTTGGAAGCGACCATTTCGATCTGGGACATCCTCCCTGAGTCAGCGCGCCGCATTGGTCATCCCGCCCCGTTCCCTGTCGAGCTCCCGAGGCGGTTGATTGAGCTGTACACCTTTGAGGGTGATCTCGTGCTTGACCCGTTCCTTGGCTCGGGCACGACCGCCGTCGCAGCCGTCGAGACCCACCGCCACTACGTCGGTTACGACGTCAACCGTGATTACATCGCCCTCGCCGAAAAGCGGATACGGGAAGGGATGATCGGAACACGAGGTATCAGGGCCTGACGGCCCCCTCAAATGGTCGCTGGTCCCAAGGGTCTTTCACCAACGGACGACGGTTCTACAAAGCCAGAAGCCCAGAGACACCAGCTACGTATTCCCCTTGCTCAATGCTTCCAGTGCATCGTCATACTGCTCTTGAGGTGTGCGAAGCGATCGCAGAAACATGTACCCGAGAACGGCGGCGAGACCAGAGCCGACGAAGATTCCGAGCTTGGCCTCGTCGGCGAGAATCGGACTGGAGAAGGCAAGCTCGGTCACAAAGAGCGAAACGGTGAACCCGACACCCGCGAGTGTGCCCAGACCCATGATGGTCTTCATGGTCGTCCGACGAGGGAGCTCACCGATATTGAACCTGACACCCAGCCAAGTGGCGATGGTTATCCCGACGGGCTTTCCGACAAGAAGACCGACAGCCACACCAAGAGCGACGGGGCTGAGTATCTGTTGGATCAGCGTCTCGTCGTGTCCGATGAACCGAACACCGGCATTTGCGAGAGCGAAGAGCGGGACGACGACGAACGACGACCATGGATGGAGCGCGTGTTCAAGACGTTCGAGGGGGGAGACAGAAGCTTTGGCGACCGCCGCGAGTTCGAGCGCGTCGTTGTCGAGCCTCGTTTCAGCGTCAGGTGACGCTCTGTTGGTGTCCCACCGGTCAAGGACCGCGACGGCCTTTTCTCTGAACTCCTCGTTTGTGTACTTGGGTCTCACCGGGGTCATGAGGCCGAGGCTGACGCCGGCGATCGTCGCGTGGACACCCGATTCCAGAAAGAGTTCCCAGACAACGAACGCGACCGGCACATAGAACAGGAGGCTCCAGATTCCGGCCCGCCGGGCCACATAGATCGCGAGGAGTCCTACGACGCCACCAAGGAGATACCACCAATTCAGATCGTCCGTGTAGAACACGGCGATGACGATGATCGCTCCGATGTCGTCAACAATCGCAAGGGCGAGGAGGAAGAGTTTGGCGCCCATCGACACCCGAGACCCAAGGAGAGCAACGATGCCAACCGAGAAGGCGATGTCGGTCGCCATGGGGATTCCCCAGCCGTGGGTCGCCTCGGAGGCACCGCCAACCAACACAATCGTCACGTAGATCCCTGCGGGTACGATCATGCCCCCCAACGCTGCCATGGCTGGCAGAGCGGCTTTCTTGACGGAGTTGAGTTCTCCAACCACGAGTTCGCGCTTGATCTCAAGGCCCACCACGAAGAAAAAGACAGCCATCAACCCATCGTTGATCAGATGCTTGATCGATTCATCAATGTGTACCAGTCCAAGGTCAAGCGAGACGTGATGATTGAAGAGATCGAAGTACGACTCGTACCACGGTGAATTTGCCCATATCACTGCGATTGCCGCGGCGACGAGAAGTACGATCCCACCGGATGCCTCGATTCTGGTGTATTCGAGGACCGGTCGGATGAATCGTCTCGGCAGCGGGCGGTTGGAATCGAGCCACGTTGAGTGGACCGAATATTGGTTTTGGACCATGGCGCCGCAGGATAATGGCCGATGGCGCGGCATGAGCTCGTGTATTCGCTCGGGGTACCATCGCCGGACTTGAACGGGAGCACACATGTGGCTTGACATTGTGAGGATCGTCGCCGGGCTGGTGATCCTCATCGTCGCAGCCGACAGGCTCGTACTTTCCGCGGTGCGTATCGCGAAGCTTCTCAGCGTCTCGTCGGTGGTCATCGGCGCAGTCATCGTCGGCTTTGGGACCTCGGTTCCCGAATTTGCCGTCTCGGCAGGAGCAGCTGGCTCAGGAAACATTGAGCTCGCCCTGAGCAACGTGGTCGCCTCAAACATTGCGAATGTCACGCTGGTACTCGGGGTCGGCGGTCTTCTTGTTTCTCTGACGTGCCGATACAGCGTGATTCGGCGTGAAGGTCTGCTCATGCTGGGTTCGGTCGTGCTCCTGGCGGTCATACTCGCAAGAGGATCGATCTCAAGGGTTGAGGGAGCGATCCTCATCGCTGCTATGTGTGGGGCACTTCTGTTGCTCCTGCGGTGGTCCAAGACATCTGATGCCCCCGAAACGGACCTGGAGGCGATCGTTGCTGAACCAACACGATTTCGTGTCGAGATTCTCTACGGTCTTGCTGCACTGGTGGGGACGGTGATCGCGTCACAGGTTCTGCTCACTGGCGTGCAGAACGTTGGGAGGGAGATGGGTCTCAGCATCTTGTTCATGGGGCTCATCACGGGAGTCGGAACCTCGCTCCCTGAGCTTTCGGCAACGATCGCAGGCGCCAGGCGTGGAGAAACCGATTTGATCCTTGGAAACGTGCTCGGATCGAACACGTTCAATGCCCTTGGAGTAGCGGGTGTTGCCGCCATGATCGGTCCGGGTTCGACAGAGGCGATCGATCTGCCGCTTCTCGCCCTCATGGTTGGTTCGGCATTGATCGCAGGTGTGTTTGCCTACACCCAGCAGAGACTCAGTTCTTTCGAGGGCGTGATCCTGCTTGCCGGGTTCGCCATCTACGTCTTCCTTTCCGTATGAAACCGTCGAACATGAAGCCATCGAACGAAGCGATTGTCGCTGCACTCAGGCAGCTTGTCGCGTACACCAAACTTGAGGACGGCCAGAGTCAGTCGTTCCGCACACGGGCGTACGACAAGGCGATCGATGCGATCAACGCGGCGCCGAACGACGTGGCTGATATGTCGCTTTCGGAGCTCAAGGCGATTGAAGGCGTGGGGGACAGCACGGCACGAAAGATCATTGAATTCGTAGAACGCGGGAGCATCAGCAAGATCGATCGTCTCAAACAACGGTTCCCACCCACGATGCTTGAATTGATGAAGATCCCCGGTCTTGGGCCCAAGACTGTTGTCGCGCTCCAAGATCATCTCGGTGTCGTGGATCTGGCTGGCCTCAGACGAGCGATCGCCAACGAACAGCTCAGAACCCTTCCCGGCCTCGGGAAGAAGTCCGAGGAAAAGATCGCACACTCGATCGAGCTGCTCGGCATCCACTCCGATGAGACGCGGACGCCGATCTTTGACGCCATGCGAATCGCGACCAGGGTTGTCAACGACCTCAGTAGGTGCGATGCAGTCAGCCAGATTGCTTACGCAGGGAGCCTTCGGCGTCTCTCCGAGACCATCGGTGACATCGACATACTTACGACGACCGATGACCCTGAGACGGTCCTTGAGACGTTCACCTCACTTGCGGGTGTCACGACAATCATGGGATCGGGCGACACGAAGGCGAGCATCGTGATCGACGATGCCATACAAGTTGACCTCCGTGTCGTGAGTGATGCAGAGTTCGGGGCGGCACTGCTTTACTTCACAGGCTCCAAGGGCCACAACATTGAGCTTCGTCAGCGCGCCCTTGGTCGCGGGTTGACGCTCAACGAGTACTCGCTTTCTCAGATCGATGACGGTGCGGTGGTGGCCGCTGCCACGGAAGAATCGATCTATGAGGCACTCGGGCTACCGTGGATCACGCCCGAGCTGCGAGAAGGAATCGGTGAGCTCACCATCGCAGAGGCCGGGCTGCTGCCAAAGCCTGTTGTCCCCAAGATGCTGCGAGGCGACCTACACGTCCACACCGACTGGTCAGGTGATGGCCGATCGACCCTCGACGAGATGCTCCAAGCCGTAACCGATCGTGGGCTCGAGTATGTGGCGATCACTGATCATGGCGAAGACCTCGCCATGAACGGTCTCAGCCGTGAGCGGGTCCGAGAGCAGCAAGCGGCCATCGACGCCGCCAGGAAGCGATACCCGTTGCTGACGGTCTTTCACGGCGCTGAACTCAACATCGGGCCGGATGGGACGGTTGACTACGATCCCGAGTTTCTCGAAGTGTTCGAGTTCACGGTCGCATCAATTCACTCACACTTCGACCTCGACCCCGATGCACAGACCGCGAGGCTGATCGCCGCCGTGGAGAACCCAGCCGTAAACGTGATCGGGCACCCCTCGGGTCGCAAGATTGGTGCGCGCCCTGCAATACGTTTTGACGTCGAGGCAGTTGCCGAGGCCGCCGCAGACGCCGGTACGGCCCTCGAAATCAACAGCCACCTCCAGCGTCTTGATCTGTCGGCTACCAACCTCAGGACGGTGCTTGGGATTGAGGGTTTGATGTTCGCCATTTCAACCGACGCCCACCACACATCCGAGTTGGACAACATCACGTGGGGGACGGCTCAGGCTCGCAAGGGTGGTGTGCCGATCGAACGAGTGGTGAACTCCTTACCAATCCGTGAATATATGGCCTGGATGGCCCAGAAACGGGGACGTTCCGAAGGTTGACGTGTTCAATGGGGACATGAGCAATCGATCCCTGAATCTCAAGACACGTGCCGGATACGCCGGTCTTGCCGCAACCGCCGTCACGCTCGGTGCGACCGAGGTCTTTGCGGGGTTGTTCACATCGGTCCCGTCAGCAATGGCATCAATCGGGGCGATCGTTGTCGAATGGTCGCCTTCGTGGCTGGAGTCGTTTGCGATCAGCGTGTTCGGGACCGCTGACAAGCTCGTACTCGGCCTCGGAATCTTCGTCGTCGCTCTCTTGATCGGCATGGGTCTCGGCCGACGATCCACAACGACCCCGGTGCCGATCGCTGCAGGATTTGTTGCCTTCGGACTTGTCGGTGTGGCTGCACAACTCCATGAGAACTCAGCGGCACCGTTAGCCGTGTTCGGTTCCATGCTGGTGGCGGTTGGTATCGGTATCGGGACATTCGTGTGGCTGGCGAGCTTGTCGCGGTCAGTCGAACATGATGGGTTGGATTCTGATGCGAACGATATCGGTCGAAGGCGCCTCCTGCTCGGTGTCGGTGCCGCTGTTGTGGTTGCTGGTGTCAGCGTCGGTGTCGGAAGGGCAATGCTTCGCTCTCGCTCGGAGGCACAGCGGGCATCGTTGGCGCTGCCGGTCCCCGTCGAGGCCATGGCGGATCCGACTGCCGCACATGATTTCCACCTGAGCGGAGTTGCTCCTGTTGTCGTGGACAATGCAGCCTTCTATCGGATCGACACGGCACTGATCACCCCGTGGATTGATCCCGATACCTGGACGCTCCGCATCCATGGGATGGTCGACAAAGAGGTTGTCCTGTCATATCGCGACCTCCAAACGATGGATCAGATCGAGCGATATGTGACCCTGTCATGTGTCTCGAATCAGGTTGGCGGAAGGTATGTGGGGAATGCCCTCTGGACCGGGGTGCTTCTCAAGGATGTGCTTGAAATGGCCGGCGTCCAAGCAGGCGCCGACCAGGTCGTCGGTCGATCGGTCAATGGTTGGACCGCCGGGTTCCCGACTGAGTATGCGCTTGATGACCGTGAGGCGATGATCGCGATCGGGATGAACCGCGAGATACTGCCGACCAGTCACGGATTTCCTGCAAGATTGATTGTTCCCGGGTTGTACGGCTACGTGTCGGGGACGAAGTGGCTGACTGAGATCGAGCTCACGACGTGGGATGCGTTCGATGCCTACTGGGTCCCGAGAGGCTGGGCCAAGGAGGGTCCAATCAAGACCCAATCGCGGATCGATCGACCCAAGCCCGGTGATGTGGTCGACGTTGGACGGTTCACACTTGGTGGGGTGGCATGGGCGCCAACGCTTGGCATCGACAAGGTTGAAGTCCAGATCGACGAGGGCCCGTGGCTTGAGGCCGACCTCGCCGAGTCCCTGTCGGACTCAGCGTGGCGTCTGTGGAAGATCGACACGGAATTGACCGATGGGAAGCACACTGCCCGGGTCAGGGCAACCGACGGTTCGGGAGAAACCCAAACCGACGTTGCCGCACCCCCACGACCAGACGGGGCGTCCGGCTGGCATCAAGTCAGATTCGTCGCTCAGTAGGTTCAGGATCCGGCTCAAGACACGATCAACGTTGCTTCACATCGTGTTCAGCGTCGGTGCGCTCCCACAGCAGCCCGATCTTGTGCCATATCGAGGACACCGACACACCGAGGCGGGAAACGTTCACCGGATCGTACCCGTCGTAGGATGATGCATCGAGTCGTATGCTTATCTGATGCCAGACGAACCAACCAATCAAGAACCAATGACTCCCGAGGTTGTCCCAGCACACCAGGATGCGGGTGAACCCTTTTCTTCGCCAAGTGTGACTGAGCCATCAAAGCTGATACGGATAGCGTCCATGACCCGTGCGATGCTCGACGAGGTACGACAAGCTCCCCTCGATGAGGCCGGAAGAGAGCGTCTGCTTTCGGTCTATGAACGCTCCCTCGATGAGCTTCGGGATGTCGTGTCCGACGATCTTCGCGAGGAACTCGATTCGGTCTTTGTCCCCATGGGTGATCAAGCACCGTCAGAGGCAGAGCTGCGGGTTGCACAAGCACAACTTGTCGGCTGGCTTGAAGGCCTCTTCCATGGGATCCAGGTTTCGTTGATCAGCCAACAGATGGCAGCATCGGCTCAGCTTGACCACATGCGGAAGCGTCCGGCGATAGCGGCAGGACAAGGTACCGAGGGCGGTCTCTACCTCTGATCATGCAACTTTTCCAACTCCACCAACCTGTTGCCCTCACCGAACCGGTGCTCGTGCTTGGCCTTGCCGGATGGGGCGACGCTGCCGCAGCCGCAAGCGACGCCGTGGACTGGCTGGTAGAAGATGCGTCGATGATCGCAACGTTCGAACCGGATGCGATCTTCGACTACCGCTCGAATCGACCGATCCTGCGATTCACAGCGGGTGAGCCCCTTACGGTGTCGTGGCCCCGTATGGAGTTGGTCCACGCCAATCCGTCCGGTAGAGATGTGTTGGCCCTGGTCGGAAACGAGCCAGATTTCCAGTGGGCCGGTATCGCTGACGCCTTGGTTGACATGGCAGAACGCTTCGATGTTTCACATGTCGTAGCGGTGGGCGCTGTCCCAACTCCGGTCCGCCATTCGATGCCAACGGCCGTGTTTGGAACGTCCTCCGATTCACGGCTGCTGATGCCCGGAGACGAGATGTTGATGGACGAGATCGTCGTCCCCGCCGCGGCAGGAAGCGTGTTCCGCGCCGAGCTTGAGAGGGCCGGGTTCCCGACGGTTGGCTACTGGGCGCAGGTTCCTCAATACGTCGGACGACCGTACCAGCCCGCGATGCATGCGCTGCTGGTGAAGATCTCGGAGCAGATCGGTGTGGACATCAACCTGACTGAGGTCGAAGCAGGAGCTTACGACCAAATCAAGCGACTGGATGAGATCCTTGAGAAGCGGTCAGATGCTCGCGACTTCGTTGAGGGCCTCGACATCAGCGTGGGAACGACATCGCAGATCCCTACGGATCTTCCAACCGCAGACGAGATCGCAGAAGAATTTTCCAAGTACCTTCGTGGCTCCGACGGTGACGTCGAGAGCTGATCAGCTGCCGAGGATGCCGACGAAGAGTGTGAGGACACACAACGCTGCGGTAACGGCAATCATCGCCCACACCGACCACGTCAGACCCCTGATGGCGGCAATCTGATCACGGATTGCGGCGTTCAGCTCGTTGGTTTCCACCTGAGCCGCGGGCCTCGGTGCGGTAGCGGCGACCGTTGTCGGCGCCGTGGCTGCGGCACGTTGGGGGCGTGGCGCTGGTGGGGGCGCAAGGGGTGGTGAATCTGGCAGCACGAATGCGTCGATCTCATCTTGGACATCCGAGGAGATATCCGCGATCGGCGTAAAGGTCACTACCTCGCCATCGGTGGGGTGTCCAAGGACGAGCGTCGTTGGACCATCGATGGTCGTGACATGGATTCGCTTACCGTTGACGAAAGTTCCGTTACGCGAGTCTGCATCCTCAACTTTCCACGCTGCGCCGTCGAAGGTGATGGCGGCATGGCGGCGTGAAATACCGGGCCGTGCAATACGAATCTGGGATGCTTCACCAGATCCGATGAGTGCGGCGGAGCCTTCTTTCACAACGACATCGTTACCCTGATACGTGATTTTGAGTGACACGGCTGCCCTTGGAGAGTTCTCTTGTGAACAGGAGAGTAGCAACCGTGCGGTACGAGTTTGTTTGAAACCGAACGCATTTCCAGCAGGATTGCCTGGTTCCATGTTGTAGGTTCTTGGATGGCATGATGCACAAGACCAAGCCTCGGCTTGGTCCTCAATGGCCAACCGTGGCGCGAGCATCTGGTGATGTGTCCGCCAACGGTCGCCGCGTTGACGATGTCCAGTGACGCCGCTGGCTGCGTCCTCGTCCTTGACCCACGGTCAAGTGCGCTTTCGTCCTGTGTCCTTGGCAATCGACGCCACTGACTTGCCCATACCGTCGCCCACGGTGGTGGACGCAGCACTAGCCTTGCATTCAGACAATGAGCCTCATCCAACGAGAGGATTGACCAATGAAGGTTTCCGACATCATGACATCTGAGGTGTCGACTGTTTCTGCGGACGCGCCCCTCAAGGAAGCCGCCATGATCATGGTCAATGCCGGTATTAGCGGTCTTCCCGTTGTCGACGACCAGAGACGGGTGATCGGGATCATCACCGAAGCAGACTTCGTGTCTGCCGAAGCAGAGCGCTCATGGGGACGGCAGCGGCGACGGCTGCTGGCAAATCTCTTTGGCGAGGCCAAGACGTCGGTTGCGTCCCACGTCTCGGATGTGATGTCGCGAGATCCCCATACGATTGATCGCGGCTCGTCGGTCACAGAAGCAGCAAGGCGGATGACGGAGCTTCGTGTGAAGCGGCTTCCCGTTGTCACGCCTGACGGCACGCTGGAGGGCATCATCAGTCGTGCTGACGTCATGGGGGCGTTCGCCCGTTCCGATGATGAACTCAAACGCGAAATCGAGACGGACGTGTTTGATCGGGTGATGCGGCTCCAGCCGGGGTCGGTCGACGTTGTCGTTGTTGACGGAGTTGCATCGCTGACGGGCAGAGTCGAAACCCGTTCGGAAGCGAGACTTCTTTCCGAATTGGTCGTGCGAGTCGAGGGGGTCATCACGGTCGATTCCGACGTGTCCTTTGAGCATGACGACACGCGTCGGTGACGCTGACACCGGTTGAATGGCGTTCTTTTACCCCGCGATTGGGCTCCTCTCATGGTCTCTGGAAGAAAACCGGAAAAAACTTGAAAATCGGGAATTATCCCTAGCCCCATGTGCGTTATAGGGTTTCGTGAAGAGAAAGGCGGGACCATGCTGACTTTGAGTGACGTCATGTGGGAGCCAGACATTGACTGGCGCAAAGATGCTGCATGCGCAGGGGTTGACAGCGATGTGTTTTTTCCCGGCCTTGAAGATCCTGCCGCATCCGAAAGAGCGAAAGTGATCTGTGCAGCTTGTCCCGTACAGGAAGCATGTCTCCAATACGCCTTGAGCACGAATCAGGCTGCGGGTGTTTGGGGTGGACTGGACGCAAATGAGCGGCGGAGACTTCGTCGGAGACTTCGGGACCGCGAGCGTCGGAAGGCCTCGTAGGATCGCATCTACAGGGTATAGAGAACGGCCGTGAGAAACGGCCTCAGAGCAAGAAGGGACCGCCCCACCCGGTCCCTTCTTTGCGGAACGGCCAAGGAAGATGCAGTGGTACGGTTCCGACTCGAAAGGAACCCCCATTGCGTTCGTGGCTCATCACTGTTTCGGTATTTACGGCCGCTGCTGCGGTTCTCGTACTTGAGATTGTTGCCGGACGCATTCTTGCTCCGTACGTTGGAGTGACTCTCCAGTCGTTCACGGCGATCATCGGTACCGTGCTCGCTGCGATTGCCGTGGGTGCCTGGGCTGGCGGTCGGATCGCGGATCGCTCGAATGCGAAGGCCGCTCTGGGGCCGGTCCTCGCCGTTGGAGGGGTGCTTGCCGTCGTTTCTCCCTCGATTGTGTACCTCGTCGGGCCGGAGCTGATCGGGTCATCGGCAACAACGACGGTCACGCTCGCTGCCATCGGCTTTTTCGCACCAGCTGCGGTGCTTTCGATGGTCACACCTCTTGCGGCAAAGATCCAGCTCACGGACCTTGCCTCAACTGGATCTGTCGTCGGGTCGCTTTCAGCGATCGGAACGGCGGGGGCCCTCTTCGGTACCTTCGTGACCGGTTTTGTCCTCATTGCGGCGCTCCCATCTCGCCCCATCACATGGGCGGTGGGTGGAGTGCTCATCGTTCTGGCACTCAACGTCTCCGTTCCTGTGAGTCGGCGATGGGTGTTGCTTGCGGGTGTTGTCCTCGTCCTCGCAGTGCTCGGTTCCGCGGCGCTTGCGAACGAATGCGAAACGGAATCGGCCTACTACTGCGTGAAGGTGATCCAAGATCCGAATCGAGCGACTGGACGAACGCTCATCCTCGATACTTCCCACCATTCCTATGTCGACATTGTTGATCCGACTTACCTCGGATTTCGCTATGCACGGCTGTTTGCCTCGATCATTGAAGTCCAAACAGACGGTGCAGAAATCGATGCACTGTTCATCGGTGGTGGCGGCTTCACGATCCCGCGTTATCTCCAGGCAACTCAAGGTGGAAGTTCGACCGTCCTTGAGCTCGACCCGACACTGGTCACCGTGGCCGAGGAGCGTCTTGGACTGATCAAGGGCGACTGGCTCCGAATTGAGATCGGCGATGCCCGCCTGACACTGCGACGCGAGCTGTCTGGATCCTTTGATGTTGTCGTTGGGGATGCGTTTTCAAGTCTGTCGGTTCCGTGGCACCTCACAACGAAGGAGTTCCTTGAAGAAGTCCGTGACAAACTCGACGCCGATGGCTTGTACGTCATGAATGTCATCGATCGAGAGCAGGCCAGATTCGTCCACGCGGAGATTCAAACGCTCGCGCAGGTGTTCCCGCACGTCGCCGTGGCGGCGCCGCCCGCGTATCTCATACTTGAAGACGCCGGAAATTTCGTTCTGGTTGGTTCGATGAAGCCCCTCAACGGCGATGCGATCAGGGAGCATCTGCCAGCCGGTGAGGCAATCCTCATCGACAGCGAAGCCACCGCATGGTCAGAGGGAGGTCTGATCCTCACCGACGAGTTCGCTCCAACCGACCAACTGTTTCAGGA
>DIDS01000033.1:106965-289830 GCA_002418265.1 Acidimicrobiia bacterium UBA5794 | reverse complement strand
CACCACTCAACGGGACACTGCCGACTTTGGGGTTCAAATCCCTCCCCCTCCGCGGAACAAGGGCTGTGTTCAAGAATCACCGATTGCGATGTTTCTTGGGTGAGAGTCGCGCCCTTTTGTGTTTCTCGACTCATTGAGATGTGGAACAACCGATTTCTGGCCGTGATTGGCGAGACTTTGGGGTTCAAATCCCTCCCCCTCCGCGGAACAAGGGCTGTGTTCAAGAATCACCGATTGCGATGTTTCTTGGGTGAGAGTCGCGCCCTTTTGTGTTTCTCGACTCATTGAGATGTGGAACAACCGATTCCTGGTCAGGGTCGGCAGGACTTTGGGGTTCAAATCCCTCCCCCTCCGCGGAACAAGGGCTGTGTTCAAGAATCACCGATTGCACGGTGATTCTCGATGGTGAGCGGTGATTCTCCTATGACGACTCATTGCTGTGTGCATGACGGTTCGTCGTGAGAGCGGGTGGAGATTTTTGGGTTCAAATCCCTCCCCCTCCGCCAACTCGGAATACGGATTCCAGATTACGGATTCCAGGCACCTGCTGTGAGCTGAAAGCTGTAAGCCACCTTGGGCTCAATCTCGCCCCCTCCACCAAGCGAGACTCACCGGAAATCCGCCTGCAGCTTCATCTATGATGAGTAGGTAAGGCGTGTACGTGGGAACCACCCTCGTTATGAAAGGAAATCGATGCCGCTACTCAATCTGTTCTGGACCATGCTTTGGTTCTTCATGTTCATCATCTGGATCTGGCTACTGATCTCGATCTTCGGTGACATTTTCCGCAACAAGGAGCAGAATGGATGGGCAAAGGCCGCATGGGTCTTGTTCATAATCATCCTCCCGTTGCTTGGTGCGTTGATCTATATCATCGTTCACGGCCATGCGATGCAGGAGCGTGCGATGCAGGATGCTGCTGAGCGCGAGAAGATGACCCGTGCCTATATCCAGGATGCCGCAGGTGGCGCCGGATCAGCGGATGAGCTCGCCAAGCTTGCTGATCTGCACTCCAAGGGTGTCCTCACGGATGCCGAATTCGCAGCTCAGAAGGCAAAGCTGCTCGCTTAACCACAAACCTCGATCGTGTAGGGAGGGCGCTCGCAAGGGCGCCCTCACTTCATTTCCCCACACCAATCGCGTACTCAGGGTATGTTCTGGCTGGAACAGCACACCCTCCCTCACGGTTGGTTACAGCCCAGACAACGAGTAACCGAGGCGGGTTGGTCACCCGTACGCAATAACCTTGTAGGTCTGGAGGGATGGTCGAGTGGACGAAGGCACTGGTCTTGAAAACCAGCGAGGCGCAAGCTTCCGTGGGTTCGAATCCCACTCCCTCCGCGGAGACGCGTACCCAGGGTTCCAGTATCGGGTTTTTCCACACTGGGAGCCCACAGAATGAGAGCGAAACACCATGCGGCCACTGAGAGTCGGGGTGCAGCTGCCCGAGGTTGAACGCTTCGTGCCGTGGCCGGAATACCGAGACATGGCAATGGCTGCCGAGGCTGTCGGATTCGACTCGATCTGGGTAGGCGATCACCTCTTGTACCGCCAGCCAGAGGGGCCGAGCGGTCCATGGGAAGCGTGGTCGATGCTCGCGGCGCTCGCGACCGTAACTGACGTGGTACGGCTTGGACCCCTCGTCGCAGCGACGTCGTTCCACAACCCGGCCATGCTTGCCAAGAAGGCTACGACGGTTGATGAAATCTCGAATGGCCGCCTGATTCTCGGCCTCGGGGCGGGATGGAACCGCACCGAGTATGACGCATACGGCTTCCCGTACGATCGTAGGGCAAGCCGGTTTGAGGAAGCGTTCACGATCATCCGCACCCTCCTCACTGCGGGGGAAATCGATTTCGACGGGGAGTTCTATCAACTCAGCGACTGCGTCCTCGTGCCACCGGCGAGACCAGGTGGGATTCCTTTGATGATCGGTTCGGAGGGTCCGCGCATGCTCGCAGCAGCCCTTTCCCACGTCCAGATCTGGAACGGCTGGCATGCCTGGTACGGCAACACACCCCAAGGCGCTGCAGAGCTCAATGCGAAGGTGGATGCTGCATGTGACTCCTCAGGCGTGGACCGTGGTGCCATTGAGCGAACGGTGACCATCCTCGTGGGCGGACCAGGTGGCTCCAATCGGCCCCAAGGCAGCCCAAACAGGGCATCGTCGCATCCTCTCGTTGGATCACCAGAGAAGATCGCGATCGAGCTGACCAAATTCCACGATGTTGGGATCCACGAGGTTCAACTGGTCGTTGACCCGATCACGGTCGAATCGATCAAGTGGCTCGGAAGCGTCCTCACCAAGCTCGATCAATAGCCCGCCCGGTCATACGGTGGACAGGGTCAGGTTTCCTTCCGGGAGGCAATCGCGGCACCGATGAGGACGAGGGCGGTCCCAATGATCGCGGCCGGTTTGATGCTTTCGTCGAGCACGGCCACGCCAAGGATGATTGCAACGATGGGAACGAAGTAGATGGCGATCGAACTCCGAGCGGCACCGACCCGGCCAGCGAGTGTCCCCATGAGGACGAACGCCAGCCCCGTTCCCAATGCACCGAGCGGGATCATGGCGAGGGCAGAGTTCCACGCCCATGTCGAGCCATTGAGGTGCAACAGTCCGTAGGGAACCACGATCACCAGCGCGGCGAGTTGTGCCCGCAGCAGAACCGGTAACGCTCCGTACCGCTGTTGGAGGGGAACGGTGAGGTTCGTGGAAAGCCCGTAGAGGATCACGGCCAGCAGCACGAGTCCGACACCGACAGCTGTGGCTGACGAATCGACCAGCTCGGGAATCGAGATCGCTATCACACCGACGAACCCGATCCCGATTCCCAACGTTTGCCGCCATCCTGGGAATGCCCGTAGGAGGATCGTCGCCCAGATGGCACTGAAAATCGGCATCGCTGCGTTCAGCATGCCTGCAACTGATGAATCAATCCACTGTTGTGCGACCGGGAAGATGATCATAGGAATAGCGATCCAGATCACCCCAAGGAGGGCGATTCGGGGGAGGTGTTCTCGATCTACGGGTGCCCGGGATCGGGGGATCAATGCCAAGGTGAGCGCTCCGAGTCCCACGCGTGCCAGTGTCACGACACCGGGCCGAAACGCTTCGAGGCCCACATCCATGAAGAAGAACGACGATCCCCAGATCGCGGCGACGGAGGCAAGGAGAAGCCATTCGCTGGACCCGAATGCTTCGCGGTTGGTCCCGGTAGCCGTTGCTGGCATCCGGGAGGTGGATCGCTGCGATTCGGACATCTCGTGATCCTATGCCCCATGCGGATGCCACGAATCAACCAGACATGCTTGCTGGGTTGCTGGTCTGATTCAGGTGCTGGGCCGTCGGTAACCTGACCCGATGCCAAGGATCCGAATGCTGGTCGTTGTGATTGCGCTCGTCGTAGGGGCCTGTACATCAGGCACAGCCGAGACAACGACGACCAACCCAAGCCCGTCCCCGTCGATTCCGGGGTCAACGACCACGACCACGGGACCCCCCGATGGGTTCGGCGGCGAGATCCGAATCGGGATTGAGGGAGATCTCACATCGCTGAATCCCTTCTCGGAAAACTTCTTCGTCGATTCGGCCATAGCTGGGAACGCGGTGTGGGCGACGGTGTATGACCTTGACCCCGAAACGTGGGACAAGATCCCTGACAACGTCACGTCCCTGCCTACCCAGTCGAGTGGTGCGATCGTTGACAACGGCGACGGCACAGCCACCGTCCAATACCAGATCGTTCCTCGTGCGACGTGGAGCGACGGTATGCCCATGACCGGTGCCGATCTGGCGTTCACGGCAGAGGCAATGCGAGATCTTGCACTCAACGGCAACCCACACGTCGACCCGATCATGGCAAACGTTGTGGAGACCAACTCGGTTGAACAGGTTGCGTGGGTGACATTCGAGAATCCGACGCTTGCCATTGAGGATGCGCTGTGGATCATCCTTCCGTCCCATGCCATTGCCGACATCGACCTTGGAGCTTCCGATGGCTTTTCGTGGCCGTCTGGTGGCCCTTTCATGGTCAGGGACGGGGATCCATCTTCCATGACGCGGAATCCGAACTACTGGAAGACGGACGATGCAGGACGTCAGCTCCCTTACGCAGAGTCGCTCACGTTTGTGTCGCTGGGGTCAGAGGTTGGAAAGCGGTTCGGAGAAGGAGACGTCGATGTCGTCGAAATCTTCGACAACGAAGCAGTCGAAGGAGTAGCGGCACCCCAAGGTGCAGTCGTTGAATCAGCATCCGCACCACTCGTTGAACAGATCACGTTCAACCTCACCTCTCCCGATACACCCCCCGATGGCGCCTCGTTCAATGGTGCAACCGCATTCAGAGAGGCGATCGCACATGCCATCGACCGTTCATCGGTACTCGAGTCTGCAGGAATCGCCTGGGACGCCACAACGCCAGGGGTTCTGATTCCCAAAGGCATATCGGCGTGGTCGCAGTACCAGTACGATCCTGGCACGTCCCGGACCCTTGTAACTTCTCTTCAACCGGTCACAGAACCGATCAGTGTGCTGTCAACGACGATCAATGGTTCGGCACGACCCGCGATAGCCAACGCCCTTGGAGCATCCTTTGCTGCCATCGGCGTTGGGTATGACTCCGAACTCCTCGATTCGGTTCAGTTCTATGGGGACGCGCTCCCGAACGGAACCTTTGATCTTGGCATGTGGGCATGGGAGAACGATGGTGGCTTTGCGGCAACACTCGCGATGCTTGACCGATTTGATCCCACACGTCCTCAGCAGTCGTTTTCGGGGTGGGGAACCGGTGACGAAACGAGCGAGGCGGCCTTGCGATTCTCCGAGCTGGCTGAAGTGGCACGCACCACGATGGACGCCCATCAGTTTTCTGTCGCCGTCGAAGAAGCCGAGTCGATCCTTGCTGCGGAGCTTCCGCTGATTCCGCTCTTCCACCGTAGCTCGTATCTTGCGATCCGATCCGACCACATCACGGGCGTTGTTCACAACGCCACCTCATCGAGGTTCACGTGGAGCGTTGAGTCATGGCAGGTTGTCGGCCAGTAGTACCGGCCATCCTTTGCATGTCACCAGTCGCGAATGAGTCAGTGAGCTTTTGTTCGGCCAATGGCTGACCTCGTCCGGTTTCGTGTTGTGGCTCGACCTCGGGCTCCAACCCTCTGATAACCTACATGGCGATAACCTGCATGTACCCGGGAGAGGTGGCCGAGCGGCCGAAGGCGTTCGCCTGCTAAGCGAATAGGGGGTGTAAGCCTCCTCGAGGGTTCAAATCCCTCCCTCTCCGCCAAACGAGGCTCACCTCGAGAACCACCGGTGACATGGTGGATGGTGAGGAAGTCGCGTCGTTTGTGTTTCACGACTCATTGAGATGTGGAACAAGGGTTCCACGGTCGGAGTTGGCGAGACTTTGGGGTTCAAATCCCTCCCTCTCCGCCACACGAGGCTTCGGTCAAGAATCACCGATTGCGGTGTTTCTTGCCATGAGGGCCGCGTCCTTTGTGTTTCACGACTCATTGAGATGTGCGACAAGGGATCCATGGTCGGAGTCCGCGAGACTTTGGGGTTCAAATCCCTCCCTCTCCGCCAAACGAGGCTCACCTCGAGAACCACCGGTGACATGGTGGATGGTGAGGAAGTCGCGTCGTTTGTGTTTCACGACTCATTGAGATGTGGAACAAGGGTTCCACGGTCGGAGTTGGCGAGACTTTGGGGTTCAAATCCCTCCCTCTCCGCCAGATACGGATTACAGATTCCGTACTATGTGCTGTGAGCTGAAAGCTGGAAGCTCTCACATCAATCTCTCCTCTCCGCCACGCGAGGCTCCCCTCGAAAAATACCGATTGTGGTGTTTCCTGCATGGGGTCGCGTCGTTTTTGTCTCATGACTCATTGAGATGTGCGACAACTGATTCACCATGTGCGTGTTCGTAGTCGCCGTCGATTGTCCTAAGGCGCGAAATAAATTACTTGAGTCGTTCGTTATGAAGTTATATACTGCCTTGTATATGATATGTATGGAGAAAAGATCGGACGCAATCGTCCGGTCGTTAGGAAAGGAGCACACAATGGCACGATTTGTGGATCCCTTCGAGGAGATGGACCGCATGCTCGCACGAACCGGTAATCGCTGGCGTGGCGGTGTCATGCCCCTTGATGCGTACGAGAAGGACGGCGAGTACGTACTTCGTTTCGACCTTCCCGGA
This sequence comes from Acidimicrobiia bacterium UBA5794, assembly GCA_002418265.1. Classification (GTDB taxonomy): domain Bacteria; phylum Actinomycetota; class Acidimicrobiia; order Spongiisociales; family UBA5794; genus UBA5794. The sequence goes on along the minus strand of DIDS01000033.1, from coordinate 283,627 downwards.
GTGGACAGCGACAAGATTGAGGTCATGGTTGAGGACAAGGTTCTCACCGTCAAGGCTGAGCGCTCGATGGAGGACACGGTTGGCGCCAACTGGATGCTTCGTGAACGTCCTACCGGCATCAACAGCCGCCAGGTTCGTCTCGGGGAATCCTTGGATGCAACCAACGTTTCCGCTGACCTCGATTCCGGAATTCTTACCGTCGTGATTCCAATCAAGGAAGAGGCCAAGCCGCAGAAGATTGAGATCACATCCGGTCAGCGTCAGGCACTCGAGGCTTCCTCGGTGTAGGAACCGACCGATCAGCTGGCAGCTCGATGGCAGCTGGCTTGATGGAAAGAGGGGTGATGCTCACGCATCACCCCTCTTTCGTGTGGATTCTCCGCACAGGCGTCGACGCTTCTCACTGTTGACTGGCTACCCACTCGGTGACGATCCGATCGAGCGATCCGAGGGGCACGGAACCCGATCCGATGACGACATCGTGGAAGCCCTTGATGTCGAAGGCGCTGCCGAGGGTCGCTTCCGCTTCACGGCGCATCCGGTCGATCTCGAGTCGCCCGATCATGTACGAAACCGCCTGTCCAGGGGCCGACAGGTAACGATCGATCTCACCGACGATCTGGTGCATCGACATTGGTGAGTTGCCCCACATGTAGTCGATGCCCTGCTGACGACTCCAACCCAGCGCATGCATTCCGGTGTCGACAACGAGACGGCAGGCGCGCATCGAATCGTTCTGAAGCATCCCGATCAGGTCGAGCGGTCCCGAATACAAACCCATCTCTTGGGCCAATCGCTCTGTGTACAACGCCCAGCCCTCGCCGTACGCCGAGATGAACTCATGACGTCGGAACTCGGGAAGTGCATCACCCATCTCCTGGGCAATGGCGATCTGCATGTGGTGCCCGGGTATCCCTTCATGGAAGGCGGTTCCCTCAACTTCGGCGTGTCCCCATGCGGATGGGTCCGACGTGTTCATGAAGAATGTGCCTGCCCGTGAGCCGTCGTCTGACGGCGGGAAGTAGTACGCAATGGCACCGTGCTGTGTCTCCTCGATGCCACAGTCCGACTTCGGGAATCGCCCGAACCAATTGGGCATCTCGGCTCTCGCCCGGTCAAAGGCAGCCTCGCATTGGGCGATGATGTCGGCGCCGTTCATGTGGATGATGGACTCATCGGTCCTCAAGATGTTGTAGATCTCTTGGACATTGTCCGTACCGACGGCATCGGGTCCGTACTGGGCATATTCCTTTTCGAGATGGGCGACTTGGTGCAGGCCGACCTCGTGGATCTCGCCGGCATGCATCGGCATGGTCGTGTACTTCTCGATGAGTCGTGAGTACACGAGATCACCGTCGGCGAGTGCCCACAGACCCGCCCGTTCGTTTGGCCTCGCAACGGGTAGGATCTCACCGGCGAGTAGGTCCCGATATCGTTCGAGCGAGGGGCGAACGACATCACTGACGATGCCGGATGCTCGCTGTGCCCAATTGTCACGGTCGGCATTCGAGAAGTCGGATGGCAGGGCTGCTTTGAGGAACGTGTCATTCTCGATGGGTGTGGCCAGCCAGCCGTCTATCTGTTCAATGGTGGATGTGACTGCGAACTCGGCGTTGACCCGCTTTGATGCCAGGCCCTCTCGAAGACGTTCGATTGATTGGTCGATCATCTCGGCGAAACTGGCGTATTTGTCGATCATTGCATTCGCATGTTCAGCTGTTTCGAGCGTGAGACGCGGAATGAGCATGTGGACAGACGCCTGGAATCCGAAGATGGGGTTGATACCGAACTCCTCTTGGCGGGTCTCAAGAATCGACGCCTCCGTACCGGCGTAATAGATCAGGGCTTCCCTGGTGGTCCGGTCGTTGGCACTAAGACTGTCGGGAGCGATTCCGGATGCGCGGTCAGAAATGGAACGGTAAACCGAGATCTGAGCATCCTCAGAGGCACGCGACACATCCTCAAACCGGTCGATGTAGCGAAAGTCCCCAAGGAAGTGTGCTTCTGACGGGTTTGTCCTGAGCCGGTACTCCCAGTACTCGTCAGCGAGGTCGTTGAGCTCCGGGTTCACAGGTCCTCCCTCGTTGATGTAGGGGATACGTCCACGATCTGGCGGCTGATGCACTCAAGCATCAGATACCGACGATCGCAACAACTGCATCGATGACCAGCTGGACCGCCAGAGCGGCAAGAATGATACCGAGCACCCGCGTGATCACTGCTGTGCCAGTGTTTCCGAGGATGCCGTGGATCGGTATGGCGAGTCTGAATCCGAGGTACACGAGCAGAAGAACTGCGAGCAGTGCTCCGATGAGAATGGCCAGGTACTCGAGTTGGTTGTCAATTGCGGTGGCCAGAACGAGGATTGTCGCAAACGCACCGGGACCCGCAATCAGTGGAATGGCGAGCGGGAACACCGCGACGTCGGCACGGGTCGTTGTCTCGTCTTCCTCCTCTTCGGTCTGGCGTTCGCGTTTGCCGAGGACCATGTCGAACGCGAGTTTGAACAGGAGCAGTCCACCGGCGATCCGCAATGCGTCGATGCTCACCCCGATATAGCGCAGCAACGGTTCCCCAGCGAAGAGAAACGCAAGCAGGATCACCAGAGCGATCAGGACGGCACGCAGGGCTGTCACTCGACGTCGCGCCGCCGAATAGCCATCAGTCACGCCAAGGAACAACGAAGACAACCCGATCGGATCGATGATCACGAACAGCGTGAGGAATGCGGTCGCCGCAAATGTGTTCATCGTGTCAGCCTTGGATAGAAGGGCGGTCAGCCAGACGGTAACGACTCCGAAAATACTCCGCCCAGAGACCCATCACCAGGATGTTGGTTGCAAGTGGCATGACCCATCCGCATTGTGCCAGTGAGGGTCCGAGCGAGGAGGGTTAGCAGAGCCGAACCCAGACAGCAGCGAAGCCACCCGACGGAAAGACAGCCCGCTGTCTGGGGTCCTTGCCAGGTACGATGCTCGCGCTCTGCTGGAGCAACTCTCGGGTAATCATGGTGAGTTGCATCCGGGCCAAAGGAGCGCCCGGACAGATATGGATTCCTCCCCCATAGAGGAGGTTCCTGGGCGCATTGGCTTCCGGCCGGAAGGCATCGGCATCCCCGAAAACGGATTCGTCCCGATTTGCTTGCGGCCACATGATCGTGAGGCGATCTCCTTTGTCGATCACCTGGCCAGCCAACTTCACCCTGCGGGTCGCCACCCGGCGATTGGACATCAGTGGCCCATCGATCCTCAGGATCTCATCGATTGCCATGCCGAGATTGTCGGGGTGCGAACGCAGATCGTCCTGGAGCTCGGCATCCCGGGCCAGGTGATCAACAATGATCCCCACCGAAGAAGTGATCGTGCCGACCTCCCCCATGGTCCAGTTGCGCACGATGCTGACAATCTCCTCCTCAGCCAACGAGAGACCATCAACCTTGGCACTCATCAGGGAGCTGATTGCATCCTCAGGAGAGCGACCCTCGTCCGAGATGATCTCTCGTATGTGATCGGAGAAGCCCTGTGCCACATTTGCCGCGGCCTCTTTGTCTCGTGACCTGGTGGCCTCAAGGTTGTCATGTGTCCAAGTGCGCAGCGAGTCCTCGATCCGGGCGGGCCAGCCCATGAATGCGGTCTGGACACGAAGCGCCAACTCCTCGCCAACCTGCGTGACGGCCTCGATGTCCTCGTCGCGTGGCAGAGATGCCACCAGCTCTCGGACTATTTCCTGACACCGCGGCTTGAAATCGGCCATGGCACCCGGTGTGAAGAAGCCGTCGATGAGGCTGCGAAAATGAGTGTGTTGCGGTGGGTCCATGCCGTTGGGGACCGAGAGGTGGCTCGACACCTGATTGGAGAACGTCTCGTGGTCGAGGAGGAGTTCCATAACCTCGGCGTGGCCGAGAACCATCCACCCGTGCTCCTGACTCTTGACAACCGGGGCGTCTGATCGCAGTTCGGCGAGTAGCTGCATCTGATTCTCACCTGCGCTCCGCAGGCATGGGTCTTCGGGGTGACTCAATGGATCTCTCGCGATGGCGACATGTCGACGTGCACGATTCTAATCCATGCATCCGGTACCTGGATTCGGGCAATCGTGGGCTATTTGGTGTTTCGCCCAGCCACCAGGCAAGGTGCCGTCTGCCGTTCAGTAGTGTCCAGGGGAGAACGTAGGGATGACCCGTATACTTCGGGTTTCACCAAGCGCCCGTAGCTCAATTTGGATAGAGCGTCTGACTACGGATCAGAAGGTTGGGGGTTCGAGTCCCTCCGGGCGTGCTCTTGAATCCGATGTGGCGTAATGGATTCAGCTGGTCGCAGGCCAGTGAACCTTCTGACGTCTTGGGGCGTCGTGACGCACGGCGGCGACAGCTCGCATGGTCCACATTCAGTCTTGGTCCACGAATCGAACGCGTTCTGTGAGCCATGCCGCGGTCCAAGTCTCGTCGACCTTGCCGGCGGCGATGGCCAGCATCGCTTCCTCCGCCTGGTCGATGTCGGGAGGGTCGGGGTCCCAGATACCGCTGTTGAGATCGATGAACATGACCAGCGCCGCCCACGCCGCTCGCTTGTTCCCATCGGGGAGGGGGTGGTTCCACGCCAGCCGGCATACCAACACCGCAGCCTTGTCGAGGTGGTCGGGGTAGAACTCCACGCTCCCGAACCCGGCTTGTGGGGCGTGCAGCGCTGAGTCGGCGAGGTCGGAGCGTGATGCCTTGGCAAGAGTGGCGGCATCAACCCCGGTGACTTGTTCTGCCAGCCAGAGGTACTCGGCCAGTGTGACGTAGCGGGTCACTGCGCGAGGCGCTCCAACAGCTCTCGATCGCGTTCGAGGAGTCGCTTGGCGCGGCTGGTGAAGTCCTCGTCTTGACGGACTCGTTCGATCTCAGCCTTCAGGGCGTCGACGATCAGAGCGTTGACGCTGGTGCCTTTGACCCGGGCGACGGCTTCGGCGTCATCGGCAAGGTCCTCGGGGAGTCGTACAGTGGTCTGTTTTGTCATGTCTTCATGATATCGCGATATCGAGACAACGCAACCCACACATGATTCCTGTGGGAGCCAAGTTGGGAGCCATTCTCTGTGGATTTGTGTGGATGGCTCTGGACCCCGGCGGAATCGAAACCCTTTTGTTTCGGCCTGTGTGGACGGATATGGGCGCCTATGGATACCCGTGGACTGCGCGTGGAGATCTACGGATCAGAAGGTTGGGGGTTCGAGTCCCTCCGGGCGTGCCGCTGAAACCATTGGGACGTGAGGGTTTCAGGCTATCGACTGGTCAGCTTGACAACCTCTGGACCGCGGTTTGGTCCGCATCTGGACCGCGAGAGCTTGGCCCCGTGCACCATTGAGGGCTACTGCCAGAGCCTCCATATCGGATGGGAACAGATGTCCGTAGCGGTCCATCGTGACCGAGATCGACGAGTGACCAAGGTGCACTTGTATCGCCTTGGGATGTTTCGCAACCGACGTCTTGTATAGGTCAAAATACTGACCTATAATGTTCATATGTCTGACACGCTTCCGTTCTCTGAAGTCAAGGCCCACCTATCGGAACTGGCCGATCGGGTTGAGCGTCAGCACGACCGTATCTTGGTCACACGCAATGGGCGCCCCTCGTTTGTCTTGCTGAGTCCCGATGACCTTGAGTCACTTGAAGAATCCCTCGACATCCTCCGAGACGACGATCTGATGCAGTCCCTTCGACGGTCGCGCAGAGACGCTGAGCAAGGTAAGCGGCTGCGTCTCCAGGATCACGTTTGAGGTTGGTGGGTGTACGAGGTCGAGATCACACCCGAGGGTCTTCGTCATCTCAACAAGCTCCCTGACAAGGTGCGCCACGCTGCACTGGAGTCCATTGTCGGACCGATTGCTGAGAACCCGAACCGGCTCGGCAAGCCGCTCGTTGGTGAACTTGAGGGTCTCTGGTCGGCGCGACGTGGCGACTACCGCATCATCTACGAGATCTTTGAAGACGACCAGGTCATTCTGATCCACCGTGTGCAACATCGCCGAGACGCGTACCGACCGCGCTGACAGTGCCGAACCGTACGACCGCGCGCTTCGCGCGCGAAACGACGTGAAACCATGCAAAACAGTGAAAGGTGTTGAGTACAAAACCCCGGGTCAGAGCGTATATAGCCCGGTCGGAGGGGTGGAGGCGCTGCATTCCCAGCGTAGGCGCCAGGGGTTCCAATCAGCTCATCCGCACTGATCGGGAGTCCTCGCGTCGCAAGGGCTCCCTGTGACTTCGGGTCTCGCTTGTCTCCAGCTCTAGTCCGAGTTGAACCCGAACAGGGCTTGGCTCGAGACCTTGAGGACCCAAGCCTCGTAGGAGTCCGCGTTCCAGCCAAGGACGTCTACCGCGTTGAGATACAGCTCGGCACTTGTAAGTAGCCACAGTGAGTGTGCGCCTTCCTCGGCGGAGAGGCCCGGGTTCAACGCTCCGACGTCGAACCATGCCGACACGAGCAGGTTGGCCCCTTCGAGCCGACGCCGGTCACCCGTCTCCGTCATCGCGGCGACATCTGCGTCGCCCAGCGCCGAGCGCGCGGCTCGTACCAGTGGTTCGCCCCGCTCGAACAGCGTTCGTACCCAATGCACGAAAAGACTCAGCTGTCGGACAGGGTCTGTTTCGGCAAAGATCACAGTCGCCGGGTCTTCATCGCCCGCCGCCAGTTCTTCGAGTGCGTCCATCATCTCGCTCAAGATGCCGGCCTTCGAACCGAACGCGGCGTACACCGTTGCGACAGACACCTTCGCCTCCGCCGCGATCGAGGCCACCGTCGTCGCAGAGAACCCATTCTGCTCGAATAGTCTCCGTGCCGAGGTACGGATGATGCGCCGGGTCTCCTGGGCCTGCTGGGAGCGTCGTTCAGACCGATAGTTTCGAGTGGTTGACATCAGCTCACTCTACAGGTTATAGTCCACTACTATGAATACATCATCATCTACTCAAATAGCTGGCCAACTCGGCTGGCTCGCCTTCTTCGGTGTGTTCGTGTTTGTCGCCGGCATCGTCGTGGCCGGCTTGGCCTATGACGGATACAGCCATGTTGATCAGATGATCAGTGAGCTCGGTGGCGCTGACGCAACCCGTCCATGGATTCAGAACATCAACTTCGCCCTCGTCGGATTGACCACCACCGGTCTGGCCATCGGCCTCATGATCGACGCCGGACGGGTGTTCCTGGGCGCCGTGCTGGTGGCGGTCATGGGCATTTCGGGTACGATCCTCAACGGGACACTCCACTGTGACTCCGGATGCGAAGGGGCGACCACCGAAGGACTTCTCCACCTGATGACCGGTCTTGTCGGATTCCTCAGTATGGTGGTGGGCCTTTTCTTCCTGATCCGCCACTTCCGTCAGGATTCCCGATGGGCGGGTCACGTGCGGTTTACCCGCATTTCCGCTTGGGCCACCTTGGCCGGATTTCTCTTGTTCGCGGCGAGCGACGGCGTCCCCGAGTGGGACGGTCTTGCCCAGCGGATCTTCGTTTTGCCGGTCCTGGTGTTCGTCGCCGTTACCGGCTGGCGTCTCGCTCACATTGCAGCGGCTGCCCCAGGTACCGACGTAGACCCGTCGGCCCTGGGGTCAGAGGTTCTTCAGCATCTCTGACCTTTCCAGCGAGAGGTGCAGCCTGCCGATTGATCTGTCGGCCGCGGGTGAAATACTCTGCAGCTTGTTACTGCCGGTTTCTGCTCCGTGGGACCGCGACCCCGCGATTCCACCTGTTGCGCGGGGATGGACATTGGGAGGGCCAGGCGCCGTATGCCTTCACCAACAAGTTGGGCAAGGTCGTGTTTGACCTCAAGCCGACCACCCATGCCGAGGCGAAGGCGCTCCACGAACACGAACATCATCGCTCGGTGGGATCGAGCGTCGGCGGCTGACGGTTTCCGCGGTCAAGAATCTATTTGACAGCGGGCACAGCTCTTTGTGTCCCAGTACGCTTGTCTCATGTCGGTCAACGTCGCACCACGGTGCGGTCAACGAAGGGATGCACCATGGCAATCGGGCCAGTACAACTGCTCGTTTTGGGGTTCGACCACCCGAACTTTCAGGGTGAGATCATTGAAGAACTTGAGCGGCTTCGGGAAAGCAACTCTGTCCGGGTCATAGACGCTCTTGCCGTCTTCAAGGACGCTGACGGCGACATCGAAGTTGCCCACCTCAGCAACCTGTCGCGGGACGAGGCGATTGAGGTCGGATCAAAGATCGGCGCCCTCATCGGTCTCGGAATCGAAGGCGAGGAAGGCATGGAAGCTGGCGCTGTCCTTGGAGCTCTCGCTGGATCCGATGGCGAAGTCGAGGTCTTTGACGATGAGGACGCTTGGGACATCATTGAAGAGATCCCGAACGACTCCGCTGCCGCCCTGCTTCTGCTTGAGCACCATTGGGCCGTACCCCTTCGCAACGCCATCGCTCGTGCTGGCGGCATGCGGATCTCCGATGGTTGGATCAGTCCACTGGATCTTGTCGAAATCGGACTCCTCGCTGCCGAGGAGGCAGAAGCCCACGCGGAGCTCGACGCCGCGATCTGATCGCATAGAATGGAACCAACTCAAGGAATGGAGGTCTGAGGATGCCAGCACCACGCAGGGTCGCACGACGCACATCTCGGCGAGTCGCTCGCCGTCGTTGAGGCGACAGACCTGATTCGAGTGGAAGGGGTCCTACCAAGCGGGCCCCTTCTTCACGTTGTAACCCAGTGTGCTGAGAAGCAATCCACACTGGGTCAGCGTACGTCAGCTGGTCGAGTGTGTTTTGAGCTGCTCGATCAGCGCGGGTACGGCGGACCTCAAGGCGTCGCCGTAGTCGTCGGCGATGTCGGCTGCGATTGCCCGCCCGGCAGCGTCGTTGGGTGGTGCGAATCGGAACCGAATCATGGTGCCATCGGTTGTTGGCTCGAACTCGATGGTGTGCACAAACCGAACGGGACCCGCCGGGGTCTCAACGATCGTGCGATCAGTGACGTAGTCGTACGGTCGCCAATCAAGGATCTCCTCGATCACAGCATTCTCGCCGCCCGTGCGAGAATATTGTCGAACCCGTTGACGAGGAGGACTGGTGATGCGCAACGTGACCTATTCAATGAGTGTGTCACTTGACGGCTACATCGTCGGGCCGGACGGCGACTTTGACTGGGGGACACCCGACGATGAGGTCTTCCGTTTCTGGATCGACGGGATTCGAGAGGTCGGTGTCCACCTGTTGGGGCGACGCCTGTACGAGACGATGCTGTACTGGGAGACCTCCGACCAGGATCCACCGCTCGACGATGCCGAGCTTGAGTGGGCCGCGCTCTGGAAGCCACTCCCAAAGGTGGTGTTCTCCACCACGCTGTCGACGGTGCAGGGCAATGCCCGCCTTGCCTCCGGCAGCCTGGTGGAGGAGATCGAGCGGTTACGAGCAGAGTCGGAGGAGGGAGACATCGCTATCGGCGGCGCGACCCTCGCCGCTGAGGCGGCAGCGTTGGATCTTGTCGACGAGTACCGGATGATGGTCTACCCAGTACTGGTCGGCGGTGGCATTCCGTTCTTTCCCCAGCGCGAGCGTCGGGTGGATCTCGAACTCGTCGAGACGCACACCTTCAACTCAGGAGTCCTTTTCTCACGCTACCGCGCGGAGCGCTAGCTCCGAGTCAGCCAGATCGGAGCGCGACGTGGGTGGTATCGGTAGCCGAGCCCGATGCTTACCGGACGGATCAGTGATGGATGGCGATGGAGTTGTGTCGTGAACCAGGTACGCCGGGTGTTTGGTAACGGTTCCGCGTCAAAGCGGATGAGACTCAGCGAGAGGTGGTCCGGCGACTTCCATCCATGACCGCTCGGCGATATCTCGGTAGCGCCCAGGATCGACCGGACCGGGTGGCAGAAGGGCATGTTCCTCGAAGAAGCGTTCCATACCCGACGGTGTAAACATGACCAGAATCCGCGATGGGCGATCTTCGAGGTTCTGGAAACAATGGGCGGTTCCCCGAGGCACGAATACAAAGGAACCGGGTGCTGCTTCGAACAGCTTGTCGTCGGCGACGAACCTGAAACGACCGTCGAGCAGATACCACATCTCGTCCTCGCGACGGTGGATGTGCGCAGGTGGGCCTTGCTTCGGGCCGATGGTCACCTCCAGCATCGTAAAGCTGCCATTGGTTGTCTCGGTTCGGGCTTTGACCGTCGTTGGGCCACCAGCTGGACCCGGGATGATCTGACCCTCGCCATCCTGTACGACAAAAGCCCTGGTCAGACTCGCCATGAATACCTCCCGCTAGGACGTCGGCCCGGTTGGTCGGCGCGTCAGAATCATACGACCGGAGTCGGACCCGTGCCGACAGCGCACAGGACTCCAGCCCGCCCCCGTAGTCGTCGATAGCCCTGCCTTGCCGGCGATATGTGGACCGCAGATCTATTCGACAATGCTCGTTGGGATTCAGCCCGGTCCTGAGTCCGCACCGCATCTTTCGGCAATGTTCTCGAAGGCTGGGAGGAATTGATCCAATTCGGCCCGGTGCTCGCTGTTGATGCCCTCGAAGTTCACTGACCAGATTGGGGACTGGCCGGTAACCACCACCTGGGCTGTACCCGAGGCAGGTACTGACACGATGTGTCCTCGATCATGACCGACCTCGAATGCAACTTCGGTTGCGGTGGAGGGAAGTCCCCACACGGTGATGAGCATCGGCGCGGTTTCGGCGGACGGTAGGCAGCCACCGCTTGCGCTGAAACCGAAGGACAACAGATCCCACGGTTTCGACTCGCATCGCCCGCTTCCAACCGCTGTCTTGCCGTCAATGATTGCATAGTCAGTCACGCAGGCGTACAACTGGTCAGATTCGGTGGAGTCGGTGGCGAGGTACAAGACGATCCCAAGCTCATCCACCGGTGGGTCGGTTTGCGTTGACGTCGCAAATCCGAAACCTGAACCGGGGACCATTCCGGGAACAGGGTCACCAGCAGCGCGGGCGATCTTGGCATCGCTCACGGGTTCAGCACCATGTTCCATGGCGATCTTTTCCCAGTCGTTTTCCCAGTCGAGTTCGACGGCCGTCGCGTCCGTCGTGGGCGTCTCATCACCTGTTGTGTTCGTGGAGACTCCAGGCCCAGAGAACTCCGTAACCGGAGAGGGCGTTGCTGGTGCCACGCTTGCCGATGTGACGCCACTCGTACCCTGCGACCCATCACCCTGGGGCCCTGTTGTTTGATTGCCAACGAATGCGATTGACATCGATCCAACGACCAGGACGACAGCTGCGGCTGCAGAGGCGAGCATCCAGCCGGGAACCGACGGTCGACGGTGGGGCACGATGCCAGCCGGAGGCGGTGGGGGCCACGCATCCGCTTCTGCATGCAGAGCATTGCGAATTCGCTGTTCGGTATTTGTCATGATCCGTCCTTTGATAGTGATTTCTCAAGGCGTTCCAACGCCCGGTGCAGGCGACTCTTGACGGTGCCAAGGGGAATGTCGAAGTGTTCCGATATCTGCGGTACTGACCAGTCCAGGTAGTATCGAGCCACGATGACGGTGCGGAACCGCAGCGGTAGATCGGCAACGGCGTGGGCAACATCGGGGTCGGGCAACGAGTCCCACACGGCTTCAGACTCAGCAAGGACGGGTTTCCGGCGTCGAAACACTGATCGAGACCAATTCAACGCCACCCGATAGACCCAGCCTTCGGGATACTCGTATTGACCAACGACCGACCAACGCTCTGCCGCTCGTGCCATTGCTTCGTCGACGGCCTCAACTGCAAGTTCTCGATTCCGAATCGTGACAACCAGCGCCCGGTACAGCCGATCCCTCGTCGACCGATAGAAGCCGTCGAAACCAACCACGACAGGATCATTTCGACTCTCGGTCTCAGACACGACCATCCAACTCACCTGGCTTCGAGATTTCCGACATGCAATTGATACACGCACGGGAGGGAAGAATCGTTCCGACGACACATGCCGATGCGAAAATCCTGGAGCACCATTGTGCGGTACCGCTTCACGATGCCATTGCCCGTGCCTTTGGGATACGGATCTCCGAAGGTTGGATCAGCCCTTTGGATTTTGTCGAAACCGGTCGGATCAATTGCTCAGGTCGGTACGAGTGTCCCAGCGAAAACCTGCCAGGCAAGGGCAGTCTTGGCCAACAGGCTGAGCAGGATGTAGGTGCGCTCACCGGTCAGGTAGTTCCTGAACCTGCCCACCTGCCGGTACTGCAGTAGCTGGGTCAACGCAAAGGTGTTGAAGAACACAAAAAGTGAAACGAAGATTGCATAGACGAATGCTGGCGGTTGGGCGTTGCTTCCCGGCGACACGAGGTAGATGCCGATCGCAACCCACGGCACACCACCGAGGACCACTCCGAGCCAGAATGGCCAGAGCGACCCTCCGGGTTCCTCATAGCGTTCCTGCACCGATCCGAAAAAGATCATGCCAGCATTCACACCGAACAAGGCAACGAGGGCAGCCACATCGGTGATCCCCGGCAGCATGGCGATGAGGACGATCATCAGAGAGGATGACAGGGCGTATTCGATCCAGCGAAACTGGTTTTGACCCCGTGCGAGCTGATCGCGGTACCGTCCAGCACCGACGCTGGCAATGATGAAGTGGAAGAGCGCAGAGAGAAACAGGAACGCAGCCACCCCGCCGGCTACTGACAGGTCGAACAACACGACCGACTCGGTCTCAGAAGTTCCGGGGGGACCCTGGAGGAAGCTGGCAGTAACGGGAAGCGTGAAGTCCGTGGCGAGAACCAGGATCAAGAGACCCTGGATGGCGTGAAGCCCTCCCATGATCCAGTTGTATGTGCGAAGTCGACCGAATTCACGATCGGAAACCGAGACTGTCGAAACCAATGCGGTCACCCCCCTCTCCCAATATGAAGCAGCGGCCACAGGGCGGACGCAGCATTAGCTCGCGACCCATTCCTTGGCTGAATCGAGCTCGGAGAGGGTGAAGAGCTTCACCTTTCCCGGGACAAGCCATGCAAACGCCTTGACAGCATGGTGATAGGCCTGGTCGTCCGTCACGAGTGCGATCTTTTCCCAGCGTGTCCAATGCCCCACACCCACTTTGGTGTCCTCCCACATCGCTCCACCGCTGTAACCATCAAAGCTGCTCCCGAGCACGTACAGGAAGCGAACCTTGTCGTTCGATGAAAGGGCATCCTCGACAGCGGGCTCAAGCACCGTGTGATAGTCGTTTGCATCGACTTCGCCTACGGCTTCGAATGCAACCACGTTGGCCGGCAAACCCTCGATGCGCTGGATCATGGAATCCTCCTCATAACCTCGTACCAAAGCGAATTGCCATCGCCTCGCCGACACTACAGAGAGTCAAGGAAATCGGCCACCGAGGCGGCCGGTTCTTCCCAGCGGGTATCGAGCATCATGTCGTGTCCGATGCCCTCGAAGATGGTGGCAGTTGTTCCGTATGCCTTGGCGGTGCGGTGAATCTCGTTCGGGGAAATGACGGCGTCTTGTTCGGCACCGACAATGAAGACTGGATCACGCACCCGCTTCGGCTTCGGCCTCATGAACATCATTCCGACAAATGCGAGATAGGACTCGTCCTGGACTTGGTCGACAAATCGATACGCATACTCGTCGGGAGTGTCCGGTGCGAACAGCAGAGCTTTGGCGCGGTCTCGATCGTCGACGATCGGGCCAAGGTTCAGGGTTACGTTGGCGCGAAGGAACGCTCCCGGATACCGTCGAGCCACCCGCACCGTTGTCGGCAGGACACCGTGATTCGGGACGGATGCCATGAGTACCGCTGCGCGCGCACGGAATCGGGAGAGGTAGTGCTGGGTGACGAACCCGCCCATGGAATGACCCACAATCACGGGCTGCTCGTCAAGGGATTTGGCCACCGTGCGAACATCGTTCACGTAGTCCCGGATGCTCGCACGTCGCAATGATCCCGGCGAGCGACCGTGGCCGCGGAGATCGAGTGCGTGGTTTGTGTATCCACGATCCGCCAGATACCACGTCCAGTATTCGGTCCAACACCACGAGGCGTGCCATGCGCCATGGACGAGGAGGATCGGCGGTCGACCACGCTCAACCCTGGCCCGTGTTGTCTCGACATGAGGCGCCATGTGAGCAATATTGGCACGTCCTCGACGCGGTTGTCCGATGTAGGTGTCCAGCAACCGTCTTGGTGGCACGTTGGTTGAGAAACGTCGATCGTCAATACACTCACTCCCACAGCAACGATTCCAAGCAGGGAGCGCACAATGAGGGTATTTGGAGCCGCCATCTTGGTGCTCGCCGTGGCTGTTGGAGCCGTCGCCTGTGGCGGGAGTGACGATGCTGTATCGGTCGACGATCCGTGGGGGAGACCCTCGCCGTCTTCTGCTGACAACGCAGCGTTCTACATGACCCTCATCGGAGGGTCATCAGACGATGTTCTCACGAGCGCTGGCTCGGCCCGCTGCACCATGACCGAGCTCCACGAGACATCGATGACCGACGGCACGATGTCGATGGCACCGGTGCCGTCTGGTATTGCCGTACCTGCCAATGGAACCGTGAAACTTGAACCAGGCGGCTACCACGTGATGTGCATGGGAGTAAAGGAACCGCTTTCGGTCGGCGAATCTGTCGATGTCGAATTGACCTTCTCGTCTGGTGAGACCGCAACGGTATCTGCTGAGATCAGAGACGAGTGACCGTGTCTCGATTCGAGAGGGCAGCGATCCCGACCCTGGCTGCCGACTCGTATCAGCACGACACGTCCCGATGATCAAGTTCTTGGCGTTTGGTTGGGCTGTCACGATCTTGATGGTGTCGTGTGCGGCCGAATCCTCACAGGGCGACCCATCGAGCACTTTGGGGCCCCGCGATTCCTCACTGACACGCGAAATTGGCGGCGACAGCGTGCTCGGTAATGACGTGTCGGGTATCACGCTTCCCGATGTATCAAACGGAGGCGCTCCGTTCGACATGATCGCCGACAGGGGTGGTGTTCTCGTGGTCTACTTTGGCTACACCTCGTGTCCAGATGTATGCCCAACGACGATGGCAGACGTTCGACAAGCGCTTTCCGAGATGGGTGACGACGCCGACGGAATCTCCGTTGCCATGGTCACGGTGGATCCCGACCGCGACATCGACGAGACGCTCACTGACTACATCCAATACTTCGTACCGGAGGCGCACGCCCTTCGCACAGAAGATGACAACGTGCTGCGGGCTGCCGCAGACGCATTCGGTGCCGACTATGGCGTGACCAAGGCGCCGGATGGTCGGGTCGACGTGGCGCACAGCCCGTGGCTCTACGCGGTGGACGATGAGGGAGTGTTACGGGTCATCTGGGCCTTTGGCGCGAGCCCTGAGTCCATTGCTTCGGATTTGAGTGACTTGCTCGCGGGCTGAGCCGCATTGATCAGCAGGTTTGCGGAATGCCCTGTTTGTACCAGATCGTCGCCCCGTAATCCTCGGATCGTGACCCGGTCGGGGGTATGGTCGCGGGTCCCCACCCATTCTTGCAATGGCTGAGCGTGGGGAGAAAAGGACACGCGATGAATTCGAACGTAGCCGCCAAGAGGGCAGAGGCGCTGAGGGTTGTTCACGAACGTCTTGAGATGGCCGTACGTGGCGGCCTCATCCGGCTGCGGGTCGAAGGCCAAAGCCGCGACAGCAGGACGATCGGTGTCCGGGGGCGAGACCTCCTCAACTACGGATCCTGCGCTTATCTTGGTCTCAACACGGACCAACGGTTGATCGACGCCGCAAAAGCGGCATTGGATCAGTACGGCCCCGTGTTCTCGTCATCTACCGCATATGCGTCGATCGATCTCTACACCGATCTTGAGGATCGTCTCGGGAAAATCTTCGACCAGGGGCACATCCTTGTTCCCACGACAACGACGCTTGGTCATCTCTCCGTTCTCCCTGTGCTTGTCAGCCCCGACGATCTCGTGCTGCTTGATCATCAGGTGCATGCGTCCGTTCAGTTGACGGCTGGGGTACTTCGAGGGATGGGAGCCGATGTCCGCAACGTTCCACACAACGACGTCGAAGCGCTGTATTCCCTCCTGTCGGAGGAAGCCCACAACCACAACCGGGCCTGGTTTCTCGCAGACGGTGTGTATTCGATGTTCGGGGATACGGCACCTGTCAAGGCAATAGCTCCGCTCCTTGATGAGTTTGAGAACCTCCACCTGTATTACGACGACGCACATGGTGTGGGTTGGCGTGGTCACCACGGCGTCGGGCATGTGCTCACCGAAGTTGGCTACCACCCGCGCATGATCATCATCGGATCCCTCGCGAAGTCGTGGGGTGCCGGGGGGTCTGTTCTCGTTCTCCCAAACCAGGAGATGGCAGAGCGGGTTCTACTCACGGGAGCGACCTTCACGTTTTCGGGTCCGTTGCACCCGGCTGAACTCGGCGCAGCGGTCGCTGCAGCCGACATTCATCTCTCCACGGAGCGCGACATTCGCGAAGAGCAGCTGTCCACCAAAATTGACTACGTGCGAGATCGCCTTGTTGCCGGGCAGCTTCCCGCGCTTTCCTTGGAACGAACGCCACTTTGGTACGTTCGGACGGGAAGACTCGACAATGCGATCGAATTGGGACGTCGCATGATGCGGGACGATTTCTATGTCAATGTTTCCGGCTTTCCGGTCGTGCCCGTTGGAATGGATGGCATCCGCTTCACGACGACCTTGTTCCAGACCGATGATGACCTCGTCAGATTCATGGATGCTCTCGAACGAAACATTGAGGGTCTCGTCGTTCCCCTTGAATGGCACATCGAACTTCACTGAGCTGCTGCTGGAAGTCTTTGGCTCGTTGAACTCCTTTATTCCTAAGTAAACACGACCGATAACTCGGGGGTGGAACGAACCACTCGAATTCCCATGAACAGCACGAACACCGACGTTCGGTTTGGAAGGCTTGCGCAGGCAGTGTTCGGATTTCTCATGCTCTGCGCACTGGTAACCGTCTTCGGCTCCAAGGATGTAGCGGACGCGGTGGGAGCGCTCGGTGTTGCGGTGGGAGCCACCCTTGCCGGTGGTTTGTTCATCGTGCGCGCCCGCACGGTGTCTGGACGTGAGCGGATCGCATGGACCCTCATTGGCCTCGGACTGTGTGTCGCAGCTGTCGGTGTCCTCGTCGTAGCAGTCGTATTCTTCACCCTAGGAGACGCCCCAACCTTCGGCTGGACCGATCTCTTCTTCCTGGCAACCTACGTGCTGGTGATCGCCGGTGCCCTGACACTTCCCTACGCCCAGGGCTCAACCATGCAACGTTTTCGCATGATTCTCGATGGACTCATCGGTGGCGTATCCATTGCAGCGCTTCTCTGGGTCTTGCTCCTCGCCGACATGACATCGGATCTGGCCGATTCGTCGACCCTCACGAGGACCATCGGCGCGCTGTATCCCTTCCTTGATCTTGTCGTGCTCACGGTTGCCATGTCAGTGCTACTCCGTCGCTCACGCCACCGCTTCGATATGCGTGTCCTCCTGTTTTCTGGAGGAGTGCTGTTCCAGGTTGTTGGCGACATCGCGATCTTCTCCTCAGGCCAGTCGGGATCGTTCGCCGACACGAGTCCTTTGTACTGGGTCAATCTGCTGGCGATGGGTTTGTTCTTCGCGTCTGCGTCTCTTGTCGGCCAGCCGTCGGTGGGTCGTGAATATGCTGATCGAAATCCACCGCTGTGGACCCAGATTGCGCCCTATGTCCCTGCCCTCGGGATGCTTGGCGTATTCATCACCGAGGCAGCAATCAGCGGTGACATGGCCGTTGATCCCACTTTGTTGGGTGCTGTGATCGTTGTCGGGCTCTTGGTCATTGCACGTCAGGCTGTTGCGATCGTCGACAACCGAGCGACCATCGAGCAGCAGCGTGACCTGCTCGTCACCACGATTTCCCATGAGCTTCGGACTCCCCTCACCGCAATTGTGGGATATGTCGACCTCCTTGCTGAGGGCGGTGACCGCCTCGACAATGATCAACGGAGCATGCTGGCGATCATCCACCAGCAGGCGGACTACATGTCAACCATCGTCTCAGACCTGATCATGCTTGCTCGAGGATCGGATCGTGGTCTCGAACTTGAGGTAGAACCGGTCCTTGTCGACGATCTCGCTGTTGCATCGATTCATGCGTCTGGCATCGGTGTCGAAACGGTCCGCCTCGATGGTGAGACCGATCTGGTTGCATTCGTGGACCGAGCACGCATGCAACAGGTCCTCGTCAATCTCCTCACGAACGCCGCCCGCTATGGCGGCCCCCAGCGGTTGTTACGCGTCGTGTCGGACGGAGCAGATGTCACATTTGAGGTTCACGACGACGGTCCCGGACTGCCTCGTCGATACGAGGTGCGGGTATGGGATCGCTTCGAACGTGGCCCCAACCGTCTGAACGCCGCTGTCCCCGGATCAGGAATCGGGCTGGCCGTCGTGAGTGCGATCGCACAGGCTCATGGCGGCACTTCGGCCTACCGCACGTCTGAGATCCTCGGTGGTGCATGCTTTTCAGTCACGCTGCCCGGTCGTGCGACGCACGATCCGACCGAGCGGCGCGGCACCCAAGCGACCAGCGAGATCAGATCCGTCGCGTAGCCTCCAATGATTCGGTGGTTACCGCTGATAGACGGTTTCGCCCCCGACGAATGTCGCTTCGGTGCGCACCGATGCCAGATCCGTAACGGTGAGCGGATTGTCGGATGCGACCACAAGGTCGGCAACCTTGCCAACTTCGATCGTTCCTGAACGGGTTTCGTCGTGGTTCACCCACGCCGATCCGAAGGTGAACGCTCGGAGTGCCTCTTCGCGGGTCAATGCCTGTTCCGGGAGAAGCGGATCCGGTGCGTCCGAGGTCGCACGGGCAACCGCGACAGCCATCTGCGCGTACGGATCGGCTGTTGACACCGACCAGTCCGACCCAGCCGCCAGACGGGCACCGGAATCCACGAGGGATCTGAACGGATACTGCCACTTCGCTCTCTGTGATCCGAGCCGCGGGATGGTCAGCTCGGTCATGGTCACGTCGCGACATGCCCACAGGGTTTGTGCATTCGCAACGACGCCGAGCGACGCGAAACGGGGAACATCGATGGGGTCGATGACATGGATATGTGCGATGTGTGGTCGCACCGCTGTGATGTCTGACGAGTCACCTGCCTCAACAGAATCGAGCGCGCCACGGATGGCGCAGTCCCCGATTGCATGGAAATGAGGCTGGATCCCCTCGGCCATGATGCGTGGCACAATCGAGAGGAGCGTTTCACGATCGAGAAATGTGAGCCCGCGGTCGTCCGTTCCGACATATGGAGAACACATCGCGCCAGTACCGTTTTCGATGACGCCGTCAACCATGAGTTTGATGCCACCCGGCCGATACCTCGGAGTTCCTTCGGTGGTCATGGCGATCAGTTCGTCAAGCTGGTCGACTCCCCGTTCCCGGTCCCACCACAATGATCCGAAGACCTGTGCCTTGAGCCGACCATCTTGTGCCAAGACACGATAGGCGGCGTGGTCGACGGGACGGACCCAGGCATCCTGCCATGCTGTGATGCCGAGACTGAGCAGGTAGGTTTGAGCTGCGAGAATTGCGCGGGCGACATCGGCCACCGTGTCGTCAGGGGCGAACCGCTCGACCAGATCCACCGCTCCCTCTTGCAAAGTTCCATTCGGGGTTCCGTCCGGTTCCCTTTCGATGCGTCCATTGGGTGGATCGGGCGTCGAGCGGTCGATGCCGGCGATTGACAGCGCTGTTGTGTTGACCCATGCTGCGTGCCCTTCACTCGAATGGAGGAGCACTGGCCGATCCGGAACCACGTCGTCGAGCATTTCACGTCGAGGGATGCCACCGGGGAAGGCATTCATGGGCCACCCCCCACCGAGAACCCAGGTCTCATTCTGATGTGAGCTCGCGTATTGGGCGATGGTCGCGACATAGTCGACAGGGTCCACGTCATGGAGTTCGCATCGGATCATTGCAAGTCCACCAATCGGTGGATGCACATGGGCATCCTGAAATCCCGGCAACAAACAACGACCGTCCAGGTTGAACCGTTGGCCGTCGGGTGGCGTCCCCGTTCCCATTGAAACGATGCGCGATCCCTCAACAGCAACCCATTCGGGGCTCTCGGTGGTTCCGGTCCAGACTGATCCATTGACAAAGACAGTGCGCACGATCCGACGTTAGGGAAGAGGCCGGCGTTGGGGAAACCCCAATCGCCACCGCCCCACCACGAACGCGGCGAGTGCGCGAGCTCTTCAGATCACGGCACGCCTCACGTGGGTATACCTACGATGGGGTCATGAGAACCTGGATTGAGGACACGCTCGGCATCTCGGCTGATATCGCGTATCGATTGACGGCCACGGTCGTGGTTCTCGTTGTGCTTGTCGTCCTGCGATGGCTGGTTGCCCGTTGGATCGGTCGCAAGGTGACCGAGCCCGAGCTGATGTTTCGTGCGCGAAAGACCGTCTCCTATGTGGCCACGACCATCTTCGTGCTCGCAATGTCGTGGGTGTGGCTGCCGTTCTTCGATGATCTCGGAACTTTTCTCGGATTGCTCGCCGCAGGGTTGGCCATTGCCTTGGCCGACGTCTTTCTCGATATCGCAGGGTGGCTGTTCATCGTGTTTCGGCGTCCATTCAAGGTTGGTGATCGAATTGAGATCAACGGAACTGCGGGGGACGTCATCGATTTGCGAGTGTTTCGATTCACCGTGCTCGAGATTCGCAATTGGGTTGATGCCGACCAGTCCACAGGCCGTGTTGTTCACATCCCCAACGGCCATCTCTTCAAGTACCCGACAGCGAACTTCACCGAAGGGTTCTTCCACATTTGGCACGAGGTTCCTGTCGCCGTAACGTTCGAATCTGACTGGAAACGGGCTGAAGAACTGGTCTTGGAAGCGATGGCAGCGGTCGCAATTGACGAGGAAGAACTCAGGAGACACCAGCGAATCCGGAGCACAACTCGCGATTACATGATCAAATTCCAGGAGCTGAAGCCAACCGTGTATGTGTCAACGACAGCCAGTGGTGTCGTCTTGACGGGTCGTCTGCTTGTCGAGGCCAGGGCCCGTCGCGGCATTGAGGATGCGGTGTGGCGTTCGCTTCTGACCGCAATCGTCCAGGAGCCAACCGTCGAACTTGCCTACCCGACCGGTCGAACGGTGGTCGTTGATCCGATCCGGATTCAACGTGCTGACTGACGGGTCGATCAGCGTCAGACCCATTTCATTTGATGCGGCCATTTGATGCGGCCATTTGATGCGGGGCCTTAATCGCTTGCAATGTCTGCGATGTGGACGATCGCATCACCACGGTTGACGAGGGGGCTATGCGTACTGCCGATCACCAAACCGGGCCTACGTGTCGTAACGACTCCGAGACGTTGACCAAACGGATCGTGAATCGTCGCGATCGTGTCACCGGCGGCAACGTGGTCGCCAAGGTCCGAATCAAGGTGGAGGATGCCTGATCGCGTTGCGCGAATCCACGACGACGAGCGAGAGATCAGGACAGGTGACGTTGGAGGGAACGTGCCTTTGAACATCCCGAGATGGTTGAGAACACGGAGAGCGCCTGTTGCCCCGGCACGAATGGCCGACTCCGAGAACCTCAGTGCCTCACCGCCCTCAAAGAGCAACACTGTTGATCCAACATCGGTGGCGGCTTGACGAAGGGACCCGTCACGTACCCGTGAGTGGATTGCCACGGGCGGCGCGAACACCCGCGCGAGAGCTGCGGTCTTCGGATCGTCGAGATCTGCCCGAATTTGAGGGAGGTTCTCGCGCTGGTCCGATCCGGTGTGGAAGTCGATACCGACATCGCAAAGTTCGATCACCTCGGTCATCAGGAGCTTTGCGATCCGCGACGCGAGGGATCCACGCAACGATCCGGGAAAGGAGCGATTCAGGTCCCTGCGATCGGGGAGGTATCTGCTCCCCGTGTTGAAGCCGTGAACATTGACGATGGGGACCGCAACGATGGTCCCCGACATGGTCTCTGGACGAACCGCATCAAGGACGCGACGAATGATCTCGACCCCGCAGAGTTCATCACCGTGGATGGCTGCCGTCATCCAAAGGGTTGGTCCGGGCTCTCTTCCGTGTAACACCAGAATGGGGAGTGATACCGGGGTGCCAGACATGAGGTTTGCAATCGGGATCTCAAACTTCTTCCTCGTTCCGGCAGGGACAGCGGTTCCTGCGATCGAAAACGGATCCCTTCGGGCGCTGCCCGCTCCGGCACTGCTAGTCACTCTTCGAGTCCGTCGAGTCGGGTTCGAGCGAAAGGGGATCGTCGGGGAGTGGCTTCACCTTCGGTCGTGCTCTTCTCCTTCTGCGCTCAGGCACGAGATCACGCATCTCTTCGAGCTTTCCGAAGCAGAGAAGCCGATCATTCGGTTCAAGGGTGCGAGATACCTTCGGATTCGGGATGACCGTTGTTCCCCTCGTCAACGTCAACACGGTGATGTCTCGATCCCGAAGACCTGACTCAGCAATTGTCTTTCCTGTGATCTCAGCTCCCTCACGTACCAGGAGTTCGGCCACACCGTATCCGGTGCTCACAGTGAGCCGTTGTCTGATGTCGAGCTCGGGAAAGGTCACCTGACTTGCTATGAAGTCGACCACGGCACCTGCGATGTCGAGTTCGGTCGCGGTTTCGATTCCCTCAAGGCCCGGTGAACTGTTGACCTCCATCACGAGCGGCCCATCGGCGCCTTCAAGCATGTCGACGCCAGCGACTCGCAGACCCATGATCTGGGCTGACTGGACCGCAACCCGTTCGTAGGCTGGATCGAGATCCACCACCTCAGTTGTTCCTCCACGGTGGACGTTGGATCTGAACTCATCACCCACGGCGGTCCTTCTCATGGCGCCGACGACTCGGTCCCCCACGACGAATGCTCGGATGTCTTTCCCGCGGCTTTCAGCAATGAACCTCTGGATGAGCACATTCTCACTCTTGCTGTGGAGCGTCTCGATGACTGCTTCAGCGACCTTGATATCCGGCGCGAGGATCACCCCGATACCCTGGGTTCCCTCAAGGAGCTTGATGACAACCGGTGCACCCCCAACTTGATGGATTGCCGGGAGAACATCAGCTTTGTCTCGCACGAACATCGTCCCGGGAATACCGATTCCGTGACGGGAGAGAATCTGGATCGCCCGCAGCTTGTCTCGGGAGTTCGCGATTCCGGCTGCGGTGTTCGGTGTGTAGACGTCCATTTGTTCGAACTGTCGTACCACGGACATCCCGAAGAACGTTATTGAAGCGCCAATCCGGGGAAGGATGGCGTCATAGTCCGAAAGCTGCTTGCCGCGGTACTGCATGTCGGGCTCGTCCCCAGAGAGATCGATCGCAAATCGAAGTGTGTTGAGGACCCGGACGGTGTGTCCGCGCTCGATCGCGGCAGCCTTGAGCCGTTTGGTGCTGTAGGACTGTGGTGCGCGAGACAGGATTGCAAGTTTCATGGTGTCGTCGGCTCCTTCGGCAGCGGCTTGTCTGACATGATGTAGGAACGGCTCGGGTTGACGAGGAACCGTTTTCTGAGTGCCGATCTTCCGAGCAGCATCCGGAATCCCATCGCGTCTCGTGCCGTCAAGGTAAGTTCAATGGGCCATGACAGCTGCCCGAGAACGGCGGTCGTGATGATCGAAGGGCGCAGTTCGGTCTGCCCGCTCGATGATTTGACCTTTCTGAACCGATGGAGAGGCGCGGTCACCAGCTCGGCGTTTTCCGAGGATCGCTGCAGCGGGTGGATCTCAAACACCACAGTCCGCAATCCGTTGTTGTTCTCAACCCGGAGATCGAATGCATGGAGAGCAGATGTTCGTGCACCGGTGTCGATCTTGGCATTGATCGGAAACGGGGTCAGCTCAGGAAGTGTCAGAAATTCGCGCCAGCCGATGACTCGACCCGGCTTTTTCTTTGGCGCCATCGCATCAATATACCCGCCGTGTGGCAGGCGTCCGCACCGGCACGTAAAGTTTGATGATGAAGAGAACGATTCTTGTCTTGGCTGGGATCGCCCTTGCCACCGCTGCGTGTAGCTCAAATGTCCAACCCGATGAAACCACGGCTGAGGCAACGGAGCCGTCAACATCGGGAGCCACCGCTCCGACTGATTCCACCACGACGTTGGTCGCCTTGCCTCCGATAACTTCGGAGGTGGATTCCGCGACGATGGTGATCGTCGGTGGCACCGTCTTGACAATGAATCCGAATCAGCCAACGGCTGAAGCGGTTGCTGTGCGCGGTGCGTCGATCGTGGCTGTTGGGTCTGAATTGGACATCGCTGACTTTGTCAACGACAAGACCCAGGTGATCGATCTTGCCGGCCGGACCTTGCTGCCGGGATTTGTGGACGGCCATGTTCACTACTTCTCGAACTCCGACGGAACTCCGTCGTACCTCCAGGCGATTCAGGATGACATTCTCTCAAGCGGGGTCACGACGGTCGCAGAGATGAGCGTTACCAGACAGGGCCTCGCGGAGCTGAGACAACTCGACGACGATGGTCTGCTCCGTGTCCGAACCTCTGTGTACGTCGGACACAACACGGTGTGTGGTGAGGCCGTTGACTCCTGGCTCGGAGAGATCGAACCGACCCGGGAATGGGGCGAGTCCCTCCGCATCGGTGGTATCAAGATATTCAACGACGGTGGCGCATGCAACGTCCCTGCATCTTCGTACGAGAAGCAAAACGGAGGGATGGGTGACCTCTATATGACCGCCGACGAGTTGGCCGCAGTGGTGTCGGTGTACGACAAGGCTGGATTCCAGGTCGCGATCCACGCCCTCGGAGACCGAGCCATAGAGGCAACCCTTGACGGGCTGGCGCAAGTGATCACCGACGGCAACCCCCTCCGGCATCGCATCGAACACAACGCGTCGGTGCGACCGGACCTTCGATCTCGCTATGACGAGGTTGGTGCTGTCGCCATGACCTTCGGATCATTCCCGACGTGTGTCATGACGGGCAACGACGACCGCTTCCAGTTCACCATCGATGCCGAGTATCAGGAGTGGGAATGGCCATGGCGTGATCTCATTGATCAGAACCCCAATACCGTCTTCGCGTGGCACGGTGACTATCCGGTGTTCACGGATTCCACACCGATCGCCAATCTGGCCGGATATGTCACACGAGTCCAGATCCTTCCGGATGGGACCGTGTGCGAACCCGAGCCCTACCACGCCAAGCACGCGATCACCGTCGAGGAGGCTCTTGCAATGATGACGATGGGTTCGGCCTACGCACTTGATCGCGAGACTGAAGTCGGGTCGATCGAAGTCGACAAGTTGGCTGATTTCGTCGTTCTTTCCGGCAATCCGACCAAGGTGGAGCCCATGGACCTGTTCGATCTCAAGGTCGAAATGACCGTTTTCAACGGTGAGATCGTGTTCGGCGACGTCTGACCAACCACTCAGAAATGCAGCGTCTCAACCAGGGAGATCACGGTGCCAGTACCCCGATTCATGGCGTATGTCAACAAGCGAGTATTCAACCCGCGCGAACGCAAAAGGGGGGAGCGTCCGGTTCTTACCCATATTGGTCGCAACTCTGGCGTTGAGTATCAGACACCGATGGATGCGTTCCCTGTGGACGGCGGGTTCCTCTTCATCGGCCTCTATGGACCAAGGACGGATTGGATCCGCAATGTCATGGCTTCGGGCACCGCATCGGTGCGGTATCGAGGCGACCACATCGCGCTTGAACAGCCGAAGCTCGTCTCCCAAGATGAGGCAAAGTCGATGCTTGCAGCGTCGAGTCATTCTCCGAAGACGCCAAGCGACGGTCAGTACCTGGTCATGGCAATTGCATGACGGTCGCTTGGAGCCGCGCGGCTGCAAAGGTGCAGACAATTGAGTTCCTCAAGGACTGGCTCGTTCGTGTCGATTCCTGAACCATGGGACTCCCGTTTCTCACCGGATATGTTCTCGGTCAGCACGGTGCCCAGTCAGCCCGATTGGCTGCAACCGCCGCAGGATCGACTGGCGCCTCAAAGAATGACGTGCTCGACCTCCACGACCGTGTCGATCGTCTGATCCTCGTCATCGAGGCGATGTGGTCGCTCCTTGAAGACAACGGCTACACCGAAGACCAGTTGCGGAGCCGGATTGCACGCATCGACGCCGCCGATGGTGTCGAGGATGGCAGGAAGAACCAGCGAGGTATCGAGTGCCGAAACTGCGGATCGATCGTTCCGGCGGGACGCCCGACATGCCAGTTTTGTGGTGCCGATGCAGTCGAATACGACGAGGACCCCTTCGTCGGCATCTGAACCTTGCGCAGCCGGGACACACTGTCACCAATTTTTCGGAACCTGAGTCGCCGTCGCGACCGTCCGATACAGGAACGATGTTGACGCGTTGACGACGACGGGTTGATGACATGGAGGTTGAAGTGTTGAGATTTCGGAAAACGATCATGATGTTGTCGGTGTTGGTCACCCTCTCCGTTGTTGCCACGGCATGTGCAACAAACGATGCGACACCCACGACCGATCCCACAAATCCCTCCTCTGGTGCGGGTTCTTGCCTTGAGGGCGCACCGGACTGCAACGACACACCCGATGACCCTGGGCTTCCTCCCAACCTCGGTGAGGATCCAAGCGACGGCCCAGTCATGGGCGCCGACGGCATGAGCGTTGTGCAGGCCATCACTGAAGGTGGAGCCGGTCCGATTGCGGTCACCGGCTTTTTCATCTCCGATGGTTCCGGTTCATGGTTTTGCGAGGCTCTTGCCGAGTCGTATCCACCTCAATGTGGCGGTGAGCGACTTTCGGTCACCAACCCCGATGCCATGGGACCTCTCGCGCTCATCGAGGAGGGCGATACCCAGTGGTACGACGGAGCGCTCACCCTCATGGGGACTGTTTCAAACGGAACCTTCACCATTCTCACCGACCCCGACGGCTGAGTCGGCTCGACAGATCTGAACATCCCGGTCAGTTGGTGGTGTATTCCGGGTGATCTTTGAGGAAGCGGTCGAGTCCGTTGCGCGCTGTTGTGCGAACCTTGGTCTGGGCGAATCCACTCCAGCCTGCCAAGGCACCCGAGGTCCCAAGGGCCATCCTCATCCATTTCCAGAGATTGAACGTGTCGATGTGACGGATGATCGTGCCGTCGCTGAACCCAAACGTGGAATCGATGCGGTTGTGCACCTTGCGCCCGGTGGGGCCGAACGTGTAGACCGCCTCCCAGCGGGCTGAACCCGACCTGTCGTCGGCCTCGACGACGGTGTATGTCACACGCAGATCGGTTGCTTGGTCACACAGCATGTGCCACATCGCCCTGGCCTCGTCTCCGTGGAGATCCCCGAACATGGGATCCGTGAAGTGGACGTCCTGGTGGTAGCACGCGGCCATCGCTGCGTGGTCCCTTCCCTCGAATGCCGTATAGAAGGATTCGATTGTCACCAAGTTGTCGTGCACTGCGCTCCTTGTTGTCATGGCATTGTTGTCGCTGCCTTTCGTGGTGGCAACACCAAGGTGCCAGAATCAAAGCGTGTTGGAAGTCATCCACACCGACGGATCGACGATTCGAGGATTTGAACTCGAGGCGTCGGTTCCTGGTGAATTGAGGGGCCGGGGCCAGTGAGAATGAGACGTCAGCGGGAATGAGAAGTCAATGGGAATAGCAAACCGAGGGAAAGCTACACGTGGGAGCACCGGACGAGAGCGCCCACGTGTTGTGGAATCACACCGGTTGTTGTCAGCGATGCTCATTGCTGCGGGAGCGTTCACACTCATCGGTATCGGTTGGGCGATCGATATTGCGATTCGTGGCGGTTCGTGGTGGGGTCCCATCCATGCACTGATGGCAGGCGCCGCCTTGTCTGCCATTTCGGGCGCGACGCAGATGTTCACCATCACGTGGTCATCAGCGCGGGCGCCTCGGCGTCCCCTCATCCTGTCCCAAGGCATCCTGCTGTGGGTGGGTGTCGGTCTCGTCCTTGTCGGTGTGCCAACCGACCAATCGTGGGTCGTCTGGGTGGGAGGGACAGCGGTAGGCGGGGCGTTGATACTGCTCGGTGTTGCACTACGGGGCACCATCCGCAGGTCGTTGCTTCGCCGATTCGACCTCTCAATCCGGTTCTACTTCATTGCCCTGCTCGCAGGCGTTGTCGGTGTGACACTTGGAACGCTGCTCGGGACGGGCACGGTGATCTCGGGGTACGGAGACGTACGACAGGTCCATTTGCACCTGAACCTTGTTGGACTCGTCGGCCTCACGATCGTTGGTACTCTCCCGACGCTGCTTCCGACCTTCGCAAAGCATCGGGCCGTCAGCAGGCGTGAGGCAAGGATCGCATGGTGGCTCAGTGCCATCGCGCTCCTCGCCATCGTCTCGGGACTCGTTGCCCCTCTCTGGATCGTTGGAATTGGCACCCTGATGGTGGCCGCAGCCGCAGTCATCATTGTTGCTGGCGTGGTGACCAGGCTTGGCCGGGTGGGTTTCCGCGGGGGCCTTCCCTATCTCCAGGTCATCGTCGGTGTGGCGTGGCTCGTTGCCTGGGCGATTGTGGATGCATATGGATTGATCACCGATGCCCCACTCGGTCGGTTTTCGCACTGGACTGCCGCTGCGGTTGTTGTGGGTGTCATGCAGATCATTGTCGGTTCGGTCGCGTATCTGGTCCCGGTCCTGGTCGGGCCACCGATCGGTGCGAACCTGTCGCGAATGCAGAGTGCACCGTGGATTCCGCTGGTCCTCGCCAATCTCGGAGGCATCGCGCTGGTGGCAGGGCTACCAGAAGCCGCTCTTGTTCTCCTGGTGTTGTGGGCGATCGATATCATCAGGAGACTTGTAACACTGAGGAAACCCCACAGACCTGACTAGGTGTTTTCCTCGGGTGTCGCTCGGCGTTCGACTGCGGTCCAGTCAGCGTCACTCAGTGTCCGAAAGAGGGCGGGAAACAGATCGTACTCCTCGATTGCGATGTGCCGGTGGAGATCATCGAGGAAGGACTCGATCTCAGACGAGCTCAGAGCGCTGGGATCGGAGAGGATCTCGGCGAATCTTCTGTGATCGTCCTCAAGGTCGTCGACCCAGTAGTTCTGTGATATTCCGACCATCCGAGCCTGGGTGAAGACGCCGGCCTCCTCACCCAACACGTGCGGCTCGACGGCCCGTCGCAGCTTTTCGAGTAACTCCACGGGCGAGCTGTCTTGACTCGCCGTTGCCAGCACGTCTTCGGCAATCTCTTGGATGGTGTCATGTTCTGCGCCGAGGCGAGCGATCTCTGGGTTGCTTCGACAGCCACAGAACTCGCACATCACCCATCTCCGACTATTGGGATGCCTCGGGGCATCAGATGCCCCCGAGGACACCTGTGATGTTGGAACCATCGGACCCAATCCGTGACGGATCCCACGGTGGATCCCACACGACATTGACCCAAACACTCATCTGTGGGAATTCGTTTTGGAGAGCGATTGTCGCTTCAGCCGGTAATGAGTCAGAGACCGGGCAGCCGGGCGTTGTCATGGTCATATCGACCTCGACCCCGCCATCGACAGCACGCACGTCATAGATCAGGCCAAGCGTGACGATGTCGATGGCAAGTTCTGGGTCCCACACGGTGCGCAGGGCGTCATAGGCCCGTTCGACGATGTTTTCGGTGCTGGGTGTTTCATCCATTAGTGCTCGTGCTCCCCGTGTCCCATGTGTTCGTGAATGGCAAGAATATCTTCGAGAGTCAGTGCTTCGTCAAGCATGGGGAGGAGCACGTCCTCCTCCTCTGCAAAGTGAAGCCCCACGATCGCTGAGAGTCCAGTGAGTTGGTGGGCCAGATCCCCTCTGTGGGCGCCGTCGTCCCAACTTGCGAGTGCTTCCTCGACGGAGGCGGCGAACGCATCGACGCGGGAAGCGATCTCGACGTGATCTGCACGCATCGTTGCTGTCGCTGCGGCTGATCCTGCGATGCGGTCGATTACTGGATAGAGATGTTCATCTTCAGCGACAGCATGCGGGATCAGGTGTCCACTGAGGAATCCCACAAATCGAGGGAGCAGGGATGTAGCAGTCTCTTCGTCCCATGTCGGTAGGGCGAGCGCCGCAAACTCCAGATGTTCAAGGTGCGGGAGAAGCTCGCGGTGTTCTGCTCGAATGGGTTCCGTTGGAAGGGTTTCGGTTGGTGTCATCATGAAGGCCCTTTCGTGAGTATGGACGTTGAACTTGGTCGCTGCCGTATCTGATCGGATGTCGAGCTGGCTGGCGTTGCCGATCTCGCTCCGACAATGAAGTTGGTCGTGACGGTGATTGCCGTGATCGCGATCAGGATGCCGGACAGAGCGATCGGCACCGGCGAGTCGACCAGGGTTCCCACGACGATGCCGGTGAATGCCGCAACGGATGCACCCAGTACACCCCACGCGATCTTCTTGTTGTAGAGGTCGCCAAACAGCAACGGTCTCCCGGATTTGTGGTTGTTGACTCCCCGCGCCCGGAGCATTGAATAGGTGATGAACGGGACGATCTTATGTGAATGTCCGATCACGGCAAGGCCAAGCCAGGATGCAAGTGCCGCGATCTCGGCGGTGACGATGCGAATGCGGAGGGACGCATCGACATCGCCGAGTGCGGCAATTGCACCGAGAACCATGCCGACCAGGAGGAACGAGGCCGACACGAACAGGAAGGCGTGGAGGAGCTCCAGCTTTCTGCGACGGTGCCGAACTGAGGAAGCAAGGGAAAAGAGATGAGCAGCGAGGCCAACGACAACAAAGACGGCACCAAACCACGCCGCGGGCGGATTCGTGTACAGCAGTCCGAGGGCGAGTGGTAGAACCCCGATTGCGAGGCCGCCAACGGCGATTGCACCCGAGCGACTTGAGGGGCGATGGGATAGCAGGAACATTGGCCAGAGCTTTTCGGAGACTGAGATGTAGGTGAGACCGAGCCAGCCAAGTATTCCGAGGTGGGCGTGAGCGAGGATCTTCGTCGGGAGGAGAGGAAACCATCCCTCTTGTCGGTTGAAGGCATACACGATTCCGAAAGACACGGTGATGAGGAGGTAGAGGACCGACAGTCGCAATCCGACGACCGGAACACCGCCGCTTCGCGACATGAGGGGGCCGGAGAGGTTCCAAGCGGCGAGTGTGACAGTGGTGACCCCGATGACGGCCCCAGTTGCGACCAACCATTCAGGACCGTGAGCAAACCCGAGCGGCAGAGTCCAACCGGTCACGATCATCCCGACCATCGTCCAAGCAGCAACATGAACCGACCGCAAGGGGCGCTGTCCCACCACTGGTCCGAACTGGTGGAGGGCACCTAGAACCGCAGTGGTGAGGAACGCGAGCATCACCATGTGTGCGGTTGTGACCGTGGCGCTGTGGAACGGCGAAATGACCCACTTGTCTGCACCGAACCACATCGAAAACCCGACCCCCGTGAACCCGACACCGGAAGCGAACATGAATCCGAGAGGAATCCATTGGGGCGGGACGACTGCCGTCGTACTGCCAGGCATTGCGGCCAGTGGAATACTGGGTTGCGTCATTTCTCGTCCGTCGGGTCGCCTTTTGATTAAATCTAGTATACACTAGAAATATATTCACGAGGGAAAAGGAGCCCACCGTGCCATCAGCGACAATTGATGTGAGACCGATTGAGCCCAAGGATAAGCATGTGAAAATCTTTGACCTGCTCGGCAAGCTTGCTGCCGGTGAGAAGTTGACCATCGTCAACGACCACGATCCCATTCCGCTCAAGTATCAGATCGAGGCCGAGTACCCGGACCAGTACACGTTCGAATACGTCGAGAGTGGTCCGGTTGATTGGATCTTGGACATCACGTGCCATGCCCACATTATCGATGCACGTCCCGCGATCGCGGCCGGTGGAGAGCCATTCGGCGACATTATGACTGCGGCCGGAAACGTCAAGGACGGTGAGGTTCTGGTTGTGTACGCACCGTTTGAACCGGTACCCCTCGAAGGTGTGCTCGGTGAGCAGGGCTTCACCCATCGCGCAGATGAATTGGCGCCAAACAACTGGCGGACGATCTTCAGCCGATAGCCGATCGGACGGTAGGGGATACCCATGCTGATGCAGCAACAGGCGAGGGCGCTCGGCGATCCCACACGCCATGGCATCTTTCGGCATATTGCCGATGCTGATGCCCCGGTTACGGTGGCAGAGCTGACCGACGCGTTCGGGTTGAACCACAATGCCATCCGTCAGCACCTTGCCAAACTGGTTGAGGTCGGTCTCATTGGAGAATCAATAGCCAAGGCGGAGGGTCGTGGGCGACCCAGACTCCTTTACGTGGTAGATCCCGGTGCAGAGTCACGCTGGGGAGTCGATGGCCCGTATCAGCGCCTTGCGCTATTGCTTCTCGAGATGATCGCGACCGGCGACGATGCAGTCGAAGTGGGAAGGCGCGCAGGTGAGCGGATTGAGGTCGATACGTCCGACGAATCCGAATCGCCGGTGGTGCGCCTGATGAACGCCATTGCTCGGGGAGGATTCGAACCGGTATCCGTCGAGAAGGGCGACAACCTTGAGATCGTTCTCGGGGCGTGCCCGTTCGCCGACGCGGCGTCAGCTGATGCAGCGACGATCTGTGCGCTTCACCTCGGGATGACCCAGGGCGTGGCAGAACAGCTTGACGGCGTGTCGATTCTTGGGCTCAGTCCTCATGAACCCCATGGGGCCGGTTGTGAGCTTTCGGTTCAGGTGGATGCCGCCACGGCCTCTCCCTGAGCCGCGCCGCAGCTCGGTTCGAGGAGCAAGATAGGGTTCCACGGTGCACCCACTCTTGACGCGACTTGTTGAACTCGATCTGGATCCGTCGTCCCACGCGTTATTTGGAAGCGGTCCGTTGCTGGTTCGGGGTTGGATCGATGATGTCGGTGATCTCGACGTCATCGCCCGCGGAAAAGCATGGCAACAAGCGATGGCCGCCGGCCGGCTTGAGCATGTCGCCGACTACGGCGTCGACATCGTCACGATCGGCGAGTCGATCACCGTCGGAACACAGTGGGGAATTGGCGACTTCTCCGTTGACGAGCTGATCGATACCGCCGAGACGATCGGGGTAATCCAATGTGTCCGCCTCGAGCATGTCATCGCCTACAAGGAGATTGCACGGCGGCCAAAGGACCTCGAACACCTTGCGGTGATTGCTGCCAACCAATCATTGCCATAGATACCCCGGACCCAGGGTCCCGAGTAGTAGCGTTGCGTTTGTTCGCAATGAGAGAGGTGCTACATGGGTGACTTCCTCAAGTCACTGGTCGCGATGATTGTCGCTTTCGCCATTTTTACGTTCCCAGCAACGTGGCTGTTCATGCTGTTCGCCGGAAACGTCGGCTGGAACTGGGGCTATGTGGAGGTTTTGCCTCTTGGAATCCTGATTTCGGTCCTCCTGGGTGGAGTCACAAGCCGAACCTGGTGATCTGTCACACTCGATAGGAGCAGCTGAGACCGTCAACCGATCGTCGGCTCTCAGGGCACATCGACGACGTAGCTGCGTGTCGCGCCCTTACTCCGTCCGTAGAAGACGTCGACCGTCGGGGTGTCGAGCGAGGAAGCGTCAAGGGACCTGCGCTTCAGCGAGACCAAAGGCCTCGTGCTCCACAATAGAATTGGGGCCGACTGCCTGAGGGAGAAAACGGCGATATGGCACAGGTACCGGCGATTCGCACGGTGGGGTTGACGAAGCACTACGGGAAGACTGAGGCCCTCAACGATCTGGATCTTCAGGTCGAACAGGGTGAGATTTTCGGTTTCCTTGGACCCAACGGGGCGGGCAAGACCACGACGATCAGGAGCTTGCTCAACTACATCACTCCAACATCGGGATCCGCACAGGTGCTGGGGATGGACGCCGCGACCCAGTCGGTGGAGCTTCGAGAGCACATCTCCTATCAACCTGCCGATTACTCAATGTATGAGAACCTCACAGGGGGCCAGTTCCTTCAGTATTTCGCCAACCTGCGAGGCGGTGTCGATGTGGGGTATGTCCACGAGCTCGCTGAGCGCCTCGGCGCGGATCTCGGCAAGAAGATCTCGGATTATTCGACTGGGAACAAGCAGAAGATCGGCCTCATTCAGGCATTCATGAACAAGCGTCAGCTCGTGATTCTGGACGAACCAGCCACCGGTCTTGATCCGCTCGTCCAGCAGGAGCTCCAGAGGATGTATCAAGAGGTTCAGGACGACGGGCGCACCGTTTTCCTTTCGAGTCACACGTTGAGTGAGGTCGAGCGTGTTGCGGATCGGGTGGGAATTCTGCGGCAGGGGCGTCTCATCGTGGTTGAACGGGTTGACGACCTCAAGCGCAAGGCGATCCGTCGGCTGGACATCGAGTTTGAGAATGATGTAGCGGCCTCGGTGTTCGAAGGCGTCAACGGCGTACGGAGTGTCACAGCACGTGGTCCCCATGTTTCGGTTTCCTTCGATGGCCCCGTTGGTGACCTTCTTCGGGTCGTGGTCGACCACGACGTGCTGAACATCCACAGTCGTGAGGCAGATCTTGAGGAGATCTTCCTGACGTACTACCGCAGTGACGCCGCAACGGGGGCCAGGGCGGGGGATGTGGTTGAGGAGGCAATGCCCGATGTTGGCTAATGGGCCGTCGCTGAACAGCGTCTTTTCGAAGGCAGTCGTTGAACGATCGAGGCCAGCCGCGGTGGCAATCGTGTTGGTGGCTTTCTATGGGGGGATCGCAATCTTTGCCTACAACGGCTTCGGAGACACGATGACCGAGCTCTTCGACGCCATGCCAGAGGGACTCCGTGCCGTGTATGGATCGAGCGACGGCACACCGGTCGGGATGGCCGTTGGTGCGGTCTACGCCATCATCGCCCCTGCAGTGCTGCTCGTGTTCGCCATCGGTGGCGGAACCGGTGCAGCAGTAGGAGAAGAAATGAAGGGAACTCTCGACCTGCTGCTTGCGAACCCTTTGAGCCGCACCGGAGTGGCATTGTGGAAGTGGCTCGTCATCGTGATCGGTACGGTGTTGATCGCCCTTGCCACATGGCTGAGCATCGGCGGCGCCGTCCTGATCCTCGGGAAGGAGTCTGGGGGACGGAATCTTGGAGCACTCACCGTCATGTTGATCGGATTCGGTTTGATGATGGGTGCCTTCGCCATGGCGTTGGCTGCGTGGACAGGCAGGTCAACGATCGGAATTGGCGTCGCGTCTGCCATTGCGGTCGCCTCGTGGCTGATCACAACGGTCCTTGCAGTGAATCCGGCCTTTGAAACCATCTCGAAGTTCACACCGTGGTACCTCTATGACGGAACCGATCCGATCGTCAATGGGATCTCCTGGTGGGCACTTGGTCTCTCGTTGGGTCTCGCAGTCCTGTTCACCTTCCTGACCCCGCTCGGTCTCAGCCGGCGGGATCTGAAGGGCTGAGACGATGACGACGGATGCCATCGTTCCCCTCTCGTGGTACAAGCGGCTTTCCGTTCGATCCCTGCTTGCGAAGAGTCTGTGGGATCGGCGAACGATGACGCTGCTCATCGGGATCGGGATCGGTCTGATGGCCCTCCTTGTCACCGGGATGTTTCCGTCGCTCGAAGAAGCGCTTGTCGATTTCGACATGGGACAGGGCGTCACTGACCTCCTTGGAGGCGCCAGTCTTGCGACACCAGAAGGGTGGCTTTCAGCCGAGGTGTGGAGCATCGTCGCGCCCTTCGGGATTGTTGCCCTCGTGATGATCGACGGTGCACGATCCATTGCCTCGGAGGAGGAGGAGCGATCGATTGGCCTCCTCGCTGCGAACCCAATCGGGCGAATCCGGATTTTGCGTGACAAGTCGATCGCACTTGTCGTTCACGCACTGATTGCGGCGAGTCTCATTGGTCTCTTCTCGTGGGTAAGCATCCTCATCATCGGCCTCGACATGGATGCATCCAAAATGTGGGCCGCAACGCTGCACCTGGCCATGCTCGGATTCATGTTTGCCGGCACCACTGCCTTGGTGTCTACGATTGTGGGGAAGCGCACGCATGCCATCCTGATCGTTTTTGGAATCGCAGGGGTCGCATACATTCTGGCTGCGATGCTGCCGCTCTTTGAGGGCGCGGCTGATTGGGCCAAAATCTCTCCGTGGTTTTACTACTGGGGCGACAACCCCTTGGTTGGTGGCGTGAACTGGGGCTACATCGGCATCATGGCCGCGATCACCGCCGCACTTTTCGTTGCCGCCGGCTACCTGTTCACAAAGCGAGATCTTCCCGGTTGAGCCGCTCCACGTGGAGAGATGATCGCCTGAGCATCTCGACGCAGAATGTCAACCCGATCGTGATGGCGATGACGGTTGGGAGAACGGCACCGAGCCCCCACTGCGCTACGAAGAGTCCGATCGCAGCAGGGAGGAGTGCGCTTCCAACGTTTGCAGAAGCCATCTCAAAACCGATGACATTGGCTGTGTGTCCTGTTCCGAAACGCCTCGGCGTCAACACGATCTCAAGCGGGAACACAGGTCCGTGAGCAAAGCCCGTGAAGATGAGAGCGACCACTGCGATCGGCTGGGTGGGGCTCCACCAGAGAGCCACAAGCCCGATCGTCGTTGCAACCGTTGACCATCGCAGGATGCGGTTCGGATCGATCGAATCGCCGATAAGGCCCAGAGAGAACCGCGACGCGGTGAAGCCGGCCCAGTACGCCGCAACAGCGAAACTTCCAGCTGCCACCCCAAAACTGCGGTATTCGGTCAGATAGCTGAACGCCCAGACACCCGCTCCGGTGCCCACACCCGAATACATGAAGAAGACGGCGAGCGACCATATGAGTGGTTTCGTGATCCTGAGTCCATCTACTCCCCTCGGCGAGTCTTGCCGTGGAACGGATGCGTGTCGCGAATAGACCAGGATCGCCGTGAGATACAGCAACTGGCCGATACCCACGGCGACAAAGGCTGTACGCCATGATCCCCCAAGAGCCAGGGTCGCAGCCACGAGGAGAGGTCCAAGGATTGTGCCGACGCCGAATGTTCCATGAAGCACGCCCATTGATCGCGTACCCCGACGAATCGAGACGAACGTGTTTGAGGCCACATCGTTGGTGCCACCGGTGAACGCATAGCCGAACATGGCTATCAGAAATACTGCCCACGACGGACTCAAGGCGATCAAGGCAAGGGAAGTTGCGCTCATCGCTGCCGCTCCTGCCAAGATCGTTCCGATTGACCATCGTCGAGCGACTGCACCACCGACCAGGGTCGCAACGGTGTACCCCGACCCGTAGGCCAACGAAACCAAACCGAGCTGTGCAATCGGTCGATTCAAATCCCCGGCGATCTCGGGCCAGGCCACCCCCGGGATCGTGAGCCCAATCCCGAGCAGCACCATCCCGATGAGCAGGACAGGAAACGTCCGTTCCGACCTCCGCCCGACCACCCTCATCTCGGCGTACCCAGGGTAAGTTCTGGCTGGTCACAGCGCACAAACCGTGAGGGTGGGCTACAGCCCAAAGAACGCACCGTTTGCTTACTCACGGTGAACGTCTGACGGCGATGATTCCGTGTGGCTGGTTCGCTCGCGATGAGCGTGCCTTCCGGGAAGGTGGGGGTGGGCGGGGTCATCGAGGAAGAGCCTGTCATCCTCGTCAAGATGGAGGAGGGAGGGTCCGTAGGCCTCAACGAGGTTTTCAGCGGTGAGAACATCGTCCGGAGGACCAGAAGCCACGACGCGACCAGAGACCAACAGCACATGATCCGAGAACTGTGCCTCAGAGAGATCGTGGGTCGTCATGATCACCGTGCAACCGCGATCCGTTTCATTGTGAATGACATCGTCGATGGCCTGAGCGGTGGGAAGGTCGATGCCGGTCAACGGTTCATCGAGGAGAAGAATGTCATGTTCTTGGGCAAGGCCCTGGGCGACAAAGACCCGCTGTCGCTGCCCACCCGAGAGATCCTGGAGCCGCGATGTGGAGACGTGGGCTATTCCCATTCGAGTCATTGCACTATTGACTGCATCACGATCGGTGGCAGAGAGCCACCGATACAAGCCAGTGGTCGAGTACCGCCCCATGGTGACCACTTCAGATACCGAGATGGGCAGCGCGTAGTTCACCTTTGTGGTCTGGAGCACGTAGGCGATCCGTTTATGATCGCCGCCGATCGCCGGTACTTCCAGCGTTCCGTGGGTGGGTGTCATGAGCCCCGCGATGGCATTGAGAATGGTTGATTTGCCCGCAGCATTTGGTCCGATGACGGTAGTCACACATCCCGCCGGAACATCGAATGTCGAGCGGTCGATGGCGACGTGATTGCCATAGGCGAGCGTGACGTCCGATGCGGTGACTGCCGTCACTGACACTGTGCACACCTCCCGTCGATCTCAAGCGCGTGGCTCGATGGTATGAATGACGCTACCGAAGCAACAGCATCAACAACCTCGCGAAGTCGTTCCTCGTGAGATGCCGAAACGTGGATGTCTTCCACCGATCCACACTCGGTACAGACAAGATGGTGATGATGACCAACCAACCACTCGGACAATTCGTAGCGGGCGAGACCCTTGGTCGCGAGATGAACCGTGAGGATGTGTGCATCGGTCAGGATCGCCAGGGATCGATAGATCGACGACAACGGTACACCATCGCCGAGTACGTCTGAGAGCTCGTTGGCAGACATGGGACCATCGGAGGCGAGCAGGGCCTCCACCACTTCGCGGCGGCCCCTCGTGAAACGCAACCCGTCGAGAGCCAGCCTTTCCGTGATCTGTGAATCGAGATTCGGGGTCATTGAATCCTTGTCGTCCTGCTATGCTTCAATAACGATAACCATTATCATTATAGGGATCATGATGGGACAAGAGACCCGAACCCAGTCTGCTGGCGCAGCACTACGCGGCACCGCAGCGATGTTTACGATCCTGGCTTTGGTTGCGAGTGGCTGCTCAGCTCCGTCTTCGAACGATTCGATCGGTGTCGCCGTGGTGGCCACGACAACCATCTGGGCCGATGTGGCTTCACAAATTGTTGGTGACGACGGGTCCGTGGTCTCGTTGATGCCTGTCGGTGCCGATCCCCACGGATTCCAGGCATCGTCCTCTCAGGTTGCTGCGATGGTCTCGGCTGACCTTGTCGTAGCAAATGGGCTTGGACTTGAAGTCGGCTTGACCAACGTTCTCGAGACTGCTCAGGTTGACGGAGCGAACGTGCTGTGGGTCGGACTGGCCGCACAACCGGTTGGTTCGGTGAACGGGTCTAGCACGTGTGGACAATCGTCTGCATCGACTGGGGTTGATGAAACTCTCGCCTGTGACCCGCACGTGTGGATGGATCCAGATCGAGTAGCCCTGGCAGCCGTGGCGATTGCCGACGCACTCGCCGAGATCGATGATTCGGTCGATTGGCATGCACGGGCATCTGTCTACGGGCGAGAACTTGCAGCCACAGCACAGTCGATCGAATCGACTCTTTCCCCGATTCCCGATGCACGTCGCAAGCTCGTGACCAATCACGATTCCCTCGGATACTTTGCATCGCGGTTCGATCTCGAGATCATCGAGACGGTGATTCCCTCGGGTTCGGCGCTGGCTGAGCCGAGTTCTGGTGATCTCGCCACCCTGGTCAAGAGAATGATCGAGGAACAAGTCGATGTCATCTTCGCTGAAACGACGGATCCGACGGGGCTCGCCAAGGCCGTCGCATCCGAGGTTGGCGATGATGTCAGTGTGGTCGATCTGTACACCGGATCGATCGGAAGTCCCGGGTCGGGGGCTGATTCCTTGGTTGGGATGCTCACCACAAACGCCGAGCTGATTGCAGCAGCACTGGGAGGATGAAGACAGGTTGATATCGTGAATTGGCTGTCTGCAGAATGGCTCACCGCACCGTTCGAACTCGGATTCCAACAACGCGCCCTCATTGGCGGATCACTCGCAGCAATCGCTCTCGCCCTTGTGGGTACCTGGGTCGTGATTCGCGGCATGTCGTTTCTTGGTGATGCTCTCGTGCACGGTGTCGTTCCCGGGATCGCCCTTGCGATCCTCCTCGACTTCAACGTGTTGGTGGGCGCCATGCTCGCGGCAGTCGTCATGATGCTTGGGATCAACCTCGTCCATCGACAGACATCGTTCTCGGAAGACACCAGCATCGGGCTCTTGTTCGTTGGAATGCTCGGCCTCGGTGTAATCTTGATTTCCCGTACCGATGCCTTTGCGGGGAATCTCACCGAGATCCTCTTTGGCGACGCCCTGGGTGTCACATCGGCCGACATCGCAATGCTTGGAGTGCTCGGTGCGGTGACGATTGTGGTTTCCGTCCTCCTGTACCGCCCATTTCTTGTGCTGTCATTCAACGAGCAGAAGGCTCAGCTCCTGGGACTCCGACCGCGCCTCGCTCACAGCGCACTCCTAGCGTTGATAGCAGTGGCGATCATCGGTTCGTATCAGACAGTCGGAACGTTGTTGGTGTTTGGTCTCTTGGTCGGCCCGCCCGCGACCGCCGCGCTTCTCGTGCGTCGGGTTCCGTTGATAATGGGTCTGGCGGTTGTGATCGGTGTGTTGTCCGTCGCCGTTGGTTTGATGGTCAGCTATCACGCCGATACATCGGGTTCGGCGACCATCGCCGTCGTTCCCATCGCGCTGTTCTTCGTTGTGTTGGCCGGCAGATCACTGAGGGAGCGATTTGCACGACCGTTGCCTGTTGCGTCACAGCCATGAATCGGGACGAGGCGACAACACAGATCGCGGCGTCGGATGTGTGGGACGTGGTCATCATTGGTGGAGGTGCAACCGGCCTCGGTGCTGCCGTGGAGGCATCGTCGCGGGGATATCGAACGCTGCTCGTGGAGCAATCGGACTTTGCCAAGGGAACGTCAAGTCGGAGCACGAAGCTTGTTCACGGTGGGGTCCGCTACCTCAAGCAAGGCAATGTCTCCCTCGTTCTTGAGGCGCTGAAAGAGCGTGGCCGGCTGATCCACAACGCACCGCACCTTGTCAAGAATCTCCCTTTCATCGTCCCGAGGTATGACTGGTGGGAGGGGCCGTTCTACGGTGTCGGGCTTCGGGTCTACGACATGCTCGCTGGCAAGCTTGGACTGGGTCCATCGAGGAACCTCGATGTCGGTGAGACGCTCGAGCTCATCCCGACGTTGGAACCTGATGGACTCCGTGGAGGAACCGTCTATCACGATGGCCAGTTCGACGATGCGAGGCTGGCCATCACTCTTGCTCTGACAGCCGTCGACCACGGAGCGGTGGTCGCAAACCACGTGCGTGTTGCCGGACTGGTCAAGACGTCTGGCCTTGTAGCAGGAGTGATCGCACAGGATGTCGAATCCGGTGCCGAATACACGATCATGGCGAGAGTCGTTGTCAACGCGACGGGTGTGTTTGTTGACGACATCATTGCCATGGATCAACCCGGTGCAAAACCGATGCTCCAGCCAAGTCAAGGGGTCCACCTGGTTCTTCCACGATCATTCCAGCCGGGTGAGGCGGCCATCATGGTTCCCAAGACGGACGATGGCCGCGTGCTCTTCGCAGTGCCATGGCTCGACCGCGTCGTCGTAGGCACGACCGACACGCCGATTGATACGACCTCTCTCGAGCCGAGAGCGCTTCCTGAAGAGATCGAGTTTCTCCTTACGCACGCCGCCCGATACCTCACACATGATCCCGATCCGGACGATGTGCTGAGTGTCTACGCCGGGCTTCGGCCACTCGTGAGGGTCGATAACGAGGACCTGACATCGGAACTGTCTCGCGACCACACCGTCGTGATCGGGTCGTCTGGTCTCGTGACCGTGACGGGAGGCAAGTGGACGACCTATCGAAAGATGGGCGAGGATGTCATCGATCGAGCGATCGCGGTCGGGGGGCTTGAGGAACGGCCATCCGTGACCGAGTCGTTGCATCTCCACGGCTATGTCGACGATCACGACACGCTCGGTGTGGGTCTGTCGGAGTACGGATCGGATGCATCGACCATTCGTGAGATCATTGCGATGGACGAGAGCCTCGGAGATCTTCTACACCCCCGTCTTCCATATGTTGGCGCCGAGATCGTGTGGGCGACCAGGTCCGAGATGGCGAGAACCGTTGAGGACGTTCTTGCCAGACGTACCCGATCACTCCTGCTCGATGCAAGGGCGTCCGCCGAGATCGCCCCACGGGCCGCGGCACTCATGGCCACCGAGCTTGGCGAGGATCAGACCTGGGAGAACGACCAGGTCGCGACGTATCGATTGTTGGCCCGCGAATACGTGTTGGTCTAACCCGCGTCCCCCCTTCCGGGGGGACGGGCGAGTG
Organism: Acidimicrobiia bacterium UBA5794; assembly: GCA_002418265.1. Lineage (GTDB taxonomy): Bacteria > Actinomycetota > Acidimicrobiia > Spongiisociales > UBA5794 > UBA5794. Next base: position 241,423 of record DIDS01000033.1, on the reverse strand, counting down.
AAACGAGCCAGGGGGCGTGCGAGCCTGCGGGCCCCGTCTTCCAGCGGGGAACGGAATCGACGCAGTCGGATCAGGGGGGCGTGCGAGCCTGCGAGCCCCGTCTTCCAGAGCGCTGCGCTCCCCTGTTGTCCCCCCTGAAGGGGGTGGGGGGACGGGGTTAGGTGAGGGTGGCGACCATGACGGCTTTGATCGTGTGGAGGCGGTTCTCGGCCTGTTGGAAGACGATGCTTGCGTCGGACTCGAACACGTCGTGGGTCACTTCGAGGCCGTTTGGCAGTCCGGTGTGCGCCATCATTTGAGCCCCGACGACAGTATTGGTGTCGTGGAACGCCGGAAGGCAGTGCATGAACATCGCGTGCCCATTCCCCGTCGCATCCATCAGCTGTTTCGTCACCTGATACGGCCTGAGTTTCGCAACACGGTCAGTCCACACGTCCTTTGATTCACCCATCGACACCCAGACGTCGGTGTGGAGAAAATCAGCATCCCTCACGGCAGCGATCGGATCGTCGGTCACGGTGATCGATGCCCCCGTTTCGGCTGCGATATCGGTCGCGAGGTCGAGGACGTCTTGTGGTGGACCGAGATCCGGTGGCCCTGCGAGTCGAAGATCACTTCCGAGAAGCGCCGCGGTCACGATGTGGGAGCGAGCCATGTTGAAACGCAGATCGCCAAGGAACGCGTAAGACAGCTCGTTGTACGGCTTGCCTGAGGCTTCGCGCATGGTGAGGAAATCAGCGAGCATCTGGGTGGGGTGCCACTCGTCCGTGAGACCGTTGTAGACCGGAACACCCGCGTGGACGGCGAGTTTCTCGATATCGCTCTGGTGCTGGCCTCTGAACTGAATCGCGTCATACATACGGCCAAGGACTCTGCCCGTATCGGCGATCGACTCCTTGTGGCCCATCTGGGAGCTTGTGGGATCGAACATGGTGACGTGTGCACCCTGATCGTACGCGGCGACCTCAAACGCGGCTCGTGTCCTGGTCGAGGTTTTCTCAAAGAGCAGCGCAACATTCTTGCCCGCGAGCCTGTGGGTCTCAGTTCCGCTCGCCTTGGCGGTTTTGAGCTCTTCCGACAGATCAAGCAGGTATACAAGTTCGTCCGGCGTGAAGTCGATCTCCTTGACGAAGGAACGCCCCGTCAGGTTTATGGTCATCGTTGTGTGCTCCTCTTCGGTGCGCTCGGCGTATCAGGTGTCACGGTAGGTGATGCCGGTCGCCTCGGTGGTGACGATGGTTCCTGCCGTTCTCTTGAGCATGCCACGGACATCGTTCAGAGCCCCGATGGCGGCAGGATTGCCCGTTGCGAGAGCGAATTCGCAGGCAGCCACGATCTTGGGTCCCATCGAGCCCGGCGGGAAGTCATCCTGCATGGCAAGAAGCGCATCGGGATGGGCGTGGTCGATGGGACGTTGAGTTGAGAACTTCCAGTCAAGGTAGACACCGTCCACATCGGTTGCCATGACGAAGAAGTCAGCGTCGATCCCAATGGAAAGCAAGCCGCTCGCGTGGTCCTTGTCGATGACGGCTTCGACGCCCACAAGGTTTCCCTCGGCGTTGAACATGGTTGGAATCCCACCACCGCCTGCACAAATCACGACAGCGCCGTGTCCAAGCATCCAGCGGATCTGTCGAAGTTCAAAGATCTGCTTTGGGCGAGGCGAGGGAACGACGCGACGATATCCGTCGTCATCGGACGTGAACGTCCAGCCTTTCTGCTCCTCGAGGGCGAGCGCCCGCTGTTTGTCGTAGAAGGGGCCAATCGGCTTGGTTGGGTTCTCAAACGCCGGATCATTGGGATCCACCTCGATCATCGTCAGAAGGGTCGTCAGCGGTAGATCGACGGGGAGACGGTTTCCAAGCTCTTGTTCAATGATGTACCCAATCATGCCCTGTGTCTCAGCACCGAGAATGTCGAGCGACGACGGCGGAACTCCTGCCACCGAACCGCCCTGGAGAGCAAGCAAACCAACCTGTGGGCCATTGCCGTGCGAGATCACAAGTTCGTGCTCAAGGGCAATCGGAGCGAGCTGATCACAGGCAATACCAGCGTTCCTTCGCTGGTTCTCGTCGGTCAGCTCCTCTCCGCGGCGAAGGAGTGCGTTCCCACCGAGGGCGACAACGACCCTCACTTGGGATGTCCGTAGAGCATGAGAGACACGGTGACGCGTGTGGCATTCATCGGCGCGAGGTTAGGGTGCAATTGTCTTGCTGCGGAGAGGAATCGGGAGAGCCCATGTCCGAATTCGGCGTCTATTCAGAGGTCGGTGATCTCAAGAAGGTCATCGTGCATCGCCCTGGTCTTGAGATGCGTAGATTGACCCCGACAAATGCCAGAGATCTGCTGTTCGAAGATGTCATCTGGGCAAGAAAGGCGCGCAAGGAACATGATGCCTTCGTTGAGTTGATGCGCAGCGATTTTGACATCGACGTCATGCATGTGCACAGCCTCCTCGAGGATGTGGTGTCTGATCCACAAGGCAGGGCGTACATCCTCGATCGAAAAATCGTTCCAAACGAGGTTGGCATTCTGGGCGCTGGCGAGCTACGCGCGTGGATGGACGAGCTGGATGCCAAGACCCTCGTACGTCACCTCATCGGAGGGCTGACCGTTGGAGAGATGCCAAAGGAGTTTGGCGTATCGGCATCCAAAGCCTGGGGAAAGAATGAGTTTGCGATACCCCCGCTGCCAAACCAGCTGTTCACGCGCGACAGCTCGTGTTGGATCTACGGCGGTGTCACGCTCAATCCGATGTTCTGGCCAGCCCGCAGGAAAGAGACCGTTCACCTCGCAGCGATCTACAAGTACCACCCGAAATTCAAGGACGGGGACTTCAAAGTTTGGTGGGGTGATCCTGTCGAGGAGAATCGCGGCAACGCCATGCTCGAAGGCGGCGATGTCATGCCCATCGGAAGAGGCATCGTCCTGATCGGCATGGGCGAACGCACCACATATCAAGCCGTGGGGCAGGTTGCGAAGAATCTGTTTGACGCCGGCGCTGCCGAGCGGGTCATCGCAGCCAAGATGCCGGTCGATCGTGCCTCGATGCATCTCGATACCGTGTTCACCTTCTGCGATATTGATCTTGTGACGGTGTATCAGCCAGTGATTGACTCCATTCAGGCGATCAGCTACTACCCGTCAGAGTCCGGCCTGGCCGTCGTTGTTGAAGAGAAGGGTTGGCTCGATGTAGTCGAGGAAGCCCTGGGACTCTCGGAGTTGCGAGTGGTCCAAACCGGTGGTGACGCGTTCGAGCAGGCCCGCGAACAATGGGATGACGGAAACAACGTCGTGGCACTCAAACCTGGCATCGTCGTGGCGTATGATCGCAACGAATGGACAAACGCCAAGTTGCGTGAGGCAGGGGTCACGGTTCTCGAGTTTGAGGGCTCCGAGCTTGGCCGCGGTCGCGGCGGTGGCCACTGCATGACGTGTCCGGTCTGGCGCGAGCCCGTCGACCACTGAGGCGACAACCCGTGTGGTTGGAGCATCGAGTGGAGCTCCGAACACGATCTCTGTGTATGAGTTGCAAGCTTGCCGCGTTCTGTATACCGTATTCAAGCAGATCGGTGGCAGGAACAGGCTGCACTCGCGATGGAGGTACGAATGTCCCGTAGAAACAAACCGTTTGGTAGGTCTGCCCGGATGCGGTGGTTCACGATTGTGGCAGTGATGACACTCTTGATGGCCGCATGCTCAAGTGAATCGACCGACGACACGACAACGACCAGCGCCGCGACGGATACAACGGTGCCGTCTGCTGAGGCGGCGACACTTGACGATTGGATGGCGGCCGATCTGTCGGCCTGTGCAGAGGCTCCGACCGGCGAGCCCTTCCTCATTGGTTATGCGGCTGACCTGTCAGAGGTTGGTGGGTTTGCCGATGGACCGGGCAGCGAGGGTGCGAAGTACATGGCTGAGCTCATCACGTGCGCCGGGGGTATTGGCGGACATCCGGTGGAGGTCATCGTCCAAGACATCCAAGGTGACCCGGATGTAACGCAACGTGCGGCCAGTGACCTGCTTGATGCTGGTGTCCAGGCGATCCTCGGACCCCCATTCGCAGACTTCGGACTGCCGTTGTTGCAGGTCGTGGGCGGTAAAGTACCCGTCATTTTCGTAGCATCGACTGAGCCATCGTTGGCAGATGAGAATGCCCTCTCGTTCCTCGGAACCTTCGACGATCCGAGACAGGCGACCGAGGCAGCACTATTTGCACGTAGTCAAGGTGATGAGACGGCGGTGACCTTCAGTATCCCGGGTCCATACTTCGGATACAATCCTGCAACCTTCACCGCGGTATTCGAGGCGGAGGGTGGAACGGTCCTAGGTGATTACACGTTCTCGATGGAGGATTCGGACTTCTCGACGCAGGTGAATGCGATTTCTGCACTCGACGCGCCACCTGATGTTCTGTACACGGCGATGCTCACACCCCAGCTCGGGGTTCTGATCCCGCAGATGAAGGCAGCAGGTCTCACGCCGACGTACGTTTTCGCCGATGCGGCGGACGCGACCCGTGTCTGGGATCTTGGAGCCGACGCGGAAGGTGTGTATTTCACGACACACGCGTTCCCTTCGCCCGACAACCGGATGCAGGAGTTCCTTGACAAATTCGAGGCAGACACAGGTGCACCACTTGAGACGTTCTCGTTCGGCTCCTTGGCGGCCGACGCCGTGATCCTGATGGCCGACGCCTTTGCTCGAACTGGATATGAGCTTGACGGGGTAGCGATCGGCAATGCTCTCAAAGAAGCATCCAACGTGACAGTCATCACCGGAAGGGTCAGCTATGCCGGCTCGAATGGCGTTCAGCAAAAGCCGCTCTACATCGTACAGGTTAAGAACGGTGAGGTCGTCCTCGTAGAGGTGGTTGACGCACCCTAGAGACACGGGACGTACCTTTGTGCTGAAGGTCGAGGGTCTCACGACCCGATATGGATCGATCACCGGCCTGCGCGACGCTTCGATCGTCGTGCAGGCTGGTGAGATCGTCGGCGTGATCGGGCCGAACGGCGCCGGTAAGACCACGTTGCTCAACACCATCATCGGGTTGTTGAAGCCCGCGTCCGGAACCATCTCTTTCGATGACGCCGACGTGACCGCGCTCACTCCCGAGGCGATGCTGCGGCGAGGCGTTGCCCTTGTGCCCGAGCAGCGACGCTTGTTCACCGAGTTGACGGTCGAGGAGAATCTGCTTGTTGCCGGGATCACCTGCAAGGCAAGCGATCGTCACGAGAGAATGAGAGAGATCAAGGAGCTCTTTCCGGTGCTGGGCGAGCGAACAACAATGTTGGCGGGATACCTGTCGGGAGGGGAGGCGCAACAACTTGCCATCGGTCGAGGGCTGATGAGCAGCCCGCGACTGCTCTTGATGGACGAGCCGACGCTCGGGCTTGCGCCAAACCTCATATCAACGGTGTTTGATCTCATCGCGCGTCTGCGTGAGGATGGAACCACACTCCTCGTAGTGGAGCAGAATGCTCGACGACTCCTCGAAATCGCCGACCGCGTCTATCTGCTGCGAACCGGCAATGTCGTGTCGGAAGCGACTGCCGACGCCTTCCGAGGGCGCGAGAATCTCTTCGACGTCTACATGGGGACATCCGAATGAACGTCTTCATCCAGCAGCTGGTCGATGGGCTCGGCCAGGGAAGCATCTACGCCCTTTTGGCTCTCTCACTCGCAGTGATCTTCGGGGTGATGCACCTTGTCAACTTCGCTCATGGGGAGCTGATCACGATCTCGTCATATGTCGCCTACGGTCTTTCAACCGCTGGCTACGGGTGGGAGATCATCGTTCCGGCGATCCTCGTGACATCAATCATCGCATCGATGGCCATCGAGTTTCTTGCCTTCCGATGGGTGCGAGGCTCGGATGAGTTCACCATGCTTCTCACGTCGTTTGGTGTTCATTTTGTCGTGAGCGCTTTGTTCTTGATGTTTGTATCTCCCAAGCCCCTCAACTTTCCTAAACCGAGTTGGATCTTCAACACGATCAAGGTGTTCGGGATCAACCTGGAGATTTTCGACATCATCACCGTTGTTGCCACCGTGGTGACGCTCCTCATCACCGTGTGGATTCTCCAAAAGACCATGTTCGGAATCACCCTGCGCGCAGCATCTCTCGATTTCGATGCAGCCCGACTGATGGGTGTCAAGTCCAACAGCGTCATAAGGGGAGCGTTTGCCCTCTCGGGCGCACTTGCAGGAGTTGCAGGGGTGTTCTGGTTGATGAGAACCGGCACCGCCAAACCCGACGCTGGGTTGACTCCCCTGTTGTTCGGAGTGATAGCTGTGATCGCGGGTGGACTGGAAAGCTTGAGCGGCGCGGTCATCGGTGGATTCGCGCTCGGAATCGTTCAGGTCATGCTACGCGGCTACTTGCCATCCGAGATCTCCGGCCTGACTGAGGGGATACTGTTCGTCCTTCTCGCCATGCTGTTCATAGTCCGACCGCAGGGGTTGGTCTCAGTCAGTCGCGCGGAACGAGTCTGATGAAAGAGCGTCTTCTCGACCGATGGGTTCTTCCCCTTGGCGGACAACTCGTCCTCATCGTGATCCTCGTGGTCGGCGGACTCGTCTATGCCGCGATGGGAGGGTCTGGTCGTGATCTCCTCATGACTCAGATGTTCATCAATGCCATTCTTGTTGTTGGGCTCCAGGTGTACATCGGGAATACCGGAGTTCTTTCCTTTGGTCATATGGGCTTTGCCGCCATTGGTGGATATGTGGTTGCTTTGCTGGTGATTGATCCGGTTGTGAAGCACGTCATCATTCCCGATGCGCCCTTCGGCATCGTCGACATCCAGATGGGTCCACTCGCCGCAACGGTTGTCGCAATTCTCGTCGTGGTGTTCGTCGCCTTCTTCGTCGGGCTCGGCTTGATCCGTTCGGTCCGGTATGCGGGTGCTGTCGCCGCCACCATGATCACGCTGGCACTGTTGTTCCTGGTTCGAGAGATGGCAGCCAACTTCGTCACGCTCACGGCCGGAAACCGATCGGGTCTCTCCTTTGGACCGGGGCAGGGGCTGCAGGGGAAGACCTGGATATATATCGGGCTGGTTTTCGCAGTCCTTGTCGCACGAATGTTCCGCGAAAGCCGCCTTGGCCGGTTGGCTCAGGCGATGCGTGATGATGATCTGGCAGCGAGAGCGATGGGTGTCAACCCTGCCATACCGCATATGGCGGCGTTGCTTCTGAGCGTTGCCCTTGTCACCGTGGGGGCATCGTTACGGGTGCTCTCGCTCGGATCAATGACACCGAACTTCTTCTTTTTCGATTTCACGCTCTTGACCCTTGCCATGCTGATCGTCGGTGGGAGGGGGAGTGTCACTGGCAGTCTCGTGGGAGTGGCAGTCATCACGGCGGGTACCGAGGTGACCCGAGTCCTCGCGGGCGATTCAGTGTCGGTTCCCGGACTCGATTGGCTCCTCAGGCCCGGACTTTCTGCTCTGTTTCTCGGAAGCGCAATGCTGGGATTCATGCTGTTGCGTCCACAGGGCATCCTGGGTGATCGAGAGGTGGAGGATCCCTTACGCCGTCGCCTTCGAAAGAGAGCCACGCCGCCCGAGCCGCCGACAAGCCTTCCTGAACTCGGCGACGTCCGCCTCGTCACCCACAACATTACGGTGCGGTTTGGTGGCTTTGTTGCCGTCAACGATGTTTCACTTGAGGTCGGTGTGGGTGAGGTAGTGGGTCTCATCGGACCCAACGGAGCGGGCAAGACGACGTTGATCAACGCCATAACCGGGGTCATCCAGCCAAACGACGGAACGTGGCGCCTGGGGGATCATGACCTGGCGGGGCTGCCGTCCTTCCAGGTAGCAAGGCTCGGTATTGCCAGAACCTTTCAAAACCTCAGGCTGTTCAAGAGTCTTACCGTGCGCGAGAACATATCCGTGCCCGCGATCGTGGCTGCACGTCACCGAAGGGAGCGCACGGTGGCGGACGTCGATGCGCTCATTTTCGCCGTCGGCCTGTGGGATGACCGTGAGAGCCGAGCCGGTGACATCAACTACGGTGCAGCTCGAAAGCTCGAGCTCGTCCGAGCCGCTGCCTTGGCCCCCGAGATCCTCCTGTTGGATGAACCAACTGCCGGAATGTGGGAGGCGGATTCCGTCGCCATGGTGAGCCAGATTCGGCAAGTCGCCTCATGGATAGGGGCAGGCGTGCTCGTCATCGATCATGATCTCCATTTCATTACAGCCATCTGTGACCGGATATACGTCCTCGATCAAGGTGAGATCATCGCTCATGGCTCCGCCGAAGAGGTCAGAGCCGATTCTCGGGTGCAAGCCGCATACCTGGGAACCGACGATCCGACCGGCTGATGCGGCGTCCAAGGGATCCGGCCAACATCGACAGTCGAGAAGCTGCTCGTGACAGCAACAGATTTCTTGGCTCCATCTCCCGACCATGATCTAGAGCGGAGAGTCGACGTCCTCACCCACAATGCGGGCTCCCGTGAACAAGCGCAGCAGCTCAGCGTCACCGTGTCTGCCCACGCCGGAGCCGTACCAGAACTCTTGCGTCGAATGTTCGCTCATGTCGAGCAGGCTTGTCCCGTTGATCTTGACCTCTCCAACGGGGAGGAGGCGTCCGATGCGGTGGCCTTCATCTATTGAACGGGTGAAGACGTAGCCGGCGAGTCCGGTTTCCAAGCTTGCTGCTTCGACGAGCGCTGTAGATGTGTCCAAGCAGGTGCGAAGGACGAGTACCGGCCCGAAGGTCTCGGCAGCAGCAAGATCGAGGGGCGGATCGATGACCAGCGTCGGCGGAATCCAGAGCCCCTGTGGCGGCATTGCCCCAACGGTTACCGTTCGGGTTCCCGCCGCCATGAACTGCCCGAGGCGCGTTTGGAGGGTTGCGTACTGCGCTGGGTTCGACTGCGGGCCGAACTCGGCATCTGGATCGAGTGGCGAGCCGACTCGTAGTTCGGATAGCCGCACAGACAGGAGTTCGATGAGCTCCTCACGCAGCGAGGGAGGTACGAAGACGGTGCCCGGGCTCTCACACCATGCGCCGTTGAGCTTGGTCATGCCCGCGGCGAGTTGGGTTGCGGTTAGCTCAAGGTCAGCATCGGAAAGGACAAGAGCTGGGTTATTGCTACCGAGTTCCAGCTGGATGGATGGCACGTTGGCAGCCGCCGCTGCGGCAACGGCCCGGCCGCCGACACGGCTACCTGTGAAGCTGAGCACCCGCACATGAGGTGCCTCCGCCAATGCCTGGCCAGCATCAATGCCACCGAGAACGAGCTGGATAGCAACATGAGACAGTCCGGCCGTGGCAGCGGCCTGCTCGAGAATCTCGACGAGCAGAGTTGTGCCGTTGGGTGACCATGGGGATGGTTTCACGATGACGGGACATCCCGCGGCCCAGGCGTACGCCGTTTTCTTCGCGGCGACTGCAGTCGGCGCGTTCCAAGGTGCCAGGATGGCAGCAGGTCCGAGCGGGAGTCTGCTGAGGGTGACGCGTCGGCCTGCACTCGACAGGTCGGTCGGGGCCACGTCGATGACGCGGGCGGCCGCACCGCGGAAAGTGCTCGCGAGAGCACCGGCGAACAGCCGAGTGATGGTGACGGGGATGCCGGAGTTCAAACTGTCCTGCTCGGCGATCTTGGGAGCGATCGTGTCGAGGTGGTCGGCAGCCGTCTCGAGCGCGATGATCCGCTGTTCTGGCGTGCCGATCCCGAGCGGATCGGCACGGTGGGCGCGCCAGGCTGCCTCGACTGCCAGATCGATATCGGTCAGCGACGACGCAACCTGGGACTGGATGGGCGCCCCTGTTGCCGGATCGACGAGGTGATGATCGAGTACGTGGGTAGGCAAATGCCAGATGCCATCGATCAGCTGCCGAGGCGTATTGAGTTGTGCTGTCACCGAGGTCATGTCGTTCCATTCGTGAGTTCAAGCGCTTGCTTGAACCAATTGGGTTCACCGTGGCGGATCGGTGAGCGGAGGGCGTATCCGGGTGCGTCGCACGCGAGCTCAGGTGGACGCATCAGATGCTGTCAAGGTATCGGCTTCGGTCCCAGTCGCTGACCGTACGCAGGAATGTCGACCATTCGTGGTCGGCGACCGAGCTGTAGTGCTCGACGACAGCGTCGCCGAGCAGGGCACGCGCAGCACTACTGGACCGGAAGGCCGCGGCCGCATCACCAAGCGTTGTCGGCAGCTTTGAAACGTCGGCCGTCGCGTAGCCGTCGCCGCTGACCGGTGGTCCTGGGTCGAGGTGCTCTTCGATGCCATAACGCACTGAGCCGAGTGCAGCAGCGAGGGCGAGGTACGGATTGGCGTCGGCTCCCGGAAGGCGCAGCTCGACGCGATTCGTCGTGGGCGAACCCGTGATGATCCGACACGTCGTGGTGCGGTTGTCGTAGCCCCACGTCAGTCCGTTACCAGCGAAGTCCGCGGTAAGAATGCGCCGCATGGAGTTGACGGTGGGCGCATAGGTCAGCATCAGGTCAGGGATCAGGTTCAGAATTCCGGCAACGGCATTGCGTAACGACGCGGATACGGTGTGTTCAGCCTCTTTGTCGTAGAACAGCGGGATGTCGTCCTTGTCGCGTAACGACACGTGGATGTGACAGGAGCTGCCCATGCCATCGGTGAGTGGACGCGGCATGAAAGTCGCGGTAAAGCCGTTGGTGGCTGCAACGTGCCGCACGATGTGCTTGAACAGCGTATGTCGGTCGGCCATTTCCACCGGAGCGGCGTACTCAAGATTGATCTCCCACTGGCCCGGACCGTATTCGACCTGCGCGACCTCGACCGGAACCCCTGATGCGTCCAGCACCGTGCGCAGACTGGCGAAAAACTCCTCGTACAGGTCACCTTCGGCGATGTTGTAGTCGCAGTGCACATCTGTGGTTGGTTCGAGATCGTGATACCCGCTCGCACGTAGCTGTGCCGGAGTGCCCTTGTACAGGTGGAACTCAAGTTCGGTCGCAACGAAGGAGCGGTGACCAAGCTGGTCGACAGCCGTGCGCAATATGGTACGTGGAGCGATCGGGACCAGCGCGTCAGAGTGCTCATCGACGCTGTCGGCCAGCACGATGGCGGTTGCGTCCAACCATGCCGCACGGCGCAGCGTGCCGACGTCGGGGACGAGTCGGAAATCGTGCCATCCCGTGTGGTCACCTGCGTAGTCGACCTTCAACGTACCCAGCTCTTGGGCGACGTCCCACGCGTAGACGGAGGTGCAAACGTGCAATCCGTCGGAGGCGATCTCTTTCCAGCGACGCACCGGGATTCGCTTGCCGAACAGCCTCCCGTACATGTCGATCCCTGCGATGATGACTGTGTCGTAGTCGGCGAGGTCGGTGGGATCGAGTCGATCGGTGGCGTTCATCGAACAAGCCATCCGCCGTCGACGGGAAGCTGGACACCGGTGATATACGATGCGTCAGTGGAAAGCAAGAAGGAGATCGCCGCGGCGATGTCGTCTGGCGTGGCGGACCGCTTGATCAGCAATCGTGCGTCCATGAACGAACGCACATCCACGTCGTCGTGGCTCAGACCGGGGATGAAGTTGGTGGCCACAGGGCCGGGTGCGACCGCGTTCACTCGAATGCCGTACCGCGATAACTCCGCTGCCATGGCCTTGGTCAACATTCGTACGCCGCCCTTCGACGCGTTGTAGTGCACTTGGCAGGATCCCTGTGAGGACACCACGACCTCGGCCTCGACCGTGGACAGATTCACCACCGCTGCACCCTCGCCCGCATCACGCAGATATGGCAGTGCCTCCTGGGTGACGACGAACATCCCCTTGCAGTTGACATCCATCACGAGATCCCACTCCTCGTCAGTGGTCTGCTCGAACGCGCTCATGGTGATCAAACCAGCGTTGTTGACCAGATAGTCGATGCCACCGAGCGCTGCACCCGCCGTTGCGATCGCCTCACGCACCGCCACACGGTCTCGAACGTCAGCGACTACGACCACGGCCTCGCCTCCGTCTCTGATGATCTCGTCGGCAACGGAGGACGCTGTCTCTCGGTTCACGTCCAGCAAGGCGACGGCCGCCCCCTCACCTGCCAGCCGCCGGGCGACACCTCGACCGATACCCGAGCCAGCGCCGGTGACTAGAGCACGACGGTTCTCATGCGACGGCATAACAATCCTCTCTCCTTGACGGTTTGATGTCACTCGACAAGCCAACAAAACATCGTTCGGTCCCGGTTGGGATCCTTGAGATGCCAAACCATACCCTCACCATTGAGACCTCGGGTGCCCACCGACTGACGGCGGTGGTGGTAGTCGAAAATCCGACTCGGCTGATTGATTTGGTTCGCCCGGACCTTGAGCCTGCGAGTCCGTCTTTGTGGCTTTTTTGGATACGCCGTGTTGGATTTTCTAGTACCGACAAAACGCTGCTGAGGCACCCGATCTGAGTGGACCGCTGTGGCCGAAGACCGCCGTCTCGAATTCGAACGATGCCAGATGGTGGATGCTGCCTTCGATCGTGTCTGTTGATCGGTTGAACCAACCCCGCTTGATCGATCCGTTCGCGTTGTTCGCGGCGTCACCAACAAAGAGGATGCCACCGCGGCGGTTCAGCAGATACGACAGATGTCCCTCGGTGTGCCCTGGCGTGTCGATGGCCGTGAAGTCTTCCGGGAGTTCCTGATCGAACCCCTCGGCGACGATGTGATCCACGGCAAGTGATGCCGCTTGGGGCATGATTGTCATCAGCGACGTGATGAAAGGAAGTCGTTCCAACACCGGTGGGGGCTCGGCTGGCTTGTCTCCCCGAATGACCATCGCGTCCACGTGGGATGCGTACACGGCCGCATCGGATGCAGACCTGAGAGCGGCGGCGCCACCGAAATGGTCGAAGTGTGCGTGTGTGATGAGGATGGCGCGGACGTCCTTGGTTGATCGACCAATGTCGGACAGACCCTCGATGATCAGACCGTGGCGCTTCGGTAGTCCTGTGTCGACAAGCACGACGCCGTCGTCCCCATCAACGATGTACGCATTTGATCCCCGTGAGATCAGGTACACACCATCGGTGACCGTTTCCATACCCAGACCCTATCGATCCACAAGAGATCCGACAGGTCTACGAGACACCGGCTTCTTTCAGCCCCGCAAGCACACGGTCCGGAGTCAGGGGGATCTCGTCGAACCACACACCTGTTGCGTCGTGAAGCGCTGCAACGACGGCCGGTGCATAAGGGATGAACGGCATTTCGGCCATACCTCGCGCACCCCACGGGCCGAGTGGATCGGCCACCTCAACACTGATCGTCTCGATACGATCTGGGGTATCCATGCTGCCAGGTACCAAGTAGCCAGAAAGGGTTGGATTCTCGATCCTCCCATCTTTGACCCTGAGACGTTCCGTAAGTGCGTAGCCATGGGCTTGCACGATGGCTCCCTCAACCTGTCCACGGACCAGTGTCGGATTGATCGCCTTCCCGACGTCGACAGCGCAATAGACCGTCCCAACACGTACGTGACCGGTTTCGACATCCACGGCGATCTCGACGATCTCGGCAACATAGCCAAGAGCGAAGAAGACGTTGCCCTTGCCCGTCGTGGGGTCCATGGCTTCGGTCGGTGGAGGAACGTAGCGGAAATGGCCGAGCGCTGGCCGATCTCCATCAATCCATGCCTTTTTGGCTTCTTCGGTCGCACCTTGGATGGAGTTTCCAGCCATGAACGTGAGCCGCGACGCTGATGCCGAGCCCGAGTTGCCGCTGGTTGCCGTGTCGGAGAAGGAACCCGTTACATTCTCGAAGGGAATGTCCACGGCTTCTGCCAACATTTGAAGGAAGGCGGTGTGGGCCCCCTGACCGACATCAGCACCGGCGTGCACGAGTTCGGCGAATTCAACGTAGTCATCTCCCCGGAGTGTGACTGTCGCTTCACATTGTTCTGGCATGCCCATAGTGAAACCGACGTTCTTGAGAGCACACGCCATCCCCCTCCCGGTTCGGATCGCAGAAGGATTTGATCCAAGTGTCCTGATGTTTGGCACAACGACATCTATCGGCCGTCGTTGGTCCCACTCGGATACCTCGACGAGCTCATCGATGACGGTCTCGATGCTTACCCCATCGGGCATCGGCCGCTGTGTGATGAAATCGTCACCGTCGTGGAGCAGGTTGATCCGTCGGATCTCGATCGGGTCCATGTCGAGAGCCTCGGCCACTTTGTTCATCTGGTTCTCAGATACGAACGATCCTTGGGGGCCACCAAAGCCGCGGAATGCCCCACCAGGAACCGAATGTGTGTACACGGCATGGGAGTCAATGTGGGCGTTGTCAATGTTGTACGGGCCCGTGATGGTGAGGTGAAGATTTGCAAGCACCTTGCTCGATGTGTAGTTGTAGGCACCTGCATCGAGAAATGCCTCGGCCTCAACCGCGACGATGCTCCCGTCCTTCCTTGCTCCCCACCGCGTGGCTATCTCAGCACGATGTCGTTTGTGATGGCCAACGATGCTTTCCTCGCGGTTCCACACGATGCGCACGGGACGATCAATTCCGCGGTGGTGGAGCTTGAGGGCGGCAGCAGCCAAGACAATCTGGAGGCTCATGTCTTCTCGACCGCCGAAAGCTCCACCGATCGCTGGATAGATGACGCGGACCATCGGCTCGGGTAGTTCAAGAGCATGTGCGATCTGTTCGCGGTCCTCATGGGTCCACTGCCCGGCAACTTTGACGGTCACGACTCCATCGGCGTCGACGTAGGCCAGTCCAGCCTCGGGCTGGAGGTAGGCGTGCTCCTGATGGGGGAGGTGATAGGTACCCTCGATCACGACGTCTGCTTCGGCCCAGCCGGCTTCCATGTCGCCCTTTCGGATCCTCAACGTGGTGTAAGTATTCGAGTTGATGGGGTTCTCAGGGTGGACAAGGGTCTCGTCGGTCTTGGCAGCGGTCAGATCTGGAGCAAGTGGGAGATCCTCCCATTCAATGGTCAGAGCCCTCGCGCCAGCGATTGCGGACGCTTCGGTTTCTGCAATGACGATGGCAACTTGGTCTGCTTCCCATCGTGAGATGTTGGACGGGATATGTGACTTACCTGTTCCATCCACACCGATGAGAACCGGCTGATCAAACATCGTCAGGCCATATTCGTTGAGCGGAATGTCGGCGGCGGTGACCACCTCTACCACCCCATCGACTGCAAAGGCGGCGGCGGTGTCCATCGAAACCATTCGTGCATGCGGCCGATCAGAAAAGACCACCTTTGCGGAAAGCACGTTGTCTGCCGAGAGGTCACCCGGATAGAGCGCAGCACCGGTGACCTTGTCGGATGAGTCGATCCTTCGAGCATTGGTCCCAACGGTCACGACGAACCCCCATCTGTCCAACGTCCAACGTCTGAAATCTGCACGGCCGCGACGATCGAGTCGTAGCCGGTGCAGCGACAAATATTGCCGCTGAGGCCCTCACGGATTTCGTGTGTCGAGAGATTTTCGTGTTCGCTCAACAACGATGAGGCGGACATGACAAATCCCGGCGTGCAGAAACCGCATTGAACCGCTCCGAAATCGACAAGAGCATCCTGCATGACCCGGTCTCGTTCTGATGAGAGCCCTTCGATGGTGGTGACCTCACTTCCATGGGCTGCTGGTGCGGCGACCAGGCAGGCAAGTACGGCTTGCCCATCCATGTGGACGGTGCAAGCGCCACACTCACCCTCGGCGCATCCTTCCTTCGTTCCGGTCAGGGGAGCGCCGTTGGCGGCCGTTGCATGCTCGCGAATCCAATTCAGGAGTGTCGTATTGCAGGCACCGCTCCCCGATGTCGGAACTCCGTTGATCGTGATCATCACGTTGTCGTCCTGTCCGACCGAGGCTGGTTCTGGAACAGCCTTGGTGCCGTTACTGAGCAGCGTGACACGATCGGGCCATTGGGCTGCTTCGGTTCCGTCTCTGAGTGAGCGCAGCATGCGTGCCACTGCGACCTCAACCATTGCCGTGCGGTATTCGGCGGTCGCTCTCCCGTCCGAGATCGGGGTGACTTCGCCGGCGCATGCCGCGGCGCATTGTTTGATGGTTTCTTCCGACAGGCTGTTTCCGATGAGGAGATCAGCGGCTTGGACGAGGACGACCACGGGTGCCACACTCCCCAGTGCGATTCGAGCCGAACTCACGATGCCGTTGTTTCGTGACACGAGAATGGAGCCGTGGACGACTGAGATCGCCTGTGCAGAGCGGAGGCCAACCTTTGCAAAGATCCCTGCATCGGACTCGGTCATGGCCGGAAACGAGACACCCGTTACGATCTCATTGTCAGCCATCACGGTCCTGCGAACGCCTTTGTAGAAATCCGAGAGCGCAACAGTGCGCTGGCCGTTGATGGAAGCGAGCGTGAGGGATGCGTCCAACGCAAGCAGCGCTGAAATGGTGTCGTTGGCAGGGGATGCCGTTACCACGTTGCCGACGACAGTTGCCCGATTACGAAGCTGTGCCGAACCCACTTCAAGACATGCCTGAGCGAGGGGAAGCCCATGTGCCCGGACGAGGTCAGAAGCGATGACGTCCCTGTGCGTGACAAGGGGCCCGAGTGACACGACGCCACCGTCGAGAGTGATGTCATCGAGGCCGTCGATAGCAGACAGGTCCACGAGAAAACCGACGTTGCGGACCTTTCGCTGCATCTCAAGGAGGAGATCGGTGCCGCCTGCAAGGATTCGGACATCGGACCGGTGCTGGTCCACGAGGTCGAGTGCTCCTTCGAGGGTCTCTGGACGGTCGTACCGTTCAACGCTCCACGTTCTGTCCTGTACCTCATGCATCGTCTGCCCCTCCGTCTGTGTTGTAGATCTCGCCACCCGAGCTGAGATACGAGTTCAATACCAGCACCGACTGCGGACGCTGGACATCCTGTCTGACTGTGATCCCCCGAGCCTCAAGCGACACAATCCAATCGGCGGGCTTGTCGCCTTCGTCGAACCCAACATTACGCGCATCGACGTCCCTTGCTCCGATGATCAGTCTCGACACTCCGCTCCACGGAACCGCACCCAAACACATCGCACACGGCTCGGTGCTCGCAGCGAGTACTGCGGGCTTGGTGCCGTCGTCACCTATGTCGTATCGACCGAGCAGCTCCCCGGCAAGGCCCATGGCGACGATCTCGGCATGGGCTGTCGGATTGTTCTGGGGCACAACCAGGTTCACACCCGGAGCGATGAGTCGATGGGTGGCCTCCTCGAAGATCGCTGCCCCGAAGGGACCACCTGTTTGGTGAGCGACGTTACCCATTGCAAGGGCATTGGCCAGATCCATCTTGTCCTCGTCGGACTCGTAAACCTGATCGAAGTCGATGACGGACCGAACCCAAGTGGGAAGCGTGATCGCGAACGACAGGCCAGACATCACGCCCTGTCCTTGATGGCACTGAGGTAGTTGTAGATGGTGATTCGACTGACTCCCATCGCCTCTCCGACATCTTCGATCGATCGCCGGAGTTGAAAAGCGCCTCGCTCGTCAAGCATCCGAACCGCACGTTGCTTGTCGGTGCGGTCGAGATCCCTCAGCGGTGATCCGAGCTGTTGCTCAACGGCGGCAATCAGTCTGTCGAGCGAAATGATCTCATCAAGTCGCACTCCAATCACCGGCTTCCCGTTCCAATCGAGCGTGATATCGCCTTCCTCAAGCTCGTCCGTGGACACGATCGAGGCGCCGATGGCGTCGATGAGGGGCTCGATGGCTTTGACGAGATTCCGCTGGCTGGAAGTCATGGCTGGGTGGTCACCTCGACAAGGACTCGGTCGGCGCCGTCGACGATAGCGGCTTGCACCATCGAGGAGATGGCAGCCGAAACGTCCTCAGTCGCTCCCTCAACCAAGGATCCGAACGGACCCATGATCACGGCGAGACCCCGCGCCTCCATTGCGGCAATCCCCGCACGCACGTGGGATCCCAACTCGCCATCTGTGCTGAACGGTTCGATCACGAACTCAACGCGGCATGTGGTCACGACTTCGCGATTCCCTCGTAGACCTCTGGTCTGCGATCACGGTAGAACGCCCAATGCCGACGTGCCGCTTCGATTTCTGACATGTCGAGGTCACGGACCACGACCTCGTCCGCCGTGTCCGATGCTGTCTCACCGACGATCTGTCCGCGTGGGTCGACGAAGTACGAAGATCCGTAATAGTCCGTGTCCTCAAGATTTTCCGTTCCAACCCTGTTGATTGCCCCGACAAAGTACTGATTCGCAACAGCGGCCGCTGGCTGTTCCAGCTGCCACAGGTACTTGGAGTGACCTCGAGTTGTTGCGCTCGGGTTGAAGACGAGTTTGGCGCCCTTGAGACCGAGTTCGCGCCATCCTTCAGGAAAGTGTCGGTCGTAACAGATGTACACACCAATCCGGCCCACTGCTGTGTCAAAGACCGGGTAGCCGAGATTTCCTGGCCGGAAGTAGAACTTCTCCCAGAATCCTTCGACCTGGGGGATATGAGTCTTTCGGTAGATGCCAAGCATCTCACCGTTTGCATCGATTACGGCAGCCGTGTTGTAGAACGTTCCCTCGTCAACCTTTTCATAGATCGGAATGATCATGACCATGCCCGTCTCGGCTGCGACCTTCTTCATGGCGGTGACGGTCCGCCCGTGGGGGATCTCCTCGGCGAGGTCATAGAACTGTGGATCCTGGACGTTGCAAAAGTATGGACCGGTGAATATTTCCTGAAAGCACAGGACCTTGGCCCCATCGTTGGCAGCCTGATGGGCGTACTCGGTATTGGTGGCAAGCATTGAGTCGTAGTCGCCGGTCCAGGCGGCCTGAACAAGTGCGGCGCGAAGTGTATCTGACACGGTATTCCTCCTCGAAATCTCATATCTGAATGTCACATCGACACTAACGACGAAGTCGAAAGAAAGCCAAAAAAATTTGATAAAATGTCAAAATTGATTTGACAAAATGTAAAGCAATCGACGACAATTGATCTCGTAGTCGACACACAGTCAGGATTGGATCCCGTGACACGGTATCTCACCGTTGGAGCTGCCCAAATGGGCCCGATTCGCAAAGGCGAATCGAGGTCTGACTGCGTTGTGCGTCTGATAGCTCTCCTTGAGGATGGTGCGTCGCGGGGATGTGACCTTGTCGTGTTTCCCGAACTTGCGCTCACCACCTTCTTTCCACGTTGGTTTACCGATGACATCGATGAGATCGAGATGTGGTTCGAATCCGAGATGCCGAACACGGCGACCCAACCGCTGTTCGACCGAGCAGAGGAGCTCGGTGTCGGTTTCTCCCTTGGATATGCCGAACTTGTGATCGGCGATGACGGAACGCACCACCGCTACAACACGCAGGTCCTCGTCGAACGCGACGGGTCGATCGTTGGGAAGTACCACAAAGTCCATGTTCCCGGACATGAGGAAAACGAGCCTGGTCGCCCCTTCCAGCATGCCGAGCGTCACTATTTCGAATCGGGGCCGGAAGGATTTGGTGTCTGGGACGCGTTTGGGGCAAAGATTGGGATGGCGATCTGTAACGATCGGCGCTGGCCCGAGACGTACCGCGTCATGGGGCTCAAGGGGGCCGAGCTGATCCTGATCGGCTACAACACCCCGCTTCACTATGACCCTGATCCTCAACAAAACGCTCTCGCTGGCTTCCACAACGACCTCGTCATGGCTTCAGGTGCCTACCAGAACGGGACGTACGTCGTGGGCGTCGCAAAGGGTGGTATTGAGGAAGGTATTGATTCACTCGCCCAGAGCGCGATCTATGCCCCATCTGGACAGGTCGTTGCTCGGTGTATCACGACGGGCGATGAGGTAGCCGTTGCCCGTATCGATCTTGACTTTTGTTCATTCTACAAAAACACGCTGTTCGACTTTGCTCGATACCGCGTTCCCAAGCATTATCGCCTGATCGCAGAAGAAGGAGAACTCGAATGACCGTCTCGCTGAATGTCAATGGAACCCAACGAGAGGTGGATGACGCCCACCCGCATCTGCTCTCTGCCCTACGCGATGGCCTTGGGATCACGTCGCCAAAGGATGGATGCTCGCCCTCGGGACAGTGTGGCGCATGCACGGTGCTCGTCGACGGCAAGGCCACGGCAAGTTGTCTCGTGTCTCTTGACAAGGTTTCCGACAAACCGATTGTCACGCTTGAAGGTCTCGACGATGCCGAGCGGTCCCGCTATGCGAACGCCTTTGCGGCGACGGGCGCGCTTCAGTGTGGATTCTGCACACCCGGGATCATTGTTCGATCAAAAGCGCTGATCGATCAGAAGGGCTCCGATCTCGACCGGACCACAATCCAAGGAAGACTTGGTGCCCACCTCTGCCGATGCACTGGGTATACGAAGATCGTCGAAGCCGTAGAGCTCCTTGCTTCAGGCGACGCCATCCCCGTCAGGGCCCGATCGGGAAAGATCGGGGGCGACGGAGTCAAGTACGAAGCAAACGAACTCGCGCTTGGCGATCGTGGGTTTGTCGGTGACCTCCAGATCGAGGGGATGCTCCACGCTGCTTTGCGGTTCACCGATCACGCCCGAGCCGACGTTGTCTCGATCGATCCGACACGAGCACTTGCGCATCCCGGTGTCGTGTCTGTGCTCACCGGCGACGATATCCCGGGCGAGTTGCGTGTCGGTCTCATCCACAAGGACTGGCCCGTGATGATTCCTGTTGGTGGGCGAACGTCCTACCGCGGCGATGTTCTTGCGATCGTTGTTGCAGAGGACATGCTTGCAGCACGAGCAGCTGCCGAACTCGTCGACGTCGAATACAACGTCCTGACACCGTTCACCGACCCCGATGTCGCCCTGGCATCTGATGAGAGCGCTGTGTGGACCCTTGACGGAAACACCTTGTCAGAGAGTAAATATTCACGCGGTGACACTGATGCGGCCCTTGCCTCGGCAGCCCACGTTGTCCACGAAGTCTTCCAGACACAGCGGGTCGAGCATGCGTTCCTTGAGCCGGAGTCAACGGTTGCAGTCCCTTCTGAGGATGGGTCGTTGTATGTGTACTCAGGTGGTCAAGGAGTATGGGACGACCGCGACCAGATCGCCGCGATGCTCGGGATCGATCCTTCAAAGGTGACGGTTGAGCTGGTGAGCAACGGAGGAGCGTTCGGCGGCAAAGAGGACATGTCAAATCAGGGTCACGCTGCCCTTGCCGCTCATCTCCTTGGCCGGCCCGTCAAATGCACTCTCTCGAGACCCGAGTCTTTCCGGATGCATGCCAAGCGTCATCCGATTCGAACCGAGATGTGGATGGGATGCGACGAGAAAGGCCGAGTTACGGCAGTGAAGGCCAGGATGATCGGCGACTCGGGTCCCTACGCCTCAGTAGGCATGAAGGTGCTTGAGCGAGCGGCGGGTCACGCGTGTGGTCCGTACGCCGTCGAGAACGTCGATGTCAAAGCCGTAGCCGTTCGGACCAACAATCCGGTATGTGGTGCGTTCCGAGGTTTCGGTGCCAATCAGGCACAGTTTGCCACCGAAGGCTGTATCGACAGGCTCGCCGAGAAGGTTGGCATCTCATCGTGGGAGATCAGGGCCATGAATGTCGCAAGGCCAGGAAGTGTCTGGGGGCCCGGCCAGATCATGGACGAAGGAGTTGCCGGAATCCTTGAGTGCCTCAACGCTGTCAAGCCTCACTACGACGCCGCGATCAGTGCCGGTAAGGCCGTCGGCATCGGCGCCGCTATCAAGAACTCCGGACTCGGAAATGGATTCGTTGAGATCGCCAAAGGTGTCGTTCGATTCGAAGAGGACGGAACGGTTGAGGTACGCCACGCATGGACCGAGATGGGACAGGGTGTGCACACGGTTGCTCTCCAGGTTGCCGCCGATGTACTCGGGATCGATCCTGATCGGATCAATGTTGTCGTGGACACAACACGAGATCTCTCGGCAGGTCAGACAACCGGTTCTCGCGGCACGCTCATGGCAGCCGGCTCGACCGAGGAGGCATGCAAGGCGGCATTGGCTGATGGCTGTAAACCGGGTGTCGACTATCACGGTTCCTACACCGTGGATTGGACGAACAGCATTGAAGACGGTCTCGACAATCCAACGATCCACTCGGCGTTCGGATATGCCTGCCAAGTCATCATTGCGGATCGGGACACCGGAAAGATCGAAAAGGTGATTGCTGCACATGATGTTGGGAGAGCGGTCAATCCAATTCTTGCGGCGGGTCAGGTCGAAGGGGCTGTCCACATGGGACTCGGATACGCCCTGACCGAAGAGTTCCCGGCTGACGAAGAAGGGATGCCGGTGTTCTCGACGCTGAGGCAACTCAACATCATCCGTCCGAAGGATATGCCGGAGGTCGAGGTGATACTCGTCGAGGTTCCTCAACCCCGTTCACCCTTTGGCATCAAGGGTGTTGGGGAGATCGGACTCGTTCCCACCTCGGGCGCCGTTGCAGCCGCATACAAGGCGATCGATGGAAAATGGAGAAACAGGCTTCCGATGGATGTTCACCAGCCGCTTGAGATCGGCGCGTAGGCATGTCCGCTGTGACGCCGGGTTTGGTGTGTGCGCATCACCATCTTTACTCGGCGCTCGCCCGCGGCATGCCGGCACCACCCAAGACACCGACGACGTTCCTCGAGATCCTTGAACAGGTGTGGTGGAGACTTGACCTTGCCCTCGATGCGGAAATGACCCGCTGGTCGGCGATGCTCGGGGCCCTCGAAGCCCTTGAGCGCGGAACAACCGCCATCATCGACCACCACTCAGCCCCGAACGCGATCGAAGGATCGCTATCGGTGATTGCCGATGCATGTGCCGAGGTTGGGGTGCGCGTCGCATGTGCATACGAGGTGACGGATCGCAACGGCGCTGATGGTGCGAAACGAGGCCTCGAAGAGAACCGCAGGTTCCTTTCAGAAGGAGGAAAGGGATGGGTGGGGGCACACGCATGCTTCACCCTTTCGGATGAGACCCTTGACTCCGTGACCGGACTTGCCTCCGATCTCAACGCCGGTGTCCACATCCATGTTCACGAGGGTCCCGAAGATGTCGGAGCGGGAGACCGCCTTGTCGATCGTACCGACGAGTCGTGGCTGATCGCCCACGGCGTGTATCTCGAACGTGAACTGTCTGGCACGATCCTCCACAATCCGGAGTCGAATATGAACAACGCTGTGGGATACGCCAACCCGAGTCGATTCCCCAACCCGGTCGCGCTTGGAACCGATGGCATCGGAGGAGACATGCTCGGGTCGTTTCGAGCTGCATATCTCAGGCATCGCGAATCGGATGTGACCGCTACCCCCGACACAGCATGGAGTTGGCTCGAGAACGGCTGGAGTCTCTTTCCAGAAGCAAGATCCGACCGTGTCACGTGGTCCTACGACCCCGTTGAACCCTGGCATCTGGCGTTCACACCGGGGGTTCGACCCATTGAGATCATGGTTGATGACGAAGTTGTGCTCAAAGACGGAACTGCAACGAAAGTAGATGCAGCGGAGATTCGAGCCAAGGCGGCCGAGCAAGCCAAGCGGCTCCACGAGAGGTTGTGATCATGGACCAACCACCACTTACCCCGATGTCACTGAGAGCCCTTCTTGGGAGAATTGCCCATGAGTGGGAGTCCCGGGGTCGAATTTTTGATCTGATGTCGGCCAGGATCTGGATGCCCGATCCCGAAATCGATCTTTCCTTTGATTTCCTTGGCCGCCGTGCAGCGACTCCGATTGGACCGGCTGCTGGACCCAATACCCAAATGGCGCAGAACATCGTCTTGGCGTGGCTCGGTGGGTCGCGGGTCTTTGAACTGAAGACCGTGCAGGTGATGGATGACCTTGATATTGCGCGTCCGTGTATCGACATGCAGACGATTGGCTACAACATCGAATGGAGCCAGGAGCTCACGGTTGCCGAGTCGATCGATGAGTATGTCAAGGCATGGATGATGATTGAGATTCTTAAACGGTGGGAGCCATTACGCGATTTTGTCGGTGTTGACTCCGGCCCCTTGGTGTTCGATATGTCAGTCGGATACGACCTTGAAGGGATCTCATCTGACAAGGTACGCACCTTCATAGAGACGATGATGGACGCTTCAGAGAGAATCGAGGCGCTCCGATCTGAGATCCCGGAACCGTTCGGTGAGTTCAGAGATCTGGACTTTCCGACCAGGATCGCAGACACCCTCACGCTTTCGACGTTCCACGGCTGTCCTCCCGACGAGATCGATGCGATCGTCCGTCATCTGATGGATGAGCACGGGCTTGATGTGATTGTCAAGCTGAACCCGACACTCCTGGGGTTTGACAACGTCGAGTCGCTGCTCCACGACACGCTCGGGTACGACGATGTGACCATCACGCGGGACGCCTTCGATGCTGATCTCCAGTTTGATCGAGCACTCGGCCTCATTGAGGAACTCGGTGAACACGCTGACTCACTCGGACGCAAGTTTGGAATCAAGCTTTCCAACACCCTCGTTGTGAAAAATGAGCGGGGGTGGATGCCTGACGATCCGATGTACCTGTCGGGTGCGCCACTCCATGTCATTGCCTCGACGATCCTTGACCGGCTCGTGACTGCACTTCCCGGCACGTTTGATCTACCGGGGGAAGACGGAACACGGATCGTGAGCTTCTCGGCGGGGGTACGCAAGGAGAACCTGGCAGACACGATCGCCATGGGGGTTGGCCCGGTGACGATGTGCACGGATCTCCTCAAACAAAACGGATATGGCCGCCTCGTACCGATGCTCAAGGAGTTGACGGCTGAGATCGCTTCGTCTGGTCATCGTTCGCTTGCGGCATGGAGGATGGAGAAGCTCGCGCAAGCCCGCGCCGCCGGGTACCGCGACTGGGTAGCAGGCCATGTTGCTTCGATCGTCAACGAGAACATCGGGCTCTACAACAAGGAGGGCAACTCCAAGAAGCCTCGTGAGGTTGACAGCAAGCTCCAGATGTGGGGCTGTGTCGCATGCAATCTGTGCGTGACGGTGTGTCCAAATGATGCCTTCGTCAAGTTGCCGAGTCCGGAGCACCTTGCCGACGAGATTGGGGGACGCTGGCAGTACGTCGTGTTTGCCGAGCTTTGCAACTATTGCGGGAACTGCTTGACGTTCTGCCCCGAAGATGGCTACCCCGCCGAGATCAAGCCAAGGCTGTGGCTGGATGAGTCGAGGTTTGTTGGTGCCGCGGGTGAGGGCCAGGGTTTCCGATTGGTGGCAACAGATGATGGATTCGTACCCATTGCAGCCGAGGGATGGGAGAGTGAAGTTCCCACGCTCACCGCTGTCATCAGTGGCGATCAGGGAGTGCCGATCCGTGCCACCGACGTCTGATCGACCGACTTCGGATCCAAGGGTTCTTCTCAACCAGGTCACCCCACATCCGCCAGCCAAGCCGTCGACTCGCGATCCTCTCACCTTGCATCAAAGGCTTCCCGGATACGAGCGAACCCCACTTCGGGTGGTTCCCGCATTGGCCGATCGGCTCGGTATCGGTGCCCTTTACGTGAAGGATGAGTCGGTTCGGCTTGGTCTTCCGGCCTTCAAGATGCTCGGTGCGTCGTGGGCGTCTTACCGGTCGATCATTCGGCACACGGGTATCGATCCCAACGGATGGGACGCAATCGAGGATCTCGCCGAAATAATCCAATCGCACCTGCCGTTGACGCTTGCGACAGCGACTGATGGGAACCATGGTCGGGCGGTCGCCCGAATTGCACGACTCCTTGGACTCGATGCGAAGGTGTGGGTGCCCATCGACATGGTGAAGGCGCGGATCGATGCGATCTACGCTGAAGGTGCCACCGTTACTGTTGTGGACGGTTCCTACGACGACGCAGTGAAGGTGGCAGCCGCAGCTGCTGATGACCGGACATTGGTCGTGTCTGACACATCGTGGTCCGGCTACGAAACGGTTCCCCAATGGGTCATTGACGGATATTCGACGTTGATGTTTGAGATCGAGGATCAAGAGGCCGAGTTGGCACTACCAATGGCCACGGTGGTTTCGGCACCTATGGGGGTCGGAGCGCTTGCCGTTGCGATGATTGCCAAGTTTGCTGAGGCGAAACCACGCCCTGTATTCATCGGTGGAGAACCGAGCGATGCTGCCTGTGTGCTGACAGCGGTCGAATCTGGCGAGGTTGTTTCCATCCCGGGAAAACATGACACGATGATGGCTGGACTCAACTGCGGTACTGTCTCTCCAATCGCGTTTCCTGTCCTCAGGGACGGCCTTGACGCGGTCGTGGCGTTTGACGATGAGTGGGCAGAAGAGGCAATGCGTCTGCTTGCTGCTGAAGGGATCGTGGCTGGTGAGACCGGAGCTGCGTCGCTCGCGACCCTCCTGTGCCTTGTCGATCGCCGCCCTGATCTACGTAATCAACTCAACCTCGGCCCCAATGACACAGCACTTGTTGTCGTCACCGAAGGCGCAACGGATCCCGTCAACTACGACCGAATCGTCGGACGCAGCCCAGCCTCCGTCGAGAATTGAAGCCTGACGATCCCGACCCCCCATCGTCGTTCTTTGGGCTGTCGCA
This sequence comes from Acidimicrobiia bacterium UBA5794, assembly GCA_002418265.1. GTDB lineage: Bacteria > Actinomycetota > Acidimicrobiia > Spongiisociales > UBA5794 > UBA5794. Next base: position 214,961 of record DIDS01000033.1, on the reverse strand, counting down.
TACCGCCACGGTCGGTGTGCTGTTCCAGCCAGAACTTACCCCGGGTACGCGTCCGCTTCCTGACCTCTGACCTCTGACGTCGGGAACCCGAAGCGGGTTCCTTGGAGTTCAGCAAGCTGAACTCTTGACTTCTGGCTTCGCTTCTTCTTCCCGTCCTCCCGCTTGCGGGGGGACGGGAAGAGCGCAGCGAGGTGCAGGGGGCTCTGACCGCTGATGTCGGTCATCGGTCATCGGTCATCGGTCATCGGACCCTTCAGGACCAGTTCATTACCACCTTCCCGCAGTTCCCCGATCGGACAACGTCGAAGGCTTCTCCATAATCGGCAGCGTCGAAGTGGTGCGTGATCACACGAGATACATCAAGACCGGTTTGAAGCATGGCAAGCATCGTGTACCAGGTCTCGAACATGCGGCGTCCGTAGATGCCTTGCAATGTCAGGCCTTTGAACACGATGTCATTCCAGTCGATTGGTGCCTGCTTTGGGGGGATACCGAGAAGCGCGATCTTGCCGCCATTGCTCATGGTCGAGATCATGTCGTGGAGCGCATCGGGGTGGCCAGACATTTCGAGTCCAACATCGAAGCCTTCGGTCATGCCGAGTCTGTCCATGACGTCCCGGAGTGTTCCCTGTGTCGGGTTGAGTTCGATGTCGGCCCCAAGTGTTTCGGCCAGCCGCAACCGATAGTCGTTGACGTCGGTCACCACGATGCTCCTTGCACCGACGTGACGTGCGATTGCCACCGACATCATGCCGATCGGTCCAGCACCCGTGATCAGGACATCCTCGCCGACAAGATCGAAGTTGAGTGTCGTGTGGACGGCGTTTCCAAGTGGGTCAAGGATGCAGCCGATGTCATCGCTTACGGCGTCGGGGATCGGCTGGACATTCGAACCGGGGATCGCGACGAACTCGGCAAAGGCTCCTGGCCGATTTACGCCGACGCCGCGGGTACGGATGCATAGGTGGCGTCTTCCAGCTTGACAGTTTCGACACCGGCCGCACACGATATGCCCCTCACCGGACACGCGCTGTCCGACGGTGATTCCCTGGACTTCCGACCCGATCTCTGCCACAACACCCATGTATTCGTGCCCGACGACCATCGGAATCGGAATTGTTGATACCGCCCACTCATCCCATGCGACGATGTGGAGATCCGTTCCACATATTGAGGTCTTCTGTACGCCAATGAGGACATCGTTCGGACCAATTTCGGGCTTGTCGACTTCTTCAAGCCAAATCCCGGGTTCGGGTTTGGACTTCACGAGGGCACGCATCAGGCAATCACCCCGAGCGTTCGGCCGACACGGCCAAAGGCATCGATGGCGGCATCGATGTGGTCGTCGGTGTGAGCTGCCGACATCTGGGTTCGTATCCGGGCTTCGCCCCGTGGAACGACCGGAAAGGAGAAGCCGATGACGTAGATGCCTTCGTCGAGGAGTGCATTTGCCATCTCTGCGGCAACCGTCGCGTCACCCAGCATCACCGGAATGATGGGGTGGTCGGCACCCGCAAGGGTGAATCCGATGGACGCCATGCCTTCTCTGAACCGGGCAGCGTTATGGGTCAATCTGGTTCTGAGGTCTCCAGATCCTTCGAGGAGACCTATTGCAGCGATGGTGGTGGCACTGATGACCGGTGCCAACGAGTTGGAGAACAGATACGGGCGTGACCGCTGGCGGAGGATGGCGACGAGTTCCTTCGGAGCTGCGGTGAAGCCGCCGCTCGCGCCTCCGAGCGCCTTGCCAAAGGTTGACGTCACGATGTCAACGCGGTCGGCAACATCCCAATGGTCGGGTGTCCCACCTCCGTTTGGCCCAATGAACCCGGTTGCGTGAGAGTCGTCGACCATGACCATTGCATCGTGTTTGTCGGCGAGGTCACAGATCGCCGGGAGATTGGCGATGATGCCGTCCATCGAGAAAACACCGTCGGTCACGATCAGCTTGAATCGTGCATCCTTGGCCGCAAGGAGCTGCTTTTCGAGATCAACCATGTCGTTGTTGTTGTACCGGTATCGCTGGGCCTTGCAGAGACGGATGCCGTCAATGATCGACGCGTGGTTGAGAGCGTCTGAGATGACCGCATCGTCGGGTCCGAGTATCGTTTCGAAGAGACCGCCGTTGGCATCCCAACACGACGAGTAGAGGATCGTGTCTTCCTTTTGTAGGAATCCGCTGATCGTGGCTTCAAGGTCTTTGTGAACTGTTTGGGTTCCACAGATGAACCGGACCGATGCCATTCCGTATCCGTAGCGGTCGATCGCATCCTTGGCCGTCTCTCTGAGCACGCGACTGTTCGCCAAACCGAGATAGTTGTTCGCGCAGAAGTTGATGACCTCTGATCCACCGTCGAGGGTGATGACCGCGTCCTGCGGAGAGGCAAGGACGCGTTCAGACTTGTGCAGACCGGCTGCCCGGATCTCCGCAGCCTCGTCTGCCAAGTGTTTGAGAAATCTCGTCGTCATGGGAACCTCCACCACTGAGTGTATGGCGAGTCCGTCGGGCGTGTGAAAGGTCCGACACACAGAATGGTCGAGAACGGTATTGTTGTCAGCCCCTCAGATTGGGAGAAGCCATGTATCAATTCGTATGTGAACAGCTCATTCCCGGGTGTACCTACAAGAGCGACAAAGCGGACGAGAAGAAGACCTTGGAGGCAGCTCGCGAGCACATGCGTACCCATCACGACACGATCTACCACGATGACGAGGCGTGGAGGATTATCAACAAAGCAATCATCCCGCTCACCCACTAGATGCATTAGAGGCTATGTGGCCGCCCTTTCATGACGAAACAGATGGTGTTGGTCGTTGATGACGAGCCGATGGTTCGTGAGGTCGTATGTACCTACCTTGCACGGGACGGCTTCGAGACGCTTGAAGTCGGCGATGGAAAGGCTGCGCTTGCAGCGGTGCAAGACATTGATCCTGTTCTCATTGTTCTCGATGTCATGCTCCCTGAACTCGACGGGTATTCGGTGTTGTCGAAGCTACGTGAGCACACCGATGTGCCCGTCATTCTGCTCACCGCTCGGTCCACAGAAACGGACAGGCTCCTCGGACTTGAACTTGGTGCCGACGACTACATCGTGAAGCCATTCAGTCCACGCGAAGTTGCTGCGAGGGTTCGCGCCGTGCTCCGCAGGGCAGTGCCGAATGATCTCCCGCCACAGCACGTTGAGAGTGGCGACTTGATCATCGACGGTTCGTCGCGGGAGGTACGTTTGGCCGGAACGCTGGTCGCGATGCCACCACTCGAATTCGACCTGCTCATCTGTTTGGCGTCTCAGCCAAGGATCGTGTTTTCTCGCGCTGAGCTACTTGAAAAGGTCTGGGGCTCAAGTTCTGACTGGCAGGATCCCTCGACGGTCACCGTCCACATCCGAAGACTTCGGCAGAAGATTGAGGTGGATCCAGACAACCCAGAGCGCATCACGACCGTGTGGGGCCGTGGATATCGGTTTGAAGCGTGAGGATCATCCTCGGATCCCTGACGGCGGTGCTGATCGGACTTGCGCTGTTCGAGGTGACTATGCAACCCTCGGGGGGAGAGCGTCTCGAGCTCGGAATCATCTTCATGTTGATGGCGACGGTGTCTGGGATAGCAGCTGCATTCCTGCCGCTTCTTGCGCGACATTCCCAGCGACTGCTGACCACGTTGTTTGCACTCTCGTTCGTGTCGCTTGTTGTCGCTTCGCTCGGTCTGCTCATAGCGGCGAACCGAATGTTCTTTTCAAGCCACGACCTCACTCTGGTTCTCGTGGTGTTGGCATTCGGGCTCGTTGCGGGTGTCACATTTGCAGCCACTGCGGCTCGGAGTCTGACCACCGACCTGAGTCGTATGTCAGATACAGCCCGGAGAGTTGCGTCTGGTCAACCCGATGCAAGAACCGGTGTCAATCGGGCGGATGAGATCGGGTCGCTTGCACGAGAACTTGATGAACTGGCACGCCAGCTCGCAGTCGCGGCTGAGGAACGAGAAAATGAGGATGCGCGACGGCGCGAGTTCTTTGCTGCAGTCTCCCACGACTTGCGAACACCACTCGCTTCGATGCAGGCGGCAACTGAGGCTTTGAGCGACGGTGTGGCCTCCGATCCTGACCAGTACCTTGCGTCGCTTCAGGCCGACATCACCGTACTGCACAGCCTTGTCGAGGACCTCTTTCTGTTGGCGAGGATCCAAGCGGGAGATGTCCAGCTCAATTCTCAGCGAGTCGATGTGACAGAGCTTGTTGACGAGACGATCGAGATCGTTACTCCCGTTGCCGACAGATGCGGTGTCAGCATCGTGCTCAATGCAGATCGTCGAGTCATTGTTGACACTGCCCCACTGGCTGTCGGGAGGGTTGTTCGAAATCTCCTTGACAATGCGGTTCGTCATGCGCCACGCGGCTCTTCCGTCACGGTTCACGTCACCGACAACAGAGGAGCAACGATCGTTGTTTCGGATGAAGGCAGTGGATTTGATCCCGAGTTTGCTGAGCGGGCGTTCGACAGCTTCGCTCGTTCGGACGCAGCCCGAACCCGTGAATCGGGGGGAGCGGGACTCGGCCTGGCGATCGCTCATGACCTCGTCGGCGCTCTTGGGGGCGACATCTGGATTCACCCCGGTGAGGGTGGCGTCGTGGGCTTTTCGATTCCCGCCCAGTGATCTATTACAACCGCTAGATCGCCAGCAGAAGAATTGATCCCACAGCCAGCGCAATACCTACGAGCTGGCGTGCGGTTGGGCGTTCTTTGAGGATGATGATCGCGGCGGCAACCGTGAAAAGGGGGTAGAGACTCCCGAGCACTGCGTTGATCCCGAGTGGCCCCCGTTGGACAGCGAGGACGATGGCGATATTGCCCGTCATGTCGAAGAACCCTGCAGTTGCGACAAGCCGCCACGATCCATGCGGAGCAATCGGTCGCATTCTCAGAAGGAGCACCATCGAAAATGCCACGGGGATCGTGACCATCCTGGCAGCTGCAAGGGGCCACAAGCCGGAAGCCTCGTTTGTCTGTCCAAGGGCGATGAAGAACACACCGAACCCAAGTGCAGCTGCCAACGCTTGGACGAACAGCCTGCGATTGAGCCGTCCGACACCCGGTTGGGATGCGAGGAGGGCAACCGCTCCACCAGCAGCCACAATCCCTGCCCATTCGATTGGACTCATCGATTCCCCGGTCACAACTGCCCAGATGACCGGAATGATGGCCGCACCCGCACCGATGATCGGGGCTACCACCGACATTGCACCCGCGGCGAGTGTTGCGTACATGATCGCCAACCCGACCAGGCCGAACAATCCACCTGCCGCACCCCAAAGGAGGTCGGAACGTGTCACTTCCGGCGCCGCCACGATGACGAGCCCGACAACAAGCATGGGTATGCCAAGAAGCTGCGTCCAGGCCGTGACTTTCCATGCGGGCATTCGACGCGTCGCGATTCCGCCAGCGAAGTCGGCGATGCCGAAGAGGGCTGCAGAACTGATGGCGAGGAGTTGGGTCACAGGGCGAGACTATGCCAATTTGAGCTCACAGCTCACAGCTCACAGCTTTCGTTCTCTGACTACAAGAACTGAGGAATGGGCGGTGAAACCAAAGCGAGGGAATCAGGAAAGACCGAAGCGGAGCAGCGCTGCTACCGGTCCGTCTCCGGGCATCTCATCACCTCGGACCGCCAGGATCCGGCCCTTCGACATGAGCACCCGGCGGGTGATCTCGTCGGTGACGCCGTAGGTGTTGCCACCGGGCGTGGTGTCGGTTGTGATTCGTCCGGTTTCTTCGTCAATCTCCCCGGGTATTGACTGCTCGATGTCGACGAGGAGCGTATCCACCGCGCCGATCGTGGCTGCGCGGGCGACATCCGCGAGATCGGTCACGGCTCTTCCGTGCGCTTGACGTGCGCCGAACAGGTCTATGAGGTTGGCGAGATCGTCGGCATAGAGACGGTCCAGGATCGGTCGCAACTCAGCAATCAGATCGGCGTCGGATGTCGAGTCGGGATTCCCTGGGATCACTTCGTCTACGAGATGGGGATAGCTGTTCACTGAACGATAGATCGGGATCATCGGAGCGGTTCCTGCCAAGACCAAAGGGATATCGTGACCGCCGAGCAATGGTGCAAGCGACTGATTGACCTGACGGGCGTATTGGCGCATCCGAAGCTTCTGATCATCCGATGCTCCCACTCGTGCCCTGTGGCCTCGGCCACGGGGCATGAGGCGAGGTCTATTGCCCGAGCTGGGAATCAGCGGCTTGCCAGCAACACTGGCTGCATCGCTCGGGAGTCCGGGTACAGGCACCCGATCCGGTGGGAGATCAGGGCTGGCCGCCAGGAGACGTACGTCATTCTGTGAGATTGCCAAGATGAACGCAGCATGTGGAAAGGTGAATGTGCGAAGAAGTGGCTTGATGTAGAAACGGTCGGAAACCTCCACCGAGCGTGGCAGCCGGTTGGGAAGCCGATAACTGACGAGCCCATGCTCGTTGACGAACACGGCCAGTGTCCAGGCCTGGAATCGCCAGAACATGGCGTCATCGACAAGGTCTTCGAGCGATTCATCGATAGCCGACACGACCGACCGGTTCACGCCTGCGGCCTGTAGTTGCTCGACGGCGTCGGAGGTGAGGTTGGAGAGATCGATTCGCTCACCTTGGGAGTTGTGACCATCCGGCTCGGTCGGAAGATATATGGAGACGGATCCGGGACCTCGCCACCCGACGAGCGTCTCCATTCCTGCGGTCGTGGGGATATCCATGTGAGTGGGCATCGTGAGAGGATACCCAAGAACAGGTTCGGGCTGGCCGCTGACCACATCGTGCTCACTTGTGCCGTCCTGAAACCCGTATGGGCGTGGGGGATGAGCCCTGTGGATTGTCAGTCCCTGACGATCCAGAAGAGTCGTGTCGTTTCGGGGAGCAAGTTTTTCCATCCATGGATGGCGTCTGTGGTGACGAGAAGAGCGTCACCGGCGCGGAGAACAGGCGTCTCTTCGTTGAGAACAATCTGTACGACGCCGGTGCCGACCAACACCAGTTCTGCCCCTTTGTGGACCGCGTGTGGCTCTCCGCTCTCACCAGCTCCCAGAGTCACGAGGTAGGCGCGAAGGCCGGCTTCGGGATTGTCGAGGAGCGGCACGACACCTCTTCGCGCCGGGATACGATCACGACGCGCCAGGATGTAACCCGGATCGGGTTGGTACCCAATGAGCTCATCAATCGACACGTTGAGCGCCGTGCCGAGTGTGAGGAGCGTGTCCAGACTCAATCCTCGCTGGCCCGATTCCACCTGTGATATGGCGCTGGGGGACACGTCGGCAAGTCGGGCTATCTCGGATTGGGTGAGGCCGCGACTTGTCCGGAGTCGGCGGATTCCGTCGGCAAGTCGACCCAGAACTCTGACCTCATCAAGGGTGATGCCATCGGGTCCGATGGCAACGTCGAAGATGCGACCAACGGCATGAAGTCGGCCTTCGGCCTTGACAACACGCAGCCTTCCGGAGGTGTGATCGATGACACACTGCGTAATCCGCTGAATACCATCAAGGATGGATGATGTTCCCTGCCGAGAGGCTCGCCAATAGGCAACGGCTCCCTGATCAAAGAGGCGGGGGCAGGTCCTGGCGAAAAAGCCCAACGCCCCCTTGGATCCCAGTCGGCGTACGAGTGCATCGAGGTCCCGAATCACGATCCGTGCGCCGGGATGTGAGCCTCGATGGATGATCTCACGTTCAAGGGTGAGTAGATCGGCATGAGGTCGGCCGGGCCGTCCATCGACCAGATCGACACCGGGAAGAGCTTTGGCATCGGGCAAGTCGTTGAGGGCAACCAAGGTCGCAGGTCCGTCAGCTGTCATGAGAAACGAACCTTCAATTCGATTGTGAAGCTCTCGTTGGTCCCCGACCCACACGATGTTGTCGCCAGGAAGCAGCCCGCCCAAGAGGTCATCCAGGGTAGGTTCCCCCGTGTTGTAGGCGTGATCAGACTCATGATGCATGTTAGCCATGCTAATACATGCTGGTTGAACTGTCTGGATTGGTGTTAGATCTGAAAGGACCCTCCTATCCCGAGAGGGTTCCACTACCGAATGCGTGAGGAGGTTTCGCCATGACAATGCCACAACCAACGGTGCTCGACACCACGACAGACCTCCGTCCCGCCACGTTGGCTCGACTCAAGACGGAGTTGGAGACCGCGCTTCGCTCTCACGAGGAGCGACTTGTGCAGGATCCCGAACAAGACGACATCTCGATGACCGTCTATCGCCGAAGTCAGGAAGCTCACGATGAAATCGTTGCGGCCCTCTCCCGTATGAGTGAGGGTACCTACGGGATCTGCGAGACCTGTGGCGGTGCGATATCAGAGGACAGGCTTGAGGTCATGCCCCACACGCGACTTTGCATGAGTTGTGCCCACCGGGCTCGCTAGAAGACGACCCTGTTGGCGGTGAGAACGGTCGAAGACCAACTGTCGACGTCTCTTGTTCTTGCGTGAGGTGGCTCTCGCATGACCGGGCGCTGCCTCCAATGGAATCTACGATCGGTTCTCGGGATTCCGACTGACGGTTGATAGCGGTCGACAACGACCTCGTTCTCCTCGCTGAGCAACGGAGCTGATACTGCGTCCATCAACGTTCGCCGCGTTGATGGACACAGCACTAGTCTGCAACGGTCGCTCGGGAGTTCATCGCGCGAAGCCCCACAGTCCAACGTACATACCTCACGCTGACGGTTCTTTCGACTCTTTCAGCATCGTTCATTTGGGGGATCAACACGCTCTTCCTCCTCGATGCTGGTCTCTCGAACACCCAGGCCTTCGCTGCAAACGCGGCCTTTACTGCCGGCCAGGTACTTTTCGAGGTTCCGACGGGGGTCGTCGCGGACGTTCGGGGGCGAAAACTGTCGTATTTGTTGGGAGCGGGAACCCTTCTGATATCGACCCTTCTCTACCTGTACCTGTGGGAGGTTGCTGCACCATTTTGGGCGTGGGCGATCGTCTCGGCGCTTTTGGGGCTTGGTTTCACTTTCTTTACGGGTGCCGTTGAGGCGTGGCTCGTTGATGCACTCAACTTCACGGGCTACACCGGACCCCTTGAAGCCGTATTCGCCAAGGCACAGATTGCTGGCGGCATTTCGATGTTGGTCGGGTCGGTGGCTGGCGGATTCATCGCACAAGCCACGAATCTTGGCGTTCCATACATCATCCGAGCCGTGTTCTTGATCCTCACGTTTGGAGTGGCATTCTTCATGATGCACGACATTGGGTTCACTCCGGCTGCATCGACCGGACCGATCCTCGAAGTGAAGCGGGTGATGCAAGAATCCGTGGACAACGGATGGAAGAATCGACCCGTTCGATGGATCATGCTGTCCGCCCCGTTCACGATGGGGATCATGGTCTATGCGTTCTATGCCATGCAGCCGTACTTGCTTGAGCTGTACGGCGATCCGACCGCCTATGGAATTGCAGGCCTTGCTGCTGCAATCGTTGCGGGTGCCCAGATCGTCGGTGGTCTGTCGGTTCCGCTCGTCCGAAAGTTGTTTCGGTATCGAACACAAGCTATCGCCACTTTGACTGTCCTTAGTGTTGCTGCACTTGTGTTCATCGGGCTCACCTCGAATCTGGCCGTTGCGATCAGCTTCTTGGTGGTGTGGGGCTTGATGTATGCCGCGGCACTTCCCATGCGACAGGCATATCTGAACGGTCTGATCCACTCCGATGCGCGGGCAACGGTGTTGTCATTTGATTCCCTCATGGGTTCAGCAGGCGGCGTCGTTTCGCAACCGCTTCTCGGTCGTACCGCCGATGTGTGGGGTTATTCGACGTCATATGTTGTCTCCGCCGGGTTCCAGTTGTTCGCCCTGCCGTTTCTCTTGCTTGCACGACGTGAGAACGCCGTATCGGACCCGATCTCAAATGGTCCGACTTTGATACCCGGCTGACATGAACCCCTCCCCGTGGTGTGTTGGCCAGCGCTAGTGTGAGCCACAACCAAGGAGCAGCCATGCCAGATCATGACGATGCCAACCCGCCAGCGGAAGAAGCTGTTGGAGGCACGGTGGAGTACAGCGAGTCAGACGTGACGGAGATCGACCTCGACGGCGACGGTGTGGCCGACGGTATCAGGGCAGTCCGTACCGAGGTTCGTGAGATCGATATTGATGGCGACGGTGTTGCTGACATCGTTGAGACGACGACGTTTGAAGAAACGGCTATTGATGTTGATGGCGACGGTGTGGTCGACATCCTCACGACGGTCGAAACCTCCGAGGTTGTGATGGATGTCGATGGCGACGGGATTGCTGATTCTGTCGACATCACGGAGGTTCGTACCGTTGCCCACGATATCGACGGTGATGGTGTCGCGGAGGTCACGCGAACCGATGTGATCACAGCGTCAGGGATTGATCCAGACCAGGATGGGAACCTTCAAGATGTCCAAACCGATGGTGCGAGAATCTACGGACTCGACACAACCGGTGATGGCAACATCGACGAGTTGGTGGTGGAAGAGCTCGACGTAGAGGTTGTCGACGAGTAGCTCGCTCAGCAGACGGGACGGACGGTGGGGTACGGGTTGACGTAGACCCCACCTGCAATCATTCCAAGATGGAGATGCGGTGTTCCCCTTGCGTTGCCGGTGTCTCCCACGAACCCAACGGTTTGCCCCTTGTTGACCCGGTCGCCGGTGTTCATGCCTGACACCCACTGTGATAGGTGGGCGTAGTAATAGGTGATGCCATCGTCGCCATAGACATAGACCTGCTTTCCACCAAGACTGTGGCTGTTGAGACGAACCTTTCCGCTTGTCATGGCGACAAGTTCGGTCCCGCTGCGAGCCATCAGGTCCGTTCCATGGTGCGCTCGACCACCCGAACGGGCATACCCCCACGAGTCGATGAAGTACGTGGATCCCTTGACCGGACACACAACTCCCTTGGTCAGGCCGGGAATCCCAGCAGATGGCCCGGATGCCCGCGCTGCCCTCGCTGCTGCTTCTCGCGCAAGCCGGGCTCGGTATTTGGCGTAGACGGTTTGGTACTTTGCCTTCGCTTCTGCATGGGCAGCATCGGCTTTCGCTTGGATTTCGGCGAGCGATGCAACCACGACAGCCTGTTCTGCCTTGAGAACCTCCACCTCTGCCTGCTTGTCGACAAGCTCGACGGTCAGTCGATCCATTTGGCGACGCACTGCTCCGAGCTGGTCGAGTTCGGCAAGGTCCTGCGTAGTGGCCTTGTCATAGAGGGCTTGCGTGGTGATGAGATCTTGGATGTTGCCCGCGGTGAAAGCAGTCGTCATGACAGAACGACCACCACTCGTGTAAGCGTCAATAACCAGATCGCGGGCACGGCTTTCAAGGTTGGACACATCCTGCCCATAGGTGAAGAGCGCTTCATCCAACTTGTCGATTCGCCAGTTGAGGTTGTACAACTTGCCGTTGATGCGCTCAAGCTCTTCAAGTCCGGCCTCAAGTTCGGCATCTGCCTCCTCAAGAGCCTGAAGTGCACGATCGGCAGCAGTCTTTGCCTCGTTGACGTCACCCTTGGACTGCGCGCTTGCGCCGACCGGCGTCAGCACCAACAGGGCCAACGCAAGCAACATGATGAGAATCTGGGGGTTTCGCAGGTATTGCATGCGGGGGACGAAGCGTAGCGCCGACCATCGGATACGATCCAGTCGGAAGCTCAGTTTTCGCGTTCCTGGTGATCCGTCACTGGTGGTCTAGTTGACAACAAAAGAGAGCTTGACGGTGACTCGGTAGGCCACCACACGCCCGTCACGGACTTCGGCTGCTTGGCGGATGACCTCGACGCCGGTGATACCGTTGATGCTCTCGGATGCTTTGGACACAGCCTGGTCGATTGCGTCTTCAAACCCCGTGGGGGAAACCCCCATGATCTCGATGATCTTGTGTGCTCCGGTTTCAATATCCATGTCAGGAGCTTACAGCTGACAGTTATCCAGCTCGCGTCCGGCTGAAAGCTGAAAGCTGTGAGCTGTAAGCTCATCTCGTGAAGCGAGATGTTTCCTTTGCCCCCAGGCGGACGACTGTTTCCCCGATTCTTGGTGGTGCCTTCGCACTGATCTTCCCCACGGTCATTGGTCTCATCGCACTCTCCGTCGGGTTCCGAGAGGGCGGCGACATGACCGATTTCGCTGGCTCGCTGGTAGCGACCGTTCTGTTCCTCATCGTCACACCGACCGCGTGGGTTCTCTCGTTTCCGTTCATCGATGTGACTCGCTTCACGGTGATCCTCTTCGGGATGGTGACAAGTGCCCCACTGTGGTGGCTGGCAGGCGTGGCAATCGCACGCGGGGCCGACACCTGGATCGTGTGGACTCGGAGGTATCTTGTCGCTTCGATCGTCTGGATGATCACGAACATTGTCGTGATCGCGATCATCGCATCGCTCGTTAGCTGAGAAGCAGGTTCCGTCCTCCGATCCCGCGTACCCAGGGCTGAGGTGGACACATATGTCCAATGGAGCCCAGGGTATGCGAGTTTCGTCGTCCGAGGGGCGTAGCCTCTGCCTATGGATATCAACGAAGCCTTGTATACGACCCGCGCCATGCGCCGGGTGTCGTCAGACCCGGTCCCCGATGACATCGTCAAGGCGATGATGGATGCTGCCATCCGGTCACCTTCCGGCGGGAACTCGCAGAATTGGCGATGGGTCACTGTTGCCGACCGAAACACAATTGTCACGATAGGTGATCTCTACTCCGACGCATGGGCGCAGTTGAACGAGACGTTTTACAAAGGGAAAGCTGAACAGGCGCGAAGCTCAGGAGACAAAGCGACGGTCAGGGTCATGAATTCGGCCCAATGGCTCGCGGATAACTTCGCACAAGTACCGCTCGTTGTTTTCCCGTACCATCGGAACGATCCCTCGGGCGCCTCGATCTATCCCGCGGTATGGAGCCTGATGCTGTCTGCGAGATCGCAGGGCATCGGAACCTGTCTCACCACGGTGCTCGGCACCTTCAAACACCAAGAGGTGGCAGACCTGCTCGGTGTCCCAGTCGAGAAGGGCTGGATCAATGCCGCAGCCGTAACCTGCGGCTACCCGCTCGGCAAATGGGGGCTGGCCAAACGAGCCCCAGCGCACCTTGTCACCTATTCAGAAACCTGGGGCGAGCCCCCAACGTGGACCATCGACGAACCACTGTGGAAACCCGATGACCGATGACCGATGACCGACTTGGGCACTCGCTTGGTGGATGTGGCCTGATGAACGTACTGGGTGGTCACTCGTCGATCGTTGGATATCGCATACCTTGTGATGCCTGTCGTATCGTGCTACTTGTGGAACGTGCACGACTTCCGAAGGCTTGAGGTGTGGAACCGATCGGTGTCAGTCACAGCCCAAGTCTACCAGCTGTCAGCTGAGTTCCCCGTCGACGAGAGGTATGGCTTGACGTCCCAGATGCGTCGGTCAGCAGTATCGATCGTATCCAACATCGCTGAGGGATGTGGACGGTCGACGATACCGGATACACGCAGGTTCTTTGCGATAGCGAGAGGGTCCGCTGCCGAGCTCGAGGCACAGCTCGCCGTCGCTGAGACGCTCGGCTTCGTTTCTCAAAATGAGGCTGCAGGGCTATCGGATTCCCTGGATCACATTCGAGCGATGCTCATACGCCTGTCCCAATCCTTTGACAACACGACGGCCGATTGGCCGGGAGTCTGAGCTCGGTCCTCGGTCTTCGGTTATCGGTATTCGGACGTCGGTTTATTCAGAAAAGGCGCGGTCTGAACAGCTCGTCATGGACTCGAATCGCGTAGCGGTCGGTCATGCCGGCAACGAAGTCGATGACCTGCGTCAGATCGTCTGCTTCGGGATGCTGGTAGGAATCGGGAAGCTGATCGAGATGTTCGAGGTAGTAGGTCACGAGAGATCGAACGATCTCCTTGGCCCTGCGCTGCTGATTCTCAACCTCAGGGCGGAGGTAGACCCGCTCGAACATGAAGGCCCGCAGCTCTTGCATCGCTTCCAGCTTTGCAGGCTCCATGACGATCTGGGATTGACGATACGACTCGTCGATCACAGCCTGAACCATCGAGGCAACCCATTCTCGACCGGGCTCCCCAAAGGCACGCACCACGTTGTTGGGGAAAGAGGACTGGTCAAGCACACCAGCTCGCATCGCGTCGAGAGCATCGTGGGCCAAGTAGGCGATGCGATCTGCAAACTTCACGACATCTCCTTCATGGGTGGTCGCTCGTTCTGCGACTTTCCACGGGTGGGTCCTTATCCCAGAAAGCACCTCCGGTGTCAGGTTCAGGGGTTCAAGCACCTCAAAGATTCGAACCGACTGCTCAGAATGGTGCCATTCCCCGTCGACGAACTCGGAAAGGGCATCCTCACCGGTGTGACCGAACGGTGAGTGGCCAACGTCGTGCCCAAGACACACGGCTTCGGCAAGAGCAACGTTCAGAGACAAGGCGTTGGCAATCGCCCTGCCGACCTGGGTGACGTGGAGCGTGTGTGTCATTCTCGTGACGTAGTGGTCCCCCTCGGGGTTCATGAAGACTTGTGTCTTGTGTTTCAAACGCCGAAACGCCTTGGAGTGGACGATACGGTCCTGATCCCGCTCAAAGGCGGTCCGCCACATGTCTTGTTCCTCAGGGTTCGCCCGAGGCGATGCGTTCGCGGATCGCATGGCCCCGGGGGCGAGGAAGTGGGTCTCCTGCTCTTCGGCGACCTCTCGTGTGCGCAACCAGAATTGGCTCATTGTGAAATCGAAACACTAAATGAAGCGCTCGCGGAGGCGAGAACTCACGTAGTCCATGGTGGCAACGACGATGGCGATTGCCAGCATTTGTGCGGCTGCATCACGGTACTGAAGCAGATTGATGTTCTGCTGGAGGAGGAAACCGATTCCACCACCACCGGCAAACCCGATGATCGTCGACATACGAACGTTGATGTCCCAGCGATACATCGTAAAGGAGATGTACGGAGGCACAATCTGGGGTACCACACCGTAAATGATGGTCTGAAGCCTGGTTGCACCGGTTGCACGCACGGCTTCAAGCGGCCCCGTGTTGATCGACTCAACCTGTTCGGAGTACAGCTTCGCAAGCGCCGCAGTCGTATGGAGTGCCAAGGCAAGGGCGCCAGCGAATGGACCGATACCAACCCAGACGACGAAGATGATGACCATCACCAACGGTTCGATCGACCGGAGTCCATTGAAGACGGTTCGAGCCAGATAGTAGATGGTGAGACCGATGTTCTGGGACTCTGCCTTTCGGATTGCCTTCACCGAAAGCAGCATTCCGACAAGACCCCCGATGATTGCCGGGATGACCACGGTTGCAAGAGGATTCTCAAGCTGATAGAACCAGTCGATCATCGCACCAATGGCCATGGCGACGAGTGCCCCTCCGATTGCCGAAAGACCAAGGGTGAGTCCGTTCACCAGTGGTCTGGTGAGTCTTGCATCCAGTAGATAGCCGAGCTTGCTCGCGGCAAGCGCCAGCCCAAGCGCGCCAATCAAGGATGCGAAGACTGGGATGACGATTTCGCCAATCTCACCGAGCGTGACAACGAAACTTCCAAGGAATGTCGCACCGGTAAGCAGGCTCTCCATACCTTCGCCGATGATGACCAGAAGATCCGAAATGACATAGGAGGCAACCAAGGCGAGGAATCCGACACTGATGAGTGCGCCGGCCCGAAGAACTCTGACCCTCGGGCTCGGCTGTCCAACGTCCTCAGGTGGGAATGACCATTTCAAAAGAGAGAAACCCGCGGCCCCGATTGCTCCAAGGGCGAGCAATAGTGTGACCACGTTTGCGTCTGACAACCCGTTGAGTGATCGAGCCCAACTTGAGCCGTACACACCGAGTACCACGCCGATGGGCAGTGCGATCAGCGAGAGGGCGAGGTTGATGACGGGCACTGTCACGTCGCGCATGAGGTTGCGCGATGCGAGAAAGCTCAGCGGAACAGCGAGCATTGTTCCCACGGTTGTCGCCAGCAAAGCGAGCATGACCGTCTCAACGATGCGATCCTACGTGTTGATGGCGTTGTCCGACAGGCGAGGTGACAATTCTGTTGCGTCCGCGACCGATACGATGCGGTACTGCCTTCCGTCAAGGGCGTCGAAGAACACCAGCGAGACGTCATCGAGCGAGGCACCCGGCGCTCCTGCGAGTTCGAGTTTGTTCACCTCGGCAAATGCAACTTCATTGAAGAACACGTCGTCGGGGGTGTCGGTTGCGTGTTGATCAACATTGAGCTTCCCGAAGGTTTGTGGCGCAGGTCCAGCCCATGTGAAGTCCTGAGGCTCCGATCCGGAGCCCTCGAGCTGGATGGACTCGTCGCCGTCGGGTAGAACAGGGTCGTATCCGATGTCGGTGCTCACAAAACCCTTGCCAGAGCCGGTAATGGCCTCAAATGAGCCACCCCAACTGATGAAGTCGAGAACGTTGTTGTTCTCATCGATGATCGTGACGCCCCCCGGACTCCGCAGCTCGAAATCAGGTAACACAACCTCGTAGGTCGACAGATCGCTGTCGGAATCTGGGAATCTGCTCTCGTCACGGATGCCGTTCTCGTTTGTGTCCGTCCACACCTGCTCGCGGGAAGTCCATCTTCCGATGTTGGTTTGTGTCGTGACCTGTACTTGCTGGGCATCTTCCGATTCGCGTTCGGGAGCAAGGAAGGTCAGTTCAAATGTGCCATCGTCGAGGATATCGGTACGCCCCATGGGAAGAAAGATCCCGAAATCTGAGATCGGTACGAAATCGACGATCGCTCGCTGACCCGGTTGGAAGCCCGTTCCGGTGACGGTTATCTCGTCACCCGGGTTGGCGCAGTTCGGCGCGACGGTGACCGTTCCGCCCTCTTCGGAGGCCGGTGCCTGTTCTGGGTTCTGACCCTCGCACGGGACGTACACATCGGTCGTGATGACGACATCTCGCTTGTCGTAAGTGATGAGGTTGGGGTGTGCAAGTGCTCGGAGGATCTTGAAAAGTTGCTGCTGACGGGTCTCTGATTGAATCTCTTCAAGAGATACGTCGGTTTTGGCGAAGGCAAATGCGTACACGACGAAAACTGAGAGCACGATGATCGTAAGGGTCAGCGCTCGACGCCAGCCCTTGCGGCGCTTCTGGCCCTTGGAGGGAGGAGGCGTCGGTGAATCGGTGCTAGCCAATGCGCTCAGCCTCCTTTCCGTAGATCTCCTTGAACTTCTCGTCGTCGATCTCGTCGGGTGTGCCTTCGAACACAAGCTTCCCGTCGTTGAGGGCGATCACCCTGTTTGCATACTCGTGGACAAGATCCAGGAAGTGCAGTGAGCAGATCACCGTGACGTCATCTTCCTCGTTGATCAGCTGCAGGTATTGCATGATGCTGCGCGCCAGGACGGGATCAAGGCTTGCGACGGGTTCATCGGCGAGCATGATTTTCGGGTCCTGCATCATCGCGCGTGCAACACCAACCCGCTGTTGTTGGCCGCCACTCAACTCATCGGCCCTGGCATGCCACTTGTCCTGAAGCCCAACCCGTGCAAGCTGAGCATGTGCCTTGTCGATATCGGCCTTCGGGAATCGGTTGATGACACTGAGCGCGGGGTTCAGATACCCGAGACGTCCCGCGAGCACATTGGTGAGCACCTTTGAACGGTTCACCAGGTTGAAGTGCTGAAACACCATGCCGATCCGCCGCCGCACTCGGCGCAGCTCCTCTTGGGAGGCCTGGGTGATGTCTACGCCGTCCCAGGTGATGGTCCCCGACGTCGGCTCAATCAGACGATTGATGCAGCGCAGAAGAGTGGATTTCCCTGAGCCGCTGAGACCAATGACTGCGAGAAACTCTCCCGGTTCGACTTCGAAGGAGACGTTGTCAAGAGCCCGAGTTCCACCGTCGTAGACCTTGGTCAGGTTCTCGACCTTCAGCATGTCCGTCGTCCCGTCTCTGTACGAAATTGGGCGGGGGACGAACCCCCGCCCAATCCCAGCAATTTGGTTGTACTCGGTTTAGATGTCGTCGACCGTCAGTCCGAGTGACTGGATGAGCCCACGAATGAAGTCGAACTCTGAATCGTTCGTCTCCTGGACGCTACCCCACGAGTAGGCATCGAAGGCTGTCGCGAATCCGTCTGGATCGTTGGCAGCAAACGCTGCAAGCGCCGTCAGGAACTGTGTCTTGACATCGTCAGGTACGTCTGGGCCGAAGCTCACCGTGTCATTTGGAATCGGCTGGCTCAGCTCAAGGATCTTGACCTTTTGGATCACGTCCGCAGCTTCTTCCCGAATGTTGCGACGAGCGTCGCGTGGGAACACACCGTCGCAGTCGATCTCGCCGTCTCCGTCCAATGTGCACGAGTCAACCTTGTCATCAGGAACATCGGCGTCAGCCGTCGTCCCGTCCCAGATCACGTTGCCATCACCGTCGATCGAGGGGCTGAAGAAAACGGTCCCGAAATCGGCTTCGCCGTTGTACACCGATCGGACGACTGCAGAGTGGCCGCCTGCTTCAAACGACTCGCCAGGCTCAATACCGTCAGTCTTGAACATACCGCTCGGTACGAGGAAGCCAGACGTTGAACCGGCATCGGGGTACGCCCACTTCAGACCTGCAAGATCTGCAAGGGTCGTTGCATCGCTGTCACGTGGCACGATGAACTCAGCCCAGTATTCGGTGAAACCGAAGCGGAGTGACTTCATGGCAACTTCGATACCGCACAGATCGTTTCCGAGGACGTAAGCCGTTGCGGGGATGAATCCGATGGTGTTGTCAGGTGATGCACACATTTCGTTGATCGTTGCCGCGTAGGAAGTCGGAACGCTGACTTCGTAGGTCAGTCCCGTTGCTTCTTCAAGTGTCTCCTTCAGGAGTTCGCCACCGGCGATGATCTCTTCAGCACTCACCGATGGAACGAAGAGAACCTTGATCGGGTTCTCCGGCGAGCCAACAGCGGGACCAGGAGCCTCCGTCGTGGTTGTTGTTGGGGCGGCCGTCGTTGTCGTCGCCTCGGGGGCCGCGGACGTTGTTGTCGTGTCTTCAGTGCTGCTGCTGCATGCCGCGATGATCATCGCGAACGCAACCAACAGCACCAAGCCGTATCGTTTCTTCATTGTCTTGATTCTCCCTCCGTGTAGGGACGATGCCCTACGGGCTGAGATGATAGTGGTCGCCGTGCCGCCGTGTTTGGCACATATCACTGTTTGTCGACGAACGCCTCGAACGTGTCCCATGTGTCGATGTCGACGACGCCATCGACGGGTTCGTTCCAAAGTCGGACAAAGCGGCACACCGTTCGGTTCGGGCGTTTGAGGGGAAGGACCTCAAGGTTGTGCGGTCCGTCTTCGAGATAGATGTCACAGTCAACCAACCACTTCCTTCTGGTGATGTGCACTTCACGGGTTGGGATCTTGTTGTCGGCGATCCAGGCAAACGTGTCGTGTATAGCCCACCTCGGTTTGGTGGTGATGATGACGATCGCGTGGCTTTGAGCGAGTCGGTTCAACGCTGGCAGCGCCTCGGGATAGAGCGGCAGGTCACGAAACAGGCTGGGTCCGTCGTCGTTTCGTGCCCACTCCCAGAAGTCGTGCTCTGTCGGGAAGTCGGTGAGATCGTTCATCGCCCCCCAATGATCGACGAGATCGGTGGTGAGGTTGGTGCCACGTTCAGCGTTGTATCGCGCCATCCATCCGGCGTTGAAGTCCGCTACGACACCGTCAAGGTCAATCCCGAGTCGCATTGCTATTCGATGATCTGACCGTCGAAAATGTCCGCGACGACGGCAACCGGATCCACGGCCTCGTCATCGTCTGCGTCAAGGAGATCATCCTTGTTCGGCACCGGTTCCAAGTCCGGGTTCATCTCCGGAGCAGGTGCGTCTGCAGATCTGAACGACACCGACAGTCGAGAACCGAGGCGCTGATCGGTTGCGTCAGCGATGGCATCTGCAATCCCACTGTCCGCTTTGAGCTGCTCAAGATGAAAGTGCATGTGAGAAGCGACCTCAAACACGACGGTCGATCCTTGGAGATCGCGCGGCGACGCTTCCCTCAAAAGCGCCTGACGCCGCGGTCCCACGGTCTCACGAATCTCAGCCATGATCGCCGGCCATGCCGTGAGGAAGGAATCAAGAGTGATGTCTGGTTGGCTGGCCTCTGAATTCTGCTCCGGACGGGGCTCGCGGGCTCGCACCCCCCCCTGATCCGACTCCGTCGGATCCGTCCCCCCTGAAGGGAGGACGGCGTTCTGACTTCTGACTTCTGAAAGCTCGCGTTCCATTCTCCCGATCCTGGCATGGAGGCCGTCGATCGACTCGACCGCCTCGGGCCGGGTCAATCTGATGAGAGAGATCTCCACGACGAGGCGTTCCTCACGACCGTCCCGAAGTTGGAGGAGCGCTGCCGAAAGCTCATCGATGGTCCGGAGCACCTCCACGCTGGAAAGAACCGTCGCTTGTTGCTTCCATTCGGCAATCGTCTCCGCCGAAGCGTCAACGACCTCGTCGATGTTCGAGGCATATTGGGCGAGGAAAATGCCACGGAAATGGGCCAGACCATCCGATACAAACCTTCGGAGGTCGGCTCCCTGGGATGCGAGTCGCCCAACGAGTGCAAGTGCCGCGGCTGCATCACCATCGGCGATCACCTTGACAAGTTCAGCGAATACTTCCCGGTCTGCCAGTCCCAACGCAGTGGAAACTCCACGTGAAGAGACGGTCCCCGCACCGAGTGCCGCCACCTGCTCAAGCAGGCTCATGGCGTCGCGAACCGATCCGCCGGAATGGGAGGTGACGGCCTCGAGGGCTGTGTGGTCTGCCGTAAAGCCCTCTTTGGTAGCGATGTCTGCGAGATATCCGATGAGGGTTTCGGTCGCGACGGGGTGGAAGTCGAAACGCTGGGCACGTGACCGGATTGTGTCGAGAAGCTTGTACGGCTCGGTGGTAGCGAGTACGAAGATCACATGTGCTGGGGGTTCCTCAAGGATCTTCAAGAGGGCGTTTCCAGCCGCTCGCGTCAGCATGTGGGCCTCATCGAGGATGTAGACACGATGCGATCCGGCGGTCGCGGCCACCGTGCCTGCATTGGTGCGAATCTCTCGAATGTCCTCGACCCTGTTGTGGGACGCAGCGTCAAGCTCTATCACATCGAGTGATGAACCCTCGGCGATCCCAATACACGACAGGCATTCGTTGTCAGGTTCACCGTCGGGTGCACGGTTGGCACAATTCAGTGATTTGGCAAGCAGCCGCGCCGTTGTTGTCTTTCCGGTTCCTCTGGGTCCCGCAAGCAGGTACGCGTGGGCGACCTTGCTCTCAACGACCTGCCTCGCAAGTGTGGTGGTGACGTGGTCCTGTCCGATGACCTCGTCGAATCGTTGTGGTCGATACTTGCGATAGAGCGCCTGATATTGCATCTGTTCAACAGTAGACCGCTGCTGTGTCACAAAGGACACCGGTGCCGATTGGCTTTCGCGCCTTGGGATGCGCTGGTGCGCGTCCGTGTCTCGCTACCCTGCTTCCATGTCCCGAATGCCAAAAGACATGCAACAACTCTTGCAGCAGGCGCAACAGATGCAAGCCCAGATGGTGGCTGCGCAGGAAACACTTGCTGCCAAGACGTATGAAGGATCGGCCGGTGGTGGCGTGGTCAAAGCGACCATCAAGGGAACAGGCGAACTGCTTTCGGTTGACCTCGATCCCGCGGTCATTGATCCAGACGACCCCGAAATGGTTGGCGACCTGGTCGTCGCGGCGGTCAATCAGGCCTACAGAGCAATGCAGGCTGATGCCGAGGCATCGATAGGTGGAGCCGGTGCCGGGCTTGACCTCGGTGGCATGCTCGGCTGATGTTCGAGCCACCGATCCAACGATTGATTGACGAGCTCGCGAGGCTGCCCGGTGTCGGGCGCAAGAGCGCGCAACGGATTGCCTTTCACCTCCTCAACGCCGAGCAGGCAGATGCGCAACGTCTTGCCGATGCAATAAGCGAGATGCGGTCATCGGTCCGTTTGTGCAACCGGTGCTACAACGTCACTGCAGACCAGGAGTGCTCGATCTGTTCCGATCTTCGACGCGACACGACCGTCGTCTGTGTTGTCGAACGCGCACAGGACATTCCGGTACTTGAACGGACCCAGTCGTTCAGGGGCCGCTATCACGTGCTTGGTGGTGCGGTGAATCCGATCGCAGGAATCCACGAGGAGAATCTACGCATCAAGGAGTTGGTCGACAGGGTCGAACTTGAGGGGATCAAGGAAGTCATCGCCGCAACGAACCCGACCCTCGAAGGCGACACGACCGCAATGATGATCTCACGACGCCTCAAACCCCTTGGCGTCACCGTGACTCGCCTTGCAAGCGGCCTCCCCGTTGGCGGCGACCTCGATTACGCAGACGAAGTCACCCTCGGCCGAGCCCTCACAGGCCGCCAAGAACTCTGACCTTCCGATAACCGACAACCGATATCCGATATCCGATATCCGATAACCGACACCCGATATCCGACTTCTGCATCGGTCATTGGCCCTCGGTCCTCGGCTGTCGTCTTCCGTCTTCCGTCTTCCGTCTTCTGGCTTCTGAGTTCGGTCATCGGTAATCGGTCCTCGGATTCCTGTCACCCGTTTTGGCCGCGGTATGCGTCTTACTCAGTGAGAATGCGATGGCTGGAGGAATCCCGGGTGACGATCGATGACGAAGTGCGTGACGAGCAGGCGGCTGATGCGTTTGGTCCGGTGCTGAGAGACTTCGGAAGCTTCTATGCCAGCGAGCTTCGACAGGTCGTCGGCTTGGCGTATGTGATCTCGGGAAGCCGATCCGGCGCCGAGGATCTAGCGCAGGACGCTTTTCTTGCCGCCTACAAGCGCTGGGAACAGGTCGGTCGATATCCGAATCCGGGTGCGTGGGTTCGCCGCGTTGTTTCGAATCGTGCGGTCTCCGTGTTCCGCCGCAGGGCCGCAGAGGCAAAGGCGCTTCTCCGATTTCGTGGGTCGGAGTCTGTGGTTCCCGAGCATTCACCCGATGCAGCTGCGACGTGGGCTGCCGTTCGCCGACTACCGAAACGGCAGGCACAAGTCATCGCCCTTCGCTACTACGACGGAAGTTCCATTGCCGACATCGCTCGCATTCTCGAGTGTTCAGAAAACACTGTGAAGACTCATCTGCAACGAGCCAAACAGACGCTCAACGCACAGCTGACCGAAAGGGAACAATCATGAGAACCATCGACGACCGACTGACGCAAGCAACCAGTGAGACACAGAGCCACATCGCCCAGATGCAGCTGGAGAACCGCGCAGGTGTCGAGCGCCGAGTTCGCGCAGGTCGCATGCTCGCTGGTGCAACCGCCGCTGTCTTGGTATTCGGCGTGTTTGGCGTGACAGCCCTTGTGGTCAGCAACAACAGCGATCGTGGAGTTGCCCCGGGTGCAGGTGGTGTCGCCCCGCCGACAACCCTCGGGCCGGAATCGAGTGACACATCCACGGATGCAATCATTGCATCCACCGAGCCGACCGACGTCACAGGGAGCATCCCACACCTGGGAATCACCCTCGATGGCTGGGGCACGGTTTCCGCCATTGACGGTGGGACAGCATCTTCCGTGTTCTATGACACCGAGTTCGATAACACAGCCGAGATCAATTATGCCAGTGCCGCCATCGATATCTCGAGTGACGATCCCGGTGCAGAACCGGGATCGAGCTACCAGCGCGGTCTGATGCTGCTGAACGAAGCGGGTGAGGAACTCGGCGAGGTCACCGTCCTTGATGGGGCTGTTGCGACTGTCTTCAAGCTCTCTGGCGAAGACGGATTCGCGTTCATTTGGCAAGCGTCGGATTCGATTTCCGTTCAGGTTTTCGCCTATGTCGATTCGCTCGCTGAAGCGACCGAGATTGCCCAATCGATCGGATACCTTGACGATTCCGCGTGGAACGAGATCATGGCCGAGGCTCGTTTGAGAGAGTCGTCGTCGACGACGACCACGATCGCACCAACCGAACCACAGGGATAGTTCAGACCCTCAGACTCCAAACTTCGGTCATCGGTCATCGGTCATCGGGCATCGGTCATCGGGCATCGGTCATCGGGCATCGGTCATCGGGCATCGGTCATCGGGCATCGGTCATCGGTACGCTCTGGGCGTGAAGATTCTTCTGACAGAGCCGTACTACGGCGGCTCCCATCTCGACAAACAAGCCTTGCCTGCACGGTTGACGTTTCGCAGAAGATCCCTTATCCACTCACCTTCACTACATAAGATTGCTATCTATAAACTTATGTAGTGAAGCCAGCAAGATAAGGGGTCGTATTCATGCCGAGCCAGAAGAGCATCCGCGCAGGGAGGTACCGACGGCAACCAGAGGGGTTCGACGCCTTCATCCCGAGTGCGTTTCCACCAACCGATCTGGTTATCGACAGTGACCTCATGGTTAGCCTGAGTAAGGCTGATCGAGCGCTGGCCAGATTGGATGGAGCCGCGTCTGTTCTGCCTGCTGTGGACCACTTCATCTCGATGTACGTCTTTCAGGAGGCTGCGCTTTCGAGTCAGATCGAGGGAACCCAAGCCACGCTCATCGACGCTTTGGAAGCTGATGCGAACGAAATGGCGAGCGGCGAGAGTCGCAACGATGTGCAGGAAATCCTGAACTATGTCGCGGCCATGCGATTCGGCATGGAACGGATTGCAGAATTGCCCGTCTCGCAACGGCTGATCGAAGAGATCCACAAGACGCTCATGACAGATGCCCGTGGCGGCGATCCAGTACGTACGCCGGGCGAGATCCGTCGAACACAGAACTGGTGGGGCGGTTCATCTCCAGCGAACGCTCGCTATGTGCCACCTCCGATTCACGAGATGAAGCTGGCACTAGGCGAATGGGAGTCGGCTGTTCACGATCCTGAGTGGATGCTGCCGCCATTGCTACGGATCGGCATCCTGCATGCCCAGTTCGAAACAATCCACCCGTTCCTTGACGGGAACGGTCGGGTAGGTCGTCTGATTGTCACATTTCTGCTACTAGAAGAATCGATCCTTGCGGAGCCGTTGCTCTATCTGTCGATCTTTCTCAAAAAGAATCGGGACGAGTACAACTCACGACTTCAGGCTGTACGGGATGAGGGTGATTGGGAAGGTTGGCTTGCATTCTTCATAGAGGGAGTCCATGCCGTTGCAACAGCAGCCACGCAGTCAGTGCGGGACATTCTCGCCTTGAGGGAACGAGACCGCGATTCGATTTCAGAGCTCGGTGCGAGGTCCGGCAAAGCACTGCTGCTCCATGAGTCGCTGTTCATGAACCCGGTTGTAGATTCCAAGCGCGTACAAAGGTTGTTGGGCGTGTCACAACCTACAGCCGACGCATTGCTCGATGCTATGGAGGGCCTAGGAGTTCTCCGGGAGTGGACCCAACGGCGGCGAGGCCGGTCGTGGATATACGACGAATATGTGCAGCTGTTTACCCGAGAAATCGCACAAGGTGGCTAGACGCGGATTGGCGTTTGCATGGCAGCCGCTGGGGCGACGCTCAATGCCGGGCACTCGGACGGAGTCGGTAGGGAGAGAGAAATCGTGCGCACCGCCCTCTTAGAGCCGTATTACGGCGGCTCGCACAAGGTATGGGCTGATGGGTATCGGGATCATTCTGACCATGATGTCCGGGTCGTTTCGCATGATGCGAGGTTCTGGAAATGGCGGATGCATGGGGCGTTCCTCACGCTTGCCGAGGAAGTCGGGCGGGTGGTCGACTCGGGTTGGTTGTCCGATGTCATTCTTGCCTCATCGATGATGGACGTGTCGGGGTTCGCTGGGGCGATCAGGGACGTTGCGCCGGGTGTGCCGATAGCGACGTATTTTCACGAGAGCCAGTTCACGTATCCGTTTTCGCCCGCTGATAAAGTCGACTTCACCTACCAGATGAAGAACTGGGCGAGCGCCGCGGTATCGGATCTCGTGATCTTCAACTCGGAGTATCACCGGTCCGTGTTCCGAGACGAGGCCGTGCGGTTTCTCAACGCCTTCCCCGAGGACAAGCATGTCCACCTCATCGATGATGTGATGGATACCTCGATCGTGCTACCGGTCGGAATTGATCTTGAGCCGTTTCGTGGCGACCGCATGGATGCCGACGGTCCGCCCCTCATCGTGTGGAACCAGCGCTGGGAGCACGACAAGGGCCCAGACGAACTCAAGGCGATCGTGGAACTTCTCCTGGAACGGGGAGTCGACTTCCGCATGGCGATGTGTGGCGAGGTGTTTGTGTCCGTACCAGAGACGTTCGCCGAAATCACTGCGCTCCTTGCAGATCGCCTGATCCACGAGGGCCACGCGGAGCGAAAACGCTACGAGGAGATACTGCTGGAATCCTCCGTTGTTCTCTCCACCGCTGACCAAGAGTTCTTCGGGATCGGCGTCGTCGAGGCGATCGCTGCCGGCGCTCACCCGGTGCTCCCCAACCGACTGGTCTATCCCGAACGAGTTGCCGCAATCGGTGCCGATCCGGCCATGACCCTGTTTGAGGCACCATCAGAAGCGGCAGACCTCATCGAGCGAGCCCTTCTCAAGGCCCCCAGCCCTGAGCTCCGCGAGGTTACGTCCCAATACGACTGGTCAGTCGTAGCCCCGGCGTACGACAAAGCACTCGGAGCGCTGGTGAAATAGTTCGTGCTCCCCTGCGGAGAGAACCCAACCGTCCTCCCGCGAAGGGGGGGATGGGACAAGTACAAGTCCGTCCTCCCGCGAAGCGGGGGGACGCGACGAGCGAAGTGAGGAGCAGGGGGGCTCTGATGCCGCGACAAGCTGAAACGCCCCGTGCGGAGCAGCGCCTGCTGCACAGGCGTTGCTCCGCGTCCCCCCGGCAGCCGGGGGGACGGTTTGCTGAAAGCTCCGCTTATACCTTGATTTCGCCTTCGACCCATTCGACGCGGTGATCAGCTTCGATGAAACGAATCGTCCCGGAACGGGAACGCATGATGACGGAGTGCGTGGTGGTGTGTACGCCACCAAATTTGACACCGTTGAGCAGCGAACCGGTGGTGACGCCGGTAGCGGCGAAAAAGGTGTCATCGGAGTCGACGAGATCGCGAGTGGTGAGAACCTGATCGAGATCCATTCCGTGTTCTGCTGCGTATTGACGCTCTGAATCGTCCCGCGGCCAGAGCTTGCATTGAATCTCGCCTCGCATTGCTGCCATGGCACAGGCCGAAGTCACGGCCTCGGGTGAACCGCCGATGCCCAGGAGGATGTCGACCCCCGTACCGTCGAGTGCTGCGGTGATGGATCCTTGGATGTCACCGTCCCCGATGAGTGAGATGCGACCGCCCGCTGCCCTGATCTCGTTGATGTAGGGCTCGTTCCTTGGACGGTCGAGGACGACGGCCGTGACATCTGATACCTGTTTGCCGAGCGCCTTGGCGACGGCGCGGAGGTTGTACTCGACCGGTGCATTGATGTCGACCGTTCCCACCGCGGCCTCTCCGACAGCCAACTTGTCCATGTAGACGAGGCTTCCCGGTGCGTACATTGACCCGCGCTCGGCAAGTGCGATAACGGCGAGGGCACCACCACGGCCCTCTGCGGTGAGCCGTGTGCCATCGACAGGATCGACGGCGACATCGACCTGTGGGAGCTGCCCGTTCCCGACAACTTCCCCGTTGTAGAGCATCGGGGCTTCGTCCTTTTCACCTTCTCCAATGACGACGATGCCGTCAAGGCTGACGCGAGACAGCACCTGGCGCATTGCGTCGACCGCTGCTTGGTCAACTGCCTCCTTGTCGCCGCGTCCCTGTACTCGTGCAGCCGATATCGCGGCAGCCTCGGTGACCCGAACGAGTTCGAGTGCGAGGTTCTTGTCCGGGAGGTAGCTTGCTACCTGCATGGTCACACCATCCTGACGATCATGGCGTCACCTTGACCGCCGCCGCCACAGAGTGCGCCAGCGCCGAGCGTTCCGCCCGTTGTTTGGAGAGCGTTGATGAGGGTCACGATGAGTCGGGCTCCGGTCGCTCCGAGCGGGTGCCCGAGGGCCACCGCACCTCCGTGGATGTTGACCTTGTCGCGGTCGATGTCGAGCATCCCCGCTGAATGCATTGCCACTGACGCAAACGCTTCGTTGATTTCGAATAGATCGATGTCGTCGATGCTCAGATCTGATCTCTTGAGGGCCACCTTGATTGCTTCGGCTGGTCGCTCGTGAAGTGTGGCGTCTGGACCGGCAACCTGCCCGTAGGAGACGATCTCGGCAACGATCGGAAGACCCGCTGCTTCAGCAGCTTTTCTGTCAGCGACAACGACCGCCGCGGCGCCATCGGATATCTGTGATGCGTTCCCAGCCGTGATTGTCCCTTCAGGGTTGAACGCGGGCCGAAGTTTGCCAAGGGAAGCCATGGTGGTTTCCCTGCGAATCCCTTCGTCTTCGGTCACGATGACATCGTTGCCTCGCCGTTGCGCGACAGTGACGGGGGCGATCTCGTTCGCAAAGGCGCCGCTGTCCGTCGCCGCAGCGGCCCGTACATGGGACATTTCGGACCATACATCCTGATCCTCACGCCCGATGCCGAGCTCATCGTTCTTGGTATCGGATGACTCGCCCATCATGCACGAATCGAAGGCACAGAACAGCCCGTCGTGCAGCATTGTGTCCACCAACGTGGCATCACCCATCTTGAAACCAGCACGAGATCCGGGGAGGACGTGTGGTGCATTTGTCATCGACTCCATGCCTCCGGCGACGACAAACTTGGACTCGCCGAGTCGAATGTGGTTCGCCGCCTCTTGGATCGCTGTCA
This sequence comes from Acidimicrobiia bacterium UBA5794, assembly GCA_002418265.1. GTDB lineage: Bacteria > Actinomycetota > Acidimicrobiia > Spongiisociales > UBA5794 > UBA5794. Next base: position 186,221 of record DIDS01000033.1, on the reverse strand, counting down.
TGCCCGAAAGGCACACCTTGTTAATCGTCGTCGCGGGAACCGACATCGGGATTCCACCGTTGACGGCAGCCTGGCGGGAGGTGATTTGACCCTGACCCGCCTGGAGCACATGGCCGAAGATGACCTCATCGATCTGTGAACCGTCGATCCCGGCGCGTTCGAGCGCCGCGGCGATGGCGACGCCCCCAAGATCCATGGCGGTGAGCGGTGTATAGGCGCCGTTGAATCGACCGATGGGTGTACGTGCGATTGAGCAGATGACTGGGTTCATGCCACCAAGCGTAGTTCACTGTCAGGAGTGGTGATTGCTCGCCACAGCAAGGAGCGAGGAGTGGGCAAGCTGGTACGCTCGATGTCACAGATCAATGGCTAACAGCAACGACCCACAGGAGCACTCACCGAGGTTCGGCAGTCGCCGGGTTGTCTGGGCTGGCGGGAATCAGGCACGGGATCTGGCCGAGGTTCTCACGGGTGGGACCGCAACGAGGGCCGGAGCCAACATTGTCGCGTCATGCGTTGACGCACGGGCCAACCTGTTGGTGGTGTCGAATCGGACGTCTCTTGATCTTTGCAGCACGGCGGTTCCCCATGACTTCGATCGAACCAGTACCCAGTCGATCGTGGCTGCTGTCGGTGGCGGTCCGCATTCACTCCTTGCTGCGATCCTTGCGAATTGGCTTTCTGAGGCAACCGGGATTCCGGCGTCGGCGACGTTTGGCTACAGTGATTCCACCGAGCTTGCTCAGGCGCGCGACGTGCTTGAACAGATCAGCGCTCAGCTCCCGACGCTCGATGCTCGCATCGTCCAAGCCTCAAGCCCAGCATCGATGGTCGAGGCGCTTCCACCCGGGACGCTGCTGGTTGTCGGTGCTTCCGGCGGATCGTGGTTCCAGCGGCGCTTCTTCGGTCCCGGCGCTCGGATACAAGCCAGGGCGTCGGCGGGGACGATTGTGGTTCAACACCACCCGAGGCGCGTCTTTCAGGTGATGCAACCCCCCATCGCGTTTGGGCCACGCATGCTGGTTGCCGATGCTCTCGTGCTGTCTGAGGGTGCCGGCATCGTTGTTGCCGAACGCGGAAAGCTGCTTGGCACGGTGACCATCGCGGCCCTGACCCAGGCACGACCGAATCTGACCATCCGTGACGTCATGGAGTACGGCGTCTTCTTTGACCTGACCGACACGATCGCGGATGCAATTGACCTTGCGACCGCTGAGCCCGACAGCCTGATCCCTGTTGTTGACAGCGAGTCCTATCTCGTCGGCCGAGTGTCGCTCCAAGACCTCATGAGCGAGCCATCTCTGTAGCGACATCAGCTCATTGCGTGGGATCAGGTGAACGGGTTGATCTCGCCGTTTTCGCCGTTGGTCCCATTTGGTATGCGGTCATAGTCGGCAGATGCGATTGGTGATTGCCGTTCGAATGTGCGGCCAACCTGAACCCACTGGCTTTGTCTGATCGGTTTGGGTCGTGTCGCCGAAGCTTCCTGTTCCTCGCGGTCGATGGCCTCGACCACGGCCGCGATCGCCGCGGCAAGATGCGCACCGGCACCGCCCGTGATCTCGATTCTCTCAACCACGGTCCACCTCAACGAGTTCGATCAGCGTGCCTGCCAATGCCTTTGGATGCACGAATGCGATCCTGTGCCCACCGCCTCCGATACGAGGCGTGTCGTCAACGAGAGCGATATTGCGCTTCTTCAAGTGTTCAAGTGCTGCATCGATGTCCGTAACCGCAAAGGCGATGTGATGCATCCCTTCCCCGTTTCGACTGAGGAAACGTCCGACAGGTGACATGTCATCAAGGGAGGCAAGTAACTGCACATGCGATCCGCCGACAGCAATCATGGCTTCTTCAACGCCTTGTTCGGCGACGGTTTCACGCGAAAGGACTTCGAAACCGTACTGATCTCGAAAAGAGTCGATGGTTGCATCGAGATCCGAAACGGCAAGAGCGACGTGGTGAATGTTGTAGGGGAGCACCTCGGTAGCGTACCGAACGAAAACGGTATCTCAGTTCAGGCTTGCGGTCTGATGAATGCCGCGGTGGGTCGGGCGGTCTCCTGTTCCGGATCCGGGTCGGCGAGCTTCACCGAGAAACAGAAGCGGGCACCAACAGGAAATCGTTCCTCATACCAGAGGTCGCCACCCATGGCTCGGGTGAGCCTTCGTGCGATCGGAAGTCCGAGGCCGACACCCTGTTCGAGGCGTCCGTCGCCTGTTGAAAGCTGCTCGAAGTGTTCGAAGATCCGCTCACGGTCTTCAACCGCCACTCCCTTCCCGTTGTCCGACACAGAGAGCTTGTAGGTGCCCGGTCCAGCGAGTTCCCCTTCGATCAGCACCTGATCGCCACCGTACTTCTTTGCGTTCTCAAGCAGGTTTCGCAGAATCTGCCTGAGTCGGGTCTGGTCTGCCGACACGATCACATTGGCTGGAACGGTCACGGAATAGTCTCCCGAATCGGGGAAGATCATTGACGCGACAGCACGGGTTTCGGAAGCAAGGTCGAGACGAACAGGGTCAAGCCGGAGTTGTCCTGCCTCAAGCCGGGGGATCACCAGGATATCCTCGACGAGGTTGGTGAGATGGTTCGTTTCCTGGCTCATGATCGAGAGGAACTCGTTGACTTCGCGAGATGGCAGAGTCTCCCAGTTCTCGCTGAGGGTGTCCGTGAACCCAGCGATACCGGTGAGCGGCGTACGCAACTCATGGCTGACCATGGACACAAACTCGTTCTTGAGCTCCACCGCCCGACGTTCTTGCGCAAGGGCCTCAGCCTGTTGGTCCTGGGCCCGGAGCAGAGCACTGATGGCGTTCAACATGATCGCCGCGACCGAGACGGTGAGCATCACGACGACGAGACGGTCGAATCCGTTTCCGAATCCGGCTCTTCCGACCACCCCGACGATTGTGTCGTTGAAGCTTCCGTTGACCGCAGCGATCGCCCCCCACAAAAGCGCGGCGTAGGCGACAACGATGGCTGCCTTCGCCATCGGAAGTGCCAGGGAGGCTGCCACGAGGAGGTACAACAGCACGACGGCGTTGATTGACGGTGCTGGGCCCCGCAGCGCGAGTGCAGCAAACAGCGCCGTTGCATCGACGATGAGACCACCGAAAGCCGATGCCTGTGTCGTCAGACGTACGACCGCGTCCACGAGGATGATTGCCGATGGAATGATCAGCAGGAGCGGAGCGTGGTCACCGGTCTGGACAAACCCGACGACCGCCGCAAGCGCGAGAGCGACAGCCCCAACACCGCGAAGGATGTTGAACGGTTTGCGCATTTCCTCGTACGAAATCGGTGCGCGCTTTGGGAATTTGAACGGCATTCGCTCCATGGCACGGTTATCGGTCACCCCACCAAGTCGGTGAAGGACTAACTCAGCTCGACCGACGGCTAGCCGCCTGGGCATGTCCGACAAGGCCTTCAATCCCGGCCAACAGGACGGTGTCATCGATCAGAGCCTTCGGATTGTCGAGTCGGAGCCATGTTGGCGACCGCAGGTAGGTCGACACCGACAGCCCTGACTGATATCGGGCCCCTCCCGCTGTGGGAAGAACGTGGTTTGGACCCGCCCCGTAGTCGGCGAACGCTTCCGCAGACGAGTCGCCAACAAAGGCGGACCCGTATGAGGTCAGATCGGGGAGGATCTTGTCGGCGTCATCGACATGCAAGGCCAGGTGTTCAGGTGCGATTTCATTCGATATGGCGACTGCGTCGACGATCGAGTCAACAATGAGAGAGAAACCATTGTCGAGTGCTGGCCGTGCGATCGGAGCAGTCGGAAGATCTGTGAGTTGCATGTCAATCGACCGGATCACTGCATCGCGCATGTCAGCCGTGAGCGTGATGAGCATGGGCACGGCGTCGGGATCGTGTTCTGCCTGGGCGAGCAGGTCGGCGGCAACGAGGTCGGGATCCGCATTCCCGTCGGCGATGACGAGGATTTCGCTCGGACCAGCCAAGCCGTCGATTCCGATCTCCCCGTAGAGGTACCTCTTGGCAGCGGTCACCCACCGGTTCCCGGGTCCGACGACGACATCGCACCTTGGACCGACGGTTCCAAAGGCGAGAGCGGCTATGGCTTGCGCGCCACCGATCGGAATCAACGCGTCGGCACCGGCAATGGCGGCAGCTGCAAGAACGGTGTCGGTGGGCCGAGGTGATGCGACCCATACGGTTCGAACTCCCGCAACTCGTGCTGGGATCACGGTCATCAACACCGATGAGGGGAGCGGATATCGGCCGCCAGGTGCGTATGCCCCAACCGAATCCACAGGGATCCATCGGTGTCCGGCCGTACCTCCTGGGACGGCGAAGGTGAGGTCCGTGAACGTTGTTCGCTGTGCTTGTGCAAAGCGCTCGATTCGTTCCGCGGCTCGTTGGAGAGCTGCCCGCTCCTCGAGAGGTATTCGCGCAAGAGCGGCTGTCATGTCTTGACCGGTCATCATGAGCGGTTCATCGGTGTCGATGTCCCCGAATCGGATCCCCAGTGCTCTGAGAGCATCGGCACCGCCGCTGCGAACTTCTTCAACAATGGCTGCCGCGACGTCTTCAGCGTCAGCGCTCTGACGGCGTCGTCGTACGTGGATGACAGCGAGATCGGGTGCGGTCAATTGAGGGATCATGTGATTTCCTTGCTTGTCATGGGTCTCCGAGTGATCCTTTGCTCCCGTGCGTCGAGCTCGGTTTCAATTGCACGGATCGACACGCCCGACGCCACCGCTTTGGCGAGTGTGAAGTAGATGAGATCGGCGGTCTCATGGAGGACCTCCCGTGTTGTTGTTGCAGCGACGAGTTCGCCAGCTTCCTCAAGGAGTTTGTTTGCGAGGAGGCGATCGTCATCAAACAACGCGACCGTGTTTGATCCACTTGGGCGTTCTCGTCGTATTGTCTCGATTCGTCGGGCGAGTCGTCCGATTCCTCCATCGTCGCCAAAACACGTTCGGGTGCCTGTGTGACAGAAACCCGGCTCGTTCTGCTCAACCATGAACCGGAGTGCATCACGATCACAATCGACGTCGATGCGGAGCAAGCGCTGGGTTGCCCCCGACGATGCCCCCTTTTGCCATAGGCCCCTTGTTCGGCTGTGGTAGATCCCGGTCCGTGTCTCGATCGCACGTGTCAAGCTCTCGGCGTCGGACCAGGCAAGACCAAGCGCGACGCCGCTCTCGTCGGCAACGATGGTCGGCCACAAACCGTCGCTCCTGTCAGATACGAGTGGCGCCGCCATTGCATCCGCGAGACTGAGTTGTTCCGTATAGAGGGCCATTCCCACCTGGGCATCGGCACCAAGCAGATCCAATGCGGCGATCTCATCCGTTGTGGTGATTCCACCCGCGATCGTCACGCTGGCATCCCCCGCTGCAGCGATGACCTGCTCTGCGAGGGCCATGTCGGTTCCCTCAAGGCGGCCCTCGCGCTCGACGAAGGTGACGAGAAATCCGCCGCAAAGGTCGGAGAGCTCAGCCACGGAGTCGATGAGCGGTCGGTCGGTTTGCTTTCTCCAACCGTGGGTCACGACGGCGCCATCGCGGGCATCGAGGGCAACGATGACCCGTTCGCGTGGGAGTTCTTCCAGGAATGCAGGGGTCGCTGCAGTTCCGACGATGATCTTGTCAGCGCCGGTATCGAGCCAGCTGAGCGCCGTGTCAATATCTCGGATACCGCCACCGACGCGAACCCGACCCAAGGTGCAAAGATCAGCAATCACCGCAACGTTGTTGGAGTCTCCCCTCGCTGCGTCGATGTCGATGACAGCGACCTCGCCGACGACTGAGAACCGATCCATGAGGGGCTTCGGATTCCCCGCATCGACTGAGAGGGTTTCGCCGCCGACGAGTTGTACGGCACGGCCTCCGACGATGTCGATCGATGGGACAATCATGTTCGTACCTCGATTCCCTGTTGGGCCATGGCTTCTTTCAGGTCGACAACTGTCAGGTCCCGGTCGTGGAGCAGTGAAGCGACAAGAACGGCTGACGCACCCGCATCGATCGCCGCGACGAGGTCGGACGCCTGCCCCGCTCCTCCCGATGCAATGATCGGAATTGTCACGAGATGCGAGATTGCCGACAGTAGCTCGAGGTCGTAGCCAGAGCGGGTTCCGTCGCGGTCCCAACTCGTGAGCAGAATCTCACCGGCGCCAAGCTCACCACATTGGACCACCCAGTCTCCGACCTCGATTCCCGTTCGGGTCGTTCCGCTCGTGGTGAGCACCTCCCAACCACCGTCGCGTTTCCCAGCGTCGACCGAAACCACCGTGCACTGGGTACCAAATTGGGCAGCGATCTCGGCGATGAGTTCGGGACGTTCGACCGCTGCCGTATTGGTTGCCACCCGGTCCGCCCCCGCGTTCAGGAGGCGACCAGCGTCGGCAACGGACCGTACGCCACCGCCGACCGTCAGTGGGATCGTGAGCACTGACCGAACGGCAGCGACGGTTGCCAGGGCGTTCCCTCTGCCTTCGGGTGTTGCCGACACGTCGAGGATCACGATTTCATCGGCACCCTGCTGCTCATAGTGGGATGCGATTTCGACGGGATCTCCCGCGTCGCGAAGATTTGCGAATCGAACACCCTTGACAACACGCCCACCGTCAACGTCGAGGCATGGAATGACGCGTGGAGCAAGCATCACATCGACCCTTTCGTCGTGTCGAGCCACGCGTCAATGACTTCGAGTCCCCACGGTCCCGAGAGCTCAGGGTGGAACTGGCAGGCAAGGACGTTGCCGCGCTCGATTGCAGCCACGAACTGGCCTCCATGATCTGCCGTTGCCGGTATCCAGCCGTCGGGAGCTGTTGTCAATCGATATGAGTTCGCAAAGTACGCCCAGCCCGACCGGATGAATCGTGACTGTTGGGAATGCTGAACCCTATTCCACCCGAGTTGTGGAACTGCGACCTGCGCCGGGAACCGGGTCATTGTCGATGTCACCACACCGAAACCGCACACCCCCGGACTCTCCTCGCTCGCTACGGCAAGCAATTGGAGTCCGACACAGATCGCCATGGTCGGCATGTCTGCTTCGATTCTTGTGAGCAGCGTTTGCCTGACACCGATTCGGTCCAACTCTCTGAGCGCTGCACCAAATGTGCCGACCCCTGGCAGGACAACACCAGATGCGCTGCCGATGCGATCAGGATCGGTCGATATGGATGCCTGAGCGTCGAGGCGACCGAGGGCTGCAAGTACCGAGGCAATGTTGGCGGTTCCTGTCGGAACCACAATCACGTCGTGGCTCATCCCAGGACCTCTTTGGTGCTTCGAATTCGATCATCGTTGGGTGCAACAGCCCTCCTCAGTGCAAGCGCCGTGGCCTTGAAGGCCGCCTCTGCCTTGTGATGGTCGTTGTCGCCGCGAAGGACGTCGATATGGAGTGCCATCCGTCCCTCAAGTGCCAGTGAACGAAAGAAGTGCGTGAGGTTCTCGGCAGCAACGTCCCCGATCATCTCGCGTTCAAGCAATAGGTGGATCTCGGGCCATCCTCGTCCCGAGCAATCGACGACGGCCCGTGCAAGTGATTCGTCGAGTGGTGCGAAGGCAGATCCGAAGCGATCTATCCCGCTGCGGTCACCGAGCAATTTGTCAAGGGCCCGACCGATAACGATCGCACAGTCTTCGACGGTGTGGTGGTCATCGACCGCGATATCACCTCGAACATCGAGCCTGAGGTCGAACCCGGAATGCCGGGCCAGCGCTGTGAGCATGTGGTCCAAGAAGCCGAGACCGGTGGAGATCTCTGCAGTTCCGGTCCCGTCCAGGTCGAGGTTTCCCGTGATCTGGACCTCGGCCGTGTCCCGTGAAATTTTGATGGATCTGGTCATGGGACGATTTGCTCCAATCGTGATACGACGATGTCGGTAGCTCCTGCTTCTTTGAGTGCAGGTATCAGATCTGGCAACTCCTCGCGTGGGACCGCCGCCTTGACGGCGAGCGCCCCTCCGCCATGGAGTGGCGCAACGGTTGGTTCACGCATTGAAGGAAGAACACGAAACAGACCCTCGGAGATGTCGATGGCAATGTTGAGCTCGATCATCACCCTGGTTCTTGCTGCAAGTACCGAGTTGAGGCCAAGCACCAGAGCTTCAATGCTCGGCTTTTTTGAGGTGTCGGCCATGGCTTCGCGACTTGCATAGAGCCGGGTCGAGGAATCCATGATCGTGTCAACCACCACGAGCCTGTTTGCTGCAAGCGTTTCTCCCGTGGCCGTGATATCGACAATGACATCGGCATCCTCGGGAGGGAACACTTCCGTGGCACCGTAGGAGCGGATGATGTCCGCATCGAGGTTCTTGGCTGTCACCCATGCGGAGGTGAGCCGGGTCAGCTCGCTTGCAATGACGAGACGTCGATTGGGCAGGGCATCTTCGACAAGGAGGTCTGGCGGTGCAGCGGCAACGACGCTGACCGGATCCAGTCCGGTATCGAGGAGTTCGACAAGGTCCGCCTGCTTTTCTGCGACCCAATCGGCGCCGGCAAAACCCACATCGCGAGAACCCGCGGCGAGCATCTCAACAATGTTCTGCGGCTTGAGGAGCTTTGCCTCAAGCCACGGTACCGATGGAATCGGTCGATAGCCTCGCGGTCCGGATCGCAGTTCGATGCCGGCGTCGGCGAGAAGCGTTCGAACACCGGCCTCGGTGCGACCCTTGGGTACGGCGAAGCGGAGTGTGTCTGGTTGTGTTGGCTTGTTGATCAACGGGGATCCTCTCCCGTCGACCTGCTGGGCCGAATCCTTTGACAACAAAAAACGCCGACCGCTGCGGGTCGGCGTGTGGTTCTTGCTACCTATGTGTCCACGTTCAACCGACCACCGATGGGTGGTGATGGTGATGCACGTGGGTGGTCTGCTGTCTCATTGGAGACGGAACGCTAGCACATTTCCTGTATTGAGCAACTCCGCGTTTACGCGCGCTGAGCCAGGAGTTCTTCCACCGCGGTCTCGGGAACTCGAAGATCGCCGGTTCCGACACCGATTCGAAAGTCACGATTCTTGTTCCCATGGAAGTCCGAACCTCCGGTCGCGGCGATTCCGAGGCGGTGTGCCACGGTTGTGAGGTGCTCGCGTAGTTCGGGAGAATGGGAGGCGTGATGGGCTTCGATTCCGCCAAGGCCCGCGTCGACGAGCTCGGCAAACAATGCGGCATAGTCCACAGCTCCTCCCGAAATTGTCTTGGGGTGTGCGATGACCGGAACGCCACCGCTGTCCCTGGCAAGGGTGATGGCTTCGAGCGCGGTGAGGCGGTTGCGCTCGACATAGGCAAGTCCACCGTCTTGGAGAAGACCGTCAAACGCTTCATCGCGGCTCTTGACTGCACCCATCTCGACGAGAGCATCCGCGATGTGGGGGCGGCCGACGGACTCGCCGGCAGCCCACCGCAAGACATCATCGATCGTGATCTCAAACCCAAGGTCATTGAGATTTTTGACGATCTGGCTGTTGCGTTGATTTCTTCCCTCACGAAGCCACGCCAGCTTCGCCTCGAGCGGGCCTGGCTTGTTCTCGATGAAGTACACGAGCATGTGCATCTTCGTTCCATTGTGGTCGACCGACAGCTCGATTCCGGGGATGAATTGAATCCCGTGGAATTCGGCCGCGATCCTTGCTTCGTCGAGACCGTCCAAAACATCGTGGTCGACGAGCGCCATCGTCGACACACCAGCATCGGCTGTCAGCTCAACAAGGTGTGTGGGGGATTCTGCACCGTCCGATCGGTTGGAGTGAAGGTGCAGGTCTGTGAGTCCACTCAACCGAAGAAGACCTTGAGCGCAATGAGCGCAATCGCAAAGATGACGGTGTAGCCCGCATAGCGCTTGATGATGTCCATGCGCTGCTTCTTGATGTTTGCCTTGGCCTGCTGTTCCTTTTTCAACTCGCGGTTCGCCCGCTGTCTGTCGCGTTTGTCCGTAGCCATATGCGACAGATTACCGATTGACGACAACTGATTCGATGTAGAGCGTCTCAAGAGGCGTCGATGGGGACGGATCCCCTCCTGACGGGTTCATGCCGAGCGGTATCTGCTCGATGGCATCGAGTGTTTCGAATCCACGGGTAACGGATCCGAACACGGAGTAGGACGCCGGGAGCCAGTCAGCTTTCCCGACCATGATGAAGAACTGACTTCCACTGGTGCCGGAACCGGCGTTTGCCATGGCTACGACACCTTCGTCATAGAGGAACCCCTCTGGGGGGAGTTCGTCCGGGATCGTGTAGCCGGGTCCACCTCGACCGGTTGCCGTTGGGTCGCCTGCTTGCACCATGAACCCTGGCAGTACTCGATGGGAAACCGATCCGTCGAAGTAGCCCGCTTCGGCGAGGAACACAAACGAGTTGACCGTCTCGGGGGCGACGCTCGGGTCAATGGTGATCTCGATGGGTCCACACGACGTTGTGAGGGTCACGATCGTCGGTTCAGTGACATCCATGTCGTCGGGTTTGTCGAAGGTCATCTCCGTAACCGGATCTGGCTGTTCGCCTCCACAAGCGGTGGGCTGTGAGCGGAACTCTGCGTAATTCGTTGGAGGCAGCGACGAGGGCGACGGTGTTGCTTGCGGGGTTGGTGATGTCGAAGTCGTCGTGTCTGAAGCCGCCGATGAGCAGGAGGCAGCAACGAGGGCGACCGCGACGATGAGAAATGTGAGAGCTTTGATGCGCATGGCGGGGAGAGTATGGGACGAGGCCGTCTACACCTACACTTTCGGCTCATGGCCCTCGTCATTCAAAAATATGGTGGAACGTCGGTTGCCGATGCCGAGCGGATCAGACATGTCGCGACACGCATCGTTGACACGGTCAGGGACGGAGACGAAGTTGTGGCGGTTGTCAGTGCCATGGGGATCAGAACCGATGAGCTGCTCGAGTTGGCCGCAGAGGTGTCCGGCAGATCCCATCCACGAGAGCTTGACATGCTTCTGACTGCCGGAGAACGGGTCACGATGGCACTTGTTGCCATGGCCATTCAAGATCTCGGTATCGCGGCCACGTCGTTGACCGGGTCCCAAGCCGGAATCCTCACGAACGGCCGACACGGACAAGCTGAGATCGTCGAGATACGTGCCAACCGTATCCGAGAGGCACTCAATGAGGGAAAGGTCGTCATCGTTGCGGGGTTCCAGGGTGTCGATCCTGATTCGCGTGACGTGACGACACTCGGTCGTGGGGGTTCGGATGCAACCGCCGTTGCGCTTGCGGCGGCACTGACAGCCGACCGGTGCGAGCTTTACAAGGACGTCGACGGGGTTTTCACAGCTGACCCGAGGCTTGTCGAAGCTGCGGGGAAGATCGACGAGATCAACTTCGAAGAGATGCTCGAACTGGCATCCGCTGGGGCTGGCGTACTGATGCCTCGCTCCGTTGAGTTCGGGAGAAGATTCAAGATTCCCATTCACGTCCGATCGTCGTTCCACGACGGCGAGGGCACATGGGTCAAGGAGGAGACCATGGAGCAGGCAGTCGTTCGCGGTATCGCACACGACGAATCCGAGGCAAAAGTCACGGTCTACCAGGTTCCCGACACGCCCGGTGTCGCCGCGAGCCTGTTCGAGGCTCTGGCAGAGGCGGGTGTCAACGTTGACATGATTGTTCAGAACGTCAGTCGTGACGGATCAACTGACATTTCTTTCACGGTACCCGGGGTATCGATCGACAGAGCGACGAAGGAGTCCGAAGCGGTCGCCGCGTCGGTCGGTGCGGGTGGGGTCACGGTTGATCGTGACATCGCCAGGATCTCCGTTGTGGGGTTGGGCATGAAGACTGAGTCCGGCGTCGCTGCGCGCATGTTCCGCCTCCTGTCCAACGAGGGGATCAACATCGAGATGATCTCGACGTCGACGATCCGGATCTCTTGCGTTGTGCGTGCCGATCGAGTTGGCGAAGCGGTGAGGGCCCTCCATACTGGGCTCGGGCTCGATCAAGCGACTTCCTGAAAAGGTTTCCGATGAAAACGTTCACGACTCCGCGGGTTGCAGTTGTTGGCGCCACCGGCGCCGTTGGTACGACAATGCTCTCGATTCTCGAGGAGCGGGGGTTCCCCGTATCCGACCTGCGCCTCATGGCCTCGGCGAGAAGTGCAGGTTCAGTGATTTCCACACAGTGGGGTGAAGTGGTGGTGGAGGATCTTGCGACGGCGGATCCCGCAGGCATAGACATTGCCCTGTTCTCCGCTGGCGGGAGTCGCTCCGCCGAACATGCCCCTCGATTCGTCGAAGCCGGCGCGACGGTCATCGACAACTCGTCGGCATTCAGAATGGACGACGACGTTCCCCTTGTTGTTGCAAACGTGAATGATGCAGCGATCAGGCAGCACGATGGAATCGTCGCAAACCCGAACTGCACGACGATGACCCTTCTGATGGCAGCGGGACCACTCCACAAGGTGGCAGGGCTCAAGACGCTCATCGCGTCGTCGTACCAGAGTGTGTCAGGCAGTGGTCAAACGGGGATTCGACAGCTCGAGTCTGAGATCGACTTCTTCAACAAGGATCGCAGTGCCCTCGTATCAGGAGCCTGGGAAGAACCCGAGGGTGACCTGTATTCGCGACCAATCGGCTACAACGTGCTCCCCCTCGCTGGTTCGATCACTGCGGCTGGGTACACGGACGAAGAATGGAAACTCGTCAATGAGACTCGCAAGATCCTCGACCGGAAATCCATCGCGGTTGAGCCGACCTGTGTCAGGGTGCCGGTCATGGTCGGGCACGGTATCGCTGCGACGATGTGGTTCGACAGAGTGATGGATCTTGATGAGGCCGTGGCGGTACTTGGAACCGCTGAAGGGATACAGCTGTGGGATGACCGAAAGGTTCCCACGCCGCTCGATTCCGCAGGGATTGACGATGTCCTGATTGGGCGGCTCCGTGAAACGGCAGGTCATCTCGGTGGTATCAGCTTGTTTGCGATCGGTGACAACCTCAGAAAAGGTGCTGCTCTCAACGCCGTCGAGCTTGCGGAGCTCCTCATCGATTGAGACTGTCGCCTCACCAGCGCTCTATCGTCGTGCGAGCAGGTGGTGCGAGCCGATGATGATCGAATGAGAGAGGGAGTCACTGTTGTCCGAAGAGCTGGTTGTGGTATCACAGGATGGGGGCATCGCCACCGTAAGGCTGAATGCTCCCGATTCGATGAACGCGTTGTCCATTCCGATGGCGACAAGATTGGGTGAAGCCCTTATCGATCTTGGTGGCGATTCCACGGTCCGGGTTCTGGTGCTCACCGGCACAGGTCGCGGATTCTGCGCCGGGGGAGATGTCCAGTCTTTCTACGACAACCGCGACGACCCCTACGACGTGATGCAGCAGGTGCTTGACGCCGTCCACGGCGCCGTCGAAACCATGCTTGAGCTGCCGTTCCCGACGATCGCAGCCATCAACGGTGTCGTCGCGGGAGCAGGTATGGGTTTGGCACTCGCGACGGACCTCGCGGTTGCCTCGGATACAGCGGTGTTCACGATGGCGTACACCGGCATTGGTGTATCACCGGACGGGTCGAGTACGTTCTTTCTTCCGAGGCTCGTCGGCACCCGGGTTGCGATGGACATGATCCTGACGAACCGGCTGGTCGACGCCAGTGAAGCCCTCACGCTTGGACTCGTGAACGAGGTCGCAGTGGCTGATGATTTTGAGGAAGCGGTCGCCAAGCTCGCAGGTCGTTTGGCCAAGGGGCCGACCCAGGCCTACGTCCGAGCAAGGAAGCTCCTCCATTCGGCGCATGCGAACAGCCCGGTTGAGCAGATGTCTGTCGAAGCCGAGTCGATCCTCGCTGCTGGCGAAACACACGACTTCTACGAGGGAATCACAGCCTTCATCGAAAAGCGCAAACCAACCTTCACCGGTCAATAGCGATTGCGCGTACCCAGGGTAAGTTCTGGCTGGAACAGCACACCGACCGTCGGGGTGGGTGACAGCCCGAAGAACGGGTCGAATGCACCGAGGAGTGATTCGAATGAGGAAAGCCCCTCCGCATTGAGCGAGAGGGGCTTTGGTCGGGACGGTCGGATTTGAACCGACGACCTCATCGTCCCGAACGATGCGCGCTGCCTAGCTGCGCCACGTCCCGATGAGCGGATTGTATCGATCAGTCGAGTCTCTCGACCCTGACTCGATCAACTCGCTGCCGGTCCATGGAAAGGACCGTGTATCGAATCCCGTTTTTTGCCATCTGGTCACCTTCGGCTGGTACCCGCCCGAACATCGTCATGATGTATCCGCCAACGGTCGAATAGGGACCAACGCTGAGATCCACGATGTCAAGCACATCTTCAAGATTTTCGATGTCGAGCTTCCCGTCCACGATCCACAGCGCGGGCCCTATCTGGACGATCGATGGTGTACGGGGGTCGTACTCGTCCTGAAGTTCGCCGACAAGCTCCGCAACCAGATCCTTGATGGTCACGACGCCTTCGACGCCCCCGTGCTCGTCGACGATGACCGCCATGCCATATCGACTCGATCGCATTGCCGACAGTGTGTCGAGGATCGACATTGTCTCTGGCACGTAGTTCGGTGTCCGGATCAGGCTGGTGAGGTCATCTGAATTCTCATACTCGGGGTTCTGGAGGAGATCCTTGACATGGATGACGCCCACGAGGTCGTCAAGGTCACCACTCGTCACAGGAAAGCGCGAGTGCCCCGTTGCCGAAACGACCATTCGAATATGGTCGGACGAAAGCGGCATCGAAAGGGTCACGATGTCGAGGCGTGGTGTCATCACCTCGCGGACGGATCGATCGTCGAGGTGGAAGAGCGCATCGATGATCTCTCGCTCCGCCTCTTCGATGTGTCCTCCCCGTTCACCGAGAGCAGCGAGTGCCCGGATGTCATCGTCGGTGACTCCATCACCCGACGCCGTTCCACTCACACGCAGGAGACGAAGGAGCCATCGCGTGATGGCCGAAAAGAAGCTTGCGATGGGTGCGAGGAAGATCGACAGGGTCCAGATGGTTGGCGCGACTCTGAGAGAGAAACTCTCGGGGTGACGGGCTGCGATCGTCTTGGGCGTGATCTCGCCGAAGACGAGCAGCACCGCAGTCATGACAATCGTTGCAACCCACGGTCCCCATGCATCACCAATAAGTGAGATGAACAGGATGGTCGCAACTGACGCCGACAGAACGTTCACTGTGTTGTTCGCGACGAGGAGTGTCGACAGCATCCGCTCGGGCTCTGCGATCAGCCGCTCGAGCTTTCGCCCAGATTCACTGTCTTCGGCGAGTTGGTGCACGCGCTCGCGTGAGATCCCGATCAGCGCTGTCTCGGAACCGGAGAAGAATCCGGATGCTGCTGTGCAAACAGCAAGGATTATCAGATACGCAATCGTGTCGACATTCACGGGCAGTCGGACCAGCGATATCGACGATGCGGTTCGTTGACAACCGACGCGGCAGAACTCGATCCTGCGGACACTCCAAGCGATCCCAACGGATCGCGTGTACTGCCAGGTTCAGATTCGCTCGACATGATTCATTGAGAAATGCCGAGAGCCTCGCGCAGCTCGGCCGGGGTGTAGTCCTTGGAGACCCAGTTCTTGGCCCCGGAACGCCCAGCGAGGAACGCATCAGACTCGCGGTCGAGGAGGATCGTGACCGGAATGGGTTCGTCATCTCCCGCACCAGAACGGACCGCTCGTGCGACCGCCATTGCACCCATGGTGCCAACTTGCATGTTGACAAGCACTGAATCGAACCCGCCCTCGTACGCCACCTGGGATGCGGTCTTCGGATCCGTATGGTCAACAACGGTTGCGTCAGCCCCTCCAAGGGATGCATGCACCTTGTCGGTCACCGACTTGGTGTCCGAGACGAGAAGAATCGTGTTCATATACCACAGAGTACCCCCTCTCATTCACCTTCGGTACTACGAGAAATCTGCTCCGTATCCTGCAACCGTGCGCATCTCGAGACTCATCGCCACCGGATTCCTGCTCATGGTTGCCATGGCGTCGTCGGTGGCGGCATTCGCCAGTCCGTCAGCGGATCCCATTGTGATCGTTGAGGTTTCCGACCCGATCGACCAGCTCGTCATGGACTACGTCGCCCGTTCGCTTGAAACGGACGGTGCCTACGCCTACATCCTCAAGATTGACAGCCCCGGTGTGTCATCTGGCGACCTTGCTCCGTTTTACCAGTCAGTACTTGAGGCAAATGCACCTGTCATTGCGTGGATCGGCCCGAGTCCGGCGGTCGCCTACGGAGGTGCCGCGTATCTGGCGAACCATGCCGATCTCCGTTCGGCTGCTCCAGGAGCAGTCGTTGGGCTGCTGAGTCCGGCCGAGCTGCGATCGGGTGCAGAGTCGCCGTCTGCACGCCCCGGGGAAGACCCAGCGGCGTTCCTCGCAACAGCGACATTGTTGGCCGATTCGACCGTCACAGCCAGTGTCGCCGAACCCACGGTGTACGGGTTCATCGACCGTGTTGACCCTGCACTGGGACAGCTCATCGTTTCACTCGATGGAGTGACCCTCACCCGCGGTGATCAGTCGTTCGTCCTCGACACCGCTGAAGCCCAAACGATCGACGGACAAGAGGTCACCGTTGCAACCCACCCGGTCACCTTCGTCAAGATCGGACTTGTCGATCGATTCCTCCGGCTGGGGGCAAGCCCTCAGACAGCGTTCCTCTTTTTCGTGCTTGCGATTGCGTTCGCCGTGTTTGAGTTCTATGCGGCAGGGTCCGGGTTGATGGCGGCCGTTGCGGGTATCTCGATGATTGTCGCGGGATACGGATTTGCGACCCTTCCGATGTGGTGGCCAGCCGTTGGTATGGTCATCGTGGGCTTCGGTTTGCTCGTATGGGGCTTTCTTCAAAATCGCGTCGGATGGCGGGCGGCTCTTGGTGGTCTTCTCGTGGTTGCAGGTGGGCTGACTTTCACTTCGACGCGGCCGGCGTATCCACCGGCGATCTGGCTCGTCATCGTGGCGTCCGTTGCGACTGGTTTTTTTGTCTGGTACGCCCTCACAACGGTCGTTCGGGGACGATTCGCCACGCCAACAGTTGGGCGGGAGGACATGATTGGTCGCCGATGTGTGGCAATCGATGATCTCGATCCGGTTGGCGTGGTGTTGGTCGACGGTGCTCGCTGGCAGGCAACGGCGGACCGGGGTGTTGTGATTTCCTCTGGGGCTCCTGCTGAGGTGGTGGGAATCACCGGACTTGTCCTCGAAGTCGATCCGATCGGTGCACCAACGGGATCGAATCGAGACGAAACCCAGTGAGAGAACGGGAAAAATACCGCTGGCGGCGGATCTGATCGACGACTAGGTTCGTTCTCGCGTGTCAGGTGGGCTACCGACACGTGTGGCTTAGTACTCAAACTCGAAGGGCGGATGTTTCTGTGATGACGATGGATCGTTCCTGGCACCCCGCGGCGTTGTGCAGTGGGAACCACTCTCACCTCTTTTTTCCACCGAGCACTCAAGAACGAAAGGACGAACGGGAACGCCGAGAAGTCAGGGCAAAGGCGGTATGTCAGATCTGCCCCGTTGCCGAAGAGTGCCGCCAATACGCATTCGAAATCAAGGAACCCTACGGAATCTGGGGCGGACTCACCGAGGCCGAACGTCGCCACGCTCTGTCCTACAACTAAGTACTGCGTCCGCGTTGGTGGACACAGCACTAGTCAGGACAACCGGGGGCGTTTCGATTGCGGACGAGCCGTCCGTTTCCCTGCCGGCGGGTGATTCCCTCTTTGTCGAACCACTCAAGGAGCGGGACGGCTTGACGTCGTGCCATGCCGAAATGGTCCCTGAACTCGCTCACCGTGAACCCGTCGCTGAGCTCCCCGATTCGGGATGTCAACTCCTCCATCTGACGCGCGGTGAACACGAGGTCAGCATCAATCCGAACGAGGTCACCCCTCCTCTGGAGTGAATGCATGATGTCGGGGTCGAGCGGAAGATCGCTCGCCCGTGCAACATCAAACGATTCCTCGAGACTCTCGCGAACAGCCGACCACGAGGCTTGGTCGGTGTCGGACAACTCGTTTGAGAAGGATGCAAGCCGAACCACGCCATGTGATTCGACAAGATCCGGGGAGTAGCTCACAAGGCGATCGAGGACATGCACGTCAATCCCGGTGCGGCTCACAAGTTCGGCCTTGGCAATTCCATCCCTCCTGGGATGTTCATGGTGGTAGTCCTTGACGATCTCAATGGCCTGAGAAGCCTCGCTTTCGACGAAACTCGCGGAGAGAGCAGTCGTTCCCACAACGAATGGCGTTGACGGAATCCCTCCTCCTGTACTCCGAGCAAGAGCTTCCAGCGTTGATGAACCACGAGCTTCGAGCAGGGCATCAGCAGCCGCGCCCTGGTCGCTTGCCCCCATTACCGCGGCGCACAGTGCATTGATCTCGTTCCGGGTCAGGTCTTGGGTTGGATCGGGATCAATCACCGTTCCCCCGGCAACGACCGCTTGACGGCCACTTTCTCTGATGATGACCCGGTCACCAACGACAGCAGGCAGAGCGTGAGTGAAAGTGAGCGATGTGACCATCGGCGAAAGGGAACGAATGGTCGTCGTGCGATCTGCAGTACCAGAGTGGACGTGGAACGCGCCGCGCCTTGGCAACTCGTCGTATCCCCGTGCATGGAGCGGCGCGACGAGGACTCTGGTTGTCGCTTGTGAGGTCCCCGGAGTCGCAAGCAACGTCCCACGGTTGACTTGTGCGATGTCCACGCCAGCAAGGTTGATGGCGGCGCGCTGCCCTGCGTGGACAGCACCGACCCCGGCATCGTGATGATGTAGGCCACGTACACGTGTCACGAGTCCATGGGGTTGGATCTCGACGGAGTCGTCGATTGTCAGGGTGCCTCGTTGCACAGTTCCTGTTACAACGACGCCGGACCCATGGATGACAAAGCTTCGGTCGACCCACATTCTGAACATGCCCTCGACATCGGGAGAGGTTGTGGCGGCGATCGATGAAATCGTGTCCCTGAGATCCTCAATCCCGCCTCCAGTCACCGGCGAAACACCGACGACGGGCCACGATTCGAGACCAGTGCCAGCGACCTCTTCAGCAATCTCAAGCATGGTGAGATCCAAGGTGTCCTGATCCACAAGGTCAGTCCGGGTGACGGCAATGATTCCTGTAGATCCTCCGAGGAGGTCGAGGACCCGTACATGCTCTTCCGTTTGCGGCATCCAACCCGAATCAGCCGCCACGACAAGGAGGTTGATATCGACAGCGACGACACCAGCGAGCATGTTCTTGATGAATCGTTCGTGGCCGGGAACGTCCACGAACCCGAACTCGGTTCCACCGATGTCCGTCCACGCGAATCCGAGATCGATCGTGAGGCCCCGCTCCTTCTCCTCCTTCCATCGATCGGGATCCCGGCCGGTAAGGGCCATGACGAGCGTCGACTTGCCGTGGTCGACGTGGCCAGCGGTACCGATGATGGGCATGTCAGCTCACCGCTGCAGCAATGGCTGCTGCAACCACCTTGTCGTCTCTCGGATCAACCGAGCGAAGATCGATGAACACCGCTCCGTCCCTGCGGCTCGCAATCACGGGCAGTTCCGATCGGGCGAGGCTCGCCCAGATGTCGTCCGTCGGACCCTCCAGCCGTATCACCGCGGTAGGAATCGATTCCCCGGGAACGGACCCAGCGCCGGGGAGCGACTCACCATCGATGACCGACACCTGATCTCTTGTTCCCTTGGAGACCACAGCAATGACCGCCGTGGCTCGGTCTCGTATCTCGGTAATGGATGCTGAAGCCATTCGCCAGAACGGAATCTCAAGCACCCTGGACTCTGCATACAGATCGAATGTTGCCGCGAGGGCCGCGATCGAGGAACCGTCGAGCCGAACGGCCCGTGCGACCGGATGATCCATCGCTCGTCCGATGGCATCGGCGGTTCCGACCATGACTCCAGCCTGTGGACCACCAAGGAGTTTGTCACCGCTGAACAGGACCATGCTTGCACCCTGTTCGACGGTCTGGCGTACGCCAGGCTCAGATGCGAGCCACCGACGATCCGCGTCACCCAACCAGGGAGCGGACACATCAAGGAGGCCACTTCCGACATCGGCAATGAACGGGATTCCGATTGATGAAGCGAGTGTGGCAAGTTCTCCGTACGTTGCTTCCTCTGCAAAGCCATCGATCCGGTAGTTCGACGGGTGCACCTTCAGAATCGCGTCGACATCGCCCGCGACAGCCTCGTAGTCGGCGAGGCGTGTTCGGTTGGTTGTGCCGACCTCGACAAGGGCAGCCCCCGAAGCTTCCATCAACGACGGCAACCGGAACGAACCACCGATCTCTATGAGCTCACCGCGAGACACAGCGACCTTGCCGCCCCCTCCAGCGACCGAAGCAAGAGCAAGCAGGAGGGCACCAGCGTTGTTGTTGACAGCGAACCCGGCCTCGGCCCCCGTGACCACCGGGAGGATGCTGCGGAGATAGTCATGTCGCTTCGATCGGCGCCCCGTGCGGACATCGATCTCGACATTGCTTGCGGAAGCAGCGATGGACGATGCCTCCCTCGCCGTCTCGTCGAGAAGTGGCGCTCGCCCGAGATTCGTGTGCAGCAGCACGCCGGTGGCGTTGATGACGATCCTCGGCCGGGAAGCCTCAATGTCGGCAATGGCCCGTGCCAACGTGTCGGCCGGATCAGCAGGTTCGATGCCATTTTCAATGGAAGCTCGAGCGTCGTCGATACAGCGCCTTGCGATGCCAAGCACCAGTGCCTCTGGAAGGCTCGTTTGTTCACTTGCCTGTCGAGCCAGCTGATCAACGGCGGGAAGATCTCGCAGTTCCATGGCCCAAAGCGTAGAGCTGGCATGCATCACAGGGTGCGGCGATGATGGCGCGCCACAACCCATGTCTGGATCTCATGCCTAGCCTTGGGGGCATGCGAATGCGTACATGGCTCTTTCTTGTCTTCTTGGTGGTCCCGATCATCGAGATCGTCTTGTTTGTGGTCGTCGGTGGATGGATCGGTGTTTGGCCGACGATTGGACTCATCGTGTTCACCGCGGTTGTCGGATCGATGCTGGTTTCCCGTCAGGGTCGTGGTACCTGGATACAGCTCCAGCGCGAGATCGCCGAGGGACAATCCCCGTCTGTGACGCTCGTCCATGGGGCGCTGATTCTGGTCGCAGGTGCCTTGCTGCTGACGCCGGGTTTCCTCACAGACACCATTGGGTTCACCCTGCTGGTACCCGCGGCGCGTGAGGGACTGCGCGGGTGGTTCGTCCGGCGGATGAATTCTCGATGGGTCGTGATCTCGTGAGGCGAGCATCGACTGTTTGCGTTGTCAGGGAAACCGCACGGCTTGAGGTATTGATGGTGCGTCGGACGCTCGATGCACGGTTCATGCCGGGTATGTGGGTGTTTCCCGGTGGTGCACTCGATGATTCGGATGCCAATCCCCCTCCCGCCTTTGGTCCTCCACCGGTGGATGTCTGGCGAGTCGCAGCCCTGCGAGAGATGATTGAAGAGACAGGAATCTGGCTGACGAGCGATGGCATCCAGGAGCATGGGGTCACAGAGGACGCGTTTGGCGATGTGATTGCGTCCGGAGTGATGCTTGACCCCGCCCGGCTGATCTACTTCGCCAATTGGATCACACCTGCGGTGTTTCCCATCGGTTTCGACACGCGGTTCTTTCTCGCTCACGTTGATTCGGACACGGAGGGTGCCATTGACGGAGATGAGTTGATCGATCTTGCATGGGTCCCTGCTTCGGAAGTAATCGACAGGGAACGCAGAGGTGATTGGGATCTCGCTTACCCCACCCGACAGACGTTGGATCTGCTGTCCGATGAGACGTCCGTTGAGAGACTCACGTCTCGCCTGCGATCTATCGAGAAGGTGGAACCGGTTCAGCCTCGACTGTTGGTGTCGGAATCTGACGTACGACTCATCACGCCTGACGAACCGGAATGGGATGCAGCAGAAGCTGCACAGACAGACCCAACAATCCTCCAGCGCATGACTGCCGTCCTTGAACGCAAAGGCGTTGTGCCCGCAGAGTTCCGACACGGATCGTAGATCGTGGCGACCATTGCACGAATCCTCGCACCGAACCCGGGCCTTTACACGGGGCCGGGAACGAATACCTACATCGTGTCATCAGGAGGTGAGGCGCTTGTCATCGATCCGGGACCGGTCATTGCAAGTCACAAGCTTGAGATTGTTGCCGCGCTTGAAGGACTCATCCCTGTCGGGGTTGTAGCCACACACACCCATCCCGATCACGCGCCAATGGCCAACCCTCTGGCGGTGACACTCGAAGTGCCGGTGTACGGATATCAGGATGGTCCTTCGTTCTCACCCGACATCAGGCTCGATGACGGTGACGAGGTGGGATTCGGGTCGGAGGCCATCACAGCGATCCATACGCCGGGTCATACATCTGATCATCTCTGTTTCCGTGTCGGGGATGTGCTCCTCACTGGTGATCACATCATGGGTGGCTCGACCGTCGTGATCGAGGATGCCGCTGCGTATCTCGACAGCCTGTATCTCGTACGCGACCTTGGGGTGGCTCGTCTTGAGCCGGGCCACGGCGACGCCATCGACGATGCTGGAGCCGCCATCAATGAATACATCGAACATCGAATGGAGCGAGAACAACAGGTTCTTGCCGCCGTTCGGGGGGGTGCAGGAACGATTGGTGGGATCGTTGACGTTGTGTACGAAGGTATTCCGGTTGGGCTCCGGGAAGCGGCCGTGCAGCAGGTCGCAGTCCAGTTGAAGAAGCTTTTCGATGATTCGGCTGTATGGTTTGAAGTGGGCACGGCGGAGGAACGGACAGAAGTTCGCGCTCGATAGGGGAAACAATGCGAAACCCAATCGTCGTCGCTGCGGCACTTGTGCTCGCCATCGCCGCACCCGCGTATGCGCAGACATCTTCCGAATTGACGCAAGCGGACGTTGATCGAGCGCTTGCTGAGCGTACGGCCGCAGCGAATTCCCTTTCTGAAACGACCGCCCGATTCGAGATCGCCGTAGCTGACGAGGAAATTGCTCGTGAACACATCGCGGATCTCGCAAGGTCGGTTGCTGCCCTTGAACTCGATATTGCCGACAGGCGGGTCGAAGTTCTCGAACTCGTTCGTAGCCGATACATGTCCGGCGGCCCGAATGGCACGGAGCGCATCTTCGCCGCCGAAACCTTCGAGGATCTTCCGGTGCAGAGCGAGTACTACCAACTCCTCGGAGAGCGTGACCTTTCGGTGCTCCGTGGGCTTGAGGCAGCTGAAGCGGTGCACAAGGAACAGCAGCAGATTCTTGATGAATCGCTCACCGCTCAGGTGGCGCTTGTTGCCGAGATCACCGCTCTGCGAGATGACATCCTCAAGACCCTTGAGGATGCAGATACGGCCTACAACGCGATCGCCATCGCCTACAGCGTCCAGGAGGAGAAGAAGCGGATAGCGGAGGAAGCACGACTCAAGCGCGAAGCCGAAGAACGTGCCGCGGCCGCCGCGGCGGCAGCTGCGACATCGACCACGATTGCCGTCAAGACGGCCACGACCGCCACAACCACGACAACCACACCCCCTCCACCCTCTCCGACAACGACGAGCGGCACAACGACGACCACGACGATCCCCAATGTGCCGCCACCGATCGTCACATCCGGTAAGACCTGTCCCGTGAACGCGGCGACGACATTCTCGGATACGTGGGGCGCGGGGCGTTCGGGTGGTCGGTCGCACAAGGGTGTCGACATGATGGCCGTACGCAACGCGCCACTGGCAGCGATTGAGTCCGGCACGATCGAGCGGACGTCAAACAGCTCGCTTGGTGGTATCTCGATCTATCTGACGGGCAATTCGGGGGCGAAGTATTACTACGCCCACCTCGAGTCTCTCGCAAGCGGTGTCAAGGGTGGACTTGTAGTCAACGTCGGTGACACGATCGGCTTCAACGGAAGTTCGGGCAACGCACCGGATTACCTGCCCCATCTGCACTTCCAATACGCGCCACCGGGTTCGGACTGGATCAACCCGTACCCGCTCGTAAAGGAACTCTGCGGTTAGCGTCTGACTCCTGGAATCCGAAGCGGGTTCCTTGGAGTTCAGCAACTAACTCTTGACTCCAAACTTCACTCCAAACTTCGGTCATCGGTCATCGGTCATCGGTCATCGGTCATCGGTCATCGGTCATCGGTCATCGGTCATCGGTCGTCGGTCATCGGCTATCTGACTTCTGACTTCTGACTTCTCAGGTCGGTCATCGGTCATCGGTCATCGGATATCTGACGTCTGACTTCTGGTCATCCCCTGTCGGGAATGAGCGCGGCGAGTGACGACAGTCGCCCGATGCAGTTGTCGAGGGCGAGTGGGGGGAGGATCTCGGTGATCCTGGCTGCGGCTTCCGTAATGGCAATCGCGGCGGCAGTTTCTGGCCGGTGGACCACGATGGGTTCGCCAGCGTCGCTGCCTTCGCTCATGGACGGATCGATCGGGACCGACGCAAGCAGCGGCACGGAAAGTTCTTCGGCGAGGGCTTCACCACCTCCCGAACCGAAGATGGGGTAGTGCTCACCGGTGTCTGTCGTGAACCCTGCCATGTTCTCGATGACACCAACGATGGGCATGTGTGAGCGGCGCGCCATGTCCGCAACGCGAGCCGCAACCCGCTGAGCAGCGAGTTGGGGGGTTGTCACAACCACCATCTCGGCCTGGGGGAGCATCCGCGAAAGAGCCATCTGCACATCACCGGTTCCCGGGGGCATGTCAACAATGAGGTATCCCAGGTCTGCTGGCCATGCAACGTCGTTGAGGAACTGCTCAAGTGCCTTTGACAACATGAGTCCGCGCCACATGAGCGCTGTCGCTTCATCGTCGAGAAGAAGTCCTGTGGAGACAAGGTGGATCCCGTTGGTGATCGTCGGCTCGATTTTCCGTTCCTCGTTTGCCACCAGTCGCGTACTTGTGGTTCCAAGCATCCGGGGCGTCGAGAATCCCCAGATGTCTGCATCGAGCAATCCGACGGAATGGCCTTGGGCTGCGATCGCAAGGGCGAGGTTTACGCTGAGTGAAGACTTGCCGACGCCGCCCTTGCCCGAACTGATCGCGACGACGCGAGTCGATGGATTCACGGCGGTGGGTGCAGCGGTCTCGCGAGCGCGCTGCCGCGCCCGTTCCATGAGTGTTGACCGCTGTTCTTGGGACATCACGGTGGTTACGGTTTCGACGCTGACGATTCCCGGAATCGCCTCGACCCGTCGTTTGATGTCCCCCTCGATCTGCCCCCGCATCGGACACGACGCGATCGTGAGTGCCAATCCGACAACCGCGTGCCCGTCGACCACCGAGACATCGCCAACCATCCCGAGGTCCACAATGTCGGTCCCGAGTTCGGGATCGATCACGTTGGCGAGCGTCGCTCTGACGCTGCTTTCCAAATTCACAGCTTCGAAACTCATACCCGTGAGGCTACTGACTCCGAGCACATCCGATCCCGCGTACCCTGGGCTCCATTGGACATGTTTGTCCTGTTCAGCCCAGGTACGGGATCAGATTGAGAATTCGTCGATGATGTCGCTCCTGACCGGTAACATCGGGATCCGAGCCCAATTATTCAAACACAACCATTCGTGGAGGCGCCGTGACGGTCCAGGAACCCCAGACAACCGAAGATGTCCAATTCTCAGCAGGCGGCCCATCCGCACCGAGTGTCACGCTCACAGCGAATGCGGCAGCGAAGGTCAAAGAACTCATCGATGCTGATGGTGGCGAGGCCGCCGCACTCCGCCTCGGTGTCAAGCGCGCTGGTTGTTCAGGCTATGCATACGACATGTTCTTTGATTCCGTCATCGACGAGACCGACTTCGTCAGCACCGTAGATGGCGTGTCCGTTGTGGTTGATGCATTGAGCATCGGCATGGTCGACGGGGCCACGATTGACTTCAAGGACAATGGCCTCGATGGCGCAGGGTTTGCGATTGAGAATCCCAATGCCGCCGGCGGCTGCGGATGCGGCAAATCCTTTTCCTGACCGGTCGCTTCGCTCACTGACTGAGCACAGAGAACTATTCGCTTTGCTGCGCTCGCTCTCATTGCCCTACGTGGTCTGCTGTAATCAGTAATCAGTAATCAGTAATCGATCAACGCATCGTCTTCGGTCATCGGTAGTCGGTCATCGGTAGTCGGTCATCGGGAGGCACCATGCCCAAGGAAATACTCGCCACTCCTCACGGACCTTCTGCCATGGGTCCATACAGCATGGCAACCGAAGCAAACGGCTTTGTGTTCTGTTCGGGAATGGTCGCCCTCATTCCTGAAACCGGAGAGGCAATCACCGGCGCCGTCACGGATCAAACTCATCAGGTGATGAAGAACATCGGCGCGATTCTCGGAGATGTCGGGCTTGGATACGACGACATCGTCAAGACGACGATCCTTCTCGCGGACATCGCTGATTTCGCCGCAGTCAACGAGGTTTACGGTCAATATGTCGGTGAGGCAAAGCCAGCCCGCTCAACGTTCCAGGTGGGCGCACTCCCCGGTGGTTTCCAGGTCGAAATCGAGTGCATCGCCGCTCGTTAGAGCGAAGGGTTGCCGTTTGACGGAGCGGCGCCACCTCTCAACTCCCTCTGCTCTACCCTCTGGACCACAGGCTGTGTCACCAGCCAAGCCCGAGCAAGAGGAGTTCTCATGAACCGCGAATCCGTACTCGCTGCACTCGGCATTGAACCCGTCTCGTCCGGTGCATACGCCGGTGGATGGCGCAGAGGCACTGGCCCGAGCATTGATTCCATCGATCCGACAACGGAACGACCCATCGGTACCGTTCGCATGGCAGACGCCGATGACTACGAGGCCGCGGTTCAGGCGTCCGTCGAGGCGTTCGAGAGGTGGCGGATGGTCCCTGCACCTCAGCGCGGTGACTATGTCCGACAGATCGGAAATGCTCTCCGCAAGTACAAGGAACCCCTCGGTGCCCTCGTGTCAATGGAAGTCGGAAAGATCAGGGCAGAAGGCGAGGGCGAGGTCCAAGAGATGATCGACATCGCCGACTTTGCCGTTGGATTGTCCCGTCAGCTATATGGACTCACCATTGCATCCGAGCGTCCACGGCACCGCATGTTTGAGCAGTGGCTACCACTCGGTCCTGTCGGGATCATTTCGGCATTCAACTTCCCCGCAGCGGTGTGGTCGTGGAACGCGTTCATCGCTGCTGTATGCGGTGATTCGATGATCTGGAAGCCCTCGCCCGTGACACCACTTACGGCGGTGGCGATCCAGAACATCTGTCATGAAGTGATGGAGGGGAGCGGTTTCGAAGGCGTTTTCAATCTCACCGTTGGAGACGTGGACCCGGTCGGCGCAGCAATGGTTGACGATCCAAGGCTTCCACTCATTGCTGCCACGGGCTCAGTGAGGATGGGCCAGCAGGTCGGGACCCAGGTCGCAAAGCGTCTTGGTCGATCCCTCCTCGAACTTGGCGGGAACAACGCAATCATCGTCATGGACGATGCTGATCTCGATTTGGCGGTCCGTGGCGCCCTGTTCGCTGCGGCCGGAACTGCAGGTCAACGATGCACATCCCTACGCAGGCTGATCGTCCACAAGGACATTGCAGACCTTCTCATCAAGAAACTCATTGCCGCCTATGGCCAAATTCCTATGGGTGATCCCCTTGAGGAGGGAACGCTCGTGGGTCCACTCGTGAGCCAAAGCGCCGTGAACAACACGAAAGCAGCGCTCGCCATAGCGCTTGAACAAGGTGGCGAACTCCTTGCGGGAGGACACGAACCCGATCGAACCGGCTTCTTCTTTGAGCCAACGCTCGTCAAGCTTCCCAAGGATGCACCGATCGCCCAACAAGA
This sequence comes from Acidimicrobiia bacterium UBA5794, assembly GCA_002418265.1. Taxonomy (GTDB): domain Bacteria; phylum Actinomycetota; class Acidimicrobiia; order Spongiisociales; family UBA5794; genus UBA5794. The sequence goes on along the minus strand of DIDS01000033.1, from coordinate 158,431 downwards.
GACGTTCGGGCCGATGATGTACGTCATCGAGGTGGAGTCCTTCGAAGAGGCCCTTGCGGTCAACAACGGAGTACCGCAGGGTCTTTCGTCTGCGATCTTTACCGATTCGATCCGTACATCGGAGCGCTTCCTTTCTCCTGAAGGATCAGACTGTGGCATCGCGAACGTCAACATCGGAACCTCGGGCGCTGAGATTGGCGGAGCCTTCGGAGGCGAAAAGGAGACCGGCGGAGGTCGTCAGGCTGGCTCAGATTCCTGGAAGGCTTACATGCGCCGTCAAACCGTGACGGTCAACTGGTCAACCGACCTCCCTCTCGCCCAAGGCGTCGAGTTCGGCTAGATCCGTACATCTCTTTTCCGTCCCCCGGTCTTCCGGGGGGACGCGGTGAGTCAGTGTCGCAGGGGGGGGGGCGTTTCGGCTTGTTGTGGTGTGAGAGCCCCCTGCTCCTCGCTGCACTCGTCGCGTCCCCCCACTTCGTGGGAGGACGGTGTTTTCCCTGTCTCTTGGATAATCCTCAGATAGCGGGAACCCTGCTTGGTGTTAGCACCGTCGTAGCCACGAGAACACCGGGAGGGGAATCTCATGAAACGCTCGCTAGTGGCAGTCTTGGTGACGCTTGTGATCGCCACTGGGTGCTCGATCCAGAATGTGTCCCAAACTTCCATACCCGACACCACGCCTTCTACGGGATTTACCCCCGTGGGTATCGAAGGGATTTTCGCCGCCGGTGGGGCGATGCAACCGTTCGACTCGTGCAGTGACTTTCTTGCTCATGTGAAACGTCTCGCCACGGAACGTGTCGGCCCGTACGGGCTCAACGGCGGATACGACATCTATCCGATCATGGCGGAGATCACCGAGATGCGTTCTGAGGACAGCGTCGGTGGCCAATCGACGCCACCGGCCTACTCAACGACGAACGTTCAGGTTGCAGGTATCGATGAGCCAGATCTCGTCAAGACCGATGGCGAACGTATCTTTGTCGTCGCCAATGGGCGCCTCTACTGGATCGATGCATCGGCGGACAGCCCGACAATTGCGACCTCGATCGTTCTTGACGGCTGGGTTCAGCAACTCTTCCTTTCAGGTGACACCCTCTTGGTCATGACGAGTGGCGGTGGGTATGGCGGTCCAGTATTTGAGGCGGACGTCATTGGTCCGTACGGCTACGGCACCCAGCGCACCGTGCTCCAAGAGGTCGATGTTTCGACCCCACAACACATGAAGGTCGTTCGAACTCTCACGCTTGATGGGATAATTGTTTCATCAAGGATGACCGATGGCATCGCGCGCATCGTTGTGCAATCCAACCCCGTCGGATTCGACTGGGCATATCCGGAAGGCGACGGGATCAGAGCCGAGCGTGAAGCGATACAAAAGAACAAGAAGATCATCTCGGAGTCGACGCTGGAGAACTGGGTTCCGTGGTATGTGCTCGATGACCAACAGCGAGGCATGACTTCTGAAGGTCCGTTGCTTGATTGCTCACAGATCGGGTATCCAGACGAATTCTCTGGCCTGTCGATGCTGAGTGTCCTGAGCCTGGATGTGGAATCGGCACTCGCTCCGACAGGTGGCATCGGGCTCCTTGCGGTCGGTCAAACCGTGTACGCATCCCACGACAACCTGTATGTGGCGACGTCGCCATGGCAGTGGTGGGATGTTGACGTCAGAGCGAACGACAACCGGTCGGTTGGGACGCAGATCCACCAATTCGACATCACCGATCCCCGGTCGGCACGCTACGTTGCTTCGGGTGAAGTCGACGGTGCTCTGCATTCCCAGTGGGCGCTGGATGAATACCAAGGTGTACTTCGGGTCGTGGTGACCGAAGAGACACCGTGGTGGCGGGGTTCGGGTGTACCCGAGACATCGGTTGTCATCCTTGAAGCACGTGGCGACAGCCTTGCCAAGATTGGTTCTGTTGGTGGTCTCGGAAAGAACGAACGTGTCTATTCGGTTCGGTTCATCAGGGACAAGGGCTACGTCGTTACGTTCCGACAGGTTGATCCGCTTTACGTCATCGACCTTGCCGATCCGAAACATCCAACCGTTGATGGCGAGCTGAAGATCAATGGATACTCGGCGTATCTGCACCCAATCGGTGAAGATCTCATCCTTGGTGTTGGCCAGGACGCGACCGATGAGGGGCGGACGACCGGTACGCAGCTTTCGGTGTTCGATGTGTCGGACCCTGGGAACCCCACTCGACTTTCGCGGTTGACGTTCAAAGACGGGTACTCAGAGGCTGAGTGGGATCATCATGCATTCTTGTGGTGGCCAGAGACGAACACTGCCGTACTTCCGATGCAACGCTGGTCATTTGACGAAGCGAAAGGCTACGAAGACAGCTTTTCTGGGGCCATTGTGGTTCACGCGACTCCACAGGCGATCACGTCGATAGGGGAGATCGAGCATCCATCGAGCACAGATCAGTTCTGTGACGACTGCCGTAGTTGGAGTGAGCCGATCATCCGGTCGCTTGTGATCGGGAGCACCCTCTACACGGTGTCCAACAGCGGAATCATGGCCTCAGAGATGGACTCTCTTGAGACCATTGAGTGGTTGAGTTTCTAGCCGCCGGTCTATCCGAAGCGGTAGCCAACAGATCGGACCGTGGTGATCCACGACGCCCGTTCCTCGCCCAGTTTGGCTCGGAGTCTCCGGATGTGGACATCGACGGTGCGTGAGCCACCGAAGTAGTCGTAGCCCCACACCTTCGAGAGGATCTGTTCCCGGCTCCACACGCGGCTTGGGTGCTCGACAAGGAATCGCAGGAGTTCATACTCCATGTAGGTGAGGTCTCTTGGCACCCCGGCAACGGTCGCTTGGTAGGTCGCTGTGTTGAGCTCAAGATCGGCGTAGCGGAGGACCGGATCGTTGGTATCCACCGCTGCTGAGACACCGAGTCGCCCAAGGCGAACCCGAAGCTCGTGAGGATCGATCGGGGTGAGGACGAAATCGTCGAATTCGGATTCGTCTTCAAGATCAATCGTCAAGGTGCGGTCGGCGACAAGCAATACCGCAACGTCGTATTCATCTCGGAGCTTCGCCCCGAAGTTGATGATGCCCGAGGGATCGTTTCCGAGTTCAAGTACGGCGGCAGCCCACCCATCCGGTGGCTCCTTGGCTCCCGCATCGTCGAGGTTGGCAATCGGCACCGGCTGGTATCCGGCGGTGAGGATTGCCGACGTAAGCGCCTGTGACGGCGACGCGGGGTGAACAAGAAGATACATCAGAGCACCGGGAGGTATTCCTCAAGTTCGAAGCGAGACACGTGCTGTTCGTAGCGAGCCCATTCACGTTTCTTGTTGCGTAGGAACCACTCAAAGACATGGTCCCCCAGAGCATTCCGGACGAGATCAGATCCCTCCATGGCCTTGATCGCATCAGCGAGGTTGTGTGGGATGTGTCTGATACCCGCGGCTGCTCGTTCCGATTCAGACATCTCGAGAATCTCGGATCCAGCTTCAGGGGGAAGTTCGTAGTTGTTTGCAATACCGGCAAGCCCTGCTGCCAGAATCACCGAGAGCGCGAGGTACGGGTTGCATGCTGGATCCGGTGACCGGTATTCAATGCGAGTCGCATCGATCTTGCCCTTCCGTGTCGCAGGTACCCGCACGAGTGCGCTCTGATCGTTACGCGCCCATGTTTCGAACGTTGGTGCGTCAAAGCCGCTGACGAGGCGTTTGTAGGAATTCACCCACTGGTTGGTGACCGCGGTGATCTCAGATGCGTGTCGTAACAATCCCGCGATGAACCCGTGTGCGACCTTTGACAACCCGTATTCGCCGCTCTCGTCGTGGAAGGCGTTCTCGTCCCCCAGGAACAGCGACAGATGGAGATGCATGCCTGATCCGTCATACTTTTCGAGCGGCTTCGGCATGAATGTGGCGTGGATGCCGTGCTTGAGGGCGATCTCTTTCACCGTCAGGCGCGTGGTGGTGATGTTGTCTGCCATGGTCAGTGCATCGGTGTGTCGAAGATCGAGTTCGTGTTGTGACGGTGAAACTTCGTGATGGCTGAATGCAACGGGGATTCCAAGTTGTTCAAGCATCGTGATCGTGGATCGCCGATACTGCTGTGCGACGTCCAGCGGTGTCAGGTCGAAGTAGCCACCTCGGTCGAGGACCTGTGGTTCGGGAGAGGCATCCGCGAAGTAGAAGTACTCGATCTCTGGTGCGACATAGAACGAGTAGCCAAGTTCCGCGGCTTTCTCGAGGTTACGTTGGAGAACGTGGCGGGGGTCACCCGGGAACGCATCGCCATCAGGCGTGACGATGTCACAGAACATCCGGGCGACCGCATCGTCTCCAGACTTCCATGGCAGGATCTGAAACGTGGTGGGGTCGGGCTTTGCCAGCATGTCTGCCTCGTGGCTCCGTGAGAAACCGTCGATCGAGGAGCCATCGAACGAAACCCCTTCGTCAAGTGCGAGTTCGAGTTCTGCAGGGGTGATCGCGAAAGACTTGAGGAAGCCCTGGACGTCGGTGAACCAGAGCCGGATGAATCGGATGCCTCGTTCCTGAACGGTGCTCAGCACGTATTCCTTCTGCCGATCGGGTGGTGATGGTGTTGTTTCCATTGCGTCATCGTACGGAATGTGGGGAGAATCGCCACCCCAGATTGGTCATGAAACACAGCGTTCACACTCGCGTTACCACCGTGAAATTCTGAGGTAGCAGTATTCCGCCGTTGCAGTGGGCGCTGCCTGCCGCATCGATTGGGAACTGTCAAGCATCTGAAAGTGAGACACCATGCCGTACCGTGCCGAATACATCTGGATCGATGGTCAGAAACCGACATCGAAGTTGCGTTCCAAAACGAGGATCATCCAGAACGGGGATGAGCTTCCGATCTGGGGATTTGATGGATCGTCCACCGATCAGGCACCCGGCAATGAATCAGACCGCGTGTTGCGACCCGTCAAGATCATTCCGGATCCGATCCGCGGCGGTGACTCCGTGCTCGCGTTGTGCGAGGTACTCAACACCGACATGACACCCCACGAGTCCAATACCCGGGTCAGAGCGGTTGAAGCTCTCGCCAAGTACGGGGATCAGGAGCCCTGGTTCGGTATTGAACAGGAATACACCTTCTTCAAGGATGGTCGCCCGCATGGCTGGCCACTTGGCGGGTTTCCGGCTCCTCAGGGTGGTTACTACTGCGGAATTGGCGCTGACGAGATCTGGGGCAGGGACGTCGTAGAAGCTCATACAACCGCTTGCATCGCCGCAGGAATCGCCATCTCTGGGACAAATGCCGAAGTCATGATTGGGCAGTGGGAGTTCCAGATCGGTCCCGTTGACACGGTTGAAATTGGGGACTCGGTGTGGTTGGCACGGTGGTTGCTGTACCGGGTTGCCGAGGACTACAACATCTCGGCAACACTCGACCCCAAGCCGGTAAAGGGCGATTGGAATGGCGCAGGCATGCACACCAACTTCTCAACAAAGGCAATGCGAGAAAGCTACGAGCCGATCATCAAAGCGTGTGAAGCCTTGGGCAGAAAGGCCGAGTTGCATGTTGCAAACTACGGCGCAGGCATCCAGGATCGCCTGACCGGTCTCCATGAGACCGCACCTTGGTCCGAATACTCCTATGGGGTATCCAATCGGGGAGCTTCGGTGCGTATTCCGTGGCAGGTTGAGGTCGAGCAGAAGGGCTATATCGAGGATCGTCGTCCGAACGCCAACGCTGACCCCTACGTGATCGCAGCCCTCATGACCGAAACCATCTGTGAGGCACTCGCGTAGACGCTATGCGCTTGACAATTCCGGTTTGCCGTCCATCATCGGATGGTCATGAGAGGCAGGTCATCCGCTGAATGGGCCGTGACGGTGGGTTCACAACGCTGCCCCCAATGCGGCAAGAAACCTGTGGGCGTCGTACGAGCGAGCCCGTGGGACCGGACCTGGCACTGGTTCAACAGTGGCACCCCGGTTCCTGACACGATGACGTGTGAAGACGGTCACCAGTGGTCGAGTGGCAGCATCAGCTCGGTCCGCGTGTATCGCCCTGGCCATGATTGGGCGTGGCTGCCGGTCAGCCTGTCTCGGATGGTCAGCCGCCACCGCAGCATGCAGGCAGTGCCGAGGACGTATGTCCTGGCGGCTGTCGTTGGTGCACTGCTCGGTGGGTTGCTTGAGCTTCTTGTCGGTTGGTCTTGGTGGCTGGTTGCCCTTGCCTTCATGGCTGCGGTATGGCTGTTCTTTCTGTCTTCGGCGTTTTGGGGACCCGATCCGGTCCGGATCGATGACATTCGCGATGTGATTGATCCGCAGGGAAGCTGACGACGGGAGCTTGCTCGACTTGAGAAGGCGCTGACCGACAGCCAGTTGATCGGTATGGAAGTTGCTGACTGGACCGGCGGCCGATCTCTCGGCGGCTGGGCTGGGTCAGATGTGCCTGAGGAACTGACGTTGCGTCATGGCGATCCGCAGAGTGACGAAGCGTGGGTCATTGTCACAACCCGGTGTGGACGCCGCGCCCAGATGGGGTTGGACGAGCGAAAGATTGCCTTGTTTGAGCAACTGCTGTGGGAGGCCGTCGAGGAGCCCATGGATCTCGATCGAGACAGTATGCATCTATGGCATGTCGAACAAGAGCGCCGGATCGAAGGTATGAAGATGCCGGATTGGTCAACGAGGATCCTGTTGGTCGACGGCGATGCCGTTCCCTGTGACGTGTACCAAGCAGCGGATCGGTGGGCTGCGATCGGTGCTGTCGGGCCGATCGCGATCGAACTCCTGGCGAGACACATCGATGTCGGATCCGTGGCTCTTCGCCGGGTGTCGGACCTGCAGCGCTATCTCAACGACACGTGAGCGAACTTTCAGCTCACAGCTTTCTGACTTCTGAACCGTCCCCCCGGCTGCCGGGGGGACGCGGAGCAACGCCTGCGCAGCAGGCGCTGTGTCGCAGGGGGCATTCCAGAATGTCGCGGCCCCACAGCCCCCCTGCACCTCGCTGCGCTCGGCGCGTCCCCCCGCGAAACGGGAGGACGGATTCCGAACATGGAATCGCCGTGGTCTCCAGACTCCGAACTCCGAACTTGTTCGTCTGACTTCTGACTTCTGATATCGGTCATCGGTCATCGGACGTCTGGCTATTGGCCCAGATCGTCGTCATCGAGGACGAACAGTGGTTTGGCCGCCCGTCTCATGGCGTTGACTCGTGCCTTTTCGTCCGCCTGAAGGCGTGTCAACATGCGCTTCCATTGCTCGGCATTCGGCTCGGGGAGGCGGTAGGCCGCCACGGTGACGGCGGGGAGGTCGAGGCGGTAGTCATGGCCTACCGCGCGAAACACGCCTGGAGTCGGATTCGTCGCGTTGATGGCGTCGACGATGGTCTGGAACGCCGTGATCCCGGGACGCCATCTTTGATTTGGCGAGATTCCACGTTTGGGAGGTGATTCCATGAGCCACGTCGGTTCCTTGTAGAACAGCGTCGCGTTGATTCGGTCGACGGGATCGTTGTAGTGCGTGAGCAGCGTCACCACTCGTTCCTCCGATTCCAGATCGAGCTCATCAATGCCGTTGATCTGTTCGATGGTTCCATCGGGAGCCTGCCCTTCATAGAGGGACTCGTGTCGCCATTTGCTGTAGTACGGCGTTCCAACCCAAAGTGCCTCAGATACACCGAGCTTTCTGATGGAGTCGATACCGCCGCCGATGAACGCGTCCTGACCCGCCCAAGCCCCGAGGCTCTCGCCGAACACGACGACGCGTGGGCGTCGCTCGGGTGGCAGCACATCAAGTTCGTGTTCGATCGCAGCCAGCAGAAGGCGGTGGTGATCCGCCCCCGAATGGGTCTGCTGGATGACCAACAGAGATGGAAGCCGTGCATACTGAACGGCAACCGCAGCGCAGTCGCCGAGCGTGACATAGTCAGCCACCTCCATCGGAAGCGTGTTGACGTACCCGGTTCCTGCCGGACACGAAACAATCAGCAGACTCCGATCGAAGGCACCGGTTCGCTTCAGCTCCTCCATCGCGAGGGCGACACGGGCCTCTGCCGATCCCGCGGCATCGAACCCGACGAACACTCGAACCGGTTCATTGACTGCTGGTGTGCCCATCACCGATTCGATATCACCGGCTGATGGTGTGTCGGTGATGAACCGGCGTCCTTGCCTTCCGAGACGTGACCACGGCACCTCAGAGCCCGGCCCGCCGGATCGCGTCGTGACGGTCGGTGGGATGTCGTAGCCGGGATCCACCACCCGGTCGTATCTCGCAAGCCCCGAAGTGACGTATTGGAACGCGGTCCTTACCCCAATGGCCCAGATGGCGGTGGCGAGAATGTCTCCTGAAAAACGCGCCACCTGAGGGGGAAATGCGAGCCGTCGCTCCATGACGCGTGCCAACGCCCCTCCAGAGCTGCGATACCCCCCGATGAGTGCTCCAAGCCCGCCGAGAACACCAGCACCTTGCACGAGTGCCTGCCATGGTCTCGGTGGGGCATGATCGAGCTCGTCTCGATTCGCCTTCTGCTGTGCAACCTCACGGCTGATCGTTGCTGCTCCGATGACGGTTGCGATGGTTCCTGCGACCGCGCCGACGACTAAGCGACTCGACGAATTCCTCACGGCCGTGGTGACGGCCGCCGAGGCAGCTCCCGCACCGATGACCTGGCCCAACGACCGTACAGGTGCTCGCCACGCGGCTTCCTGTTCGTGCCACGGAATGAGGTATCGGGTCGCGAGTCCCGCCGTTGCGGTCGACGCCATGATTGCGGTGTCGGCTCCAGCATTGTCTGTCCTGGCACCGATGGCATATACGGCAGATCCGATTGCCCATCCTGCTGTCCCGGAAACTCCGGCCAGGAGTGCCTGATGGGTGGTGGTGCGGGGCATCAGCGACGGGCTGAATGAGTCGACGGCGGCAAAACCTGCCAAGGCGGCCCCCGCCCAGACATCGGGCCGATTCCACCACAGATCGGACCGTGGGGAACCCATCTCTATGGCGTCGCGGCCCGGACGGTGTCGAGCTGTGCTGTGAAGGCAGTGGTTGCGTCTCCATAGGCGGTCACTGCTTGACGTCGCAACGAGCCGTCGTCAGGGGCGATCAGCCCATCGATGACCTCGTTGGCACGAGTTACGAGAAGCTGAGCAGCCACAATGGTGTCAGGCCATGTGGGAGGGAAAGGCTCGGGAACGATCGCTGCTGCCACCTGGTTGGATAGTTCTTGGGCCCCATCGCGCACCTTCTCAAATCCTGCTTTCGTCTCATCGAGGGTTGCCCCGGTGTCCTCCCTGTTCTCCCAGTCGGTGTTCACGTCGTCGAGATCGGTCTGCAGGGCAATGGCATTGGTCTCGAAACGATCGACTTCCTGGAGAAATGCAAGGATGTCGTTGGGAAGGGTGGTCGAGGTTGTGGTCGTCGGTGCGAGGGTGGTTGTAGTCGATGAGGTGGTGCTCGTTGACGCCGCAACATCTGCTGCAGGAAGGGCATTGACGAACAGGTAGGTGAACCCGATCAACGCCACGATGACGACGGGCAAGATCCAACGACCTGGCTTCGGATCATTCGTACTCACAAGCGAGAGCATAGATGAGTCAGACTCCGGACTACGGCTTACGGAAGTAGAAGTCGGACGTCTGACGTCCGACGTCGGGACTCAGGTTGTTGACACGAAGGAGAGAAGCAGCTGAGGTTGTACGCTCCCTACATGGATCTGACGGGACGGACTGCGGTCGTTACGGGGGGAGGGGTGCGGGTCGGACGCGCGATCTGTCTGGCACTCGCCCGAGCCGGTGCCAATGTCTATGTTCATTACAACGCCAGCACCGAACGTGCGGTCGCCACCCGTGACGAGATCCTCGCGGAAGGTGGTACTGCAGCGATCGGTTCAGCTGATCTTTCGGATCCGCACTCGGGGATCATGCTCATCGCAGATGCCCAAGCCGCACTCGGTCCGGTCTCGATTCTCATCAACAGCGCATCGGGATTTCCGACTGATTCCATCGCGACGTTCACGCTTGAGTCGCTCCGCCAGGCAATGTCTGTCGGCCTTGAATCCCCGGTCATCCTCACAAAGGCCATGGCCGAGGCGTTGCCTCCCGATCTTGACGGAGTGGTGGTCAACATCACCGACGCTCGGACCACAATGCCGTACAAGGAGCACCTGTCATACACCCTGGTCAAGGGCGGCCTCGACACGTTCACTCGGGTGGCAGCGCTCGATCTGGCGCCAACGATCCGTGTCAACGCCGTGGCGCTCGGAGTCATCCTGCCTCCGGCATCCGAGAGCGACAGCTACGCAGCCGAACTTGCTGAGAAGCTGCCACTGCAACGTGTTGGTGGAGCAGGCGTGGTTGCAGACACCGTTGTGTTCCTTTGCACCAATGACTTCATCACCGGTGAAATCATCAGAGTCGACGGCGGTGGACACCTCACGTGACCGGTAGCCTGCCGACGATGGAGAACAGCCATCTCGATGAGATCCTGATCAAGGATCTCTCGATCAGAGCCATTATCGGGATCAACCCGGACGAACGGATCAGGAAGCAGGAGATCCTCGTCAACGCCGTGCTCTTTGCTGACACCCGACCGGCCGCGGCATCGGACAACATTGATGATGCCGTCAATTACCGCACCATCACGAAGCAGTTGATCGCCCATACCAAGGCGGGAGAACCGATGTTGGTTGAGCGATTGGCGCAAGAGCTCGCTGAGATCTGCCTCGCCAATACCCGTGTCAAGGCGGTGACAATCTCGGTCGAGAAGCCCGGTGCTCTTCGACATGCAGCATCCGTGGGAATCAGGATCACCCGTTCGCGCGTTGAGTAATCCACGAACCGAAAGGGACACCGTGCCAGATCACAACGTCAAGGCTGTCGTACTCGCCGGATCCAATGTCGACCGCGACCATTGCCTTCCCGAGGCAATCCGCCATCTTCGAAGAACACCCAAAGTCACGGTGGAACAGGTCAGTGCCTGCTTTGACACTGTTGCTGTCGGCGACGATCTGAACGCGCCGGATTTCTACAACGCAGCGGTCCTCATCACAACTTCGCTTGGTCCCGAAGACTTGCGTATGACACTGCACGGAATTGAAGATGAACTCGGAAGGGTTCGCACGAACAACCCGAATGAGCCGCGAACCATCGACCTTGACATCGTGTTCTATGGTGATCTGGTGAAGGACTTCGACGGCTGGTCGATCCCGGATCCCGCCATGGAGCTTCACAAGCACGTTGCCATCCCTGTTGCCGATGTCACTCCGGATTGGGTCCACCCGACGTCCGGAAGAACCGCTCGTTCGATCGCCGACGACATGGTCGACTCGAACGATGAGATCGAACCTTCAAAGGCTGGTGAGTTCAGCACACCGTACGTGACGCGTTCGGCGGGGTTCGATGACTCCGCTGATGTGTACGCCCCACGATTGGAAGAGCTGGTGCGGGCCCAGCTCTTCGAGATCGGCGAGGATCCGGACCGAGCGGGGCTTCAGCGCACACCTCTGCGGGTCGCCAAGGCATTGGACTTCTTGACGAGTGGCTACACCACGTCACTCGACGAAGTGGTCAACGATGCGATCTTCGATGCTGAGGGAGCCGAAGAGATGGTCGTGGTTCGTGATGTCGAGTTCTACTCGATGTGTGAGCACCACATGCTGCCCTTCTTCGGGAAGGCGACGGTTGCATACCTCCCGAGAGGCAAGATCATCGGATTGTCGAAGATCGCCCGGATCGTCGATGTGTACGCGAGACGTCTCCAGGTGCAGGAACGGCTGACGAACCAGGTGGCCGATGCTCTGTCGGGGATCCTCAACCCATACGGCGTCGGTGTCGTGATGGAAGGCAAGCACCTCTGCATGATGATGCGTGGTGTCCAGAAACAGGAATCGAACATGGTGACAAGCTCGATGCGTGGCACCTTCCGATCCGACGCCCGCACCCGATCTGAATTCCTTTCCCTCGTCGGTTAGGCCAACGGGTTCTAGTAGCCGGCACCGGCACTACCGTTTCAGGCATGGTGAAGGACACGCTCTCCCGATCGATGCGGGATCTGAGGATCTCTGTAACGGATCGTTGCAGCTTCCGATGTGTGTATTGCATGCCACGCGAGGTGTACGACAACCACCAATACCTCGATCGCTCAGACATTCTCACCTACGATGAGATAACCCGACTCACCAAGATCGCGGTTGAGCTCGGGGTGACGAAGGTGCGCCTCACCGGGGGCGAACCCCTGTTGCGGCGGGAGATCGGGACGCTGGTGTCGATGCTTGCCAAGATCGAGGGTCTCAACGATCTTGCGATGACCACCAACGCGCTCCAGCTTTCGAAGATGGCCAATGCCCTTGTTTCAGCGGGTCTGAGCCGCGTAACGATCAGCCTTGATGCGATCGACGATGCGGTGTTCAAGAAGATGATCGATACCGACGTTGACGTCTCTGTGGTTCTGCGAGCGATCGAGGACGCTTCCGAGTCAGGACTCGGACCGATCAAGATCAACACCGTATTGCGGAAGGGCTGGAATGAGGACCAGATCCTCCCACTCGCCGAGTACTTCCGAGGCACACCACACGTGTTGCGCTTCATCGAGTACATGGATGTCGGCACCACGAACCAGTGGGTGCTCGACGACGTCGTTACGGCAGCACAGGTCGTCGAAACGATTCAGACCGAATGGCCCATCGAAGCGATCGAAGCCCAGTATCCGGGTGAGGTCGCCAAGCGGTGGCGATATATGGACGGCGAAGGTGAGATAGGCCTGATAGCGTCTGTCAGTCAGCCGTTCTGTGGGGCATGCACCCGCCTGCGGTTGTCGGCGGAGGGAAGCATCTATACGTGCCTGTTCGCTGGCGCCGGTACCGATCTGCGAGGTCCGATGCGAGATGGCGCAACTGACGTCGAACTCGCAGAGATCATCACTTCTACCTGGACCACCAGAGATGATCGCTACTCCGAACTCCGAGGTGGCGTCGCCATCAGCGATCCCAAGGTTGAGATGAGCTACATCGGCGGTTGAGTTCGCAGACTCGTCTGGATTTCTCGGAACGGGGGTCTTGAAACCGGCCTCGGGATTTGACACGTTGAGTCCATGGCATCCCTCGATCCGGCATCGCTCTACCTCCTCGCAGTCCTCACCGTGTTCGGTACTTGGCTTGTTGGGGACCGTGTTTGGGCCATGGCACATGCAGTCACCACACGGCTCGACCGGCACAACGCAGCCACGGTGAAGCTGGTAACGGCCGTCGTCGGAGCGATGATCGCTGTCATGTCGTGGAGAGTTGCCCCTGTCGCAGCGTCGGTGGTTCCCCAACAGCACCGGTCGATCGTCCAGATCGAACAGCATCGAGAACCCACGGATGACGCCATGACGCTGCGCACGCTGATGTCATCGGATACGGTCATGCTTGACAGCAAGGCTGTTCGCTCCACTGGTGCAGTCCATGTTGTTGTCCCAGGCGATTGCCTCTGGAAGATCGCTCGGTCGCTGCTCGTGGCCGATGGTCTGCCACCGTCGGGATCAGCGACGAGTGATCTGTGGCGCTCGATCTACGCCATGAACCGAGAAGTGATCGGTCCCAACCCCCATCTCATCTTCCCCGGCCAAGTCCTTGCTCTACCCGGGAGGTAGCAAACATGGAAGCGGAGGAATACGAACAGATCCCCTGGTCGAATCTCGTGGCCGATTCCGAGCCTTCAAGAGACCGGCGCTTGTACATTGCGGGAGCGGCAATCGCGGCGATTGTCATTGCGTTCCTTGCTGCTCGCATGTTTGGATCACCTGCACCGTCCGTGGCAGCCCCTCTGCCGGTGACCGTTGCACCTTCGGTAGCGCCCGCCGTTGTTGATCCCCAACCGACCGTCCCATTCGTAGCGGACGATCCCATCGGAGGTGTCAGTGAAGCTGACCTGATGGCCGACGTTGGAAATCCTGAACTCGCTGACGTGAATGTGCCGGTGCTGATCGCGGAATGGTTTGTGACGGACTACTTCACGAGGGACGGATCACCCGAAACGTTGGCAAGTCTCGAAGCAGCGCTGGCAAATCCGGATCTTGCCACTGACCTCCCACACCATGAGGAGGCCAGCGGAGATGCGTTCGTGGAATGGGCACGGGCGTTCGACGTCACCGAGGTCAGTGACGGGCTTGAAGTGTCGGTTGCGTACCGGTCGGTCCATGCCGAAGAGGGTGGATTCATCCGAGACTCGGTGAAGGCCGTCAAGTTGACGCTGACCGAGACCGGTGGGCGCTGGCTCGTGACCAGCCTCCCAACCGTGGCCTCCCTTCCGTAGCCAAACCGTCCCTCGCTGGAAGACGGGGCTTGTTGTCTCCTCTACCCGTCCCCCCGCTTGCGGGGGGACGCGAGGAGCGAAGCGACGCTGCAGGGGGGCGTCCCACGCCGAATCTGTCCCGCTGGAAAACGGGGCTCGCAGGCTCACACGCTCCCCTGGCTCGCAGACTCGCCCGTCCCCCCGCTTGCGGGGGGACGCGAGGAGCGAAGCGACGCTGCAGGGGGGCTTTCTGACGTCAGACTTCTGGGGTGCTCGGTTCGAAGCTCTTGGTGAGCGCGGCCACGATCTGGGCTGTCAGGCCGTCCCATGTTGCCGCCTCAGATCGCGTGACGGTGATGAAGTTGGCCGTCATGAATACAGATGTGACACCGTCCATCTGGAGGATCGGCGCAACCCGCTCATCGGCAGTCGCTGCATCGGTGTATGTTGCAGGCCCGCCAACGGGTTCTTCGAGCGTGAACTTCAACGCCCTCGGGTTCGGTGTCGTCTCGACGGTGATGCCCATTCTCCCAGCTCCTTGCTAGCTCGTCGAACCTTACCGATCACCGAAGACCGATCATCGGTCATCGGTCATCGGTCCTCTGGCTCTCGACCTAATCTGGGATCTTGCCCATGAAATCGGACGAATGCCGTTGATCGACGAACTTGTAGCGTTGCTTGGTCCTGAACGGGTGCGGCATCATCCGCTCGACCTTGCTGTGTTCGCCAAGGACGCTGGTGTAACGAGTGGTCCGGTTGTGGCGGCAGTTTTCCCTGAGACGGCAGCCGAGGTCGCGGCGTGCGTAAAGCTCGCCGTTACCCATGGTGTCCCCATCGTGCCCCGCGGTGCAGGGACGGGCCTCGCTGGTGGGGCTGTCCCCATCGACCCGGGGCTCCTCATTGTCGTGACCCGCATGAATCAGATCCATGAGATTGACGAGATCGGAAGAACCGCATGGGTTGGACCCGGACTGATCAACCTCGATCTCTCGACGAGCCTCGCATCCAGGGGACTGCACTTCGCACCTGATCCGTCGTCTCAGCGAGCGAGCACCATCGGTGGCAATGTCGGGACAAACGCCGGGGGACCGCATTGCCTTGCGGACGGCACCACCGTCGCTCACATTCTCGCTGCCGAACTGGTGACAGCCGATGGCGACATTGTCATCGTCGGAAGCGATGCCCCCGATCTGCCAGGACTCGATCTGCGAGCCGTGGTTGTCGGATCCGAAGGCACGCTTGGGATTGTCACCAAGGTTCTTGTCCGGCTGATGCAGAACCCTCCAAACGCCGCAACCCTCCTGATCGGGTTTTCCACGATCCAGGATGCTGCCGCGACCGTGTCGCGCATCATTGCGTCAGGCTCGATCCCGGCTGCGCTTGAAATGATGGACCGCCCGATGGTCGAAGCAGTCGAAGCATTCGTACAAGCCGGTTACCCAACAGATGTCGCCGCCGTACTACTTGCAGAAGTCACAGGGACTGGCCAGTCAGTGGCAGACACAACTTCCCTCATCGAGTCGATTGCCCATTCCAACAATGCTGCTTCGATTCGGGTTGCTACGGACAGCGCTGAGCGTGCCCTGCTGTGGAAGGGTCGCAAATCGGCCTTCGGTGCTGTGTCGCAGAAAGCTCCGGACTACTACCTCCACGACACTGTTGTCCCGAGAACACGCCTAGTGGAGGTATTGGGACAGATCTACGAGATCGGGGAACGACATGGCGTTGAGATGCTCAACGTTTTCCACGCTGGCGACGGCAATCTCCACCCACTCGTGGCGTTCGACGCCAACGAACCCGGGATGTTCGAGCGAGTTCGGGCAGCCGCAGATGAAATGGTACGAGCCTCAATCGAGGCCGGAGGAACGCTCTCAGGCGAGCACGGGATCGGAATCGAAAAGCGTGATCTGATGCCGCTCGTCTTCAATGAAGCAGATCTCGATGCTCAGGCGAGGATCAGAGACGCCTTCGATCCGCAACGGATCATGAATCCGGGGAAGGTGCTGCCATCTGGGTCGCGGTGCTTCGATGCCTCCGGAGCAAGACTCTGATGAATCTCCCCTCCTCGGTCATGGGTGCGATGCGAGCAGCTGGCCTTTCGCCATCCATTCGAGGGTTCTCTGATGAAGCGACGGTTGCTCCCACAACAGCCGAGCAGGCTGCCGCCGTTCTTGCAGCGGCCGCCGCGGAGAACCTCAGCGTTGGGTTTCGGGGAGCTGGAACGCGCCACGAGGTCGGGGGGACTCGCACGTACGCGATTGGGATGCTTTCTTCAAGGATGGCTGAGGTGATTGACTGGCCTGTGGAGGATCTCACGATTGTTGTCGGATCCGGCATGACCGTCGATCAACTTGAGCCGATGTTGAACGCGAAGGGCCAAACGTCGTTGCTCCCGACCGGTGATCCGCACCGCACCGTTGGTGGCATTGTTGCGGAGGGGGAATCCGGGTACGGGCGTCTGAAACACGGCCCCACCCGTGATCGCGTACTTGAGGTCACTCTCGCCACCGGTTATGGCAAGGTCGTGCGCGGTGGAGGTCGCCTCGTCAAGAACGTCACCGGCTATGACCTGCCACGCCTGGTGACGGGATCCCTCGGAAGTCTCGGCTTCATCGCATCGGTGTGCCTCAAGCTGTGGCCCCTTCCTCAGCAGCGATCCATCGCCAGAGTCGATGATGCCGCCGCCGCATATGAGCAGCTCTACCGACCGTTTGCAGTTGTTGAACCAGACACGGGATCGTATGTCGTCCTTGAGGGTTCGGGTGAAGATATCTCCGTCCAGGCGTCATCCATCGGTGCTCGAATCGACGACGGAGCCGTGCTCCCACCCGTGATCGGTGAACCCATTTTGATCTCAATACGCGTGCCCCCTGCACGCCTGAGTGAGGCTCGCAGACTCGTGATTGATCGACAACCTGACCGTTTCATTGCCCAGCATGGTGTTGGGATCATTGATGCTGGCTGGAGCAAGCTGGCCCTCAATCAATTCGTTGAGCTTCGGAAAGATATCGAGCGCCTCGGCGGGTCAGCGGTTGTTCTTCGGTCGAGCGGCCTTCTCCCCGGCGTAGATCCGTGGGGTACCGCGCCGCCGACGATGGCGATCCAAAGGCGACTGAAGCAACTGTTCGATCCGTCAGGGATTTGCAATCCGGGCAAGCTTCCGGGGGGTCTGTGATGGGATGGGTGACGGACCATCCGCCTCGTATGGAGGCCCTGGATTCGTGCGTCGCGTGTGGACTCTGCCTCCCCGTCTGTCCGACCTTCCGTCTCACGGGGGACGAAACGGCATCGCCGCGGGGTCGGCTGACGGCGATGAAGGCCGTGGCGTCCCATGGCATGGAAGTTGATGAGCGTTTCGCTGAGATGATGTCGTTCTGTCTGCAGTGTCGGGCGTGTGAAACGGCATGTCCGTCGATGGTGCCATTCGGTGGGGTCATGGAAGCATCAAGAACCGAGGCCCGAACCCAGGTGCCCGTGCGACGTGACTGGTTCCGACGGCTGTTGCTTGTGAATGTGCTGCGCTCACGGTTCCTACTAAGAGTTGCAACGATCTTTGCGGCGGTGATGCAACGCATTGGCCTGCTGATCCGTCTCCCCGTTGTGGGAGCCCAGACCCGGGGTCTGCGTCCGCTTTCGCTTCCGGTAAGAACCACCGCAGGCGGAACATGGGGGAATCCCTCCGGTGACGTCGCAATGTTGCTTTCTGGCTGTGTGGCTGATGTGTGGTTCAGTGATGTCCACAAGGCAACGATTGAGGTGCTTGTTGCTGCCGGGTATCGAGTCGAAGCCCCTGCGAATCAGACCTGCTGTGGTGCGCTTGCCGCACATGGCGGATTTGCTGATGACGCTCGATCGATGGCCAACTGCAACATCAAGGCGTTCGCCTCTGCCGATGTCATCGTCACCGACGTCGCCGGATGCGGGGCACATCTCAAGGTGTATGGCCGTTATGGCGACGACGGGGCTGGGGTCGCCGCCAAGGTCCGGGACGTCAACGAGGTTGTGGCTTCTGCGATCACCGACGGCCGACTTCCGTCATTCCCGACGTCCGGTCGCAAGATCGGGATACAGGACCCATGTCACCTTGAGCATGGACAGCACACAGCCACTGCCGTGGATGTCGTCATCGGAGCAGCTGGGTTCACACCCATCGCTATTGATCGGGGTGGTCAATGCTGTGGGGCGGCGGGTCTCTATCAGATCGACTATCCCGAAATATCGGAGCAGCTCGGCCGCATGAAGGCAGACCGGGTCACCGACGCGGGAACCACAACAGTCGTGTCAGCGAACGCGGGCTGTGAGATGCAGCTTCGACGCTTTCTTGACGATGGATACCGTATCCGGCACCCCATCGAGGTGTACCGGGATCGCATGATGGAGGACGACCGACGTCCAACGACGGACGATTGACCAAGCGGTGAGCGGTGTGCGCAGCACTAGAGAGCTTGGGCGTAGATCCCGCTCGGTTCGATTTCGCATGCTGACGCCTTGAGAGCGTCGACGAGCCAGGAGCAGTCTGCAACCCATGCACTGAACTCGGAGGCCCCCCGGTCGTTTGCGAGGTCAACCAAGGCACGAACCACGTCGGGAGCATCGGACGGCGAGGCATCGAGCATGACAACGTTGAACCGACCTTCGTCCTCGGAGGTGATGGCCCACGCGCTGCCGATTTCCCACAGCCGCCCCTCTCGTGCTGCTCCCTCGACGTCGGTTGTTCTCAGGCGGTAAAACGACCACGACTGTGCGATGAGCCCACGCAGTGCCCTTCCGGCCTCACTTGCCGACCACACTGCCGCGATGATCTCAGCGTCGGCACGATTGCCCTCTCGCGCGGTGAGCGGCGAACGTCGACGCGCGCCACCGTTTCCGTTGAGGTCGGGTCCTGGTTGATTGAGTGTGCGAAATCCACGGTGGACGACCGATGTCTTGCGGAAGGCGGTCTTGTTGATGTTTCGGATCGACGGTGTGTTGTCTTCCTCGATAAGGAGCCGGGCAACCAATGCGCCGTGATCCCTCGCCCAATCGGTGAGATCGACCGCCATTTGGCTCGCGATACCGCGGCCGCGCCAATCGGGGTGTACACGCGCCGCGTGCAGCCATGCCTCCCGTGGCGTGAGAAGCTCCGCCCGTCCAACAGCCACCGGTACATCGTTGCCGTCGGTCGCGACAAGTACATAGCCGGACTGATCGTCGATCCATCCCGCTATGGACTCGGGGACGTAGTCGCCCCAGTCGAACGTTCCCGTCGTGAACGCCGCGATCGGTCCAACATCATCAGGCCTTGCAGTCCTCAGCTCCATCCCGCGATGCTAGGACACCTCAAACAATCGCATACCCAGGGTAAGTTCTGGCAA
Organism: Acidimicrobiia bacterium UBA5794; assembly: GCA_002418265.1. GTDB lineage: Bacteria > Actinomycetota > Acidimicrobiia > Spongiisociales > UBA5794 > UBA5794. Next base: position 138,843 of record DIDS01000033.1, on the reverse strand, counting down.
CCCTCACGGTGGGTCATAGCCCAAAGAACGCACTAGTAGCTGGCCAATTCCCGTGCGTGTTCGATGATCCCGTCGATGTTTGGCATGACCTGGGTTTCGAGGCTGAGGGCAAACGGGAACGCAGGGATCTCCGGAGACGCGTATCGGCTCACCGGAGCGTCAAGCCATTCGAAGGCTTTCTCACCGATCTGGGCAGCAACCTCGGCACCGAATCCGAGAAACTTGTTGTCTTCATGGACGATCAGTACTTTCGACGTGCGTTGGACCGCCGCCTCGATCGTCGGCCAGTCGAGCGGTCGGAGCGATCGCAGATCAAGAACCGTTACGTCGATGCCCTCCCCAGCGAGCTTGTCTGCTGCCTCCACCGCGAAGTGCGACATCGTGCCATAGGCAATGATCGTCAGGTCATCCCCAATCCGGCGCAGTGCTGCCTTGCCGATCGGGACACGATGATCACCCGTCGGGATCGGCCCGTTCGCAAGCCGATAGAGCTTCTTCGGCTCAAGAACCATGACCGGGTCGGAATCCTCCATTGCTGAGCGAAGCAAGCCGATCGCATCTGCTGGAGTTGAAGGCACGACCACCTTCAAACCGGGCACGTGTGAATAGAACGCCTCAATCGATTGCGAGTGGTAAAGGGCTCCATGGATGCCGCCGCCGTAGGGAACCCTGATCGTCACGGGCATGTTCCAGCGACCGTTCGAGCGATAGTGCATCCGTGCAAGCTCCGACACAATCTGGTTGAAACCCGGATGGATGAAGTCCGCGAACTGGATTTCTGCGCACGGCCTCGCACCTGCTGCAGCCATGCCAACAGTCAGTCCGATGATCAGTGCCTCGGCAAGTGGAGTGTTGAACGAGCGGTCCTCTCCAAAGGTGTCGGTGAGTCCTTTCGTCGCCTTGAACACGCCTCCCTTTGGGTCGGCAACGTCTTCACCAAACACGATCATTCGGTCGTCAGACTCCATCAACGCGTGGAGCCCCTTGTTGATCGCAGTGATCAGATTCCCCTGTTCACCGTCGGGTTCCTGTTCAACCTCGGTGACGGCGGGTCCCGGCTCGATCGGATTCGCATAGACATGCGCCAGCGGATCGGTGGGATCCGGAGAACTTTCAATGGACTTGACCGCAGCAGCGATCGTTTCCGTGACCTCGGCGTCGATCTCCCTCTCAAGTGTGTCAGAGAGCACCCGCTGCTCGACGAGATATTGGCGGAAGGCCGGAATCGGATCCTTACGGCGCCAGAGTTCGACCTCCTCCCTGGTGCGGTAGAGCTTGTCGTCGTCATCTGAGGTGTGTGCGTAGTAGCGATACGTCTTGGCCTCGATCAGTGTCGGACCCTCGCCTGAGCGCGCTCGGTCCACAGCTGCGATCATCGCCCCATACACCTCAAGAATGTTGTTTCCATCAACGACGATGCCTGGCATTCCATAGCCCGCTGCCCTGTCGGCCACATGTCCTGCGACCCCAGACGCAGCCGGCACCGAGATCGCGTATAGGTTGTTCTGAATGAGGAATATGACAGGAAGCTTGTGGATACCAGCGAAGTTCATGGCTTCATGCCAGTCGCCTTCCGACGTCGATCCTTCGCCACCGTCGACGAGGACGACCGAGTCGCTCCCCGATCGTTGGAGCTCATACGCGATCCCGCATGCGTGGGGGTATTGCACACCGATCACCGATGACTGGCTCAAGATGTTGAGATCAGGCTCGGACCAGTGTGCTGGCATCTGACGTCCACCGCTCGACGGATCAGACGCCTTGGAGAAGACACCCGCAAAGAGATCCTCTGGGGACATCCCGAGTGCGAGGGCGAAGGCAGCGTCGCGGTAGTACGGAAGGCTCCAATCCCGCGTCGGGTCGATGGCAGCTGCCGCCCCGACCTGCGTTGCTTCGTGACCGGAAACCGAGACCACGAACGGAACTCGACCCTGCCGGTTGAGTGCCCACATCCGCTCATCGAGTTTGCGAGCGAGCACCATGTTTCGGTACAGGGAGATGAGATCGTCGTTGGAAAGCCCAAGTGCGGTGTGGTCGATCACGCTGTCGAGTTCAAGCGTCACGGCGCCTCCTTTTGTTGCTTGGCTGTGGCGATCCGTTCATCGGCGACGAGCACAGCTGCTGTGTGGGTATCGATATCGAGTTCATCAGCCTTGGTCAGAATCCCAGCGACGGTCGAACGGATGCGATCGATCATGGCGATTGCTTTTTCACTTGAGTAGCCACCGTCACCAGCAGCGATGTTGATGATGCCACCGGCGTTCGCAACGAAGTCCGGCACGTAGGTGATGCCAGCATCTTTCAAGCGAACGGCGTCTTCGGGTGTTTCGAGCTGGTTGTTTGCCGACCCTGTGACCGCAAGACAAGCGAGCTGGGGGACCGTGGTGGCATTGATGTCAGATCCAAGAGCACATGGCGCAAATATGTCACAGTCCACGGCGTGGATGTCGTCTGCTGACGTGACCTTGGCACCGAGGTCGGTCGCCGCCTTGTCGGTCGCCGATGCGTTGATATCGGCAACGACGAGCTCGGCACCACGTCGGTGAAGTCGTTTGGCAACGGAGAAGCCGACCTTTCCGATTCCTTTGATCGCGACCCTTCTTCCCGCGAGGTCGTTGGTTCCCCAAAGGTGCTCGCTTACGGCCTCCATCGCCGAGATCACTCCTCGTGCCGTTGCCGGAGACGGATCGCCGGATCCTCCCATGTCCATCGGAAGGCCGCTGACGTGGTCGGTCTCCTGTCTGACGATGGCCATGTCCGCAACGGTGGTGCCGACGTCCTCGGCCGTGATGTAAGTACCCCCGAGTGAGTCCACAAAACGTCCGTACGCCCGAAACAGGGCATGAGATCCCAGGATCGCGGGGTCACCAATGATGACCGCTTTTCCACCTCCCAGATCCAGTCCAGCACACGCAGCCTTGTATGTCATGCCCTGCGACAAGCGCAACACGTCGATGAGGGCTTCCTCTTCAGAGACATAGGGGTAGAAGCGGGTCCCGCCCAGAGCAGGACCGAGGGTGGTGTCGTGGATGGCGATGATCGATCGGAGACCGGACTTGTTGTCTGCTCCGAAATGTACGGATTGATGGCGTTCGGTATCGACAAGGTCGAAGACTCCCAAGATGGCCTCCGCCGGGATCGTCTCATCGGGCTCCTTCCATGATACTGATCCCGTCCGGCTCGTCACACCGGGTGCACTCGTGCGCTTGGCAATGCTGGCAAGTGTTGTCGATCTCGGGTGGAACCCTTGATACGGCGTCTACCATCGGACAATGATTGCAACGGCGTACCTACGTGTGTACATCCCATCGATTGAAGCTGCTGGCCTTCCTCCTCATCGGGGTTTGAACGCGCCGGGTGTGCTTGCGCTCGACGATGACTTCTTGTGGAGTGAATCGACAACGGACGATGCCATCTTCACGACATGGCAGGACACCCAGTATGCATGTCCCCGGAACGCGCGTCTTCGCATGCTCGAAGGTGTGGTGGCTCTCAATCGGCAGAATCCCGGATCCGGGTTGGTTTCTGAACAACAGCGCCTCTACGCCATCGCTGAGCTCTCCCGACTGAAGCGAGCCAGTGCGATCGGCAGATCCTTCATTCTGTCGTCGGCTTGGCACGTTCCACTCCGTTGGTTTTGTGCCTTCCATCCCTCCGAACGCGATCTCTATGACGACGGTGTGATCACATCGATCCGGTACCGGACTTCACTCGGTGAGGCCGTTGACCGTGTCCGGTGGGCTGCTTCGGTCATGGAGAACGCGGGGTTCCCCGAGGGTCCGATTCAACACCTCAACGACCTTGAGCGCTGGCTTGTCGAGTTCTCAGCCGAATCGATGGTGGAACTCGATTACGCGAGGGTGGCAACCTTGTTCACCGATGGGGATCTCGTGTTCGATGAGAGCGCTGGAGACGTGCGCGACAGCCTGCTCGGGCTTGAGGCTGGCGACCTTGCTCGATCCGGTGAGGGATACCAACGGGTTGCAAGGCGATGGGCATCTCCGCAGGCGTACACCTTCACGAATTGAAGATCGCAATGAACTCCACGGCTCTTCCTCGTCTTGTCGGAATGTACTTCCTGTGGCTTCTCGCCGCTGGATCCGTCGCGGTCACTGTTGCTGTTGTCGTGACGGAGCTCATGGTGGTTGTCGGTCTCATCGATCGATCGGGAGGGGGCTACGGGCTGTCGCTTTCGATTGTCACCGGCGCCTGTTTTGTCGTCCTGGCTGTGATTCCGTTCCTGTTCAGGGACCGTTTTCGCATGGATGATCACCGAGAGACAGAGCCGACGTGAACGCCGTACCGCCGCCGATGGAAGGTGTTTCGTGGCGTGCGGCCACGCGCGCTGATGTTGAGGCGATTGCAACTCTCCAACACACCTGTTTCATGGCCGACGACACTTTTTCAGAGACCGCAGCCCAGATTGATGCCCGCTTCGACAGCCCGATGACCGACGTCGAGACCGACACGTTGCTTGCAGTTCGAGATGATGGCATGGTGCTCGTTTCTCTTTGGAACCAACTCGTCCCAGAACCCTTCGAAACGTGGAAGGTCTATGACGAGAACTTCATTCATCCCGAGTACCGCACGCCGGAGATCATGGAGTTTGCACTCGCATGGTGGATGAATCGCGGAGCCGAGCGGGTTGCTGCTATGGACATCGATCTCCCGATTCGATACCACCAGCATGTCTTTCCGACGCGGCCAGACAAAAGAAAGCTCCTGGAGGCGAACGGCTACGAGGCTTCCATATACATTGACGAGCTCCGTCGAGACCTCTCCGAACCGATCGAAGACTCCTCCCTCCCCGATGGATTGCGGCTGGTGCCGTTTGGTGATGTTCCGGCCGAGGATGCACTTGCTGTGCGCAACGATGCGTTTCGAGACCATCGCGGTTCGCAACCCTGGACGCTCGAGATGTGGGAAGCACGATCCGTTGAGATGCAGCGGCCAGATGCGTCCTTTGCGGTCATCGAGGACGGCCGCCCCGTGTCGTACGTCATGAGTGCGGCATACCCCGAAGATTGGGAGGCTCGTGGCTACACCGAGGGTTGGATCGAAGGAGTCGGTACTGCACGCTCACACCGAGGCCGCGGCCTTGCATCGTTCCTCATCACGGAGTCGATGAAGGCGTTTCGTGACAGTGGACTCGACTACGCAACGCTCGGCGTTGATTCGGAGAACCCGACCGGAGCCGTGGGACTGTACCGGCGCCTCGGATTTGAGAAGGTTCGTGGGTTTGTCGAATACACCAAGACCGTGGATCGAACCGTCTGATGGGTGAACTATCGATTGAACGGGATCAGGTCTTCCGTATCAAGACTGCTCGTATTCCCGGAATGCTTGGAAAGGCTCTCGTGGTGGCGGGTGAGCACGGTGCCAACATCGGTGAGATCAAGACGATCCACATCGGAGCAAATCACAACATCCGAGAGGTCGCGATCATCGCCCCGGGCAAGGAAGCCATCGAAGCCATCGCAGCGGCGATGAACGAAATCGATGGCGTTGATGTGCTCCCCGGCCGGATCGACAAGGTGTGGGAGCAGCACACGGGCGGCAAGATCAGGATTCAAGCGAACGCCGTTGTGAGGACGCTTCAGGACATTCGTGAGGTCTACACACCTGGCGTAGCGCGCGTGGTAGCCGCAATCGCAGAGGACGAATCACTCGCAGACACCTTGACGTGGCGCGGCAACACCATTGCGATCATCACGAATGGGACGAGGGTGCTCGGGCTTGGGGATGTCGGTCCGGTTGCTGCGCTTCCCGTGATGGAGGGCAAATCGCTGTTCTATGCCCAGATGGTTGGTGTGAACGCCGTTCCACTGGTTCTCGATGCCGCTGATCCCGACGATGTGGTCGAAGCTGTTCTCCGCCTTGCCCCCGGCTTCGGAGGTATTCACCTTGAGGACATCGCGACGCCCGCCGTGTACAAGATCGAACGGGCGCTCGAGGAGCGGCTCGATATCCCGATCTTTCATGACGATCAGCACGGAACAGCCGTGGTCGTTGCCGCGGCAATCATCTCGGCCGCAAGACGTGCGGGTCGGTCGGTTGGAGACCTCACATTTGGACAGGTTGGTCTTGGCGCGGCGGGAAGTGCCATTGCCGGTCTTGCATCCGGTCTCGGTTTCAAGTCGATCGCTGCCTACGACCCCTCCGATATCGGCGTGAATCGTCTCCGTGAGGTCTCGGCTCCCGATGTGGTGCTTGACCTCGGTACGACGGATGACCAGTTCGACAAAGTCGTCTCGACGTCCGACGTACTTGTTTTGGCAACGGGCCAGCCCGGTCTCCTGTCTCCCGACCGTGTGGTTGACGGCCAGATCATCATGGCGCTCACCAACCCACTTCCTGAGATCACTCCCCGTGAAGCCATCGAGGCCGGTGCTGTTACTGCCGCAGACGGATCCATCGTGAACAATGTGTTGTCTTTTCCGGGGATCTTCAGAGGGGCGCTCGACGCGCGGGCACCGTCCGTGTCAATCGCCATGAAGCGAGCAGCGGCATTCGCCCTTGCTGATGTGACGAGTGAGGACGAGCTCCTGCCCGATCCCTTGGACGTATCGGTCCACCAAGCGGTAGCCGCCGCCGTCGCCGCCGCAGCAACTCAGACCTAGCCAGAATCCCACTTGCGGCGACCTTCTGACGTCAGGCTCTCAAATCACATCATCTTTGTCGCGGGTTCGAGGCGACCAGATCTCGGCCCAGATCAGGAACATGAGTGCTGCCGTTGCAATGGATACCCAGCTGATCGGCGTGCCAGCAGCGGCAAGCATTGATGCAAGGACGAGCGCGGCGATTGTCCGAACGATTTTCTGGACGCGTCGATCCGGAATGGGACGATCGAACTGGTCGCCGTCCTCAACGTAGCCAGGGATGTCGCTGTCCAGATGCGGATCCTCGTATTCCATACCCGTGAAGGTACCTCTCGCAGCAAGTCGTCGCGACGCTGACTACTGCTGGTGGACGACAATCCAAATGGCGGCGTAGTGGCAGACAAATGCCGTCACGGTGAACGTGTGAAAGAGTTCATGGAACCCGAATACACCAGAAACGAGATCGGGTCGCTTGGTGGCGTAGATCACCGCGCCGACGCTGTAGAGCGCTCCACCGACCAGGATGAGGATGAATGCGGGAAGTCCCGCACCATCGATGAGCGGCTGCACGAACAAGATCGCAACCCATCCGGTGACGACATACATTGTCGTTGAGAGCCAGCGAGGGGCTGTGATCCAGAACACCGTGAAGAAAACGCCGAAGATGGCCCCCGTCCACACGATCGCGAGCATCAGTTTGCCCTGGTTCGGCGGAAGGGCAAGCACCGCAACGGGCGTGTACGTCCCAGCGATGATGAGATAGATGTCAGCGTGATCCAATCGGCGGAGGGCATCCTCCACTCGCGGGGTCCAGTGGCCCCGATGGAGCAGTGCGCTCACACCGAACAAGAGAGCTGCCGTGGTGACGAAGATCGCCGAACTCACCTTGGCTGAGGTCGTGGGTGCTGTTGCGACCAGAACGGCACCCGCCATTACGGTGAGAGGGAATGAGATGGCATGCAACCAGCCCCGCATCGATGGCCTGGCTGGCGCTGACAATTCGGGGATGGTCACGCCAACGAGCATACTCAGGGACGCTATTGGTGTGCCCTCACCGCGGGATCTTGTGTGCTCATTCTCGGCCTTGTGGCGGGTTCGTGGCGACCAGAAATCCAAGGGGGAGTGGCATCAGAGCCGTCGTGGTGAGGTGGCCCGCTCAGTCAGGGTGAGGTGACTGCCGTGCCGCGAGCTGGACGTCGCGACCGGCCTGGATGTGGGCAACCATCTCCTTTTCCGCCCGTTCACCGTCGCCAGCAAGGAGCGCATCGAGGAGGGGGATGTGCTCGTTGACCACATGCTGGACGTACTTCTCCGGGCTGAAGGCATGGGCGTACATCCGCAGGCCGATGCTACGGGTCCACACAGAGTCGAAAAGTTCGAGAAGGACGGGGTTCACTGTTGCCTCGACAACTCCGCGGTGTACGGTCTGATTGGCACGAAACGCATCCACGATCGATATCGGTTCTGTTTCGGACTGCGACCGGATGATCTTCTCCAGCTTTTTCAGCGCCTGTGGGTTGCCCGCCTCGGCAACTGCACGGGCTGCGAAGCCTTCAATGGCGATGCGCGCTTCGTAGAGATCGTTTACCTCGGTTTCCGAGATGTCTCGGACAAAGAAGCCACGTCGCGGGACGAATTCGAGTATTCCTTCTTGTTCCAGACGCAGGAGAGCTTCGCGGACGGGTGTGCGGCTCACCGCAAGTTCGGTGGCGAGCGTCTCTTGGATGAGCTTGGTTCCCGGGACGATGGAGCCACGGACGATGGCATCGAAGATCTGTTCATAGACGGACTCTGCCAGTCGGGTCTGGGTTTGGTCAATCTTGTTGAACACGGCGCTTTCTCCTGTTCGGCGCATGCCCCGCAGGGTACTGCACGAAATCCGTGCGTAGCGCAATTGTGTTCCGAATACGACATTCAGCATCCCGATCCGGCGTTTGGAATACTGCGAGTGCGGACGTCAGAGAAAGCGGTGGCGGCCAAGGCTTAACAGTGGTTTTCACGTGGGTTGCTCGATTCCTGAACGGGGTCACGAACGATTTGCATGTTCTTGTACACGGTGTACTGTATACAAAACTTGGATTCGAGGAGGAAATGACGGATGTGCGGAATTGCTGGTCGCATTCTGGATGAACCGGGGCCGGTTGGCGTCGACCTCGTCGAGTTGATGCAAGCCCAACGCCATCGCGGTGCCGATTCCACCGGTTTCGCGCTGTATGGATCGCCCCTGGAAACGGGATATCGAGTCGTGGTGTTCCTCGAGGATCGGTCACAGGCCACCGATGTCATCGACCGTTTCGAGCAGGTCTTGAAACGACATGGGGCCGAATTCATCGAACGCCCCACGCTCAACGACGCGGCGACCCAACATGGAGCGCTCCGTTTCACAGTGAGTGAGCCGGACTCCCCGATCGAGGTGTGGACGAATGAGTGCGACGGCATCGCTGGCACCGAGATCCTTTCGGTGGGTCGTTCACTCGAGATCGTCAAGGACGACGGAGATGCATACCAGGTCGCCGATCGGCATGGTGTTCGTGACTTCATCGGAACCCATGGGCTCGGCCACGCCAGGCTCGCCACTGAGTCATCGGTGTCACCCATTGCAAGCCACCCCTTTTGGGCGAGACCGTTTCCCGACGTTGCGATTGTTCACAATGGCCAACTTACGAACTATTACCTCTGGAGACGACGACTCGAACACCATGGATATCGCTTCGCCACCGAGAACGACTCGGAGCTGATCGCGGTGTGGCTCTCGGATCAGATGAAGTCCGGCGCATCGCTCTCCGAGTCGTTGACGGCCAGCGTCACCGCCCTTGATGGGGTGTTCACCTTCTTGCTGTCCACGGCCGACGAGATCGGCATGGCAAAGGATCGATTGGCCATCAAGCCGATCGTTGCGGTGGAAACCGATGGTGCCACCGCAATGGCCACCGAGGAGCAGGCCATTCGGCACCTCTACGGAGTGGAAGCCAAACCAATCAACCTTGATGGTCCCGGGACGGTCAGGGTCTGGCCAATCAAGACCGGGGTAGGTGTGTGATGAGTCTTCCCATCGAAATCGAGGCTGGTGACAGGCCGCTTCGTGAGGTCAATGCAGAGATCCGCAGGGCGGTGGGGGATGGTCTCGACGTCGTGGTCACCAACAGCCGTTCCCGCCACAACTTGGCGGTTGGTTTGCCACCGGGAGGGTCGGTGACGATTCCCGACGGTGTTGGCTATTACTGCGGGGGTCTCAATACCGGAGCCCGAATCGTCGTCGGACGGAACGCAGGGTGGGGATTGGGTGAGGCGATGTCGGCAGGTGAGATCGTTGTCGATGGATACGCGGGTCTCGGTGTCGGAGCGTCGATGCTCGGAGGTCTCATCCATGTCAAAGGTGATGCGGGACCGAGGGCAGGGGTGGCGATGAAGGGTGGCGACGTCGTTGTCGAAGGCTCCGTTGGATTCCTGAGTGGCTTCATGGCTCACGCCGGTCGGATCATCGTCCTCGGTGATGCCGAGGATGCCGCGGCCGACGCGATGTGGGGTGGGTGCATGTGGGTGGCAGGCGACATCCAGTCACTCGGGGTGGATGCCAAACTCGTCGAGCCCGACGCCGAGGAGGTGGATTCCGTTGAGGAACTCCTTTCGACCCTCGGGATCGCAGACAAACAACATTCGTGGAAAAAGATCGTGTCGGCACAAAAGCTCTGGCACTTCGATTCGAGGGACGCACAAGCATGGCTGATGATTTGAACTACACCGTGGAAGATCTCACAACCTTTGAGGACGGGGCGAGTCCCGATCGCCCTGCTGGCACCGCTTCGTCGTATGACCGTGGCGCCTCGTCGAAGTGGACCCCCGAAGCCATCGCCGAGATCCAGGCGGCGGCCCAACTGGGTCGCTACGCGATCCGGGGTTTTTCGACCTTCCATCGCAACCTGCCTTCACTCGATGATCTGGTCTTTGTTCCAGCGACGCTGACGAGACTTCCCCTTGAGGGGTATCGCGAGGACTGCGATGCAACGACGGTTCTTGGTTATCGCCCCGGTCTTGTCGAACGACCCATCGAGCTTGCGATCCCCGTCTACATAGCGTCGATGTCCTTTGGCGCTCTGTCTGCCTCAGCAAAGGCGGCGCTCGGCAAAGGGGCGTCAATGGTTGGCAGCATGACGTGTACGGGTGAGGGCGGGATGCTTGCCGAGGAGCGTGAGGCTTCAGACACGCTTGTGTACCAGATGACACCATCGCGGTACGGCCTGGATCTCGATCATCTCCGCCGGGCCGACGCCATCGAGATCGCGGTCGGTCAAGGGGCCAAGCCCGGCACGGGTGGTGTGCTTCTTGGGATGAAGGTCTCTGAGCGCGTTGCAAAGATGCGCACACTTCCGATGGGCGTCGATCAGCGGTCCACCGTGCGTCACCCTGACTTCTTGGGGGCAGATGATCTCCAGGTCAAGATCGAGGAGCTGCGCGAGGCGGTCGATTACCAAGTCCCGATTTTCCTCAAGATGGGGGCAACCCGCCCCCGCTATGATGTCGCGATTGCCGCAAAGGCGGGTGTGGATGTCATTGTTCTCGACGGGATGGAAGGCGGGACCAACGCCGCTCCCGAGGTTCTTCTCGACCACACCGGCGTACCGACGATTTCGGCGATCCGTGCGGCGCGCCAAGCCCTCGAGGACTGTGGGATGGCGGATCAGGTGAGCCTCGTTGCTGCTGGCGGCATCCGATCGGGTATCGACGCTGCGAAAGCCATGGCGCTGGGAGCCGACGCGGTGATGATCGGAACCGCGGCGAACATTGCCCTCGGATGCAACTCTCCCCGCTATGTGGAGGATTACGAGGCGATGGGGACATCCCCCGGCCAGTGTCACCATTGCCACACCGGCCTGTGTCCGGTTGGTATCCAGACGCAGGATCCGGAGTTGGAGAAGCGAATGGATGTGGACGCGGGGGCCGAACGTGTCGCTCGGTTCCTGACCGCAATGACGATGGAGATAACCCTGATCGCGAAGGCATGTGGGAAATCCAGCGTTCACAACCTCGAACCCGAGGACCTTCGAGCACTTTCGTTGGAGGCATCGGCCTTTACCGGAGTGGCCCTGGCGGGAATCGATCGACCATTCACATGGTAGTGAGTGGAATGCACACGAATGGAGGACACCGGTGACTGACGACCTCGTTGCGGGCACACATACGGTTGTTGTCGCGCTCGGCGACTTGAGTGGGATCCTGCGTGGAAAACGACTCCACGCCTCGATGTGGGAAGGGGTGGCCGAGCACGGCATGGCCATGGCCGGTGCCATCTTCGTGTTCGACATGACGTGTGACATTTGGGACACCCCGTTCGCCAACATGGACAACGGCTACCCAGACATCTACGTGGTACCGATACCGGGAACGCTCCGACCCGTTCCCTGGGCTGATGGGACGATGCTCGCGCTTGCCGCCGCAACCCAGGAGGACGGAAGTCCGGTACCCGTCGATCCGCGCCGTGCCCTCCAGTCCGTCCTGGCACGGGTTGACGACCTTGGCTATGTGGCAAAGATCGGCGTCGAGCTCGAGTTCTACCTCCTTGATCCTGAAACCAAACTGCCGGTTGACAAAGGCGTTCAGGTGTATGGCATTGCCCGCGGCGCCCAGTTCGAGCATGTCCTTGGACCGATTCGAAACCAGTGCACCGAGTTTGGGATCCCCATCGAGGTGTCCAATCCTGAATACTCATCTGGCCAGTTTGAGGTCAACATCAGATACGGTGAGGCTCTCACGGCGGTGGACAACGCGGTCCTGTTCCGCAACGCCGTCAAGGAGATCGCAGCCCAGCATGGGTTGCTCGCCACGTTCATGGCCAAGCCATACACCGATGAGTCGGGAAGTGGCCTTCACATCCATCAGTCACTGTGGAAGGGTGACACGAACGTCTTCGCCGACGGGAATCATCTCTCCGATCTGGGGCGGTACTACGTCGGGGGACTCCGGGAACACATGGTCGAGCTCACCCTCTTTGGCGCTCCCACTCCCAACAGCTTCAAGCGCAGGGTTCCGTACTCGTTCTGCCCCGCAAACAACTCATGGGGAGGGGACAACCGAACCGTTGGCATCAGGGTGATCGAGGGACGCCCCAGTGCGGTTCGAGTCGAGCAACGTGATGCCAGTGCCGAGGCCAACCCCTACATGGTGGTCGCCGGCCAGCTCGCTGCCGGATTGCACGGTATGGAGGAGCAACTGGATCCGGGGCCACGCAATGATGGGGATGCCTATGCCGAAGCGGACGCAGTAGCGCTCCCCACCTCCATCCCGGAGGCCGTGGCGGCGCTCCGGGGTTCGGACTTTGCTCGCTCGGTCTTTGATCCGCAATTGCTCGAAATCATCATTCAGATGTCCGAGCGGGAAGAGGCGTTCCTACGCTCAGCTGTGACTGATTTTGAACGAGACCGATACCTGGAGGTGTATTGATGCGCATTGCTCGAGTCATTGGGACTGCCACGGGGCCGATAAAGGATCCACCCCTTTCGGGACACACGCTGCTTGTGATCGAACCCGTGGATGCCCACGGCAAGGCAAATGGTCCACACGAGGTCGCCACGGACGCCGCAATCGGAGCGGGTGTCGGTGACTGGGTGTTGGTGGCCACAGGTTCGGCGGCACGGCAGCCAGGGCCCGTGCGGGGAATCGCGACGGATGCGTCCATTGTGATGATTCTCGAAGAGATCAGGTTGGGGGCCGAAACCACGTACCACAGCCTGAAATGACCACGAAGAAGACGACGACACAAGCCGGGAGGGGAAAATCTCCGAATCCGGCACCACGAAAGGAAACACCGATGGCTGAACAGTCAAAGATGGCGTTGGGGATGGTAGAGACGAAGGGCATTGTCGCGGCAACCGAAGCAGCTGACGCAATGGTGAAGGCGGCAAATGTGACACTGACCAGTTGTGAACAGGTCGGTGGGGGTCTGGTGGCGGTGTTCATCAGGGGCGAAGTCGGCGCCGTCAAGGCAGCCACCGATGCCGGTGCTGTGGCGGCGAGCAAGGTTGGCGAGGTCCTCTCGGTTCACGTCATTGCCCGTCCACACGACGATCTCCCGGGAGTCATGTCCCACATTGTCAGCGCCAAGTAGGATGATCGAACCCCGACCTGCAGGAGAAGGCGTTTGAATGGACGCCGACCTGCGAAGCATCGCCCAAGCCAGGGAGTACGCGGAGCGTGCCTCTGTCGCGTTCGGGCGATTCCGAGGATCCTCCCAGGATGACATCGACAGAGTGGTCGAGGCGATGTCGCGCGCAGCCGTGAGGGAGGCCGGTCGGTTGGGGGTACTCGCCGTGGAAGAGACCGGTTACGGGAACGCCGAGGACAAGCGGATGAAGAACTTGTTCAATGCCACGGCGGTCGCGGAGTGGCTCCGTCACGTGCGCACGGTCGGCGTGTTGTGGAAGGATGAACGCACCAAGGTGATGGCGGTTGCCGAACCGATGGGCGTCGTAGCAGCCTTGATACCGGTGACGAATCCAACAGCAACGGTGATCTTCAAGGCTCTGAGTGCGGTCAAGGCTGGAAATGCCATTGTCTGTGCCCCACATCCTCGTGGAGTCCGTTCCGGTGTGGAGACCACGGCCGTTCTGTCTGCGGCTGCAGACGAGGCAGGTGCGCCACCGGACCTGGTCCAGTGTCTTTCCGAGGTCACTCTTGAGGGAACGGCAGAGCTGATGCGCCATCGGCGAACATCAGTTGTGATGGCGACCGGAGGTGCCGCCATGGTGCGGGCCGCATATTCATGTGGGAAGCCGACGCTTGCCGTCGGTCCAGGGAATGTTCCGGTGTTCGTTGATGCCTCCAAGCGTCGTGATCTCGACGAGGTTGCCGATCAGATACTCACTTCGAAGGCGTTTGATTTCGGTACGGCCTGTGTTGCAGAACAGGCCGTTGTTGCACACCGCGAGATCTCGCGACCGCTGCGAGAAGCGTTGCGCAACAACGGCGGATACTTCTGCTCAACGTCGGAGAGTGACGCTTTGGCAGGGATCATGTTTGGACCAAACGGCGGACAGATTCCGGCTCGGGTCGCGAAATCAGCGATGAAACTCGCCGAGATGGCGGGGTTCGACGTACCTCTTCGGACCCGGGTCCTCATAGCGGACACGGCCGGGGTAGGGCGTGAATTTCCGCTGTCGCGCGAAAAGCTGAACCCTGTGCTTGCGTACTACGAGGTGGGATCGAACGACGAGGGGTATCGCCTCTGTGAGACGTTGTTGGGTTTCGGCGGTCTCGGTCATACCGCTGCTGTCCACACCGAGGATGCCGAGGTCAAGGCGAGGTTCTCAATGCTGCCCGTCGGACGGCTCCTGATCAATACACCCTGTGCTCTTGGGGGTATGGGATATTCGACGGACCTCGAGCCGAGTTTCATGCTCGGCACAGGCACATGGTCGGGTTCGATCGTTTCCGACAATGTGACCGCACTTCATCTGATCAACATCAAACGAATCGCCGAAGAGACGCGGCCATGGAGAAATTTCAACGACATTGAAAGGAATGCGTCATGACGCAACAAAAGACCGAGATCCGCGCGCTACTGCAGATCGATCGACTCCAGCCGCGATTCGCGGCCTACAGCGCTGCGACCGTGAGAGGCTCGATCCCCCTTGAGGGAGACACCCTGCTTGTGGGGGAGATCTCCCCCGGCAATGAGGTGTTCCGAGCCGTTGATGTTGCGTTGAAGGCCGCCGAGATCGAGTCCGTATCACAGATCGTCGAGCGCGAGTTCGGGTTCTTCATGCTGAGGTCTCCCGTGAACACGGCAATCTCGATGGCCCGTCAGGCAATCCTCGATCATCTTGGTGCGAATCTATCCGATCGGATCAAGCCCCAAATTGACAGTACTCAGCGGATCACCTCGGTCGAACCGCATCAAGCGAAGCTGCTCAACATCTGGAGACAAGGCTCCCTCGTGATCCCGGGTGAAACCCTCGGGATCATGGAATGTTCTCCGGCTGCCTACATCGCCTTCGCTGCCAACGAGGCAGAAAAGGCAGCCAACGTCGACATCGTCGAGGTCAGAGCGCTTGGCCGCTTTGGGAGACTCTTCATTGCCGGATCCGAAGACAACGTCAGCGCAGCCATCGACGCCGCGGTCGCCGCTCTGGAGGGGATGGACGGGAATTCGTGAGAGTCATCGGGGAACACGACGTCAGGACCTCGGCCGCCCGGAGCAATGTGCTCGTCGTCGGCTCCGATGACCTGCTCACACCGTACGCTCGGGATCTCGTGTCCCAGCTTGGTTTGCGAGTCGTCTCAGAGCCCGTTGAGACTGTGGCTCCCAACGCGCCTGATCACGGCACCGCGGTCAGTCGCGTTCTCCTGCGTCGATCACCGAAATGGGTCACACCCGAGGCGGTGACGAATCTGAGCGCGACCGCCTTTGGGCGGGTTGTGATGGTCGGTTGTGGCGCCGTGGGCGCCGCTGCCGGACACATGATCGCTGCAAGGGCGGCAGCGAGGGAGCTCGCCTTCATTGATCTCGTACCCGGGCTTGCAGCGAGTACTGCCCTTGACATTGAGCACGCATCGGGGATCACGGGTTCCGATACCAGATGCACCGGTGGCGAGACGCTTGATCTGTTGGCAGACGCCGATGTGGTTGTGGTTACTGCTGGGAGACCCCGATCTCCTGGGATGTCGAGAGATGATCTGCGTGACATCAATTCCAAAGTTGTGCGCGGTGTGGCTGAAGCCGTTCAAGAACACGCCCCGGATGCGATCTTGGTCATCGTCACCAATCCGTTGGACGAGATGACGTACGAGGCGTACCGGTCGACCCAGCTTCCACGGGAACGGGTGCTCGGAATGGCAGGAACGCTGGATTCCTCCCGATTTCGATGGTCTCTGGCGACTGCCGCTGGCGTTCATCCACGTGACGTTTCGGCATTCACTCTTGGCAGTCATGGCGATGAAATGGTCCCAATTCTCTCGCATGCCACCATCAAGGGCCGCCCCGTTGCCGAGGTGCTCCCACAAGATGCAATAGACCGCTGTGTCAAAGAGACAGTTGGGGGTGGAGGCCGAATTGTCGCAATACGTCGTACGGGATCGGCTTCCATTGCACCGGCACACTCCATTGTTGAGATGCTTGACGCGATGCGGGGAGCCGTCTCGGATCTCCTGCCTGTGTCCGTCCTGCTACGAGGTGAGTATGGGATCGAGGATGTGGTGGTAGGTGTCCCGACTCGTCTCGGGCGAGCAGGATTGGAAGAAATTGTGGAGCTGCCGTTGGCCCAGGAGGAGCTTGAAGCGCTCCGCCGGGCGGCGATCATCGTCAAGGAACGGCTGAAGAATTGATCAATTGGTGTTTTGGAGGTGACCATGGACAATGAGCAGATGTACTCAGACATACTCGACGAGTTGCAGACTTGGCAAGGTACGAGTGGTGGGTCAGCGACGGGCGGTGGGACAAAGGCCCAGGCCACGTATGCATCAGGTTTTGAGCGTGCCGTGGACCCATCGCGGCGTGCCCACAGGGCGGACACGCTCAAGGTGTCGATCCTCGGTGGGGGGAACGGCGGCATGGCGATGGCCGGCCACATGGCGATCCTCGGATACGAGATCACAATATGGTCGCCGTTTTCGTGGGAGGTGGAACCGATCGAGGAGAAGGGTGGGGTATCGATCATCGGTTCCGAGGTAAGCGGGTTCGGGAAGATCGCAAAGGTCACCCGCAGCCTCGATGTTGCCGTCAAGGGAGCAGATCTGATCATGATCTGTGCCCCGGCGATGTCGCACAAGCCCTATGCCTCAATGTTGGCACCGCTGCTACGCGACGGTCAAGTGGTGGTGTTGAATCCGGGTCGTACCGGCGGCTCGCTGGAGTTTGCTCGCACCCTGACCCGGTTTGCCTGTTCGGCGAGGATCGTGCTCGGTGAGACCCAGACCTTCATCTATGCCGCCGAGCGCACGGACGCCTACACGGTCAAAATTCTCAAGGAGAAGTTCCGGATGCGGGCGGCGGCGCTTCCCGCATCGGACAACGATCTGATGATGGAGCCGCTACGCGATCTCTATCCCCAGATCGAACCTGCCCAAAATGTGTTGGAGACCGGCCTCAACAACGTGGCGCCGGTGGTGCACCCGGGTACGGTCCTCTTGAACACGTCGGTACTTGAGCGCACGGCAGCCGGCGAGCCACTCAAGTTCTACCAGGATCAGGTCACCCCAACGATTGCCACGCTCATCATGGGCAAGCTCGATCAGGAGAAGCAGGCCGTTGCACGGGCCCTGGGTCTCAAGGAGGTGTGGTCCCTGCTTGACTGGTATCGAGAGAGTTATCACATTGTTGGTGACAACATCTTTGACGTCATCAGGGCAAACCCCTACATCGCGGGATTCACGGCACCGAGCCACATCCTTGCTCAGAACCACATCCTTGATGATGTCCCGAACTCGCTCGTTCCGATCGCTGACTTTGGTCGCGTGCTCGGGGTGCCGACCCCTACGGTGGACTCGATGGTCCATCTGGCGAGCGCCATGTGCTCGATCGACTGGTGGGAGCAGGGGCGTACCGTCTCGGGTCTGGGTTTGGGCGGCATGTCGGTGCAACACATGATTGAACACGTCGAACACACGGCGCTTGGTGGCAAGTGCTCGGAATCGGGCGTCTGTCGCGCCTTCGGCTTCTACAGCTAGAGGAGGTGGATGATGGGAGATTTGCACAACACGCGGGTCGTCTCGGCCGGCGACATCGAGATGGCCGCAGAGTCCGGCCGCTCCGAGTTGTTTGTTCCCGTCGGCTCGATCGTCACGCCACTTGCGCGTGAGCGGGCAGATGCTCTCGGCGTCACGGTGAACATGACGTCGAACCCGACATCCCCGCTGGGGCGGCCCACCGGAGAAATGTCGCTGGAGGCAAAGGCGAGAGAGGTCACGGCAAAGGTGATCGCCCGTTACGGCGGAGATCCCTCAATGTTGGACGACATGACCCAAACCGTGCTCAAGCGCATGTCGGGCAACTGCGCGTGCGGAGAGCATGGACCCAAGGGCTGAGAATCGGCTCGGAAGTACTGTGATCGGTTCCCTCGCATCGTTTGGCACCATGGGGGAGCCCCCCTGCTTCTCGCGTTGCTCGTCGCGTCCCCCCGCAAGCGGGAGGACGGGATTGGTTCCATCACCATCCCCACTTGAGCGTGGACAAACGAGCGCAGCGAGTTAGCGCACCGGCTGAGAAACTTCACGCGAGTGGCAGGCGCTACAGGCGGTTCCTACGTTGCGGGAAAGACGTGTAACACTTCAGGTGTCCTGAAACGAGTGTTGGGTATGAAAGAGCTTGTCGATCCGGCCGCGCCCGAACCAGACAGCATGATCCCGGAGACTTCTGTGATCGATGCCCCCGAATCGTTCGATACCTTTTACAAGCGTGAATTCCGTTCGATGGTCTCACTGTCCTATGCAACGTCGAGGGGTTGGACGGTTGCTGAGGATGTTGCCCAGGAGGCTTTCGCCGCTGCGTATCGCGATTGGGATCGGGTGGGTCGCCTCGACAACCCCGCGACGTGGGTGAGGCGCGTGGTCATCAACAAGTCGGTTGGAGTCATTCGGCGACGGGTGAGCGGTGTTCGGGCACTGGCCCGCCTCGGCAGCGAGCCACGTCACGCCAACTTCCCTTCTGTCTCTGCCGAGACCGAACATGTATGGGACGCGGTCCGCAAACTCCCACGACGACAGCGCCAGGTTGTCGCCCTCCGCTTCATCGACCAGCTGACCTTCGAGGAGATCGGCGAGGTTCTCGGCTGCTCGAAAGACACCGTCAATACCCACCTGCGACGCGCCAAATCGACGTTGGCGCATCGATTGGGCACCGAGGAGACACCATGAGCAATATCGACACACTGCTGGAACGTACGGCAGCCGAAATCCGTGATGCATCTGCCACGTTGGCAGATCGACACTGGAACGACATCGCCACCCCTCGGCGAGGCCTTGGTCGCGCAACTTTGGTTGCGGCAGCCTTTGCCGCCACGATCCTGCTCGTTGGTGGAACCGCGCTGGTATTCAGTGCCATCTCCGGTCCATCTTCCAACACGTTCGACGGTTCGGTGAATGAACAGCTACCTCCGGTGGCTGATGAGACGACTCCGCCCACGACCGCATTCGTCACCCAGTCTGCTGACGCTGTTCGCAAGCTCACTGTCGACAGGGTCACCGCATCGTCGGAGCTGTCACCCGCCTTCGCAGCCGAGAATCTCATCGATGGTGACCCCGCCATTTCATGGAACGATGCCAGTCTCAGTGGAGAAGGTGCCGTCTTGACCTTCGAATTCGGTGAACGTGTGTTCCTCGACACGATCGTCATATACAACCGCGACGATCTGAGGGATCCAAGGAGTTTCAAACGGAACGCCCGCATCAAGGACATTGAGGTCGAATACCACACGGCTAGTGGCTCGATGCATCTGAAGGCGACAGCTCCAGACACGACGGAGCCGTTCACCATCCCCGTCGGCGCTCTCCACGATGGTCCCCTCGTGATTCGAGTCCTCTCCGTCTGGCCAGCCGAAGCGGTGGGCGACGCTCCACCGTTCCTCGAACTCGCCATTGGTGAGGTCGAGTTCTTTGGAACCATCATCAATGACGAGTGGACGGAATCTGAGTGGATGGAGTCTGCCATTCGGGATATGCAACAAACCATTGCGGCGTTCGAAGCCGAGATCGCGACCCTCACATCTGCACTTGAAACCGCATCAGATGACGCAGACGAGCTCCGAGACAGGCTTGCGAGCGCCAACTCCGGCAGGGATGCAGCCGTCCGTCGTCTCCTCGAATTGCACAAGAGACTTACGCAACTCAACGAATCAAGGCAATGATTCCCTGGCACGAAAAAGACAGCCGGAGCTGATACAAGCCACCCAAAAGTATTGGGGATGCACAGGCGATCCAACGCTGCAGATACCACTCAGGACGGGGGGTATGGTCGGTGGTCAGGGGCGGTCTCGAACCGCCGACCCCCGGTTTTTCAGACCGGTGCTCTACCAACTGAGCTACCTGACCAAGCACCCAAAACCTTGCCCGATGCGAACATCGGGCAAGATCTCAAGCGTTGTTCTGGCGGGAGCGACGGGATTTGAACCCGCGACCTCCGGCTTGACAGGCCGGCGTGAACTCCAGACTTCACCACGCCCCCGCGTTGTGCCCCCAGGGGAATTCGAATCCCCGTTGCCGCCTTGAAAGGGCGGAGTCCTAGGCCTCTGGACGATGGGGGCAGGGCGCCCGACATTGTATCGACCTGGACCGGCTACGGTCCTGCGAGTATATCTCCCCTCGCACTCTGGCAGCCCTCGCGGGACCACGGATGAGTACCTCTCCTTGCACGGGGCGGTAGTGTCTCGTCATGACCTCCCAGCGCACCGATGCATCACAAGAGCCCGTCGATCCGGGCGATGCCCACAAGACGATTGTTCGCCTTGTCGTCGGTGGAATCGGTGAGGGCATCGATCGACTCATGACCCTGTCCCGGGCACTCGATGAAGCCGATAGCGACCCCGATTCGACCCAGATCTCACCCATCCATGCAGATCCAACCCTCATGGCCATGGTGGGTTGGATATCGGAGCTTCCACGCCAGGCCCGGCAGATCGCAAACTCCGCGTCAAAGATGACCTACCCGATCACCCGAGCCGCGGGCGTCGCGTGGGATACGGGAGCCTTTGTTGCCAAGACCACGGGGATCGCAGGATTCGTCGAAGGACTCACCGAGCCGTTGCTGACGGCGATAGCCGAGGAACGCGAGCGCCTCACGTCGGTGGGCACCGGTGAGTACGCCCGCGGTCGACTCCTTGCGGTGCAGGTTTTCGAGCAGTCGGTCGACGGAATCATGGGCTACCTCGGAACGTCCGAAGAACTCGGCGAGCTCGTGCGGGAGCAGACACTCGGGATCACAGGGTCGGCGGTTCGTGAGATAAGGGAGACCGGCGCCGCCGCTGACGGACTGACCGAGGGAGTCTTCAGACGATTGCTTGGTAGGGAGAAGCGCGGGATCCCTCCGATGCCGGTGCCACGAACCGAATGAGGAAGGACGACTTCCACGTCCTCCAGGACCGGGCAGCAGGCTTCGTAACCCGGATGTTTGCCTTCATCATCGACCTTGCCATCGTTGCAGCGATCGTGGCGATCGGGGGCGGCGTGTCGACACTCATCGATGCTGCGCTCCAAGGGATGGGGCTTCAACCGACCGTCGACATGACCGTGATCTATGTCTGGATGATTCCGTTCATCTTTGGCGCCTACTACACGATGTTTTGGTCCCTCACCGGCCGCACAGTCGGCAAGTGGTTCATGGGTCTCAGGGTCATCGGACGAGACGGTCTGCCACCATCGATCGGGCGATCGATCATCCGGTTTCTCGGCTACGGCGTATCGGCTCTTGCGTTTTGGATCGGCTATGTGTGGGTGATCATTGACGACGAACGCCGGGCATGGCACGACCATTTTGCTCGAACCCACGTCGTGTACGACTACGCCCGTCACCCCAGCGGGGAGATCTACGACACTTACCGCAGGCGCGCCGAACCCACGGACTGACCCATCGTCGATCCGGCAGGGCCACAGGTACCCTCACAAGATGACAGACCTCAAACGTGCGACGGAGGATTGGATCAACGGTGATCCCGATCCCCTGACCCGTGCAGAACTGGCTGGGATCCTCGCATCGGGGGACATGTCCAAGCTCGAAGACCGCATGGCGGGAACCCTCACCTTTGGCACGGCGGGTATCCGCGGAGCCGTGGCGGCTGGTGCGAATCGCATGAACCGTGCGGTCGTGATTCGTACCACAGCGGGCCTCGCCGCTCACCTGCTTGCCACCACTGAGCCTGATGAACGACTGATTGCGATCGGGAGGGATGCCAGACCGTCCTCGGAGGCATTCATGGCGGACACGATCGGTGTTCTCGTCGCCGCAGGTTTCACCGTTCGGTACTTCCCCGATCCGACGCCCACGCCACTCGTTGCATACGCCGGGCTGACGATGGGTGCATGTAGCTCGATCGTCATCACCGCAAGCCACAACCCGCCTGCAGACAACGGCTACAAGGTCTATGCGTCCAACGGCATCCAGATCATCTCACCAACAGATGCACAGATCGCCGAACAGATCGACCTCGTCGGACCAGCCAACCGTGTCCCGCGCGCAGCGGATCCATTCACTCACCCAGCAGCAACTCCGATCGGTAACGACCTTTTTGAATCCTACCTTCGCGATGTCGGTGTATCGCTCCCCGGTGTTGCAGGTGATCGATCCCTCTCGATCGTCTACACGGCCATGCATGGAGTGGGCGGCCGTTTCGTCACGGAAGCGCTCGGGCGATTCGGTTTCAAGAACGTCACCCCCGTTGCACGCCAGTTCGCCCCTGATGGGCTGTTCCCGACCGTGAGTTTCCCGAACCCCGAAGAACCGGGTGCGCTCGACCTCGCCCATGAGCTTGGTCAGGCAACTGATGCCGATCTTGTCCTTGCCAACGATCCTGACGCCGACCGCCTCGGGGTTTCCGTACCCGATCCCGCTGGAGTGTGGAGACCACTGACCGGCAACCAGATCGGCTGCCTTCTTGGGGAATTCCTGCTGACGAATTGGAGCAGACCCGACTGCGCCATTGTCGTGAATTCGATTGTGTCGTCTCCGCTCTTGGGTCAGATCGCTGAGGCACACGGTGCAACGTGGGATCGGAGTCTGACCGGGTTCAAGTGGATATGGAATGCCGCCCTTGAGCTTGAGAAGAAGGGCCGAGGAATGCTCGCCCTGGGCTATGAGGAGGCACTTGGGTATTCCGTCGGGACGACAGTGAGGGACAAAGACGGGATCTCAGCCGCTCTCGCCTTTGCGATCATGGCGGCCGACGCCCGTGCAAAGGGCAAGACGGTGCTTGACCTTGTCGGTGACCTCCATCGACGCTACGGCGTAGCGGTGTCCTCCCAGGTCTCGATACGGATGCAGGGCCGCGACGGGCGTGCAAAGATCGCAGCAGCAATGACCGTGCTCAGAAACAACCCTCCGTCACACATTGGAGACCACAGCGTGGTTGGCGTGACCGACTTCCTTGTCGGGGCGGAAGACCGTCCGACATATCTCGGTGCCACCAACCTCATCGAGCTCGACTTCGGACCCGCAGGGAGGATCCTTGCCCGGCCTTCCGGGACCGAACCGAAGCTCAAGATTTATGTAGATCTTCAAGAGCCGTTCCCTGAATCCGGGGATTGGATGGGTGCAGAGGCTGCGCTGGTGGCATCGGCGACCAACACCGGAAACGACCTTGCAGAGTGGCTGCGGACAGCAATCACACCCTGACGATTCGCTCACGGCCCGCATCCCGCGATAATGGAACTATCAGCAACCGAAACCGTCAACTGAATCTCACGGAGGAGCATCCAATGGATGTCCGGTCACTACTCGGCGATTCCGCCGACTCGCTACTTTCACACAAGCCGAAGATATCGAAAGATCGTCTTCATCTCCCAGGCCCCGATTTCATTGAGCGTGTCCTGATCGATTCGAATAGAAGCCCTCAGACGCTCGCCAGCCTTCAACGTCTCTTCGACCATGGCCGCCTCGGCGGTACGGGGTACGTCTCGATCCTGCCGGTCGATCAGGGAATAGAGCATTCGGCTGCTGCGAGTTTCGCCCCCAACCCTGACTACTTCGACCCGTCGAACATCGTACAGCTTGCAATCGAGGGTGGCTGCAACGGTGTGGCATCCACCTTCGGTGTACTGGCGGCAGTATCACGCAGATATGCACACCGGATTCCGTTCATTGCAAAGCTGAACCACAACGAGCTGCTCACCTACCCCGCAAGCTATGACCAGATCATGTTCGGATCAGCCGATGAGGCATGGAACCTCGGCGCTGCGGGGGTTGGGGCAACGATCTATTTCGGTTCGGAGGAATCCGATCGCCAGATCATCGAGGTCGCAGAGGCCTTTGAGCGGGCGCACGAGCTCGGCATGTTCACGGTCCTGTGGTGTTACGTGCGTAATTCAGCGTTCACCGTCGATGGGACGAATTACGAGGCGTCGGCAGACCTCACCGGTCAGGCAAACCACATCGGTGTCACAATCCAGGCCGACATCGTCAAGCAGAAGCAACCCGAATCCAACAACGGCTACGGTGCTGTCGGGTTCGGACGCACCAACAAGGCGGTGTATGACGAACTGACATCTGATCATCCGATCGATCTCACGCGCTGGCAGGTTGTCAACAACTACATGGGCCGTATGGGTCTCATCAACTCGGGAGGAGCATCCTCAGGTGCCGGTGACCTTGAAGAGGCGGTTGCGACCGCGGTGATCAACAAACGGGCTGGTGGAACCGGCATGATTTCCGGCCGCAAGGCCTTCCAGCGCCCCCGTGCAGAAGGCATTGAGCTGCTCAACGCCATCCAGGATGTGTACCTCTCCGATGAGGTGACGGTCGCGTAGCAATCCGATTACCGATTACCGATTACCGACCGAGAATCCGACTTCGGTCATCGGTCATCGGTCATCGGTCATCGGATCTCCGATTGATTCCTGAGCGCAAGGCTCCGTATCCTCAGTTGCAACCGTCGAGGAGGACGCGTGGAGTTCCAACTCCCCTCAGCAGCATCTGTGGCAGTCAATCCCACCCAGCAGGAAATGCGGGCATGGGTTGAGGCATACATGTCGAACATCACCGTCACGGAGTTCGACAACATCAACTACAAGGCCGCTGTCAAGGCTCGACTTGCCGATTCCACCTTCTTCATCACCGACGTCGAGAACCACAAGAACCGTATGAGCCGTTCTGAGTATGAAGCGTGGGCTGCCAAACAGGATGCGTACATCGCTGACAAGGACATGATCCTGATCGAAGGGTACATCGGCCCCGACCCGACGTTCCGTACCGGATGCCGTCTGTACATAGAACGCACACAGGCAAACATCCCAGCAATGCAGCAGCAGCTCTACTTCCCCAAAGACGATGCCTGGACACCCGAATTCACCGTCATCTACACACCGGGCTTGATGGCACCGGGAAAGCCAGACGACCGCCTGATCCTCGTCGACGACGACAACTACGTGACACGCGTCCTTGGCTCCGACTATTTCGGTGAGTCCAAGATGGGTGGACTCCGGATGTGGAACCATCTCGTGTACGAGCAAGGTGGTCTTGCGCTTCACTCCGGACTCAAGACGTTCCCAGATGTTGACGGTGAAGAAAAGGTCGCCCTGATACTGGGCCTCTCGGGTACGGGCAAGACGACAACGACGTTTCGGCAGCAGCTCGGGTCGCTTCCCGTGCAGGACGACTTCAATGCCCTGTTCTCCGGAGGCAAGGTTTACGCATCTGAGAACGGTTGTTTTGCCAAGACGTTTGGTCTCGATCCCGACGACGAACCATCGATCTACGGTGGAACGACTCGTCCCGATGCATGGCTTGAAAACACGTGGGTATCCCCTGAAGGCAAGGTTGATTTCTTCAACGATTCTGATACGAAGAATGGGCGTTCAACATTCCCACTGGCCAACATCAGGCATCGGGATCCAAATCACCTTCCCCCTGCCAACTACGTCTTGTTGCTCAACCGTAACCAGACGATCATCCCAGCAATCGCGAAGCTCAAGCGGGAACAGGCTGCTGCGTACTTCATGCTTGGTGAAACGATCGGTACGAGTGCGGGGGGTAGGGCCGAGGCAGGAAAGAGCCTGCGCGTTCCGGGAACCAACCCGTTCTTCTTCGACAATGATGCCCTCATGGGGAACCGATTCCTCGAGCTTCTCGACACCATGCCCGATCTTGAGGTGTACCTCATGAACACAGGTCGCGTGGGGGGACCCGAAGGCGATGAGCGGTCCAAGAAAGTCAAGATCAGGCATTCAAGCAGTGCCATCGAAGGGTTCGTGACCGGTTCGATCGAATGGGTGGAGGATCCCGACTTCGGGTACTTCGTTGCAGCCAGCCTGCCGGGTTTCGACGATCCCGACCTTCTTCAACCCAAGAAGATGTACGAGGCGCAGGGTCGGGCCGATGAGTACGACGCCCTCGTTGCAAAGCTCAAAGCCGAGCGGGTTGAATACATGACAACGTTCCCGGGGCTTGACCCATCGATCATCAACGCGATCTAATCAGTTGACAAACTCGCAGGTCGAACCACACTTGGTGGCGAACGTGGAACTGGGTGTTTCCAACAATTTGGGATCTCCCAGAACGCATGTGTAAAGGGTTGCACCAAAAAGGCCGACAACCCTTGTAACAAGAGAGATCTGGGGTTTCTGCGTGTCGATCATTGGACAGGACAGTCCTGACGAGCTTGATAGACGAGAATTCTCGCTGAGTCGGAAGGGTTTCGACCGCGACGAGGTGCGCGAGTACCTCCGGAAGGTCGATGCCCAGTACCGCAACCTGGTACTTCGTTCCCAAGACGCAAACGTTCGGCTCGAACAGGCCGAGTACGAGTTGGCCAAGCTCAAGGAAGAACAGAACAACTCGGTCGATACGGCGATCGTCGCCGTCCTCGACGCGAAGGACCGCATTCTTGAACGAGCGCGCAAGCAGGCACAACAGATCGAGGAAGAGGCACGACAGAACGCCGAACTGAATGCCGAGTTTGCAGGTGCGGTATCCGGTGAGCCCGGTGAGATCATCGCCAAGGCAAGGGCGCAAGCCGCAGCGATCATCCGTGAGGCCGAGGCGAAGGCAGAGCAGCTCACACACGTCGCCCCTCCCGACACCGGTGAACTTGATGCTCTGCGAGCTGATCGTGATCGGCTTGCCGAACAAGTCAGTGAACTTCTGGCGCGTTCCATCACCAGTTCGGCGGATCAGTTCGCCATCGCCACTGCTGAGCTTCACGCAAAGGACATCATCGAATCCGCCGAGTTGGCCGCGAAGGCCATGAGTGACCGACTCCATCGTGAGCTCGCCGCAGCGACGGCCTCAACGGCCGAAGCTGAAGAGCGTTCGCGCACCATTGTCAAGGAAGCCGAAGAGCGCGCACTTGCAACCGTGGAAGAAGCTGAGGAACGAGCCCAGGAGATCCTCGGAAACGCAGAGGAGCGTGCCCAAGATCTCCTCACGCTTGCAGACGAAGCATCCGGTGTGTCTCGAGACGACGCTGCTGCATCCGCGGAAGCCGAGGTCGCCGCCATTGTTGCCGAAGCCAAGGCTGAGGCAGAAGCGATCAAGACCGAAGCAGAAACCATTCTCAAGAATGCGGTAGAAGCCGCTGAAGCTCGAAGTGCCGAGATCGTGTTGCGAGAAGCGGAACTCGAGCAACTCGCAGCAATGGCCCACGAGGCCGAAGCCAAGGCTGCCGAAACACTTGCCTCAGCCCGCGACGGTGCTGAGGCTCTTCGAGAGGAAGCTCAGGAGTTTCGCGACGAGGCTGCCCGAAAACGTGATGAGGCCAAAGAGGCACTCTCGAAAGCCAAGGCATCCGGAGAGGCAGAAAACGTCGAGCTCGCTCAAAAGAGAGAGGAGCTGGCTGCATCCATCGCCGGACTCGAGACCGAGGCTGCAGCCAAAAAGGATGAGGTGGCTGCTGCCACCGAGGCACTCGCTGTGCTCAACGAGGAGCTCGATCAAATTCGCAAGAGGATCGAAAAGGAGCAGCAGGAGCATGCAGCTTCCGCGGCCGCTGGAGTGGCCGAGCTCGAAGCTCTCAAACAGGAAATGGGGGACTTGAGGTCGTCAACGATCGCTGAGGTCGAAGAGATGCGAAGAGCTCTCCAAGAGGGAGCAAAGACGGATGAGTCAATTCTCTCGGAAGCTCAAAAGAAGGCAGAGAAGCTGATTGCAGCAGCCGTCACGAAGGCCGAGAAGAAAGCGGAGAAGATCGTTGCGGAGGCCGAGGCAGCCAAGGCTGAGATCGAAGCAGCGGCCGACGCAGACGCAAGGGTTCTTTCCAACGCTCAGGAAGAGGCGGCCGAGCTGATTACCGAAGCCGAAAAGAGGGCCGAGGAGATCCTCGCCGAGGCCGAGGTGACCAAGTCAGAGATGGAAGCAGCGGCAGCCGTCGATATTGCCACCTCCGAAGCGGCTGATGCCATCCTTGCAGAAGCAAATGAGGAAGCAGAAGCCCTGCTGACGCGGGCTCGGGCCGAGGCAGACCGGCTTGAGGCAGACGCAGCAGCAATTCTACGCGAAGCCCTGGAATCTCGAAACTCTGCAAGCTCCGCATCTGAAGATTTGGAGGCGATGGAAGCCCGAATCCATGAACTGGAAGAACGTGAAGCCGAGGTGGTGAGGCGTGAGCGGGCAGTGTCTGATCGCGAACACGCTGTCGAGCATGCCGCCGTGGCAGCTACATCCCAGGGAGGAGCACCCTTGTATGCGGTCCCCGACCCGGGCGTGGGGCCCGATGGATGGCCACAAACCGAAGGTGCCCCCGAATCTGACAGCATTGATGCAATACGGAGGGAAGCCCTTGCCGCGCTCGAACGGTCGCGCAGTGAAGAGGTGCTGTCGGGAGTGGCTCTATCTGCTGGCGATGTGACTCCTCCTGCAATGGATTACGCACCGTCGGTTCCGCCTCCTGCCGAGGCGGAGATCGTCGATGAGGACGACCTTGAAACGCAGCCCACCTCGGAGAGCCGGTATTCGCGTCATTCGGCAAAGCTGCCGCGGATCGGTATCGACCCCTCAACGACGTCAAGTTCGTTTGCGAACCTTCGCAAACAGATGACCTCGGACGACTAGCGTCAGAGTTCCGCCAGAACCTCTGGCTGAAACGTTCCCTCCGTAGGGAGTCTGAATGACATGAAGCCACGCGTTGTCGTGACACGAAAGCCACCGGGTGCGGCACTTGACGCGGTTCGTGAGGTTGCCGACGTTTGGCTGTGGCCCGAGAACCGCCCAATCGACAGGAACGTCCTCCTTACCCAGGTTGCCGATACGGTCGGGCTGTATTGCATGCTCACGGACCAAATCGACGACGTCGTTCTTGAGCACGCCCCGCTTCTCAAGGTTGTATCCAACATGGCCGTGGGCGTTGACAACATCGATCTGGCCGCGTGCGCGGAACGCTCGATCGCGGTCGGCCACACGCCCGATGTGCTGACTGACTCGACTGCCGACGTTGCATGGATGTTGATTCTGGGGGCTTCACGGCGCATGTCGGAGGGCATTGACAAAGCCCGATTGGGGGACTGGGGAAACTGGGATCCTGCGTGGCTTCTCGGGCGGGATGTGGCCAACACAACGCTCGGCATCATCGGGATGGGTCGGATCGGCAGCGCGATTGCTCACCGATCTGTGGGGTTCTCCATGCCGGTGCTGTACGCGTCACGGTCCGCCAAGCCAAAAGTCGAAGAAGCGACCGGCGCATTGCGCGTTCCGCTGCAAGAACTCCTCACCCGAGCGGATCACGTTGTCATTGCGGTCCCGCTTTCAGCTGAAACGAGACACCTGATCGGCCCGGACGAACTCAAACTGATGAAGCCCACGTCGAATCTTGTGAACATAGCCAGAGGACCGATCGTCGATACAGATGCCCTCGTCGATGCCTTGACATCGGGGACCATTCGCTGTGCTGGACTCGATGTGACTGACCCAGAACCTCTGCCACTGGATCACCCGTTGTTGCAGTTGCCAAACTGTACGGTGATCCCCCACATCGGGTCTTCGACATGGGAGACCAGCACGGCAATGGCGAACCTTGCCGCCGCGAACCTTATCGCAGGTCTTGTCGGTGCCCCGCTGCCCAACCGGGTGCCCGGAACCTAGGGTTACCGGGGTGGGGCGTCAGACAAACAGGTGGAGTGACGAGTCTTCCTGGCAGATCGCCTCGATCTGATCAGGATCGACGGGGACTCCGGAGGACATGTTCTCGAACCCGTCCGCAGTGATGAGGATGTCGTCTTCGATCCGTATCCCGATGCCGAGGAATTCCTCCGGTACAGAGAACTCGAAGGTTCCGACCTCTTCGTTGCGCTTGTCGAGTTCGGCCTTGGCAGCCGAAACCCCGAGGCGGAGCGTCATCTCAGCCACCTCGTCGGGATCGTAGGCAGCCTGACCAAGGGTGACGGTCGCCTTGTTCCGTGCGACATAGACGCCGGGTTCCACCGTGAAAGCCATGCCGGACTCAAGCGGTCTCGGCATGCGATCGACCCGATAGGCACCCGCATCGTGCACATCGCTTCCGAGCCAGTGACCGGTTCCATGGAAGAAGAATTCGCGGTACCAGCCCTTTGCCAGGGCTTCCTCACCTGATCCGGGGAGTAGACCGAGGTCGACAAGACCCTCGGCAACGATGGCACACGCCGCGCTGTGCATCTCGGCGTAGGGAAGGCCGGGTTTACACATGTTGATGACCCGCTGCTGCGCATCGAGGACGAGTTCGTACACCGCTCGCTGAGGGGCGGAGAATGTGCCATTGATTGGAAACGTGCGGGTGATGTCTGCCGTGAAATGTCGGTACTCGGCTGCCGCGTCGATGAGGAGCAACTCCCCGTCGTTGAGGGGTTGGTTGTTCTCGACATAGTGCAGGATGCATGCGTTGTCGCCTCCAGCGACGATCGACCCGTAGCCGATCCGTTCGCTCCCCATGACACCAAAGACGTACTCGAGGGCAGCCGCGACCTGGCGCTCGGTACGTCCGGGTGCAGCGAATCGCATCGCCTCGGTGTGGGCAACTGCGCTGATGCGGCACGCCTCTCGGAGCGCCTCCATCTCGGCGTCGGTCTTGATGAGGCGCATCTCAGAGAGGATCGGACGTGGGTCGACGATTCCTGTCGGAGCGTTGGTTCCGAATCGGTCAGATGACGAGCGCGCCGCATCGAAGGCACCGAGGATCGTCGAGTCGTGTTCGGCATTGCCGAGCCGGTAGACGACCGAAGACCGCCCATCGAGCCTCGTGCGAAGCCATTCCGACAGGTCACCGATCGGATGCGCAGCGTCCGCGCCGTACTGTTCGACGGCGCCTTCGATACCAGCCCGTAGCCCATTCCACGCCTCCAACATCGCGTCCCTCGGCCGCACGAACAGGGTGTAGGGCTCGGTGTCGTGTGACGGGTCGAACACCGCGACGGAGTCGGGTTCAGAAAAACCGGTGAGAAAGAAGAAATCCGAGTTCTGTCGAAACTCGTGTGTCACATCATCATTGCGTATCTGTTCTCTGCCTGCAGGGATGATCGCAATCGCGTCCCCAAGCTGCCCCATGAACTCGCCACGCCGCGCCCGATAGTGAGATTGATCCATGCACGGAAGGCTAAGCCAAACCGCGCACCCAAATACGGCCCCCCTTTCCCCTCGCTGCGCTCGGCGCGTCCCCCCGCCAGCGGGAGGACGGGTGTGGGAGACACC
>DIDS01000033.1:51983-106920 GCA_002418265.1 Acidimicrobiia bacterium UBA5794 | reverse complement strand
GTCCCCCCTTCAGGGGGGACGGGCGAGTGAAACGAGCCAGGGGGGCGTGCGAGCCTGCGAGCCCTGTCTTCGAGTATGGGACATGGGTGCTGCGTAGTCAGATGGCGTCGATTGAGCTTCCGAGGTGTGATGTGCCGCGCTGTTTGGCGAGTTCGATTTGGTGTTGGCGCTCGGCAAAGCGAGTCCTGCGGTCCTCGGTGATCGAATCGACACACGCCGGACACGAGACACCTTCGACGTATCCGTCCTCGCTGCGGTCAGCCGCGCCGAGGACGCGGTTGCAGTTCACGCAGATCTCGTTGTCGCCAGGCAAAAGTCCGTGCCCGACGCTGACCCTGCGATCAAAGACGTAACACTCACCGTCCCACGTGCTGTCGTCCTCGGGAACCGTGTCGAGGTACCGCAGGATTCCACCATCGAGCTGATACACGTCATCGAACCCTTGATCCTTGAGGTAAGCCGAAGCCTTCTCGCACCGAATACCTCCGGTGCAGAACATCGCGATTCTCGGCTTGCTCGCGAATTCGGGACTGGATGCGATCCACTCCGGAAACTGGGTGAACGATCGGGTCCCCGGGTTAATTGCTCCCGCGAACGTGCCGACCGCCACTTCGTAGTCATTGCGAGCGTCGATCAGCACGATGTCAGGATCCGAGATCAACGCGTTCCAATCTCCCGGCGAAACACGGTGACCGGTGCGGTGAACCGCATCAACGGCTCCGACACCAAGCGAGACAATCTCTTTCTTCAGTCGAACCCTGAGCCGCAAAAATGGAGGCTCGGATGCAGTCGAGTACGTGACCACCAGATCTTCGAAACATGGGTCGGATCGCAGACCGTCGAGCACCGCAGCGATTCCGTCCGAAGGTCCTGCAATCGTCCCGTTGATGCCCTCGCTGGCGATGAGGATGGTGCCGTGGGCGTCATTCTTGAGACAGAGTGTCTCAACCCGTTTGCGTGTCTTTCTCAGGTTCTCAAGGGATACGAATTTGTAGAACGTAGCGATATGGAACATTGCGCGAGTGTACGGATCCGGAGCCCCCGATCTGCCCTTCGAATCGCAATGGTGTTCCACATTTTCTTCTGCCGTCGATAGCAATCGGGTCAAACTGATGCAAAACGGCCACGATCAAGTTCGAGTCCTGCGCCTACCTAGGTACACATCGGGTTCAGGAAAGGTGGACGTCTCGCACAATGCACGGGAAGAAAGAAAGCCGATGGCACAGCGGTCTACTATCGGTTTGGTCGGGTCGCGGATCCCCAGGCAATCGATTGCTTTGAACTCCGTGGTTCAAGCCGACATGTCGACTTGGGAGCGTGTATTGTGTGGTAGAAAGTTCTATCCGACTCGGTGGTATTCCGCCTTGTTTCAAATCCAGAAGGAGTGTTTATGTGGGGTAGCAATACGAAGGTGTGGGCGTCGCTGATTGCAGTGTTTGGTTTGGTGTTCATGGCTCTTGGTCTGGCAACCGCATCTGCACAGTCCACGTCGGGTGGGTACGACCCAACGATCACGGCACAGTCAGATGCCTGCGAGACCGTGACCATTTACTACAACCTAGTCGAGCGAATCCTGACCACGACCACGACCGAGGAACAGACCGGGCCTTCGATCCGGTACGGAATTCAATCTCCGCTAGGTGGGGAGGTTCTGGCCGGAATACCATTCACCGCTCAGGGGATCGTCGATAGCGACGTCCGGGACACAGCCGGCGTTGGAAGTGCTCAGATCGTGTTCACCGGTGTGGCACCAGGATCTGGCATCCCTTGGTCAGGTTCGATGTCGTGGCTGGCTGGACCTGATTATCCGTCTGGCGAGTACTCCAACGAGGGGACTGTTGAAGTCGAGCCATGCCCGGCAACGACTACGACTCAGCCGACGGTCACGACGACGCAACCAGGTGATACGACGACCTCAACGATTGGTCAGGTTGAGACCGACCTTTCAGACGGTACAGGCCCTGGGGTCGGTTTGACAGCGGCACTGGCCGCGATCGGTGTCTCACTACTTGGTGGAGCCGCGTTGATCGCAGCACGACGCGAGAGCTAAGAACCGAGCAAACAACCTGAACACAACGCGCGGGGATCGGAGTCGAGCAATCGACTCCGATCCTTCTGCGTATGAATCCCGACAGCAAAGTCTCGACCCGAAGTCGCAGAGCCCGACAAGACCATCTCGCCATGAGTCGTGAAAGGTGGCACGGCATTGACGAGCCTGTTGCCGCGCAAGAAACGGTGGGTCTTGGATGAAGCCTCGTGTGGTGGGCCCGGTGGGACTCGAACCCACACACTTCGGATTAAAAGTCCGCTGCTCTGCCTTTGGAGCTACAGGCCCTTGCGGCACCAGAGTCTAGGGAGGCGACGTGGCTGCAGGAGTGGATCGATCCGCTGTTCCGCTTGGGCGGGAGCGGTTGGGATTCTTGTTGCTCGCCGACCAGCGGTAGCGTCCCGGCAATGGACTTGGTTTCAGCTTGGCATACCGCGTCTGCCGCAGTTCTCCCTGACGACGTGGAAGTATGGGACGCTCATACCCACGCCGGTGCAAATGATCCTGATGGAGTTGTTGGCACGGTCCCGAGACTGCTCGAGAAACTCGAAGCAGCAGGCCACGCAGGCGCCGTTGTTATGTCGAGCATGGAACCTCACGGGTATCCGGCCGCGAACGATCGCATCCTCAAGGAGGCGGCGAACTCGGACGGACGGTTGATTCCCTTCCTGCGCGTGAACCCGAACCTCGGATCCGAGGCGGTTGCAGAAGCTGAACGATGTCTGTCGCTCGGCGCACGGGGTGTCAAGATGCATCCACGGGCCGAGGCGTTTGCGCTCAGCCACCCGACGGTTGCCGATATTGGCAGGGTTGCAGCGGCTCATGGAGTTCCGATCCTGTTCCATGCCGGTCGCGGCATCCCAGCACTTGGTGAAGACGCTCTCTCCCTGCTCGAGTCCGTGGATGGCCTGAACATCATCCTCGGGCATGCAGGCGTGAGTGATCTGTCCTGGATCGGTCCCGAAGCCGCCAACCACCCGGGGCTCTACTTCGACACGGCGTGGTGGAGCACTCCATCGATTTTGATGCTCTTCGCGACCGTCGCACCGGATCGGATCCTCTATGCCTCCGACACGCCATACGGGTCACCCATGATGATCGCAACGGTGGCAATGCGAGTCGCTGCAACCGCGGGCCTCTCGGACGATGCGTTTCGTGCCGTGATGGGTGGGAACCTGCTGTCCCTGGTGTCTGGTGTCCGGCCGCCCTCCATTGGATCGCCTGCAGGGTCCGACATTGTCCCACACGATCCTGTCGTGCTCACCGTCTATTCAAGCTTCCATGCAGCCATCACCCAGATGTTGCGGGGCGAGGATCCCGAAGAGGCCGTGTCACTCGCAAAGCTCGCGGTTCGTGTTCCGACAAGTCATCCATATGCAGCGATGTTTCATGCGGTCACCGAGACGATGGAGCGGATCGACTTCGCATCCGATCGTCGGAGCGTCTATGTGCGCCCCATGGTCGTCGCGGCAGCTGCCGTGCTGACCCCGAACCAACCACTTCCCACGTTCTGAACCAAGCTGTCGGCCGTCCTGGAAGACGGGGCTCGCAGCGCCTGCTGCCGCAGGCGTTGGCAGTTTCTCACGAAACTGCTGGCCCGCCTGGAGTTTGCGGAGCAAACTCCCAAACCGCCCGAAAGGGCGGCCACCCCCCTGATTTGACTCCGTCAAATCTGTCCCCCCTGAAGGGAGGACGGTGGTTCGTAGGCTCACACGTCCCCTTGCTCGTACTCGCCCGTCCCCGCTGAAGGGGGACGGTCGCTGGGGTCTCCACTACCCGTCCTCCCGCTTGCGGGGGGACGCGCCGAGCGTAGCGAGGGGCAGGGGGGCATACCACGTCGTGTCGCACGGCAACCCCCTCTCAAACCAAAAGGCGGGTTCGCAGGCCCGCACGCCTCCCTGATCCGACTGCGTCGGATCGGTCCCCCGCTGGAAGACGGGGCTCGCAGGCTCACACGCCCCCCTGGCTCGTTTCACTCGCCTGTCCCCCTGGAGGGGGGACAGGTCTGGTGCGGGGGATGATGGGTGCGATGCGGTTGAGGTAGTCAGACAGGCCGTGTTTTTGGAAGTTGTCCCAGGTGGTCATTGATGTTGGGTCGGTCATGCGGTCCACGATCAGGTGGCCGGCGAGATGGTCCACTTCGTGTTGGACGGTGCCTGCCGACAGGCCGCGGTAGATCTGTTCAAACGGTTCGCCGTTGCGTGTCTGTGCGACAACTGAGATGTTCATCCAACGATGGAGGTCGCCACGGATCGGGACGCTCAGGCATCCCTCGTTGTTGAGCCATCGTTCATCATCGAGAACCGTAATCACCGGGTTGACCAACACCGTGAGAGGAATCGGTGGCTTGTAGGGATACCGCTCGTTGTGCTCGACACCGATGACGCAGACATTCATGGAGACGCCAACCTGGTTCGCAGCGATGCCAGCACCCTGAGCATCCGCCATGGTGTCGATCATGTCATTGACGAGTGCCTGGAACTCCGGAGCGTCGAAGTCGGTTACCTCGGTGGTTGGCACGCGGAGTACCGGATCACCGATTTGGGGGATGGGTCTGACGGCCACGATGTCAACTCCTCTTGCGGGTGACGCCGGCGATGGTGAGACCAGACGTCATGCGCCTGAGCCAAACTTGTTGTGCGTGCCACGTCTGCATGCAGCGACCCTAATGTGTTGATCAGCCGCTGTTCGTCCCGTTACGAGTTTCGTTGTCACAAGAGCCGGCGATGGGCGGAGGCGAATCCCGACGTTTGGGGTGATCAACGGCGAGCTGTGGACTGAGGAAGATCGATTATTGACCAGTGCTATATTGGTCAATATCGCAAGGGAAGGAGGTGATGATGGGAAAGCGTTACGAACGGCTGACGACACCGATGGTTCGTGAAGGCGATCAGCTCCGCAAAGCAACATGGGAAGAAGCCCTCGCCCGAACGGCTCAGGGACTGAGTCGGAATCCTGGAACGGCGACTGGCATGTTCTCGTGCTCAAAGGCATCAAACGAGATGAACTTCATGGCACAGAAGTTCGCCCGTACCGTCATTGGGAACAACAACATCGACAGCTGCAACCGAACCTGACACGCTCCCTCCGTCGTCGGTCTGGCGACAGTTCTGGGAGCGGGCGGTGGCACGTCTTCATATGAAGAGATCCAGACAACCGATCTCATCGTCCTGTGGGGTTCAAACGCGCGCTCTGCCCATCCAATCTTCTTCCATCACCTCATCAAGGGTGTCCGCAACGGCGCCAAAATGTACGCGGTTGATCCGCGTCGGACCGAATCGGCCGAGTGGGCAGACGTGTGGCTCGGGATCGACGTCGGCTCCGACGTTGCACTCTCGAACACCATTGCACGCGAGATCATCCATGCCGGGCTCACGAACGATGCCTTCATCGCCCACTCGACATCTGGCTACGACGCCTACGCAGCCTCCGTTGAGGATTGGACGCTTGAGCGAGGAGAGGAAGTGACCGGAGTCCCGGCAGAGACCATCCGACAACTCGCCCATGACTATGCAACGGCCGAGACCGCACAGCTGTGTTGGACGCTTGGTATCACCGAACATCACACCGGGACCGACAACGTCATCTCGCTCATCAACCTTGCTCTCCTCACCGGCCATGTTGGTCGGTACGGCTCTGGCCTCGTGCCGATTCGTGGGCAGAACAATGTCCAGGGAGGCGGAGACATGGGGGCGCTCCCCAACAAGCTACCCGGATTCCAGGACGTCACAAATGACGAGCATCGGGGGAAGTTTGAAGCGGCATGGGGTGTCGATGTGCCATCAGAACCGGGCTGGCATGTGACCGAAATGTTTGACGCCATGGAGCGCGGGGACATCAAGGCGATGTACGTTATCGGTGAGAACCCGGCACAATCTGAGGCTGACACGACACGGGCGATCGATCTTCTTGATGGTCTTGATTTCCTCGTCGTCCAGGACATCTTCTTGACCAAGACCGCAGCCCTTGCCGATGTTGTGCTACCCGCAGCAGCGGGTTGGGCAGAATCGGACGGCACCGTCACATCATCGGAACGGCGTGTCCAGCTCATGCACAAGGCGCTCGACCCACCCGGAGAGGCAAAGGACGACATCGAGATTCTGTGTCTCTTGGCAAACGAGATGGGCCACAACTGGGACATTCCAAATTCAGAACAAGTGTGGGACGAGCTGCGAAGCCTCTCACCAATGCATGCTGGCATGTCCTATGCCCGTCTTGAGGAACACGGCGGTCTCCAGTGGCCGTGCCCTGACGAGGACCACCCTGGGACGTTGTTCCTCCATGGTTGGCTGTGGGAGGATCCGATGCCCCGCGAACCCGCTCCGTTCATCGCCGTTGAGTGGGCGCCACCCGTTGACCCACTCTCAGAAGATTTCCCGGTTCGGTTGACCACGGGTCGCAGACTCGATGGTTACAACACCGGTGTACAAAGTGGTGGGTATCGCTCACCACTGGCAACGGGAGCTGTGATCGACATCGATCCCCTTGATGGACACCGCCTCGGTGTCACAGACGGCGACACCGTCAGGGTGGTATCGAGACGTGGCGCGATCGATGTGACAGCACGACTTCGTGACGGTCTCCGTCCGGGCCTTGCGTTCATGGCGATCCATTGGCCAGACGACGGCGATGTGAACACCCTCACCCTTGACGCGTGGGACCCAAAGTCAGGGACCGCCGAATTCAAGGCAACGGCCGTCCGTATCGAGACGCTTGTTGGTGTGGGGTAGATCATCGATATTCACACCACTCCAGATGTTGCGACCGACGAAGAAAGATCAGCGGTCGACTCGGTACTCGGCGAACCTTTGTCGCGTTGGGACGGTGGGCTCGACCGGTCGTCTGCTGATGACCGAGTTGCGTACGGTGGATTTCACAAAGCAGCATCGCAGCGTCATCTGCTTCTCCCCGCCCTGCACGCGGTTCAAGATGCCATCGGCTGGGTGAGCCACGGCGCGATCAACTACATTTCGGAACGCCTCACCCTTGGACCGGCTGAGGCATATGGAGTTGCGACGTTCTACGACCTGATTGCAACCGATGAACAACCCGCACGGGTCGCCCATGTGTGTGACGACATTGCCTGCAAGGCAGCTGGCGTCGATGTGATGCTCGACGACCTTGAGCGAGAGCTCGGTCCACCACGAACTGACCTTGACGGTGTCATGTGGCGGCCATCGCCATGTCTCGGTCAATGCGACAAGGGGTCTGCCGCCTTCGTCCAGGTGGCTGGTGGCGACCATCGCGTAGCCGCACCAGCCAGCGCCAAGCAGATCATCGAGATCTTGCGTTCACCCAAGCCGCGTGATCATGTCGTTGCGCCGACACCCCGGCAGGTGGGAGCCCCAACTTCTTTGCTCGCCAGGGTCGGATCACAACCGACATTGGACGAGTATCGAGCCGACGGTGGCTATGAGGCTCTCACAACAGCGCTATCCAAAGGCTCTGCATGGGTTGTCGAACAGGTCGTCGCCAGCGGCATCAAGGGTCGAGGCGGTGCAGCGTTCCCCGCTGGCATCAAGTGGAAATCGGTTGCAGCCCACGACGGAACCAAATATGTCGTGTGCAACGCAGACGAATCTGAACCGGGGACGTTCAAGGACCGAGTACTCCTCGAAAACGATCCGTACCTGATCATTGAGGCGCTCACGATTGCCGGTCTCGCTGTGGGAGCCGAACGCGGCTATCTCTACATTCGTGACGAGTATCCAATCGCTCTGCGCGCCATAACCGAAGCCCTTTCCTCCGTGCGTGCCGAGGGACTCCTTGGTGAAGACATCCTTTCTTCGGGCCGCACCTTCGAGATCGAGA
Organism: Acidimicrobiia bacterium UBA5794; assembly: GCA_002418265.1. GTDB lineage: Bacteria > Actinomycetota > Acidimicrobiia > Spongiisociales > UBA5794 > UBA5794. The sequence goes on along the minus strand of DIDS01000033.1, from coordinate 99,062 downwards.
CGAGGCGCGGTGCAGGTGCCTACATCTGTGGCGAGGAGACGGCACTGTTCAATTCTGTTGAGGGATACCGACCTGAACCACGACAGAAACCCCCGTTCCCAACCGATGCAGGGCTCTTCGGACGTCCAACGCTCGTCAACAATGTCGAAACCCTTGCCAACATCCCCGGCATCATCCGCAAGGGCGGGGCGGCATTCGCCACGATCGGAACTGACGATTCGACAGGATCGAAACTTTTCTGTGTATCAGGCAACGTGTCAGAACCCGGCGTGTTCGAGGTCCCGTTCGGTGCAACCGTTCGTGACCTCATTTCACTTGCCGGTGGTCCCACCTCTGACATCGCGGCTGTCCTGATCGGGGGAGCAGCCGGGGCCTTCATCCTTCCGCAGGACCTCGATCTCGCGTTGACGTTTGAAGCAACCAGAGAACGCGGCATCGGACTTGGATCAGGCGTGGTCATCGTCTTTGATTCGTCGGTCGACTTCGTCGAGATCGTCAACCGCATAGCCGAGTTCTTTGGAGACGAGTCGTGTGGACTCTGTATTCCGTGCCGTGTCGGAACGGTGCGACAAGCTGAGTCCCTTGTCAGGCTCTCTTCATCGAACGGCGACCGTACTGTTGAACTTGAGATCCTCGACGAGCTCGACCGGGTCCTTCGCGATGGTTCGGTGTGCGGGCTCGGTCAAGCTGCGTCGGTCGCCGTACAGTCGGCGCTCGCACTCGGATTGATCGGAGACCCTGCATGATCGAGACTCGGATCGAACCACCGAAACCGCTCGTGACGATCACGGTCGATGGCGTCGAGATGACGGCACCTCAAGGTGCAACCATTCTCGAGACCTGCCGCGACGCCGACATTGCCGTTCCGACCCTCTGCTATCTCGACACGCTCGAAGCCTTCAACGCATGCAGAGCCTGCCTCGTTGAGGTTGAGGGATCACGCACGCTGGTGCCGTCATGTTCGCGTGAGGTCACCGAGGGTCTCGTGGTCGAGACTGAGTCCGAACGGGTTGTTGCAGCTCGCAAAATGGTGTACGAGCTGCTTGCGTCGTCAGTTGATCTGTCGCTTGTCGATGGCGAGACCGCGATGTTCATGGAACGCTACGACGTTGACGTCGACCGTTTCGGTACCGCCGACCGGCCGGTTCGTGCGGTCAAGGTTGAGGACGACCTCTACATTCGCGACTACGACAAGTGCATCATGTGTTTCCGCTGTGTTGCAGCGTGCGGTCCCGACGCCCAGAACACGTTCGCCATCGATGTCGCCGGGCGCGGGCTCAAAGCCACCATTGCGACCGAATTCGATATCGTGCTCCCGGACTCTGCGTGCGTGTACTGCGGGAACTGTATTGGCGTCTGCCCATCAGGTGCCCTCATGTTCAAGACCGAGTTTGACATGCGAGCCTCTGGGGACTGGCGGCCCGAAGACCAGACGGTCAGCCGGACCGTGTGCTCGTTCTGTGGTGTCGGTTGCAATCTTGAGCTGCATGTGCAAGACAACAGAATTGTCACCGTCACCTCACCAATGGATCACGATGTGACGAGTGGTCATCTCTGCATCAAAGGCCGCTTCGGATGGAGTCATGTCCAACCGGATGACCAGTAAACCATCACCAAAAGAAATGTCCCCCCTTCAGGGGGGACGGGCGAGTGGAACGAGCCAGGGGGGCGTGCGAGCCCTGCGAGCCCCGTCTTCCAGCGAGGGACGGGCGAGTGACACGAGCCAGGGGGGCGTGCGAGCCTGCGAGCCCCGTCTTCCAGCGGGGGGACGGGCGAGTGACACGAGCCAGGGGGGCGCGCGAGCCCTGCGAGCCCCGTCTTCCAGCGATGGACCGGGGTCATGGTGAACCCTGAGCCTCCGACGACTCCTTGGACAACGATCCGGTACCGAGCGGGAAAGCGATTCGAGCACGTTGACATCCTGACGACCGAGGGACCGGTCGAGTTCCGCATCGGCGGTGTTCCCGTTGCCGTTCTCATGAGGACACCCGGGAGTGATGAGGCCCTTGGTCTCGGTTTCGTGATCACCGAGGGAATCGTTGTTGGGCCCGATGAGGTCGATTCCATCGTGATGATCGAAGGAGCCGAGCACGGTGACCGGTACGACGTCAACCTCGCAGAAGGCGTGCTCATCGACCCGGAACAGTTCAGACGAAACGTGTTCGCCTCTTCATCATGTGGTGTATGTGGCAAGGCATCGATTGATGCGGTCCTCGTCGCTTCGAGAACCCCGCCGGCGGGTCCGACCATCACGCCCGAACTGGTCACGTCGCTTCCCGACCGGTTGATCGAAGCCCAAGATCAGTTTGCGCTGACCGGCAGCCTCCACGCAGCGGCCGCCTTCTCGGCCGGGGGTGAACTCCTCGCCGCAGCGGAGGACGTAGGCAGACACAATGCTGTCGACAAGGTCATCGGAATCCTCGCATCGAGGTCGTGGCCACCAGGTGAGATCATCCTTGGTGTGTCGGGACGCATCGGGTTCGAAATCGTCCAGAAGTCCGCTGTTGCAGGAATCCCCATCGTGGTTGGGGTGTCTGGTGCGTCGTCGCTCGCCGCCGAATTGGGTGAGACCACCGGTGTGACGGTCGTTGGGTTTGTGCGCGAAGACGGGTTCAACGTCTACAGCGGTGCCCAGCGAATCGTCTGAGTCAATCGTTCTGAGTCAGCGTGGGCGCCGACCCAAGTCCAACTCAATGACCACCGCGGTGTTGGTGAGTTGAAACGCATGGATAAGGGGTGTATCGGGCTCCGGCGAGGACACCTCGGACCGGGGGACACTGATCACGATCGAACCAGCGTCGATCTCCAACGTTGAGGCTTCTTGTTCCGTGATCTGCACGGTGAACGAGAGGCCGTCGATGATGTTGGTGGAAACTGGCTGCCCATTTCCCAGTCCGTCGACCTCGCTCGGTGTGAGGCGGAGACGAATCTCAGAGTCCGTCAGTCGTATCTTCATTCTGTACCTCCCCCAGTGAGGTCCTCATAGTCCTGTGGTGTGTTGACGTTCGTGAGCGTATGTGGGTCCGCGTTGATGTATTCAACCGCTTCGATCTGATCGACGAAACCAAACACAGCAAGCTCATCTCTGGCGAGTCGATCCTGGATCAACGATCGCAATCCGGGTCCGTAGGTCGCACACAGCGGCTGGATCGAGTCGTCGTGTCTTGCAATTCGTGCCCCCATCGACTCAACCTGAGGATCGACAAGACGTCTGGTGAGATCGACCGTGATGAGTGGCATGTCAACAGGTGCAACCATCACCGGACGTCCGTCGGCATGCGTCAGGGCTGCCATGATTCCGGCGAGGGGCCCGGCACCCTCGACGGGATCAGACAGCACGGGCAAGGGACCGGAATAGTCACCGCCACACACCACGACTTCATCGAGAACGATCGACAGCGTGGCGATCACATGGTCGATGAAGGGTGTATCAAGGTATGTGAGGCTGGCCTTCGGAGCCCCCATGCGGGATGCGAGTCCCCCAGTGAGCACGGCACCGATCGTATGTGTGATCATTGCATGAGCGTACAACGCCGCATGATCGACACAGATGCCGTATCGTCGTCGCCATGCCCACTGATCTAGAAATCGCCCGATCCGTCAAACCACGCCCCATTCTCGATGTCGCATCCGACATGGGGGTGCCGCCTGAGTTCGTGGAGCAACGAGGAAACGGTCTCGCAAAGATCAACATCGCCGCGGTTGATGCAATGGGAGCACCGAGGGCAAAATACGTTCTGGTCACTGCGACCAGCCCGACCCCCTTTGGAGAGGGCAAAACCACCGTGGCAGTCGGCCTTGCCCAAGGCTTCAAGAAGATCGGTAGACAAGCCGTCTTGACGCTCCGCCAGCCATCGCTCGGCCCCACCTTCGGGATCAAGGGAGGTGCAGCGGGGGGCGGCTACTCGCAGGTCATCCCGATGGAGGAGATGAACCTCCATCTCACCGGCGATTTCCATGCGGTGACGGAAGCCAACAACATGCTCGCGGCACTCATTGACAACCACATCTACCAGGGCAATCAGCTTTCGATCGGCATCAAACGCGTGACATGGCGCAGGGTCATGGATGTCAACGACAGGGCACTGCGCAACATTGTTATCGGTCTTGGCAAGTCACTCGATGGGATTCCTCGTGAGACGGGATTCGACATCACCGCGGCGTCTGAACTCATGGCGGTCCTTGGCATGGCAACAAGCCTCCAGGATCTCCGGAAGCGCCTTGGTCGCATTGTGATCGGATACGACAGACACAACAAGCCGATCACCGCTGAAGATGTGCAGGGGGCAGGGGCGATGGCTGTCCTGCTCAAGGATGCATTGAACCCGAACCTACTCCAAACGCTTGAAGGGACACCGGTGCTGATCCATACGGGTCCATTTGCCAACATTGCTCACGGAAACTCGTCGATCGTCGCCGACCAGGTCGGGATCCGAAGCGGTGACGTGCTCATCACCGAGGCAGGGTTCGGATCGGATATCGGTGCCGAGAAGTTCTTCAACCTCAAGTGTCGTGCCTCGGGATTTGCTCCCGATGTTGCAGTCGTCGTCACAACCGTTCGAGCGCTCAAATACAACACCGGTAAGTTCGATGTCAAGGGTGGGCAGCCATTACCCCAGGCCATGATCGTCGAAAACCCAGATGATGTCCATGCAGGAGCAGACAACCTGCGTCGACACATTGCAAATGTTCGTCAACACGGCGTGGTCCCGGTGGTCGCGATCAATTCGTTCCCGACGGACCATCCAAGTGAGCATCAGGCTGTGGCCTCCATCTGCGATGAGGAGGGGGCAAGGTGGGCAGTTGCATCACCGCATGCCGAGGGTGCTGACGGCATGGTTGACCTGGCAGAGGTTGTACGTGATGCAGCTGGCGAGGGCTCGAACTTCCAGATGCTCTATCCGACTGAGATGGGTCTCACCGACAAGATCAAGACGATTGCGACCAAGGTGTATGGCGCAGACGATGTCGAGTACGACATGAAGGCGAGGAGAGAGCTCGCCAAGTTCGAGGAGATGGGGTACGGCCATCTTCCGATTTGCATGGCAAAAACCCAGTACTCATTCAGCCACGACGCGTCGCTACGAGGCGCTCCCACTGGTTGGACACTTCCCGTGCGCGAAGTCCAGCTTGTCGCCGGTGCCGGCTTCATTCTTCCACTGACTGGGTCGATTAACCGGATGCCGGGGCTCGGCGCCAATCCTGCGGCCCACAGCATCGATATCGACGCAAACGGAGAAGTCGTCGGGCTGAGCTGAGGTCAGACTTCAGTTCTGGCTTCTGCTCGGTCGCCCCACCGCATGAAGCCGTAGCCGACGACTCCGGTGACCGCGGCACCGAGCCCGAAGTACACGAGAGACCCATCGTAGAGCCGGTCAATGGTGGCACCGATCACCGCGCCAATGAGTGTGACTGTTGTGCCGATGACCGCTGCTGCGGTTCCAGCGACGGGACCCATCGGGATCATCGCTATGGCATTGAGATTCGGCACGAGCAGGGAATGGCCCATCAGCACCGCCAGCAGGGTGACCATGAAAAGGGCGAACGGTGGATGACCGTCGGTGACCAGCATCGTTGCGCCAAGTACGAGGCTGGCGACGACATGGAACGTGAACACGGAGCTGATGAGTGGTCTGAGCGGTACCCGTTTCAGGAGACGGGTGTTTGCAAGCATCGCCACACCCATGACAACAGCAGTTCCACCGAAGATCAAGGGGAACCACGCTTCGAGACCAAAGATGTCTTCAATGATCAACTGCGATGAGGCCAGGTAGGAAATGAAGAACCCAAAGATGAGGGCCTGAGCCATCGTGTAGCCGACGGTCATCGGATTGGATATGACGAACCGCGAAGCCTTCAAGATCCGCCCAATTCGGAACGGAATCCGATCCGCGACCGGGTGTGTTTCTGGCATCCGAATTGTCCAGGCGGCAAGGCCCGCACCGAACAGGGCCATGGTGAGGAAGATCCACTCCCATGGTCCGATCAGGAGCACCGCAGAACCGAGGGTCGGTGCGAAGATGGGGACAAGGACAAAGACAGCCAGGATGAACGACATTGCACGTGCCATTGCCGTTCCGACATACGTATCTCGTACGATTGCCTGGACAACGGTTCGCGCTCCCGCGGCGCCGAAACCCCACACGAATCGGACAAGAAGCAGCACACCGAGCGTCGGAGCCATAGCACCTGCGATCGCGGCGGAGATGTAAACAGCGAGTCCCATGTACAGGACCTTCTTGCGTCCAAGTGCATCGGAGATCGTTCCCCACACGAGTTGTCCTGCTGCGAGGCCGAGGAAGAAGAAGGTGACGATGGCTGCAACCTCGTTGGAGCCTTCGGCAAGACCGAACTTTTCGCGAATGTCACCCATTGCGGGCAGCATCATGTCGATGGCGATCGCGCCCACCGCCATCGTCATCGACAGCATCAGCGTGAATTCGAAATGGCTGAGCTTCTTTTCGATCAGGTCGCGAGCAGCATTCATCGGCGATGGTCCTCCAAGGTGTTCAGGCTATGGGGGATTCAGAGGTCAGACGTCAGACAGCCCCCCTGTACCACGCTGCGCCTGCTGTCGCAGGCGTTCCCCCCGCAAGCGGGAGGACGGGTGTGGGAGACACCAAGGACCGTCCCCCTTCAGGGGGGACGGATCCGACGTGGTCGGATCAGGGGGGGCGTGCGAGCCTGCGAGCCCCGTCTTCCAGCGGGTATGAAGCAAGCTCTTCGCACTCTCGTGGTCGCAGGCTCCCCGGCCCCTACATCGTCGCTTCGCTCCTCTGTTGTCCCCCCTGAAGGGGGGACGCGGGTACGGTGTGGGGTATGACCGCACTGCATCTCATTGATGGCACATATGAGTTGTTTCGGGCGCACTTCGGAGCGCCGCCGCGACAGACGCCAGAGGGTTGGCAGATCGGGGCTGTTCACGGGATCATCGGATCGACACTGAACCTCCTTTCCGAGCCTGAGGTCACCCATGTGGGCTCAGCGTTTGACACCGTGATCGAGTCCTTTCGCAACACCATGTATGACGGGTACAAAACCGGTGAGGGGACACCACCTGAGCTTCATGCCCAGTTCCCCGTCGCCGAACGCGCCATGGAGGCGATCGGAGTCACCGTTTGGTCGATGATTGAACAAGAAGCCGACGATGGACTCGCAGCAGCAGCGTACAAGTTCGTCGACGATGTGGACCGGGTCATCATCATGAGTCCGGACAAGGACATGACCCAGCTCTTCGGGAATCCGAAGATCGTTGGATACGACCGTCGAAGTCAGAAGCTCATCGACGCCGACGCGGTCAGGGAGAAGTTTGGTGTGTCACCCGAATCGATTCCCGATTACCTCGGGCTTGTTGGGGATACCGCGGATGGATTTCCCGGACTTCCGGGCTGGGGAGCCAAGTCAGCGTCAACGTTGCTCGCTCGGTACGGTCACATCGAAAATATCCCGGCATCGGAGGACGATTGGGATGTGAAGGTTCGTGGTGCTGCAAAGCTCGCCGCGACGCTGCGTGACCACATGGACGACGCCCTGTTGTTCAGGGACATTGCAACGTTACGAGTCGATTCCGACATCCCACAGAATTTGGAGGATCTTCACTGGAAGGGCGTTCACCGTGAGCGATTCCTTGCTCTCTGCGATGAGCTCGGCTGGGAGTCAATCAAAACCCGTCCGACGAAGTGGCAGTGAAGAGGAGCTCTCAGCTCTTCGCTCACAGCTTTCCGCTTTTGGACGTTCGACGTCGTCAGACCTGCCGAACGGCAACGATCTGTGTTGCGCCGTTGGAGTCAACGATGGTGAGACGGTCACCTGCGACTGAATAGGAGTCGGCATAACCGAGGGCGGCCACCATCTGTTGTTCCTGGTCCATGATCCCACTTGGTGTTCCGCACAGTTTCTCGGTTGCTGCCACCGGTCCGATGGTCAGGGAGCCGGCATGGGTCGCAAAGGCTGCACTGAAGTTGTTGTAGCCGGTTGTCCCTGACAGGTATCCGTCTTCTCCGAAATGCAGGGTCGGGTCGGAACCCTGTGCGACGGATTGGACTCCTCCGTGTCCATTGTTGATTGACCTCACGGACCATTGAGAACCGGCCAGATTGTTGTCGGTGCGTGAGATCTTCATTACGGCGACACCATTTGCAGAAAGCACGGCTGTCGTTGTTTCGATGGCCCAGCCGTCGGCTTCAGTGAGGGCACGGTGGATATTCGATTCCTGAGTTGTGCGGGCGGGGTCACACGCGATGAGGGTCGTCGCCAGATCGCCGACTGCGAACGTCCCGTCAGCTCGGATCTGTACTGATCCTGAAAAGCTGTTGCAGCCGGTGTTGTCTGAGATTTTTGAACCGGTGAACTCGACATGTGGCGAGGTATCTTCGACGGGCCCCACCAGGCGACCCTCCATATCAGCGACTGTTTCAATCGCCCAAAGACCTTCCAAGGTATCCACCAGTGTTTCTCCATCCGGGCTGGAACACGCGGCCACCAGCACCGATGCGGCAATGATCAGCAGCGCAATCCGGTAGCGGTTGTCCATACCCCTCCGACGCTACCGTCTTCGCCTGGGTTCCCGATGCAGTTTCGGTGGTACCGATGTTGGAAATATGGCGACATACCTTGGCTGAGTCTGCTGAAATACCAACATGGCCGTGATCTCCGTATCGAATCTGGAAAAGCACTATGGCGACGTCCACGCCCTGCGCGGTGTCAGTTTTTCCGTTGACAAGGGTGAGGTCTTTGCCCTTCTCGGCCCGAATGGGGCTGGGAAGTCGACCGCTGTCGAGATTCTTGAAGGGCACCGGCGACGCTCTTCAGGCAACGTGTCGGTTCTCGGATTCGACCCTGGCGATTCACCCCGAGCCTTCCGCGACCAGATCGGGATCGTTCTCCAAGAGACCGCTATCGAGACGGAACTGACGGTCAAGGAAGCCATCGACATCTACGGGTCGATGTACTCTAAGCGTCGCCCAGCTGCCGAACTCATTGAGATCGTTGGTCTCCACGAGAAGGCCGATGCTCGGATCAAGACACTCTCTGGTGGGCAGAAACGTCGACTCGAACTTGCCTTGGGCATCGTCGGTGATCCTGAGCTGATCTTCCTCGATGAGCCGACGACCGGTTTCGACCCGAGTGCACGACGCCAGGCTTGGTCTGTTGTCGAGAACCTGGTCGCGCTCGGAAAGACGGTGTTGTTGACGACGCACTACATGGACGAGGCGCAACACCTCGCTGATCGTGTTGCCGTCATTGCGAACGGTGAAATAGTCGCCGAAGGAACACCGGAGTCGCTCGGCGGGAGAGAGACGTCTGCGACTCTCATCACGTTCCAAGCCGGGGATTTCGACGCCGATGGGTTCCCGGTGTCGGATGCCTCGATGACGCCGGAGGGACTCGTCACCGTACGCTCGATGACACCGACACGTGATGTGTATGCGATCTCAGGGTGGGCGGTGGAGCGCGGCATCGAACTGGTCGATCTCAACGTTGCCAGACCCTCTCTTGAGGACGTCTATCTCGACTTGACACGGGATGGTGACTGATGCCGAACCAACCGTCGCTCGGAAGACTTCTTTGGGGCCAGACCCGGTATCAGAACAAGATCTTCTTCAGAAGCCCGACGGCTGCGTTCTTCACACTGCTCTTTCCACTGATGATCTTTGTTGTCTTCTCGCTCATCTTTGGGAACGAGTACATCGAGGAACTCGGGATCAACGTCGCGCAGTACTACGCACCCGCGATGGCCGTGTTCGCCGCAGTCTCGGCGACCTACACCAACCTCGCCGTCACCACGGCGTACCAGCGTGACGAGGGAATCCTCAAGAGAATCAAGGGAACACCGCTGCCAGCGACCATCTACATGGGCGGCAAGATTCTCAGTGCAACCATGATCGCCGTCATCTCCGTCGTCATCATGATGTCGATTGGCGTGGTGTTCTATGGCGTCAACATCTATGCCGAAACGATGCCTGCCGTCATCGTGACGTTCCTCGTTGGTGTTGGATGTTTCGCTTCGCTCGGTTTGATGGTTGCCGCCCTTGTCTCATCCGGCGAGTCGGCAACGGCAGTCACGAATGCCACCCTCCTGCCCCTTGCGTTCATCTCGGGTGTGTTCATCGTGCCCTCTGAAGATGCTCCCGCTTGGCTTGACACGGTCGCGAACATCTTCCCACTCAAACACTTTGTCGAACCATTCGTCGCGGCCTTCAACCCGCTGAATCAAGGATCAGGCTTCGACTGGGTGAGCCTGGGTGTCATGGCGCTTTGGGGCGCTGCAGGGATCGTGATTGCTGTGCGATTCTTCTCGTGGGAGGCTTCCCCCGGCTCGTCTCGCAAGTCACGACGATCGAAGAGGGAAACCGCCGAGGTTTGAGCGACAGGCCATCACAGATCCGAGGAAACACCGAGCAGGCGCTCACGTCGGATCGACTTGGCTCCTGATGCCAGCAATGCCAAGGCGATCAGCCACGCGATGAGACCAGCGATTGACGCTGAGATCACGGGGCTGTAGAGGAGGCCGGACGCGACGGCGTAGCTCATCAAGATGATGGGCAACGTGACGAGACTGGATGCCTGGTGGGCCGAAGCCGCACTCCGAACCCGTGCCGAGAGTCGCAGGATGAGCGACAGTGCGATCGCGATGAATGGTGGCACAACCCACAGCACGAGGAGGAGCCAGCCTGCCGTGGGGAAGAACCAACCCCCGACCTGGCTACCAACGATGACGTTGACAACGATTGAGTACAAGCCAAAACCAACGATTCCAGCCACATAGCCCGGGATCAGGCTCGCAATGAGCTTGCCGAGATAGATCTCTCGCACCGTGAGAGGCGAATGGGCCAAGAATTCACCGGTGCCACGTTCTCGTTCACCGACGATGGAGTTGGCGCCCACGGCGGAAGAAATCGTGAGGGGGACGATGATTGCGATTGGGGCGAGAAGGTAGACGGCAAATGCATAGGAGGCTCTGCTGACACCATCATCACCCCGGATGTTGTTCTGAATCGAATCGGGCAGCGTTCCGATGATGTCGCCGATCTGTGCAACAGCGCTCGTCTCCTTCACAAACGACATCGCACCAAGAAGGATCACGGGGAGAATGACGAAAAACATGCCACCGAGGATGATCAGCGGAATCCAATAGTCACGGGTCTTGACGAGCCGGAACAGATCCGCTCGAACAACCGCCTTGACCATCTTCCATCTCATACGGACTCCCGATGGCTTCGTTGCATTGCGAAGTAGAGGTCCTCGAGCGTCGGATTCAACGGTTCGACTCGCGTCGGACGAACCCCACGCTTGACCAGTTCGATGACGATGTCGGGTATCCGGTCGATTGAGTCGATGGTGACGTGGAGTCCGCTGTCGAAACGTGTGGAGAGCACACCGTCGAGATCAGCAACGCCGGAGAGAAGTGAGCGGTCCTCAGCATCTACGATCACGATCGGGTTCGTCATGTATCGATTGGCAAGATCTCGAGGGCTTCCCGCCGCACGGACCGATCCGTTGTCCATGAGAACCACTTGATCGGCGACACCCTCGGCTTCATGGAGCAGATGGGTACACATCACAATCGTGCGACCTCTCGCCGCGATTTCCTTGATGAGATCAAGAACTGCACGCGAGGACTCGGGGTCGAGTCCGGCTGTTGGTTCGTCGAGCATGAGGATCTCGGGGTCGTGGATCACGGCGCGCGCGAGTGCGAGGCGGGTCCGCATCCCCGTCGAGTAGCCACCAACTTCCTGGTTGAGCGCTTGATCGATCTCGAACCGTTCGGCCGCTGATCGGGCGTTGGCTTCATTGCTCTCGAAGATCGTCGCTGCGAACTGGAGATTCTCCCAACCGGTCAGCTGGTCGTAGAACGCAGGCTTTGGTGGGACAACGCCAACTCGGCGTCGGACCTCATCCCCGTGTTCGAGTGGGGACATGCCGAGCACCTGAATGGTGCCATCGTCGGGGATGAGTGCACCTGTGGTGAGGCGAACCGTGGTGGTCTTGCCTGCACCGTTGGGACCAAGGAGTACGGTGACAGCACCGGTGGGCGCGACGAAGTCCACTGATTCGAGGGCGGTCACCTTCCCGAACGTCTTGTGGACGGACCAGAAACCGATCGCGTATTCCATCGCGTCTTGCATCCTGTCAACCATCGGCGCCAACGGTAGGACGCTTGAGAAGCCCGATGACCGACGACCGATGACCGAAGTCTGATGTCTGGCTTCTGACTCTTGGCTGTGAGCTGAAAGCTGTCAGCTGTGAGCTGGTGTCGTCGTACGATGACACCCTATGTGCGGACGATTTGTTCAGGTCGAGAAGCCAGAGTTCTATGCGGAGCACTTCGGAGTCGACGTTGTGCGCACCGAAACGATCAAACCATCGTGGAATGTCGCCCCAACCATGGACGTATACGCTGTCGCCGAACATGATGGCGAGCGTGTACTCACATCATTCCGGTGGGGGTTGGTGCCGTTCTGGGCAAAGGACCCCAAGATCGGCAACCGGGCCATCAATGCCAGGGTCGAGACCGCCGCTGACAAGCCGATGTTCCGCGACTCTTTCGCATCCCGTCGCTGCCTGATCCCGCTCGACGGATTCTACGAATGGGAGCGCAAGGAGAAGGGCAAGCTGCCCCACTACATCCACAACAAGGACGGAAGTCCTCTTTCTGCTGCCGGTTTGTGGGCGTCGTGGAGGGACAAGGAAACCGATGAACGTTTGCTGACCTGCACGATCCTCACTGGAAAACCCAATCAGCTACTCGAACCCATCCATGACCGAATGCCCGTGATCGTCGAGGAAGAACACTGGGGTACGTGGCTCGATCCCACAAACGGGGCAGATGCGGCCATGAACGCCGTCGGGGTGTATCCGTCATCCCGACTGGTTGAATACCCCGTCTCGACCCTCGTCAACAACGTGCGTAACAACACGGCAGACAATCTGACACCGCTCGTGACCGCGGCAGTGGATGGTGACTGAACGAAACCAATGGTCGATCGTTCCTCAAGCAAGGCGGCAGATGGGTGAGACGAATTGGGTGGAGTTGCGGATTGTGCGGCCTACCGAAACGATGGCTGGTTAACTTACCGTGCGATGACTGACCCAAACGACTCGGCGAGTGGAGCATTTCCGGCACCTGCGTTGCAGCGCCCCCTGTGGAGAAGAATTCTTCCGAGAATTCTGTATCTCCTTGTCTTCCTCGTGGTCTTGTACCTCTTTTTCCCGACCATGGTCAGCTTTTTCAGTGAATCCCACAAACTCGCTTCGGTCGAGTGGTGGTGGTACGCGCTGATGGCTGTCTTCATGTCTGGGACCATGGTTGCTGCGTGGGAGCTCAACAGGATCGCCCTTCTCAACGTGAGCTGGTTCCTCGTGGGGACATCGCAGCTTGTTTCCAATGCGTTGGCAAAGGTCATTCCCGGTGGCGTTGTCGCTGCAGGAGCCACCCTCTTTCAGATGCTGTCTGTGTCGGGTGTTCCGCGTCAGCAGGTCGCAACCGCTCTCGCAGCTGCGGCTTTCATCTCGAATCTCGTCCTCTTTTCTCTCCCAGCTGTTGCTTTGTTCCTTGCCGCGCTCTCTGCCCCGATTCCTGAGGGGTTGCTTCCGGTTGCAGTCGCAGGGGCTGCAATGTTCATCGTCATGTTTGCGGTCGCATTTGCGTTGGTGAAGTACGACAAGGTGCTGCTGTCGGTTGGCCGCCTCATCGAACGTATCGGCAGATGGGTGACAAAGCGCCTTGACCGTGAATGGACGTCGACAGCGGAGGATTGGCTCGAGCGCCGAAACGATGTCATGGAAGCCCTCGGTGTCCGATGGTTCAAAGCACTTGCCGCCGCGGTATTGAATTGGCTGCTCGAGTATCTCGTTCTCGTGACGGCTCTCTATGCAATCGGTGCGCATCCACGACCAAGCCTCGTTCTCGTGGCATTTGCCGGATCTGCTGTTCTCGGCATGATTCCGATAACGCCCGGCGGGATCGGGTTCGTGGAGTTCGGCCTCGTCGGTATGTTGGTGGCTGCAGGCATCCCAGCACCCGATGCCACCTTGGCGACGCTCGCCTATCGGTTGTTCCAATTCTGGCTCCCGATTCCTGTCGGAGCGGTTGCCTACGTTCTCTTCAAACGGCGCTACGGAAAGCCATCTGATCTTCCAGCGAAGGCCTAGCGATACTGGGCAGGCCATCGAGTACGGAACGCTGGTACCCTTGGCTCGCTGCTGACGTCTTGCGGGAGAGCCGGTCACCGGCGCCGAAGGAGCAACCGCCCCGGGAATCTCTCAGGCACACGGACCGCAAGAAACAGGCACTCTGGAAAGCAGGGACCGCCCTCACCGAAGGGGAAAGCCGCACTGCGGTGAATCTCTCAGGTTTCAAGACAGACGGGGTTCAACATGAACGCGTGTCGTGAGGAGCAACCAGATGTCGTCCTATCAGCCAGCGTCCTTCGCCGATCGTCACATCGGACCATCCGACTCCGATGTCGAACGCATGCTCGAAGTCTTGGGGCTCGATTCGGTTGCCGATCTGGTCGATGCAGCCGTTCCCTCCAGCATCCGGACTGAGGACCCCCTTGACGTCGCGGGTCCCTACACCGAACATGAGGCCATCGAGACCCTGCGCCACATCGCAGACAAGAACGACGTGTACCGATCCTTCATCGGCCTTGGCTACTACGGGACGATCACCCCCGGTGTCATCAAGCGAAACATCCTTGAGAATCCCGGGTGGTACACCGCCTACACGCCTTACCAGCCTGAGATCTCCCAGGGCAGGCTTGAAGCGCTCATCAACTTCCAAACGGCGGTGTGTGATCTCACCGCAATGGACATCGCAAACGCTTCCCTCCTCGACGAGGCCACCGCTGCCGCTGAGGCCATGACCCTCGTCAAGCGGGTCGGACGGAACAAGAACGACACGTTCTTCGTCGATCAGGATCTGCATCCACAGACCATAGAAGTCGTTGCCACCCGCGCTCGACCCCTTGGGTTTGACCTTGTGATTGGAGATCCGAACACCGACCTCGTGCCAGAAGAGGTCTTTGGCTCACTCCTCGCGTATCCAGGATCCTCGGGAGTGATCCCTGATATTGCTCCAATCATCGAGCACTGCCACTCAGCGGGTGCTTTGGTTGCTGTCGTAACTGACCTGCTCGCTTCGACGCTGCTGATACCAGCAGGTGAGCTCGGTGCCGATGTCGTTGTTGGGTCGTCACAGCGCTTCGGTGTCCCAATGATGTTCGGTGGTCCACACGCAGGGTTTATGGCGACACGCAACGACTATCAGCGTTCACTCCCTGGCCGGTTGGTCGGACTGTCAAAAGACACGAAGGATCGCAACGGCTACCGACTCACCCTCCAAACCCGTGAACAGCACATCCGTCGTGATCGAGCCACGTCGAACATCTGTACCGCCCAGGTCCTGCTTGCGGTCATGGCGGGAATGTACGCCGTGTATCACGGACCGGACGGGCTTCGTGCGATCGCCGGGCGTGTCCATTCCCAAACATCGGCGCTCGCAGGTGATCTTATGGCTGGTGGCATCGAGGTGGTGAACGGCTCGTGGTTCGACACATTGACCATTCGTGTGGACGACGCGGACGAGACCATTGAAAAGGCGCTTCATCGAAAAATGAACCTCAGGCCCGTCGATCAGCACACCGTTGCGGTGTCGATCGACGAGACGACAACGGAGGACTATCTGAACGCACTGCGTGAGGTCTTCGGTGTCGGGTCGGATGCCAGCGAACCGGTTGGTATTCCACCAACCCTTCGACGCACCTCTGCGTTCCTTGAACATCCAACGTTCCACCGGTACCGGACAGAGACGGAGATGCTGCGGTACCTGCGACGGCTCCAAGACAAAGACATCGCCCTCGACCGTTCGATGATTCCGCTTGGGTCATGCACCATGAAGTTGAACGCAACAAGCGAAATGGAACCGATCTCATGGCCCGAATTCGCCGACATGCACCCGTTCGTGCCACTGGACCAGGCAACGGGCTATCTCGAAATGATCGGACTGCTTGAAGGGTGGCTTGCATCGATCACCGGGTATGACGCAGTGTCGGTACAGCCGAACTCCGGAGCACAGGGCGAGTTCGCAGGCCTGCTGGCGATCCGCGGGTTCCACCAAGCCAATGGCGAGGGTCACCGCGACATCTGCCTGATTCCATCGTCCGCACACGGAACCAACCCCGCATCAGCATCAATGGCAGGGATGAAGGTTGTCGTCATCAAGTCCGATGAGGACGGATCCATTGACGTCGATGATCTCAGGGCAAAGGCAACCGAGCATGCCGACAACCTGGCAGCCATCATGGTGACCTACCCCTCCACCCATGGTGTGTTCGAAGAGGCAATCACAGAAGTCTGCGACATCGTCCACGAGCATGGTGGCCAGGTGTACCTCGATGGTGCGAACCTCAACGCAATGGTTGGTTTGGCGAAACCAGGCTTGTTTGGAAGCGATGTATCACATCTCAACCTCCACAAGACCTTTGCAATCCCACACGGCGGAGGAGGTCCGGGCGTCGGACCCATCGGTGTCAGAAGCCATCTGGCACCGTATCTGCCAGGCCACGGTCTTGTTCCAGACCTGGCAGGTCCCGAGGATGGGCTCGGTGCCGTGTCGGCCGCACCGTGGGGATCTGCGGGTGTGCTTGCGATCTCGTGGATGTACATTGCAATGCTCGGACCTGAGGGGCTGCGTCACGCCACCGAAGTAGCCGTGCTGTCTGCCAACTACGTTGCTGCGAGGCTTGCACCGCACTACCCCGTGCTGTACACGGGACCGGGTGGATTCGTGGCCCACGAGTGCATCATCGACATCCGACAGATCGAAGCTGAAACAGGGGTCACGAACGAGGACATCGCAAAGCGGCTCATCGACTACGGGTTCCATGCTCCAACCATGTCATTCCCGGTGCCCGGAACCTTGATGATTGAACCGACCGAGTCTGAGCCACTCGTCGAACTTGATCGGTTCATCGACGCCATGATCGCGATCAAGACTGAGATCGATGAGATCGCGGCCGGGACGGTTGTGGTGGAGGATTCGGTTCTGCGCAACTCGCCACATCCTGCTGAGGATCTCCTGGTTTCCGAGTGGAACAAGCCATATTCAAGAGAACAGGCGGCCTACCCGGTTCGAAGCCTTCGGGATGACAAGTACTGGGTTCCGGTCAGCCGAATCGACAACGCCTACGGTGACCGCAACGTCTTCTGCCAATGTCCCCCCATCGAGTCCTACGACTGACCGTCACCCAACTCCGCGTACCCAGGGTTCCAGTACTGTGAAAACCCGCGACTGTGGCCCACAGTACGAACAAGAAGCCCAGGGCTGACCGTTTCAGCTTCGGAACCGAGCACCGGATTCGGCGTGATCTCGCAGGATCCGGGCTGGCGTGAAGCGCTTGCCGTGCTTTGCCACAAGTTCGTCAAGCCTGTTCACGACGACGTCGGCACCCATCGTGTCGATCGTCCAGAACGGTCCTCCGCGGAATGGGGGATAGCCAAGACCGAACACGGCACCGATGTCCCCGTCCCGTGCGGAACGAAGGATTCCCTCCTCAAGGCACAACGCAGCTTCGTTGAGGAACGCCATTGACAGGCGCTCCTGGATCTCGGACCGAGCCATCCCCTTCGGCTCACCAAGACCGAGCACTCCATAGACGGAATCGTCGACCCCTTTGCGCTCACCCTTGTCATAGATGTAGAAGCCCTTGCCGTTCTTGCGGCCCTTGCGGTCATCGGCAACAAGGGCGGCCATCATGTCTGGACCCTTCATGCGGTCGCCGAAGGCATCGAGGAAGATTTCCGAGATGTGGGCACCGACGTCGATCCCGACCTCGTCGCCCAACAGCAGCGGCCCAATCGGGAATCCCCACGACTTCATTGCGCCGTCGATGTCCTCGACGGACGCACCTTCAACGAGGAGGAATCCCGCCTCATTGGTGTACGGACCAAGGACGCGCGATGTGTAGAACCCCGTTCCATCGTTGACCACGATCACGGTTTTGCCCTGTCGTTTGCCGAAAGCCACGGCAGTCGCGGTCGTCTCATCGGACGTCTTCTCCGTCGTGATAACTTCAAGGAGCGGCATTTTTTCGACTGGCGAAAAGTAGTGCATGCCCACGATCTTGTCGGGACGACCGCTCGCTTTGGCGATTTCAGTGATGGGGAGGGTGGACGTGTTTGATGCGAAGATCGTGTCCTTGCTGACCACCGCTTCAACATCCTTGACGATGGATCGCTTGAGTTCGAGATCCTCGAATACCGCCTCAATGACGAGATCCGTCCGTGCGAACCCGTCCCACGTGGTCGAACCGGTGACGCGGTTGGTGATCTGATCAACCTCAAAGTCACTCATCCGCCGCCGTTTGGCTCTCTTGGAAAGAACGCGATCGACGTAGGCGAGGCCGTGCCCGACTCCACCATCGTTGACCTCCTTGATCCGAACGTCTGCTCCGGCGTTGATCGCCGACACGGCCGCAATGCCTCCACCCATCAGTCCACCCCCAACGACAGCGACATTGTCGACGTCAAGTGGACGGGCATCTGAGTCGATACCGGTGTCTCGCTTGAGTTCCTGGGATGCGAAGAAGATTGATCGAAGCGCTCCCGACTCGGGGGTCTTGACCAGTTCTGCGAAGAACCGAATCTCGGCAGCCACACCCGCAGCCCGCCCATGGTCGACGCCTATCTGGATGGCTTCGATCGCACGCCTTGGAGCGGGGTAGTTGCCGCCGGTTTCGGCAAGCATCATCTCGGTGGCCTTCTTGAAGAGCATCCTACGCCCCGCGGGATTGCCCTCAAGGGCAAGATTTCTCACGGCGGAGACGTTGACCTTGGAGCGAATGCTGTCCTTGGAGGGTTGTTTCCCGATCGCATCAAGGGCACGCTGCTTGGCGATATCGAGGAGCATCTGAGAAGGGACGATCTCGTCGATCAAGCCCATTTTCTTGGCCTTGTATGGCCGGACCGGGCGTCCGGTGACAATCATCTCGAGTCCGTTTTGGATACCGATGAGGGCAGGGAGACGCTGTGTACCCCCTGCTCCGGGAATCAGTCCAAGTTGGACTTCTGGCTGACCGAGCTGCGCAGTGTTGGTGCAGATACGCATCGAGGCAGTCAGCGCCAACTCAAGACCGCCGCCAAGACACGCCCCACTGATGGCAGCCACGACGGGCTTGTCAGCGACCTGATGGAGTGCCTCGATTCGGTTGTAGATCTTGTGAATTGCCTGGAGCCCCTCGACGGCTTCGTCGGCCGTTTCCATGTCACTGAACATCTTGATGTCTGCACCGGCAAGGAAGTCTTTCTTTGCCGAGCCGATGACGACGGCCTTGACGTCTGGCTCCTCAAGGCGTGTCACGACGGTGTCGAGTTCCCTGACGAACTCCTCACCGAGCGTGTTCATCGTCTCATCGTGGCGATCCATCAGAACGACGGCAACGCCATGGTCGGTCAGCTCGAAGTGATAGTTCTTGTAGTCCATCGTCATTTCTCCAGCACCATGGCGGCACCGAGACCGCCCGCGGCACATTGTGTGATGAGCGCCGTTCCGCCGCCGCGTCGGTTGAGTTCATTCGCCATCGTCGTGATCTGACGTACGCCGGTTGCACCAAAGGGGTGGCCGAGTGAGATCGATCCTCCGTAGAGATTGAACTTCGACGGATCGATCTCGCCGATTGCCTTGTCGCGTCCGAGCCGTTTCTTCGCAAACTCATCGGATGCAAAAGCCTGGAGATTGGAAAGCACCTGGGCTGCGAATGCTTCGTGCATGTCGATGACGTCGATGTCGTCGAGTGTCATTCCCGCCCGGTCGAGGGCGATCGGTGTTGCAAAGGCAGGTCCCATGAGGAGCTGCCAATTCGGGTCCAGTGCTGCGAACCCGTATGACCTGATGAACGCAAGAGGCTCGTATCCCAAAGCCTTTGCGACCGATTCTTCCATGAGAAGAACGGCGCTTGCACCATCGGTGAGAGGTGAGGAGTTCGCCGCCGTCACGGAACCGTACTTGCGGTCGAATACCGGGCGGAGTGTCGACAGCTTCTCCATCGTTGAGTCTGATCGAGGGATGGTGTCCTTGGCGACCGTGGTGGTGTACTTCGGTGGGATCCGGTATGGCATCACCTCGTTGTCGAAGATGCCCTCTGCCCAGGCGTTGGAGGCCTTCGTGTGTGACGAGATGGCGTATTCGTCCTGAGCCTCACGAGAGATGCCGTTGTCTTTCGCCATCTTCTCAGCCGAGTCGCCCATGGTTTCACCCGTCGAACGCTCCGCTATCGCGGGAGGGATCGGTACAAGATCTTTCGGCCTGATCTTTGCGAACGTCCTGATCTTCGTCGGCATGTCTTTGGCCGCCTGAGCCGCCATCATCAATTCGACAAACCGATCCGAGTACGTCACCGGTGGTTTGGAGAGCGAGTCTGCACCCCCGGCAATGACGATGTCGGCTTCCCCCAGCATGATCGCCTGTGCGGCGTTCACCGTTGTCTGGGTGGATGTCGCACATGCACGACTCACCGAGTACGCATCCACGGTTTGGGGGAACGGTCCGGCAAGCACGATCTCGCGGGCGATGTTGGGTGCGGCAACATCTTGGACGACGGCACCGTACACGACACGGTCCACCGATGCCGGGTCAACACCGGACCGCGCGAGCAGCTCGGTAACGACGGCCGTGGAGAGCTCCAGCGTTGTTTGAGAAGCGAGCGCAGTCCCAGATTTCGCGAACGGTGTCCGAAGTCCGTCGACGATCGCAACTCGTCGTCCTGTTGATGATGAGACCATGGTCAGTTCCAATTCTTGAGTGTTCGCTCAATATTGTACCGGTCACTGGTGCTCCCGAATCCCATGGACCCATCCCCAATGCTCGTATCCTGTAGCCATGCGTTATCGCCGGGGTGTCGCGACCATCTTCGTCTTCCTCGCCGCGTGCAGCAGTGCAGAACCAGCAGGCACCACTACCGGTGTGATAGTGCCTCAGACTGTCCCCACCATGGCAGGTTCATCGACAACACTGTCGACGTCAACGGCACCAACCTCGGTCGCACCAACGACAACAACCATGCCTCCCGCACCGGATTTCACTGGCGATCTCAGCTGGTTTGTACCTCTTCCACCCATGCCGACGAGTGCTGGCCGACCATTCATTGGCTCGGAGGACTTCATGGACCTCTTTGCCCCGGGTGCACCGTGGGTGCAAACGATCGGCCATCTTCAGGTTTTCAAGCTTTACGGCGAATGGGTCGGCGCCCACGCCAGCGACGCACAGCTCAAGACCGCGGTGGCCGCAATCGCATCGATGGGTCTCGCTCTGGCGATTGAGGCGGGACCGCTTGATGCAACGACTGATTGCGGTGAAGGCATCGAGGGATTCGCCGGCAAGAATGAGGGGAGGCAGATCGCAGCTCGCATCCAGGAGGCGGGTGGTCGGATCGATGCCATTGCTCTTGACGAGCCGTACTACTACGCCTCGATCTACGACGGTCCCAACGCCTGCCATTGGGATGCCGCAACCGTCGCCGCCGAGGTCGGAGAGTACGTCGATGTCATGCGCTCCTCTTTTCCCAACATTGTCGTAGGGGATACTGAGCCGACCCCCACTCCTACGGACGCTGAGACGTACACGTCGTGGCTTGAAACGTTCCGGGAGGTGAACGGATACGACCTGGCCTTTCTGCATCTCGACATCGACTGGGCCCGGAGTGGATGGGAATCAGATGCCAGAACCATTGTCGAGTTCGGGAGAACCTTCGGCGTACCGGTTGGGATCATTTTCACCGGCAATGGTGCTGACATCAGCGACGATCGTTGGCTCGCCATTGCGGGGGAGCGCGTAAAGGCATATGAAGCGGTTGCGGGGCGTCTGCCGCCCCACGTGTTGTTTCAGTCGTGGATGGATCATCCCGACAGGGTGCTGCCCGAGACGACGCCATGGACCTTCACCAACATGGTGCTGACCTTCTTTGAGAACCATGACCACCTCGGATTCACACCCGAGCAATTGGCCAACAACCTCGCTCTGGGCCGTCCAACGTCGGCATCCTCAACCGAGGTGGGTGCCGACAGCTGGCGCGCCGTTGACGGTGATGCCGGTACCCACTGGTCCGCTGGCGACGATGCCATTCAGTGGATCGAGATCACCCTCGATGGACCGAGCACGATCTCGGCCATTCGTCTCACTCCGTCGCAATACCCAGAAGGCGAGACGACACATCGGGTGCTCGGCTGGGTGGACGGAAAGTGGACGCTGCTTGGGGAGCTGACCGGAGTGACACGTGACGGCACCCCTATCACCATCACTGCTGATCCGGTGTGGGAGCGCGTCGAGAAGGTCAAGGTCGAGACACGGAAGAGCCCGTCGTGGGTTGCATGGTTTGAGATCGAAATACTTGCAAACGCATAGACAAACAGGCCGATCCGGATGGTCGCCCGTCATCCGAGGCGTCAATGTTGGGTGGTCACCGCCGACGACGGTATCCACACCGAACCTATTCGTGTCCTTACGAGCTGTTCCCCCAGCGTGAGGACACCGAGTCCTGCATTGACGGGGATCGACCGTCTCGCGATATGTAGTCAACCCGTTGAGAGGAATACGTAGGGGTACCCACCAAAGCCCGTGTCGCTCCGATGATTGGTGTCGGACGGGTATCGTCTGCACGTGCTCACCATTTACAGCATCGTCACGGCTCAGACCCCAGAACCACCGAACGTCGAAGACGCGGTGGACGAGTTGTCCAAACTCACCTCTGATGATTGGATCACTGCATTGGTGATCATGTTGATCGCCCTCGCTATCGCCTTCGCGTTGCGGACAATCATCGTCAAAGGGCTCCGGAGGCGGTCGGGCGCTCTGGTCGCCAAGCTTCTCGGACGCCTCGTCATCGGCATTGTGTTGGCGATCGGGATGGTGTACGCGCTTCTTCAGGTCGGAGTGAGCATCGGACCGATCCTTGGAATGCTTGGTCTGCTGGGCCTTGCAATGGCGCTTGCCCTCCAAGATGTGCTCTCGAGCCTCGTCGCGGGAACCATGCTCGCGTTCCAGCGACCGTTCAGGGACGGCGACCAGATCCGCACTGCTGATTTTGAGGGCACCGTTGAAGATGTCACCCTTCGCGCCGTAACGATGCGTACCTTCGACGGAGTACGTGTGTTCATTCCGAACTTGACGGTGTGGGAAGAGCCGATTGTCAACTACACAACTCTCGGAACCCGACGAACCGCTCTGGTGGTGGGTGTGGGCTACGAATCGGACCTCGATGCTGTTCAAGAATTGCTCGTCACCTCCGTAGCCTCACGCGATGGGGTCCTGGCCGATCCCGCTCCCGAAGCATTCGTCAAGGAATTCGGCGACTCGAGCGTCAACTTCTTGGTTCTTTTTTGGCACGGGCCCCACATCGCTGAGGAGTGGAGGGCGCGTGACGCGGTCATGAGAGGTATCAAGCGCGACTTCGATGCAGCCGGGATCGAAATACCGCTTCCGCAGCGGGTCATGTCGTTCAAGGACCCAGAGTCAGCCGACGATGAGCTACTTCCCGGAAAGGGCGAACCGGGGCATGCATCTGATGGTCATACGGGCAGGTGAATGTTCGGATCTGGCGATGCCCGGCTGTTCCACCGTGCGGGCATCGGAGCAGATTCGCAGACATTCACTCCCGTGCCCGGCTCAGATGCCGAGGATCTGAGCCTTCTTCGCCGCGAACTCTTCGTCGGTCAGGATGCCCTCGTCGTGGAGACCCGCAAGCTGGGTGAGTTGCGTCCCAAGGTCCGGTGCCGCCGCGGGTGCAGGTGCCGGTGCAGGTGGTGGTGCCTGGTAGACAGCCTGCGCTCCCGCTGCATAGCCCTCTCCTCGGTTCTCGGCAATGGCTTGATCGCGGTCTGCAAACCTCTCGGCTTGGCGACGTGCGACGCGCCCGCTGACAGCGGTTGCTGTTCCAGCGATGACTGCTGTTCTGGCGACTCCTCGAATGAGTCCTGGCATGTCTTCCTCCTATGCCCGTGTTTCGAGACTGTCGAGTGCCTCGATGATGTCTTGTGCAGGGATTCTCGCCGAGGCGACCAGCTGGCCACCAGCGTTCATGGCGGCGGCGACAAAGGGTGCAGCCCATCGGTTTTCGTAGACGATGAGTACTGCAATTGTCCCCGGCTCCATGGCCTCGGCCGCCTCATCGATGTCATCAGAACCCAGAAGTCCGGACCGAGCGCCGTGGAACTGGCCGAATCCGTCAGGGTCCACGCTCGCGATCTCGACGGCAGTGACGGAGCCATCGCTTCCCTTGCGGATTGCAGCGACGTCGTACAGACGGATGATGTCGCGCTCGACAAGGTCCAAGAGCGCTCCGGCAGTTTCTCCGGTTGGCTCTTGGTAGGGGAACTCAAGGAGCACAAAATCGATCGGCCCCATTACTTCGGTCGTGTTGTCGGTCACTGCAGCCAATCCTCCATGTACGCGGTTCGTCAGGTCGAAACTTTAGCGAATGCGTTCTGTGGGCTCCAGTGTCGACTTTTCACGGTACTGGAACCCTGGGTACGCGGAAACGGGTGTGTCAGGCGTCGGCTGACCAGACGATCAATGCTGACCAACCGTCAGTTTCTTCGCTTGGAAGATAGTTCTCAAGAACTCCCAGGAGTTCGAAGCCGTTGTCCATCTGGAAGGTGAGTGTTGGGTCGTAGATGTCGCGTCTGCGCACTGCCGCGACGTATTCGTGGGCGGTCATTGTTCCTTTGTGCGTGCGGTACCCGACCATGTAGCCGCCTGCGATGATGCCTTTCTTACCGAGCCTGTACACCAGGTTCTTGCGGAGCCGGTACAACTCGGCACCGATACCCCGCCGTCGATAACTGGCATCAACAACAATGTCGGTTCCGTAATACCACTCGCCAGCAGGATCATGATTCCCACATTGATGTTCGCCGGTGATCTCGACAATCGTGTGTTGGTAGTTGTCGAAATCGAAATCGAGAAGGATTCCTGCTCCTTGACCCACGACTCGGTCACCGTCGAGGCAGACAAAGAACCCTTCGGGAAAGGTTCTCGCGTAGGCAGCGATGTCCTCGGCACCCAGGAGCTCGTCTGGATCCGCAGCAGGGAAGGATCGCAGCTCAAGGTCGGCACATTGCTGAACGAGGTCCGCCGTGAGGTTGCGGTAGACGAGCGATGCTCGCGCGTCGGTCATGTGAGGGAGAAGTGTTCGAACTCGTTCTCAGAAGGGAGACCCCAACAAGCCCACAAGTCGAGGGTGCCGGGACGCATGATGACGGCGCCTGAACTCTCATAGTTGAACGGCGGCTCCGGACGCCGACAGACGGAGCCTTCGTCCCTGAACAAAGCCATCAGCGATCCGACCGTATGTACGGCGTTGTTTTCGACCATCGCCGTTGCGTCTTTGAGCCTGCGCTTCGAGTTCTCATCAAGATCCGGTGGGCGTTCAGCCTCAACCTGCTGCGTTTCGGGGAACAGACAATGGTTGGTATGGACGAGCGATTCGGTCCCGAGGTCTTCGATGACGGTACGCGTCGTGGTTGCCTCAATGGAAGCTCCCCGCCCGAACCGATCGAACAGCAGAAAGTTGTGGCCACCGGCAAGCTTCGCATCGGTGATGCATGCAAGCGCTGCGTCGAACGTCATCTGACGCAAGGCCTTCCGCACGACAAATGGCCAGGTGACACCAACGGCACCGTCGGTGACGGTGAGGTTGTTGATCCCGACAGCGATCCCTGCTTTGTTCATCCCGATCTGGCCAAGAGCTCCGTGCGTTGTGAACACGAGAGCCCGCGGGGCGTTGTTCGGTGAAACGTCAAGCATGAATACATGGGGGGTGGCGCTGGCATTCATGTCCCAGGTCTGGGCGAGGAACCCGTTTCCACCCGACTTGGCATCAGGCGTGATCAC
The DNA here is from genome assembly GCA_002418265.1 of Acidimicrobiia bacterium UBA5794. GTDB lineage: Bacteria > Actinomycetota > Acidimicrobiia > Spongiisociales > UBA5794 > UBA5794. The sequence goes on along the minus strand of DIDS01000033.1, from coordinate 73,177 downwards.
CGAAGTGCAGGTGTCCTCGACTGCCGTTCCTTTGGCGACGGCGCGAACGGTGTCGATGAAATCGGTGTATCCGCCCACGATGACAGCCTCACCGGGGCTGATCCCTGCTGCGTCAGCCATCGCAACCATCTCGTCGAAAATCTCAGTGTCATAGTCGTGGTGTGCATCGACCATGGTGTCGGCGATTGCAACGACGTCAGCGGTCGAAAGGTCGGTTCCTTCACGGGACAACTCGATCCGACTCGAGAGGTATTCGCGAATCTCGGTGGCGAAGGCGCTGCCATGGGCTGCACCGACCTCAGCGGGTCGTCCGGACGTTCTGAGAACAGTGAGCTTGGTCACACAAGACCCCCGTAGAAACGGGTCTTCGGTTCGAGATACTCCATCAGTCCTTCGGTGCCCGACTCACGGCCGATCCCTGATTGTTTCACACCACCGAACGGCGCCTGGGCAGTGACCGGATACCAGTCGTTGATCCCAACCATGCCGTATTCGAGCCGGTCTGCGACGCTGATCGCTGTGCCAAGGTCACTCGTCCAGACGAACCCGGTCAATCCGTGTTCAACATTGTTTGCAAGGTCGACGGCGGAGTCGATGTCCGAGAAGGGGATGATCGGGAGCACGGGTCCGAAGATCTCCTCCCTCATGACAACGGTCTCAGCGATATCGCCGGAAAGGACGGTTGGTTCATAGAAGAAGCCCACACCATCCATCCGCCGTCCACCGATGTCAACGTTGGCGCCGCCGTCGACAGCGGCACCGACGAGTGCCTCGACGCGGTCACGCTGTGTCGCGTTGATCAGCGGCCCCACATCGGTTGTCGTGTCCATCGGATCTCCAACTGACAAGGCTGAGGACCCTGCTTTCACGACCTCGGAGAACCGCTGGACGATTGACTCGTGAACGAAGAACCGTTGTGGGGAGATGCACACTTGACCGCTGTTGCGGTACTTGGCGGTGACGGCGCTTGCCGCAACGGCCTCGAGATCCCTGACGTCAGGCATGACGATGACCGGGGCGTTGCCTCCCAATTCAAGCGATAGTTGCGTGACCGTCTTGGATGCACCGTCCATGAGGAGCTTTCCGACACGTGCCGAGCCGGTGAATTGGATCTTGCGTACCCGAGGGTCGTCGAGCATCGCCTGGGCCATCGACTCTGGATCGCCGTTGATCACGTTGAGGACACCTGCTGGCACCCCCGCGTCATGGAGCGCTGCTGCGTATGCGAAGGCCGATCGAGGGGTGTATTCGCTCGGACGCGCCACGACCGTGCAGCCCGCAGCGAGCGCGGACGATACAGATCGGTTCACGTTGTACACCGGGAAATTCCATGCAGCGATGACCCCGACGACACCGACCGGGTGGTAGGTGACCTCGATGCGTTTGCCGGGGGCGGATGCAGGGATGATCCTTCCGCCGATCCGTTTGGCCTCTTCGGCCGCAAAGCGGAGATAACTCGGGGCTGACTTCCATTCGGCAATGGCTTGGCCGAGCGGTTTCCCGGATTCCTCGGAAGTCAGAGCACCGAGATCGCCCGCCCGGGAGCTGAGAAGGTCTGCTGCGTCTTCGAGAATCCTCGCGCGCTTGTACGGACCCATTGCTTTCCACCCCTCAAGGGCCCCACTCGCCGCGTCGATCGCTGCCTCTGCGTCGGTTCGATCTCCAAAAGCGACCTCACCGATGGGCTCCTCGGTCGCTGGGTTGATCAGCACCCATACACCCGCGCTACTGGCACCGGTCCATCGCCCGTTGATCAACATTGCATCGTATTCCATGGCTACTCCGATGTGCGCGACCCCTCAATGAGCGTATCAGTTGTGGCGTCGAATGTCACACGTCATACCACCGTGAATTGACTCTTCAACGATTGATTCGCAATCATGGATTGAGAAATGGTATCGGAACGCAAGTGACGGATATGAATCCATTGGAATCGTTCGTTATGATGCTCCTCGGAACCATCCGATGTCCAAACGGACCGGCTCCCGATTGGGGACGTCGTGTGGACACACGAAATGGGTAGGTGGCAGTGTCGGCAGCAGTTGAGCTATCAGGGGTCTCAAAACACTTCGACGACATTGTCGCGGTCGACGACATCAGCCTTGCTGTTGGCGATGGCGAGTTCTTTTCCCTGCTCGGTCCGTCGGGGTGCGGCAAGACAACCACGCTGCGAATGATCGCCGGATTTGAGTTCCCGACATCGGGCTCGCTGAGGATCCGTGGCAGGGAGATGGCACTTCTCCCGCCGAACGAACGTCCCGTCAACACGGTGTTTCAATCGTATGCCTTGTTCCCGCACATGTCGGTGGAGCAGAACGTCGGTTTTGGCCTCTTGATGAAGAAGGTCAACAAGGATGAGATCAACACCCGCGTGAAGCGAGCCCTCGATCAGGTTCAGCTCGCGCATCGTGCAGATGCGCGACCCAAGCAGCTCTCAGGTGGACAGCGTCAACGTATCGCGCTCGCCCGTGCGCTTGTGAACGAACCAGAAGTGTTGCTCCTTGATGAGCCACTCGGCGCTCTCGACCTCAAACTGCGTCAGTCAATGCAGATCGAGCTCAAGGAACTCCAGGATCGGGTTGGCATCACGTTCATCTATGTGACGCACGACCAGCAGGAGGCACTCACGATGAGTGACCGGATTGGCGTGATGAGCGCAGGCAAACTGCTCCAGGTGGACGATCCTCAGAATCTGTACGAGCACCCACGATCGAGGTTCGTTGCCGACTTCATTGGGGAGATCAACCTCCTGGAGGCCAAGGTCATCGACTCAGAAACCATCGAGTTTGCGGGGGGCTCAAGGGCTTCGGCAGAATCTGAGGCATCGAACGGCGAGACCGTCACGATCGCCATAAGGCCGGAACGTTTTGGACTCCACGGTTCCGATGAGTCACCGCCTGTGGGACGCAACACGCTCGAAGGCACCGTCGTGCGAAGGATCTACCACGGTGACTTCTTCTTCTACGACGTTGACACGCCAGCCGGTTCGCTTGAGGTCAAGGAGGAGAACCGCCCAAGCGTCCGCCAGTTCGAGGTGGGGGATCGGGTGTTGGCATCGTGGAGTCCCGTTGCGACCACCTTCATGGAGGATTGATGTCGCCAACGGAACTTCAGGAGTCCCCCACCGATGTGGTTGAAGTCGCGACACCAAAGCTTGAGCGTGACGCCCGCAGAGCAGATGCCCGTCGCGGGTTCCTGATTGCATCCCCCTCGCTCTTCTACCTCATCCTGTTCTTCGCGATACCTCTGGGAATCGTTTTTGTCTATTCCTTTGCGACACGATCAAGCACCGGTCTCACCCTCTTGGAAGGCTGGAACCTCGACAGTTATCGCAGACTCTGGGACCCTCTCGTCGGAGAAATCGCATTTCGTTCCTTGCTTCTTGCCACCACGACGACAGCGATCTGTTTGCTTGTGTCATATCCACTTGCGTACTACATGGCGACACGAACGGCCCGAACCAGAACCATCTTGTTTGTGCTCGTCATGATTCCTTTTTGGTCCAATTTCCTCGTGCGCACGTATGCCTGGAGAGTGCTGCTCGGTACGGAAGGACCGATCTCACAGATCTCTGAAGCACTCGGAGGGGACCCGATCCGGATTCTCTTCACAAACACCGCGGTGCTGATCGGGCTCGTATACGGATTCCTCCCTTTCATGGTCCTGCCGCTCTACGCGTCGCTGGAGCGAATGGATTGGAGTCTCATCGAGGCGGGTCGGGATCTCTATGCGACCGGTTGGACGGCATTCCGCAAGATCACCCTCCCGATCTCGATGCCGGGGGTCATCGCTGGTTCGATTCTGGTGTTCATTCCGACACTCGGTGCATACGTCACCCCGGCGATCCTTGGTGGTGCAAGAACGACACTGCTCGGTGACTACATCGTCAGCCAGTTCCTTGCAGCGCGGAATCAGCCGTTCGGATCAGCGCTGTCGTTTGCGGTCCTTGCGGTGATGCTCGTAGCCACGATCATCTACTTCCGATCGGGAGCCAGGAATCTATGAGCGTCGGCGTCCGCCCCAAGAGTCCCACGGAGCGACTGCTCGCAGCCAACGCGTGGCTGGTGTTCGCATTCCTGTACGCCCCGATTGTCGTGCTTGCGGTTTTCTCGTTCAACGACAACAACAACGTCGGGATCTGGACCGAGTTCTCGTTCAGGTGGTATGGCGAGATGTTCCAGAACGCCCCCGTGATGAATGCCCTGAAGAACTCCTTGATCGTTGCCGCGGTGTCGACAACCGTGTCCACCGTGCTGGGAACGGCAACAGCTGTGGCACTTGAGCGGTACCGATTCCGCGGCCAGCGTCTCTTCGACGGACTCGTTTACATGCCCGTGATCATCCCCGATGTCACGATGGCCGTGATGATGTTGCTGTTCTTTGCATCGGCGTTCCGCATGACGGGCGGGTTCGGTCTCTCGTTCGGCCTCGGGACCATTTCACTCAGCCACATCGCGTTCAGCATCTCATTTGTTGCCATTGTTGTTCGAGCGCGTCTTGGTCAGCTCGACCCTTCTCTTGAGGAGGCTGCCGCGGATCTCTACGCTGGCCGTTGGATGACATTTCGCAAAGTGACGCTCCCGCTGATCGCGCCAGCCGTGGCCGGTGGAGCGCTTCTTGCACTCACCCTGTCGCTGGATGATGTCGTCGTGACCAGTTTTGTTGCCGGACCCGGCTCGACCACGCTTCCGGTGTATGTGTTTGGTTTGGTGCGGCGCGGGGTGACGCCGCTCATCAACGCCGTTTCGATGGTGATGTTGACTGCCTCGATGGTTCTGGTGGCAGTCTCGCTGGTATTTCAGCGTGAGCGCGGAGGAAGATCAGTCTCAGGAGACGCATGACAATGTTTCCGGGCATGACAAAGGAAAAGGAATGAAGATGATGAAAAAGGTACTGCTGATGGTTGCCGTGCTTGCCCTGGTGGCGGCAGCCTGTGGCGGAGATGACGATGCCGTTTCGGCTGCCAGCTGTGAAGCAGGGCAGGTCGATGGCAATCTCAACTTCTACAACTGGTCCGAGTACATAGACCCAGAGTTGATCGAGGCATTCGAGGCCGAATATGGCGTTGATGTCATCGAGTCGTTCTATGAGTCGAACGAAGCGATGCTTGCCCAACTCCAGTCGGGTGTGTCCTACGACCTGATTGTGCCATCGGATTACATGGTGGCCATCATGATCCAGGAAGGTCTCCTTGTGGAGCTCAACAAGGATGCCATCCCGAACTTCGCAAACATGGCCGAAAGGTTCACCACCCAGCCCTACGACAACGGTGCCAAGTACTCCGCCGCGTACCAGTACGGCACAACCGGTCTTGGGGTGAATGTGTCCCTTGTCGGGGAGGACTTCCCACGCAGCTGGGCATTGCTGTTCGACCCTGCCCTTACGGCGAATTTCCCCGGCGGGGTCTCGGTTCTCAACGACCCGCGTGAAACGATGGGTGCAGCCCTCGAATACCTGGGATATTCAATCAACGACACCGACATCGATCACCTGAACGAAGCTGTAGCTGTGATCCAGGCAGCGAAGGCGAACATCGCCACCTTCGATTCTGATCAATACGACGAAGCGCTCGTCACCGGCCAGGTTGCTGTTTCGCACGGTTACTCGGGCAATATGATCCTGGCCATTGGCGATGCAGACAACCCGGATGACTTCGTGTACATCCTCCCGGAGGAAGGTGCGACGCTGTGGGTTGACAACATGGCAATCCCGACCAATTCAGCAGCAGTGTGCACGGCACACGCATTCATCAACTTCCTCCTCGATGCTGAAAACGGTGCTGCGCTGACCAACTGGAACTACTACGCGAGCCCCAATGCGGCCTCGACACCCTTCATTGATCAGGAAGTCAACGACTTCAACGCAGAAGCGGACACGGCAAAGCTTGAGGTCATCGTTGACCAGGGTGACTACGAAATCAACTACACGGACGCTTTTGCGGAAGCAAAGAGCTAGCTAACACGTGAACGGGGCGGGCGGCTCGCGCCGTCTGCCCCGTTCACATTTCAGCGAGGTGCACCATGTCGGAACGAAACTTCATCGGGGGCCAATGGCGCGAGCCAGCGAATGGTGCGTTCGACGATGTGATCAACCCCGCAACCGGTGATGTGATCGCAGCGGTGCCAGCAAGCAGTGCAGTTGACGTCGATGCAGCCGTGGCAGCTGCCAAGGGAGCCTTTGGCTCATGGTCCTCGTTGACCCCACGAGAGCGTTCGGAGATCCTCCACAAGGTTGCTGATCGTATTGAGGAGAACATCGATGAGCTCTCGCTGATCGAATGCGAAAACGTCGGGAAACCCGTGTCGATTGTCGAGTTTGAAATGGACCTCACGATGGACAACTGGCGCTTCTTCGCGTCTGCTGGCCGATTCCTTGAGGGCAAGGCGGCGGGTAAATATCTCGACGGGTACACGTCCTTCACACGACGCGACCCCATCGGTGTCGTCGGATCGATCGCACCCTGGAACTATCCACTCAACATGGCGACATGGAAGCTTGGCTCCGCATTGGCGGCAGGAAACACCGTTGTGATCAAACCGAGCGAGCTGACACCGATGAGCCTTCTGAGGCTCGGTGAGCTCGTCGCTGATGTCCTGCCCCCGGGTGTCCTCAACATCGTGTGTGGAGACGGTCCCAACACCGGTGTCGCGTTGGTCACCCATCCCGATGTCGCGATGGTGTCGCTCACTGGAAGCGTGGGAGCTGGCATATCGGTTGCCAAGAACGCCGCCGACTCACTCAAGCGGGTGCATCTTGAACTTGGCGGCAAGGCGCCGGTCGTCGTGTTCGACGATGCCGACATCGATGCTCTTGTTGCGTGTCTTGGTGAGAACAGCTTCTACAACAGCGGCCAGGACTGCACGGCACCGTGTCGTGTCATTGCGGGTCCGGCTGTGTTCGATGATGTCGTCACGGGTATGACAGAAGCCGCTGAGGGACTGACGGTCGGTGATCCGATGGCCGAGACGACCGAGATGGGTCCCGTTATCTCGGAAACCCAGCTCGAACGTGTCGCTGGCTTTGTGGACCGTGCCAGAACCGCCGGTGCGGAGGTGACCGTTGGGGGTGTACGTCTCGACTCCGACGGCTACTTCTACGCTCCGTCGATCGTGATCGGAGCAGCCCAGGATTCAGAGATCATCCAAAGTGAAGTCTTCGGACCAGTCGTCACGGTCCAGAAGGCGTCCGACGATGAACTGATCGCGTGGGCGAACGACGTGGACTACGGTCTGGCTGCAAGTGTCTGGACAAAGGATGTCGGACGAGCAATGGCAGCATCAGCAGCTCTCGAGTTCGGCACTGTGTGGGTCAATGACCACATTCCGATCGTGAGCGAGATGCCCCACGGAGGATTCAAGAAATCCGGGTATGGCAAGGACATGTCGATGTATGCCGTTGAGCACTACACCGAGGTCAAACACGTGATGGTCAAGCATTGAGTCTCTCGATTCTCGCTGCCGAGGCCCTCTCGGGGGCGAGACCGGCCGTGTATTGGACCGACTCCCCTGATGCCCCCCGGCCGGCCCCGTCCCTCCATGGCTCCTCCCGTGCCGATCTCGTCATCATCGGGGGTGGGTTCAGCGGTCTGTGGGCGTCGATCCTTGCCGCAGAACGCGACCCCAATCGTTCCGTTGTGTTGCTTGAGGCCGAGGAGACGGGGTTTGGTGCCAGTTCGCGTAACGGAGGGTTCGTTGAGGCTTCCTTGACACACGGTGTTGCGAATGGCCTCAGACACTGGCCAGACGAGATGCGAGAACTTCTGCGCCTTGGAGACCAGAACTACGACGATCTCCTCGCCTTTGTTGCCTCGAATGAGATTGATGCACGGGTCGAAGAGACAGGCGTCTTGCATGTCGCCACGGAACCGTGGCAGATCGACGAGCTTGCCGAATATCACGAGATCCTCGACCGGTTCGGCATTCCATCCGAGATGCTCAGCGCTGACCAGGTGCGAGCCGAAGTCCAATCGTCGACGTACGTCGGTGGTCTCCGCGATCCCCAGGGAATGGCGATCGTCGATCCGGCACGACTCGTGTGGGGTCTGCGACAGGTAGCCGAGGCCCGTGGTGTTGCGGTGCACGACCACAGTGCCGTGGTCGGGTTTGAGCGCCATCGAACAGACATAGGCGTACATACGGCCGAAGGATCGGTCACGGCGAGGAAGGTTGTGGTTGCAACCAACGCCTATGCCAACCCGGTGAAGGCCATGCGCCGCTACATCGTCCCTGTCTATGACTACGTGCTGATGACCGAACCGCTATCAGCTGATCAGCTGTTGAGCATCGGATGGGAGGGCCGTCAAGGGCTGTCGGATGTGACGAACCAGTTCCATTACTACCGACTCACGCACGACAACCGAATCCTGTGGGGCGGATACGATGCCATCTATCGGTACAGGAGCGCCATCGGCCCCGAATATGACCAGGCAGGGGACACGCACCACAAACTTGCCGAGCACTTCTTCACAACGTTTCCACAACTTGAAGGACTGCGGTTCAGCCATCGGTGGGCGGGTCCGATCGGGACGACAACGCGTTTTACAGCGACGTGGGGAACATCATTTGATGGCAATCTTGCTTGGGTTGGTGGCTACACAGGCCTGGGAGTATGTGCTTCCCGATTCGGGGCGGCAGTTGCGCTCGATCTCGTGGATGGCCGCGACACCGAACTTACGAATCTCTCGATGGTTCGAAAGAAGCCGATGCCGTTCCCCCCAGAACCATTCCGGTACGCCGGCATCCAACTGACACGGCGTGCCCTCGCAAAGGCCGATACAAAGCAAGGCCATCGCGGTCCCTGGCTCAAGCTCCTTGACAAATTCGGAGTCGGCTTTGATTCATAGAAGCTTTTGGCCCCGGAATCCCGTCCCCCCGCTTGCGGGGGGACGCGCCGAGCGCAGCGAGGTGCAGGGGGGCTTTCCGAAGGGAGGACGGGTTGGTTCTGACTTCTGAGGTCGGTCATCGGTCATCGGTCATCCGTATTCTCTGCTCTATCGGGTTCCCCAGTTGTAGGTCTGCTTTTCGAGGCTCATGTAGGTGAAGACCTCACTGCCGACAACGCCGGGAATCGCCCGGATCCGGTTGATGATGGCCATAAGTCGCTCCATGTCCTCAGCCACGACCTCAACCATCACATCAAAGCGGCCAGCAACCACGACGACATAGTCAACGGCGTCGATTTCTGCGATCTGCTTCGCTGTTGCGTCGAGATCACCTTCGAGCTTCAGGCCAGCCATGGCCTGTACGGTGAATCCGAGTGTGGTCGGGTCAGTTACCGCAACGATCTGCATTGCCCCCTCGTCGATCAGGTGCAACACGCGCTGTCGCACCGCTGCAGGGGACAGCCCCACGAGCGGACCGAGGTTCGAGAACGGCATCCGGCCATCGGACTGGAGGTGCCCAATGATCGCCTTGTCCGTGTCGTCGAGTTTCATACGGCCATCGCCGCCAGTGACTGATCGAGCGCCGCGCGACTGACATCGACGATGATGTCGAATTCGTCCTCACCTGCGATCAGCGGCGGCGAGTACTGGATGATCGGTGCTCCGCGGCCGTCTGCTCGTGCGATCAGTCCCATCTCAAGCAGCGCAGGTTTGAGGTGCCCGATGAGTTCCGATGCCTCGTCCGCCGTGAACGGAACCATGTTGGCTGCATCCTTCATGAGTTCGATGGCGTAGAAGTACCCGGTTCCCCGAACCTCAACGATGTTCGGATGGTCGAGCAGCGTCTCGAGCTTCGCTCGGAACACTGCCTCATGTGCCGCAACGTGATCGATGATCCCCTCAGCCTCCAGTGCTTCGATGTTGGCAAGGGCCACGGCGCACGAGACGGGATGGCCGCCGAATGTGATGCCATGCCATACGATGTCATCATTCGCTCGGAATGCATCAGCGATGTGTGGTCGGGTGATAACCCCTCCAAGGGGTGCATATCCCGATGTCACCCCCTTTGCGAACGTGATCATGTCTGGCACGTAGTCGAATTTGTGTCCGCCAAACCACGTGCCGAGACGTCCGAATGCGCAGATCACCTCGTCCGACACGAGCAGCACCCCGTACTTGTCGCAGATCTCGCGGACCCGCTGCCAGTAGCCGTCCATTGGGGTGAAACATCCGCCAGAGTTCTGGACCGGTTCCAGGAACACCGCGGCAACCGTTTCAGGCCCCTGTTCGAGAATGGCAGCCTCAATCTCATCCGCCGCGTGCAGTGTACATGGTCCATCGCAGCGATCGCAGTGCAGTTGGTTCGTGGTTGAGACATGTGTCACAAGGTGGTTGAGCATCGGCTCAAAGGGAGCCCGGATCGGAGGAATACTCGTGATCGACAAAGCGCCGAGCGTCGTGCCGTGATAGGCGGTCTGGCGGGCGATCACCTTCATCCGATCCGGTTCACCCTTTGCGAGGAAGTATTGGCGGGCAAGCTTCCAGGCAGACTCGACGGCTTCTGATCCACCAGAGGTGAAGAACACGCGGTCCATGTCGCCGGGCGAAAGCTGCGCGAGTTTCGCTGCAAGTGCCGCCGCGGGCTGGTGGGCCATGCCCCACACAGGGAAATATGCCATGGTCTCGGCCTGTTTGCTCGCGGCGTTTGCGAGGTCGGAGCGGCCGTGGCCGATCTCGGTGACGAACAGCCCGGCAAGGGCGTCAAGATACTTCTTGCCGTCGGTGTCCCATACGTAGCAGCCGTCGCCGCGTTCGATCAAGACAGGGCCTTCGGTTGGAACCTGGGCAAAGTGAAGCCACAGATGGTCCATGGCCGCGGTACGCATGTCAGTCATCCTGCCTCCGTCGGTGGACGTCGATACCAGGAATATAGTTGGTGACATCATCACATGCACATCGAATCGATTGTGTACGCAGCTATTTGCCAACGTTTCGCTTGTGACATCAACGGACGTCGGCCATACTGTCATCCGATGTATCCACCAAACCAAACCGTTCGCAGGGTGGTCGATGACACCATCCGATCGTTGCGGGTCGCGCCAGACAACATCGCCGGATGGATCGAATATGGGTGAGATCGAATATCGAGTGGCTGAAGGTGCCTACGCCGAGGCCATGGTCGAGCTCGAACACCTCTGTTTTCCTACGCTCGGTGACGAAGACCTGCTCACCGTTGAGGGCATTCTGCTTCAGGAAGAGATGTTTCCAGAGGGCGCCTACATGGCCCTTGATGGCGACCGGGTCGTCGGCATGGGGTCGGGGATCTTCGTCGACTTCGACATCAATCATCCTCAGCATGCCATGGGAGACGTTGTCGGCAGAGAGAGTGTCGGAAACCATGACCCAGAAGGCGACTGGTACTACGGAATTGACATTGCGGTACACCCCGATTATCGAGGTCGTGGAATAGCGTCGAAGCTGTACCAGCTTCGAAAACAGGTTGTGATCGACCACAACAAACGAGGAATCATTGCAGGAGGCGTCATTCCCGGGTTTGTGAACCACAAGCATGAGATGACGGCTGCAGAATACGTTGAGGAGGTTGCTGCGGGTCGGCTGGTCGATGCAACGCTGACTGCTCAGATTCGGAACGGGTTTGAGGTGCGAGGCGTGATCGCCAATTACGTACATGATGAGTCTACGGACAATTGGGCTTCGTTTCTCGTGTGGAAGAATCCGTACTACAGGTCACCGATCGCAGAGCCCAGATCACAGCAGGAGGATGAGTAGGTGTGACGGAGATCATCGTGGGAAACCCTGTCGTCCCCGGGCTCTTCATTGAGATCCTCAATGGAACGGTCGACCGATCTGTGGTGGCCACTCCGTGAACATCTCAACCGCCAAACTTGCACCCCTGTGGTGGGACGCCGTCGATGCCAAGGTGACTCGCAGAGCCATTGTGGCGAATGTCGATGCAGACATTGCGATTGTTGGAGCCGGTTACACAGGCCTCTGGTGCGCATACCACCTTGCCGGTTTCGACCCATCGCTGAAGATCGTGGTGGTTGAGGCGCACCACGTCGGGTTCGGTGCAAGCGGGCGGAACGGAGGCTGGTGCCATGCTGAGTACCCGCTCGGGCACGGCCAACTCGCGCACGACCACGGGAGAGACGCCGCCCTCCGCCACATGCAGGCGCTCTTTGCCAGCGTGGACGATGTTGGAAACATCGCCCGGGCAGAGGGGATCAACTGTGACTACGACAAGGGCGGCGTCGTCACCGTTGCCAGGCTGCCCTTTCAGGATGCCTACGCACGGGAGGAGGTCGACGATGCCGTCTCCCTCGGGATACATCCAGACGACATCGTGTACCTGTCCAAGGCTGAGGCACGGGCACGACTCAATGCGACAAACGTCGTGAGCGGAGTCTGGTACCGCCATGGTGCCGCTATTCACCCCGCAAAGCTCGTCCATGGACTCGCCAGGGCGGCAGAGTCACGCGGGGTTGAGATCTACGAATCCTCGAGGGTCACGGCGATTCGACAAGATGGTGTCGTTACTCGTGGTGGCGTCGTATCGGCCGACGTGACGGTTCTCGCGACCGAGGGTTTCGGTAGCCAGCTGCCGGGCCGCAAGAGGATCGTTCTTCCTTTGTACTCACTGATGGTCGCGACCGAGCCTCTGACGGACACCATGTGGGATGACATCGGGCTCGCCAATCGGGAGACCTTCGGTGACTTCCGGAATCTGATCATCTACGGTCAGAAAACCGTTGATGGTCGGCTTGCCTTTGGGGGGAGGGGAGCGCCATACCACTTTGGATCGAAGATTTCGAAGTCATTCGACACCCCTGATGAAGTACACACCGAGTTGGTGCGTGTCCTCGTCGAGATGTTCCCACAACTTGCGGACGTGACGGTAACCCATCGTTGGGGCGGTGCACTCGGTGTTCCGCGAGACTGGCGGCCAGCGGTCACATTCGATCGCACTTCGGGTTTGGCCGTGGCGGGCGGATATGTCGGCGACGGTGTCGCCACGGCCCAATTGGCCGGAAGAACACTGGCAGAGCTGATCTGTGGACTTGAAACAGAGCGAACAACGTTGCCGTGGGTCTCCCACGAGTGGCCGTCCTGGGAGGTCGAGCCGTTTCGTTGGATTGGCATCAACGCAGGGCTGGCCATGGCACGGCGGGCCGATCGCAACGAGGAGCGTCGAAACAAGCCATCCAGGCTCACCGATGTAGGAAACTGGCTGCGCGGCAAGCGCCGCTAGACCACTAGCAAGTGCGACGGCGCGGAACAGAAACGGCTGCCCGATGGCAGCCGCTCTGAAGTCCGACGTCTGACGTCGGCTACCCACCTTCGTCGGGTAGCTTGGAGTCCAGCAAACTGGACTCCTGACTTAGAAGTCCGCTTCCTGCCTCAGCCCGAAGGCTGGGTGACGGAGGCGAGACAACGCCTGCTTCTCGAGTGAACGAACCCTGGTCGGGCCGAGGTCGAGATGCTTGCCGATTTCCTCATGGGTACGAGGCAGGCCGTCTTCGAAACCGACACGCTTGGAGAGGATGTAGGCCTCACGCTCTGGGAGGCGGTCGATTGCCTCTCGGAGGGCTTCGATGGTTGACAGGCGCTCGGACTCGCGTACGGGATCGTCCTCATCGTCGTGGGCGACGAAATCGCCGAGAACGGCGCCATCTTCACCAACAGGCGACTCGAGTGACACAGAGTCTGCGACGAGCTGTGCTTCGAGAACCTGATCCAAACGAAGTCCCGATTCCTCGGCGAGCTCTTCTGAGCTTGGCTCACGGCCGAGTTCAGAGAGGAGACGATTGCGGGTTCCGTTGAGGGTCAGGAGCGTGTCGTGGAGCGAGTTCGGAAGACGAACGGTTCTCGACTTCTCGGCGACGGCGCGCTGCATGGCCTGACGAATCCACCACGTTGCATAGGTGGAGAACTTGAAGCCCTTGCGCCAGTCGAACTTCTCGACGGCACGGATGAGTCCCAGGTTGCCCTCCTGGATGAGGTCAACGAACTCGATGCCGTACTGCGAGCGGTAGCGCTTGGCCTGGGAAACAACTAGGCGCAGGTTCGCCTGAGCGAAACGGTCCTTTGCTTCCTTGCCCTTGCGCGCTGTACGCTGAAGCTTGACCTTCGCGGCGCCCTTGACGCCTCCGGCTGCAAGCTTTTCCTCGGCCTCGCGGCCAGCTTCGATCGCCTGGGCGAGATCGACTTCGTCGTCGGCCGTCAGGAGTTCATGGTTTGCGATATCTGTGAGATACGTGGTCAGGCTGTCGCCGACCTCGGTTGGTGCCATTGCTGAACGTGCAGTCATGTTGTGAAATCCTTCACATATTCTCTATCTTTGAAGCGCCGGCGTTGATCGTAGGCGAGTCAAAGGCTTGGTGGTCCTTCAAGAGGATTCGTTGGTAAGACGCTCAGGAACCCTTGTCTCGTTCCCGGCGGATGGCGAGTCGAAGAAGATCGACTGGTTCGCTGTTCCAACGAATCCGGTTACATCGTATAACAACGAATCGCTCATGCCTAGTCCCAATCCTGATGAATTTGTTTGGGACCGCAGTGCAATCCAATCACCGATGGGCTCCCGGCCGAAGTAGACGGTCACATCCGTATTGACACAAGCGAGCATTTCCAGAGGCTTCAGAGCCGAGACTCCGTTCGGGAAATCCGAGACAATGGCTGCTCTGGCATAGGGATTTGTTGCTTCGCCCTCAAGGAGTGGCAGGGTCAAACGGGTCCACACGGTTGCTGCTCCGCCTCCGAATGGTGTTCCCTCAACCGCCCACATTTCGACCGATTGCGCGAAATCGCCCTCATCATCCCAGAAGTTCAGATTGACCGGAGTTCCGGAGTCATGGGACGCTGGAGTATTCCGATCGGGATTCGTTTGGGCCGTCACGTCATGGTCGATCCGCATCAACCATGCCGATGCTCGCGCGTAGGGGGTTCCTTCAAGTCCCACGAGTGTTGCGGCAAGATGGCAGATCTTCTTTCCACGTCGAATGGTCTCCAGCTCGACTCGGCACGGCACGAGAGGTATCGGTCCTGGGATGTCCATCGTTGTTCGTGTCATCCCCATGTCAGGGCGCTCTTTGCACATCAGGGTTGTGAGGAGTCCGAAGGGTGGACCACCGTGGCAGTGGTCGTAGCTCCAGGGTCCTCGCACGTTCTTGCTTGGTACGAAGACATCGCCGTCGCGGCGGTACAGCGGCTCAGCCACGGGTGGATCTCACAATCTTGCCCCGCCGCATGATGATGACCGGCTCCGCAAGCGTCTCAACGCCTTCGAGCGGGTTGTCGCGGAAGAACACGACGTCGGCCTCTGCACCGACCGTGGGTTGTGTCGGGCGTCCGACATAGCGGTATGCAGCGGTGGATGTTGCAGCCGTGGCCGCAGCGTCCGACAACCCATACTCCTTCAGCAGCACGGCTTCGGTTGCAACTTCTCCGTGCGGGACCGCCATGTCTGTTCCGGCGAGAACGGTGACGCCGAGCGACTCGGCAAGCGGGAGATTCTCACGCATGCGTTCAAGTCCGGTGACGAACATCTTTCCGCCCGACGATTCCACCCCAAGCATGTCGCGAAGAAACAGCATGTTGACAATGGTTGGGACCCATGCGCCGCCACGTGCCGCAAGTATTTTGAGATCGCTTTCGGTCAGAAACGGTCCGTGCTCGATCGAGTCGACACCTGCTGCGACTGCATCCGATGCCGAGTGCGCCATTGAGTGGATAGCGACCCTGGCGCCCGCATCGTGGACAGCCCTGACTGCCTCCGTGAGAACGTCTTGTGGCCAGTTGTTGACTGGCCCCTGTCCCCGGCGTGGCCAGTCTCCGACGAGCTTGACCCATCCGCCACGTGTCGCGGCCTTGGTGCGAATGTGCTCGACGAGGGCGTCGGGTTCGACCTCCGTTCCGAACCCGTTTCCGTAGTACCCACCGGGCGGTGAGATCATTGCTCCCGCCGTCTCGGTAAACGGCCGGAGGTCGGCATCGTGATCGAGAGTCACGAGCGTTGTGTCGCTCTTTCCACCCTTGTCGAGGATGAGGAGCACCCCGTGTTCAAGATGCGCCCACGTGTTGATGGGTATGGCGGTCCGCATCGATTCATCCGTGATTGCGTCGAACTCCCTGAGGGATGTCATCGTGACGTGCGCGTGACAGTCAGCGAGGCCGGGGAGCGCCCACAGATCTGACGTGTCGGGAAGCTCAACGGTGGATTCGTCTGCCTCGACGAATCGTGAACCTGAAACACCGATCTCGTACGGTTCGCGGGACGGCATGTTGATGATCATCACAGCAGCGTAGACCGGCTTCTTGCGACGTCCGTCGTGTGTGACCTGCCATATCGACCTGGGGTACTGTGCATCCATGATTCCGTTTGAACTTCCGATCAAGCCGATGGAGGCGAAGGTCCGTACCACCTGGCCGGCACGAGGTTGGGCGTTTGAACCGAAATGGGACGGGTTTCGGGCAGTTGCGGCGAACGACGGAGAACCACGGCTCGATTCACGACAGCAGCGGCCGTTGCTTCGCTACTTCCCCGAGCTCATCGACATCATCACAACGATGCCCGGTGACGCGGTGATCGATGGCGAGGTCCTTGTCGTGGACCAGGACGCGCTTGCCTTTGACATGCTTCAGCAGCGGATCCATCCCGCTGAGTCGCGTATCGCAACACTGGCGGAAGCCACGCCCGGGACCTTGGTTGCCTTCGATCTGCTCGCCCACAATGGCGAAGACCTGCGTGGTGCGCCGTTCACGGAACGGAGGAGTCGTCTTGAATCGGTGATGGGGCAGGTCCATGAGGATTGGAAGCTGACACCATCAACGGTTGACGTCGGTGTTGCGAAGCGCTGGTTTGACGAGTTCGAGGCAGCAGGGTGCGACGGCATCGTCGCCAAGTCGCTTGAGGGGCCGTATGTGGAGGGCAAGCGTGAGATGCTCAAGCTCAAGCATCGCCGAACAGCTGACTGCGTCGTCGGTGGCTATCGAATCCACAAGGATGGGGACAAGATCGGGTCGCTCCTCCTTGGGCTGTATGCCGAGAGTGGATCGCTTGCGTTCATCGGTCACTGCTCCGGATTCTCCAATCACGACCGAGTGGACCTCCTTGCGAGGTTTGATGCATTGAAAGACATCGAGTCATTCGGGGATGACGTGCGGGCACCGGGGGCCCCAAGCCGCTGGACGGGAGACAAAGATTTGAGCTGGGTTCCCGTCAAGCCGGGGGTGGTCGTTGAGATCTCCTACGACCAGTTGACGGGAAACCGATTCCGACACGCAACCCGCTTTGAACGGTGGCGGCCCGACAAGGATCCAGTTGCGTGCACGTTCGATCAACTCGAACGACCAGACGGTCCCGGATTCAAGGCGATTGTGGGTTGAGCGGTCGGATTGTGAGGTTCGACAGCGGTTACGCGACCAATTCGTAGCGCCACCCCGTTGTCTGCTGCCCCATGGCCGAGCGAGATCGATTGCAGGGTGGCAAGTCCTGTTATGTTCGGGCCAACGTCAATTGAAAGGGACGACATGACAGGGCCAATGGACCAGGTATCCACAGAGCAGGCAAAGGGCTTCTTCGGGGCACTCTTTGATTTCAGTTTCAGCTCGTACATCGCGCTGAAGTTCATCAAGCTGATTTACGTGGTCGCGACCGTCTTGATCGGCCTCATGGTGGTCATTTTCTTGATCGCAGCGCTTGCGTCCGGCAACGCAGGAACCATCATCGCTGGCATCATTGTGATTCCGCTGATTGGCTTGTTCTATCTGATCTGGACGAGAATCATGCTTGAGATCATTGCGATCATCTTTGCCATTGGCGGGGATACGGCAGGCATCCGTGCACTGATGGAGACTGAGAAGAACTAGCGATCGGCGCCACACGACGCTCACAGGCACCCGTGTGCTCGTGAGCGTCGCTCGTGGTGCGGCAAGCAACGTGGTGGAGCTGGCGCTTGAACCGCGCGTCAGGTCATGGCCAGTGGTTCAGTGGGTGGCTGCTGGTTGATAGCCGCCCACCTCGGTACGAAAAGCGGCGTTCAGTCGGTTCCAGCCGTTGATCGTGATGATGGCGAGGGTCAGATCGACGATCTCTTGTTCGTTGAACTCCGCGCTGACCTGTGCATACAGCTCATCCGATAGGTCGTTTGTCGCGACCAGCGTGATCGCCTCGGTCCATGCCAGCGCCGCACGCTCCCGCGGCGAGTACACCGGTGCCTCATGCCAGGCTGCCAGCAGGTGCAGGCGTTGCTCGGTTTCACCAGCGGCGCGCGCGTCCTTGCTGTGCATGTCCAGACAATATGCGCAGCCGTTGATCTGCGACGAGCGCATCTTGACCAACTCCAGCAACGATGGTTCCAGTCCGGATTGGTGCACAGTTGTCTCCATGGCGAGCATGGCCTTGTAGACGGCTGGGGATGCCGCCTTGTAATCCAAGCGAGGGATCATGATCAACTCCTTCCAGTGACTCGATCACGGTAGCCATCACGCGGAGACGTCTGGCTGGCGTGGCCTGTACAGATATGGTGCTGCTCGGGCTGGACACAGATCCTTGGGGGGCGGCATCGAGACAGCGGATGTGGGGTGAATCTCCTCACGAGTCAGGACGGGCCGACACCGGATAAGCGCCCGTGAGGGCGGCAGCAGCAACGGCGATGGCAGGGATGTACCAGTTCAAGGTGGCGTCGCGTGTCACGATGCCGACGAAGGCCATCAACGCGGTCGTGCCGATCGCCAGGAGGAGTCCTGCAAACCACAGGATCCGGTTCGAAAGTGCAGCATGCTGATTGATGTTTCTCTCGAACCGTCCGAACACCGCAACGAGAAGGACGGTCACAAGCACCAGGATCGCGAAGAACGGAAGCCGCATCCACCACCATGTGGCGGTTCCCGGCTCAAACGAGAACAGCCAGCCGTCGAACAGGAAGATGCCAGCGGCACCGACGAGTGACAGTGCGGTGAGGTGCCACAGGTAGATCGTCATCGTCGATGCCGACACGGCAACCACCGCTTTCCACACGGCGCGGCGTTCGACGAGGCTTTCGGCAACCGAGAGCGTTGCAAGAATCAATCCGGCCTGTGCAACACCGAGGAGCCCGTTTGCAAAGGTCGCAGGGATCATGTTGGTTGTGCCTCCCCCCGGGATGGTGACCATCGCCGTTGGATACCAGCCGAGCGATGTCGAGATCCAAAGGGCACCGAGTCCGGCACCCATCACGAGGACACCGATCAGTGGTCTTGCGACAAGTCTCTGGCGGTCTCGGTCGTACCACCAGTACCCGAGTTGGTGGAGAAACGCCCATACGAAGATGAAGTTGAGCCACCCGATTGCCTCGATGTCAAGAATGAACCGGGCAATGTCGATCCCGATCGCCACCAGTGCGAGAGAGACGGCTGACCACGGTCCCGAGTGTTGCCACCACCGATAGGTGATCGGGGAGATCGTGACGATCGTCAAGTACACGGCGATGAACCACAGTGGGATGGTCGCCGACAATGTGCCGGTGTAGAGAACGTTGTCGTCGACCGAACCCCGAAGGGCAAGGACAATCACGACCCAGACAAGGACAAGGGGCACGACCGGCGTGTAGAGCCGCCTGGCTCGAAGCGTGATCCAGGTCGCTATGTCTGGCGGTGATTGGCTTAGGGCGGCCGCATTTGCAAACCCACCGACAATGAAGAAGATCGGCATGACCTGGAAGATCCTGGTCAGGTGGTCGGCGCCAGGGATCCACTCAAGCGTGTTGAGCGCCCTGACCGTGCCGTCATCCTGCACCCAGATCGAAGCGGAGATCCAATGGCCGAACACCACAACGAACAGAGCAATGACGCGCCATCCGTCGACGACGCGATTGCGGCCTGTGGGAGTGTTGGCGGCCACTGCGTCCACACCTGTCATATACCGGCGAAACATGGCTAGGGGGCGGACGCGACCGTGAGACGAAAGAGGGGAATCAGTGGGATCAGGGCAAGGGCGGCACCAGCAAGAGCGAGCGTACGGAACGAGGTTGCGCTCAGGAGGATTCCCGAACCGGCCGATGCCGCTGCACTTGAGATCCATGCAGATGTGTCGGCAACACCTTGAAGCTTGAGACGATTCGCAACTGTTTGGCCACTCTGGAGGAGTGTGCTTCCCGAAACGAAGCCGAAGTTCCAGGCCACACCGAGGAGGAACATGCTCACGAGCAGTGTCGACGTTCCGGCCGTTGTCGCGGTTGCTGCTAACAGACATGCGACGAGGAACACTGCGACGGCAACAAGGATCATTCGCTTTGCACCCACCCGGTTGATGAACCACCCGGTGATGGGGGCGATCGCGAACATACCGAGCGTGTGGGCCATCATCACGTAGCCGATGGTCGTGAGGGAGTCGCCGAAGGCTCTCATGTGGATCGGTGTCATGACCATGACCAGGACCATCACGACCTGACTCAGAATGATCGCTGTGATGCTGAGTTGCACGGTACGGGATCTCAGCAATCCCGAGATCGGTCGTGCGACTCCTTCGTTGCCTTCGTCGACATCGCTCACCGCGAGTGTCATCGGGTCGGGTCTGAGACCAATCAGCATCAGTATGGAAACCAAGGCATACCCGAGAACGGCGACCACGACCGGCCCCACGAGTTCATCCAACCCGGCAGCGAGCGCGAGAGATCCGGTCGGCCCGATGAGCGGTGGCCCCACAATGGCTCCGATCGTCGAAGCCCACACGATGAGGCTGATGGCGCTTGCTCGCCTGCTCTCTGATCGCATGTCGCCTGCGGCGTAGCGTGCAAGTTGACCCACGCTTCGTCCGATTCCGATCCCCACCATCCCAGCGAGAAGCAAGAAAAAGCTTGATGACCCAATTGAAACGATCACCAGACCTGCACCGAGAACCGCCACCGCGTAGCCAGCCGTGAAACTCATGCGCCTACCGGTGCGGTAGCTGGTCCACGAGAGGATGCCGGCTCCGAGAGCAACCCCAAGGGTTCCCGTGGCAGATGGGAGCCCGGACAAGGAGGTTGAGCCGGTGATTTCGTCGGCGATCAGCGCTGCCACCGTTGCGATCCCAATGTATGCGGTTGATCCGATGGCGTTGCCGGCAAAGAGCGTCCAGATCAGCCGTCGCCTGGTGACCTCAATGTCGGCGACAGGGGCGGTGATGGACATCCAAACATGGTAGAGCGAGCTTCGCTCGCTGCCTTCAGCCTTCAGCTTTCGGCTTACAGCTTTCAGCTTCAGCAATCGGTCATCGGTCATGATTCGCCCACACGCTGGAGGACGGGGTTCGCAGGCTCACACGCCCCCCTGATCC
>DIDS01000033.1:0-51879 GCA_002418265.1 Acidimicrobiia bacterium UBA5794 | reverse complement strand
GTCCCGCTGGGGGACGGGGTTCGCAGGCTCACACGCCCCCCTCATCCGACTGCGTCGGATTTGTCCCCCCTGAAGGGGGGACGGGTTGTTACGGGCAGGTTGGGCGCCACTCGGTGTCGCCGTAGACGGAGCGTGCAATCTCGTACAGCCTCTGGTCGTATTGGCGAAGCTCATCCCTCGTGTCAACGTGGTTGTGTGATGAGTTCGGTGGACGATCGTCTGGTTCTTCGAGGTTGACATCGAAGTAGCTTTGGGTGCCTTCGGCCCAATACTCGTCCGAGTTGATCTCGGCAAGTGTGTTGACCCACAAACCCTGTGCAATGGCCGCCGCGTAGGACTGTTCGATGCGGGCGTCGGTGACAGGGTCGACCGAGGACATGCCAAAGCGGCGGATGGCGACAGCAAGATCTCGCACGAACGGGTCTTCACCGGCGTAGCGATCGTCATCGAGGCACATCAGGTTCTCCTCTGCGCCAGCGACCAGCGGGATGAGGTCCGTGCCGGGGAATGAGCGTGCCGCACGGTCCCAATCGGTTCCGGGATAGAGCTCATAGAGTTCCTCGAACTCGGGGAGATCGGGCAGGGCCTGGTCTTTTCCGATGACACGGGCATTGATCCCGGCGAGCACCAGGGCCTCGTTGAGATCGGGTCGTGCGAGCAGCACGTTGAACATCCGGTCAGAGATCAACCACACGGCCTGCCCGTCGACGACATCTGCTGCAAGGATCTCAAATCCGGCCACATCGCATCCCTGCGAGTATCCCTCCACCGAGGTTCGCGGGCCCACCACGCATTCATTCGTCGGTGCAGGAATCGTTGTGGTTGACACTGAGGGGGCAATCGTGGTTGTGGCTTCCGATGGCGGTGGAGCCAATGAGGTCAACGGCGTCGGGGAGGTGGTGGATGAGCTGGTTGTCGTTGCATCACTTGATCCGGTGCAGGCCGAGGCGAGCACCGCCAACACAACGAGCGGAAGAAGTCGTCTGGCCATTGGTGGCGAGGATATCTGGTGCGGGGGCAATCAGCCGTCGATGTGGACAACCTCGAAGGTCAGCTCATCGTCCTGGGTCCCGATGCGAATGCGTGACCCCTCGGGTATCGTCCCTTCGAGAATCCGGATCGCGATCGGATCAGCGATACCGGTTTGCATCAAGCGCTTGAGCGGCCTTGCACCAAAGGCCGGGTCATAGCCGTGCTCTGCAAGCCACGCCGCAGCAGAATCCGTGAGGTCGGCATCAATGCCCCTGTCTGCCAGCCGGTCCTTGAGGATCTTGAACTGGATCGTCACGATGCGCTCAAGGTCGGCACGGGTCAACTTGTGGAACACGACCGCGCCGTCGATTCGATTGATGAACTCGGGCCGGAAGTGACCCTTGACAGCATCCATCACGCGCTGCTTGACGACGTTGTCGTCAAGATTGGGGTCGATCAGCTCCGAACCGAGGTTCGACGTCATGATCAACACCGTGTTGGTGAAATCCACGGTCCGCCCCTGTCCGTCGGTGAGCCGCCCGTCGTCGAGCAACTGCAACAGGATGTTGAAGACATCGGGATGGGCCTTTTCGATCTCGTCGAGAAGGAGGACCGAATACGGCCGCCGCCGCACAGCTTCGGTGAGCTGGCCACCTTCGTCATAGCCGACGTAGCCGGGAGGTGCGCCGATCAGACGACTCACGGCATGCCGCTCCATGTATTCGGACATGTCGATGCGGATCATTGCTCGCTCATCGTCGAAGAGATACTCTGCCAATGCGCGCGCCAACTCGGTCTTCCCGACACCGGTCGGTCCGAGGAACAGGAACGATCCAATCGGTCGATGCGGGTCGGAGAGCCCGGCTCGGGAGCGACGAATACTGTTCGCGATTGCAGAAACTGCCTCATCCTGGCCAACAACCCGCTCGTGGAGGTGTTCCTCGAGCTTGACCAGTTTGTGCATCTCGCCCTCAAGCAGCTTGGTGACCGGTACCGAGGTCCAACGGCTCACCACCTCAGCGACATCCTCTTCGTCGACCTCTTCTTTGAGCATCTTCATCTCGGCCTGTAGTTCGTCGAGCGCCGCCTGGCGTTTGGCAAGCTCCT
The DNA here is from genome assembly GCA_002418265.1 of Acidimicrobiia bacterium UBA5794. Lineage (GTDB taxonomy): Bacteria > Actinomycetota > Acidimicrobiia > Spongiisociales > UBA5794 > UBA5794. Next base: position 49,800 of record DIDS01000033.1, on the reverse strand, counting down.
GTTCAAGTGCCGGAAGGGTGGCGTAGCGGAGCTCGGCGGCCTTCTCCAGGTCACCCGCACGTTCGGCCCGCTCGGAGCTCGTCCGCGTGTCATCAATGGATTGTTTCGTTTCTCGGATCGCTTCAATCGACTGTTTCTCAAGCTGCCAGTGGGCCATGAGTGCATCAAGGCTCTCACCGAGCTCAGCAAGCTCAGCGGTGATGGTCTCAAGTCGCGCCGCAGACGCCTCGTCCTCCTCCTTGCCAAGTGCCTGCTGTTCGATCTCGAGTTGGCGTCGACGCCGCTGGAGGGTGTCGATCTCATCGGGGACCGAGTCGATCTCGATTCTGAGTTTGGAAGCGGCCTCGTCGATGAGATCAATTGCCTTGTCCGGCAGGTGACGACCTGTCACATAGCGATCAGACAGCGTCGCCGCCGCGATGAGCGCCGCGTCGGTGATGCGGACGCCGTGGTGCACCTCGTAGCGTTCCTTGAGACCGCGGAGGATTCCGATTGTCTCTTCAACGGACGGAGCGTCAACCATGACCGGCTGGAATCTCCGTTCGAGTGCCGCGTCCTTTTCGACATACTTTCGGTACTCATCGAGTGTGGTCGCCCCAACCATGCGTAGCTCGCCCCGTGCGAGGAGGGGCTTCAGCATGTTGGATGCATCCATCGAACCTTCGGCTGCACCTGCTCCGACGATTGTGTGCATCTCGTCGATGAACGTGATCACGCGTCCCTCTGATGCAACGATTTCTTTCAGCACGGCCTGGAGGCGCTCTTCGAACTCTCCTCGGTACTTGGCTCCGGCGATCATCGCCGCCATGTCGAGCGCGATCAGTCGCCGGTTCTTCAGGCTTTCGGGAACATCGCCGTCAGCGATTCGTTGCGCAAGCCCCTCGGCGATCGCTGTCTTGCCGGTTCCGGGTTCTCCGATGAGAACGGGGTTGTTCTTGGTTCTGCGCGACAGGACCTGGATCACTCTCCGGATCTCATCGTCTCGTCCGATCACCGGGTCGAGAGCTCCGCTTCGGGCGTCTGCCGTGAGATCGCGGCCGTATTGCTCAAGAGGAGCGAAGGTGTCTTCAGGCGTTTGAGAGGTGATTCGCTGGGAGCCACGTACATCCTTGAGGACCGCAGCAATGGCATCGGTCGTGACCCCTGCGGAGCGCAGCATCTCACCGGTTCGCGAGTCTGATCCAGCGAGGGCGATCAGCACGTGGTCCACAGATGTGTATTGATCTCCGAGCTTTGTGCGTTCACGCTCGGCCGTTTCGAGGATGGACAGGGCCGCAGGGGAGAGCGTCGGCGCTGAACCACCATGGATCCGTGGTTCGTCATTGAGAATCGCATCAAGCGATGCGCGAACATCTGCGGGGCGGGCACCTACGCTGTTGACGATGGAATACACGATGCTGTCGGGATGTGAGAACAAGCCAGCCAGGAGATGCGCGGGTCCGATTGCTGGATGGTTTGAACGCGTGGCAACCTCGGATGCAGCAGCCAATGCCTCTTGTGCCCGTTTCGTGAAGGTCTCAATGTTCATGGTTCCCCTGTGGATCGTCCTGCTCGGTGTTGTTCCCTCATCCCAACATCAACATGGTAGGGTTTATGCCAGATAATCTCAGTCGAGATGACTCATATCCAGAGTCCCTCGATCCAGAGTCCTTGGATCCAGAATCTCTGGACCAGCCGCTCGGTGTCGGGTGGGTGGTCGTCCAGGCGATCCTGTTTGTCTTCTATTTCGTTGCGTTGATCGCCGGTGAGCCGATGAAGGATTTCGCAGGGCTGATCTATCTGCGATCTGCGGGCCTCTTGCTCGCCTTGGTTGGATCGGGAGTGTCCCTGTGGTCGGCCCTTGAACACCGATTCCGGATGTCTCCGTTCCCGCGACCCGTCGATGGGGCGCGACTGATCGAGTCAGGTCCGTATCGGTTCGTCCGCCACCCGATGTACTCGGGCATCATCGCGTTCACCATCGGAGCTGGGCTGGCGTACGCAAACCTCGCAGCGGCCATCACCGGCATCATGTTCTTCATCTTCTTCATGGCCAAGACCGGGCGTGAAGAAGAATTGCTCGTGGTGGCCGTTCCTGGCTATCGGAGCTATCGCTCGGCCGTCCCGTGGAGGCTTATTCCGAAGGTGGTCTAAAGACCACCGCTTTCGGCTCACCGCTTTCAGCTTTCAGCAATCCGGCTGTGGGAATGGGTTGGGGTTGCCGGTCGTTGGTGACCGTATACGACCAGGAGTATCTGATGACCAAAGCAGTGTGGAACGGTGTGGTCATTGCCGAGAGCGATGAAACCATCAAGGTGGAGGGAAATCATTACTTCCCACCGAGCGCGATCAGGGCCGAGTACTTCACGGATTCGTCGGACCACACCGTGTGTCCATGGAAGGGAACAGCAAGTTACTACGACGTGGTGGTCGACGGTCATGTCAATAGCGGTGCGGCCTGGTATTACCCGGATCCGAAACCCGCGGCCTCCGACATCAAGGGGTATGTTGCTTTCTGGCGTGGCGTGAAGGTCCAAAGCTCATAGCCATGTCCGGTCGCGTCCGGTGCTGAGTACGATTCCTCCATGATTCCCATCACACTTGTTGAAACCGACCGCGACGACTTCGATGGCCCAATCGTCGAGTTCTGGCGTGGCGATGATTTCGTCGGGATGGTCTTTTTTGACGGCGAGGACACGATCGTTCAGTTTTATCCAGACAGCGACGGCGATGTCCAGGACCTTGCCGTCGTGGAGCTTCAAACGCTGCTCGACACTGCCATCCGAATCGTGGATCCAGACGCTCTCGAGGATGAGCTTGGTGCCTTGCGGGAGGCTGCCGGATCCTCTGATTGGGATCAGGAGCATCCCGCAACGATGGAGCTTCTTGGGGAGTTCGACGCTCGTGCGGTTCATCGTTCCGATGACGGTGAGGGGTTCTTCCCTCGGTCGCTTGCTCAGTCGTTCATCGCACGATGTGAAGAGCTCGATCTTGCGGTCGTCGAGATGGAGGCCTTCATTCATGCTGATGGTGACGTGGTGGCTCTTCCCGACCTTGATCTGGTCGTGACGCCCCAGCCGATGATGTCATGGCCCCAGTTCCGCACGTATGCGAACTCGACGGCATCCAACACACTTGCGAGTTGGCCAGACCGCGAATCAGAGGTTGTGGCGTTCGTGTTCCAGCAGCCTGATGAGGAGATCATCGTTGCATAGGTGAGTCGTCCAATGGCGTTGCTGGGTCGCCAGTCGATCACGCAGCGGCATCAGGTATTCTCGCAACGTACTTCGCTACTTCTCAAAGGATTGAACGTGCCGACCTTCCGGTCCGACCTGTCGTCGATTCCGCGCTATGTGCCGGGTAGGACTCTCGATGAGGTGGTGCGTGAATTTGGGCTTGCGTCCATTTCACAACTGGCATCGAACGAGTGGCCGAATCGACCATTTCCCGAGGTGGTGGATGCGATTGCGTCGGCTGCGGTCCACCTAAACCGATACCCGGACAACTCCACGCACGAGATCCGGCATGCCATTGCGGCTTTTCATGGTGTCGCCCCCGAGGCGGTTTGGGTGGGGTCAGGCTCGTCAGATCTCATCCGTTCAACGGCTCTCAGTGTTGGCGGTCCCGCAACATCGGCCGTCTTTGCCGATCCTTCGTTCATCCTGTATCCGATCACCACAACGATCAGTGGTGCGGAGTCCATTCGTGTGCCCCTTGCCGCTGGATACCGTCATGATCTTGACCGGATGCTCGATGCCATCCGAGCTGACACCACCCTTGTCTATGTCTGTAGCCCCAACAACCCGACCGGCGGCCATCTTGCAGGCCATGAGGTGAGGGCTTTTCTCGACGACGTGTCTGAGGCCGTCGTTGTCATTGTTGATGAGGCGTATGCCGAGTTCGTGACTGCTGCGGACCATGACTCGGTGGTGAAAGAGGCACCAGCGCGATCAAACGTCCTGGTGCTGCGCACCTTCTCCAAGATCTATGGTCTTGCGGGTCTCCGCATTGGATATGGCATCGGGAATCCAGATCTGATTGCAAATCTTCATCGGACCCAGGCACCGTTTGCGGTGACCACCGTTGCCCAGGTCGGGGCCCTTGAGGCGCTCAAGCATCAGGACCGGGTCAAGGAGCGGGCATTGGCCAATGCTGAAGGTCGCGAGTTTCTCACTGCAGCGTTGTTCGAGCGTGGTTTCGATCCCGCAGAGTCCCAAGCCAACTTTGTCTATTTCGAACCAGCTTTTTCATCCCGACAATTGGCAGACGACTTGATGGCCAAGGGGGTCATTGTCCGACGTCTTGGAGCTGGCCTACGCGTCACCGTTGGAACGCCGACGGAGAATGCTCAGTTCGTTGAGACACTTGACGAACTGCTTGCGACACGATGAGGATTTCCTTCCGCGAGCGGAGCATGGGTTGATGCTTGCGCGCTGAGTACACAAGATGGGTCAGCCGCCGCCGTGCTCCTGCTCATACTTGTCGCGCTCTTCCTTGCGACGCACGTCTGCCATCTTCCGTTCCTTTTTGCGCTCACGTTCGTACCGCTCGTTTGACTCCTTGCGCTCACGTTCGTAGCGCTCAGACTCAGTCTCTTCGGTTGCGGTCATGGCTTCTCAAGTCCTTGGAATCCTTACGCTAGCGGTTGACGGGGATCCGATGGGTCCGGTTGCGGTCCATAATCGGTCATCGGTCATCGGTCATCGGTCATCGCTCATCGGTCATCGGTCATTTGGCTTCTGACGTCAGACTATCCGAGGGGGTCGGGTCTACGAACGTCGGGAAGGCTTGCGGAGGACCTGCCAAATCGCACCACCGTGTGGCTCGGAGTCTGACCGCGACGTCGTTCCGCATCCTCAAGGAGTCTTCGGAGGCGAGCCACTTGATTCTTCAGGCGGTCGTTTTCGCTCTCCAGCGTGAGTATGCGCTTGATGCCCTCGAGATTGACTCCGGCATTTGACAGATCCTGGATCAGGAGCAGCCGTTCGACGTCGGCTTGGCTGTACCGGCGGGTTCCGCCTGGTGTCCGGAAGGGTTCGACAAGACCCTTCTGCTCGTAACCGCGAAGCGTCTGTGGATGCATACCGACGATCTCGGCGGCAACGGAAATGATGTACACGGCTTCGGTACGGTCAGTCATGATGCGGTCCCCAATCTTGCACGCGGATTCCAGTCTGCCTCGGCGGTCCGAAGTGCGGTGAGCGCCTCACGCTCGTCAGATCCAGGGTTCGGATTGACCGCAATCACCAACGTCACGAGCAGGTCACCCTTACCGCTCGATGTCTCGACGCCCTTTCCCGACAGTTTCAGTGTGGTTCCCGATGTGGTTCCGGGGGGTACCTTGATCTTGGTTGCTCCATCAAGCGTCGGAACCGAAATCGTTGCGCCGAGTGTCGCTTCCGGATACGAGATCGGAACCTCGATCGTCAGGTTGCGATTGCCTGTCCTCCCGAAGATCGGGTGCGAACCGACAGTCACTTCGACATAGAGGTCACCAGCGGGTCCCCCGTTGGATCCGGGAGCTCCCTTGCCCTTGACCCGCACCTTGGTTCCCGACGAAATGCCTTTCGGAATCTTGACCTTGACACTCTTTCCGTTAACGCTGAGTTCGCGGGTTGCTCCTTGGAGTGCCTCGTGAAAGGAGAGGTGAACCGATCCCGTCAGATCGGCTCCTTTTCGGGGCTGCCGCCTCCCTCCGGTGAACAGGTCCTGAAATCCGCCGAACAAATCCTGTGTGCCGCCGCCCGGGCCTCCAAAGAGATCCTCAACCCTGACGTATTGTTGGCCCCCACCCGGACCCCCGACGAAATAACCCATATCGCGTGCATGGTCGTATTCCTTGCGCGTCTCGTCGTCACCGATGGTGTCGTATGCCTCGTTGATCTCCTTGAAACGCGCCTCAGCGGTGGCGTCACCCGGATTGTTGTCAGGATGCGATTCGCGCGCAAGGTTACGGAACGCCTTCTTGATCTCCTTCTGTGAGGCGTCCTTGGCCACGCCGAGCGTGGCGTAGTAGTCCTTTTCGAGCCATTCCTTACGCATGTCCGACGATCACGAGACTTGGGCGGATCACCCGTCCTCGCATCACGTATCCCTTCCTGAGTTCCTGTTCGACAACCTGGTCACCCTCACCTGGATTGACAGACACCGCCTCATGCAGCGCCGGATCGAACGGGGTACCGACAGCGTCGATCGGTGCAAAGCCCTCGCGCGCGAGCGTGTCGAGAATCAGGCTCTGCGTTCCTCGCATACCTTCGAGCATCCGCGCCTCGGTCTCGCTTGTTGCTTCGATTGTGAGGGCGGCATCCAGGGAGTCGAGCACAGGGAGGAGCGATTCGATGACTCGTTGGCTTGCACGCTGGACGTTCTCGACCTGGTCGCGCTCGGTTCGCTTCCGATGGTTGTCGAATTCGGCGGCAACCCTCTGGAGGTTTTCCAGCAGTTCGCCAGCTTCCTCACGAGCTTCAACGAGCTCGCGCAGCAGGATGAGCTGCGCCTCGTGGGCGTCGTCGGGCAATGTGAGGCCGAGCGCTGCCGCTGTTGGCTCATTGGGAACCTCTTCGATCTCGGCTGATCCTTTCGCTACCTGTGTCACAGGTTCTGAGGCCCCGTCATTGATCGTGTTGTTGTCAGTCATGGTGTTGACCTCGCCTCCTGCCACAAGTGGCAGGAGGGGCAGGGCCTATGCCTCTTCGTCCTCAACGACCTCGGCTTCGACCACGTCGTCGGTATCGGACGGGGTGTCCCCGTCAGCCGCGGCGGCCTCTGCTTCGGCCTGTGCCGCTGCGTAGATTTTCTCGCCAATCGTCTGGGCTGATTGGAGTAGTTCTCCGGTCACGGTCTTGAGCTCATCTGTTGAAGCCTTTGGCTTGTCAAGAAGCTCTTTGAGTTCATCGAGCTTGGCCTGGATTGGTGCTTTTTCGGACTCCTCGAGCTTGTCTCCGTGATCGGCCAGCTGCTTTCCAACGCTGTGCACGGCATGGTCCGCAGCATTGCGGGCCTCAGCCGATTCCTTGCGCTCGGCATCCTCGGCTGCATGCGCCTCGGCATCCTTGACCATGCGATCAATGTCATCCTTCTCGAGTGCCGTTCCACCCGTGATCGTCACGTGCTGCGTACGTCCTGTTCCGAGATCCTTCGCCGAAACGGAAACAATCCCGTTCGTGTCAATATCGAAGGTGACCTCAATCTGAGGGACCCCGCTCGGTGCGGGTGCAATGCCGTCAAGCTTGAACTGTCCGAGGCTGTTGTTGTCACGGGCCATTGCGCGCTCGCCTTGAACCACATGGATGTCAACCTCGGGCTGGTTGTCTGCCGCGGTTGTGAAGATCTCCGAACGCTTCGTTGGAATCGTCGTGTTCCGCTCGATCATCTTTGTGGCGACGCCGCCCTTCGTTTCGATCCCAAGGGTCAGTGGCGTCACGTCCAAAAGCAGAATCCCGGAGACATCTCCCGAAAGGACACCTGCTTGGATTGCCGCACCAAGACCGACCACCTCGTCGGGATTGACGCTCTTGTTCGGCTCCTTGCCTGCCAGTTCCTTGACCAGACTCTGCACTGCGGGAATCCTCGTCGTTCCACCGACCAAGATCACGTGGTCGATGTCGGCGAGTGCAACCCCCGCGTCCTTGACGGCACGTTCGAACGGCTCCCGAGTGCGCTCGACGAGATGAGCGGTCATCCGCTCGAACTCAGATCTGGTCAGCGTCTTGAGAAGATGGATCGGACCGTCGGCGGTGGCGGTGATGAATGGAAGGTTGATCTCGGTCTCTTGGACAGACGAAAGCTCGATCTTCGCCTTCTCTGCCGCTTCCTTGAGCCGGGTCAGAGCCATTGCGTCCTTGGACAGATCAACACCGTTCTCCTTCTTGAATCCGTCCACGAGCCAATCCATGACGACTTCATCCCAGTCGTCACCACCGAGCTTCGTGTCGCCCGCTGTGGACTTGACCTCAAAGACGCCCTCACCGATCTCGAGTACCGAGACGTCAAACGTTCCGCCACCGAGGTCATAAACGAGGATTTGTTCATCTGCGTGAGCTTTGTCGAGTCCGTAGGCGAGTGATGCCGCAGTTGGCTCATTGACGATTCGCTCGACCTCAAGGCCAGCGATTTGTCCCGCTTCTTTGGTTGCCTGCCGCTGTGCGTCCCCGAAGTAGGCCGGAACCGTGATGACCGCCTTGGTCACGGGTTCCCCAAGATATGCCTCTGCATCAGCTTTCATTTTCTGGAGGACGCGCGCGGAAATCTCTTGAGCGGTGTAATCCTTGCCATCGATTTCGATGGACCAGTCTGTCCCCATGTGCCGCTTGACCGAGCGGACCGTACGGCCGGGGTTGGTGATCGCCTGCCGTTTGGCTTGATCGCCGACGAGGATCTCGCCATTCTTTGCAAAGGCCACGATCGACGGTGTCGTTCGGTTTCCCTCTGCGTTTGTGATCACCTGTGGTTCGCCGCCCTCAAGGACCGCGATAACCGAGTTTGTTGTTCCGAGGTCGATTCCGACGGCTCGTCCCATGTGTTGTCTCCTTGCGTGCACGCGGATAGATTCTCCGCCATTCTAAGTCAGTACAGACAGCATAACCTGAGTGGGGTCATATCAATTCCCGATATCAGAAGTCAGACTTCGGTCATCGGTCATCGGATATCGGTCATCGGTCATCGGATATCGGTCATCGGTCGTCGGTCATCGGTCATCGGTCATCGGACTACCAACGACAAACACCGGTGGGGGTACCACCGGTGCCCTTGTCGCTCCGCCCGCGTCGACCGATCAGGTGATCAGTCGGGCGATCTTGATTCGTTCTTTGATCCCGCCGGCTCGACGTTGATAGTACGTTTCGGCGGCGTGGTCGGACGTGTCCTTGGGTGGTGTATCGGGCGGTGCCGGTGCAAGCTTCACGGTTCTGTCAATTGGGTGGACTGGAGCTGGCTCTTCGGCCGACATGTCTCGGGCTGCGATCGCCTCAAGATCAATCACGTCTGCGTGTGCAATCGTCGCTTTCGCCAGATCGGCGGCTGAAGCCTGGAGGTTCGACACCGCCACCCGCAGTTCTTGGATCCGGTTCCCGAGTCGCTCGCTTTCGCGTTCGGCACGTTCAATGGTTGCTGCAGCCTGAGCATCAGCCTCGGTGATGCGATCTCGCGCCGCCACCTCGGACTCTCGAGACCTCCACGCGGCAACCATCGACGCCGTGCGCAGCGTGTGGTCTGCCTGACGTTGGGTATCAGCAGCACGCCGCATGGCTTCCTCGACAATCGCCGCGGCAGCGGTTGCCGCTGCAATTTGCTGTCGAGCAACCTCAAGTTGCGAGCGTGCGATGGCGGCATCAGCCTCTTGAAACGCTTCTGTCAGAATCGCGTCACGCCTGGCCGATATCTCTGCTCCGAGATTGTTCGCGAGGGTCACCACCTTTTCGGCTTCAGCATGCGCTTCGGCCGTGATCAGGTTTGCGTCGGTGTCGGCTTCCGCCAGTATCTGGGCCCGTGTCTCTTCGACTGCAGCGAGCGTGCGTGAGATCGCAGCAGCAGAGACGTGGGAATCATCGAGCTTTCGTTCAAGGTGGTTTGCCCGATCCTGATACTCCTCAAGCGTATCGATGAGGCGACCAACGATTGCATCGACCTCAGCCGGGTCGTAGCCGTTTTTCTTGACCCGTCCGAATTGGTGGGTCCCAGCGATTGATGCACTGATCATGTTCTGTCACCTTCCCGGACCGACGCCCGCAGTGGCCCCTTCGACCCTCGCGTTGTGACCGGGTGGTCGTGACTTCAAGCCTGCTGACGATACGGTTGGTTTTCGCGGATGGCAAGAGGTTTTTCGAAGGTCTAGAACCAACGGGTCGTCTGGCCTACGCTTGGCCCATGGAGCGCATCGCCGTTGACATCGACAAACCGTGGCTGACCGTGGCTGACATCTGTGAGTACATGGATGTTTCGACGTTCGTCGTGACGTCTCTTCTCCGTTCCGGGGAGCTTCCCGCCGTAAAATTCGGGAGAGAGTGGCGCGTTGCCAAGGTTGACTTCGAGCAATGGATCCATGCTCAGCGTGTTCGCGATCAGGTTGAAGACTCGATGGAGAGCACCTCGGAGCCCACATGACCGCGCCAGCCCATAGCGCAGACATCGAGGAGAAAACAACCTCGGATCTTCCCTGGAATGTCATTGTGTGGGATGACCCCGTCAATCTCATGGACTACGTCGTGTACGTGTTCCAAGACGTGTTCGGGTTTGGTGTCGACAAGGCGACAAAGCTCATGCTCGCCGTACACAACGAAGGCAAGGCCGTCGTGTTCTCCGGAATGCGTGAGCCTGCAGAACTCGCCGTGTACCGCCTCCATCGGTATGGCCTCTGGGCCACCATGGACAAGTCGTGAGATCGGCCTTCAGCCGGCGGGGAGACGACGTGGTCGTCAAGCTCACTGTCGAGGACAAGGCGCTCTTGGTGCAGATCCCTGATCTCCTTGCCACCGTTGGGCACCTTCCGATCGACTCAGCGGTACCTGTCTTGAACCGGGCGGCGTACCCCGATGACGACGAAGCTTCCGCTGAATTCCAAGAGCTTGTCGGATCTCAGCTTGCAACCGACAGAGCAGCCGACCTTGAGATTCTGATGGAACTCACCGGCACGACGTCGACCATCACCGCCGATGACGCAAAGTCGGTTCTGCGGGCGATCAACGCGGCTCGCCTGATCCTCGCTGCACGATCCAACGTATTCGATGAAGGGTCGGGTTGGGAATCAAGAATCTCCCAGGATCCGGCCCTGGCTGCTGTGGCGTGGTTGGGATCTCTCCAGTCAGATCTCATCGAAGCGCTCTCCGAATAGTGATGGCCCCTATCGTCCCGGGCCGGTAGTCAGGAAGCGTCCGGTACCGTTGCCGTTCCACCGGAACCGCCCGAAAGAGCACACGTGTCGACAGTCGCCGTCATCCTCGCAGCCGATACTGGCGAAGGGTTTTCGTCGCCGAAGTACCTCACCTCGATCGACGGTGTTCCGATGGTCAGACGGGTTGTGCTGGACTCCCTTGAATGGAATGTGCACGGTCGGGTGGTTGTCATTGGCCCCGACGATGAGTTGGTGGCTGATGCAATCTCGGACCTCTCCGTCACCGTGATCGTTGACCCCGAATGGGAAGAGGGAGCCTCGTCGCCCCTCCGTGCGGCACTCGATCACATCATGAGAGATCGTCAGGTGTCGAACTGCGTGATTGCACGGGCCGATCAACCCGGCGTATCAGCCCGGGTCGTTGATGCCCTTGTGGAGCGGGCACATGAAACGCACGCAGACGCAGTGGTTCCGAAGTATCGATATGCGAGGGGTTGGCCGGTTGTCATCGGACACGGATTGCTTGAGCGACTCCTTGGTCTCGAGGGTGACTTCCAGCTCCACGATGTCATTTCCACGCACGCGTCCGCCATCGAGGAATACCACTTTGACGAACTTGGAAAGCAGATCTTGGATTCCGCCGACCAGGTGATGCACCGTCGGCGCTAGTCGCCACGCGGGAGACGCCGCGAAATGAGTAGTCTCGATCAAACCTGAGCAAGACGACATGGAGGATCGCCGTGGCATCCATATCTGCGATACGGACGATCGGTCAACGAGACGCAACCAAGTTGAGGAAGGGGCGAGTCAGGACCACGGAGGCCCTGATCGAACAGGCATCGACGCGACGAGGTCGAGCCGAGATCTCCGCGAGAACCGGTATCCCAACCACCGATCTGCTCAGGTGGGCGCAGCAGGCCGATCTGATGAGGGTCAAAGGGGTGGGGGCCGAGTACGCAGATCTTCTCGCGGCGAGCGGTGTCGACACCATCAAGGCGCTGCGTCGCCGGAATGCACAGAATCTCATGGCGTCCCTCACGCAGATCAATTCCAAACGCCGACGGGTTCAAAGGCTCCCAACCGTCGAGATGATCCAGGGTTGGATTGATGCTGCGAACGAACTCGAACCCGGCGTGACCAGCTGAGATTGCAGCTCCTTCTGACGTCTGACTTCTGACGTCGCCTCTTTTCCCGTCCTCCCGCTTGCGGGGGGACGCGCCGAGCGCAGCGAGGGGCAGGGGGGCTTCTGACTTCTGCGACAAGCTGAAACGCCCCCCTGCGGCGCAGCGCCTGCTGCACAGGCGTCGCCCCGCGTCCCCCCGGAAGACCGGGGGGACGGGTTTAAACCAGGTTTAAACCGCTTCTGACTTCTGACTTCTGACTTCTGACAGGGGTTAGTGTGACTCTCTCAACCACCAGGGGGTCCTCATGGCCGAACAATCCGAGATTTCCGAAGTCATTTCTGCAGCCAAACGCATGGACATCGAGATCGATGAGGCCGAGGCCGCTCAATGGCTTGATGCCATCGGGGTTGCAAAAGAAGAGGCCGGTGTCGAGTTCGACAAGAGGGCTGGCGTCTACGGTCACCGTGTCACGATGCTCGATTTCGACCCAACCGATCTCGCATACTTCAGACGAGTTGCAGACATCGTTGGGTTTGACGACGAAGAAGATGTCGACACTGCGCTCGCACTTTCGGGCTCGGCAGCCCAATCACGAGTCCAGACCTATCCGGGTGATTGCGACTATTTCGAGCGGATCAACGTCCGAGCGCCGACCAGGGAAGTTGCGGAGCTGCGATTCGCGGAGCTGCTCAGGTCAAAAGCGTTGTCGACAATGAATGCGCCGACCCACCGCTTGACCGAAGTCAAGTTCGGAAGTTACCCGGCTGAAGTCGTGGTACGGGGACAGTCTCACGGTGCCGGTACACCCATCTCCTGGCTCCCAGCCGATATCGAGGCCGGTCGCATCTCGGCCGCACATCTGACCGGACAGCCGGTGGAAATCACTTGGGAGTCGTGTGCAGCCGATCCCGGCTGGTGCAAACTCGACTGGATCGTCGCCGACCCGATCCGCGACAGCATCGCGAATGCATCAAACATGCTCGACGTGACGTGGGAGGCACCTGATGGATCGATCACGGCGCTCGACGGATTTGTCGACGCCTACTTCCAGGAGGTGTACCTCGAAGCCGAGTCGTTGCCCGTCTTCTCCAAGGTTGTGAGTCAGGTGTCTCCAGACGCCCTCGACGACTATGTCGAGGCACTCGAGGGCGAAGTGCGCAAGTACATCAAAAAGGAGCCAAGGAACTATGGCAAAGCCGCCAAACGGATGTACAACGTCTTCCGCTACAGCGGTTCCTATGTCGAGGCAGCGTATGTCCGTGAGCTTTTCGATGAGCCGACCGCCGCGCTGTATCAGATCCACGCCGTGATCCGAGCCCTCGATGAAGCCACCGGTGAGGGCTCGAGAATCGATGTCAACGAAATCCTCGAACAACTCGACGACACGATTGTGGATGTCGTCGATCTCCTTGAGGGAGCGGAGGAGACCGAGATCGTACGGAGTCTTCTCGAACTCCGCGATTCCATCGCAACGGAAGATCCAGAGGACCGTTCAATCCACGTGGAGGGAGCTCGCCAACGCCTCCTCAACCTCGTCAACAGTTTCTTCTACGAAAAACTCACCGGAATGCCCACGATCAAGAGCTATATGGAGAGTATGTAACTGAGGGCCCGCCTTTGGGCGAGCCCTCAGTTGGCTCTCAGCTGTTGGCGTTCAGGTTTCAGCTCTTTTTGTCCGCTGCCTTTGGGGTCGTAGCCGTTTTGGCTGCGGGCTTCGATGCAGCCTTGGTTGCGGGCTTCTTTGCTGCGGGCTTGGTGGCCGTAGCCTTCTTGGTCGTGGCCTTTGGGGCTGTCGTCTTCTTGGTTGCGGTCTTCGCTTCGGCCTTGGTTGCGGGTTCCGTGGCTGCCGGCTTGACCGTTTCCTTCACATCATTGGATGATGGGCGGAACGAGTCCTTCCATGCGCTGAGCATGGTGTCGATCTGATCACGCAGCTTCGCGACCTGCTCACTGAGCTGGTCGACGTCCACTGCCGACGAGACGGTCTCGACCGTCTCTTCGACGCGTTCGCCCACGTTCTTGTCCCCGAGCTGTACTGCATTGATCCGATCGATCCCAGCGGCTGCGAGATCCTTCGTACGAGCGAGGAGCTCCTTCGCCTTTTCGGCAAGGTCCGAAGCCGTCTCGGTCGAGTAGTCGACTGCTTTGCTCCCTGCTGAAACCGTGCTGTCAACGACCGTCTTGGCCGCCTTCGTCACGTTTTCCTTTTGCGTATCCATGTTGATCATGTTTCCTCCTGGTCCGTGCTGACGAAGCTCGAGTAGATCTCCTTCAGCGCCTGCTTCTGTGGTGTGGTGAGTTGGTTGTCTGTATCAATCGCGCTGATCACATCCGGGCCCTCGTACGTGTCGAGGAGACCGGCCTTCTCGTAGAGCGTTTCGGTTCGGATGGACAGAGCCCCCGCAATCGATCTGAGGATCTCAGCCGAGGGTTTACGCACCCCTCGCTCGATCTGGCTGATGTACGGGTTCGAGACCCCCGTCAGCTCTGCGAGCTTGCGGATCGAGAGTGAGCCTTGCTCACGCTGTTCCCTGATGAATGCCCCCACATCGGGCATCTGTGGTTTCCTCATACTTGCATCATACAGCGTTCTGCTTGCAATTGTTAGCAGTAACTCTGACACACTCACAACCTCCCGATTGGGGTCAGGGGAGCCTGCGACCACGAAATTCGGACGTCTGATTTCGGTCATCGGTCATCGGTCATCTGACTTCTGACTTCTGATCAGAACGCTGTCTTGCGGGTTGAGAGCATGTCGTCGAGCGCTGTTTGGATGGATTGGCGGATGTCCTCGCTTCGTTCGAGTAGTTCCAGGGCATCGGGTGGCGCATGATGGAGCGGCTCCACGGGAGGAAGAAACCGAATTCTCCACCGAATCGGAAGTGGAATCGGGTTGAGTGCGACCGCGATCTGCTCCACACGCTGGTCAGGGAAGAAGAACCGCACCAACCTGGCGAGTCTCTTGGAAACCATGACGGTGGGATGGACTTCTTCAGATCCGATGATCGCCACGGGGATGATCGGTACGCCAGCATCCGATGCGATCTCAGCAAAACCACCACGTCCGAGCCTTCCGACCCGATACGCCTCCCATACCGGCTTCATGAATCCTCGTTCTCCCTCGGGAAACACCCCGAGCAGGTGTCCCCGACGGAGCAGCTCGCGGGCGTCGTCTCTCGTCGCGTATGCGGCTCCAACTTTCCGATACAGGTGTGAAACGATCGGCAGCATGTTGAAGATTTCCGTTCCGATCACACGTACGCGCCTCGGTTCCGGAGCTTCGTTCAGGACAGAGAGTGCAAGCATCGCTGCGTCGTAGGGGAGTGCTGCACCACCGTGGTTGGCGACGAGGACAGCTCCTCCTTCCATCGGAATGTGCTCGATACCGTCGACCTCAACACGGAAGTAGTCGTAGTACATGCCGTTCAGTACGTGCCACGCCATTTCGGCCACGACGGGATCAAGACCGAAGGAATCGATGTCGTACGTTACGAGGCTGAGGTGGCGCCACAGAGTCGGCCATGACCCGAATCCAAGTTGACCGGTGAGTGGAATTGCCTTGTCCTCGATGATCCCCTCTCCATGGAGTCCACATCGATCGGTCCCAACGATGACTGGCAGACCACAGGGGTGGCCTTCGCAGCTCGTCCACGAACAATGAATTGATGGATTGACGAATGCAGCGAGCCGGTTGGTGAGCGCCTCTCGTCGCGCCTTTGCTTGAGCCCGGTCCTCAGGGGAGATACCGGGGAGCACGATTGGGGAGATCCCTTCAACGACCGTCGATATGGTCGTGTGGGCCTTGGTGTCCTCAGCGGCTTCCTCGGCCAGGGCGTCGACGAGCTCTCCCTTGTTCATCGTGGATCGACCGGGGATCTCGGCGCCGCGAGCCAGGGTCATCAGTTCTGCTTTGGTGAGTGCCTCAAGATCGGTCCGTTTCATGTCGAGATTTCCGCGCCAATACCGTACGCGTCCAGAACAGTTTGCCGACAGGTGTTCTTCGGTTCGAATCTGAAGTCAGAGCGCATGAGGGTCGTGTCGACAACCCTGCCGTTCTTGAGAAGTGCCTGCACATGGCTGGGAACGACGATGTCCGCTCGTGCCAGCGCTTTGAGTGCAGAGTCAAACAGCCTGCCGGGAAGGGGCTGCGGGATCCGGTGCCCGAGGCGTAGGAAACGAGACAGATACAGCAGCCCATCAGCAGCGATGTTGAAGATGCCCTCGGTGTCATTGTCGAGTGCATGCTCGATGGCCGCGACAGCATCCTCTTCGTGTGTGACCTGAAGTCGTGGATCAAACCCTGCAAGCGTTGGAACCACGGGGAGTGTGAGGTATCGACTGAACGGGTTCTTGATCCGCGGGCCGAAGATCGGGGCAAAGCGCAAGATGGTGTACCGAATGTGGTCATGCCGATTTGCGGTTTTCGTGACGAAGTGCTCCATCTCAGTCAGGTCGCGTTGATAGCGACTCGGTGTGCCTTGTGGTCGCGACGTTTCCCTCATCACCGAGGGATTCCGTGGGGTCGCGCCGTAAAACGCTGTGTCGGACTTGACGATCACGGATTTCACCGAGCTGAGTCTTTCAATTGCCCCGAAGAGTGCAAGTGACCCGACGATGCGTTCTTCACCGTCGATGGTGCGCCCCTCCTCTGCTGTGCGGTGAACCGACTGGAGGTGGATGATTGAATGCGGCTCCACCTCAAGCACGTATCTGGCAAGAGCGAGACGTTCGAGAGACAGCTTTTCGAACGGAGATGAGAACGAAACACGCGGGATGGCATCATCGACGGCGAATACCTCAAGATCCGGGCGCGTCTCGAGCCGGCGGACCAGCTGTCCTCCTGTCCATGAAGCTGCTCCGGTTACAAATACTCGCCGCATACGTCAAGCGTAGGACCACGGGAACCCGACAGGTCGGGTTCCACGGAGTCCAGCAAGCTGGACTCCACACCACAGCCCACGGTCTTCCGTGGACGAGTCCGGTAATCGGTAATCGGACGGAGCGGTCCTAGCCTCTCACCATGACCGAGCCGGATACCACGAATGATTTACCCAAGACGGCGGGTGTCATCGGTGTCGGTCTCATCGGAGGATCGATCGCAGCGGGGCTCGTCGACGTCGGATGGACCGTGATAGGGTACGACGCGGATCCTGACGCGATACAGATTGCAACGGATCGATCCTTGGTCACGCAGTTCGCGCAGTCAATTGACGACGTTCTTGCCTCCGCCCCCGCCATTGTTGTCGTCGCAGCGCCCCCGACCACCACCATCGAAATCCTCTCCAACCTTGACACTGACCTTCCGATCATGGACGTCGCAGGTGTCAAGGCTCCGATAGCCGCCGCGGCAGCGCGCCTTCCTCGCTACGTCGGCACCCATCCCATGGCGGGCCGCGAGACGTCGGGTCCTGCCGCAGCAAGTGCAGCATTGTTCCGTGGTGCCTCATGGGTCTTGGTGGATGGAGCGGACGCTCAGGCAGACGCCTCGGCCGTCAAGGTCATCGAGACACTCGGGGCACGGGTGACGCGGATGTCGGCCGAAGACCACGACTCGGCGGTCGCGCGAATCAGCCATCTTCCGCAGCTCCTGTCGGGGGCCCTGCTGGCCGCGGCATCGGAATCGAACGGCGCCATCGATCTCGCCGCCGGGAGTTTCCGCGATCTGACCCGAGTAGCGGCCTCTCAGTCGATTCCATGGGTTGAACTCCTGAAGGCAAACTCCAACGCCGTCCTTGACGCGATTGGATCACTCAAGACCCGCCTCGCAGTCCTTGAAGCGGCACTGGTATCCGACGACGACACGCTGCTGACATTGCTTGCAACCGGTCGTGAGACTCGTCGAAAGCTGGGCGCACCGGTTGCTGCGGTGCGGATAGCGCTCGCCGATGAACCAGGTGAGATGGCCAAGGTTGGTCATGCTCTCGAGACATCCAAGGTCGATGTACGAGACATCCAGATGAGACATGCCCCCCACGGTGGCGGTGGTGTTCTCACGATCTCGGTGCGAACCGGTGAGGAAGGCGCGCTCGCACACGCCCTTGAAGATGTCGGCCTTTTGCTCGTAACCTGACACTGTCGGGGGACTACCGTGACCGTGGCTTGAGCGGAGGAGACATGAACCCAGAACGCCCGCGGTTCACGATCGGGATCGAGGAGGAGTATTTTGTTGTCGATCGCGAGACCCGTGACCTTGTTGACGATCTGCCAGAGCCACTCCGCCAAGCTCTGGCGCATCCGCCGATCGGTCTGACAAGTCCTGAGTTCATCCGCTCCCAGGTTGAGATCGGTACACCGGTTGCAACCAACATGACGGAACTCGCAGAGTATCTCTCAACGATGCGTCGATTTGTTGCTGACACGGTCGATGACCATGGCATGGCGATCATTTCGGCATCGACGCATCCGTTCGCAGCATGGACTCAGCAAAAGCACACGGACAAGACACGGTACAACCTTCTCGAACAGGCCCTTCAAGGTGTTGTTCGTCGTCTGCTGATCTGTGGCATGCACGTACATGTAGGCATCTCGGACGAGGATCTACGTATCGAACTCATGAATCAGGTGACGTACTTCCTCCCCCACCTGTTGGCAATCTCGGGATCCTCACCGTTTTGGCATGGTGAGGACACGGGTCTCAAGAGCTATCGCACCACGGTCTTTCGATCGATGCCTCGTACCGGATTGCCCGATGAGTTCGATGGCTGGTCCGACTATCAACGCCATGTGGATGTTCTGGTTGGAACAGGTGTCATCGAGGATGCATCGAAGCTCTGGTGGGATATTCGACCCTCGTCAAGGTACCCAACTCTCGAAATGCGTTCAACTGACATCTGCACCCGTGTCGCTGATGCCCTTGCCATTGCTGCCTGTTACCAGTCACTGCTTGCCGCTTTGTTTCATCTCCGGATGGAGAACCAACGTTGGCGCCAGTATTCGCGCATGTTGATCGAAGAAAACAACTGGCGAGCCCAGCGTTACGGCGTCGATGAGCCGCTCATCGACTTTGGTCGCGGTGTGCTCTCTCCGATGCCGGATTTGGTTGGCGAACTGATCGAGGTCGTACGGGCAGAGGCGACGAGGATCGGTGCGATTGAGTACGTTGAACACATTCGCTCGATCGTTGAGAACGGAACCAGCGCAGATCGTCAGCGCAAGGTGTATGACGAAGCGATGGCGGATGGGGCCGAGTCCCACGAGGCTCTCATCGCCGTTGTTGATCATCTGATCGCCGAAACGGTGGAGGGTGTGTGAGCCGTGTCCTCCGGGTCGCCGGTGCTCAGCTTGACCTGATCGTCGGTGATATTGCCGGGAACACTGCAAGGATCGCCGACGCGATGCTGTGGGCCGAGGAGCAGTTTGCGGATGTTCTCCTGGTTCCGGAACTGGCAATCACGGGATACCCACCTGAAGATCTCGTGCTCCGAGAGGGATTTGTTGAACGCAACCTGGTCGCCCTTGAGTCCCTGGCAGCACTCGCGGGAAGCGTCGTGGTGATTGTCGGATTTGTCGACAGGCTGTCAGCGGAGCAGTTGGACGATGACGCAGTGCCACGCACTGTTGCGAATGCGGCAGCGGTTCTCCACGATGGCAGGGTTGTTTCCCGTTACCACAAGACCCTTCTCCCGAACTACGGCGTGTTCGATGAGGCAAGGTACTTCGCGGAGGGCCGCACACCTCCCCGGCTTCATCTGATCGGAGGTGTGGCCTGCGGGATCTCGATCTGTGAGGACATTTGGGATGCGGAGGGTAGGCCGACCGTCCAGGCCCGTGCGGGTGCTGAGGTCCTGCTCAACATCAACGGATCACCATTTCACGCACGCAAGAGCATGGAACGCCTCGACCTTCTCGTTGCCAGAGCAACGAACAACCATGCCAACGTCGTGTACGTGAATTGTGTCGGCGGACAGGACGAGCTTGTGTTTGATGGAGCTTCGACGGTGGTGTCGACGAACGGGGACGTGCTCCACCGGTCTCCACAGTTTTCTGAGGACTTGTTTGTAGCCGACGTGACCGTCGATGGGGTGCCACGTGATTACTCGATCGATGTTGTCTCGGTCACTGCCGGGCGAACGATCGAGCGCGATCTTCGACAGGGGACTGTGGCGCCAATACTGGATGAGACGGCCGAGATCTACGCTGCGCTGGCGACCGGTCTTCGTGACTATGTCCACAAGAACGGGTTCTCAGAGGTCGTGATTGGATTCTCGGGTGGGATTGACTCGGCTCTCACCGCGGCGATCGCGGTCGATGCACTCGGCGCCGACGCCGTACACGGGGTCATGATGCCCACGCGCTATTCCTCGAAAGGGAGCATCGACGACTCCGTGGACCTCGCGGAGCGTCTGGGCGTCAGAGTCGATTTGATAGACATCGATGACCTCTTCGGTGAATTCCTCGACTCGCTTTCTCCTCTCTTCGCTGAAACGGTCGAGGACGCTGCTGAAGAGAATCTGCAGGCTCGTATTCGTGGCACAATCCTGATGGCGATCTCCAACAAGTTCGGTGCCATGGTTCTTGCAACCGGCAACAAGTCCGAGTTGGCGGTGGGATATACAACCCTCTACGGCGACATGGCCGGGGGATTCTCCGTCCTCAAGGACGTGTACAAGACAACGGTGTATGAACTCGCGAAATGGCGAAACACGCAGGGTGAAGTCATCCCGGTGTCCATCATTGCCAAGCCACCATCCGCCGAGCTGCGCCCTGACCAGCTTGACGCAGACTCGCTCCCTCCCTACCCGATCCTCGACGATGTCCTGCGTATGTACATCGAAGACGACATGACAGCAGCTGAGATCATCGCTGCGGGGCACGACGCCGAGCTCGTGCGAAGAATCGCCGGAATGGTTGACCGCAACGAAT
This sequence comes from Acidimicrobiia bacterium UBA5794, assembly GCA_002418265.1. GTDB lineage: Bacteria > Actinomycetota > Acidimicrobiia > Spongiisociales > UBA5794 > UBA5794. The sequence continues at coordinate 29,007 of DIDS01000033.1, read as the reverse complement.
ACAAGCGGAGGCAGGCAGCACCGGGTGTGAGGATCACAACGAAGGCATTCGGGAGAGATCGTCGCCTTCCGATCACAAACCGGTTTGTCCCGTGACCTCGATGCAGCGACCTCCCGTCCTCATCAACGGTGAGATGGTTGACGGTGCGTCAGCTGCCGTTTCGGTGTTCGACATCGGGTTTCAGCGTGGCTACGGCTGTTTCGAGGCCATGCGCTCCTATGGCGGGAAACCGTTTCGTATCGATCATCATCTTGAACGACTCGCCACCAGCGCGGCGAACCTGCAGATCGATATCGGATCAGTTGAAAGGATCAAGCAATGGTGTCTCAGCGTTGCCGAGCCAGGTGATGGTGTGGTCCGCGTGTTCGTCACCGGTGGCACAGACATCAAGCACCCTGGCACGAACAGCTCCATCATCGTGTTCATGGAGCCCCTGCCCGAGATGCCTGATGTCTTCACACTCGACATTGTTGAGGCCCCGTGGCATCCCGATGGACGGGTCAGCGAACTCACCGGCGCCAAGACACTGTCGTACGGGCCGAACCTTGCTGCAACGATCAGCGCGCGCTCACGCGGATTTGACGACGCTGCACTCGTAGGTGTGTCCGGCACGGTTCTTGAGGGACCAACGTTTTCGCTCGGGTGGGTCAAATCAGACGTGGTGTTCACACCGAGCCTCGACGTCAACATCCTTGAATCGGTGACAAGAACAGCGGTGCTGGAAGTCGCTGACTCCAATGGCATTGAGGTGCACGAAGGTTCTTTCCCGGTCGCCGATCTCCTGGCCGCCGATGAGGTGTTCGTTCTTTCAACGGTCAGGGAGGTATCGCCGGTTGTTCGAGTGGCGACCACCGAATTCTTGCCCGGTCCTGTCACAGCGAGACTCAGGGCAGGCTTCATCGAACTCGTGAGGGCCGAATGAGCGCCCTCATCAGCGAAGTCGAGAGCCTCTACCGCGGCGTCGTAACCGAACCGGACACCTGGTCATCCCAAGCGGTTTCAGATTGGATCGAAGGGGCAGCCACAAGCGAGGAGGTCGATAAGACAGCTGCCAAGTACCTTCGCCGAGTCGTCAAGATGGCCGAAAAGCTCCGGGCATTCTGGTCTGTCGACGCAAGGGTCACCGATGCTGCCATCACTTGGCAATCGCGGGTGGATCTCGCGTTCGGCCCCCGTGCCTGGCGTCCCGTCCTCGATCTTGCAGATCACCTCTTTGAGCTTCAACCAACCGAGGAACTGTTTGAGACCGTCGCGGAGTTGTTCAGGGTTGTCAACAACCGACCCTGGCTCGACGGTGTCAGCTATGACCAGTGGCGCTCCCAATCCCATGCCAAATGATCGCTGCGGGTAGCATCACAAGATGACTACCACACGGAGTCTTGTCCTCGTGATTGGTTTGGTTGTACTCGCCGCTGCGTGCCAGAACGGTGGTGACGCCAATACGAGCACGACGCGAGATTCGACCCTACTGACTCTTCCTCCACAGACCGCTCCCACCACGAGCCTGGCCCCGACAACGACTTCTCCAGAGCCCGTCATCGGTCTGACTGCCCCGCGATACCAGATTGTTCAACGGACCCCTGGCGAAGGCGTTGGTGATGAGGTGGTCGTTCTCCTTGATCCGACGAGCTATGAAACTCTCACGGATATCGATATCCAGGATCTGATCGGTGAAGTGGTCGATCTCTTCCCACCAATAGCGATTGCCCACATCGTTGATGACCCAGCGGCTGCGAACGTCATCGGCAACCCGGACGCATCGGCAGCCGAAATCGCTTCAATCCAGGATCATTACTTTGCCCGCTTGGACAATGGATTCGAGATCACCTTCCTCGGGCCGTTCGCGTCATCGGGATCAAACGTGCTGGGTTCCTGACGGCCCACGGGAGGCCTCAACCAAGAAGAAGCATCGCGGTGAGGAGAAATCCCACGAATCCAACCGAGTCAGTGATCATGGTCAGGAAGATGTTCGATGCAAGTGCAGGGTCTTGGTTGAGCCTGCGCAGCAGCACGGGGATTCCCGCCCCAACGAAACCGGCCACCAAAAACGCGACCCACACCGATATGAACACAATCATCGCGATCTGAACCGAAGTGACATTGTGCACCGACTGCCCCTCAAAGACGCTGAGGGTGGCAGCTGCCATGCTGGCCGCCACCAAGGCGATGGCGGTTCCGTCGATGAGCCCGACCATGACCTCTCGTTGGATTGCTCGGCGGGCACGACCTTGGGGGAGATCCCCAACCGCCATCGACCGGATGATCACCGCAAGACTCTGGGCACCCGAATTGCCCGACAGAAGCGCAACCATGGGCATGTAGGCAGCGAGGACCGCGTACGTCGTAAGTGTTGAGCGGAACCGCGAGATGACGGAAGCGATGATCATGCCTACGACGAGGTTGAAGAAGATCCATGGGAGCCGCCTGCGGACTGAACGTCCCACAGGAGTGAAGACGGTTTCTTCCTCGCCAGCACCCACCATCACGGCGATGTCTTCCCCGACCTCTGCCTGGATCGCCTCAATGGCCTCCGAGAACTTCACGATGCCGATGAGCGTCCCGTCCGCAGCCACAACAGGAACCGCGATCAATCGGTATCGGTGGATCAATTCGGAGACCTGTTCACGGTCGGTGTCGGGCCGTACGGTGATGAGACTTGGCTCGATGATGTCACCAAGCAGGGCGTTGGGATCCGCAAACACAAGGTCACGGAAGGCCACAACCCCGACCAGTCTGTTGTCACCATCGACGGCGTAGACATACAGAAGGTTGGAGCCGAGTTCATCGTGGAGGCGCCGGAGTTCCTCGATGGCGTCTCCGGCTGTCATGTCGATGGGGAGCCCTGCAACGTCGGTGGTCATCATGCCGCCGGCGGTATCCGCGGCATGAACGAGCAAAGCTTGAATCTCGGCTGCGGCTGATTCGTCGAGTGCAGCCAGAATATTGGTTCTCTGCACGGGGCCGAGAGCGATGATGAGATCCGCGGCCTGGTCGGGTTCCATGTGGGTGATCATCTCGGCGGCTTCGGTTGCGTCGAGTTCCTCAAGCACATCCGCGGCCACCTCGGGGTGCATCTCGTCGAGCACGTCGCCAACCCGGACGGGATCGAGATCCTGGAGGAGTTCGGCGGCGCCCTCTTCGTCGAGGGCTTCGAGGATGTCAGCAGCATCGTGTGGATCGTGTTCGGCAAGTTCTTCCCATGCCTCGGTGTGAGTATCGAGATACCTTTCGGCCTGATCTGGATCACGGCGCGCCAAGTCCCTGATGGACGAACCAAACTGGCGCGGTCGCGGTATCCGAATTTTCACAGAGGGGAGACTACATCCGGCACCGAAGGTGCCGGATGTCAGCCGTAAGCCGTGAGCTGAAAGCTGAAAGCTCAGATATGCAACGAGCCCCCAGGGGGGCGGGGGCTCGTTGCGGGGTTGGTAGGCCCCCAGGGGGGACGAGGGGCCTACAAGGGTCGACGAGTCGACCCAGCATCACAAGGATATCGCTTTCCAAAGATGAAGCAAACGTTTGGGGATTTTAGTGCACCCGAATCGTGCCGGTCGGCCCGTCCGAGAATTTTCGCTCATGGAGTCTTCCGATACTCCAACCTTGGCTTCCTGCATCGATCAAGGCGGCGTGGAGTGCTTGTTCGAGCGGTGCATCGACGCACAACAGCAGGCCTCCACTTGTTTGTGCATCAGCAAGGATGAGTTGTTCGTTGTCATCGGTGGTGCCGAACTGACACATCGCTTGGACCGACGCAAGGTTCCGACGGGTACCGCCCGGGATCATTCCCTGCGCCGCGAGCGCCGGAACTCCCTCAATCAGCGGAACGGCGTCAGATTCAACGACTGCGCTGACACCCGAGGCCCTCACGATTTCTGCGAGATGACCGAGGAGTCCAAATCCTGTGACATCCGTCGCCGCTTTGACACCGATCCGGCGTGCCGCGGAAGCGGCTCCCTTGTTGAGGGTCACCATGATGTTGATTGCTCTTGCGGTTGATTCATCCGATGCCTCACCGGCCTTGATCGCAGTGGCAACAACACCGGTTCCGATTGGTTTCGTGAGCACGAGAACCTGGCCGGGCTCTGCTGCGGCGTTGGTCATGAGGTCAGAAATCGGGACAAACCCAGTGACGGCAAAGCCATACTTGGGTTCGACATCGTCGATCGAGTGTCCACCGATGACGGTGCACCCCACCGACTCCATGATCGCGAGCCCACCCTCCATGACGGTGGAGAGAAGGTCGAGAGGAAGAACGTCCCTTGGCCATCCAACGAGTTGGAGAGCGGTGACGGGGTCGCCCCCCATGGCGTAGATATCGCTCAGGGCGTTGGCAGCAGCGATCCGACCCCAGTCGAATGGATCATCGACAATGGGGGTGAAGAAGTCGATCGTTTGGACCAACGCTCGTTCATCATCCAGACGAAAAACCCCGGCGTCATCCGACCCGGTGATACCGACCAAGAGGTCCGGGTGCTGTGTCGCCTGTGAGTTGTGCAGTGGGCGCAGAACCTGCGCCAGCTCGTCAGGGCCGAGCTTGCACGCTCAACCAGCGCCGTGGCTGTAGGCAGTGAGCCGAATGGTTTCCATGGGAGCCACAGTATCTGGTTTCGAACCGTTCACATGACCGATCATCAATCCGTGAGGAATCCAGTCACGACTTCCAGAAACAGGTTGGGGTCCGTGTCCATGGCAATGTGCTGCTGGCCTGGCAGGGTCGTCACCGCGCTCTCTGGCAGGGCGGCGTGAACCATCTCGATCCCTCGTTGGAACAGTGCCGGACTGTCCCCGCCCAACAACAGCAGGGTCGGAACCTGAACATCACCGAACTTGTCGGCGTCGAACGTGTAGAGACGATCGATGGCCAACTCCCTCGGGATGGTGGGTGCAAGCTCGATCCTCGACTGCCACATCGGCAACGCACGATATTGAACAAACTCGTGATCTGGCATCCTGACCACTTCACGGAAGAAGACCTCAAGGGCAGCCTCTCGCTCTCCGGTGTCGATCAGGGTTTGCATGCGTTCGGGGACGCCCGGTGGATACATCGGCAGGTCGCTCGGAATTGGTGGCTCGTAGAGAATCATCCGATCCACATTGTCCGTGAGCAAGGTCGCCTCAAGACTGCACACCGCACCATAGGAATGGCCGACGATACGCACGGGGCCACCTATGCCATTCACAACCGCTGCGACATCTTCGGCTTCTCTGATCAGGTGGTAGTCCGGTGCATCGGTGCTGCCACCCCGCCCCCGACGATCCATGGCATACACGGTGAACTGTTGCGCCAATGTGGGCGTGATGCCAGCCCAACGACGGTGGTCGGCAGTGGTTCCGTGGACGAGGAGTAGTGGCGGCCCTGACCCGGTCCTCTCACAACCGATGGTCGTGCCGTCTTTTGACGTGAAGAAATCCATGTCAGCCTCCTGTGAGACATCGGCCGACCGAAACCGATCGCCCATAGACCTTTCGACGCTACCACAGGTGAAGGGCCGTAGATGGTGACTGGCGCTTGATCTTTGGTCATCGGTCATCGGCGACCCGAAGTGGGTGCTTTGGAGTTCAGCAGCTGAACCCTTGGCTTCGGTCATCGGTCATCGGTCATCGGTCATCGGTCATCGGTCATCGGTCATCGGTCATCGGTCATCGGTCATCGGTCATCGGTCATCGGTCATCGGAAATCGGACACGGCATCTACTGTGGGGGGGACAGGAGGTGTGGTCATGCGGGTAGTGGTGGTTGGTGGTGGAACGATGGGCATTGGGATCGGCCATCGATTTGCGGCACATGGTGGTTTCGTGGAGTTGGTTGACGTTGACCTCGCTACGGCCGAGGCAGCGGTCCAGAAGATCGGCGTGACGCTCGACACGGCCGAGACAAGAGGGAAGGTCCCGAGCGCAGCCGATGCCAAGGCGCGCATCACCGCAATCGGTTCCATCGGGGAGGCAACGCATCAACCAGATGCAGTCATCGAAGCGGTGATCGAGAACGTGGATCTCAAGCGGACGATTCTCCAGGATGCCGAGCAGCTTGAGCCGACGGTCCTTGGGTCGAACACATCAAGCCTCTCGATCGATTCGCTGGCGGTTGGGCTCAAGCACCCAAGCCGATTTGTCGGACTCCACTTCTTCAACCCCGTGTGGGCGATCCCTCTCATCGAGGTCATCAAGGGGGAGGCGACAAGCAGTGTCACGCTTGCGTCGGTGACCGAGATCGTCGAGTTTCTCGACATGGAGCAGGCGGTCATCAACGATGCTCCCGGATTTGCCACCTCGCGCCTCGGCGTACTCGTCGGGCTTGAAGCGATTCGCATGGTCGAACAAGGTGTCGCCAGTGCTGCCGATATCGATCGGGCCATGTCCCTCGGGTATCGGCATCCGATGGGGCCACTCATGCTTGGAGATCTGGTCGGGCTCGATGTTCGTCTCGGCATCGCCAAACACCTCGCAACGGTATACGGCGAGAGGTTCGAGCCACCAGAGCTTCTCAAGACGATGGTCGCCGAAGGCAGGCTCGGCAAGAAGTCGGGGCTCGGTTTCTACGACTGGTCGAGTGGGTCAGCAATTCCCATCGAGGAATCCTGACACGATCGCGCTGACCGCTTGGGGCCGTTCGGCAAGAAGGTTGTGACCCGCTGCGTGGATGACGAGGTGCTCAGCCGTCGTGCCGATACCGGCTGCAAGCTCAACTCCTATTGCCGTGTATTTCTGATCTCGCTCTCCGGTCAGGATCAGTACAGGCATATCGAGTGTGGCGAGCCCCCACCACACCGGAGCCAAGGCCCCTTGTCCGTACCCACGAATGGCTGCGGCCAAGCCTTCCGCCGTGTTGGCGAGCCGCTGCTCTCGATCGGCTTCGCGCTCTGGTATCGACAGTGAGCTCGTATCGGTGAGCCCACTGTTGATCCAGCGATCGATGAACCGTTCGACGCCCATCGACGTGATCTCATCTCCCAAAGCGATGTCAGCGGCGTGGCGAAGCTCGCGCTCCTCCGGGTTCTGGATTCCGGCAGTTCCCGACATGAGTATCAGACACGCCGGGCGTGATCGTGTGGTGACCGCTACCGAAAGTGCAAGGCGTGCACCCTGGGAGTAGCCAACGAGCGGAGTTCCGCTGCCACACGTCTCAAGCAGTTCTGCGATTGCCGCAACGGTGGCGTCTGCATCAGTGGACACCGTGCTCGAATCGCCGTGACCAGGGAGGTCGGGAGCAACGATGGTTCTCCCGGGGATCTTGAGCGATGAGAACTGTGTTCCTGTGGAGGTGAAGCCATGAAGTGCCACCACGGGATCGCCGTCACCGAAACCTCGTACAGCAAGCACGCTGTCAGGACTCGTCGATGGGCACTTCAGCCGTGAGGATCTTGTACGCGACGGCGACGATCACAGCGACGGCGACAAGAACGATGATGCGTTTCATGGAAGAAGCATACCGATAACCGACGACCGACATCCGATGACCGATGTCCGATCGCCAAAGTGCCGGCTTCCCCCGTCGCTTCCCTTCCTTGTCGATTTTCGATTTCTGACTTCTGACTTCGGTAATCGGTAATCGGTAATCGGTAATCGCTAATCGGTACGCTTTGGCGATGGCTACTGACACGTCGCAGCACCGTCAACTCTTCTCGCAGGGTGCTTTGGCGAGGATCCACACATATGTTGAGCTCACAAAGCTCCGGATCATTGAACTGCTCTTGGTCACGACGATCCCGGCAATGGTTGTGGCCGCGGACGGGTGGCCGGGTCTTGGGCTCATCGTTGTCACGCTGGTCGGCGGGACGCTCTCGGCTGCGGGGGCGAACGTCATCAACCAGGTGTACGACGCAGACATCGACGTGTTGATGGCGAGAACGGCACATCGACCAATCCCAACACACAGAGTCTCGGCGAACGCGGCTTCATGGTTCGGAGGGGTCCTGGGCGTTGCTGGTTTCTTGGTTCTGACGTTCGGCGCAAACCTGCTCGCAGGTGTCTTATCAGCAATCGCATTCCTCGGATACGTGATCGTCTACACGATGCTTTTGAAGCGATCGACGACACAGAACATCGTTCTCGGCGGTGCGGCTGGCGCGGTCCCTGCACTCATCGGATGGGCGGCATATGCAGACTCGCTGTCGCTCGCCGCCTGGGTGATGTTCGCGGTCATCTTCTTTTGGACGCCAGCTCACTTCTGGGCATTGTCACTCAAGTATGAGGATGACTACCGAGCTGCCTCCATCCCGATGTTGCCCGTCATCGTTGGCGAAGCGCCAACGCTGGCAAACATTGTTTGGTACTCCGTCATTACAGCTGGCATCACCCTGCTCCTCATTCCGGTTGCTGATCTCGGATGGATCTACGCGGTAACGGCAGTGGTGTTGTCCGGCATGTCGATTGTGTTGGCGACTCGGTTGCGTGGAGACCGCAGGAGAGCAATGCCCTACTTCCTGTTCACGAACCTCATGCTTGCCGGTGTGTTCCTTGCGATGATGGTCGATCGTCTTGCCGGTGTGCCAGCCATCGGAGCTGACACGGTATGGATGAGTGCCTCAACGGTCCTCGTTTCAATTGGAGTGCTCGGTGTGATATTCGTCGAGTCGGGTCCAGGCATGCGAGCCCCGAGGATCTCGGCATTCCGTCACATCATTGAGATTGCAATCACCGTTGTGTTCGGTGTGGGGACAATCGCACTTGGCTGGCAGATGGTCGGTGCTTGACGCCCCATCTTGTAGCCAAAGAAGACCTCAGAGGTCGAGCGCCGTGTGATATCTCCGGGCCAGTATCCATAGGAAAGGAAAGACAGTGGTCCAGATGATCTGAGCGGAAATCGGACTGATGGCTGCAATCGGAATCGAGAGACCAAAGACGGCTGGGGCGACAAGTCCCCGTAGCAGCAGATACCGGATTTGAGATTTCGAAAGTGAGCTGTCAACGAGCGAGGCGCGGACCGCATGAACCCAGATCCCCGTCGAAGAAAGACCAGTGGCGAATATTCCAAGGGAGTACAGAATCGTTGGTATCGCAAGATCACCGTGACGACCGAGAGCGCTCGTCGTGGCGGGTTGCAACGCAATGAAGAAGAGAAATACGAGGTTCACCACCAGCAGCTTCCCATCCCATCGGACTATGTAGCGAAACATCCGATGATGGGCTATCCAGTAAATACCAACGACCGCAAAGCTGAGGGTGAACGCTGCGAAGGTTGGCACGAGATCCACCATCGCACTCCCGACCGTTTCAGTTGACAGGTCATCCGCCAGACGGAGATCGACCGCCAGGAGGGTCATCGCGATGGCAAATACTGCATCACTGAAATAGGTGAGGCGCTTCAGCTCCAGATCTTGTCCTGCTCCCATGAGCTGGCTTCAACCTGTTGGATAGATCGCCTCCGGGGGTAGGCCGCCTCGTCGCAAGGCCTTGCTCCCGTCGACGACAACGAGGGTTACCGCGGCGACAGCAAATACCAGCACCGCTACCCAGAAAGCGCGAGCGTCCGAATAAAGGACGCCGCTATATGCGAGAGCGGCGTCGCTTGCAGCATGGAATATGCCTGCCAACAGAACACTGCCCCGAGTGTGATTGAAGAACCATCCAATGAGCACGCTCTCGGCGATGGTGAGTACAACGAATGCGAAGAAGTTCCACGAGGTTTGGTCGGTGTCGGCGATGAACCACAGGGGGAGATGCCAAAGTCCCCAGAGAACTCCCACGATCACAGAGGCAGGTAGCGCATCCATCGAATGTTGAAGGCGTGGAAGGGCGTATCCACGCCAAGCCGTTTCCTCTGTGAGAGTGAACAGGAAGATCCCGAAAATGAAGTACCCGACTGCGCTACCAAGCGATAGGGTTCCACCCAATTCGATAGTGCTACCAAATGCAGCCGCCAGGGCGGACGAGACCATCGCAAGCACAATTGGAAATGCGATGCCTATGAGATACCACTGCACGGAGACACGCCATCGCACGACGCGTGAGGCGAGATCGGCCAGTGCCGAGACGCCACCGGTCGCAAGGGCGACCAGAGGCACCCCAATGGTCAACGACCAGAATGCCAGCGCACCGGGAATATGGAAGCTGAGGGCATCTCGATCCTGGAGAATGGCGGTACCCCAAACGATCCAAGAAAGAGCGTATACCACTACATAGAACGTGATGAGATCTCGTACGGGATGAATTCGAGTCGAAGCCATGGAAACTCCTTCACGTTTCAAATCACCTAAGAATCCTATCACCGACCCACGGAGCCTGTTCCCTATTGGTAGCGTCGGCATGGGCACATGCGGTGTACCGGATCGGTACCAGCGAATGACTACTCAGTAGCGCTCCAAGCCGACGCTACGACCTGAGCCAGGCATGGAGCCCAACAGTGACCTACCTCGTGATCTGCGCCGTGGTTACCCTCAGCACCGTCGTTTTGGTCATCATCGTCGGAATCCGTGTCGCCCCATGCGAACTCGAACGCTGGTCGGTTTGCATCAACTCAGGGACTCAGAGCCCTAGCCCATGAACCTGAACAGGTCAACCGTTGGTATGGGTTGGTCACGCCTGCTTTTCGACCGCTTCTCTGATCGATTTCAGGCCGTTGTCGATCGCTTTTTGCAGGGTTCGCGTCATCGAGGTTCGGAACAGCCTCGGCAGCAAACCGCTCCACGTTTCGTCGGTGAGTATGCGGGTACCTGTCTCAATCTGTTCGAGCTTCCATGAGTGGTGGGCGCGAATCCCAAGTGTTGTCCCAGTCCATGCCAAAACGGACGGCTCCTCAACGTCGGCCAGCTCTGATCGGATGGTGCCTGGACCTGCCTTCCATGTGAATTTGGAACCGGGTCGGAGCTGACCAACCAAGTGCGCGGATTTCACATCGGGGTTCCAAGACGGCCACTGGTCAATATCTGAGAGCAATCCCCACACCGCGACCGGCGTCGCTCGAACCGTGATCTCTCCGGTCGCCCGCACCGGACTACGAGGCTTCTTGGTCACTTCTCTGCCTCCTCTCCCTTCTCAGCGCTGGCCCAATATGGCCATAGCGATGAGATTCCCAACAGCGATCATGCCAAAGAGTAAACCGAGGAATCGTCGGCCTGTGGAAAGAAGGCCAAGCGTCGCGCCCGTAAATACGATGACCTCGATCCCCAAACGAAACGGGTCGTCAAGGCGAGACGTTGATTTCGGCGCGACCCAGATTGCCCACGCGGTGGCTGCGATCATCGGGGCGAATGCGGCCGCCGCCAGTCGAACGAGCAGTGGACAGTCGAGATTCCATCCCCAATACCCGAGGGATACGAGTGCGATGAGCTCGAGAAGGGCTCGAACACCCTCATTGAGTGTTCGCACGTGCGTCAGTCCGATGCCTTTCCGGCAAGAGCGCCTGCTAGGACGACTGCAACGCCGGCAACCACACCAAACATGAACAACAGGCCGACGAACCAGGACCCGTCATTCAGCTTCAGCCAGGCAAGAAGCAGACCCCCCATACTGATTGCGAGGATCAAGCCGATGATCATGCTCCAGAGTCGATGTCCCATGAGTTCCCTTTCGTTCGTTAGCTGGACGGAACCAACTGCCTCCAGTGGTGATCAGCCCAAGAAGGTGAGCCACCTGATAAGGCGTCGAGTGCGAGAGGAGGCAGGCGGCACGATGAGTGGCAGAAGTACCCATGTCGTCGCCAGATTATCACTCACCACAAGAGTCAACCACCGAAACGAGACCCCCCAACGCTGGAGCCGAAGTCGGTCGTCTGCGCTCAACGACATGTGGACCTCAGAGAGTGTTTCAGGCCTGAAGTCCGACTTGCCAAGCCACGCTTCACTCGGATGACTCACCAACGGGCACCAATCTATATTTTGCAAAGATCATTTGCAAAATCGTTTTGCGATCAATAAAATTGAATTATGCGTGATCCAACACAGACCCATGAATTGGTGGATGAAGCCGATCTTGACGCACTCGCGAACCCGATCCGACTCAAACTGCTCGGGATGCTGCGATCGGAAGGACCCTCAACAGCGACCAAGCTTGCGGGAAGAATCGGAGAATCGAGCGGTTCGACCAGCTATCACCTCCGAGTGCTCGAGAAGCGTGGATTCATCGAGGAGGATCCGGACAGGGGGAATCGTCGCGATCGGTGGTGGAAGGCGTCATCCCAGTTCACGCACTATCGACCGAGCGCGTTCGCCGATAAGCCAAAGGCCAGGGACAAGCTCAACGCAATGCGTCGATTGGCGTTGCGGTGGCAGACGGTGCTGTTGGAACGCTACCTGGACAACGAGGCACGCTGGGGTGAACAGTGGGCGGATGCAAGTGGAACGAGTGACGCCCTGCTCCGCCTGACGCCCGCGAGGGCCGAGGAACTCCAGCATCGGTTGTGGTCCCTTGTTGAGGAGTATGTCGTCGCACCCTCAACGTCGGAAGAAGCTGCTGATGTTGTTGTGTTCGTGAGCGTGGTTCCCGTCGACGAGGTCATGCCATGAACCCGAACACCACGACTGGCGTACGAAACCGATTTTTGATCCTGGTGGCCTTGCGTTGGCTTCCGGTGGGATTGGTTGCCCCCATCCTCGTCCTGATACCCCGGAGCAAAGGCCTCAGTCTTTCCGAGATCGGGGTCATGTTTGCCATCTACGGGCTCACCACAGCGGCTCTTGAACTTCCCACCGGCGGTCTGGCCGACGCTCTTGGAAGAAGAACCATCCTGATCGTTTCGGCTGTTCTCACGCTTGTTTTCACGGTACTGCTACTGGTCGCAGATACGATGGTCGGCTTCGGGGTGGCAACGTTCTTCGGGGGTATGTCGCGGGCCCTCGACTCGGGTCCGCTTGAGGCCTGGTTCGTCGATCGCACCCGAGAGCTGGATCCCGATGCAGGGATACGCGGTGGGCTTTCCGCTGGCGGGACAATTGATGGGATCGCCCTTGCCCTCGGTGCGATAGCGGGCGGGTTGATCCCAGCGATGAGCGGCAGTCTCGGGCCTGCAATCGTGACTTCGCTGATCGCCGGCGTTGTCTACCTCATTGCGATTCCCCTCCTGATGACTGCTGACGGCCCACGTGATCAGACGTTCACCGCGACGTTCGCGGAGGTTCCCGCCGTTGTCGGGTCAGGTATCCGATTGGGGTTCAGGCACCGGCCGATCCGACTGCTCCTCCTTGCCTCGGCGGCGCTGGGAATCGGCTTGTCATCGGTCGAGCTGCTCTGGCAGCCCCACTTCATAGCGCTCGGGGGAGGAGCGGACACGGACACTGGCCCGCTGGGATTCATTCTTGCCAGTGGATTCGCTCTTGCCGGGTTGGGTTCGGCCCTCGCACCGAGGTTGACCAAATGGGTCGGGGGTGATCCCCGGCACGCGGCCTTCACCGCCCGCCTCCTCATCGGGGTGATGCTCGCCGGACTCGCAAGCGCGACAGGTTTCGGTGTCGCAGTCGCTGCATTTGTCGGGTTCTACTTCATGAATGGACTCGGTTTCCCTGTGGAGAACGAGTTGCTCCACGACCAGGTGAGTGCGAATGTGAGAACGACGGTCCTGTCGATCAAGTCCTTGTCGCTTCAGGCCGGCGGGCTGGTTGCAAGCTTGACCATCGCCCGGTTGGCCGAAGCTGCGGGGATCTCCACTGCTTGGTGGGTCGCTGCAAGCGTTCTCGCTCTTAGCTCGATCGCGTTCCTCCGACTACCCACACACGCTTTGGTGCGCGAACATTGAGCCTCTTCCCCAGACGTTGACTGAGCAACAAGGTTGCCAGGTAGGCATGACGAATGAGGGAAATACCATACGGCGTTCCCGATCTTGCTCACCCACAGACCCGGGGAGCCACCCGCCGCCATGTCCTCGTAGTGAACATCTAGTGTTCTGCCCGTGACCGACACTGCACCGATTCGTCCTGAGGAGGCATTTGACGAGGGCTCGGTCGCGTCGTACCTGACGCACCACCTTCCCGATCTTTTTGGCTCGGGGCCGATCGTCTTTGACCAGTTTCCCGGTGGTGCCGCCAACCTCACATACCGCGCCGTCACTGAGTCCGGGGATGAGTATGTGCTGCGTCGAGCACCCCTTGGTGAGGTCGCCGAGGGTGGGCACGACATGGCACGTGAATACCGAGTGCTGTCGAACATCTGGCGTTCGTACCCACTCGCTCCTCGTGCATTCCACTATTGCCACAACCCCGATGTCATGGGCAAACCGTTTTTCGTAATGGAGCGAAGACGCGGACATGTCATCCGTCGCGAGTGGCCAACGGAGCTGTCATCCCCCGAAGCCAAGGTCGAGGTGGCAGAGTCGTTGGTTGATGGCCTCGCCGATCTGCACCTTGTGAATCCCGAAGAGGCGGGTCTTGGGGACCTCGGCAATCCCGAGGGGTTCGTCGAACGCCAGATCGCTGGCTGGAGCCGGCGTTGGTTTGCTGCAGCGACCCGCGAAGTGCCCGACATGGAGGTGGTGGTGGCCCTCCTCAGCGCGGCCGTCCCCAAATCGGAACGAACCGTGATCCTCCACAACGACTACAAGTTGGACAACACGATGGTCAGCGACCGTGGTTCCCTTGTTGCGGTTTTCGATTGGGACATGGCGACCAGGGGGGACCCGTTGGTCGATGCCGGAACCCTGCTCGCGTATTGGGCGCAACCCGACGATCCGACCTACCTCGTCTTCGGTGCCCAGGCCGTCGCCATTGGGGATGTCATGTCGAAAGACGATGTCCGGGAGCGCTATGCGAAGCGCACGGGCCTCGACCTCTCTGACATCGCGTACTTTGAAGCCTTGGCCCTGTTCCGTATTGCGGTCATCATTGAGCAGATCTACGCCCGGTTTGTCTCGGGACAGACAAGCGATCAACGGTTCGCGGCATTCGAACCGATACCCCCAATCCTTGCCGCAGCAAGCCGCTCATTGCTTGAGGGGTAACATCGCACTCCGCCAGGGAGGACTCATGTCCGAGCAGCAATCCGATTCCAAGAGCCAGCTGAAGAGTCAGCGAAAGCCCGATGCCATTACCGCGATTGTGCCGGTCGCCGACATCCGCTTCGGAGACGGATCGTTTCCTGTACTCGCCGGTCCCGGTGCGGTGGAGTCCAAATCCCAGATCATGGCGACCGCAACCGCGGTGAGTGAGGCAGGTGCTCTGATACTCCGATCTGCCACATTTCTTCCAACGGAACTTGCGGGTGACTTCACTCCGTTGGAAACGGAAGCCCTTTGGCTCCTTGAACACGCAAGCAGAACCACCGGGCTTGCGACCTCCACGTTTGTCTTTGAGCCTGATCAGGCATCTGTCGTTGCGAATCATGTCGATCTGATCGAGGTTGGACCTTCCCGGATGGGCCGTTCCGATGTCCTTGCGGCCGCCGGGGAGACCCGTCTACCGGTCGTCGTTCACCGTGGTGAAGACGCGACCGTCGATGAGTGGCTCGTTGCGGCCGAAGTGGTTGCGGGTGCCGGGTCTGATGTGATCTTGTGCGAGCGAGGGTCACAGGGTCACGATCCACGAACGGCAGGCACTCTCGATATCTCTGCCGTTGCTGTTGTCCAGCAACTCTCGGATTATCCCGTTGTGGTGAACCCTGCTCCATTGGTCGGATCGCTTGATCTGATTGCTCCACTTGCCCTTGCGGCGAGGATTGCCGGGGCTGATGGACTCATGGTTGCCGTGCACCCGGACCCGTCGGCCGCCCGATTCCGTGCTGGGGGCCATCTTGACCTGCCAGCCTTTGATGTGCTGATGGATCGACTCGGCATCCCGTCCTTGCGTGATGACATCGATCGGATTGATCGTGAACTGCTCAAGCTCATAGCGCGGCGGTTGACAAACTCGGTCAACATCGGGCTCATCAAGGCATCCAAGGGCCTCCCAATGGAATCACCCGACCGTGAGGCTGAGCTGATGGCTGAGGCTCGAAGCGATGCAATGGCGATCGGACTTGACCCCGACTACATCGAAGCTGTCATGCGTGTTGTCCTCTCCTACTCCAAAGCGGCGCAGGAAGCCGCTCTCGGCGAAGCATGATGACGGTCGCATCCGGATCGGACGGGAAGATGCGTTGTTGGTGGGGGCCGGGAGATGCCGACTACGAGAGATATCACGACACTGAGTGGGGTTTCCCTCAGGGCGATGACAACCGGCTTTTCGAGAAAGTCTGTCTCGAGGGCTTCCAGGCCGGGTTGAGTTGGTTGACCATCCTGCGCAAGCGTGACAACTTCCGAGCGGCCTTCGCTGACTTCGACCCTCAACGTGTTGCCAACTACGGGGAAGACGACGTTCGGAGGCTGCTCAACGACGCTGGCATCATCCGCCATCGTGGAAAGATCCAAGCAACGATCAACAACGCAGCGCGTGCCCTTGAGCTCCAACGCGAGTTCGGCACGCTTGCATCCTATTTCTGGAACTGGGAGCCAGAGCGTGGCCCTGCTCCGACGCAGATTCCAGCGGTCACGGATGTCTCAACGGCATTGTCGAAGGATCTCAAAAAGCGTGGCTGGAAGTTCGTTGGGCCCACCACAATGTATGCCTTCATGCAAGCCACGGGTCTGGTGAACGATCACTTCGGCGAATGCTGGGTGCGTGATGAAGTAGAGGCCAGACGTCAGATCCAGATGACCGATGACCGATGACCGATGACCGATGACCGATGACCGACGTCAAGAGTCCGGCTTGCTTGGAGTCAGAAGTCTGGCGTCAGACTTTGACAAGCGATGAGCGGAAAGGTGCTGATGGAACTCGGCCCGTTCAGCCTTTGAATTCGCTCTTGGCTGCTCTGGCCATGAGTTCGTGGAGCGCTTGGGTGGTGTCGAGACCTTCATAAAGGACGCGTCCTACCTGTTTGGCAATTGGCATGTCCACGTTGTGGCGATCCGCAAGCTGAAGAACGCCACTGGTTGACTTCACGCCCTCTGCGACCATGTTCATCTCCGAGGTGATCTCGTCGAGTGATCGACCTTCGCCGAGTCCGAAGCCGACCTTGTGGTTTCGAGACTGTGACGAATTGCATGTCGCGATGAGATCACCGAGTCCCGCAAGGCCTGGGAAGGTACGGAAATCTCCACCCATGGCAACCCCGAGGCGCGTCATCTCCACGAGTGACCGTGTGATGAGGGTTGCAAGGGTGTTGTCACCGAATCCCTTCCCGGCTGCCATGCCCGAAGCGATCGCCATGACATTCTTCACTGCGCCTGCGATCTCTGAGCCGACGACATCTGGGTTCGTATAAACACGGAAGGTCTTGCCCATGAACACCCGCTGAAGTTCGGTGGCAGCGTTCCCGTCTCCGAGCGCGATCACCGTCGCAGCTGGCTGACCCTCCATGATTTCCCTGGCGAGGTTCGGACCTGTCAGGACACCGACGAGGTTCGGATCATGTCGTGGGAGGACATCGAGCGTGACCTCGGTCATGCGCATGAGCGTCTCGCGTTCGATCCCCTTCGAGAGGGAAATGACGGGTGTCGTCCGTCCGATGTGTTGGGCGCACGACTCAAGCACCGAGCGATAGCCGTGGGAGGGAACTCCCATGACGACGACGTCGGCATCCCTCACCGCTTCTTCAATATCGGTTGTTGCGTGGAGTGCCTCAGGTAGGTCGAATCCATCGAGGTAGGCGTCGTTGCGATGATTGCTGTTGATGTCGTGAGCAACCTCGGGGTTGCGCGACCACAGGACCGTATCGACTGCACCAGAGAGCAGAGTTCCAATGGTCGTTCCCCACGACCCTGCTCCGATCACGGCATACTTCATGAGAGCAGCCTACCGGCTTCGGCATTCGGCGTCCGCTTGCCGGAGTCGATTGAACGATCCTTCCCGGTCCTCTGCAATCAGTCCTCAGTCGCGTGCGATCTGTCTGCTAGTTTTCACCCAGTGCTGCAACGGACCTTCACACGGGCGTCGAATCACACGTCGTACATCCTTGATACCTGTGTTCTGCTCGCAGATCCCAATGCCATGCTTCGTTTCGACGAGCATCACGTGGTACTTCCCTTGGTGGTGATTGAGGAACTCGATCGGCAGAAAACACGTATGGATGAGGTCGGGGCGAATGCCCGCCGAGCCGTGCGGCTCCTTGAGGAACTCGGGGCATCCCGTGATGGGGGTCTTGCCGAACCCTATCCGCTTCCGAGCGGGGGGACATTGCGCATCGAGCTCAACGGAATCCACTCGGATCGCCTGCCAGAGGTGCTGGACCCGACCACCCCGGATCATCGAATTCTCTCGACCTGTCTCAACATTGATGATGTGGGTGGTGCCGTTCTTGTCACAAAGGACGCGGCCCTGCGGATCAAGGGGGCGCAGCTTGGTGTCGCAGTCGAGGACTACCGGGGGGACACCGTTGAAGTCGATGAGTCATACAGCGGTGTCCGAGAGGTTGAGGTTGACGGTGATGTGATCGACGCCATCTATGACTCTGGAAAAGTTGTGATTCCCGAACTGGACGGCATCGTCAACCAATACCTGATCCTGAAGGGGCCCGGCTCAGCGTCGGCGTTGGCCCGTGTCGCTGAGCATGGACCCGATCCGATCGCCGTACGCGTCTCGGGGTCCCGTCAGATGTTCGGAATCGAGACGAAGAACACGCGCCAGGCATTCGCTGCGGATCTTCTCCTTGACCCGGACGTGTCAGCGGTGAGCATCATGGGCATGGCAGGGACGGGTAAGACTTTCCTTTCGCTCGCCGCTGGCCTCGACCAGGTCATTGAGATGGGTCGGTACCGCCGTGTGTCGGTCTATCGACCGCTCATCGCCCTCGGTCGCCAAGAGGTCGGGTTTCTTCCGGGGGACCTCAACGAGAAGCTTGAACCGTGGATGGCCGCCGTGCACGACAACCTGTACGCACTGTTCGGGGGCGAAAATGGCAGCCCGCGTCAGGCGGTCGAGGAGTTGTTCGAGCGTGATGTACTCGAAATGGCGGCGGTGACCTATCTGCGTGGTCGCTCCATCACGAATGAGCTGGTCATTGTTGATGAGGCCCAGAACCTTGAGCTCCCGACGCTCAAGGTCATCCTGACGCGTATGGCCGCCAACTCCAAGGTTGTCTTCTGTGGTGACCTCACACAGGTCGACAATCCGTATGTTTCCCCCTTTGGTGGCCTTGCCGCACTCATCGAGAAGTTCAAGGGAAACCCGATGTTCGGCCACATCACGATGGAGCGAACGGTGCGGAGTCCGCTCGCGGAGCTGGCAACACAGTTGCTTTGAGTCGGGAGCCGACTCAAAGAGCTTTCAGCTTTCCGCTCACAGCTTTCAGCGACGGACGCCGGGTTCGGTTGTGTCGAGGCGAGAGCTCGATTCTTTGCCTCCTCGTAGGAGGAGCCACAGGCCGAACCAACCTTCGGCAATCACCGATGGCAGAGCAACGATGGCGAGAAAAACCGACTCGTAGTCGACGTAGTTGCTCAGAAGCGAATGGGCGACCGTATCGGTGACGTAGGCGAGTCCGGCAACCATCAGCACATAGCCCAGAACCCTTGATGTCCAGCCCGACTCGATGATGAGCGCACCGAGAAGAACGAGATGGACACCGAAGGCCAGCAGGCCGATCAGCCAGGTCGCATTGAATGTGTCAAGGGCGACCAGCGCCTGGGCATTCATCTGCTCGGAGCTGAACACGTTGAGAAACTCGGCATGGTCGAGCAGCTGAAGGGCTTGGAAAAAGAAGACCAGGGCAACACCGAGGAAGACGGTGTAGACGATTCTGAACCATGCGGTCACCAACGACAGACGCTCGTTCACGCCCCTGAACAACACATAGAGCGCCCACGCAACGATGACGTCGACGAGGAATATCACCATGAAGCTCACCATGCCGACCCGGAAGAGGGTCTCGGACTCGCTGATGTTTGCCGCAGTCGCGACGGCATCTCCGCTGACGATCAAGCCTTCACGGACGAAGAAGTTGGCGAAGATCCCGAGGACGAACAGGACCACATATCCGACACCGGCGATGAGGGCGTAGCGGCGTAGGCGTCCAGGGTCAACCAGCCCATGCTCCCGTGATACTCCCGACAAGGTGGAGTCGGTTCTATCGGATGACGTCATGTGTTCTCTCCTTTGCTGTTCGGTTGTGGATTGGATCCGTCGGTGCTTGTCGGTTGACTTCGAGTTTGCAGGTAGATGAGTGGCCCAACGGTGGTGGCAATCCACAAGGCGAGGGGCCAAGCAAGCTGATCGGTGACGAAGATCACAACCGCCCATGCCATGGAAAACCCGAGCCAGAGCCACGGGAGGAGCCTCTGTATCTTCGATGGTCGTCGCAGGGTTGATTCAGGAGCCATTGCTGGCACATGGCACGACGATGACGGCCTTACCGCTGATCTGCCCGGCCTCGAGTCGGCGAATCGCCTCTGGCACCTCGACCAGATCGAATTCCTCACTCACGGCAGGTGCCACTTCACCGGACTCGATCAGTGTCGCCAGACGTTTCATACGACCGTGATGTTCTTCGCTGATGAACATCGTCAGGCGCTGGGAGACGAACGGAGACAGCGCCACTGCTCGGAGCTGTCGCCCGATCCCACCAGTCCACCGTCCACCGCCTTCGCCCCCGACGATGACGAGTGTCCCGTTGTTGTTGAGCGCCTTTCGGAGCTGCCGAAGCGGATTGAGTCCCCCGGTGTCGATGATCACGTCGTAGCGGTTGCGTCCATCGAGATAGTCGGTGGTGGAGTAGTCGATCACTTCATCGGCGCCGAGCGATCGGACCATGTCGGCCTTTGCTCCGCTCGCCACCCCGGTCACCGTTGCGCCGAGCGTCTTGGCAATTTGGACCGCGTAGCTGCCAACACCACCGGAAGCACCGAGTACGAGAACCGTTTGACCCGGCCGCACATCGGCTATGTCCTCCACAGCCTGAAGTGCGGTGATACCGGAGATGGCGATGGCTCCCGCCTGTTCATGCGTGATGCTGGCCGGCTTGTGGGTCAGCTTCGACTCGGTCGCGGTCGCATACTCGGCATAGGATCCTTTGGCGATGCCGAAGACCTCGTCACCGACCCGGAACCGTTCCACGTCGGCACCAATGGCAACGACCCGACCAGAAACGTCCATCCCCGGTACGGGTGTTTTTGGTCGACGGACCCCGAATCCCATCAGACGGATCAGGTAGGGGGTGCCAGCCATCAGGTGCACAACGCCACGATCCACCCCGGCTGCGTGCACCTCAATCAGGACCTCGTCGGAGCCGAAGTCGGGACGGGGGATTTCGGCGAGCTCAAGGTTATCCGCGGAGCCATAGCGCCGTTGATCGATTGCACGCATGGTATTCGGTCGAGCAGTTCGAGACGAAGCCTCACCGTGCTCTTGAGTGATGGTCGGTTCGAGTTCCGTGGTCATGATACACTCCCTTGATAGCTCGTACTTAGTACGATAAGATGTCAAGAAATGTACCCGTACTTTGTACGATTGTCAACCCCCGATCTTGAGGATGTGAGATGAGCCAAGACAGAAAGCGACCAACCCTCACACGCGACAGCGTGCTTGCCGCAGCCGTTGCGCTTGCCGACGAGATCGGGCTGGCGGACTTCACGATTCGGAAACTGGCCGCATCGCTTGGTGTGGGGGCCATGACCATCTACCACCATGTGCCTTCGAAGGAGGGAATCATCGGAGGGATGGTCGAGATCGTCTTCGGCGAGATTCAGCTGCCATCTCAAGACGAGGACTGGAAGACGGCGATCAGGGCGCGGTGCGTGTCCGTTCGCGAGGTACTCAACAAGCACCCCTGGGCGGCGCCTCTGATGGAGTCCGGGACGTCACCTGGGCCGAACAGTCTGCGCCACCACGACGCGGTCCTCGGAACACTTCGTCGTGGCGGGTTGTCGATCGAGTTGACGGCACACGCATATGCGATCCTCGACAGCTTCGTATACGGGTTCGCCTTTGAGGAGGCCATGCTCCCAGCCACTGGTGGTGAGGGATTCGCCGAGGTCGCTGGAGAGATGGCATCGAACATGATCTTCGAGGACTATCCATATTTGGCGGAGCTGACCGTGAACCATGTGCTCCAGCCCGGCTACAACTTCGGCGACTCATTCGAGTTCGGTCTCGATCTCATCATCGAAGGCCTCGCGCGGGCATCGAACGAGAGCTGAAAGCTGCGAGCTGGGAGCTGATCTGAATGCCTCGGGCATTCACCTCTCCCGTTTACCCTTGTGGCATGTCGGCGAACCAACCCAACGATGCGGATCGTCAGGTCGTCTCGTGGTCAGAGACGAGGCTGCAGGGTCTTGGCCGTTCGTTCGGCGCTGCCTTCACATCGGTCTTTCGGGGCTGGGGCCACGGGTACGGCAGGCTTGCTGAGTCCCACGCGGCCTCCGTGGCAGGTGACGCTCTCGTTGCCGTTGCACTGGCTGGATCTTTGTTCTTCTCGGTGCCTTCTACCGAGGCACGCTCGAACGTCGCTCTGTACCTTCTGATCACACTCGCCCCATTTGCTGTGATCGGTCCATTCCTCGGGCGCGTGTATGACCGGTCGCCTGGCTCATATCGCGCCGGTCTTGCCATATCGGCACTCGGCCGGATTGGGGTCTGTGTCGGGCTGGTTCTGACGATTGATTCGTTCTGGCTCTTCCCGTTTGCATTCCTGTCACTTGTGTTGTCGAGGTTTCATGGGATCTCACGGGCCAGCGTGTTGCCCGTGGTGGTGCGCAACGCGGACGAGCTGATCGACGCAAACGCGCGTTTGGCGCGAGCTGGAGTCATCGCGGGGGTCATGGTTGTCCCGATTGGGGCAGGCCTTGACGCGGTCTTCGGTGCGACCCCGGTGCTGATTTTTGCAATGGCGGTGTACCTCGTCAGTGCTGTGTCGGCCGTTCAGTTGCCATCCGTCGCAAGACCAAGCCAGCCAGCCAAGAGACGTAGGAGAATGCAGCTTTCCCGCAGGGTCAGGCTGGCCCGTTTCGCAACCGCAGGGGTGCGCTTCCTCAACGGGTACCTTGTGCTCCTCATCGCGTTTTCACTTCGCGATGCCGACTCAAGCTTCCGGAGTCTTGCGGTCCTGCTCGGGGCCGCTGGTCTTGGTTATTTCCTTTCAGCATGGGCGGCCCCTGCGATCGGTTCGTGGGTGAGAGAGGAACCAATGGTTGTTGGTGCCCTGGCCGTGATCGCGATCGCTGCATTTGTTGGTGCTCAGATCGATTCGGTCACGGCGGCTGCGGTCCTCGTCGCAGCGGCAGGTTTTGCATGGGGAACCGCAAAGTTCGCGTTCGACGGTCTCATGCATACCACGGTTCTCGAGCAGGATCGGGCCAGAGTCTTCACGAACGCGGAAACGATCTTTCAGATCGCTTGGGTGATCGGTGCTCTCATCCCGGTGCTTCCGTTCTGGCCACGAGAGCTTGGATTGTCTTCAGCAGGAGTGGTGGCCTTGGTGATCCAGGTGGTGTACGTGAGCCTCGTTCTGATTCCGCATTCAGATGGCAGAAGCCAGACGTCAGACGTCAAGAGTCCAGCTCGCTGGACTCCAAGCGGCCCGACGCAGTCGGGTAGCCGAGGTCAGGCGCCAGAACCTGCAGAATCGGAAGCGGAGAGGCCGGGGGTGCTCGACTTGTTATAGGCTCGCTTCGCGCGCGGCTCACAGCTTTCGGCTTTCGGCTTACAGCTTTCGGCTTTCAGCTTCTGAACTCCTTGATCGCTGGGACCGTGATTCCCGTTTAGGATCGGTTCTCAGCCTTCTGTCATCTGATCTATTGCGAACTGTCTGAACCTGTGTACGTCTTCATTGGGTATTCGGACGGTGATATCGGTTCCGATGTCGGTGTGGATCTCTTTCAGCACGTCTCCGGTGGCGTGGAGATCGGCAAGGACGTCACCACGCCCGTACGGGACTGAGAGCTCAAGCTCGACACTGCGTGCTCGCAGACCGACGACGATGTTCTCAAGCAGTTCAGGCACGCCGTCACCGGTCCGTGCAGAAATGAAACTTGCATCGCCATGGAGCGCACGGAGTCTGGCAAGTGCCGTGGCGTCGGCTACATCGATCTTGTTGAAGACGACGAGTTCCGGCACGTCTGACGCACCGATCTCGTTCAAGACGAGGCGCACGGTTGCGAGCTGTTGATCAGGGTCGGCGTCTGATGCGTCCACGACATGTACGAGAAGGTCGGCGTCGCCTACCTCCTCAAGTGTGGATCGGAAAGCCTCGATCAGTTCGTGGGGGAGCTCGCGTACAAACCCGACCGTGTCTGACACGAGAGCCGAGTGCCCGTGGGGCAATTCGAGTTTTCGAACGGTTGAGTCGAGGGTTGCAAAAAGGCGGTCCTCGACGAGAACGCCTGCATCTGTCAAGAGGTTGAACAGGGTTGATTTTCCGGCGTTGGTGTATCCGACGATGGCGACGACCGGATCGCCAGCCTTCCGCCGCTGCTTACTGCGAGTGTCGCGCGAGCGCTTGACATTCTTCAGCTCCGTCTCGATCTTGCGTATGCGGTCAAGGATCCGACGACGGTCGGTTTCGAGCTTCGTTTCTCCTGGACCTCTGGTCCCGATTCCGGCACCGAGGCGGGACAGTTCGACTCCTTTTCCGCGAAGCCGAGGGAGGCGATATCGGTACTGAGCGAGCTCCACCTGCAACATGCCCTCCTTGGTATGGGCGTGCTGGGCGAAGATGTCGAGGATCAGCGCAACCCGGTCGACCACGTCGCACTGGAACGCCTGCTGAAGGTTCTGTTGCTGGGCTGGTGACAGATCGTTGTCAAACACCACAACGTCGATATCTGCAGCCTTCGATTCTGCAACGAGTTCACGCAGTTTTCCCTTTCCGAGGAAGGTCGCGGCATCGGGTCGTTCCCGTCGTACAAGCACCATTTCGACGGGCTCTGATCCCGCGGTATCCGTCAACAGCGCGAGTTCATCAAGGCTCGCATTGCCCTTGGCAATGTCGTTGCGCGAACGAACAAGCCCAATCAGCATTGCCCGCTGTCTGTCGACATCAAGATCGGTTACCGAGGCTGTGAGGCGCTGTCGCTGGCGTGCGACATGGGAGCCGGTGGAGTCAGTCACACCCCAACGGTAACCGTCACCACCTCGTTGACGTCCCGGCTGACATCATTGTGTCCTGTCGGTCGGTCACCGAGGTGTCCGCTCTTTGCTCGGGTACATCGACGTGAGCCGTGGTGTTCAGACCAACATAAAGGCAGCCCCGGACCAAACTGACGAGCTGGCTGGGATCATTGAACCGGAAATCGTTGATCAGCGTTCGGCGACCCGAGGCCGTCACATGCGATGTCGGGAATCTCGGGTACACGTGGTATTCGGTTTCGGGCGCGGTGTATTGGTATGATGCTGCCCGCATACGTTGCCGTTGTGGGCCATCATCCTGCTCC
This sequence comes from Acidimicrobiia bacterium UBA5794, assembly GCA_002418265.1. Taxonomy (GTDB): domain Bacteria; phylum Actinomycetota; class Acidimicrobiia; order Spongiisociales; family UBA5794; genus UBA5794. The sequence continues at coordinate 3,744 of DIDS01000033.1, read as the reverse complement.
TGGGGCAGGGAAGGAGTAGCATTGACAGCCGCGAGACGTTCGATCGGCATTGCGCTCATCGCCGTGGCCGTCATCGTCGTTGTCATTCCAGCTCTTGACCATGGCACAGACGCAACACGCTTTGCAGACGCCACCGTGTCGGGTCTCAAAAACGGCCTCATCATCGCGGTTACTGCCATCGGCCTCTCTCTCATCTACGGCACGACCGGACTGGTCAACTTCGCCCATGGGGAATTGGTCACCATGGGTGCGGTGATTGCGTGGTATTTCAACAATCCCGTTGAATGGGGTGGCCATGTTTCCTTGTGGATCGGTGGACTCATAGCCGTCGTTGTGGTGGGGCTTTTCGGAGGCGGACTCGAGCTTGGGTTGTGGAGGCCGCTTCGACGACGCAGGGCAGGCTTGATACAGATGCTCGTTGTGAGCATCGGACTCTCCCTCCTCCTTCGTAGCCTCATTCAGGTGTTCTATGGCGCAAACAGAAACCCTTTCTATGACTACAACGTCCAGAACCAGTTCGCCATTTGGCGATTCTCCGCGCCGCCACGTGTGTGGGCCATCATCATCATCGCCGCCGCCGTGGTGGTCGGTGTCGGTATGTTCTTGACATGGACCCGTTACGGAAAGGCAATGCGAGCAGTCGCCGACAACAACGACCTTGCCGAGTCAACCGGGATCGATGTCAATGGGGTCATCCTCCTCGTGTGGATCACGGGTGCGGGCCTTGCGGCGCTCGGTGGCGTGCTCCAAGGACTTGGGGATGGAGCCATAGCCTTTGACATGGGGTTCCGCCTCTTGTTGCTGATGTTCGCAGCGATCATTCTTGGTGGTCTCGGGAGTGCGTACGGGGCGCTTGCCGGCGGGCTTGTCATAGGAATGGTCATCGAATGGTCAACGATCTGGTTACCGGGTGACCTCAAACTTGCTTGGGCCATGGCGCTGATGGTCGGCATCCTGTTGATACGCCCCCAGGGATTGCTCGGACGAGCAGAAAGGTTCGGATAGTGGACGCCATCGCCGCCGGATTGAGTCTTGCCATCGGTCCTTTGGCTGCGATCTACGCGATCAACGCCATCGGTCTCAACGTGCAGTTCGGTTATGCAGGATTGCTCAACTTCGGCCAGGTCGGGTTCATGCTCGTCGGCGGATACGGGCTTGCCATCTCGGTGGCGGTCTTCGGTGTGCCTTTCTGGATTGGTGTCGCCATTGGTCTCCTTGCCGCCGTCGGTCTCGCGCTCCTCCTCGGCTACCCCACGCTGCGGCTACGTGCCGATTACCTCGCAATCGCAACCATTGCAATTGCCGAGATTCTTCGCCTCATCGTCAACACCAAGAGCCTCGTCAACTTCTCGGGTGGATCCTTTGGGATCCCGAGCGCTGTCACGGACAACATTGGGTTTTCCGACACCTACTACGCGATCGGCGAGCGGTTCTTTGCCCTCTTTGGAAGCACGCTTGCAGGGAATTTCTTCCGTGTCGGGTTTCTCAAGATCGACGGACGGGGCCTGTGGACGATGATCGTGGGATGGACACTTGCAGCGATATTTGCGTTCTTTGTCTGGTTGCTGATGCGTTCACCGTGGGGTCGCGTGATCAAGGCGATCCGTGAGGATGAGGATGCCGCCCGGGCGCTTGGAAAGAACACTTTCGTTTTCAAGATGCAGGCCTTGACCCTCGGCGGCGTGCTCGGGGGTGTTGCCGGTATGCTCTTCGTGCTCCTCCCGGGAACGGTATCGCCCAACGTGTTCCTCCCAATCCTGACGTTCTATACGTACGCCATTGTGCTCGCTGGGGGTGCTGCCACCGTCACCGGGCCGATTCTTGGATCCGTTGTGTTCTGGTTCTTGTTCGGTGCCATCGACAACGCCTTGCGTAACTCGTCGACGTTCGCGTCGGTCGCGGGGCCAATGGTTCTCGGGCTTGTCGGACTGGGGCTGATGCTGGTTATGATTTTCCGGCCGCAGGGAATCGTCGGAAACAAACAGGAGATGATCCTTGATGTCTGACCGCTCAAGAGCCCTCGAGAGCGTTTCGGCCGAACCGGGGGTTGTGAAACCCGATCCCGTTCTGATCGTCGATTCTGTTTCGAAGTCTTTTGGGGCGCTTCGGGCGGTCGATGTCGACCACATGGAGATCCAACGTGGGACGATCACGGCCCTGATCGGACCAAACGGTGCAGGAAAGACCACGCTGTTCAACCTCCTCACCGGCTTCGACCGACCCGACCAAGGAACCTGGACCTTTGATGGCCAAAGCCTCAAGTCGCTCGGAGCGCACCGCATTGCCCGTACGGGAATGGTGAGAACCTTCCAGCTCACCAAGGCTCTGACCCGCATGACGGTGATGGACAACATGCGCCTCGGTGCCGGAAACCAGAACGGCGAGTCGATGACGAGGGCAATGATTCCTTCGATCTGGGCAGCTCGCGAGCGCGAGGTCACCGACCAGGCAACAGAGTTGTTGCACCGATTCCAACTCCATCACATGCGCGACGAGTATGCAGGGACGCTGTCGGGGGGTCAGCGCAAGCTCCTCGAACTCGCGCGACTGCTCATGTCCAAGCCACGGATCGCCATGTTGGACGAGCCGATGGCCGGAGTGAACCCTGCCCTGACCGAGTCGCTCCTTGAGCATGTCAAGAATCTCCCGAACGAGGGCATGACCGTCATGTTCGTGGAGCACGACATGGACGTGGTGATGGACATCTCGGACTGGATCGTCGTGATGGGTCAGGGTCGGATCATCGCAGAGGGACGACCCCACGACGTGGCACAAAACCAGGAGGTCATCGACGCGTATCTTGGCGCCCATCACGAAGATACGTCGGTCTACGACCAGGGACCCGTCGAGATCGATCACGACCTTGCCCTCCGAGTCGCAGCGGGGAAAACGGCATGACGGACGACGTACCCCGGAGCACCGAGCCCCTGCTTGTGGCGGAAGAGATCACGGCGGGATATCTCCCCGGAGTCAACATCCTTGAAGGGACCAGTCTTGAGCTCTATCCCGGTGAGATGGTCGGCGTGATCGGTCCCAACGGAGCTGGCAAATCCACGCTCATCAAAGCGCTGTTCGGACTCGTTGAGATCCGCGACGGCGCTGTCTTCCTCCAGGGCGAGGACATCACGAACAAGCCAGCGCATGAGCTTGTTTCGATCGGTGTCGGCTATGTTCCCCAAAACAACAATGTCTTCCCGAGACTGACGATCGAAGAGAACCTCCGCATGGGGGTGTACCTGCGGCCACGCGACTATGACGAACAGGTCGCGATCGTCTCCGAGCTGTTCCCCATCCTCCTGGAACGACGCAGAATGCGAGCGGACAACCTCTCAGGAGGGGAACGTCAGATGCTTGCCATGGCGCGGGCGTTGATGATGCAGCCCCGGGTTCTCCTCCTCGACGAGCCATCTGCTGGCTTGTCGCCAGCCCTCCAGGATGACGTATTCCTTCTGGCAAGGGACATCAACGCCACGGGAGTGTCGATCATCATGGTCGAACAGAACGCACGGCGGTGTCTCCAGATCTGTCATCGGGCCTATGTGCTTGACCAAGGCAAGAACGCCTACACCGGAAGGGGTCCCGATCTGCTCGAAGACCCCAAGGTCATCGAGCTGTATCTCGGCACCTTGCTTCGGGGCTGACCAATACGATCGGCGTGATTGGGGTTTGACGCGTATCGGGCCCCGCACCTGTGTGGTGTGAGGCCCGATACGTGTTTTGGTTGTTGTGTGCTACAAGCCAGAT
>DIDS01000014.1 GCA_002418265.1 Acidimicrobiia bacterium UBA5794 | reverse complement strand
CCATTCCTGGAGGTCCTCGACGTCGTTTGAGTTCTCGATGCGAAGGTTGAGCTCCACATTTTGTGAAAGACCGGGCTTGGTGAAATTGCTCGATCCGACCAGGGCCTGCGACCCGATGACGTTGAGGCTGGAGTGGGTGATGTATGCCTTCGCGTGGAACTTGTCTTTGGCGTAGACGCGAACTTCGATGCGGCCGGACCTTATGGCTTCCTGTATCTCGGTAACGCCGTCCAGTAGGGGGTTGCCAGGCTTTTCGTCCTCAAGGCTTTCATTGAGAACGGCAACGCCTTTGTCCTGTGCCGATTTCAAGATGATGGCCCGAGTCTTGGATGTTGTTTCCACCCCCATAAGGATCCGGATCTTGTCCAGCTTCTGCCATTTTCCGTTCAGTGAGAGCAGAGCTCCGATGTCGAAGTACCCGGTAGCAATGTCGAAGGAACTCGCTATGTCGGTCCACTCCTCCAGATACCGGAGTCCTGTCCAGCCGTCCTCGCTGTTGTCGACGATGAAAAGGTCGCCGCCCGTTCTTGTTCCCACGCGTTCTTTCCTCCACTTTGTTGGCCCATCGGCAACGTTAGCCCGCGACCTGACTGCTTCTTAGGTCGGCGCGTGTTGTGGACCTCTCTCTGGTCTTCCTGCCTTTGTCGATACCCAAGGTTTTCGACATCGGCAGCCCACCGGTCGGTCTCTTGGACTGAGGGAGAAGAGCACGACAAAACCGTCAGGTGTCTTGTGGCACGATGCCGACCGCCAGTGTTCAACGGAACCGAGGCGGATCCGCATGGCCTCAGGAATCACCGTTCTCGAAGTCCTTTGATCCTGGTGCTGCAAGTCTGCGGGCGACGGCGACGAGGACCGCTATGTCTTCTGCGCGGAGGTGGGGGAGAAGTTCTGCTAGTTCTTCGGTACCCGCTGGGGTGGGAGACTCGGGTGAGTCGTATCCGAAGCGTGCTTGTTGGCGTTGGAGGAACCTTCGCTCTTGGGCTTCGATGAGGGTGTTGTCTCTGTCGGTGTCTGGGTCGTGGGATCTGTCGTCTGCTGAGAGTCGGGCTTCGGCTGCGGCGTGGAGGTCTTGGGCCTTGACGCCGAGGCGGTCGGCGAGGACACGCAGAATCTTGGTGGACGGGACCTTCGATCCGTTCTCGATCGCTGACAGGTATGAGTAGGAGATTGACGCTGCCTGGGCGAGTTGGCGCCTGCTCATGCCGATGTCTGTCCGCCATACCTTGATCGTGAGGCCCAGAGCGCTTGCCCATGCATCGGGCGCGGGAGATGTGGTGTCGGTCACAGTATGCACCGTACCACTCAGCATCAAATTCTCCTTCTATCAGAAGTCATATTGACACAAATAGAATTATAATGATACTGTACGTGGCATGACCGCTACACACACAACCCCGGACAAGACAACACTCACCTTCGTTGACCCGCCCGAACCCGAAGGCGCCATACCGCCGCAACTCGGTGCTGTTGATCACCACGTAAGCATTGTCACGAGCAACGATCCATTCTTCTTTGCTGAGGCGACAGGTGACGTACAGGTCAGCATTGACGACGAACTTGCCTTGGAGTTCTCGGACCATCGCCCTGGACAACTCGGTTCGTTGCTCGCCTCGACGCCCATGGATGGTCTCACGACGGTCTTCGTGAACGAAGGAGTCATGGACACTAGTGACTTCGAAGCTCTGCACGAGGCACGGATCTCAACCCTTCGGCTGGGCGTGAACCAGACAAGCCGAAGAACCACCGAGGGCACACTCGAACTTCCGCAAGCATCTGATCTGTCAGTGTTGCCGTGGCTGTACAACCTGGAGGTCCGGGGTGTGGACTTCACCGGCGACCATCTCCGGAACCTTGGATCAGGATGGAATCTCCGATCGCTGTCACTCGATGGGGTGACCGCCTCTCCTGCGGCACTCAGGTTTTTCGGCTATCTCGAAGAACTACACGTCAACGGCGATGAGACCTTTGGACACGATTTCGTTTTTCTGGATCAACTGTCCCGACTCGACGCATTGGGAATCCGGTTCTCAGGGCTCACCCAAGCCGGATTGCCGGAAATCATCCGCCGGGTTCATCTATCGATGGTCGACATCGCCTACAACAAGGGCATCGGGCCGGACCTTTCCGCCCTTGGTGACAACGAGCCGATGATGTATCTCGACGTCTCAGGAACAGGTGCCGACGAGACAACGATCGCGACGTTGACCCGAAACAGGGAACTCTCGATCCTCCTTATGCAGCGAACCGACGTCAACGACCGCGGTCTCGAAGCGTTGCGGGACCTCCCCCAGATCACCCATCTCAACCTGGCAGGAACCAAGATCACCGACGTCGGGCTCCGGACAATCGTCGAAGCGCTACCCGAGCTCAGGACGCTCGATATCAGGGCGACCGATGTCACCGTCGAGGGAGCCAAGGTCCTCAGCAACCTGGAACACATGTGGAGACTCGGGCTGTCTGATCCGTTGCTCACCGTCGACTTCACGAAACACATGAGAGACGAGGGGAGCGTCACCGAACTCATCGTGGGTGTCGGGCTGTTCGAGATGACCGACGAACAGACCGAGGCGTTCTGTGAGATCGAATGTGGCTCCTTTCCTGGACGCCCAGGATGAGTATGCCGACCGCTGAGGAACCGATGATCGATGAGCGCTACATCGGGCTCCGTGGTGTCGTGGAGTACCTGTGCTCCGATGAATGCCTCCCACGGTTACCGGGGACGCCGGGCGGTCTCGCTGCCAGACAGTACGTGGAGGCTGCGTTCGATAGGTTGGGTCTCGAACCGGCAGGCGAGGAGGGATATCTCCAGCACATCCCGGCCATCGGTGGTGCAAACGTGATCGGTCAACGACGGGGACGTTCAGAGCGGACGATCATTGTCGGTGCCCACTTCGATGCCTGCGCAATCGACGGTGGCGTCAACCCGGGGGCAAGCGACAACGCAGCATCGGTTGCCGTGATGCTCGAGGTGGCGAAAGCGATCACCGCGGGACCGCTGCTGGAACGCAGCGTCGTCTTCGCCGGATTCGACGCCGAGGAACCACCTTACTTCCAGACACACCGCATGGGCTCCCGACACTTCGTCAACAAGGAAGCGGTTCCGCTGAGTCGCATCGACCTGATGATCTGTCTCGACATGATCGGCCACGCCATCGGAGATGGTGCTGAGTCTGAGATCGCCGACACGGTACTTGTTCTGGGGGCGGAAAAGTGCCCACAGGTGAGCGAGGTTCTGGCACACGTACCTGCCGTGCCTGGTGTGTTCCCGAGAAGGCTTGATGTCGATCTCATCGACCAGTTGAGCGACTACGCCGGGTTCCAGGATGCTGGGGTTCCGTTTCTGTTCTACAACAACGGTCGCAACGAGCACTATCACGCCACGAGCGACACGCCCAAAAGCCTCGACTTCCCCAAGATGGCTGCCCTTGTCGAGCATCTCACGGGTGTTGTGACCGTGGCGGCGAACGCACCCATCGAACCATTCGTCTACGAACCGGACGGACAGGGTCACGGAATGACGCTTGAGACCATCCGCGCCCTGCTCCCCACACTGCCACCGAGCGCACGGTTGGCGCAACAGGCACCGCAGCTCCTTGCAACCTTGGCGGACAAGCAATCAGCAACGGGACTCAACGAGCGGGATTGGCAGATCGTTCGTCGCATCTTCCTCGCCATCGATGACGGACTCCTGGACAAACGCCCATGGTGAACAGCCCAGCTGGACTCCACGAAGCCGTGGCACGAGGGATCGAACGTGGCGGCAACGTGGTGATCGTCACCGGTGCAGGCATCTCCATTGCGAGCGGTCTGCGCACCTACCGGGGCGATGGAGGTCTGTGGACCGAAGAGGGATCCACAGCAATGGCTAGGGCCACCGCAGCGTTCTTCTTCAGGAAGCCGGAAAAGAGTTGGGCGTGGCATCTGGCACGGCGAACCGAAGTCCACAGGGCATCACCCAACGATGCACACCACGCGGTAGCTGATCTTGAGAAACGCCTTGGCGAACGCATGACGCTCGTCACCCAGAACATAGACCGCCTCCACCTCCGGGCCGGAAACACCCCGGAACGCACCATCGAAGTCCACGGACATGTCGACGGGATGCGTTGCTCAGCAGGATGCGACGGTGTGGTCCCGATTCCTTGCGAGTTCGACGACTGGATCGATGGCGACGACATTGGTGACGAGCACCGAGAGCTCCTCGTCTGTCCGAAGTGCGGATTCGTGACCCGACCACACCTCCTGTGGTTCGACGAGTTCTACGACGAAAAGCACTTCAGGATGAGGTCTGCGGAACGTGCCGCGGCGCACGCGTCGCTGTGCATCACGGTCGGGACATCCGGTGGCGTGCCCCTCGCCACACGCCTTGCTGGCATTGCGGCCAAGGCACGTGCGGTCCTCATCGACATCAACCCTCACGACAATGCCCTCCGGCACCTTGCGTGCGATTCGGGCGGCACCTTCGTCGATGGGCCAGCTGACGATGTCCTGCCTGTCGTGGGCGAAATCGTCGATTCCTTTGAAAGATCGGCAGGAGATCCCGGTGAACATCCGTCGAATAAGTCCGTTGATCGCCGCTCACCTTGGCTGCATGTCTGAGAGTCTGCTTCGGTAGCTGCTGGTTGCGGATGATGTTCTGAGATCCAGATTGCATCGTTGACACAGGTACCGTCGTGTACGTACATTATGTACATACAAGGAGAGATGCGATGGCTACTTCAGCCGAAGGGCTTTCTGGTTCGACCGACGCCGAGGATTACGAGAAGACTGCAAGAATTGGTATACGAGTGTCTGTCCACCAGCGGGACATCATTCAGCAAGCCGCCCGTGTAACGGGAACGTCTGTGTCTGAGTTCATCCTTGTACCGGCTGTAGAGAGAGCGGCCAATGTGCTTGCTTCTGAGCAGGTAACGCGCCTCAATGCCGACATTGCCGATCGCTTTGCGGCATGGATGAACGAGCCCGCTCACGTTCTCCCAGGGATGAAGAGGCTGGCAGAGGCCGAGCCATTCCCGATCGTGAAGTGATAGTCGAAACCCTCGACACCTCTCGACACAATAGAGGTGACTTCGACTGTGGGGTTCCCCACCTCAACGAATGGTTGGCCAAGACGGCTGGACAAGCTCAGAAGCGTGGCTCGGCTCAAACGTTCGTGTTGACCGACAATGACGAGACGATCATCGGGTACTACGCACTGTCGAGCCATTCTGTGGACAGCGGCGAGGCCCCTCAGCATCTCGCAAAGGGTCAGAAGCGCGATTTCCCGATCCCAGCTGTCCTCATCGACAAATTGGCAATTGCTCTGGATTATCAGCACCAGAAGCTCGGCCAGCGGTTGCTTGCCGACGCGGTCCAGCGCATCCTCGCCGCTTCTGCCAGTATCGGCATAGCGCTGATCGTGGTCGATGCTCTGGACGAGAGAGCGGCCGAATACTACGAGCAATTCGACTTCGTACGATGGCCAGCCGACAGCCTTCGGCTTTTCGCCCGAAGTCGAGACGTCGCTTCGACGTTCGGCGATGACGTTGGTCCTGTGCCATGTGTCTGATTCGTGCTGGATCATCCCTGACGCGGTCGAGAGGTGGGCCCACGGAACCTGAGGGCTGCACCCAGCGAGCTGGACTCTTGATCAATCGTGGAGCGGTTCGAGATCTCCGAGGGTTTCGGCGATCACGATGAGGGCGTCGCCTTCTTCGATCAGGAATCCTTCTCCCGGATTGGTGTGTGTCACGCCGTCTCGGCTGACGGCGAGGAGTGTGGCCCGGTGGCGTGAACGCAGCAGCGCCGCGACGCTATCGATCGACATCCCGACACCCCCCTCGGGCAGGGCTACCCGGTACAGCTCTGAACCTTCCCCGCCAGAGACAATGTCGACGACAAGTGCAGACAGACCCGGGTACAGCGCCGTTCTCGCCAGCAGGTGCGACGCAAGTTTTGACGTCACCATGACCTCGTCGACGTTGGCACGTTCAAAGTGTGTCACGTGGTTCGGGTTGTTCACCTCGACCACCGTGCGGACCTGTGGCGCCATTGTCTCGATGGCGAGCACGGTAAGGATGGAGCGCATGTCGGCTTCCCCGGACCCATCCGAGGGGCAGATGATCGCCGATGCGGCCGTTTCGATCCCTGCCCGTTTGAGGTCCTCCTCGTTGGTGGTGTCACCCCGAACGAAATAGACGGAGTCGTCCGCCGGATTGCGTTCCGAGTCGTGGAGGAGCACGAGCTTGGTCGCGTACTCGTCACCAGCCAACTCGGCGACCAGGTCTCGTGCGGTCGAGTTCCAACCACACACGACGATGTGGTCTCGATAGCCTGCTGCTCCCATTCCTTGTCCCTCCTTCAAGAGGAAATCGATGACGAACCCAACAAGGGCTCCGGTCAAGAGTGCGACGATTGCGACTCCGAAGACTCCAAGAACCCAACTCATGAACCATCCGATGGGGCGTCCCACCAGATCCCCGGTACCGAGACCAAGAACGGTGGCTCCCGCCCAATACCACGACCGCCAGAGCTCGGCGAGCGTCTGATCCGTCTCGGTGAGCCACACGATCGTGGCCGAAATGCCGAGGAAGACGACGAGAAAAGCGAACAGCGACAAGAAGAACCGGCGGTCGACCTTTCCGCTCACACGCTTCAAATGCCACTTGACACGTCGAAGAAATGGTGAGTCAAAGAGGGATCCGAACCGTCGCCACATCGCCTGGATGCTAGCCGTGGAGGATTTCGTCGTCCGGATCAGGTGTACCGAGGTCTGTGAGTCGCCCGCATGATGTTGCGTGCCTGTTCAGCCGGGCACTCAAGGAATGAAGGTGGCCCATCGGGATGCTCGCCAGGCGCTAGCGTGTCGAATGAGCGGCCCCAGATCAGAGGGCTCACAGCAACCGCGAAGGATGGTTCGACATGGGATCGGTGATAGGCGACATACTCCCTGAAGCCATCGCTGTTGCCATCAGCCCTATCCCGATCATCGCCGTGGTGTTGTTGTTGAGCACCACCAAGGGGAAGGGCAAGGCTTTCGGATTCCTGATCGGCTGGCTTGTTGGGCTCGGCATTGTCGGGACGGTCGTTCTCCTGGTCGCAGACCCCGCAGGAGCCAGCACCGATGACGGACCAGCAACGTGGGTGGGTTGGTTGATTCTCGCCCTTGGTGTGGTGTTGATTCTCCTTGGCATCAAAGGGTTTCTTGGGAGACCCAAAGACGGTGTCGAACCACCCATGCCCAAATGGATGGCAGCGATCGACCAATTCGGTTTCGGAAAGTGTCTCGGCATCGGCTTCATCCTCGCCGCCGTCAATCCCAAGAACCTGGCACTCACCGTTGCAGCAGCAGCAGCAATCGGCGCCGCGGGACTGTCGACCGGCAGTTCTTTCGCGGTACTTGGTGTGTTCGTCGTGCTCGGAACGATCGGGATCGCACTCCCCATCGCCATCTATCTGCTCGCCGGCACGAACGCCGTCAACATCCTGAACGATCTACGTCACTGGATGGCAATCCACAACCCAGCAATCATGTCCGTGCTGTTCGTGTTGATCGGAGCCAAACTCATCGGAGACGGCGTCAGCAAGCTTCTCGGCTGATTCGATTCCGCTCAATGCTGCAACGTTGATCAGTAATTCAACAGCGTCTTGATGATCGTGGCGACCTGGCTGCTTGCGTCGGGGCCGATGCTGCCGAGTCGACGGACAAGACGCTTTCGGTTGATTGACCGGATCAGCTCACATTGGACATAGCTGGTGTGGTCGATACCCGTGTCTTGGGTTGCCTCCACCTCAACGTGAAGTGACAGGCCCCGAGGGGTGATTGTGAGCGGGGTCACGATCACGAAGGGGAAGCCCGCCCCGAACGTGTCTGGGGGACCGATCACGAGTGCTGGTCGATGCGCTACCGGTTCCCCCGGATACGGCTCGCCAAAATCGACGAGCCAGAGGTTGTCAACCGATGCCATCGGTCACCGACGTTGCATCCGTTTCAGAAACGTAGGCCTCCCACGCAGCGGGGTCCTTGCGAAGCTCCCCAAGCTCGGCCGCTACTTGAAGGCGTGAACATGTCTGATCAACAGGTTGAGTAGCTCCTGGGGCTGATCCAGAGAACCGTCACGAAATCCGAGTATCTCCCCTTGGGCGTGGACACGTGTTGGAGCGTGCAGTTCAGAGCCGGAACGGGTGGGCGTCGTGTACCCCGACCAGTTCGCGAACGGGAAGGGGTGTGACGGCGGTGGTTTCGTCGAACCAGATGTACTCGTCGAACTGTTGGGGGAGTATGGCTTGGAAGTAGTGGCTCTCGAGTTCGGTCTCGGGTCGGTAGATCACCCCGATGGCACGTTCCAGTCGAGGTGGCATGAGTTCGTCGCGCACTTCGTCTCGCACGGGGTCACGAAGGTGCAACAGGAAGGCTGGCACCGCCGAGTCGTGACAGATTCGTTCGTAACTCCGGGCATGCGAAGGCCGAATCGTCTTGTACTCCATCGGGCCGCCCCACTGGGATGCCGCGGCGACCGTGCCGCGGTCGGTTCCGAAGCCGACCAGGAAGGCATCGTCACCGTACTCGTTTCGGCACAGCATCCCGATGTTGTGTTCGCCTTGTGCCCCCATCTCGGTTGCAGAAGCATCACCCACATGGGAGTTGTGGGCCCACACGACCACCTTGGTTCCGAGCCCTCGGTGGGCTTTCACTGCCTGGAGGCTCTCAAACATGTGCTGGTCCCGCAGGTTCCACGACTGCACCGAACCCTGGTACATGGCGCGGTAATAGCGTTCGGCGTTTGCAACGACCAACGCGTTTTGTGTCGCGTCGAGGAACATATCGCCGTTTCGGGACGCGTAGTCGACATGTTGGCGGAGCAGATCCGTCAGGGTCTCCACCACGGCTGTTTCACAGCCAGCGAACTGGCCGGTCACAACGGCCCGACCGTAGCGGGCGGGGTCGTGCTCCCACGGCGTGAGGCACCCGTATCGGGCCCTGGCCACCGCTGCGGCATCGGGGTCAACACGATCGAGATAACCGAGCACGGCGTCACGCGATGTGAACATGGAATACAGGTCGAGTCCGGCAAAGGAGACCTGGCGCTCCGGATCCTCAATGTCGGCGTTGTGGTCGGCAAGCCAGTCGATGAATGCATCCACCTCCCGGTTGCGCCACATCCATGTGGGGAAGCGGCTAAAGGCGGTGAAGTCGGGCTCCGCTGGCGGGTAGTGGCGTACCCACGCGTCGATTCGTGCAGCGTCGGGCCAATCCGCCTCGACGGCCACCACGGTAAAGCCCTTTCGCTCGATGAGCTCGCGGGTTATGTGGGCCCGCATCCGGTAGAACTCTGAGGTCCCGTGCGACGCCTCACCCAGAAGCACCACCGAGCAGTCACCGATGCGGTCGAGCAGGGGACCCACCTCGGCTTCAGCGATCGACGGAAACGGTTCGGCCACCTCAGCAATCAGGGCACTGACCCCAAGGCGGGGATGCAGTGACGGGGCCATCACGATCGGGGCCGGGCCCGGGTTGGACAGCGGGCTCGGCATGGCCCCAGCAGTCACATGAGGCTTCGGATCTGCCCAACCCTGGGTTCCCACCAGGGGGACGAAGCGCACGGCCCCGAGGTCTTCTTCGCTGAAGGTGTCTCCATCACGGCGCACCCGGATGAGCTGCTGGCCGCGAGTCTCGGGCCCCACAGGGATCACGAGGCGTCCACCGTCAGCAAGCTGTTCCAAGAGCGCCTCGGGTATGCGTGGTCCACCGGCAGTCACCACGATGGCGTCGAACGGGCCTGCTTCGGGATAGCCGAGGGTGCCGTCGCCCCAGATGACGTGCGCGTTATCGTAGGCGAGTTCCTCAAGTACCCGGTGGGCGCCGTCGGCGAGTGCCTCGTGGCGTTCGATCGTCCACACTTCTGCAGCGATCCTGCTCAGGACTGCTGCTCCGTATCCCGATCCGGCACCGACCTCCAGCACCCGATCGTGAGGGCCGATCTGTGCCGCCTGCGCCATGAGCGCCACGATGTAGGGCTGTGAGATGGTCTGACCCTCCGCGATGGGAAGGGGATGGTCTTCGTAGGCAAACTCGGCAAGGTCGGCGGGGATGAACCGTTCCCGTGGAACGGTCCTCATGGCGTGAAGCACGCCGTCATCAAGCATCCCACGCCCGACAAGGTGGCGCTCCACCATTCGGGCGCGGGCCTCAGCAGCAGCCGATCCCGCTTGGTTCGGGTCAGGGGTTCGGGTCATCGCCGTCCTGTCCGTTGGTTCCCATTGATGGTCACCGTAACGTCAGAATCAAGAGAACAACAGATGCAGTTGTCGTCAGGGCAGGAACCGGCACGTCAGCTGGCGGGGGTGAGGCGAATCGTTACTTCCCCGCCGGTGCGATTGAAGACGACCACGGGGATCTTGATGTCGGTTGGGGGGAAGTCGATCCCCTCAGAGTGGGAGCAGAAGTCGAGGTCAAAGGGTTCGTCGCGAGGAAAATCGTCAACCCAGTACACCTCAACGGCGCACGCCACGTCGAACCCTTCGGCGGTGAATACAGCGGAGGGATCCGTCAGATAGACCACGGTGTCAGCGATTCCGCTGAGGACCCGTTCGTCACCGCTGCTGATCTGATCAGCACGCAGCACCGTTGGCGTCGGGTCGACGTAGACGGAGATGGGGCCGAACGGGTCGTAGGCGAGCGAGCTGACCCACACCTCGTAGTCGCCTGTTCCGGGAAGCCACACGTATGCCTCCCCGTTGATCCACTCGTCGTCGTCGCCAGCGAGCAACCCGGCCAGACCCGACGGATCGCACACATCGGCAACGGCCAGCTCGTCGTCGCCTCCCACCCACGTCACGGTGACCGTCAGGTTGTCGTCGCCACACGAGTCCGTCGCCAACAGCAGCACCGTCCCCTCCACGGCGGTCACGACGCCAGAAGGCTGATTGCTGTCGAGAATCAGGGTGGGCTCGCCAGCGGAACCGACGGTCCCCGGACCGACGGTGGTGGTGGGACTGGGCGTGAAGGCGACGAGCGGTACGTCGTTTCCGGTGACGCGCTGTTCAACCACAGCGGCGTAGGCGGTGACGAAGTCGTCCTCTCCGGTGACGGTGACGTCGAAGGTGCAGGAATCGACCTCATAGGTGGTGGCGTCGTCGCCAAGCGCCATCTCGCAGGTTTCGGCGACCAGCGGATCGGATGCGGGCGGGTCGGGGTTGGGGTGGGGGATGCGGAAGGTGGCGACCGATTGGCCTGGCTCGTAGTCGAACAGGGTGGTCGCATCGTCCACCGCCCACGCCAGGACGAACGGTGACTCGTGGGGCTCGGCATCGGAGGTGTCGACCAGCGTCCCGTCGGGGAAACGCAGATCGTTGACCATGTCCCCGTCGGCGTCGCCCAACAGCCCCTCGATGTGTCCCGCCCGCTGGGGTGACAGGTCAATCGACACGAACCATCCAAGGAACCACTCCATGTCGACGATGCTGCCGTCCGGCCACACCGCTGAGACCTTGCCGTCGGTGACCGAGATCTGCACCCCGCCGACATCCAGCTCGGGGTCGGTGGTGACGGTTCCGTCGACACGAACCACAGGCATCTCCTCGGTGAAGAACTCAGGCATCGTCACCGTGACCCGCCCGCCGCCGGTGTCGAGGGCCACCGCGGTCGTTCCGGCCCCAGACATGAACGCCTCGTGACGGGTCTGCACCTCAAAGTCCCCGGCCGGATCCCGGGCGGTGACGAACTCGCCGAGGGTCATCACGTCGTACGGGATCCCGTCGAACGTCAGGAGATGGGGATCACCGTTGGAGGAGCCGTCTTTGGGGGGCGGATCGTTGCGGCACTCCTTGTCGGGGTTCCATTCCGTCGCGACCACCGTCGTGGTCGCGGCATTGGCGGCAGCTGCGTAGGAAAAGAGCATGTCCTTTCCAAGCATCGGGATGGCATCAGAAGTCATGTCCTCAGGGCAACGACAGCCGTCGGGTGAGAAACAGAACCGCCCCGAGTCACCCTCACCGACGGTGACGGTTCCCTGGGCCGTATGTGTCGTGAGGGGACCCCCTTTCGGGGTAGCCGTCACCAGACCGACATCTGAGGTCATCGTCACCACGAGCTGTTGCTGGGTGAAGTAGCCCCAACCCTTCACCTGATACTTGCCAAGCCCACGCTCGCCAAGCAACACGCGGTTGTCGTGGGGACCAGCACCACTGTCGGGGGTCGGCCACGGCATCTGCCACGGGAAGTCGATGGAGGTGGAGCGCAGAGCGCGAGTCGACCATTCTTTGCGAAACAGAAGTCCGTCAAGGTGCCCGACGGCGAGTTCTGCTGCTACGCCGGACTGGTTCGTCGTCACCATGTCCTTGATGATCGCGTAGGCGTCGTAGCCCCACAGCTTGGCGTTCTCGAAGAGCACCCAGGCGCTATAGCTGCGCATTTTCAGCGGCATCTCGGGGAAGAAGAACCACGACACGTATATTGCGTTGTAGTCGAGTGCACGGTTGCGATAGAGGTCGGTGGCGGCCCAGTCTGCGCTCCCTTCGATCACCCATTTCGGGGCCTTTGGGTTCGCTCCCCACAGGAACTGGGAGCAATGGAACAGCTCGTGGGCGAAGAAGAAACGGATCGCGTCGTCGTTGGGATTCCCATCGGTGAACCCGGGATGGATCCGGATGTCACAGCGGCTGGAATCGTCGGGATTCGGGAGGGCATCCATGCCGTCCAGTTTCAGTGTGGTGAAGAACAAATCGACATGCTTGTGTGTCGGCAGGTTGGGGATATGGGCCTTGAGGTCTTTACGAACCTCCGCCAGCAGGTCGGTGTACCGTTGCTTTTCGGCCTCGTTCACCGCCAGAACAGGCACCGGCAGGCCATTCGCGCCGAGAGCTTCGGGAGAATCGGCTTGTGGGCTGGCGCTGGCACGTCGTCCTGTGGCGGTGGAGCCGTGATCGCTCGTCGCCGATCCTGCAAGGATCCCAAAGGCGTCGTTCACCGGCGCGGTAGCCAGCGTCACGGTCCCGTCGTCGGCGACGGTCCCAGCCAGCTCGCCGGGGACCAGCAGCTCGTCGATTGCTGCCTGCTGCTCAGGCGAGTACTCGTCATAGAAGAACTCGACCCACCGCAACGTGGAGGTGAGACCCACATCCTCACCCGGTGGCAGACCAGTAGGGGTGACACCGGGGAATCCTTCAACGACGAGGCCGATGGCATCGATGGCGTCTTGAGGAGTCGGACCGATCTCGTCGCTGATCTCAAAGAGCAGCTGCTCTGCCCGCGTCGTGGGCTCCCACTCGGGGGCAGCGAGGTCGCCAAGTTCCGTGAGCTGGTCATCTCCCGAGCTGGTGCCATCTGACGATGAGGTGGTATCAGCCCCGCCCCCGGTGCAGGCTCCCACCACGAGGGCGAGGACCAGTGCCACGACCATGGTCGGGAGCGTGGTGGGAAAAAGGGGAATGCGGTGACGTGGCGGGGTGGCCGTGCGGGCCACGTCGCTCCGTTCCTGTCCTTGGGTGCCCATCACACCTCCCCGGGCCGGCTGTTGCCGGTGTTGTTGAAGTATGTCACACGGATGGAAGGAGTGGCTGGCCCAAAGGCAGATCTCTTACGCGGGGCGGTCGCTCGCCTCGGTGGAGTCGTCCTGTTCTGCGTGGGGATTGGTGACCGTCAGGGTTCTATCCGGTTGATGGTCGGTACGCGCTCGATCGTGCGGTCAAACGATGCAATGTCGTTGACCCCCGCCGACTCGGCAGATGCCACAAGATATGCCTCGGCGAAATCGATGCGGTAGCTCACATACACCTCGATCGATCTCAGGAGAAGCTGAGGATCCAGCGTACGGATGGCCGGGAAGGCAACCACGGACTGAACCACACGAGCGACCTCCTCGCGAGGCACTTCGTAATACGACTCGAGAACGTAGATCATCTCGGCGACGATGAGGTCGGGGAGGAGTAACTCGTCGGCCCTGGTGAGAAACGCCGTTGCCCGTGTCGCCAGATCGGGTGGGTCCCCGGTGAGGTGGCGGACAAGAATGTTCGTATCGACGAAGGCCGTCAATGCCGTGCTCGGGTGCGGGCCTTGCGGGTTGCATCGCGCACGGCATCCCACGGAACTCCCCGCTTGGCCGGAGGGACTTCCACGGTGCCTGCGAGGTCGAGGAGATTTGGGGTTCGAGCAAGGAGAGCGCGGTGCTGTTCGACACGAAACACGACTTGGTCGCCTGTCTTGATTCCGAGCGCGTCCCGAACTTTCTTGGGGATCGTGATCTGCCCTTGTGATGTGACTTTGGCCGCGATATCCATCGAGTCATTCCTTACTTCGCTGTGGAAGTAATGATACGAATGATCGAGTTCGAGGTCAACGGTGTGGGTTGTTGCGCCAACGGTGCGTTGATTGCTGCTTGCCGATTGGCTGTACAACCTCCATGACGATGTGGAGGAGCTTGAGCGTGGAAGGCGAGCAGTACTCAGCCGTCTGAATGCGATCGCCCCTCTGGCCGAGGGGCAAGGCGTCGAGTCGACGGGAAAGGTTCTTGACTGATTGATAGAGCCGAGCGACGGGATTTCGGTCGATTGTTCGACGCCTATCGTGATCAACCGAAGGCCCGTCTTCGACTCATATCAGTCAAGGAGTGGGGGTGCATGCCGATTGGCTACCTATGCCCAGATTGCGCCTGATCACTGTCTTCCTCGCGCTGGTTCTCGTGGTTTCCGGTTGCAGTGGAAACGCCGACAAGAAAGACTCGCCAGGGACAGGTGCGACAGCGACATCGGAGCCAACTTCGACACCCTCGAGCGATCCCGAGACCACTACGACACTCCCCGAACCGGAGGCAACCACCACGTCCGTCACCGTGACGGGCACCATGCAGGAGCCGATTCCCGTCGGGGAGGTGGTCCAGGTGGGTGACTGGCGAATCCGTGTCAGTGGCGTGACGGCCGACGGAACCGAAATGGTTCTGGCTCGGAACCAGTTCAACGATCCGCCGAGCGAGGGTCGTCAGTTCTTCGTTGTCCATCTTGAGGCAACCTACACCGGCTCAGAATCGGCCGACTTCTGGATCGACGTGTCGCTCAAGGTCGTGGGCCCGTCAAATGTCGCCTACGAGTCGTTTGGGGACAGCTGCGGCGTGATTCCAGACGCAATCGATGATTCCGGTGAGGTCTTTCCCGGTGGCTCGATAGCTGGCAACGTGTGTTGGTCGGTGACCGAGCAGGACGCTCAGGGGCTCGTGCTGCTGGCTGAGGAGTCATTCAGCCTCAGCGATACCAGGGCATATCTGTCCTTGGATCCGGCGGCCACACCGGTGCAGAGGTCCACGGCCGAGGGTGTGGAGGGTTCAAGCCGGCTCGCCGACGCGATCCCGATCGGGAAGCCAGCTGAGGTGGGGCCTTGGATTCTCACGGTGGTCGACGTGACTCCCGATGCCACGGATCTCGTGGTCGAGGGGAATCAGTTCAACGAGGCACCCGGAGAAGGTGAGCAGTTCTACCTGGCGACCGTCACCGCCACCTACGACGGTGATGAGTCTTCGACGTTTTGGATCGACATGACCCTAAAGGCGGTGGGCGACTCAAGTGTTGCCTACGAAGGCGGCGATGGTTCGTGTGGTGTCATCGCAGACTCGTTGTTCGACGCTGGTGAGACCTTCCCCGGTGGCACCATCACCGGCAATGTTTGCTGGAAGGTGCGCTCAGACGACGTCGGATCGCTGGTCATGATCGCGCGAGAGAGCTTCAGCCTCAGCGATGATCGGGTCTATTTGTCGCTGACACCCGGCTGATCGGCCAGACTCCGACCGGCCGAAACGATGTCTCGTTCCGGCTGTTTGCTCACCGACCAATTACTTGTTGGCTCGTCGCAAGAAGACATTCCAATCACTGTGATGCTGTGCTACAGTGAAACTGTGAAGAATATTACTGTTGCGGTTCCCGATGAGGTCTATCGGTCTGCCAGGATCAGGGCCGCCGAGAGGGGAACATCGGTGAGCTCGTTGGTCGCCGACTACTTGCGGACATTGACCGAGGATGACTCGGAGTTCGACAGGTTGGCGGCCCAACAGGCCCGTATCGTCCGCGCGCTCGGCGATTTCTCGGCGTCGGATCGTCTTACTCGTACCGAGGTCCACGAACGTGCGGTTCGTTGACACCAACATTCTCCTGTACGCGATATCAAACGACCCTGCCGAGGCGACGAAGGCTGAATCGGCGCGAGAAATCCTGGAATCGAGAGACCTGGCATTGTCCGTGCAGGTCATCCAGGAGTTCTTTGTGCAGGCGACGCGTCCGAGCCGGAGTAATCCGGTGTCGTACGAGCACGCCTTGGGTCTCATCCAATCCTTCATGCGTTTTCCGATCCAGGAGATCACCATGGCCATTGTTCTCATGGCGATGTCCACCCGCGAGAAGTTCCGTTTGTCGTATTGGGACGCCGCGATCATCGAATCGGCGCGGGCCATGAAGTGTGATGTCGTCCTATCGGAAGATCTCAGCCTCAGACAGGATTTCGGCGGAATCACGGTGATCAACCCGTTCGCTCCGTAGGTCCCGCACGGATAAGCGACCGGCGCCGGGAATGCAACCCACCTGATTGAGGGCGGGCAGCACATCCGTGTCAACGGTACTCGCGGGTAGGTCGAGATCCTGTCGGAGCGGCCCGCATTGGTGATGTAACACGTTATTGGGGGATGTGTCGTCGTGGTCTGTCGTGGGTAAGGAATGATTTGGCGTTCTCATTGAATGGTCAAGGGGAACTGATAGGTTTGGAGTAACGATCCTTCGAGACAGGAGCACCCCATGAAGGCAGTTGTCTATCACGGTCCCGGCAACAAGGTGTGGGAGGAAGTTCCGAACCCGACCATCATCGACCCGACCGACGCCATCGTCAAAGTTGAAACCACCACCATCTGTGGAACCGATCTGCACATCCTCAAAGGCGATGTTCCTGCGGTGACCGAGGGGCGCATCCTTGGTCATGAAGGCGTCGGTGTTGTCACCGAAGTGGGCGCCGAGGTGACCGACATCAAGGTGGGTGAGCGTGTGATCATTTCGTGTGTCACCAAGTGCGGAGTCTGTTCGTACTGTCTGGCGAACATGCCCTCCCACTGCCAAACGGTGGGTGGTATCGGCTGGATCTTCGGTCACCTCATCGACGGCACCCAGGCCGAGTATGTGCGGGTGCCCTTTGCCGACAACGGTCTGATTCGGTTGCCAGAAGGCGTGAGCGATGAACAAGGTGTGATGCTCAGCGACATCCTCCCGACCGGACTTGAGATCGGCGTGCAATACGGCGACGTCAGCCAAGGCGACGTCGTGGCCGTCATCGGAACGGGTCCCATTGGACTCGCCGCGATCATGACCGCGGTTCCTGCAGGGGCGGCCAAAATCATCGCCGTCGATGGCAATGCCTTCCGCCTCGCTCAGGCCCTGGAGTTCGGTGCCACCGACACGATCAACATCAATGAGGTCGACGATGTGGCCGCCGCACTCAAGGCCAAATCAGATGACGGCCTCGGTGTCGATGTCGCCATTGAGGCCGTTGGGGTGGCAGCAACGTGGAACACTGCGTTGGCGTCCATCCGACCCGGGGGCAACGTGGCCAACGTGGGAGTGCACGGGTCCGCCGTTGAGTTCCCAATCCAGGATCACTGGATCAACAACATCACCATCACGACCGGACTCGTCAATGGAGTCACCGCAGAGGAGTTGCTCGACGAAATCCAGTCGGGTGCGATCGCCCCCGAAAAGTTCACAACCCACCGGTTCCCCCTCGACGACATCATGGAGGCCTACGACGTATTCGAAAACGCCGTGGACCACGATGCACTCAAGGTGATCCTCACCGCTGGATAGCACCGGCGAGAGTCTGGCCCGAAGCGACCGGTCGGATGGCATGACCATTGAAGAAAGTGGGACGAAATGATCGTTGTTGTTGGCGTTGATGAGGCTCCAATCTCCAAGACGGTTCTCGAAAGAGGTATCCAGGAAGCCAAATGGAGGGATGCCGAGGTCCATGCTGTCCATGTTCTCCAGATACCGATCGTCTATGGAGAATTTCCGGTGGAAATGGGTCATGTGAGCGAGGCACAGCGCCGGGCTGTGTGGGAGCCGCTCGAATCCACCATCGCCGGCGCCGGGATCCACGTAGAGCGTGTTGACTTGGACGGCTATCCGCCCGATGTTCTTGTGCGCTACGCCTCCGGCAAGGAGGCGGCCCTGATCGCTGTGGGTACCCGTGGTCGGGGAGCGTTTGCCTCCCTCGTCCTGGGCAGCACGAGCCTTCGGACGATTCATCTGGCTGAGTGCGATGTTCTCGTTGTCAAGCCGGCTGAAACAGAAGAGGAATGAGAGCGAGGGCACGAACTCGTCGCTTGAGAACCTCCACAGTCAACTGTTTCTGATGACGGCCCGCGGATTTCAGAGCGGATAGAGTGCGCGGCCAGATGACCGCACGATCAGATCCGGATGAGATGGCCATAGTGACGTCACGCTCGACTGACGCCTACACGGCAGCACCAGCGGGATCCGCCCGGGCCACGATCGCGGTGTTGCATGCCTGGTGGGGGGTGACCGACGTCGTGACCGGTGTGTGCGATGACCTCGCGGCTCTCGGTTATGTCGCGGTCGCACCCGATCTTTATGCAGGGGAGCTGGCGTCGACCGCAGAAGAGGCTGCGGTGCTTCGTGCTCGAAAACGGACAACGCCGATGTGGCGGCAGATCGTTGCTGCGGTTGACGAGGCACGTTCGACACACGGGGCCGACGCAGTCGGTCAGATTGGGTTCTCCATGGGTGGACACTGGGCGCTGTGGCTGGCCAAACAATCACAGCCAGAGATCCCACCGATCTCGGCCACCACCGTGTTCTACGCAACCAGAGGCGGCGACTTCTCCGCCAGCCAATCGGCATTCCAGTTCCATCTCGCCGACACCGACCCGTTCGTCAGCCCGAGCTCCATCAAACGGCAACAACGTCAATTGACAGCTGCGGACCTTGATGCCGAGTTTCACGACTATCCCGGTACCGGGCACTGGTTCTTCGAATGGGATCGACCCGACGCCCATGACGCTGCTGCAGCCGACCTCTCATGGAAACGGACGATCGAGTTCCTCGATCGAAACCTCCCGCGAGCCGGAGCGCCTGGATCATCGAAACCCGATATAACACGCTGATAAAGTCAAACCCATGGCCCGCCGAGTACGCCACGTGATGCCAGACGACGTGTATCAGGCCCTTGTTGATGAGGGTCTCATGGAGTTGTACGAAGAACGGCCCGCCTACCAGCAGAACGACTATGTCGGCTGGATCATGAGAGCAAAGAAACCTGAGACTCGTCAGAAGCGCCTTGATCAGATGCTCGACGAACTCAGGAAGGGCGGCGTCTACATGAAGATGGAGCATCGGCCCTCCGCCCGCAGCTAGCAGCTCGAATCGCCTGGACGAGCGGAATCCCACGGCCAATTCACCGGAATTGTGTCGTCGGCCAACGGGTATGATCCAAATACTGCCTTCGACGATCAAGGAGCAACCATGAGTGAAGAAGAGACAACCTCCGACAGTCTGAGCGACGACGAAATTCGCACGATCGGCAGTGGTGGCGCAAAGGCGAGCACCCACGATACCGACGCAAAGGACAGCTCCGACAGTGACGGGGTAGACAGCTCTGACAGTGATGGTGTGGATCGCTACGACAGTCACGGTGCCGATAGTTCTGATAGTGACGGTGCCGATAGTTCTGATAGTGACGGTGCCGATAGTTCCGATAGCGATGGTGCGGACAGCTCTGATAGTGACGGTGCCGATAGTTCTGATAGTGACGGTGCCGATAGCTCTGATAGTGACGGTGCGGACAGCTCCGATAGCGATGGTGCGGACAGCTCTGATAGTGACGGTGCCGATAGCTCTGATAGTGACGGTGCCGATAGTTCCGACAGCGACGGTGCGGACAGCTCCGACAGCGACTCACGGGACACCTGAGACTGACCACTTCCGAAACCACCCCCGACTTCGAGGGTCGTGCAGCCCTCGTGCGGGCTGTGGGAGACCCCGACGTGTTCGCCCGAGAGTTGTGGGGCAAGCGCCCGCAACATCGGCAGCTGTCCGATCCTGACGCGTTCGGTGACCTGCTCTCCCTTGACGACGTCGACAGGATCGTCTCCGCCACAGGCGTACGCCTTCCCGCGTTTCGCCTGGTCAAAGACGCCGTCATCCTTCCATCGAGCCGATACACCAAGACCACACGGACCGGGACACAGACCGTCACGGGGGTGATTGATGCCAGGAAAGTCTTCGACGAGTTCGCAGACGGCGCCACGCTCGTGTTCCAGAGCATGCACCGCTACTGGGAGCCACTCACGCAATACTGCCGGAACCTGGAGTTGGCACTCGGGCATCCCGTACAGGCGAACGCGTACATCACGCCGCCAGGAGCGCAAGGTTTTGCCGCCCATGAGGATCCCCATGACGTGTTCGTCCTCCAATCACACGGGACGAAACATTGGACGGTCCACGAACGCCACGACCTTCCACCGAGCAAACCACCAATCATCGACGGCCTCCTGGAACCCGGCGATGCCCTGTATGTGCCGTCGGGTTTCCCCCACTCGGCGAAGACCCAAGAGCGGGCGTCAGTTCATATCACCATCGGGATTCTCTCCATCACATGGAAGGTGGCCGTGAAGGAAGCGCTGAAGGCCGTTGAATCCGCCCCGGAATTCAGTGGAGCCCTTCCACTGCGGTTCGCGTTCGACGACGACCACTTCGCCGATGAGGTCAAGCAACGTCTGGAACAGATTGGATCGTCGGTCGCCGGTCTCGATCCGACGGCGATGGCGCGAAAGCTCAGACGCAAGATTCTCACCACCAGACAATCTCTGTTGAGGGGACATCTTCAGCGGCTCCTCACACTCGACGAGGTCAATGACCAAACCGAGGTCGCCCGTCGGGCGGGATCGATCTGCGTCATCGAGACGAGAGACAATGAGCTTGCGGTCCTCCTTGGAGACCGCGAGCTGCGGCTGCCTCAACGTCTGAAGCCAGCCATCAGCACGCTCGCCACGGGGGACAAGATGGTCGTTGCCGACCTGCCCGGACTCGACGAAGCGGGCAGACTCGTTCTGGTTCGTCGACTCATCCGCGAAGGCCTCCTCGAGGTGACCGGTTGACCCTTGGTGGGCCACGATGCTCAGCAGAAGCTTTGGCTCGCGTTGAGCCGATGTATGCCACTGCGTCGTTGGTGTCGGCCTGGCTCCTCATCGAACAGCCTGGAGCATGGGGTCCCGACGCCCTCACCGAAAGCAAGCTACCGACCGAGATAGCGGCCGAGCTGGAGCGAAACGCCGACGATGTCCGCATCCTGCTCATCCGGAACCGCTCCCGAATCGGTGACCCGATCTATTACAAGGGGTACTCGGGGGGAAGGGACGTGGCACCGTCACTCGTATCGATGCCGATGGACGACCCGTCAGACCTCCTCGACGTTGACATGGAAGCTTTGGCCCAAGGCGACACCGGGACTGGCACCGTGGTGGATCATCCGATCTATCTCGTGTGCACTCACGGCCGTCACGACATCTGCTGTGCTGACAAGGGCCGACCCTTCTACCGCGCGATGTCGGCGATTCGGCCGGAGTGGACATGGGAGACGTCCCATATTGGTGGAGACCGCTTCGCAGGCAACCTCTTGGTCCTTCCCCGAGGTGACTATTTCGGTCGCCTTGAGCCCGAGGACGCAGAAACGCTGGCTTCCGATTATGAAGCGAATCGACTGGATCTCACTCACCACCGAGGTCGGAGCATCCGCCCCCGCCTGGTGCAGGCTGCTGAGCATTACCTGCGCAACTTGGAGGAGCTGAGCGGCTTCGACGATCTGGCGATCACCTCGTACCGGAGGAACCGTGATCGGGCCGAGATTGTGTTCCAGGGACCGGACGCCTCGTTTGAGGTTCACGTGACATCCCATCGGGATCCCGAACCGGTCTACCTCACCTGTCGTTCCGAACGTCCGGGACACGGTGTGATCTACGAAATCGACCGAGTCACCCGCATCTGACCAGAAAATGGGCTCCCACAAGATTGTGGTAGCCGTCGCCGCAAGAATCGGGACAACGAACGGTCAGATTGACGTGTCGATTGTTGAGCAGTGGGGCCGTGAGGAGCCGAAGCTGACGATTTCCGAGGTGACGGCGTCCCATCCGTGCACCGTACGCTCGGGGAACTGTCGTGACGACCCTGTGGTGTGTTATCTTCACCCGAAGGGCGGGTGCTGTCACCGACCGTCCGTGTCAGCAACCGCTGATGCATCGCGTCGGGCTTCCGCTGGGGATGAAGGGAGACCCCGTGAGATATCGTGTCTTGCGTTTGTCAGTATCAGCTCTCGTCGTATCGGCCATGGTGGCGTCGTGTGGTGGATCCGCGGAGGAAACCACAACGGTGCCCGAAGACACGACAACGACCACCGTTGACGATGCTTCGATGGGGTTGGAGGGTGTGCGACCCGCTGTCGTACAGATCGTCTCCCAGGGGAGCTTCGTTGATCCCCAGGAGGGTCAACTCTCCAACGTGGGGAGATCCGGAACGGGATTCATCATCGATTCCGAAGGACTCGCCGTCACCAACAACCACGTGGTCACCGGTGCAGCCTTTCTCCAGGTGTACATGGATGGTCAAGACAAGCCGCTGAACGCAAAAGTGTTGGGCGTATCTGAGTGCTCCGATCTCGCAGTGATCGATATCGACGGAGACGGATACCCCACACTCGATTGGTTCGACGGGAATGTTGCGAGCGGAATGAGTGTCTACGCCGCAGGTTTCCCCTTGGGCGATCCCGAGTTCACCCTGACCGAGGGAATCATCTCAAAGGAGAGAGCCAGTGGTGAGACGAGCTGGGCCTCGGTTGACTCCGTTCTTGAGCACACAGCTCAGATCCTGCCGGGTAATTCCGGGGGTCCCCTCGTGACCGACAATGGCGAAGTTGTCGGCGTCAACTATGCAGGCCTAGAGGAGCTCGACCTCAACTACGCGATTGGGCAAGGAGAAATCAACAAGGTCCTGGATTCCCTCATCGACGGAGAGGACGTGACATCGATCGGGGTCAACGGAACCGCTTTCCTCAACGAGGAATACTCGGGCATATGGGTGTCAGCTGTCGAATCAGGTTCTCCCGCCGCAGCGATCGGTATCAAGGGTGGCGACATCATCACCGAGATCGAGGGTCTTGTCCTGGCGACCGATGGGACCATGGCCGATTATTGCGACATCCTTCGCAGTCACGACGCAGACGATCAGCTGACTATTGAGGTGTTCCGATCCGAGACCCAGGAGTACCTGGAAGGGACGCTCAACAAGGACGAAGAGCTCAAGGTCGTGTTCTCCTTCGTACAAGAACTCGCCGATGACGTCGAAGACACCTCCTCGGCTGGATACGAATACAGCGAGGTGTATGACGACGATGGTCTGCTTGTCATGGAGATCCCAACGGCCTGGTCTGACGTTGACGGCTCAGGCTGGGTCTTCAACGACGAGCTCGTCGGCAACGCCATCTTTGCCGCCCCGGATCTCGACGGGTACTACACCTCGTGGGAGGTTCCCGGCGTGTTCTTCGGTGCATCTTCGGTTCTCGCGAGCCAGATCAATCCCGGAGATCTCCTCGATTGGGTGGACTTCTCTGAGGAATGCGCCTATGACGGGCAGTACGCCTATGAGGACGTCGTCTACACCGGGTCGTACGACGTATGGACCAACTGCGGCGGGACTGGCTCGATGTTCGTTGTCCTTGAGGCATACCCCGAAGGTGGGGAGTTTGTCATCCTCGTTCAGATGCAGATCGTGAGCGATGCGGACCTGGAGGCATTCGACAAGATCCTTGGGAGCTTCTACGTGTTTGCAGACTGAGGGTGGAGCCTCGAAATGCACACGGGGTCAGCGAGAGCCGAGATACTTCCGATCTGATGATCACGCGGTAGCCTCGGAAGCCCGTCGGGAGATCCGATGCTCACGCTGATCTCAACGATTCTTCTGGCCCTCCGCATTCCGACATGGGAAGCGGACCATCTTGATGCGTTCTTGAAGATCGGTCTCCCGATCCACATCTGGAACGAATGACGGCCAGAGGGCGCGGGGGGAGCCGACCGGCGGTGAGAGATTCTCTGCCAGTCCTTTTCGCGGTCACCGGTTTGGGTGCTCTGTTGTCCTCGTCCCAGATTCGATGCTCGCGTCAAGCCTGCGGGATGGCTGGTTGGAGTTCCTCGAACATGGGGAAGTGCTTCACGTTGTTGGTCAACAGATCCGCCCCGTGGATCTCGGCAGTTGCGGCGATGAGATAGTCGATCGATGAGATTCCCTCGTGGCCTTTGCGAAAGCTGCGGGCCCATTCACCGGCCCGCGTGGCAACCTCTTGGGTGACTTCGAGATTCGTCAGTGAGTCGAGGAGCTGCCTGATCGGCGACCGTTCATCGGAGCGCATTCCCGAGAGCAACTCGAAACGAGTCAGGACAGAGCACGCAGCCTGTCGTGAAAGCGACGCGTCAACGAGGAGTGCCGTAGCAGCCACGTTTCCCCGAAGATGTTCGATGAGGATGTCGGAGTCGAAGAGCTTCATCGAGCCAGACGCTCCAGTGGATCCTCGCTGCGCCACGCAAGCACCTCATGTATCTCCTCATCGGTCCGGTCGGACCAGATACCCGCCGTGGCGCGGACAACCTCTTCAACCGACGCCGTCACGTGAGTAACCCCGAGGGCATCGTCGAGAATGCGCCGGATCAGACGTGACTTGGAGATCCCTTCTTCGGCAGCCCGATGTTGCAACCGCTTTTGCTGCTCATCGGTCAGGAATATGTTGGTTCGTTGCATACACCGCAATTATACACCACTCAACGGATGTTGGGAATCCACCCCGAGAATCAGTCTTCGTGCAGGGCTGCCAGGATCACGTACCGCAAAGTCGCGGGTACCCGAGTATCGGTCTGCTTGTGCCGACACGTGTCGGTGAACTCAGGGGCGCAGAATCTTCTCCATCGGCTTGCCCTTGGCGAGTTCGTCGACCAACTTGTCCAGGTAGCGGATCTGTTGCATGAGTGGATCGTCGATGGTCTCCACCCGGACGCCGCACACGACCCCGGTGATCGATGAGGCGCTGGGGTTCAGTTCGGCCTCGGCGAAGAAGGTCTCGAACGTCGCATCGGAGGCCAGGTACTTCTGTACCGTGGCCTCGTCGAATCCGGTCAG
Source organism: Acidimicrobiia bacterium UBA5794 (assembly GCA_002418265.1). Classification (GTDB taxonomy): domain Bacteria; phylum Actinomycetota; class Acidimicrobiia; order Spongiisociales; family UBA5794; genus UBA5794. Next base: position 227,942 of record DIDS01000014.1, on the reverse strand, counting down.
CCACTCGATCACCTGGTCCAGCTCGGCCTTTGTACGCCCCTTGCGCTCGACTTTTGCGACGTACAGTGGATAGACCGCGGACACGCTGGTGGTGAAGATCCGGTGCATCACCCGAAGGCTACTGCGACGCCGAGATGCTGACCGTCCGTTGGGGATGGGGTTCCGTCACGTCGGAGCGGCGAGCACCGCATCGATCTGTCCCATGGCTTCGCGCATACCGTCTTCCATGCCCATCTCGATGAGGCGGGTCATGGCGTCTTCCGATGGGAACGTCGAGGCAACCGTCGTGAGCGTGCCGCCGTCTGCGTGCTCGGCAAACTGAAACTCCATCCGGACGGTTGGCATGTCGTGGTTCGGTTTGCCGTCGTCGTCGGCAAACCCGTCGTTGACCACGAACCGGTGGGGAGCGTCAACCTCAAGCACATCCCAGTAGCCGGCCGACTTCTCGCCTTCGGGCCCGGTCATGAAGTAGGTGACCCGGCCTCCCGGGCGCAGATCGTGATCAACAACCGTGGCTGGCCACGACGGGGGACCCCAGAACCGCTCGAGCTGGCGTGGGTCGGCGTACAGCTGCCAGACGCGTTCGACGGGAGCGCCGTAGTTGGATACGACAGTGAAGGTGTGGGCGTCGATGTTCTTGTCGACACGGACGATGGGCATCGATTTCCTCCTGTTGACGGTTCTTGGTGAGAAGCTGATCCATCTCTGTGACACATCCGTGCCATATCGCTCTATACGGTGGCGTTGTCTCCCCAGTCGAGATCGAGCACCTCGATGCCATCATCGGCGAGGATGCCCCTGACCAGATCACGAGACCAGGACCGTCCACTCTCACTCATGTAGAAATCGTGGATGGGGACGACCTGGGAGGGGCCGAGTCGGCGGGCGAACTCGACGGCACCGATCGCCGTGTCCCACGGGACAATGATCGGGAGAGCGAGTACCGGAGCGCTGTTTGATGGGTCACGGCTGTCCCCCGGGTGGGTGAACACGCCATCGATGGTGAAGGCCCGGTTGGGCGGTTGGGATCCGTTGGGGATCTTTCCATGGACCACGTCCTCAACGCTGAACCCTGTCGGTGCATCGACCGATACCTCGATGTCGTGTGGGGCGAGCAGATCGGCCACGGCCTGGTTCGAGTGAACGGCCACATCGTCGCCGCGGTCGACCAACCAGCGCACGAAATCCGGATGGACGTGGTCGCCGTGTTCGTGGGTGATTGCGACGGTCGTGACCTCCCCGATCGAATCGAGATCGATCTGTCCTGAAAGGAAGCTGTGGAAGCCCGGATCGAACAGGGTTGCCGCGCTGTCGGTTGCTACGTATATGCACGAATCGGTGAGTCTTGTGATGGTCGCCATGGAGGCAAACATAGTTCCTTGCACTCGTGTCAGTGACGTTTGTCAGACCGCGCACGCTTCCGGAATCTGACCGTACGTCTGGCTATTTCGCCTTGACGCAAAGGACCGGAACGGGGGAGTCGTGGAGGATGTCGAGAGCGTTGGAACCCAGAAACACTTTTCCGGTTGCTGTCCGTTTGCGGATACCGATGACAATGAGATCGGCATCGTGTTCATTGACGGCGGCCACGATGTCCGTCGCCGGTTTCTCCCCGCGAACATATCCGTGGACGGTGTGATCGATTCCTTCAGCGGTCAACCGCTCGGTGAGTTCTCTGAGCCGCTTGTCGATTGCGGTGTAGTCCTCCAGTTGGTCGTGGCTCCCACCGAGCATGGAGTTGACGATGACCAGGCTCGCGTTCCGGAGTTTTGCCTCCTCGATTGCCTGTTCAATGGCGGCATCACCCTCGGGGCTGTCGATGAACCCAACGACAATCTTCACATGCACTCCTGTATCGGTTGGTCCCATTGTTGCAGAATAGTGTTGCAGATTTCTCCGCGACCATGCCAACGGATCTCCGATCTCGCAACGGTGAACAGGTCACCTCGGCCGGGATCCGATTGGTGAAAGAGACGGCCACCCAATCGGATTGCTCACCTGGATCTCACGGGAAGGCAGCCATGGTTGCGCGGTAAGGTCGAGGGAACTATCGAGGAGAGCAGATGCAATTGGGTGTGATCGTTCCGCAGGGATGGATCGGGGAGTACGACGGGTGGGACCCGGCTAAGGCGTGGAGCCGTACCGTGCACGTTGGCGAACAAGCCGATGCCCTCGGCTTCGAATCGATCTGGGTGTACGACCATTTCCACACGGTGCCGAAACCGACACAGGAGATCACGTTCGAATCCTTCTCCACGCTTGCTGCGTTGGGCTCGATCACTGAACGGGTTCGCCTCGGGCATGTCGTGATATGTGCCGGATTCCGCAATCCCGCCCTGACGGCCAAGATGATGTCGACCATGGACGTTCAGACCGGAGGACGGATGGAACTCGGTATCGGTGCTGGTTGGAAACGTGACGAATGGGAGGCATACGGCTATGGCTTCCCGAGCGCAAGGGAGCGACTGGCCAACCTGGGTGATCAGCTGGAGATCATTGCAAAGATGATGGCGCCGGGACTCGCGACCTACGAAGGCGACCATGGAATGGTGCGCGACGCCATCAATGTGCCAAAGCCCCTGCAACGTCCCGGGATCCCGATCATGGTGGGCGGAAACGGCCCCGAAGTGACCTGGCGGCTGGCGGCTCGTCACGCCGACGAGTTGAACCTGGACGGCTTGACTCCCGAGGAGCTGGTCGAAGCCCTCCCGATCATCGCCTCACGGTGTGAAGAGATCGACCGGGACCCCGACGACCTTCGCGTTTCGGTCCATGTGTTTGCGACCCGCTTTACCGATGCAGGGCCATCGCGTGTGGACCTCCTCGGACGGTATGCAGAACTTGGTGTGTCACGGGTGATTGGACTCGTCTCCACCTGTGTCGACACCGACACGGCCCTCGAAGAGCTCGCCGCCGATGCCGCCGAAGCTGGCATCGAAATGGCGGTCTGACCGGTCACGGCGCTCCAAGTCGGAGGTAGGGTGCTGTCGGGAGGGAGAGGTATGGAAAACCCCGGTTTCTCAGGTATTGGTCATCTTGACCTGTCGGTGTCCGATGTCGATGCGAGCGCTGGCTGGTACGAGCGGGTGCTCGGGCTACGCCGCCTGCGACGAGTCGAGTTCTCCAACCGAACGATGATTGTGCTGCTCGATGAACGCTCTCGACTGATCATCGGGCTCAATCAGCACGAGGAGATCCCTGACGGGCGCTTCGACGAGCGGCGAGTCGGGCTTGATCACGTCGGGTTTTCGGTAAACGAGCGTGAGGATCTCGACGTTTGGGAAACACATTTGAAAGCCCTTGGCGTGGAGCACTCGCCAGTCACCGACACCGAGGGGGGATCGGCACTGGTGTTCCGTGACCCTGACAATATCCAGCTTGAGATGTGGTGGTCCAAGCCACGCAAACCGAAGACGGACGCCAAGGACACGTGATCGCAATCAGGTAAAGGCGGCATGACCGATGAAAAACAGTCGATATTCGATCGGAACCCTCAAAGACCTGCCAGACGATCTTCGGGAACGGATCGAGCCGATCGCCGAACGAACGGGATTCATTCCCAACGTGTTCTTGGCGATGGGGCATCGTCCCGATGAGCTCCGAGCATTCATGGATTACCACGACGCGCTCATGGAGCGAGACTCAGGTCTGTCCAAGATGGAACGAGAAATGATCGTGGTGGCCACCAGTGCCGCCAACGACTGTGTCTATTGCATCGTCGCACACGGGGCGATCCTTCGAATCCGTGCCAAGGACCCCACGATCTCGGACCGCATCGTGGCGAACTGGCGCACCGCCCCGGTCACCGCACGGCAACGAGCGATGCTCTCGTTTGCTGTCAAGCTGGCCCGTCACCCGGAAGAGATCAATGAATCGGACCGAAAGGCGTTGACCGACCACGGATTCAGTGACGATGATGTCTGGGACATCGGCTCGATCACGGCCCTGTTCGCGCTCTCCAACCGCATTGCCCACCTGGCCGAATTGGAACCCAACCCCGAGTTTCATGCGATGGGGAGATAGCCGATCTGGCTCAGCGCAGGGATGCTGGTGTGTGCATCATTCCAGACCTCGCTGCCACCACCGCCTTCGTGGCGAGGAGGAACGGGCTCGTCAACCACGCATGGACGCAACGTTTGGGATTTATCTCACGATGTAGCCACGGTCTACCCTGCGGTGATCTTCTTCCATCGACGAGGTACCGATGCTCGATCCGAAACTTGAAACCATCTTTGACGATGTTGTGCGACGCAACCCTGGTGAAACGGAGTTCCACCAGACCGTGGCGGAGGTGTTCGATGCCCTCGGACCCGTCCTTGAACGGCATCCGGAACTGGCTGAGCAGAAGGCGATTCAGCGGATCTGCGAACCGGAACGCCAGATCATCTTCCGTGTGCCTTGGCAGGATGATCAGGGACAGACTCACATCAATCGAGGATTTCGGGTCGAATTCAACAGCGCTCTGGGTCCCTTCAAAGGTGGCCTTCGCTTCCATCCCACCGTGTATCTCGGTACGATCAAGTTCCTGGGCTTTGAGCAGGTCTTCAAGAACGCCCTCACCGGGCTGCCGATTGGTGGAGCCAAAGGTGGCGCCGACTTCGATCCGAAGGGCCGCAGTGCCAACGAGGTGATGCGGTTCTGCCAGAGCTTCATGCTCGAGTTGTACCGACACATCGGCGAATACACCGACATCCCCGCGGGAGATATCGGGGTGGGGGCTCGGGAGATCGGTTGGCTGTTCGGCCAGTACAAGCGGATCACAAACCGCTACGAATCCGCGGTCATCACGGGCAAGGGCATTGATTGGGGCGGTGCTCTCGTACGCAAAGAGGCGACCGGGTATGGCACCGCGTTCTTCGTCGACGAGATGCTTCGTGTCAGGGGCGAATCTCTCGACGGAAAGACGTGTGTCGTGTCGGGTGCGGGCAATGTTGCGATTTATGCGATCGAAAAAGTTGCCCAGCTCGGTGGGACCGTTGTTGCCTGCTCGGATTCGACCGGTTTCGTGGTCGACAGGAAGGGCATCGACGTAGAGATCCTCAAACAGGTCAAAGAGGTTGAGCGGCTTCGCCTCGACGCATACGCAGAAAGGCGCGGAGGCGATGCCCTGTATTCAACCTCGGGTTCGGTGTGGTCCATCCCCTGCGACGTTGCTCTGCCGTGTGCCACCGAAAACGAGCTGCGCAGCGATGCCGCAAAGATGCTCATCGAGAACGGATGCACCGCCGTTGCTGAGGGTGCAAACATGCCGACGACGCCTTCGGCACTGAAGCTGTTCCGGGAGGCGGGTGTGGCGTTCGGTCCCGGCAAGGCAGCCAATGCGGGTGGAGTCGCCACGTCTGCGCTTGAGATGCAGCAGAACGCATCACGGGATTCGTGGTCATTCGAATACACCGAGGAGCGCCTGGCCGGCATCATGATGGAGATCCACCGCCGCTGCTACGAAACAGCCGAGCTGTATGGCGCAAGCGGTGATTACGTCAAAGGCGCCAACATTGCCGGGTTTCTCAAGGTCGGTCGAGCAATGAACGCCCTCGGCCTCGTCTGAGCAGATGCCGACGGTTGTTCAGAAGTCAGAACGTTGAGAAAGGGTCATGGAGAGTGCTCGGTCTCGAATCCCGAATCCGCTACCGCAACACTGAACGCTTTCCAGTCCCTAGAGCTCTCGGTGCTCGGCCAGCTTCGTTGCGATCCAGAGCAGGACAACACAAGCAACCAGCGTGATCGATACGGTCCCGAGATAGTGGGTGCTGGACGTGTCGCCTGCCACCAAAGCGGTGATGGCTCCTGCGAGATGCGTCGGAAGCCAGCGACCAACGACTTCAACGACACCGATCACCTGGAGCAGGAGCAAAACAACAATCGTCGATATCACGGTGCCGAGGACAGAGGTTGCACGACCCGACATGGCGGCCACCAACGAGATGGCGAAGATCAAGAACACCGCCCCATACGCTGCCCCGATCATGACGGCTCCGGCATCGGGAGCCCCAATCAGCACCCATGTCTCATACCATGCCGCCACAACACCGACGAAGTAGGATCCGACCACGGCAACTGTCGAGACGACAAACCGCGGCGTCAAAATGGTGCGGACCTCGCTCACCCGACTTCGAAGGAAGATCCCCATTTCAGGGATCGCATCGAATGCAAGAGAGCTGGACGCGACGATGACAGCCACCAGGGTCCCGAGCTGCATTGCGTTGGAGGAGTACTGGGCCAAACCATCAGCGGGTACCGGTGGTGGAAACTCGATGGAGATGCCTTGGGCGCCTCCACCGGCGAACGAGACAATCTCCCCGATATACCGAGCGGTGAAGGGGCCAACGAGCCCGAAGAAGAGGAACACGCCGAGCAACACAATCCAGCGCTTTGTGCGGATCAGGCGCAACCACTCCAGTCGCCAGAGCGTCACGACGTCACCGCAAGGAAGGCACGCTCCAACGAGACCTCCTCTGGAACAAAGGATATGACGCTCGCACCAGCGTCCGCGAGCACGCGCACAAGGCGAGCTTCGGCGTCGTCGAGACTCTTTACGGTAATCAACAGCTCACCGGGGCCATCCGTTTGTTCCACTTCCAAGACCCAATCAAGGTGCTGCATTGTCGCAACAACCGAATCGAGCGGTGAACGGAAGCGGACGACGTAACGAGGAACTGCAGACCCGACAAGGAGATCTTCAAGGGATCCCTGGAACACAAGACGACCTTGATCGAGGATGCCGACGGTGTCACAAACCTCTTGAACATCGGCAAGAATGTGACTTGAGAACAACACGGTTGCCGAGCCTCGAAGGCGGGCCACCAAGTCGAGCACGTCTCGTCGCCCGATCGGATCCAGCGCCGAGGCAGGCTCATCCAGCAGGACCACCCGTGGCGAGCCGACAACGGTGCATGCGATTCCAAGGCGTTGAAGCATTCCCCGTGAGTAGCCACCAACTGCCCGTTTCGCCGCGGACCCCAGCCCCGCATCACTGAGGACCTCGGCCACGCGATCGGTGGAGGACGACGTCAGCTCCTGAGCGAGACCGACGACCTCTTCACCCGTCAACCACGGGTCAAATCTGGGAGTATCAGGCAGCACTGCGATTTCGCGCGAACCTGCATCGATGTGCAACTCTCCCGCCGTGGGTCTACGCAAACCCGCAAGGAGTCCGAGCAGCGTCGACTTTCCCGCTCCGTTGCGACCCACCAGGCCATAGACAGATCCTGCTTCGACATGTAGATCAACATGATCAACAGCGACCAATGATCCATACGTTTTTAGGAGGCCATCCGTCTCGATCATGAATCATCCGTTTGGCCTGCAGGATCGCGACCGACGAGCAGGTAGACAATGCCACCCAAGGGGATCGACACGATGCAGATGACCGCCCAAAGCCATTTGGGAAGGTAGCGAACGGTGGCGCGAGATAGATCGAAGAGGCAATAGACGACGAATCCAACCGCCACCAACACGATCGGTACCAGCGCTGCAACCGGAATCCTCATACGTGGTCCTCACCTGTTTCGACACGTGTCCACGACTCTACCTCCCCTGTCTGGGCCGGTGATAGAACGCCCCATCTGATCCATTCGCCCCCCAGATCCGCCTTCGTCGGATCTGTCCATCGCTGGGGGACGGGGCTCGCGGGCTCACATGCCCCCCTGGCTCGTTTCACTCGCCCGTCCCCCCTGAAGGGGGGACGGTGCTTGGTGTCTCCCACACCCGTCCTCCCGCTTGCGGGGTGTCTCCCACACCCGTCCTCCCGCTTGCGGGGGGACGCGAGGAGCGAAGCGACGCTGCAGGGGGGCGTCCCACGTTGATCACCACCAAGGATCCCTGAAGGGGGGACGGTGCTTGGTGTCTCCCACACCCGTCCTCCCGCTTGCTTGGTGTCTCCCACACCCGTCCTCCCGCTTGCGGGGGGACGCGAGGAGCGAAGCGACGCTGCAGGGGGGCGTCCCACGTTGATCACCACCAAGGATCCCTGAAGGGTGCGGGTCTGCTCGGATCTGGTCGTCGCGTCAAGATCCGAAGCGTTCCAGCAGGACACCGTGGCGTAAACCTCGGTCGCTCACGGTCAAGGACTCCTGGCCAAGTTTGTCCATCACCGTTGCCACGATGCAGGCGCCGGCGAGGATGACCTCGGCACGTTTGGGTTGTAGGCCGACGATGGTGCGTCGCTCGGACGGGTCCATCGATCGATAGAGCTCGATCTGTCGATCGACTTCGGCACGGCTCAGAACCGTTCCCTGGACGACATCGGGGTCGTAGGTGGCCATCGAATGGCTGACTGCCGTGATGTTGGTCACCGCCCCTCCCATCGCCACAAGGATGTCGGGGATCGGGCGACCGTCGATTGAAGAGAGGTCTGCTGCGATCGCTCCCATAGCCTCGGCGAGGACGTCTGGCGAGACCGACCCGTCCAACCCGAACTGTTCTGTGTACCGAACAGCCCCGACCGGAACACTGAAGCGATCTTCCACATGCGATCCGGTACCGAACGTGAACTGTGAGCTGCCACCGCCGGTGTCGAAGACGACCGCGGAACCTTCTCCGGTGTCGATGCCCGCAACGACCGCCAGGTAGGCAAGGCGGCTCTCCTCTTCTCCTGAGATGATCTCAACCGTGACGCCACTGCGAGCACGAATGGTCTCGACGACTGAGTCTCGATTGGTTGCCAGACGCAGCCCTGCAGTCCCGACGGCAGCGATGGCGAGCGCACCGTGTTCCTTTGCCTCAGCAACCATGCCGGCAACAGCGTCCGCGGTTCGTCTTGTGGCTTCCGGGATGATCACTCCGTCCTGTTCGAGATCCTCTCCCAGCCGGGTGAGCTCGGCGCGGTCGATCACGGTTCCCCACGATCCATCTCTTGCGCGTTCCCCGAGGTGGAACTTCACCGAATTGGTTCCGACATCGATGACCGCGTATCGAGCAGGTGCACCCGCAATGGTGGCCTTGAGTCCTGCGATGTAGTTCGTGTTGAGGTAGCCACCGAACCCGAGTTCTCGAACCACGCCGATGACTGCATCGGGGTCTTCGGACTCTGCCGCGACGGTCTGAGTGGTGAACCCGTTGACCGTGAGGTCCGTGAACTCGGCCATGCACCCGTCGATGGAGTACCGCACACGACGCTTGTGGACCGAGACGCCTCGAATGTCTGGGCTTGGTACAACGAGATCGTCGAGGAACGGATCGAACGAGTACGTCTCTCGCTCCAGTGGTGGCATGTCGACTGCCAGTGCATCAAAGACTTCGGCGACCTCCCTGGATCCCAACGGAAACTGGTGTTTTGCGACGGGGACCCATTGTTCGAGACCATCGCCGTTCACCTCCCGGAGAACCTTGATGTCCATGAGTCCGTCACGCACCTTCACATTTGCTCCCATTTCGGAGAGGAAATAGATCTCGTCGCTCTCGTGGACTCCGATTGGGCTTACGGTCGTGAAGATGTCCTCGGGCTTTCCCAGGTCGGCACCAAAGGTGCGCCACTCCCATCTCGGAATGATTTCTGGCATGACGGCTACTCGGACTCCTTGGGATTGCTCGCGAGGCGTGTCCCCGAGGTGGTGGCCATCAACGACGAAAAGTATTCGAGTGCGGTCTTGGTTTTCGTCTGCTGGACACCGGTCATGTCGATACCGCGGGCCGTGAGGAAGACCCGAGCCTCCGCAGCAACCTGGATCGCCTCACCCGGAGCGCACTTCGTTGATAGCTCGAGGATCTGGGATCCGTCGGGATAGAGCCATAACTCGGTCACGAGCTTGCGTCCGAACCCCTGAGGAAGCGATTTGAGCCTGAGCGTCAGGATGGGGCCGAGCGCGACGAGATCCTTGAGCTTGAGACCTTCGGGAGCGTGTTCCTTGTAGAACGATCGTTGACCCTTCGAAAAGAGCGACTTGATTGACGCGTCACCTGCAATCGTCTTTGCAATGTCCTTGGCGCTGGATGTGCCCTTCATTGACGCCGAACAAACGAACCCTCCCGGCATTGCATCGACCTCGACACCGATTCGGGAGTGCTCGCGCGGGAGCTCGCGCGGATCCACCGGTCTGAGTTTGATGACCGTGTCACCCGCGCCCTTCTGGATGCGTCTGGCCCGCACCACGAGACCGCTTGCATTGAGCGCAAGGTCCGGGGTGTCAAAGAAAACGATCTGTCGAATCTCGGCCTCAATCGGATCGAGACCAAGGTTCACCGCCGTGGCACGCATCTGCGTGTCCGGGACGGTGAGCTTCAGCTCGACGGTGTCTGCACCTTTGATGACCTCGAGCATCGAGGCGAGGAGTTCCTCATTGAGAAGGGGAGATGGCATGTTTCGTGCTCCTTTGATGCCATATTCAGCGATGGTATGTGGATTGTCGTCGATCTCCATTTCAAGCTACCCACAACCTACCGAAGAACTTCCGAACACGAGATGCCTTCTTGCATCTGGGGTGCACGACTGATGGTTCCGCGGACACCGTCTTGACACCAGACTTAACAACGTATGATTCGTCCATGGGTGAGACGTCTTCTGAGGTGTGGAGCTACCGCGACGATCTCCTGCTCTACGCCCGACATCTTTGTTCCTCTTCGGACGACGCCGAAGACGTCGCCCACAACGCCCTCATCAAAGCTGCCCAACACATTGACGGGTTTCGCGGCGAGGCAAGTATCCGCACGTGGCTGCACACCATTGTCACCAACGAATGCCGCATGATGCGCCGTCGCGACACGACGTTGTCCCTCGACCACTACGCCGAGGACACCGAACGAGAGCTGGTCGTGGATGAGGGATCACCCAAGCAGTCCAACCCGATCGCGATGGCCGAAGAATATGATCTGAGACGCGTGGCCCTCGACACTCTTCGTTCCATGCCCGACCACTATCGCACGGGGCTCTTTCTCCAACTTGCGCTTGGTAAGTCGACCAGTGAGATCGCCGAAGCGCTCGAACAGACGGTTCCGGCCACGAAATCGATCCTCTACCGGGCCCGGGCCCAGATGCGCGATGGCCTTGCCTCCCATCTTGAGCGCGACTCGCAGTCACCCTGATCCGACGACACGGATTGCTTCCTGTTGAGAGACAATTCTGGCACCGGGAAGAATCTCAACCATTTCGGTGGTTGCCGCGTCCATGGAAAGGGATCGAATCGAATCGGCCCGGAGGTGGACCCTCCGAGCCGATTCGACAGCCTGATCGTGGCTAGAAGCGTCGGTAGACGCGGAAGTAGCCTGGGTAGCGGTAGTAGGGACCGCCATAGCGGTAGTAGGGACCGCCATACGGGTAGTAGCCGTACCAGCCGTACCACTTGTCCCAGTAGTTCTTCTCCTTCGGAACCTCGACGATCGCCGGATCGTACTCGGGGGCTCCGATGATGTCGTCTCCGCTTTGATCGACCGTCACTGAGTCCTCGTCGATCGCGATGATGGCCTCAACGGGGATCAGGGACTTCTTCTTGCCGATCTTCTTGGCAGGCCCGTGCCCACCAGAACCGACCATCAAGAAGCGCACCTCTTTCTGGCTCACGTCCAAGAGCAGGTCCTCGACCTCCGCGATCTCCTCGCCACTTTTGTCGAGAACCTTGCGACCGCGGATGTCCTCATCTGAATTGGCGACCATCAGGTCGTCTTCCTTGCTCAGTCGAACGAGCGATGCAGTAGAAGTCATTGTGTCTGTCATGTTCTTTTCCTTTCCTTTGGGCGGTTCCTGGCCGCCCTGTCATTGTTGAGCACCGTCTGGGTGCTTGAGAACTGCCTTCTTGTGCAATCCTCTTGTTGTGGTTGTCCGTACCGTTCCGATCAACTATTGCTGTGTTGGACCCTCTCGGAACCAGCTATCCACGTGGAACCCCACGCCACGAGCAACACCAGGGCGACCCAAAACAGTGGGACGAAGAACCATCCTCCCGCAAACGCCGCGACGGCGAGAAGGAAGAACAGCCACCGCATTCTCCGTAGCAAAAGCATTCTCATTCACCTCCTTTCTTCATCCCGTTGTCGACGAACCCTCTCGTCCGCCTCTTGTATTCACTGATGCACGGGAAGCAAAAAGGGCGCGCTTTTTCTACGAATATTCAGAAATTTCTTTCCGGGTTCGGGTACGCCGGCAGGAAGAACAGATCCGGTCGTTCCGCGATCTCGTCCGTGTTGGGAGTGTCGAAGATGACCTTGAGTCCGGAAAGCATCCCGTGACCTGCCTCAAGGTCCGGGTCGATGCCTCCCTGGACGAGTCGCGAGGTAGGGGATCTACGGGGTTCGGGATGGAGTTGCGGTTGCCATCCCGATGGTCAGAGCGTCGGGACGCTCAACTCGTCTGGTTGGTGAGATTGAGCGCTACCCGCGCCAGTAGTTGTTCGCCGCCGCAACGGTGGCGAACTCGATTGCCACAACATGTCCTGCTGCGGTCAGCGAGTCGGGGTTGTTCGCATACATGGGCCGCAGGCCCTGGCGAACATCAGGATCAGTCTGGATCGCTGCAATCGTCTTTCGTGCCAACATGATTGCCAACTCCCGACCCTCTTCGGGTGTCGCGGTGATCAGCGTGTTGTCGGGGACCAATGCCATGGGGACCTCCTCAGTCTCGATCCTCCCATCGTAGCGATGGGGTCATGCCGTGAATCCCCCGTATCCGGAACTCGTCCAGTGGGTGTCTCAGGCTTCATCCTTGGTCTGAGTGAGTGAGCAGAAGCTCCCTCGTCCACGTCGAGTGATTTGGATCAACCCTGCATCGCGCAGAACACGCAGATGATGCGACAGCGTTGATCGGGGGATGTCGAGAGTGCGGGCAATGTCGTCCGCTTGCCGCTCATCGTCCTGGAGGAGTCGGATGATCTTGATGCGGGTCTCGTCACCGAGAGCACCAAAGACTTCCGCGGGGAGTTCGGCGTCGACGTCATCGACCGTCTGGGCCTGGTCGACGTTGGCCATCATTCTGCAACACATCTGCCATGGACCGATGTTTCGAAACGGCAGATTGTCCATCGACTCCCACATGAACGGCGGTCCTGGCCCCCTCATCGGGGGAGCCGGCTCCTTTGTGGTTGTTTCCTTCTTTTCTGATCCGAGTTGATCGAGCAGTTCGCGCAACAGCCGCTCCTGGCTTTCGACCGGCAAGGTCGCGAACAGGCGTTCCACCATTGCGATCTTGTCACCCGGTTCGGTGTCACCGACCGCAGCACCAATGAGGCGAGTGATCAGTCCATCTCCAGGGGTGTCGACCATCGGTGTCCTCCTTCTTTGTCCATGAGTATGTTCGGGTCTCTCACCGGGCTTCTCGGCGGGTGAGAGACCCGAACGTCAACGTATCGTCAGGATGCGCCGCAGCACATCTTTCGCATCTCGTTTCGCATCTCGTTTCGCATCTCGATCATCCGCATGCGCCGTTGGGCCATCGAGCGGGGACCGCCACAACATCCGAAGCTGTCTTCAGAATCATCTGCCGTGCCTTCGGAATGCCCGGCTGCGTTCGTGAGTCGCGCAAGGAGTTCGCTGCGCTCTTCCTCGCTCATCACGCTGATAAGGGTTTCAATATCCATTCGTTTTCTTCCTCCTTTCCACCTATTCCGCCCACTACATTACTACTATCCTAGTTCTATAGATACGACGTTTCTAGAACTATAGGTTTCTCGTACTGGTCCGGTTGCCGGTCGGGCGCGTCATCGGGAGGGAGCGTCGATGGCGGTGGGGTGAGGTCGATGGCCCGCCGTGTGTTGTGGGTTGTGCCCCTGACATCTGCAGCCGGTGACGGACCGAGACCTGACCGGAGGGAGTCGTCAGGAGGGCGGTATCTGTCCCACGGCGGTGCGCAGTGTGGTCAGGAACTCATCGAGTGGCACGCGATGAATCTTGGCGGCTCGTTCCACCGTCAGTGCCTTGGTGATGAACTTCCTGATGCTGTATCCGCTCACGCGTTTTATGCCGAAGGCTTCCATGACCTCAGCAATATCGCCGTATTCGCGCAGAATGTCCGAAACCTTCGTTTCTTTCGTTATCTCCACTTCAGTGCTCCCGTCGGTTGGCTACTGCTGTGTTCTCACCGTCGACGGCATCGCGCCTGCGGCGGCTGTCTCCATCGGACCCGCTACACGCCTTCAGAACCAACGTCGGGCTGAGATGTTGCCAGATGTTTGATCCGAGATCCATTGCTGGTCGTCTGATCGCTTCTCCGAATGACCGGTGTCGGCGTGGGTACGAGTTCCATCCGATGCAGCCATCCATGACAGCCGGATGGAAAGCATCCCCAATCCTTTGTTGAGCAAGGAGGCGCGGCGAAAAGTACGTTGCGGCACATCCTGTGCCCGCACGATGCTGCGCCTCTCGCCCCGGAGGATGAGGATCCCGGGGATCACACGGTCGCAACGTCCCGATTCACTTCAATCCGACGTCCGGGCGTGTGAGGCAATTTGGTCTCGACCCGCTGAATGGCGACGGTTGCCGACGCCCCGAACAGGAAGAACACGACCGTGAAGAGCGGTATGTTGACAGACTCGCCAGCGCCTTCATTGAAGAGCTCCGTCCGAAGAGATGGTTCGGCGAGGAACGACAGGATGCCGAATGTCGCGAAAACCGCGCCAACGATCCAGGCACGTGGGCTCCACAGGCGCTGCGCAATGGCGATCCACAACCCGGCCAGGAGCCCGACGGCTCCGCCGAAGAACAGAAGGAACCCGGTCTCATCCGTGAGAACTGGCTCTCGCACCGGGTCCATCAGAACGATGATTCTCATGGCGATTCGCATTCCCACACCGAGGACGAAGATCCCCGTCAAGACTCCTCCGATGGCGCCAGAAATCACAAGTCGGGCGAATCGGGGCACAACGAGGAAGGCGAACGGCAACATCAGAAGCCCCAGTTCCAGGACGGGAGCAAGTCCGATCGTCGCCGTAGCGGTGCCGACAACGCCAAACGTCAGTAGCGCCATGAGGTATGGGCGTTCGATGCGAGGATACGTTCGTTGCCATGGGCGTTGATTGGTTGTCATTTCCTACTCCGGGTCGACCGATCGAGGACAGTTCATCAATACAGACGACAGCCTTCTCGATTCGGGTGACACCGATCAGAGGTTGAAGGCGATGCCGATGATGTGCAGAAGGACAAATGGGATGACGATGATCGCAGCCGTTGACGCAACAATGATGAGCACATAGTTCACCGTCCTGTGGGCACGGCGCACCTCGGGTGCCCACTCGTCCTTTGTCTGATGCACTACCGTGCGGTGCCGATTCGCCGCAAAAATGAGTCCGATCATCGGAAGCACAAAGATGGTGGTTGCGTGGAGAACCCCCATGGCGAGGAGGAGCAGCCCGATTCGTAAGGCACCCTCCTCGACAAGCGCCGCGAGTCCACCAGAACCGATCCAGGAGGGGTCTTCGGCGTATGGAATCGCAATGAAGACAATGCCAGAGAACACCAAGTAGTACGCGACGTCGAGCAGCGACAGGAATCGGCTTCCCGTGCCAGGCGATGTCCGGAAGAGATCAGCAGCGTAGGCCTTGCCGAACCGTCGGATGGTGGGTCCGAGAATCAATACCAATGCAATCTGGATCACCACGACGACCGTCACGACTGACCACCACGGGAGTGGCGATGCGTCTGGCTGTGGATTCCACCAAATCGCCAGCCACGCAACGATGAGTGCTACGAAGGCGACACATGCGAGCACGATTCGACGTACGCGGCGACGATGAAGTCCATCCTCGTGAATCGAGCGTTTGACCTTCGCAAAAAGGTCGGGTGCCGGTTGGTAGCCCTCGGTTCCCCGCATGGCGTCGCGTAGGCGCTGTTCGATGGTCATTGCAGGTCCCCCAGTCGACGTTTCAG
Organism: Acidimicrobiia bacterium UBA5794; assembly: GCA_002418265.1. Lineage (GTDB taxonomy): Bacteria > Actinomycetota > Acidimicrobiia > Spongiisociales > UBA5794 > UBA5794. Next base: position 212,156 of record DIDS01000014.1, on the reverse strand, counting down.
GGCAGCCATACCTCGTCTGCAGTGTGTTTTCACCGAGTTTTTGGATATCCCGATGGTTTCGGCAATCTCGGTTTCGGAGAGATCGAGGTAGAACCGAAGCACGAGGCAGTCGCGCTGACGACCAGGCAGATCGCGGAGCGCTTCGACGACTTCGATCTGATCTTCCGTCCGCACGATCCGGTCCTCGGGCAAGGGAACCTCACCTCCGGGAAGGAGAGAATCCTGATGTCGGAGCGACATGAGACCGCGCCGGTTGTGGTCACGGGCAAGGTTGAGAACGATTGAGCGCATGTACGCGGCCGCCTTTTCCTGATCCTCGATCCGATGGGCGTTTCGGTGCAGCCGGATGAACGCTTCCTGGACGAGATCCTCGGCTGCCGCTCGGTCATCGGTGAACAATCGTGCAAGCCTGACAAGTGCGACACCCTCGCGTTCATAGAGGGAGGCGATGAGCGCATCCCGGTCGAGCTCGACCGTCATGGGTACAGCGATTTCACGGTTCATCGATGCTACAGACGAGTGAACCCGGTGTCTGGGTGACCGGAACCCCGGAGAGGGGAAGGCTCGATGCCTCCCCCTCTCCTCCGTGCAACCTCAGCGCAACTGTGCGCAGGCAAGCCTGGTACCGGTTCCGGGCTGGTGGATCACAACCGACTGCGCTTCGGGTCGTGCCCAGTGACCGTGGGACGCCGAGCCCCAACCCAGACCACGCCGTTGGGTCGTGATCGTTGGCCATATCTCGTTCACTGCGTCAACCGGACCGCTCTCGTGCTGGTAGTGCCCGCCACCCCCGCTTGCACAGGTGCCGTTGTGGACATGCGCCGAGAAGGTTGTGTTCGCATCGAGACCTCGTACGAACACGCTGACGTAGGTGCGTCCGTCGGCACACTTCGGAACTCGGAGCATGATGGCGAAACCTTCGATGTCATATCCGAGTTCTTGACCGGCAGCTGTCGTCTCAAAGTGCCCAGTTGTGACATCGACACCCGTCGCATCAGCCCGGGGAGCGACCAACAAGACGGCGACCATCGCGATGACAGCGACCAATGCGACCCGCAGCCGGATCATCCGTTTGGCTGTTTCCATATATGTGCTTCCTCTCATCGTGCCTGCACGTGGCAGGCCAGTGGTTCCGACGGGTTTGTCGGATCGGTCGCACGGAGGTGGGGTTTGGGGTTGCCTAAGCGCTGTTGGACTCGATGTCGTCATCGAGGCGTCGGTTCAGCGACAGCAGTCTGCCGATGATGGGGAGGGTGATGACATTGAGACCGTGGAGGAAACCCATCAGGAGCAGGAGTCCTGCGATGCGGATGGTTTCTCCCTGGAGCTGTGCAGCGTTGACGGTTTCATCCCAATCCGAGGGTGGGTCAAACTGAATGGTCAGAAGAACGAACGCTCCAAATATCAGGTAATAGGCGACGTCCATCAAGACCAGATAGCTCTTCCCGGTTCGAGGGTTGGCGGCGAACACATCGGCCGCATAACTCTTCCCGTAACGCTTAATCAACGGTCCAAGGACGAGGACGATCACAACCATCACGCCGGTCGTGATCAGCTCGAGTGTCCACCATGCCATCGACGTCTCCGTTCTCGTTGTGCGGGTTCATCATGACAGACGGACGAAGCGACGCGACGGGTGACATCGATGTTCAGAATCGATCATGAGATCGGCGACCTTGCTGATCCGAACACGGTGACGGCACATGAGCAGAGCCCTGGCGGCAGCCAGGGCTCTCTTCCGTTTGGCGAGCGGAGCGTGTCGTTATTCGGGGAACGCCGCGTCGTACAGGGCCTGCAGCTCAGCTGTGGCCTCGCCGCTCATGCCGCAGTAGTTCACAACACCGTCCGTTGCTGATACCAGGAAGTTTCCTCCTTCGGCAAACGGAACGTTTCCGATCAGCGCCTCGAAGCCGGCGGGAGCGGTCACGATCACGGTGGCGTTGTCGCCACCGGCATACCATTTGGTGACCTCGAGCGTCACGGTCTCTCCGTCGATCGCCGTCACGATACCGGCAAATGCGACCTCGGATTCAGCAATGATCTCGGGTGTCATCATGATGCACGAAGCGAGGGTGTTCGATTCGCCAGCTGTCAGTGCAAGAGGAGTGCTTGCTACCGGCTGTTCACCCTTGGGGCCTACGGCGATCACGCTGACCGCCACGATCGCGGCCGCGACGGCCGCAGCGGCTGCGAACCACGGTGTCCGTGAACGGTTGGTGTTGGTTTTCTGTTCACTGATGTGAGTAGACATGATGTCCTCCAGTCGGTGACGACCTTGGGGGCTCGTCACGGATTCGGTTGGGACGTCGGAAGGCATCGGGTCGACCGATCGCAATATGGCTCTCAGGTCATCGTTCATGATTGATGATCCTCCTTCGTCTCAATCGGTTCATGTCCGGCATCGGTTCCACTCTGTCGTTCAAGCTCGTGTGCCAGCTTTGTCTTCGCCCGCGTCAGGCGAAGACTTACGGCGTTGGGTGTCGTATCGAGGACAGCTGCAATCTCGCGGGGTTCAAGTTCTTCCCATGCCCACAGGGTCAAAACTTCCTGATCCGCTTCTGAAAGTCGTGAAAGGGCCTCCCGTACCTCAGGGAAGTCGTCCGCTTCCCCAGGACCGAGAATCGGTCGTTCCGGTGCCGACGTACCGACCCGATCGATCAGGCGGAGGCGTCGTCTGGTCGCTCGGTGCTGGTTGGCGAGCACCTTGCGCGCTATGCCGTATGCCCACGGAAGGGCTGCATTTGGCGGAACATCATCGAGTCTGCGCCAGATGGTCAGGAGCGTTTCAGAATACGCGTCATCTGCGTCGTCCGCCGTGGCGCGGCGACGCAGGTACCGCTGCACGGGGTCCGAAACCTCGGCAGCGACAGTTTCGAACCGGCGTTTCCGGTCGATCTCGATGCTCACGCTGGGTCTGTGTCCGGCATGGGTGTGATTCTGTCATCTCGGATCACATAATCACCGAAAGGCCCGTGGACCGCCGGAACAGTCTCAAGGTTTCCATGCCGGTGGAGGGTACGGTCGCGCGTCGGTGTCGATGAGGTATGGCTGTCCGACATCGCGGTCGAACACGGCGAGGCGTTGCGAGGAGTCGACGAGGGCGACCATCTGACGATCCGATGCCCCGACAAGTGTGTCGATTCCGTACATCTCGGGCCCTACCAACGTGATGAGGACCTGGTTGTGCTCGTCGCGGATGACGATCGTCCCGTCGGAAGGTATGTCGATGAACAGATCCTGGTCTCGTAGCGGCCAGTCGCCCGGGTAGGCACCGTCGCGGTTGCGCGTTTCGATGACGTCTCCCGTCTCAGGATCGAGCACCACGATCGTTGATTGGAAACCTTCGACGCCGACTTCGATCCCGGCTTCGGTCCAAACCACATTGTCGATCCAGTCTCGTTCTGAAACACAATGGAGTTCGCGTACTTCCGCATCGGCGAGATCGACGGCTCGAACACAGTTGGTCTCTGCCACGTAGGCAAGCGATGCATCGAACTGACCAGGAGTGATCGGAGGGAACTCGGGGAGTGGCACCGACGCAACGACGATGATCACCACGACCGCGACCATGACCGCAATGGCACCTGCAACGGCGCTCCACGCCTGTCGGGTCATGTCTGGACTTCCTTACGGAAACGTACCGTACCGACGACGACTCCCAAAAGTGCAACGCCGGTGATGAGAAGGGCGACCGGTACCCCGAGGCTCTCCTCAAAGAGCTCGAAGATCGTCATGGGGATGTACACGAACAGACCAACAACCCCGAAGCCGAGCAGCACGGTTTGGTTGAGGCGTACCGACAACGCCATGAGTGCCAGGGCACCGGCAAGTCCAAGGAGCGGCCATGGCATGTGACTCCCCTCAGGAAAGGCGATAAACAGAATTCCAATCGCTGAAATGGCGTAGCTCGCCGTTGTCGGTCGCAAGATCCCGCCCCAGGTGAGGAGGAACCACGCAGTCCCAAGACCCGCAAAGGCAAGTCCGAACGTCCAATCAGGCACGGTATCGAATCGGGAGATGATCGCGATCGTGGCCGCCCAAGCCGCAAAGGCCATGGCGACGATCGCAAGGGTTGAGGGGCGGGCAATCCACAGCGCAATCGTCGCGACCAAAGAAATCAGCGAAACCCACAGGAAGGAGTCTTGGGCGTCAGTCTTGACGATGCCATCAAAAAAGACCCCTGCCGTGAGAGCCACGGCGCCCACGGCGAGAAACCAGGCGAACGTCTGGGCCCGGTTGACGGCTGGTTCTGTGCTCCGCCCGAGAAGCCAACCGACCCCAATGAGTACACCGGTCACGATGGCACTGACGGCGAACCGTCCCCATGGCTCAATGCGATCCCAGAATTCGGCGGTGAGGATGGCCAGTGCCACAAGCACCAAGACCGCACCGAGATAGGCAACCGCCTCGGTTCCGCGTCCGACACGCTCGCCGCCCTTGCGGCGCGATTCGTGTTCGCCGATTCGTGCGGCGGTGTCCTCGTCGATCAGGCCAGCCTCAACCCATCGACGAAGGTCGTCAGCCGTGCCCATCGTTCACCCCACTCGCCAATTCATGACTGCCGCCATTGTACCGGATGCCCACCATCCAAGGCTCCCAGACGCCACCGAATGGTTCGGGTAATAACGGCCTCGCCCAAAGATGCGCTGCCATGGACCTGAGATTCTTTTTGGGCATTTCCATTGCCGGCCAAATCTTGGTAGCTAGAATTTTCTGGACGTCCGCTCACACAGAGCGGCCACGACAATGACATTCATCACAGCGCGGGGAGACGGCGTGACGAGGGTGGGACGTGTTTGGCGGTCACGCAGAAATGCGCGTGTCGTAGCGGTCATCGCGATCGTCTTCGCCACGATTCTCGCCGCCTTCGGGGTTTCGCGGGCACTTTCACCGGCGGCTCCCCAGTTGTGGATTGATGAGCCACTCGACGGGGCAGCCGTGATCGCCGGTATGCCGGTGGCGGTTGTGGGACATGTGAACCATGTCGACGGGCTTCAATCGGTCCGGCTCGACGTTGATGGCGTCGAAGTAGCGATGTCGGACACACCAGTCGAGCCCGGAACCCTCGCCACCGTGCAATTCGAATGGGCACCGACCAGCCACGGCATCCATGTGGTCACGTTGTGGGCGAAGCCTGCAACCGGAGACTGGATCGGTCCGGCACTTGCTTCGGTCAATGTCGGCGGTCCCATCGAGGAGACGACCACGACGATCCCGCCGCCGACGACGACAATCGCCTGCTCCTACGAGGTCCCGGTGCTGGTCAGCCCGCCCGACAACGCCGACCTGACCGTCTCGATCGATGGCGGGTATCCCGTACCTCTCTCATGGTCCTATGACGGTTGCAACCCAGAGGGCCTCACGTTCCACGTCCACGTGGGAGACGATCCCGAGTTCGTTCCGTTGCCGCTGTACTCGAAGGCCGTCACGACCACAGATTGGACGACACCCCCGTTGGCGTGTGGCGACTATTGGTGGAGGGTCCGAGTCGTCGAACCCGTTGAGAGCGAATGGTCGGAACCCTTCTCCTTCATCCTCGACACCGGTAGTTGCTGATGGGGCGCAGAACTCAGATCGCTGTGGTGATCGTCGTGCTTTCGTTGATCGCAGCCTCCTGCACACCGTCTGACGAAACCGTCGAGACGACAACGACCTCGATCCCGGAAGTCGGGCCACCGTCGCCGCCCGAGATCATTCCTCTCCTGAGCACAGGGAGTGATACAGATGCTGTATACGGAAACCTGCAGTTTTTCACCAGCCAGGTGATATCGGACAAGCCGGTCACCCGTCTCGAATTGCTGGCGAATGGCGAAATTGTGGACTCGGTCGACTTCGACGATCCCGTGACCGATCCACCGTTTGCATGGGAATGGACGCCGGCGAGCGTCGGAATGCATGCGATGGTCGTCAGGGCGTACGACGAGTCGGGTGCGAGCGCGGATTCCTTCCCCTCGTGGCTGCGGGTCGAACCAGGAACCGACGTGGTCACCGGTGAGGTGCGTACCGGTTTGCCGGAATCCTCGTCCGCAGCGACGGTGGCCGTCGATGTTTCGTCGTGTGAAGCGACGCTCACCGTTCCGGCGGTTTCGAACCGGCTCGGCCAGTATGTGGTCGGGTCGATGTTCGGCGTCGCAGACAACCGTGCCATCGGCGTCGTGTCGGCCGACGGCGGTGAGGTCGTCTTCGAGGTGACGTCCTCGCCCACACTGGTATCCGTTGTCTCCTATGACGAAGCGGTCGCAACACCCGAGTCACAGGTCGTGGTTCCAGGGTCGCCCGAGTGTGCGTCCGGTGCCTGGGAGGGCGCCGTTGCGTTCGACGGCGCCCTGCTGGTTGGTGGCGAGGACCTCGATGCTGCCTATGCATATGTGACCGAAGATGATGCGACGTGGTGGCGGATCCCCGAGTCCGGTTTCGCACCGCGTGGTCCGGGAGGCTTCGATTTCTCCGGTCTGCTTCCCGCGGTCGGTGCGGGAGAGCATCTTGAGGTTGAGGCGTGGGGTCGCAAGGATGGAGGCCTTGTCGGCCTGGGCAGAGGTCGATTCACGACCACAGATGATGGACCGATCGAAGGCACGTTCGGTCTTGCGCAGCCGGTCACGCCGTTCTCCGACCTGAAGATCGTCGATCATGTCACATCCGGTGCTGATCTCTCGAGCTTGGTGGAGATCCTGCTCAACGAACAGACCGTGTGTGCGGAAGGCTCTTCCGGGGCCGCCACCTATTGCCCGGGTGGGGGAGGCATGGCCCCGCACATTGTGCGTTGGAACAAAGGCATCCTGGGAGCCAAGGCCGGGATGGTGCAGGTCTCGAGCCAACCACCACCGAAAGATGCGGCGCTCGACTTCCCGGGCCTCCTTTGGGCCGTCGACGTATTGATGGGTGACGACCAACAACGAGACATCGAACTTCCTCTTGACGACATCCGCAATGGATCGTGGTTGTCGAATGAAGCCCGCGCCGCTGGCCCACCTTCCGGTGGCGTCAAACTCGACTATGGCGACTACCGGACGCTGCAAACCGATCTCGAAAAGCTGGAGGCATCGCTGTCCGGTACTTCGCGCCGCATGACAGAGCCGATCCACGGCGACTGGTGGAGTGGGGCCCCGCACGACCGTCTCTGGGTGCGGGTCGTACCCCTATCGGATTCGCAGCCGATCGCTGGAACGAGCAACACGGTCATGTACCAGTTCCAGGAAGGCGAGGAGATCGTCATCGATACGGGGCCGGGCCGGATCGAGGACTACTACGACCTCGTCGTCAGCTTCACGCCTCCGGTTCACGGCACCCCTGACCCGTTCTCGCGCTGTGTACGCGTCATTGAGAATCCCTTCGGCAAGGAGAATCCAGTCCCTAGTGAGATGCTGAACGACTTCAAAGACGCACCAATGGCCTCATATTGGGTGTCGCATTGGGAGGCTGAGTACAGGAAGTTCCGCGACAACGCCGGTGTGTGGGACGCTCAGGGCAAACACCTGACCGGCTTGGTCCCCGGGGCAACGTCCTGTGCCCTTCACAAAGATCCACCCGATCCCGGTCTCTTCGACTTCATTGAAGCGGCGATCTCGTTCATCGCCGAGGTGTGGGACACGTTCAAGAACATCGTCGACATGGTGAAGAACGGCATCATTGAGGGCATTGTTGACATTGTCGGATGCGAGCCGAAAGAGACCTGCGTGGCGGCGTTGAAGGCCTTAGCGGATGCCGGGCTGGCCGCGGTCGGGGTGCCCCCGACCCTGCCGAGCTTCAGCGAGTTTGTCGAGGCTGCAAAGGGCAATATCGCCGCTGCGCTTGCCGACCAGTTGGTCGGTGACACATGCGGGCCGATCCCATGTGCTGATTGGGCCAAGACGTTCGTCGAGGATGCGATCAAGGACATCGAGACGCATTTCTCGAAGATGACCGTGAGCAACATCAACGGCAACGGTGGTTGGTATCTCTATCTGAACCCCGAGATTGTGGTGGTTCCGGAACCCGCCGGTCAGCTCTTCCCCGGCGCTGTCAACGTGACGTTCCACCCCAAGCCTGGGGTCGATCTCGAAAGCCCAGCTGCTCCCAAGTCATGCTCGGTGAGTCTTGTGACGCGCGGATCAGGATTGCTGAGGTGGACCGACAAGCACGGGATCCATCACGAGAACGATCCCGTGGAGGGCGTGGTGTTCGCCACGGAAAGCGTTGAAGCCGATCTTTCCGAGCTGAAGGTCGGCGATGCTCTTGTCGTCGGCGTCTCGGGACTCGACTTCGAACGTACGCAGTACCTCCCAGACGCTCATCCACAACTCGGGTACAGCCCCGATTCGGACAAGCTGAGATCGAAGGCCCTCTTCACCGATCCGGACACAAACTTCACGATGATCGCAAACGTCTGTGGCCGTGAGTACACCAAGACCGCACCACAGGATCTCCACTACACGACCCCTGCCGACATTCCAACGAAATGACACCCTTGGATATCCCGACGATTCGTAGCCTCGCATGAAGCTTTCCCTGCATCCACGATTGCTGTTGCTTGTTGCTCTGATCGTGGTGACTTCTGCGTGCACCGGTGGTCGCACGTCGCCGACAACTGCGACGTCGCCGGACGCCTCCACGACAACGGCCCCAACTCCGGAGACGACGGTTGCCCAGACCACGACAACCCTTCCACCGCTTGCACACCGAATTGGTACCAGAATTGTTGACGGTGTGGGGGAGTTCTATGACACGGTGACGGCCGAGCGGTTCGTGCCTCGCGGTGTCAACTATGTGGACTTTCAACCCAACCCCGCTGGTGGGTACGAGGACCGGGTGTTTGCCACGAACACCTACGACGCTGAGCGGGTGCGCGAGGCGTTTCGGACGCTGGCCACGAACGGATACAACACGGCCCGCATCTTCGTCGACACCTGCGGTGCCCAGCCAGAATGCATTGCGAACTATTCCGGTCAGGGCCTCAACGACGAGTATCTCGACAACATCGCAGAGGTGATGCACATCGCCGGTGAGGAGGGGATCTGGCTCCTGCTGACCGCCAACTCCCTCCCCGATGTCGGCGGCTACTGGCAGATCTTTGACTCGTACTACAACCAGGGCCACGAAGGGTTTGACGGGCGAGAAAATGCCGATTGGCTCCACACCGGCGGCGTCGAGGCGAAGGCGGTCTTGTGGGACGGCTTGTTGTCGGGACTCGTCGACCGAGGCGCGCCCTTTGAGGTTCTCCTCGGATGGCAGCTCACCAACGAGTTCTGGCTTCACAAGAACTTCGAACCGCTGTCACTCACATCGGGTGTCGTGGAAACCGCCAACGGTCGTACCTATGACATGGCCGACGCAGAACAAAAGCGCCGGATGGTGGTGGATGGTGTCGTGTACTTCATCGATCGTATCCGCGAGGTCATCGACGCATATGATCCCGACACGTTGGTCACCATGGGCTTCTTCACGCCGCAGTTCCCGCACCAGACCTACATCGGTGGTGACTGGTACGTCGACACCGCACCCCTGCTCACCGAGGCGAACCTCGACTTTTTCGACTTCCATGCCTACTACGACACCGACCTGACCGTACCTGAACATGCAGAGAACTTCGGAATGCCCGGCCACCAAGAGAAGCCTGTGCTGATGGGTGAGACCGGATCCGGGAAGGCAACAGTGCCATCAGCCCGAGCAGCCCTCGGACGGGGTTACCGTTTCATCGCGGAATCATGCGAGGCGGGGTGGGATGGCTGGCTCAACTGGGGATACTACGTCTGGCCAGATGACCAGCCGGGTCCGGCATGGGCCTTCCTCGATTCCGACGGTCTCCTCCTTGAGGCATTCTCGCCAAACGCACAGCCGGATCCTTGCGTGGTACCGCCCGATGCGCCATTCGACCTCACGACCGGAACCACTCCGCGGGTCTCACGATCTGAACTCACGCGACCGGCCAAGTACGCGGTTGATGACTCCCTCGAGGGCTGGGGCTCTGGCGACTATCCGCCGCAGTGGATCGCCATCGATTTTGACCAGCCGTCCACGGTCGTTGAGATCGGTCTGGGCGTGGACCAGTGGCCACCCGGCATCAGCCACCATCAGGTGTGGGCGACCCTGTCCGACGGCCGCGAAGTCCTCGTCGCAGATATCGAACGATTCACCGGCCCGGAGATGCTCATCGGGACAGAACTCAATCCGGGCCTCACTGATGTCGTCTCGGTCAGGGTCGAAACGCTTGCAAGCACGTCGTGGGTGTCATGGCGAGAAATAGAAGTCATCTCGGCAGCTTCGACTGGTTCGGCGTGCCTCGTCGATGGCGGTCCGATTCGTGTCGCACCGAGCAACGAGGCGGCGACAGTTGCCGGCACCAAGGATGTGACGGCACTGGTCGAGGCTCGCTACTTGGGTGATCCGCAGTGGCTGCGGTTGCCGGGTGATCGTTGGATTCTCGCCACCGCGGATCTCTGCCCTGATCTCCCCGTCGTTGACGGTCCCCGTCTCGATCTGGTGGAGGTGACCATCGAAGTTGAGGTGCCATCCGGTTCGGGAGAGGTATTCGTCCCGGGGGCGTTCGGTGCAGGTATTCCGGTGTGGAACCCTTGGTCCGTCCTTGTCCTCCCCACCGATCAACCGGTTCAATCGGTCACGATGCTCCTTCCACGCAATTCCGTCATCGCGTACACCTATACGCGCGGTGAGTGGGACACGGTGGAAAGAGACGCGGCCTGCCAGGAAATGAGCCGTCGGACGTTCGTGGCCAGCGATGGTCTGGTGATCCACGATGCGGTTGCGAACTGGGCGGATCGCTGTTGAAACGACATACGGGTCGCGCGTGTGCGGAGCGACTACCGCGAACACCTGGCAGCGCCCCTCCTCACCATTGATAGGATCATCGAGAGTTTGGTATGGGGCCCGTGACTGTTGAGTCGGTCGCGTCGTGCACCCACCAGCCAGATTCGTCCTCGAAGCCCAAAGCCCTGTGAGCTTCTCACACGGGACTTCCGCTCGGAATCTGCGGATTCGGAGTTTCTGAAGTCAGCTCCTGAGTGGTCGGATGGCTCGGCTCAACAACGAGATTCGGAAGGATGCGGTTGAGCCAGCGCGGGAGCCACCAGTTCCTGTCGCCCAACAGCTCCATGGTTGCTGGAACCAGCAACATCCGTATCACGGTCGCGTCGATCGCTACCGCCACAGCGAGACCCAATCCGAGGACCTTGATCGTCCTGAGATCTTCGAGCAGGAAGCTACCGAAGATGAACACCATGATGAGGGCGGCCGCAGTGATCACTCGCGCGGTTGCCGCCAGGCCGTCCGTGACAGCTCGTGTGTTGTCACCGGTTCGGTCGTACTCCTCACGGATTCGTGTGAGAAGAAACACCTCATAGTCCATCGAGAGTCCGAACACGATGGCAAACAGCATCATGGGGATGAACGGTTCGATTGGTCCAGGTTCGATTCCAAGGAGGGGTCCGGCCCATCCCCACTGGAACACCGCAACCACAATGCCATACGCCGCGCCGATGGCGAGCAGGTTCATCGCAACGGCCTTGAGCGGCACCAGGATTGAGCGGAACACGGTCATCAGGAACAGGAATGAGATGATCAGCACGGCGCCGTAGAAGTACCAGATCCGTTCCGAGAGGTAATCGGAGAAGTCGATGTTCGCTGCAACCGGGCCAGTGACCAGGATCTCAGTCCCGAGTTCATCGTCGATCTGGGGAACAACATCGTCACGCAGGGTGTGGAGGAGCTCGACCGTCGCCTCATCCTGGGGGGAAGTCTCTGGTATCAAATGCCACAGCACTGCGGTTGGTTGCTGTGGATCATTCGGGATGCCCGGTGACACCTGAGCGAGTCCTTCGACCTGTTGGAGGGTTGCTGTGGTCGCCTGAATGTCCATGGGCGTGGTGTCAGGACCGAGTTCCGTCACAAGAATCAGGGGTCCGTTGGCGCCCGGACCGAATCCTTCTTCAAGAAGGTCATACGCCTGCCTGGTCGTCGTTCCTTCCGGGTCGTTTCCTGCGTCGGCGAACCCGAGCTGGATTGACAGGAGTGGGATGGCCACAACCATGAGAGCCAACGTTGCCAAGATCGTGATGAGGGCAGCGCGCCGCTGCACCATTCGGCTCCACCGGTACCAAGCTGTTTCCTCAAGCGGCTTGTCCGATTTCAGTTTGATCGTCTTGTTGGGTGGTCGTCCCGGGAAACGGCCAGCAATGAGCACGACAATCGCGGGTATCAGGGCGAACCGCAACACGCCCAGGTCGAGGGCGACACCGACGAGGGCGATCGCGGCGAGGAGTGAGCCAACGAGTCCGCTGCGACGGGTGATCTGGATGTGTCGACCGGCGAGGCCGATCAGGGCGGGGAGCAGGGTTACCGAGGCCACCATGGTGAGCAGCACGGTCGTGGCGGCGGCAATCGCCAGCCCGGTGACGAACGTGACGCCCATGAGAAGCATGCCAAGAAGTGACACCACCACCGTGACACCGGCGAAGAGGACCGCACGACCGGCCGTGTCTAGTGATGCAGCAACCGAATCACCGACAGGCTCGCCCTTGTTGAGGTGCTCTTGGTACCTCGTCACGATGAAGAGTGCGTAGTCGATGCCCACACCGAGACCGATCATGATCCCGATCGTCGCGGCGAAGTCCGGCATTTCCACGACGTTGCTCAACAGCACGGTCACAAGCACACCGGTGCCAACACCGGCGAGTGCTGTAGCGATCGGTAGCCCCATGGCAAGAACGGAGCCGAAGGAGAGAATCAATACGAAGATGGCGAATGCAATTCCGAGCATTTCGGAGTTGGGTGGCTCACGATGGCGGAACATGTCTCCGCCGAGAGCAATCGTGAGACCGTCGATGTCCGGGGACGACGCGATGATCTCGTCTGCGATGCGAGCTCCATCGGTGGTGGTGGTGCCGGGTTCGAGCACCAGTTGGGCGAAGGCCACCCGCCCTGCGTCCACTCCCGTTGTGGAGATCTGGCTGGATCCGATGGGGGAGTAAGGGCTGATGACGTTGACGACGCCGTCAATATCCATCGTGGCCTCGAAGAGTCCCGTCATCGCCTCCTTGACGGCAGGATCTTCGACACCCATGTCCGCTTTGAACACAATCGTTGCGGAGTCTCCACCGGCGGCTGGGAACTCGGCCGCGAGAAGGTCGATGCCCGTGCTGCTCTCCGATGAGGGTGCGGTGATATTGGACGTGAAGGCGGATCCGACACTGATCACGGCACCTGCAAGGATTGCTACGGCCACAAGCCATGTGGCGAGATAGCGCCACGGATGGGCGGCGGCGGATCGGGCGAGTTTGGTGAGCATGGGTCCTCCGATGGAGTGTGATTCAGATGCAGTCTACGCATTTTTGCGTGTAATGCAAGTTTGCACTATACGCAAACATCTGTCATACTCATGCGCATGGCTGATACATCAATGGCTGGCAAATCACCTGGGCTGCGAGAAAGCAAGAAACGACGCACCAGACTCGCAATTGAGCGCGCCGCCCTTGACCTGTTCGAAGTGCAGGGCTTTGATGGGACGACGATCGACGAGATCGCTGCGGCGGCCGACATCTCTCCGAGAACGTTTTTTCACTACTTTCCGTCCAAAGAAGATGTGCTCCTCGCCGACTACGCGACACGGCTGCACAAGATCGTCGCTGCGCTCAAGACCGGCCCGAGCGGTCTGGCACCCTGGCACGCACTTCGGGGTGCTTTCCTCACGGTTGCGGCCGATTATGAATCCGAACGTGAACAGCTGTTGCGACGTTTCCGCATCATCCAGTCGACACCGTCCGTGGCTGCCCGAAATCTTTTGCTTCAGGCAAGCTGGGAAGATGCCGTGACGGACGCCGTCTCTGAATGGCTCAATGTCGACTCGAGTACTGACATCCGTCCCAGACTCGTTGCTGGTGCCGCCCTGTCGGCGATGCGCGCCTCTCTCGGTTACTGGCTTGCCGACAATGGACGCTCTCGTCTCCCAGACCACATCACGTACTGCTTCGACCTGGTCGAAGACGGGCTCGGACAGATCGTTCGTCAATCATGAGCAACACCAACGCGTTCTGCAGACGCGTCCGGACGGTGTTTCGATGGATCTGGCTTCCGATCGCGGTTGTGGCCAGTGGCTTTTTCGTTGCTCCTCGAATTCTGGCACGCAGGTTCGCACCACCACAACGAGATGCCAGTCAGACGCCCGCTGACCTCGGATTACCTGAGGAATCGGTGTGGCTCGACAGCACCAGTGGAAAGAGGCTGCACGCATGGTTCATCCCGGTACAACACCGAGCCCCCTTGGTGATCGTCCTCCACGGTTGGGGCGGCAATGCTGCGCTGATGCTCCCTCTGGGTCCCCACCTGCACAAAGCTGGGTATCACGCCCTTTTTCTCGATGCCCGCAACCACGGACTCTCAGAACACGATCGATTCACCTCCATGCCACGGTTTGCCGAAGACCTGGAAGTCGCCGCTGAGTGGGCTCGTCATCGTCCGGAGGTGACAGCGGTGGGTGTCATCGGCCACTCGGTTGGTGCAGGCGCCGCCATCTACAGCGCGTCGAGAAACGATTTCCTTGATGCGGTCGTTGCCGTGTCTGCGCCGGCCCACCCCGGAGACATGATGCGTGGGCAGATGGCGAGTATCCCCGGACCGTTTCGAAACTTCATTCTCTGGACGATCCAACGGACAATCGGTCACCGATTCGACGATTTCGCACCCCGCAACCGCATTCCCGATGTCACGGTGCCCATCATGCTCGTTCACGGCGCGGCCGATCAGGTGGTCCCCGTGAGCAATCTCCACGAGCTGGCGGCTGCCAATCCCAAGGCCGAGACTCTGGTGGTTGCAGACGCGGGCCACAGCGACTTGGCACCCTTTGAAGCTCACGTCGATGAGATCACCGACTTCCTCGACCGACATCTCCATGGTGAGCGGTCCGTTCACGGTTGAGGCAGCGTCCGGGGTCGATGACGGAAGACTTTGCTCGCCCAAGGTGTTGACTAAGGGACAGCGTCTCGTCTGGAGCAACCAATGCCCGCAGTAACCGTGTCCAACATTCTCACTCTCCCCGCGGTCGAAGCCCCGCACTCGACGGCAATCGACCGGCCGGTGCGGTCCATCACGACGGCACCACGAGGGTTCGAGGGGGAAGGTTTTCCCGTGCGTCGTGCCTTCGCTGGCGTCGACCTTGCGGATCTCGATCCGTTCATTCACCTCGACCAGATGGGCGAAGTCGAATACGCGCCCGGTGAACCGAAGGGGACCCCATGGCATCCTCATCGCGGCTTTGAGACCGTCACCTACATGATCGACGGTGAGTTTGCCCACCGCGACTCCCAAGGCGGGGGTGGGCTGATCACCAACGGGGACACCCAGTGGATGACCGCAGGAGCAGGGATTCTTCATATTGAGACCCCTCCAGAGCAGCTGGTGATGTCCGGTGGCCTGTTTCACGGATTCCAGCTGTGGGTCAACCTTCCCGCATCCGACAAGTTCATACCACCGGCCTACCAAGATCTTCGGGGGGACGACGTCGTTCTGCTCGGCTCCGCCGATGGAGGCACCCTCATTCGACTGATCGCTGGCGACCTCGGCGACCATACCGGACCGGGCAGCACCCATACCCCGATCACGATGATCCATGCCACGTTGGCACCAGACGCCAGGTTGCAACTGCCATGGCGCCAGGACTTCAACGCTCTGGCCTATGTCCTGAACGGACAGGGAACCGTGGGTCAGCAACGGCGACCCATCACATCGGGCCAGCTCGCGCTCTTCGGGCCGGGGGAGACCCTCACCGTGACCGCTGACCCGAAGCAGGAATCCCGCAGCCCGTCGATGGACGTGTTGATCCTCGGGGGTCTACCCATCGGTGAGACCGTTGCTTGGATGGGGCCGTTCGTCATGAACACACACGCCGAACTTGCCCAGGCTTTCGATGATTACCAACGCGGCAAGCTCGGATCGATCCCAGCGGACGTGCTATGACCGACGAGACCGAAACCGTTGAGCCGGACCACATCAAGATCTTCAACGATGTCGACCACCATCGCTTCGTGATCGAAGTGGAGGGGAAGGTGGCAGGGTTTGCCGTGTACCACATCCGAGGGGGACGTCATCTGTTCGTCCACACCGAGATCGACCCGAGCTTTGAGAAACAAGGTCTTGGCTCCAAGCTGATCAAGGCCGCCCTGGATGAGGTCGCCGCCGACGGCGGCACCGTGGTGCCGCTGTGTCCCTTTGTCAGGGCATGGATCAAACGACACCCCGAGTACGACAGCCTTGTCGACCATGAACTTCTCGCGACGATCGAGAAAGCCTGATCGGATGCGGTTGGGCGCCGACTGAGGATGCGGGAGGGATTGGCATGTTCAGTGATCGACGAGAGGCCGGTCGCCGATTGGCCGAGCATCTGGCTCATTTCGAGGATCGGGACGATGTGGTCGTGCTTGGGCTTCCCCGCGGCGGCGTTCCCGTCGCCTGGGAGGTTGCTGCACGTCTCAACGTGCCCCTCGATGTGATCGTGGTTCGCAAGCTTGGGCTTCCTTCCCATCCAGAGTTTGCGATGGGGGCCATCGGCGAGGACGGCGTGCGCCTTGTCGATGCCAAAACGGTGGCTTCGATGGGCGTCTCCCAGCAGGATCTTGAAGCGGTGGAGCGAAGGGAACGCGCCGAGTTGGCACGAAGAGCAGAAGTGTTCCGCAGTGGTCGCTCTCGTGTTTCGCTTGATGGCAAGACAGCCGTGATCGTCGATGACGGAATCGCCACGGGTTCGACCACCAAAGCAGCGATACAGGTTGCTCGCGGTCTCGGTGCTGACCGTGTCGTGGTGGCCGCACCTGTCGCTCCCACGGCTACAGCCGATCGACTCGCAGGCGATGCAGACGAGGTCATTGTGGTTGATCAGCCCGATCCGTTCTACGCCATCGGTCAGTTCTATGTGGACTTCGCCCAGACGACGGACGACGAGGTCATCGCCCTCCTTGACCAGGCAGCACGCTGACCAGATCGACCGTGGTCAGCCGGAATGCGTCGTGACCAATTCCTTGGGTTCGGGGAGTGCATAGTCGTGATAGTCGGCCATCGGCTTGCGTCGGATGGCAACCCGGGCTGCATTGAGAATCGCCAATAGATCGATCACCTCCTGAGCGACTGCCCCAACAATGGGGGTGAGCAGACCCATGACTGCGAGCACCATTCCAATCATCGACAACCCGATACCACCCAGGGCGCTCTGGAGAGCGATGCGACGCATCCGCTCTCCGATGTGGAACAGTTCGTCGAGGCGTTCAAGGGACGAGTCGAGGACGACAGCCCCAGCAGCTTCGGAGGTGATGTCGCTGCCTTCCCCGAACGCGATCCCGACGTCTGCTGCTGCCATTGCCGGGGCGTCGTTGATACCGTCGCCAAGGAACAGAGTTGAGCTCGTCTTGCCGACTTCGCGGACAATCTCCAATTTGTCCTCGGGCGACATGCCGGCATGAACGTCGGTGATCCCGACCTTGGCCGCCAAGTATTCGACTTCGTTGGAACTATCCCCCGAAATGAGCATGGTGTGGGTCACGCCGTGACGCGGTTTGAGATGTTGGACAAACTCCCACGACCCAAGCCGCGGCTCATCATGGAATCGAAAGGTGGCTGCATAGCGGTCGTCGATAAGCACCACTGCTTCCATCCCTGCTGACTTCTCAGGAATGTGTTGATCGTCGTGGCCAAGTATCTCCAACGCCTTGGAGCGGCTGGTGATGATGACTTGGTGTCCATCTACCGTGCCAACCAGGCCCTGGCCTGGTCGCTCCGAAACCGCCGTTACATCACCGGTCGCCTCCGTGCCGAGTTCTTCTTCGGCGGCGGCAACGACCGCCGAGGCGAGCGGGTGGCGTGAATAGTGTTCAAGAGCCGCCGAGAGCCGCAGTACCTCTGCACGGTCGACGCCGGGAGCCTTGTGTATCTCGGTGACGGTCGGGCGTCCGTAGGTGAGGGTGCCCGTTTTGTCGAACATGACGGTTGTGGTGGTCGAAATCCGTTCAAGGACCATTGGGTCCCTGATGATGATTCCCGAACGGGCCGACAGTGAGATGGCACCGACAATCGCGACGGGAACCGCTATGAGCAGCGGGCAAGGCGTGGCGATGACCATGACGGCGAGGAATCGGTCCGGGTCGCCCGATATCACCCATCCCAAGATGCCCATTGCAAGGGCAAGAACCGTGTACCAAGCGCCGAGACGATCGGCCATCCGCCTCATT
Source organism: Acidimicrobiia bacterium UBA5794 (assembly GCA_002418265.1). Classification (GTDB taxonomy): domain Bacteria; phylum Actinomycetota; class Acidimicrobiia; order Spongiisociales; family UBA5794; genus UBA5794. The sequence goes on along the minus strand of DIDS01000014.1, from coordinate 193,953 downwards.
CGGGGCCGATTTGCCTCGGCCTCAGCAAGGATTCCCACGATCTGGGCATACCGGGAGTCAGCAGCGATCTTTGTCGCTTCCACCACGAGGGCGTCGTCACCGTTGACGGCACCCGACAGGACGGCAGAGCCAACCGATTTGGTGATGGAGTACGGCTCGCCGGTGAGGAACGACTCGTCCATGGTGCCGTGACCCCTGACAACCTCACCGTCGACTGGGCATAGCTCGTGAGGGAACACAACCAAGTGGTCGCCGATTTCGATCTCATCAACGGGCACGTCAACCGTTTGCTCCGAGCCCGGGTCCAGACGGTGAGCAATTGTTGGTGCTCGTTTGGCGAGTGCGTCAAGGGTCTTTGAAGCAAGGGACGTTGCCGCTTCTTCAAGAGCCTCGCCCCCAGAGAGCATCAGCACGATGATCCCAGCGACAAGCCACTCGCCGAGGAGGACCGCGGTGACGATGGCAATGGCAGCCAGCAGGTCGGCGCCGGGTGTCCAGGCGATCAAGTCCTTGACGATCGACCATACCAGAGGAACCCCTCCGATGATGACGATCACGACAAGGGGAAGGATTGAGACCAGGTGGGATGTGCCGAATGCTCCGAGAATCAGCGAGGCGGCGATGGCGACGATCGAACCGACCGCGACTTTTCCCTCGCGTGTCTCAAAGAACAGGCGTAATCGTTGCATCCCGCAAGGTTAGAGGACATCATCGGCGCAGCATCCGTGGGTAGTGGGCCAGTCTCAACCGTGACGTGAACGAGCGTCGCCGGCTACCTGAAGTCTTAGGCGTTGGTGAGTTCTGCCCGTCGTTCGTGCCATTCTTGACGAGGCATCTTTCGCGGTCGCTTTGGTGGAAAAACAAAGATGCCCATTGGAGTGCCACCTGTCGCCTTAATGGATTCGATAATGAAGTCTCGTGCAATAGCGGCAGCAGGTCCTTCGCTCGCAGCCTCCACGGTTACTTCAACATCGATCTCACCCGCCGTAAGAACACCGCCAACCGACGAATCGAATACCATATCTGTCTCTCGTTCGGTCATGGCGTGCATGAGTTCGTCGGCGAGATTCTCTAGATTCGCGACCCCAACACGGCGACCAGTGCCGCTGGTTACGAAGAATGTGAAGCTGAATGAGTATGTCACGATTCGTTCTCCCAGCATGTCCTACGTTCTAACCAACGCAGGAGTCTCTTGGTGTAGTTCTTGTTTGGCGTTAAATGGACCATCTTTATGTGCTTTTCGGAACAGGGACACGTCATCTTGAAGTACGAGTTTCCACCGCCATCAACCCGCCATCCTTGACGCTCAGCATCTTTCAACACCGCCTCTAGCTCTGGACGCGAGTGCTTTGGTCTCGGCATGGAATCTCACTACAGAAGCTCCAAGATTCTCGGACTATCCATGAGCTTACACGCGAGGGCAATATGAATGTACAGGGCCACTCGGCACGAGTAGTCAGTCGAGTAGGAGTGCCCTGTCCCATGTTGTCCCACGGATACTCTGTCAGCAGCGTGCCTGGAACCCCTACGAATCGCGTTGTCTCACCGTGTAAGTTTGGTCCATCCAGAAAGGTGGAACCATGAGAAGGGCTTCTTTGGCGATCGTTATAGCGCTATTGGTAACGGCCTGTGGGGGCGCTGCGGATTCCAATGGTGGACCATCATCTGATGGTGGGAGCAGCTCGGACCTCCCCGATCCGTGCAGGTTGGTTAGCGACGTGGTTCTGGACTCGTACTTCGCCCAGCCAGTCGAACCCGAACCCGGCTCGGTCGGACCGTTGGTCACCTGCAGGTGGACGAACGACAACGCCAACAGCCTTCTGATCCAGATCAGAGCTGGCACCGACGTGCATCGTTTCAAGGACTGTGATCAGTGTGTGGATCTCACGTTTGCCGATGATGGTTTCGCGTGGACCTCACCAGCGCAATCGGGCGCTGATTTTGTCAGCGGTGGAACGTGGTACTCGGTGACAACGACAGGAATGGGTGACGATCTCGATTCGATCACAGCCCTCGCCGAGGACGTCTATGAGGTCGCGAACGGCTAGATCTCCGTAGCGATCAGCACAGCCCTGTCTCGACATCGCACATCATTGCGGGTGCCTGATCCGCCACAGCGTGCTTGTCGAACCAGGCCGAGAGCTGTGGCTTCAGGTTGTCGAACGACACGTATCCCGCTGCAGCTCGCACCAGTTCATCGCCGGTTCGTATCAGCAGAGTCGGGTAGCCGGTTACGCCCCACGACCGTGTTTCGGCAAAGTCACGCAGCGTATCGTCATGGGCGGTGTCGAAAGCGGTCCCAAACTCTGCACGATCAAACCCGGATTCCTCTGCAACGTCCAAGAGCACCTCTCGTTGGGTGATGTCGCGGCCTTCGGCGTAGAACGCATGCTGGAGCGCTGTGAAATAATCGAGTGCCGAGGTTTCTTCGAGGTTGCGAGCGGCTACGACCGCTTGGTCTGCTGGCCCCGTGTCATAGACCCATCCCTCGCGCTCAAGGGCAGTTGTCGAGAACGGTTGACCGGTGACTTCCCCAATTCTGGCCCACTCGGCGGAGAGGAACCCCTTGAGTCTCTCTCCAAGAGGCTCGGAGTTCTCGAAGGCACGAAGCCCTCCAACCTTGACCCGTACGGGGAGACCGAATTCAGTCCCAACTCTCTTCACGACAGGTGCGAAGCCGTGACACCACGAGCACATCGGGTCACCGACATAGATGAACTCGCGATCCACCGCGATGTCGACAATGGGTGTGCTCGGGGATCCCGTGGTGGTCATGATCAGCTCCTGGTTCGGTGTTCGGTCGCGAGAAGGCAGTCTGAGACGGCACCGCTGCCGTCTCATCCCTTGATTCTCGATACATATCGGTCAACGGTCGCCTCCAGCGCGCTATTCCCACCGTCTTCGCACACGTGAACCAGGTACGCTGCCTGTGGACCATGCACTCGCCGTGTGGATCCACAGCATTTGCGATCTCACTGGCAAGGCCACACACTGGGTGGGTGCCAACAAGAGAACTCACGCTCGAAGATTTCAGATTCAACCCGCCGACCATCTCGCTTGACGATGTGGAAAGCGCCGCGCGGCATTTGTACGGTCTGTCTGGGCGGATGACACAACTGTCGGGGGAGCGGGATCAGAACGTGCGGATCGAGACGAGTGACGGCGATTTTGTCCTCAAGATTGCCGGTCAAGGTGAGGATCCCCTGGTCGTTGACCTCCAGGTGTCAGTCCTCAAGCACCTTGAGGCATCAGTTCCGGAGCTACCGGTGCCGCGGGTCATCGACCAGGTCGACGGCAAGGCAGTCGGTGTGATTGTGGATCGTTCCGGATCGACTCACCAGATGCGCCTTGTCACGTACCTTCCCGGGGTCACGTTCGATGCGGCACGCAACGTGCCAGCATCGGCACTCCAAGCAATTGGGCGCGTTCAGGCCAGGATGTGTCGCGCCCTCAGCGGATTTGATCACGCCGGTGCTGACCACTTCATGCCGTGGGACATCTCGAATGGGTTGATCCAAAGTGACCAGCTGTGGCGCCACGCCCAGGCTGACGTGATCGCCGTTGTCGGAGACCAAAGGGGATACCTCACCGATGTGGTATCTGCAAGGTTCGACGGTTTGCGCCGACAGGTCATTCACAACGACGCCCATCGAGGGAACCTCCTCCGAGCCAACGAGTCGAGCCATGGTCTGACAGGCGTGATCGACTTCGGTGACATGGTCAAGGCTCCGCTCGTCGACGATCTCGCCGTGTCTGCATCGAGTTTTGTGAGAGCCAGCGACGACCCGATCACCTCGGTCGAGTCGCTCGCCACCGGGTTCAACTCGGTATTCCCGCTGCAAGACGAAGAAGTGGATGCGCTCTTCGACCTCATTCTCGCCAGATTGGTGTTGGGGCTGCTCCTCTTCGACTTCATGATCGCCAAGGAGTCCGGCCACACGACGAACATCATGCGAGAACGCCCCGAAGCCCTTGCTGGGTTGGCGAGATGGCTCACGCTTGACCCGGATCAGTTGACACACCGACTCCATGCGGTACTCGCGGGAGGCCGAACGTGACCGATGATCTTCTTGGACGCAGACAGTCGGCGCTTGCGCCGAGCTACGAGCTGTTCTACGACGACCCGATCGAGATCGTCCGAGGAAAGGGCGTTCACCTCTACGACGCCAACGGTAAGGAGTACCTCGACTGTTACAACAACGTGGCGTCGGTTGGGCACAGCCACCCGCGTGTTGTCGAGGCGTTGACGAGACAGGCGAGCACCCTCAACACGCACACTCGATATCTTCACCACAGCGTGGTGGACCTCGCTGAGCGCCTTGAAGTCAAGCTTGGTGGAGACCTGTCGTCGGCCTTTTTCGTGTGTACCGGCAGCGAAGCGAACGATCTTGCCGTCCGGATTGCACGCAACGTGACCGGACACAACGGTGTGATTGTCAACGACCACTCGTACCACGGCAACTCCACCCTCATCGATCAACTCTCGTTGTCACATCGGCGTCCCGGAGACAGGGTTCCCGACTGGATCGGGGTCGCGGAGGCTCCCAACACCTACCGCGGGACGCACACAGGCGGCGGCGCTGGCGTCCACTACGCCGGTGACGTTCGGCGTGCGGGAATCCGGCTGAGGGACTCCGGTGTGGGTGTCGCAGCCTTCCTTGTCGACAGCACGTGGGATGCCAACGGATTCCTCAACGCTCCGAAGGACTATCTCAGTCTCGCCGCTCGACATGTTCGCGATCTCGGCGGTCTTGTCATAGCGGACGAGGTGCAGGCCGGATACTGTCGCACGGGGGAAACATGGTGGGGATTTGAGGACTACGACATCGTTCCCGACATTGTCACGCTTGGTAAACCGATGGGTGCGGGACATCCGGTTGCGGCGGTGATCACGACACCCGAGATCGCCCGTTCGTTTGCAGAAGCGGACTCGTACTTCAACACGTTTGGTGGAAATCCGGTGTCGTGTGAGGTGGCCCTTGCAGTCATTGACGTGATCGACGATGAGCAGCTCCTTGACAACGTTGACATCGTTGGCGCGGTCTTGCGAGATGGACTCGAACAGCTTTCCCGGACTCATGACATCATCGGGACCATTCACGGGAAGGGGCTCTTTTGGGGTGTTGAGCTTGTCGGCGACCGCGAAACGAAGGAACCGATGTCCGAGTCACGGGTGAATGGCATCGTCAGCGACCTTTGCGACCATGGTGTCCTGACGGGGACCAACGGTCCGCATCACAACATCATCAAGATCCGACCACCCTTGGTGTTCAGTGAGGCAGATGCAAGCCAGGCCCTCGAAGCTCTCGATGGTGCTTTGGTGCGTTTTGCTCAAGAGAATGGCAACTGCAGCTGAAGAGCAGATGCCGCCATGGATACCCCCTTGCCACGGTTGAGGTATCTACCATCGGCGCTCCCATGGATACGGATGACACATGAGTACATCGCAACAGAGCAGATGGAGGTTGTTCGAGGACGAGTCGAAGTACGTCGACCGTTTCGGCTTACTTCTGGTCGTGATTGTGGTGGCTGTCGTGACGCTGTCTCTTGTCGATCTGAGCTCGGATTCGGACAGCATCATTTCCGAGATCGGGATTGTGTTTGTCACGTTGATCGTCGGGGCAACGCTCCTGCTCGCGCTTCGTGCGTCTGGCGTTGGAACGCGGTTTTTGCTTGTGGCCGATATCGCAATCGGGATCGGTGTCAGCGCAACGCTTGTGATCTTTGCTGTCGACATCCTCACCGGCGACGGCGGATCTCGTGTCTCGTCCTTCACACCGTCACTTGCGTGGGTGATCCTTTCGGCGCTTGCCCCCATCGTTTTGGTGAGACGCCTCATGAAGCATCGTCGAGCAACGCTCAGCACGTTGCTCGGTGCGGTGGCTGCCTACCTGCTGATAGCCCTGACGTTCGACTTCATGTTCCTCCTGACCGATTCGGCCATCGACGGTGCCTTCTTCGGTTCAGCTGAGCCCACGACGAGCTTCATGTATTACAGCTTCGTGACCATTGCAACGCTTGGCTACGGCGACCTCACCACGACCTCAGCGTTTGGCCGACTGCTTTCAATGTTCGAAACCATTCTTGGTCAGGTGTATCTGATCACCTTCGTCAGCATGATCGTTGGTCTCCTGGTCGGTCAACGCCAGAGCGAGCGCGCCACGGAACCGGTACCCCCCATCTTTGACACCAGGCAGGATGGACCCGAACCACAATGACGTTGTCACTCACCGGGGCGTGAGGGCGGAAGAAAGACGCTTCTTGACGATATGCCATGAAGATGGCATAGTTGTGGCATGCCACGCATTCGGGTTAGTACAACGGTTGACGAAACCCTGATCACCGCAGCGAGACGGTCACGCTCCGAACTCAACGACGCCGCGCTCCTCGATGAGGCACTTGCGTCACTGCTGGCGACTCAACGGGGTGCTGAGATCGATACAAGCTACTCGGCTTATGACGATCAGCCCCTCTCTGACCCCGATGCATGGGGTGGTCTGGACTCCTTTCATGACGCTGCTGCTGGTGTCGAGTGAAGGATGTTCCGCACAGAGGTGAGGTGTGGTGGTGCGAATTGCCAGAGGTCTCACGCCGACCGGTCGTTGTGTTGTCGCGTGATGCTGCCATCCCACGGCTTGGTCGTGCACTCGTCGCCCCCTGCACGACCACCATCAGAGGTTTGGCAAGTGAGGTCCAACTCGAGCCGGGAGACGATCCGATCCCATTGCGATCTGCCGTCAATCTTGACTCGGTCGAGAATGTCTCACTTGCGAGGCTCACGCACCGACTCGGTCGGCTTGCCGATCAGCGAATGCGTGAGATCTGCTTGGCGCTCGCCGTTGCAGTGAATTGTGATGCGTAGCACACCACCGGTGACGACGTGTTGCGGTCCTCACCGATGCAACCTGTGGGACGCCGCGGCAGGGTCGAACCTGGCGATAGGGATGTGGCGGTGTGAGGTGTCGTGGAATCCACACTGATCGTTCTCTATGTGGCGGACCAGAGTCGATCGACGGCGTTCTATCGTGCCGTTCTGGGCTGTGAACCCGTCCTGGACGTACCGGGGATGACCCAGTTCCTGCTCCCGGGCGGAGCGACGCTCGGTCTCATGCCGTTCGAAGCGATTAGGCGCCTGCTCCCCACACTTCCACGTGGTGGGGAGGACGATACGCCGCGTTGCGAGCTCTACCTTGTCGTGGACGATCCGGGATCATTCCATGGTCGTGCACTCGACTCGGGTGCGACCGAGCTTGACGCATTGGCACCACGGGACTGGGGTGACGAGGCTGCCTACTCCCTTGATCCCGATGGTCACGTCCTGGCGTTCGCACAGCCATCGGGCTGATACGCCCCATCACTGAGAGCGAACAGCGTCGCGGTGGTAGCCGGCGAAGGGGTCGAAGTCGAGCCGCGTCGCTGGCATCAGAAGCAGCGCAACAACAACGAAGTTGGCGATCCCGGTCGCCATCCCGACCGAGGCTGAAGGAGCTGGTGGATCCGCGGCGAAACCGGCAAGGGATGCACCGACCGACACCAACCCGAGCAGTCCGAAGACAAAGAATGCACCCTCGCGAGCCCAAATCTTGCGAAGGGCCAGTCCAATGACGAGAACCGCACAGACGATCACGACGGAGCCAAAAAGCACCGTGATGATCGCCGTGGTGTTCAGTGCCGTCTGGCCAGGGTCGGCTCCTCCGCCGAATCCGAGAGCACCACGTGCGAAGTCGTCATCGATTCTGCTTGGATCGATCCAGTCGAGGAGCGACTGGAACGCAATGTTGCCGAAGGCAGCGGTGAGTACACCCGCCACGAGTACGGCTCCCGCGGTTGACCAATGATCAGTCAGCCATTGTTTCATCGACAGAACTCTAACGATGGGCGACGTTTGGACAGGTTGAGTGGGTCACACGAGCCAAGAAGGCGATTTCGAACTAGTAGCCCAAACCGCTTCCGACCGCGTCCGCGATGTCGGTGAGCGTTTCTTTGGGAGCCGAATTGTCCGCGTACAGCACCGCGACGAGCGAATACTGTTCATCGAAACACACAGCCATCTGTTGTGTGCCTCCGCTTCCGTCGGCCTTGTACTTTGCATAGGTGCCGATGCCTTCTGCAGGTTCATCGTCGTTGAATCCACCAGCGCTGAAGACCACGTCACATCCAATCGCCGACACATCCTCGATCAACAGCTCAACGCCCCCACTTCCATCGGTGGGTACATACGCGCAGAGTCCCGTACTCAGCTTCTCGCCGGTCACCCCCTTGCCGAGCATGGCGCTTACCGACTCGTTATCGACAATGGCGCATGGGTCATCCAGTGACACGTTGGAGGTGGAGCTTGATGCCACCGTTGAGGTGGTACCAGAGCCAGCTTGCGATGTCGATGTCGTGGCGTCGTCAGGTGGTGCACCGGTTGTCGGAGTGTCGTTCGCATCTGTACCACTGCACGCCGCAGCCGACATTACGAGAGCGAACGCGATTGCCGTGAGTCGTTTCATTCGTACACCCCTCTTGGTCGGCCCTGTTGCTGCAATTCAACGCCGGAACGATCGGTGTGTCAATGGCCAACCGCACGGAACCACGCTACCGCCCGAGGAGGACGCACCAGAGGGCTCACGACAGAGGGCCTGTGCGCACCGGCAATGTGGAAATGATCAGGTGTTGGTTGTGTAGAGCGCAAACAGCTGCGACTCGGGTCTGTGGCTTTCCGGATCCAGATACAACGCCTCGAGCTGGAACCCGGCGGGTGGGACAAACAGCTCTCCTTCGGACAAGGTCGAAAAGTGATGTCCCCCAAGCAGACGGCCGACCGAGGTGATGAACAGGCGGTCCAGAAGCCCTGCTGCGACCAGCAAATGCAGAATCACCGGGCCTGCCGTTGCAAAGATCGTGTGATGGCCTGATTCGGCGAGCGCATCGGCGAGACGCGACCCCTCAACGCCTCTCGTGCCGGCACTGACGACCGCGATACCGCTGGCAGTCAAGGCAGCCGACCGCTCGCGCGGTGCGTCGTCATCGGTGACAACGAGCACCCGTGAACCGAGGCGGAGGGCAGCCTCAGGCTCGAAGTCAAGGCTTGAGGAGACCACGACCACACTCGGTGCCGGTGACAGGCCCGCGTCGCGGCGCCAGTCTCCGAGATCTGCCATACCCGGCCGGTCGAGTTGGACGAGTGGCTGCGCCCGACCGGTGCCCACATCGTGGACATACCTGCCGCTCACGAGAACTGCATCTGCCTGGGCGACAAGTTCTTGAAACAACCTCCAGTCCTCCGGACTGGTCAGGCTTGGCGGAACTCCCGAAGGCGGTTCATCAGGCGAATCGGAGACCGATACTCTCCCATCAAGGCTGACCACGAAGTTGCTGAAGCAGAACACCTGATCGTTGCGGGTTTGGCTACGTAGGTCGTGTGCGAGATACAGCCCATGTAGAGAAACCCGGGTACTGGGGGTTGGGAACAGCCGGATGACCTCCCGTGTTTCCTTGGCCTTCATCTGCTTCTTTCGCCAGTTGTCACTGCTCGTCTGCAAACACGCGGATCTCGTGGAGGATCACCCATCCGTCCATGCGGGTGGTCTCGACCCGTACGTACCGGATATCGGTGGCGGGTTCAAACGTGATCGTCAGGACGTCTCCTTGGGCGGCGTTGGCCTGGATTTCTCCAGCAAGTTCCCCCTTCCCTGATTGGTCTGGACCTCTGAGATACACCCGGTGGGTCTGTGGGCCCGGGGGTGACACATGTCCGATGAGGATCTCGACACGTCCAACGGTGCGGCCTTCCTCCAGATCGATCTCAACCCACTGGGGAGGACCCGCACCGGCGCTCCACCACGTGGCATCGGAACCATCTGTCACCTTGTTCGACCCGTAGGTGTCGCTCTCTTGGGCGGATGCCGTGGTCGGGCGGCCAAGCGCAAGGTTGCTGCTCTCAAACGGGCCCACATCGCACGGATCGGGCCTCACGGCTGGTGAAATGGCGCGAGCGATTGCTGCGTCATCCACGTCGACCGGTATGACCTCGTCGTCCTTGTCGGCACCCCAGAACCACAGCAGCCACCCGTCGAACCCGTACTCGCATGACGCCGACTGCCATCGAGCCATTGCTGCGGCGCCCTCGGAGGGCGTGACATACGCGGATTCAAAGGCGCCGAATTCACCCAAAAGAATGGGAGATGGTGGTTCCTCATCAGCGATGCCGTATGACGACGCTATTGCATCCCACTCGCCGCCAAGCCCGGGGTAGGCATGGAGGTCGACGAAGTCGAGTGTTGAGTCGGCGAGGATGTCATCAGGGATGACCCACCGATTGTCGAGACCGACACGCCCCGATTCGGGGTCCTCAGCCGAGAAGAAACCCATCGTGATGAGTGCCCCCTCGTCCACTTCACGGATTGCATTCCCGACGTTGGTTACATACGAACGGAGGTTGTTGACGACCATGGAATCGACAGCCGAATCGTCTGCAAGGTCGTAGGTTTCACCGTCTGCAGTGGTAACCGAACCCGTCGTTGTCGAGATCGGGGGAACATCGCGCAGATAGAACTGTTCGTTCGCCAGCTGCCATCCGAGGATGTGATGAGTTGGCGCCCCTCGCTCCTTGACACCTTCAATGAGCTGGGTCCAATATTCGATTGCAATTTGTTGCCCCTCGGGGGCGAGGTACAGAGAGTTCCGGTAGCCGCCAAAGGGCTCACAGCACGGCAAGCGGTTGGAGAATCCGGGATCAGGAACGTCGTTGCTCGTTGGGAGGGCAACGAGTCCGTGCGCTTCGAGACGTGTCAGAAGATCGGCGAGGTTGTCGAGATACTCGGGCCTGATCCCACTGTTCGTCGTCGTACATTCCATGCACATGTCGAGGAAGAACCGCACGGTGTTCATGCCGAGTGAGACGATGCCGTCGAGCTGCGTATCGACCCACTCGGGGTCGTACAACGCGAACATCCGATCCCCGCCGCCACCACCCACCTTGAGCAGGAGGTTTACGCCGATCGGTACGAACGGGCTTTCGGTCCGGGTGTCGACAAACGAGTCACCCTCGATGCTGATCCAATGCTCCTGTGGAGGTGCCGGCGGCGCGGTGGTCGACGTCGTCAGCGACGTGCTGGTTGTGACGGTGGACGAAGTCGACGACGGTGGCGCAACGATGGTCGTATCGGTTCCCGACGACGTGCACGACACGACGAACAGCGAAACGAACAGCAAAAAGGCGAATGAGATTGATGCGGCACCGACAAAGCGCTGGATTCTCATCCCGTGCACCATAGCGACGGTTCTTTCAGCGGACGAAACCCCGGTATCGGATACGAGCTTGGGCCGATTTTGCACCACCGGAAATGTGCAGTAGCTTGGCGCAATGATGACAGGAAACGAACAAACACCAACTGCCGTACTGCGCGAGGAGCATCAGCTGATTCTCAAGGTCGCCGGACGGCTCGACGAAATGCTCACCGATGAGGAACGTGGCGAGGAACTGCAATTCGACACACTTGAATCGTGCATCACGTTCTTCAGACTGTTCACCGATGCGTTCCACCACGGCAAGGAAGAGGATCTCCTGTTTCCGGGTTTGGAGGAGGAAGGGCTCCCATCGGACTCGGGTCCGATCGCCGCATTCCTTGAAGACCATGCACAGGGTCGGGTGTATGTCGCTGACATGGTGGCAAGCCTTGAGGAAGCGAGGGCCGGTGATGCACAGGCGGGACGAGCCGTGCGAGATGCCGCACGCGCATACGTTGACCTGATTGTCGACCACATCTCACGGGAAGACGGGATTCTCTTCGACATGGCAGACAACATGATCACCGGATCGGCCTGTTCGACACTGTGTTCCCGATATGACGACGTGTGTGCGAGCAAATTCGAAGGAAAGACCAAGGCAGACCTCGAACGCCTCGCCGAAGCAATCATCTAGACCGTCCTTCTTCTTTCCGTCCTCCCGCGGAGCGGGGGGATGGTGCTTGGTGTCTTTCACACCCGTCCCCCCGGTAGACCGGGGGGACGGTTTGGTCCGCTTCTGACGTCTGAAGTCGGTCAGTCGGTCAGTCGGTCAGTCGGTCAGATACAACTCGCCTGTTTCTTCTTGGTCGGTGTGGAGGTTTGTTACCAACTCGTCCCAGTTCGGAGGGTGGTGCAGGTTGACAGCGATGAGGCGTCGGTTGGTAGGGCCGTTGTTCGTATCGAATTGCATGGCGTCTCTCAGCAGGGCGGCAGCAGCATCGTCCGTCCTGGTGTGCTGAGCAAGATGTTCCTCCCACGATGTGTACAGATACATTTCGGTCAACCGGTACGGGTCGTCGGTGTTGCGATACAGCCGCCACGAGTATGCCCCGTTGCGCAGTCGGATCCGACGGACTCGCTCGAGGAGTTCGAGGAAGTCATCGATGCTGTCGGGATCGAGCTGCCAGGTGTTGGCAATCAGGACGGGTCCTCCCTCGTCGGCTGCGTGTCTGGGCATGCGACGCTGGCGCTCGAACTCGGGCGTCCGAACCTCGTCGAGTCGAGGAATTCTGAACAACGGTGCGATCAGTCCGAGGGCGACGGTCCCTACCGAGAACCAGATCATCGCGCTCCCGGCCCCGATCCGGTCAGCCAGCGCACCCGAAGCGATCGAGCCGAGCGGCATGATTCCGGTGAAGGCGAGGAGGTAGAGGCTCATCACCCTGCCACGGATCCATCCTGGTGTCATCAGTTGGGTCGTAGCGTTCAAGACGGTGAGTGTGAGAATCCAGCAGGCACCAACAACAAGCATCCCGACGAGCGCAACCACCAGATTCGCGGTAATCCCGATCACGATTCCGGCAATACCGAAGGTGATGATCGTGTATGGGAGCGCTTTGCCTGTCCTGATCGGTTCGAATCGGGTCCGTCCGAACGCAGCGATCAGGGCACCGACCCCCATGGCGCCGAGAAGCAGTCCGTAGACGGCCTCGCTTCCGTCGAGTTCCGAGGTCCGGTTCGGCAGGACTGCCTGGATCACGGCAGTCGTGATACCGAACAATGCAACAAGCCCCAGCACCCGTCGAAAGACCGGCGAATACCGTGCATACCGGACGGAGAGGCCAATGGAACTGACGATCAAACCGACGGAGGCTTGCTCGTCGGACTGCTTTTCCCAGGATCGGGCAAGCGCTGCCACAACAACAATCACGCCGAGATAGCTCAACGTGTTGAGACCGAATGCCATTGCCGGACCCGACACGGCGAGAATCAAACCACCGAGGGCAGGACCGACCGCCCGTGCGACGTTGAAACTGGCTGAGTTGAGGGCAACAGCGCTTGCAACCATGCCGCGGGGGACAAGCTCGGGAACGATCGACTGCCACGCGGGAAGGTTGAACGCCATTCCGACCCCGAGGAGCAGTCCGAGACCGAGCAGGAGACCGGGTGTGATCACGTCGAGGTAAGTGGTGGCGGCCATGGCCGCGGCCGAGAATCCCATGAGGATTTGCGACCAAAGCATCACCCTCGCCTTTGAAAACATGTCCGCCACCACACCGGCGAGCAGCGACAGGAAGAGAACCGGCAAAATGTTCGACACGACCATCAGTGCAACCCATGTTGCTGAAGAGTCCGTGAGCTCTTTCATCAGCCAGGCCCCTGCAACCGCCTGGAGGAACGATCCGATGTTTGAAAACATGGCCGCGATCCAGATGGCCCGATACCACTTGATGCGTAGCGGCGCAGTTGCTGATTCAGTCACGAAGATCAGACTAGGTGTTGAGGAATGGCAGGGGATCACACATGGCAGGAGTCCTCGAACACCTCAATCACTCATGGGAATCGACTCTTCTGGCTGCTGAGAACGAATACGGGAACCCTCCCACCGAATGTGCTGTCGATCCGTCGAACCCAGCGTGATACGAGGATAATCTTGGCATATGACCAGCAGCGTCGGCAACGAGGAGCCCGCAGCGGCGCATGCGAACCATCCGATCGAGGGCGCTTCCCTTCAAGAGCAGCTCACCGTTGGTGGCAGTGTCGTTGATCCCCAGACGTGGGCTGGTTCGATGCCCCAGTCCGGGGGAATTGCGCCACGCATTCGCATCGGTCGGAGCCGCTGGTTCAACCTGCTGTGGCTTCTTCCGATTGGTTTTGTGCTGCTCATCGGTGCCGTTGCAGCCGCACAGGGACTCCGAAACATGTCCTGGGCGCAGGACTTCATCGCACGATATCCGGGCACGGTGGAGCCACCGAATGCCCTCCAGGACGCAGGATTCCCCGTCTTTGTCGGGATTCAGCATTTCCTCAATCTGTTCTTGATGATCTTCATCATCCGGTCAGGAATCCAGATTCTTGCCGACCATCCCCGGCTGTATTGGACGCGCCACAGCACCCCGGGACGCGACTGGTTCCGCTTTCAAGAGCCGGTTCCTGAGGATCCCCTGTGGACCGCAAAGGAGGATTCGGTCGGGCTACCCCAACAGGTGGGACTTCCCGGAATTCGCCATTCCATCGGACTGGCTCGGTGGTGGCATCTCGGTGTCGATGTGATCTGGCTCGCCAACGGTCTCGTGTTCTATGTACTGCTCTTCGCGACAGGCCACTGGATGCGCCTCGTACCCACGTCGTGGGCGGTGTTCCCGAATGCAGTATCGGTACTGATCCAATATCTATCCCTTGACTGGCCAGCCGAACACGGGTGGGTTGCCTACAACAGCCTTCAGCTCCTTTCCTACTTCGTCACGGTGTTCGTGGCGGCGCCTCTAGCCCTCGTCACAGGTCTCGGTATGTCACCGGCGTTGTCGACTCGCTTCAAACGACTGAGCAAACTGCTCAGCATTCAAGTGGCGCGATCCTTGCACTTCTTCGTTCTCGTTTGGTTTCTCTTGTTCATCGTGATGCACGTCTCAATGGTGTTCATGACCGGTTTGTTGCGCAACCTCAATCACATGTATGCGTTTCGTAACGACGATTCTTGGATCGGATTCACGGTGTTTTCCCTGTCGATGGTTGTTGTCGTCATAGGATGGGTTGCTGCCACACCCTTCACCTTGCGTAAGCCCCGTGTGGTTCAACGAGTGGGGTACGCGCTGATCGGCCCGATACAACGCCTGTTCGAACATGTCGATGCAACACCCGGGGAATACAGCGAATCTGACATATCGGAGTATTTCTGGCACAACGGAAAGTATCCGACATCAACTCGATATCGAGAGCTGTTCGACAACGACTTTGAGGACTATCGGCTCCAGATTTCTGGATGCGTCGACAATCCCGTTGAGCTCAGTCTCTCCCAGTTGCGGGCCTTGCCGCGCCACGAACAGATCACCCAGCATTTCTGCATTCAGGGATGGTCTGGTGTTGCCAAATGGGGAGGCGTATCGATGCAAACGATCGTTGATCTCGTTCGTCCTCGAGCCGAGACCAAGTGGGTCGTCTTCTATTCACTCGGAGATGGACCGGACGAAGGCCTTTACTACGATGCCCATCCGATTGAACAGATGGGATACCACCTCACCATGCTCGCCTACGACATGAACGGTGAACCGCTCTCGTATGGACACGGTGCGCCGTTGCGTCTGCGCAACGAGGTCCAACTCGGTTTCAAGCAGGTCAAATGGATTCAAGGGCTGGAGTTCGTTGAGGATTTCTCGAACATCGGGGGAGGTTTTGGCGGCTACAACGAGGACCACGAGTTCTTCGGATATCGACAGTCGCTGTAAGTGGAACCCTCAGACCCTCGCATTTCTGCTGACGACCTGAGTACAACGATGGGCCATGAGGGTGTGGGGGACCACCGACGCACCACGGCGGTGTCATCGCCACCTGAGGTGGTGATCGATGAACCGCCCCGACAGCACAATCGACGTCATCCAACCGATCTCCTGCGCTTGCTGGTAGCCGTCATCGTGACCGTTGTCGGGTTCTCCCTGGCGACGATGATCAACCAGGTTTCAGAAGCGATCACCGTCCAAGTTGTCGATACTCTCGACAACGTCCCGAGCGCGGTGATGGTGGTCCTTCTCCTTCTGACATCAGCGGCTGGTGCCATTCTTCCCTTCGTCGTCGTGTGGTACTTCGTCGGGCACAAACGGTGGAGAAGCCTCGCACTGGCCGGCATTGCGGTCATCGCGTCACTGGCAATCCTCTGGTTGGTGAAGACATATCTGGTGTCGACGTTCTCTACTCCGAACCTTCTGTCCACCCAGCCCGCGTGGATCTGTGGTCCTGACCGAGCGAGTCGAGGACTCCTTGATTGCATCGTCGTTCCACCACTGTCCAACCCGTTACTCCGCTTTGGTTCTTTGGTGTCGCTCACTGCGTTCTTCTCTACGATTGCTCCACACCTCACCCACCGCTGGAAACGATACGCATGGATCGCCATAGCCCTGTTCGCCACCACCCGCGTGATCTTGTACCTCGACGCACCGGTGGATGAACTTCTTGCGATCGGCATTGCATATGCAATGGGTGCCGCAGTCTTGCTCATGTTCGGTGAACCCGACCGTCGTCCCCGAGGTTTCGACGTTGCAGAAGGACTCGAACGAGTAGGGCTACGACTTGCATTCCTCCAACGGGCGGGTGTAGACGCTCGTGGATCGATGCCGTACTTCGGGATACGGTCGGATGGCAAGCGGCTCTTCATCAAGGTACTCACACACGATGATCGCGACTCCGACATCATGTTCAGAGTTGTGCGAATGTTCCGCCTCAGAGATGTTGGGGACGAAATCCCCTTTCTCTCGCTCAAGCGCGCTGTCGAGCACGAGGCGGTCGCCTCGCTGATGGCCTCCAAGGATGGCGTCATGACACCACAGCTGCAGGCGATAGCGGATATTCCACCAACATCGATGATGATGGCATATGACCAGGTCGACGGCAGATCACTCGATACGGTGGCACCCGACTCAATAACGGACGAATTGCTGTGCAGCATCTGGAAGCAAGTCGCGATTCTCCGCGATCATCGCACCGCCCACCGGGATCTCAGGCTCGCCAATGTCTTGTTTTCATCTGACGGAAAACCATGGCTCATCGACTTTGGATTCTCAGAACTGGCCGCCACCGAGGGAGAACTCCGATCTGATGTTGCAGAGTTGATCGCCTCAACGGCGCCCGCCGTTGGTGCCCGTCGAGCGGTCGCCTGCGCCATTGCTGTGCTCGGACCCGAACCAGTCGCCGATGCGTCCTCGAGGATTCAACCCTCAGCGCTCACGCGTGCGACCCGGGGGGCGCTCAAGCAGCAAAGAGGGCTCGACGAAGTCATCCGGGAACAGATCGAGGCCCAAACCGGTGTCGAGGAGACACCGCTCGAGAATCTCGAACGTGTCGGGACTCGGACCGTGCTCATGATTTTCGGTTTCGCCCTTGCGATGTACTTCCTGATTCCCGAGCTTGCAAAAACCGACTTCCGTGCCGTGCTTGATGCCGATTGGGAGTGGACACCTGCGATTCTTTTGGCAGCGTTCGCCACATATGTTGGCGCCGCCCTCAACATCATGGGATCTGTGTCAGAACGGATCCAGCTCGCTCCATCCATTCTCGCCCAGTTCGCCGGAACCTTCGTCAACCGAATCACGCCCGTGAAGATCGGAGGAATGGCCACGAACGTCCGCTACCTCCAAAAGAGCGGCATCGACCTCACATCAGCTGCCGCTGGGGTTGGACTCGCCAACGTGGTCACCATGGCAGTTCACATGGCACTGCTGCTCTTCACGGTGATCACGCTCGGACGAAATGCCGATGACTTCATCAAGCTTCCGTCCGAGAACACGGTGCTGGTGGGTCTGGTGGCTGTCTTCACATTGTCAAGCCTCGTCCTGTTTCTCCCACTCAGCCGAAAGCTCTTCGTTGCCAAGGTATGGCCAGCGATCAAGTCTTCCGGTCGAAGCCTCGGACGGGTGGCGACCTCACCCGAGAAGATCCTGATGCTCTTCGGTGGATCCTTCACAATCATCATCGCTTCCATTGGCGCGCTGTGGCTCAGCCTTGAGGCGTTCGGTGGCGGGTTGAGTATCGCTGGGGTTGCGCTCACCTTTCTGGGCGGCCAGGCGCTCGGGAATCTGGCTCCCATACCTGGCGGCATCGGAGCAACAGAAGCTGCAATGATTGCGGCAATGACGGCTCTCGGCCTCGATGCGACAACTGCCGTTTCTGCGACCTTTCTCTATCGCATCGCGACCTTCTGGCTACCGATTCTTCCGGGCGTGTTCGCTTTGAGACGACTCGAAAGTGATGGGCTGCTGTGACCTCCAACTCCCAGAAACGACTCATACGTCACCCACTGCTGGCGAACCATCCCGCCACGTTGAGGGTGTCTCTCATCTTGTGGGCCATAGGGGGTTTCACATTCATTGCTCTCGCCGTACTGCCGATGAAGGAATGGCTCCAAGGTATCGACGACTGGATCTGGCAACTGGCAGTTGATGCAGAATCCTCAGTCCTTGTGATGCTTGCCAAAGTCTTGGACTTCATCGGAAGCACCATCATCGTTGCACCGATCATGGTGGGAGTCGCCGTGTACCTCATTGTCCGCAAACGTTGGGAGGGCCTTGCCTTTTGGGGGCTCGCCATGGTGGTGTCACAGCTGTTCATCGGTCCGGTGAAGGCGCTGTACGCAAGACCACGGCCCCCGATGTCCCTTGTTGCCACCACCGGCTACTCGTTTCCGTCTGGTCATTCCGTTGCCAGTGCCGCCGTTGCGATTGCCCTCGTCATCGTCCTGGTGCCCGCCGGTCCCGAGCGACGCAACTTGGAAATCATCGCAGGTGTGTTTGCGTTCGTCATGGCCCTGAGTCGCGTATATCTCCGAGCCCACTGGTTCTCCGACGCGGCTGGTGGAGCCGCGATGGGGGCTGCCATCGCGATTGGTGCCGCAATCCTCGTTCACCGGGTTGTCGAAAGACGACACGGTGGTTCCTGAAGAGAGGACGGGGAGAGTCCTCAGTCTGGGGAATCGAGCGAGCCCAACTGGCTCGCGGTTGGCTCAGCTCAGCAGAACCAGGATTCGGTCAGCTTGGGTCGGCCAAGCGTCGCTCCCTGGTCAATGGCCACGGTTGGGGCTTCGAGATCGGTGCCATCCGTGACAGCCAGCCACTGTTGCATGAATGTGTCGGTTGTCGACAGTCCATCGGTCGATGCTTGTTCCGCGATGTTCATGAGGGTTTCCGACAACGCATCCATGGCCGGGTCATCACTCGTCCACTCGTGGGTGAGGGCAATGCTGTCGTATTGGCCGATGAACCTGTCGATTCCGTCGATGTCAAGCACGAGCGACCCAGCGGGAATGAGGAGGCGTATCCCCATTTGGACCGGATCGGTCGACTCGATCAGATCGTGACTGCTGATGAAACGGAACATCGCGTCGATGTCTTCCCGTGTCGTCCACGGGGTGAATGGGAGCCACGATGGCCTGATGTCGATGCCTGCGTCTCGGAGAAGATGAACGGCTCGTGCCGCGTCTTCAGCCGTATGTCCCTTGTCGAGTTTGATGAGCACGTCGTCGTTCATTGATTCGAATGCCGACACCACGAACAGACAACCTGCAGATGCGAACTCGTCCCAAATGTCGGCATGAGCGAGGATGTGCTCCACCTTGACCGTGCAGTCGAACGTGACGTCGGGGTGCCGTTCGTGCATTGCTCGAATGATCCGAAGAGAATGGGCAGGGCCATTCAGGAAATCCGGGTCCCCGAACGTGATGTGTCGGGCACCCGATGCGACCTGCTGATCGATATCGGCAAGCACGGTTTCCGCATCGACGATCCGTAGCGTGCCGTTGTAGACAACGGGAATCGGACAGTGACGACACAGATGAACACACCCATGCGATGCCTCGACGGCCCCTACAAGCCGCTCTTCGCCGTTGACTGACAGATGTGCATAGTGGTCGAGTGAGGGGAGGATGCTTCGGTCCGGGTTCCGGAACCCACCTCGGTCGAGGTGGACCGTCACCGGTTCATCCGAATGTTGGCCAGCAACCCATTGCACCAGAGTGTTCTCGTACTCGCCGACGATTGCCCGGTCGAAAAGGTCCGACTCCTCTTCGTTCATCATGCCGGCATAGAGACCGTATGCGGCGACCGGAAGATCCGGCCGACGATCTTTGATCCTTCGACACACGGAAATCGCGAGACGCATGGCGGTGTGCATCGGCGTCGAGATGGCAACGGTGTCTGCCCAGTCGACGAGGGCGGGATCCCATTGTTGAACCGCAAGGTCGATTGCCTTGACGGTGTGGCCCGATGCCTCAAGTGCCGCTGCCGGACTTGCGACATGTACCGGTTGCCGACCCAGTTCGTACGTAGAAATCAAAAGAACATTCACGCCCAGGACTCTAGGTCCGGACGGGACGACCCGACGAGGCCGAGTATCCGAAGTCAGGAGCCCCCCTGCTAGCTCCCTCTTCCAGCGGGGGACGGACCTATGTGTCCTCGATCCGGAAGATCGGGTGGTCGGCCGGGTCGGGTAATGCCATCCACTGGACCTTGGTGGGGCGGTCCCAGAGCTTCCGATAGGCGGTGATGAGTTCTGGCTTGGCGTCTGTATCCAACTCTACGAGACGAATCTCCTCGACGTTGCGTCGTGTCCTCAATCGGGCCGATTCTGCGGCACGAACGTTGCGGGCCCAGTCAGTCTCGCCACGTGGTGCGACCAGATATCGCTCCCCATCGTGGTGGAGAACATTGATCGGGATTGATTGGAGACGCCCACTGTGGCGGCCCTTCACGTCGAGGATGGGGTTGCCAAGGAGGCGCGTGACGCGGTTGGCAACCTCCTTCATGATCCACGATGGGGGCAGGTATGCACGAGTCATCTACCGAGGGTAGCCTCCCGCCATCCTGGCAGCGATGACGGCTACCTTGTAGTGCCATGAACACCTGGATTGCGTTCCTGCGGGGAGTCAATGTCGGACGTGCCAACCGGATGTCGATGGCAGACCTCCGCGCAAGCCTCGCCGATGACGGATTCGTCAATGTCCGGACATACATCCAGAGTGGCAATGTCGTTCTCGAAGCTGATCCTGCCCTTGACCGGTCGGCCGTCGCCGCCCAGATTGGTGACGTGATCAAAACTCGACACGGTTTCCAGCCTGTCGTTGTTGTCCTGAACCCGTCCGAACTGGAAGCTGCGATCTCTGCGAATCCGTTTCAGACGAGCATCAGCGATGCCAAAAGTGTGCATTTCTTCTTCCGCAATGACACCGCCGATGGCATCGATCTCGCTGCCGCGAGCGAGTTGGCCGCCAAAGACGAGGAGTTCGCGCTCAGCGACGGCGTTTTCTATCTGCATACTCCCGCAGGGATTGGCAGAAGCAAGCTGGCCGCAAAGCTCCCGGAGATTCTCGGAAACACTGCAACCGGTCGAAACCTTCGATCCGTGCTCTCGGTCCGCGACCTTGTTTAGAGGTCGGTGTGTCAGTTACGACGAAGCGCGAAGGCGACGGCCTCGACTCGGCTATGGACATTGAGCTTGGTGAGAATGTGTTGGATGTGGTTACGAACCGTCGCTGGTGACACGTAGAGTTTCTCGGCAATGGCAGTCCCGTCGAGCCCCTCCGTCAGGAGCTGAAGCACCTCACGTTCGCGTGGGGTGAGCACATCAAGTCGATCGTCGCGGACCTCGGTACCGACGCTCCATCCGTCGAGGCGTTCAACGATGAGCCGCTCAAGCTCAGGCGGAAGAGCAATCTCACGGATCAGGTGCACAATGCGACATTCCTCACGCATCTCGACCGGTGGGATGATCGTTGATGCACTCAGCCAAAGCGTTTGGTTCTTCGAGGACCGACCGAGGACCTCCCGCGGCCCCATGATCTCGTCTGGATCGCCGAGTTCTGACGCTGGACACGTCGGGCCACACACCGAATCCCCACATCGGTCTCGCCAGCACAACACCTCGGAACATGGCCGTCCAAGCACCTCCTCTGCGCTATAGCCGAGCAGTTCAGTCGCAGCATCGTTCCAAGCAATGATCTCCATTGAACCGTCCATTGCCACCATCGCGTCACCGGTTCTGCCGAGCACCTCAAGCATCTGGGCGAGCGGATCAGCAACGGTGCTGTCGATGGTTGTGGTTCGGTTCATGAGTCGCCTCACGGTATGTGATGGATCTCAAGCCTAGACGACGTGATTTGTCACTCCGACTGTGATTGGAGCACGTTGAGAATCCCTCCCGCGGCAAGGATGTCCCGCATCTCCGCCGGTAGGGAGTCTCCAACGAGAGAAGTCCCGGTGTCGATGTTGGTTACGCTTCCCTCCGAGAGGACCACCTTGGCCGTATCACCGTCGGAGAACGAGTCGTGGACTCCTTTGCATACGATGACCGGAAGGCCGACGGCAACCGCGTTCCGCATGAAGATCCGAGCGAATGACTCGGCAACGACGCAGGCGACGCCGAGCGCTCTGAGGTTTTCGGCGGCCGTCTCTCTGCTCGATCCGCATCCGAAGTTTGATCCTGCCACGACGATGTCGCCGGGTTGGACGTTCGGTGCAAACTC
The DNA here is from genome assembly GCA_002418265.1 of Acidimicrobiia bacterium UBA5794. GTDB lineage: Bacteria > Actinomycetota > Acidimicrobiia > Spongiisociales > UBA5794 > UBA5794. Next base: position 171,518 of record DIDS01000014.1, on the reverse strand, counting down.
GGGGTTGACCGATTCGAGCACGTGGAGCTTCCGAACTTCCACCGGATCGACGGCATACTGGCCAGGTGACAGCACGTCTGTGCTGATGTCGCTGTCAAATTTCCAGACGCGCCCCGTCATGTGGTCGTGTTCCAAAGCGGTTTCAGACATGTGCCACTTCCACGGTGCGGGGATCGGCGATGGACCCAGCAATGGCCGATGCAGCGACCGTTGCTGGTGAGCCAAGGTAGATCTCGGCAGCAGCGTGGCCCATACGACCGGTGAAGTTCCGATTGTGGGTCCCAATACAGCGTTCACCCTGCGCGAGGAGACCGCCGTGGCCACCAAAGCACGGACCGCACCCCGGTGCCAGAACGGTGGCACCTGCATCCACAAGGGTTGCGAGAACACCGCTGTCGGTGGCTTCCTTTATCACCGATTGCGATGCGGGTGCGACGATGAGCCTGACCCCTGAAGCAATGTGCTTACCGTCAAGCACGGCAGCAGCGGCACGGAGATCCTCAATACGCCCATTCGTGCACGATCCGATGAATGCCTGGTCGATCGTGATGCCTTCAACTTCGGTCACGGAACCGACGTTGTCAACCTCATGGGGCCGTGCGACCTGAGGATCGAGATCGGTCAAGGTGATCTCGTGGACCGCCTCGTATGTGGCGTCAGGATCTGGGCCATACCGGTCGGTTCCTTCACCGGTTTGCGCGATGAGGTATTCGTCTGTGACCTCGTCTGCTGCGAACAGGCCAAACTTTGCTCCCATCTCGACGGCCATGTTCGCCACCGTCAGTCGCGAAGGCATGTCGGCATGCTTGACCGCAGGGCCGCCGAACTCCATCGCCTTGTATTGGGCGCCGTCCGTGCCGTAGCGGCCTGCGAGGTGCAAGATGACGTCCTTCCACGTGACCCCGGGTTGGAGATCGCCAAACATTTCAAACCGAATCGTCTCTGGCACTCGGAACCACAGCCTCCCGGTCGAGAGGGCATAAACCATGTCAGATGTGCCGATACCGGTTCCACCGGCACCGAGTGCTCCATACGTAGTCGTGTGCGAGTCCGTTCCCACGATCAGCATTCCCGGGCGCACATGGCCACCCTCGGGAAGGAGCTGGTGGCAGATGCCCGCCCCGGCGTCATAGAAGGTTTCGATTCCGAGCCGCGCAACGTGTTCCCTGATTCGTTTGTGCAGGGCTGCAGCCTCAGCCGAGGGTGCAGGAACGAGGTGATCGATCACGACCGCCACCTTTGCTCGGTCGAAGATCTTGTCACCCTCAACCTCTTGGAGCATGTCGAAGACCTGGGCAGCAAAGATGTCATGAAGCATCGCAAGATCGATATCTGCGACAACGAACTCTCCCGCGCTGACCGACTCGCCGCCGGCTGCTTGAGCGAAGATACGTTCGGCGTGCGTCATGCCCATGGCGTTGATCCCATCATCCAGCTCCGAGGCTACGGCCGCCACAGACATAGAGCGTCTGGCCCGTCACATATGACGACTCGTCTGCTGCGAGGAACAGCGCGGCGTTGCCGATGTCAGCGGGTGTCCCGATTCTGCGAGCCGGGATCGTCTTGATGAGCCGCTCTTGAACCTCTTCGTTGAGGCCACGGAACAATGGCGTATCAACGAGAGCGGGGGCAATCACGTTTGCAGTGACGCCGAACCGTGCCATCTCAAGGGCAAGGGTGCGGGTCAGGGAGATCACGGCACCTTTCGACGCGGCGTAGTTTGCCTGGCCGGGACCACCGAGCCATGCCCGAGACGATATGTTGATGATGCGTCCCGAGTTCTGCTCCATGAAGTGGGGAGCAACTGCTCGACACATCAGGAACTGCGACTTGAGGTTGACGGTGATGACCGTATCCCAGTCCTCTTCCGACATCTTGGCGAGGTATCCGTCTCTCGCCATGCCGACGTTGTTGACAAGGATGTCGACCCGCCCGAAGGCCTCGATCGCCGCCGCAACCAAGCCTTCGGCTCCCTCCGCAGAAGCGACATTGGTCGCATGGCCAATCACCGTGTAGCCGGCTTCTTTGAAATCGGCAACGGTTTCGTCAACCCGCTCCGCTACGAGGTCATTGACGACAACCTTGGCACCGGCGCCGGCCAGTGCTTCAGCAATGCCACGTCCGATGCCCTGGCCGGAGCCTGTGACAATTGCAACTCTGTCCTTCACGTTCACGTTTGGTCCTTTCGGAGGCGGCTCCCGTCCTCTTCGAGCGGATTAGCGCCCTTTGAATTCGGGTGGCCGCTTTTCGACGAATGCCTTGATTCCCTCATCACGATCTTCACTTGCACGAAGAACGGCGTGGCTTGTTGATTCAAGCTCAAGACCGGTTTCAAGATCCGTTTCGGTGGCCCGGTTGATGAGTTCCTTGACCCGGTCGTGGGAGAGCGGAGCCCGCGATGCGATCCGTTCGGCGAGCTTCATCGTTTCTTCCATGAGATCGTCGTCGGGGACGACCCGGTTCACAAGACCCATCCGGTACGCGTCGGCTGCGCTGACGTGGTCGGCAGTGAACATCAATTCCTTTGCAAAGCCAGGACCGATGAGACGGGTTGCCCGCTGCGTCCCACCGGCACCAGGAAGGCTCCCGACCTTGGCCTCGGGAAACCCGAGACGTGCACCCTCGGTTGCCACCCGGAGGTCGCAGGCGAGTGCCATCTCAAGTCCGCCACCAAGGGCGTAGCCGCGGATGGCTGCGATCACGGGAACATGCAGGCTCTCAAACCTTCCAAAGACGCTCCGCACCAGCAGACCGAGCGGGTCATGGATGAGGCCTGCCTCGAACTGTGTGCCGCGACTCTTGAGATCTGCCCCGACACAGAACGCCTTTTCCCCCGCACCGGTAAGTACGAGGGCACGGGTATCGGGATCGTTCTCGATCTCGTCGAGCAGTTCACCGATCGTCTCAAGCATCGCGACGGTCATTGCATTGAGAGCCTGCGGTCGGTTCAGGGTCAGAACGCCAACGGCTCCTTTGCGTTCGTACAGGACCAAGTCCTCGGTGGTTTCGGCCTGCTCGGCCTCTTTGCTGTCAACGGACACTTGAACCTCCTACTGCTTGATGATTGTCTGACTCAGTATCTGTCCCAGCCACCTCTGACGCAGCCACGACTCCCTCGTCGATCAGGATGGAGATCTCGGTTTCGGTGAAACCGTAGTCGCGCAGAACCACCAAAGAATGCTCACCTGCAATCGGTGGTGCCGAGATTCGGAAATCTCCGGTCGTGTCCGAGAATCTGGCAGGAAGCCTTGGGGAGCGAACCGCGCCTGTGGCGGGGTGTTCGACCGTGGTGATCGATTCGCTGAGGCGGACGTGTTCTTCGTTGGTGAGGTGCTGGTAGTCGAGGATCGGTCCACACAGCACATCAGCGTCGTCGAGGAGTTCGATCCACTCCGCTGTGGTTCGTTCCGCGAAGAGGGGACCGAGGACCTCCTGTAGTTCGCTTCTTCCACGGACACGTTTGTCGTTCGTGTCGAACCTTGGATCGGTGGCAAGCTCGGGATGGCCGAGAACTTTGCACAGAGCTGGCCAACGCTTTTCCGTGTAGGCAGCGACCATCACGTGGCCGTCCTTGGTGGGAAAAGCCTCATTGGGTGCAGCGTAAGGCGCTGCGCTTCCGAGACGCTTCGGTGATACCCCACTGGCGAGATACATCGAAAGCGGGACGACCTGGAATGACAGGAGCGCATCAAGGAGGGAGACGTCAACACGCTGGCCGGTACCGGTGCGTTCCCTTGCAAAGAGGGCAGCCAGGATTGCCTGGGACGCAAATACGCCGCCAGCCATGTCGGCTGCGGGGACACCAACCTTCACCGGCGGCCCACCGTCAGTGCCCGTGACGCTCATGATGCCACCCATTGCCTGGGCGACTCCATCGACACCGGGACGATCTCTCCAGGGACCACTCTGCCCGAAAGCTGAAATCGCCGCGTAGATGAGCCGTGGATTGCGGGCGTGCATGGCGTCGTATCCGATGCCAAGGCGATCAGCCACTCCGGGACGAAAGCTCTCAAGTGCCACATCGCACTGCTCGGCGAGACGAAGCACCACCTCGGATCCCTCCTCGTGCTTGAGGTCAACGACGATGCTCCGCTTGTTGCGATTCATTCCCAGGTACGCAGCAGCGACCCCTCCCACGAAGGGTGGGCCCAGCCGTCGCCCCCATTCGCCACCCGGTGGCTCGACCTTGAGTACGTCGGCTCCCAGGTCGGCGAGATACATCCCACACGTTGGTCCTGCAGCGCCCTGGGAAAGGTCAAGTACCGTGATGCCGTTGAGCGCACCACTCATACCGTTGCTCTCGCAGGTGTCGGAATCGAGGCCCCACGAACGGCGAATCGTGCGAACTCTTCTGCGATTTCCTCGGCACTGCGTGGACCATCTGGTCGATACCACCGAATGACTGAATTGCACATGCCGAGTACCGCCTTGACAGCGACGCCGAAGTCCTGATCGACGAACTCTCCGCTCGCATAGCCGTCTTCGAACAGCTCGCGGAATACCTGCTCGTATGCGTCGCGTTTCTTGACGTGGTCGGCCATGAATTCGGGGGAGAGGTACCTGCCTTCATCCGTGAAGCATGCAACGGCGTCTCGATCCTCGATGGCGCCCAACGTATGGAGGATCGTCGCTCTCCGGAGCCGTTCAGAAGCCGGAGCGTCCATGTCTGCGACCTCTTGTACGAGGGGAGTGACCCGGTTCACCGTCCGTTCAATGATCTCAGACAACAGGGCCTGCTTTGAGGGAAAGTGGTGGTACAGGCTCGATTTCGTGATGCCGACAGCCTCGGCGAGTTCCGACATTGACGTACCATTGAACCCCTTACGAGAGAACAGTGCCGCACCCTCAAGCCGAATGCGATCCCTCGTATCAGGGACGTTGGTCACGTCAAGGCACCCTGGGGGGCAAGCTCCATCCCTGCTTCCAAGGCCTCAAGGCTCGACTTGAGATGCTGTTGGGGAATCCGGCCCGAAACCGCCTTCCTGAGCGCGTCTGCGTCTATGAGACCGGTGTGTGCCTGGAGCACGGCGAGTGCAACCAAGCCGGTGGCAAGCTCGCCTCCGGTGGCGAGTCGTGCCGTGTCGACGATGGGGAAATAGAGCGCACCTTCGGGGGGCGTGTCCGATTTGCATTGTGTATCAACGATGAGCAGGCTTCCCACGGCAAGCTCGGGTACATACTTGTCGAATGCCTTCTGTGACAGGGCCAAGAGCGTATCGATGTTGTCTGCGAGGGGAAATCCGACCGTGTCGGGGGCGATGATGACATCGGAGCGACTCGATCCTCCTCGAGCCTGTGGACCGTAGAGCTGGCTGTGGGTTGCCTTCTTCCCCGACAGGATCGCAGCCTCAGCAAGGATCCGACCAGCGGTGACAACGCCTTGCCCACCGGCACCTGCGATACGGATCTCACGCCGTGTCATGTGTGCTGGCCCTCTGCTGCACGGACACCTGCGTAGACCGGCCTGATCTCTCGCTGGAGGACACCGGACTTGACGCCGATGGCCGGAGGCTTGACCGGAATATGCTCAACGAAGCGCTTCTCGGACAGTGGCCCTGCAATACCCTCATCGCGCACAGCGATCCAGTTGAGCATCTCGGGTCCGCCACCGATCTTGTTGTACCTCCCGAAATATTCGGGGCAGTCACTGACCAATTCGATGAATGCGAATCCCGGATGTGAGAGTCCATCCATCATGACTTTGGTCATTTCGATCGGGTTGGCGGCAAACACACGGGCAACGTAGCTGGCCCCGGCCCCCATGAGCAACTTGCAGGCGTCAAATCCCGGCTCGATGTGACCTTGGGGTGCTGTCGATGCAATGGCGCCTTCCGGCGTTGTGGGAGCTGCCTGACCACCGGTCATTCCGTAGATCGAATTGTTGAGGAGCAGAACCGTCATGTCGATGTTGCGCCGTGCCGCATGGATGAGATGGTTCCCACCGATTGCGAGACCATCGCCATCGCCTGTCACCACGACAACGTTGAGGTCAGGCCGAGCGAGTTTGAGACCCGTAGCGAACGCTGGCGCTCTTCCATGGGTTCCGTGAAGGGTGCAGAAGTCGACGTATCCCGCGAGTCGCGAGCTACAGCCGATACCGGCAACCATCGCGATCTTGTCCTGATCGAGTTGGAGCTGATCGACGGCTTCAAGAAAGGATCGCAAGACGATGCCGTGGGCGCATCCGGGGCACAGCACGTGAGGCATTGCCCATTGACGCAGATACGACCTGACGTCTGCTCTTTCGGTTGCTGTGACCTCTGTCGTCATATCTGGCTGGATGTCGATCTTGACATCGGTCATGCGTTTCCTCCATCGATCTTGGCAAGCACCTCTTCAAGTGCGGTTGGTGTCACCGGCTCGCCTCCCGTGCGCAGATGTGAAACCACCTCTGCTTGTCCCTTTGCGGCGCGCTCGACCTCACCGACGAGTTGTCCGAGATTCATTTCTGCAACGACGATCGTGTCGACCTTGCGGGCAACCTCAGCGACCTGCGCCGTCGGGAACGGCCACAGGGTCAGCGGCCTGATGAGGCCGGCCTTGATGCCGTTCAGGCGGGCACGTTCGACAGCGAGCTTGGCTGACCGCCCGACGATGCCGTATGCAAAGATCGCAACGTCAGCGTCGTCCAGCAGATACTCCTCGACCTCGATGACCTCATCAAGGTGGGCGTCAATCTTGCGGTGGAGCCTGTTGATCAGTGCCTCGGCGACAGCCGTGTCGTTGGTTGGGAATCCCCGGTGGTCGTGGGCGAGACCGGTCACATGGAAACGGCGGCCATCTCCGAACGGGGACATGGCGGGGACTCCGTCGGGATCTGCCTCCTTGGGCCAGAATTCCTCGAGGGCGTCATCGGGTGTCACCCTGTCAATGACCGTGACGGATTCGGGTAGTGAGACACTTTCACGAGTATGACCGATGATCTCGTCATAGAGCAGGATGACGGGTGTACGGAACCGTTCTGCCAGGTTGAAGGCCTTCACGGTGAGGTCGAAAACCTCGCCGACGGAAGCCGGTGCAAGCACAATCGCAGGGTGATCTCCGTGGGTTCCCCAGCGCGCCTGCATCACGTCGCCCTGCGATGGTGAGGTCGGCATTCCGGTGCTCGGACCTCCGCGCATGACGTTGACGATCACACAGGGCACTTCGGCCATGGCGGCGAATCCAATATGCTCCTGCATGAGCGAGAACCCCGGACCCGACGTTGCCGTCATCGCCTTGGATCCGGCGAGGGATGCCCCGATGATTGACGCAAGCGCTGAGATCTCGTCTTCCATCTGGATTGATACGCCACCGACCTTGGGCATCCGCCGCACCATGTGCTCGGCGATCTCGCTTGACGGTGTAATCGGATAGCCGCCGTAGAAGTTGCACCCCGAAGCAATGGCGCCCATGACGCACGCCTCATTTCCCTGGATGAGTTTCTCCCCGGGCATCGTGATTTGGATTGTCACATCTTCCTCCCCGAAATGGCTGGTTCGTGGTGTTCCGCGGCTGCGGGTGGTCGGATCGTTATGGCAAAGTCGGGGCAGAGCATCTCGCAGAGTCGGCAACCGGTGCAGGCATCGGCATTGATCACGAGCAGGGTCCCGTCCGTGTCGAGTTTGAGGCAGTGCTCGGGGCAGACCCTGGGACAGATGTCGCAGCTCTTGCACCAATCCTGCTGGATATCGATCAGATGCGGTCCCAGGTACTCCGCTGGTTCCGCTGGAGGCGCCGGAATTTGCGCCATAGGTGCATTCATTCCGGCGTGGAACGCGGCGAGGTTGATCTCTTCGGTTCCCTTCGGGACGAGACTTGCGATCGCCTCCTCCCAATGGATGAGATCGATACCAACGAACGCGGCGACCGACCCGAGAATCACGCTGTTGGCGGCCCGGACGTTCCCGAGCTGTACTGCGTTTGCTGTGGCGTCAACGAACCGCGTTTCGATGAGCCTGCTTCGGAACAGGTCGATCTCGAATCGCGGATAGGCAGTCGACCATGCGTGGGTGTCGTTGCATGCACCGGGGGGAACGATGGTCTTGATGTCGGTGACGACGGCTCCTTCGTTGCGCACGTAATCGACCCAGCGGATCGCCTCAGCCCACTCGAAGGCTGCGAGTACCTCGGCAGAGCCCTTCTCCACAAGGGGACTTGCCACTTCTTTGCCCCAACGGATGTGGCTCACCACTGATCCGCCACGCTGAGCCATGCCGTGGACTTCGCTTTGTTTGACATCGAACCCGGCACGCATGAGTGCATCGGCGATGATCATGCTTGCGAGAATGACACCCTGTCCACCGACGCCTGCTAAGAGCAGTCCTTTTGAGTTGTCACTCATCGTGCTGCCTCCGCTTCTGAGGTGATCGGGATGATCGCCAGTGGGGGGCAGAGCTGGGCACAGATGGTGCAACCAGTGCAGGTGACCGGATCGATGACGACCTTGCGGCGACCTTCGAATGTCTCTTCTGACCACACGATTGAAGGACAACCCGCAGTCATGCAGAGCTGACAAGCGGTACATGCCTCGGCAATCACCTTGAAGGGTGTATCCCTGACCTTGACCGGCGCCTCGACACATGGACGGTTTGTGATGACAACGGATGGACCGATGTGTGCGACCGCACCCTCGATGGCGCTGTAGGTTGCACCCATGTCGTAGGGGTCGATCACCCGGACGTCCCTGACACCGAGAGCCTCACATAGTCCTACCAGGTCGACAGCTTTTGCTTCCGCCCCTTGGAGTGTGGTCCCGGTGCCGGGATGTTCCTGCCCGCCGGTCATGGCTGTTGTTCCGTTGTCGAGGATGATCACCGTGATGTTTGCGTCTGCATAGACGGCATCTGCAAGTCCTGCAATACCACCGTGCAGGAAGGTCGAGTCTCCAATGGTCGCAACAACCGGTGCACCCGCACCGCCTGATGCTGCCATACCGACTGCCATCCCAATGCTGGAACCCATTGCAATACAGGTATCCATCGACGAGAGCGGCTCAAGCGCCGCAAGGGTGTAGCAACCGATGTCTCCGGTGACAACTGCTCCCAGTCGCTTGAGGGCGAGGTACGGAGGTGTGTGGGGACACCCGGGGCACAGGAGCGGGGGTCGCGCAACGGTGCCCGGTGCTGGCTCGATCGAGAGGTACTCGGGGAGGATGCCTGCAGCGGCAAACCCTCGTCGTACCGCATCGGGGCTGAGCTCACCGACTTGGGGGAAGAACTCCTTTCCTTCGACGGCGATACCCGCGGCGCGCAGATCGTTCTCCACGATGGGGTCGAGCTCTTCAAGCACGAACAAGCGGTCAACGGTCTTGGAAAACTCCCTGATTCTCCCGATCGGGAGGGGATGGCTCATCCCGAGTTTGAGTGCCTTGGCGTCCGGCAGAACCTCACGCAGGTAGTTGTGTACGATCCCGGAGGTCACAACCCCGAAAGAATCGCCCGTCCCCGATTCCTTGGTGAGTGGACTCGTTTCGGCATATTCGGCGAGTTCCTTGAGGCGCCGCAGGAGAGCCGGCCGTCGCCCTCGGGCGTGACCTGGAATCATGACGTACTTCTGCGGGTTGCGCTCGAAGCCGACGACTGGCTTGTCCATACGGTCTCCAAGCTCAACGACGCCTCGGTTGTGCGAAACTCGTGTCGTTGTACGAACGAGAACCGGTGTGTCGAATTGCTCTGAGATCTCAAAGGCGAGGGCAGTGAATGCTTTTGCTTCTTTGCTGTTGCTTGGTTCGAGCAGCGGTACGCCGCCCATGCGTGCATAGGCCCTTGTGTCCTGCTCGTTTTGGGAGCTGTGCATGCCAGGATCGTCTGCAACGACGATGACCAGACCTGCGCCGACTCCGGTGTAGGCCATGGTCATGAAGGTGTCTGCTGCAACGTTGAGACCGACGTGCTTCATCGTGCAGAGGGTCCGAACTCCACCAAGGGACGCTCCGAGGGCAACATCGAGTGCAACCTTTTCGTTTGGTGACCATCGCACCTGCATTTCAGTGCGGTGCGCGATGGATTCCAAAATCTCAGTGCTTGGCGTACCGGGGTAGCCGACTGCCACAAGGGCTCCGGCCTCCACCGCACCACGGGCAATGGCTTCGTTTCCGGAAAGGAGAACGGTGGTACCGGTCTCGCTACGAGGTTCGATGTCGACAGTCATGGTGTGTTTGCCGTTGAGAGAAGCTCAAGAATCTCATTCTCAAGCAGGACGTGATCCGATGCCTTTGCTGCGGCAAGGATCTTGTCCACGGTTGGTTCGTCGGGGTCGTGGCCCCGTTTGGTGAGCCACGCAATGGCATTGGCCTTTCCGCTCATCGGTCCGACAGTGATCTCCTGTTCCCGACCGAGAACATCGGCGGGCACGCCGCTGTAGATCCGGTTTGCGAGCCACGTATCACCAGTGTTGATCGCTTTGAGCACCGCGGCTGCGTGCACGCCGGTGCTCGTAGCAAAGGCATCCTGACCGATGGCTGGCCAATTGTTCGGAATCGGTGTGTCCGTTGCTTTCGAGATGGCCTCGCAGTAGGCGGGCAGCGTTGTCAGATCGTGATCGAGCCATCCCATGAGCTTGAGGTTGACAAGCAACATCTCCATCGGGGTGTTCCCGGCACGTTCGCCGATCCCTCCACCGCACCCGTGGACGCGGTGTGCGCCGGCGGAGAGCGCTTCGATGGAGTTGATGACCGACAGGTTCCGATCCCGGTGCCCGTGCCAGTCGATCTTGACGTCCTCGCCGGAGTCCTTCACGATCTCGACTGCGAACTTGATGAGTGCCTTGACTCCCCATGGTGTTGCGTGTCCGACGGTGTCGGCGATGCAGATGCGACGTGCGCCGGCCTCAATGGCGGCCGTATAGACCTTGCGGAGGATCTCGGGCCGTGCCCGTGTGGTGTCCTCGGTCACGTACATGACCTCAAGATCTTCCTTGCGGGCAAGGGTCACGGCATCGACCGTGGTCTTGAGGAGGAAGTCGACGTCCCAGCCTTCAACAAACTGGCGGATGGGGCTCATGCCGATGAAGAGGGACGCTTCGATCGGAAGACCGGAACGCTGCTGGGCCTCTGCGATGGGGAAAATGTCAGCGGGATGCGTGCGGCCTGCGCAGTTGGGCTCGATCTTGAAGCCCTCGTTGCGGATCTCCTCGGCGAGGGCGACCACATGGTCGAGAACAACCGGATCGGCTCCCGGATACCCGAGGTCGGCTGCATGGATGCCGAGACCTTCCATGCGGTGGAGGATGTCGAGCTTTTCGTCGAGGTTCGGTTGGCGCACCGAAGGGCTCTGAAGGCCATCTCGAAGTGACTCGTCGTCGAGTTCAACAACGCTGGGTGCTGGGATGGATTCCCCACCGATCGTGTTCCAGTCGTAGAGCAGTTCCTGTTCCCGATTGCTGGTGTTGTCCGCTTGCACCACGCTGCCTCCTTGATGATCGTAGCCTTCCGGCCGGTCGGTTGGCATGAGGATAGAGTCTCAACCCGATGCCTTCACCGCAATCCGCGCGATGCATCATTTACATGATGCATTTGCATTAGGCGAGAACTCGGACGTCGGATGTCAGAGTCGGTTCAAACCCGTCCCCCCGCAAGCGGGAGGACGGGAAGAAGACAGGGGGGAGGACGGGAAGAAGGGTCGACATCGGTCATCGGTCATCGTTGTTCGGTTCTTCACTCGTGAGGTCTTTGTACCATACAAATGGCGTTGGTAGCCCATTGACGCAGCGAGGTGTGATGGAGACACTCGACGAAGTCGACCGACCGGACGGAAGGTTGCATATGGAGGAGGATCATTGACTACATCTGTGATGGGTGCATCGTTCCGGCCAGGCGAGCTCGAGGTGCGATCCGACGGAACCGGAAACCTCATGGGAAGTCGCTGCCGAGCCTGCGGGGCGAGTTTTTTCCCAGTTCGCGAAGCCTGCGCTGGGTGCCTGAGCCAGGATCTCGAAACGATCCCGTTCTCCACCGAGGGAGTCCTCTACACGTACTCCATTGTCCGCCAGTCAACCCCTGCCTTTGAGGTGCCATACGCACTCGGATATGTCGATTTCCCCGAGGGTGTTCGGATCATGGGTCAGATTTCTGGCATAGACTTCGAGGACATCAGGATCGGAATGCCGATGGAGCTCTCGCTCGAACCCTTTGGTGAAGACGACGAAGGCCATCCCCTCACCGGTTACCGATTTCGACCGAGCGAGGTAACAAAATGACCCAAGTTCACATCACCGGAGTCGGGATGACCCGATTTGGTAAGCACCCCGACAGCGACGCCACGGATCTTGGTGCAGCAGCCCTCCTCGAAGCCATAGCAGACGCCGGGATCGACGCGAGACTCATCGAGTCTGCCTACGTCGGCCACGTCTTCCAGGGCATGGTGATGGGCCAGCGCATCCTTGCACAGGTGGGGCTTGCAGGATTGCCGCTCGTCAATGTCGAGAATGCCTGTAGCAGCGGTGCAACCGCCATCCGGGAAGCTTCGCTTGCCATCCGTGCCGGTGAAAATGATGTTGTCGTTGCGGTCGGAACGGAGCACCTCACCTCCCAATTCGCCGGTGCTCTCACACCGGATCCGTCCGACCCTGAGGCAGCCATCGGTGCAACGATGCCAGGCATCTACGCAATGCGGGCCACAAGGTACATGGCAGACCACGGCATGACTCGTGAGCAGCTCGCATTGATTCCCGTCAAGAACAAGGCAAATGCTGCCCAAAACCCTCTTGCACATTTTCGTAAGGCGATCACCGTCGAAGATGTCCTCGAGTCACGTGCCGTTGCAGATCCGCTACGACTTCATGACTGCTCGCCCGTCACCGACGGTGCGGCCGCTGTCATCATGATGAGCGACCGGGCAGCAGCCAAATATGCAAACGGTCGTGGCGTGAAGCTTGCGGCATCGTCGCTGCGTTCAGGTTCCGTCGATGTCGAACCAACCTCGATGACGTACGAGCCCTTGACGTGGGCAACGGCACTGGATGCCTACGAGAAGGCAGGGATCGGCCCCGAAGACGTTGACTTCGCCGAGGTGCATGACTGCTTCTCCATCGCCGAGGTTCTCAGAGTTGAAGGGCTCGGCCTCTTTGAGCAGGGAAGCTATCCACGGGCAGTTGAGCGTGGCGAAGCGAACATCGATGGACGGCTCCCGGTGAATCCGAGCGGCGGACTCATCGGAAAGGGTCACCCACTCGGTGGAACCGGCGTTGCTCAGGTTGTTGAGCTCGTTCGTCAGCTCCGTGGCGAGGCCGGGGACCGTCAGATCGAAGGAGCGAATATTGGACTCGCTCATTGTCGAGGAGGGAAAGCAGTCGGGATCGAAGGAGCTGCGTGCACCGTTCAGATCGTGACTCGCTGACACTCATCGCTCCCGAGCAGGTGTCGATTCCCTTCGTGTTGATGCGCGGCGGCACCAGTAAGGCACTGTTCCTCCGCTCCGATGTCCTCCCAGCAAGCGACCAGGCCCGAGACGCGTTCATCCTCTCGCTGTTCGGAAGTCCCGATCCGCGTCAGATCGACGGGCTTGGTGGCGCAGATCTCCTCACGTCCAAGTTGGCGATCATCGGACCATCGACGAGGCCCGATGCCGATCTCGACTACACCTTTGCCCAAGTCTCGATCACCGAGCCAGTCGTTGACTTCGACATCAACTGTGGAAACATCTCGGCAGCCGTCGGGGCTTTTGCCATTGATGAAGGACTCGTGTCTGTCACGGAGCCGGTGACCACCGTACGGGTCCACAACACCAACACAGGTCGAGTCCTCCTCGCCCACGTTCCGATCGTCGATGGTGTTGCAGGTGTCGAGGGTGACTACATGGTCCACGGCGTTCCGGGTACGGGAGCAAGCATTGCGCTCGACTTCGCACAGACCGCCGGAGGAATCACCGGGTCACTGCTTCCAACGGGTAACGAATCAGATACCGTCAACACCCCCTTCGGACCGGTGGAGATCACGATTGTTGACCTCGCGAACCTCACGGTGTTCTTCAGAGCCGACGCGATCGGGCTGAAAGGCACCGAGGGACCGGCAGAATTCACCGACGAACACCTTGCGGCCGTCTCAGAGGTCAAGGCCGCATCCGCCCGACTGCTCGGCATGCCAGATGACGGTCTCATCCCGGTTCCTGCGCTCGTTTCTGAACCAGCGTCCTACACCAGCTACGCAAGCGGTGACCGCATCGATGCCTCGCAGGTCGATGTCGTTGCCCGGGTCGTCGGGGGGAGACCACCCGTTCTTCACAAGGCCTATCCGGGGACGCTCGCAGCATGTACGGGCGTTGCTGCATGTATCGAAGGCACGACTGTCAGCGCCGTCGCCCGACCGGATAGAGCCGTGCCAGACCAAGTTATCATCGGCCATACCTCGGGTGTCATGCCCGTGAGGGCAAGTGTCACGAGGTCGGCCACGGGCGAAGCCGGCCCATGGGATGTCTCGGAAGCGACCTACCACCGGACCGCCCGCAGAATCGCGGAAGGGAACGCTTTCATCAGAACCTCGACACTTGTGGCCAGCTCAGACATGGATGGATCGAGCACATGACTGAGTCCATTCTCAGACTGACTGTCAATGGTGCCTTGCACACAGTGGTGACATCCTCACATCGGACACTCCTTGAAGTTCTGCGCAAGGATCTCGACATGACCGGCACCAAGCACGGCTGTGATCTCGGTGAATGTGGGGCATGCACCGTCCTTGTCGATTCCAAACCGATGCTGTCGTGCATCACGCTCGCGAGTCAGGTCGAAGGGCGCGAAATCACAACCATCGAGGGTCTGTCCGATGGTCCTTTTCCCGATGAACTCCAAACCGCCTTTTCCGAGCTCGGGGCGGCCCAGTGCGGCTACTGCACCCCCGGCATGATCCTGTCCTCCAGATCCCTGCTCGACACCAATCCGGATCCAACAACCGACGACATCAACGAGGCGTTGGCAGGGAATCTCTGTCGATGCACCGGATATGTCGCGATCATCAGCGCGGTGCACCTCGCAGCGACGCGCACCCTCGGGAGGGCCGAGTAGATGCACGCTGTTGGTACCGCTGGGCCGCGAATCGATGGCATGGAACAGACCATGGGGCGGACGAAGTACACCGACGACATGACCCTTCCCGGGATGCTCATCGGGCGTCTCGCACGAAGCACGCAGGCCCATGCACGGATCATCTCAATTGACACTTCGGCGGCTGAAGCCCTCGACGGTGTCAAGGCCGTGCTTGTTGGCACCGACCTTCCGATCACGTATGGCATTCTTCCCGTCAGCCAGGACGAAACAGCTCTCGCCGTCGGCAAGGTCAGGCATGTGGGGGAACCCATCGCAGCCGTCGCTGCCATCGATGCCGAAACCGCCGAACGAGCCGTCGATCTCATCAAGGCCACCTATGAGCCGCTCGACACGGTTGCCTCGATCGATGGGGCACTGCTCGAAGATCGCGATCTCATCCACGGGGAAGGCAAGGGACTGAACGTCCATCGGACCGCGGCACTGGAATTCGGAGATGTTGATGAAGGACTCGCCTCAGCGGACCACATTCGTGAGGACGTCTTCTATTTCGCAGGAAACACCCACGCTGCGCTCGAGCTACACGCAGCCTTGGCCACTGCTGAACCCGGTGGCAGGGTCACGCTGTGGTCTTCGACGCAGGTACCGCACTATGTGCACCGGACTCTTGCCAAGGTGCTGGAAATGCCGGCCGGTCAGATCAGGGTTGTTGCCGCTCCCGTCGGGGGTGGGTTCGGTGGCAAAACCGATCCGTTCTCACACGAAATCGTTGCAGCGAAGCTTGCAATGGTCACGGGACGACCGGTCAAGTTCACCCTGACCCGTGAGGAGGTCTTCTATGCACACCGGGGTCGTCACCCTGTTCTGATGTGGGTCAAGACCGGTTTCGACACCGAGGGCCGCATCACGGCATGTCACTTCAAGACCTTCCTCGAAGGTGGTGCCTTCGGAAGCTATGGAGCCGCCTCGTTGTATTACACGGGCGCCCTCCAGACATCGACCTATCAGATTCCGAACTATCGGTTTGAGGGGGTGCGGGTCTTCACGAACAAGCCTCCCTGTGGACCAAAGCGTGGTCATGGAACACCGCAGCCGAGATTCGCCCTCGAATGTCAACTCGACAAAGCAGCCGAGGATCTCGGGATCGACCCTGTCGCCATTCGTCTCATCAACGCAGTAGAGCCGAATTCCATGACGGTGAACCATCTCAGGATCACGAGTTGTGCCCTCTCGGAATGTATTGAACGTGTCGCCGAGGCATCAGGATTCAAGGAGAAATTTGAGAACCTGCCTGCCGGCAAGGGTGTTGGAATCGCGGTGGGCGCCTACATGTGTGGAGCTGGGCTTCCCATCTACTTCAACGAGATGCCCCAATCCGAGGTCCAGATCAAGGTCGACCGTGGAGGTGGCGTCACCGTGTTCTCGATGGCCACCGACATCGGGCAGGGATCGACAACCATGCTCGCAACGGTTGTTGCCGAGGTCCTCGGACTTGAGCCGTCTGACATTGCAATGGTCACGGCCGATACCGACCTCACCCCTGTCGATCTGGGCAGCTACTCATCACGGGTCACCTTCATGGGAGGCAACGCTGCGCTCGAAGCAGGAACGGCCGTCAAGGATCGTGTGTTTGCCGCTGTCGCCGACAAGCTCGGAGCGCCCATCGAGAGTCTTGTCGCGCAGAACGGGCGAATAGAAGATGCCGAAGAACCCGACACGGGCGTGTCCTGGGCCGAGGCCGTTGCACTCGCCATTGCCAGTGGCGGACCGCTGATCGAATCGGGCAGCTATCGAGCCCCCAAGCTTGCGGGACCCTACAAGGGTGCCGGAGTCGGGATCTCACCTGCCTACAGCTATTCGGCAGCAGTCGTCGAGGTCGACTGTGACCCCGATACGGGCATCGTCACCGTTGACAAGGTCTGGCTCGCACACGACATCGGTCAATCGATCAACCCGCTGCTCGTCGAGGGCCAGATCGAAGGGGGCGTCTACATGGGGCTGGGGGAGGCACTCTTTGAGGCCGATGACTTCCGTGGAGCATTGCACCGTGGTCCGTCATTGCTGGACTACAAGATGCCCACATCGCTCGACATGCCCCCAGTGGAGGCCATTCTCATCGATTCCGACGATCCTGAGGGACCCTTCGGAGCGAAGGAGGTAGGGCAAGGTCCACTGCTCCCCGTCATTCCAGCTGTGGCAAATGCAATCTGGAATGCCCTCGGGATCCGCATGGATCAGACACCCTTCACACCGGACAAGATCGTTGCCGCTCTTCGAGATGTGGCGAGGGGCAAGCCCGGCAGATTCGGCCCGAAAGAGGTACCCGCATTTGAGTTCCCACCCCTGATCATGGTTGAGCCACCAGAGGGGTTCCCGACAGGGCGCATACACATCGAGGTGGGTGTTTCGTGACCATTCAGGTGCCACCGGTCGGGTTCGTGTCCGCGGGGACGCTTGAAGAAGCTGCGAGGCTTGTTTCGGATCCCGACGATCGTGCCGTTCTCATTGCAGGAGGCACCGATCTTGTACCCAAACTCAAGCGTCACCAGGCAGCTCCGATCACCTTGGTCTCGCTCGCCAACATTGAAGCGATGCACGGTATTGCTATCACTGATGACGGTGCATGCGTCATCGGCGCCCTCACAACGCTGAGTGAGATCGCATCGTCACCTGATGTTCCGACGATGCTGGCTTCTGCTGCAGCAACCGTGGCCTCGCCCCAGATCAGGAACTCGGCAACGATCGGTGGCAACCTGTGCGTCGATACGCGCTGCAACTACATCGACATGCCTCTGACGTGGCGACAAGCCCGTGGACATTGCCTCAAGGATGGCGGTGACACGTGTTGGGTTGCGCCAGCGAGCGACCGTTGCTGGGCCATCAGCTCAACCGATCTCGCCCCGGTCGTCATAGCCCTCAACGCATCGGTGCGATTGGTCAGCTCACGTGGTGAGAGGGTGGTGACCGCCGACTCGCTGTATCGCAGCGATGGAATCAACTACCTCACCAAGACATCGGATGAGATCCTTGTGGACGTCACGATTCCTGCAACGACAGCACGTACGTCGTTCCAAAAGCTGCGTCGGCGCGGATCAATCGACTTTGCTCTGCTCTCCGTTGCGTGCGCCGTCGACGTTGATTCCGAGGGACGTTGCGACACGGCGCGCATCGTCGTGGGTGGCATCGCCTCTGCCCCGGTGAGTGCAACCGATGCCGAGGAATTCCTTGTCGGGAAACAGCTCACACCCGAGGTCATCGATGAGGCATCCGAGATCGCTTCCAAGCCCGTCCGGGCCCAGGACAACACTGACACGGGCCAGCGGTACCGCAAGTGGATGATCTCTGTGCATGTGGCAAAGGCGCTGACCGAGGCGGCCACAGAGCGTGTTTGAAGGGACGGGAGACAGGCAATGAGCAGCGACGGTAGGTATTCGTGGCGTTTCAACGCGGTTGGTGAACCTCTCGAACGGGTTGAGGATGCTGCGCGTCGCCCCGGTCAAGGCGAGGTTGTGGTGAAAATCGCCGGATGCGGCGTGTGCCACACGGACCTTGGATTCCTTGACGGAAGCGTTGCCACGAAGCAACCACTTCCCATCGTCCTGGGTCACGAGATCAGTGGTCGCGTCGTCGAGGCTGGACCGGGAGCTGAGGACTGGCTCGAAAAAGCAGTGCTCATTCCGGCGGTGATTCCCTGTGACATATGTGACCTGTGCCTTGCAGGGAAGGGCAACGCCTGCATCAACCAGAAGATGCCTGGCAACGATCTTGACGGGGGATGGGCAACACACATCACCGTGCCAACGAACGGGTTGTCGGTGATCGAAGGCCTTCCTGACCGATATGAGCTCGCTGATCTGTCCGTTATCGCAGACGCCGTTACGACACCGCTTCAGGCCGTTCGACGGGCGGGAGTGTCAGACGGCGACTTCGTCGTCATTGTGGGCGTCGGCGGCGTCGGTTCGTATGCGGTCCAGATTGCAGCCGCCTCCGGTGGCACGGTCGTTGCGGTCGACATCGACGACGAACGACTCGACCAGCTCAAGGATTTCGGAGCCTCGGCAACCGTGAATTCGCGGGGCATGTCGCCGCGTGACGTCCGCGACGCTGTGCGAGCACACGCCAAGACATTCGGGAAGCCAGCCACCGGTTGGAAGATCTTTGAGTGCTCGGGAACCGCTCCCGGTCAAGAAACCGCTTACGGCATGCTTGGCCCACAGGCAACGCTTGCGGTCGTGGGTTTCACCATGGACAAGATCTCTGTCAGACTCTCGAACCTCATGGCCTTCGACGCCACGGCCTTTGGCACCTGGGGCTGCCCACCGCAGCTCTACCCGGAGGCGATCGAACTCGTCACCTCCGGCAAGGTGGACCTCGCACCGTTCATCCGCAAGGTGCCGATGACGGACATTGCGCAAGCTCTCGATGACGCACACAACCGTGTCGATCCTCGACGAACCATTCTCATCCCATGAAAGGTGGAATCCATGGCTCCAGTAGATAGTTTTGAGTTCGTTGACCACGAACTTGTCTCCGGTGTGACGTTCAACGAGGTGCTCTATGAGAAGCGCCCTGTGCTTGACACCGCAGGTGAAGCGGTTGACGGCCTTCACGCAGTGTGGATCACGCTCAACAATCCTGAGCAACTCAACTCATATACGACGGCATCGGTGAAGGAGGTCATCCTCGCATTCCGTCGTGCGTCGGTTGACAGGGCGGCGGTCGCCGTGGTCTTTACGGCGGTTGGTGACCGTTCATTCTGCACGGGTGGCAACACGGAGGAGTATTCCGAGTATTACGCGGGTCGACCCCTGGAGTATCGCCAGTACATGCGTCTGTTCAACGACATGGTCTCCGCCATCTTGATGTGCGACAAGCCGGTCATCAATCGGGTCAACGGGATGAGGATCGGTGGCGGTCAAGAAATCGGGATGGCGTGTGACTTTACGCTTGCATCTGACATGGCCCGATTCGGGCAGGCAGGCCCGAAGCACGGCTCCGCGCCCGACGGTGGCTCGACGGACTTCCTCGATCTCTATGTCGGATTCACCCAAGCCATGGCGAGCTGTGTGCTGTGTGACCCGTGGAGCGCCCACGAGGCCCTCCGCCTCGGGTTGGTCAACGACATCTATCCGGTGCTGAAGGTTGACGGTGCGTTCATCCCGAACCCGCTCGTCGTGACCGATCGCTACCTCGACGAGTGGGGCAAGATCATCCACGGCAAGTCGAAGGAGGGCGACGAACTCGCGGCAGCCAAGGATGTGGTCAAGTCAGCGACCTTGGATCTCTCGATGCTTGATGCGGGTGTTGATGAGATGATCACCAAGATCCTCTACACCATGCCTGATTGCACGATCAAGACGATCGAGTCCGTCCGCAAGAAGAAGCTGGAGCACTGGGACAAGAACAAAGAGTCGAACCGTGCATGGCTCTCGCTCAACATGATGACGGAGGCCAGGGCAGGGTTCCAGGCATTCCACCGCGGTGACCGTGAGGTTGGTCGCGAGGTTGACTACATCGACTTGCGGCGCAGGATCGCCCAAGGCGAGACATGGGGTGATGAGCTGATAGAGGCTGTATCTCCCCAGTACAAGGCAGATGCATGACGGTTCGCCACGATGTCTCCGACGACGGGGCTGTTCACACGATCACGATTGACCAGCCACCGGGGAACGTGATCGACATCGCGATGTGCGGTGAGTTGGAAGACGCAATTGCAACGGCGGCGGACGCCACGGGTGGGAAGGTCCTGGTCATGCGTGCGGCAGGGAGCAACTTCTCGTTCGGTGCAAGTGTCGAAGAGCATCTTCCTGAAACTGCACCCGAGATGCTCGCTGCACTTGGTGCGGTCATCCGTGCCCTGGTTCGATTCCCCTATCCGACGTTGGTCGGTGTTCAGGGAAACTGTCTCGGGGGAGGGCTCGAACTCGTCCTCGGATGTGGCATCGTGATTGCCGAGGAATCGGCAAAGCTCGCGTGTCCCGAGATCCAGCTTGGCGTCATCCCGCCCGCAGCTACGGCACTCTTGGGTGCTCAGGGAAAGAGCCGAATCGCCGAGGACATTTTGCTGACCGGTCGCACGGTACGAACCAACGAGGCGTTGGCGATGGGGCTCGTCAACGTGGTCGCCCCTGATGGTGAGCTTGGTGCCACAGTCGATGCCTATGTGGAGCGTCATTTTGTTCCGCGCTCAGCGTCGTCGCTGCGGATCGCAACCGCGGCAATTCGCGACTCATATGCGGCCGATGTCGATGCCAGGCTCACCGAAGCCGAGCGCGTGTACATCGAGGAACTGCTTCCAACCCATGACGGCGTCGAAGGCATCCAGGCATTCATCGACAAACGTTCACCAGCCTGGAAAAACGCCTAGAAGCCGCGTACCCAGGGTATACGGACCCCCCTGGTGGGGGTCTGGAGCCCGCAGAAGCATGTTCAAAACGGGGGTATCGACTTCTTCGCCCGTGCCTGAGATCCTCCCAGCATGCACATCGAATCCGCAATCAATCACATTGCGGCCCGCCAGGGTGGCGTCATCACCCGCCAACAGCTCTACCAGCTTGGCGTGTCGGAAAAGCAGATCGAAAGGCGGCTGGCATCGGGTTGGTGGAATCCGTACGCCCGCGGGGCGTACTCAATCTTCGAAGAACGCGACCCGATGGACCGGGTACGGGCCGCTATTGCCGTCCTCCCCGGTGCCGTCGTGTCACATTTCTCCGCGGCGGAGCTACACGGCATCGACCGGGTGCCTCCCGGTCCAGCGACCGTGCTCGTCCACACCACAACCACACATGTGTTCCCGGGTGTGTCGGTCATCCGTTGCCACGATCTGCAGGATCATCACGTGACCGAGTGCGACCACCTACGGGTCACGACACCTGCCCGCACGATCATCGATCTTGCGGCTCGCCTACCGATGGGGGAGCTTGCGATCTGCCTCGACGAGGTACTGAGCTCCCAGCGAGAAACGGTCGACGGCGTGGCAGCAGTGCTCGCTGAAGTGGCACGCAAGGGGAAACCGGGTGTTCGGGTACTTCGCTCCTTGCTCGAAGAGCGAGCCGGAAACGACTACTCGCGATCAGTTCTCGAACAGAAGGGATGCCGCATCCTCGACCAAGGCGGCATCACCGGGTATCAATCGGAGTACCCCATACCGTGGTCTCCTCGTCGTCGATTCGATGTCGCCTTTCCCGAGCATCGGGTAGCGATCGAATGGGACTCACGCCGATGGCACACCCATATCGAGGCCTTTGAGGTCGACCGTGAGCGTGACCGCGCAGCCGTGGTCAACGGATGGCGAGTGCTGAGATTCACTTGGTCTGATGTTCACGATCGACCCACGCATGTTCTATGGACGGTTCGCAATGTGCTCACCGATGACCACCGATCCAGCACCTAGCCCTAGCGATGGGCGACAGCGGCATTCTGCGGGCTCCAGACCCCCATATAGGGGGTCCGTCTACCCTGGGTACGCGAAGATGGCACCATTGGGTCACGTGAGGGCATCTTCGATCTCAATCAATCCGGCTGCGGCTCGCCACAGGTGATTCTCGCCTGCATGACGATCAGCTCCTCGTCGGCGGTGCTGTGGTTCCCAATAACCGTCGACGATCTTACGAAGGTGCTCAAAGGAAGCTCGCCGCTCTTCGACGAGCTGCTTGCGAAACTCATCCGCGCTTGGTTGGATGATCTGCGGGCTCCGATTGCTACGAAGTAGGTCGATGGCGGGCCCATCGAGACCGCTCGCATCGGACCAGATGCGTGCCACCCGCTGATACCGAGCGTTCCACGGTGGCCAGGTCGAGGGCCGATAACACCAAAGCATCGGGCGTTTCCCCAACCGAAGCCGATCACCCACCCACTCTCCATCCGGATGCATTGCCAGCCAGGTCGTCTCGGCCGGCACGGTATCGAGCATCAGAATCACGCTTCCGGCATCGAGATCACCACCGGGTTCGAGCAACTCACCGGTGAGCCAGATCTCCACCAGTGGCCAACCGTTTTGCATCTCGCGGAGCGCGATCGATTCCGTGGCCACGGTGCCCATCTCTACAAGGTGCCCGATCGCGGTCGAACGCTTCATCCCCTCATGTTCGCATCCGGCTGCTCCAATGGCCAGTGGCGGCTATGCGCCCTGCATCTGCGTCTAACGCGACCAACAACTCGACGTTCAGCTCGCACCCGAATCAATTGGGAACGACTGTTGTGACGGGTTCTTCTTCAGCAGCGGCCTGAGGGATCGTTGAGGTAGATCTCACGCGGTGGACCCGTCATCTCGTGGCCATGCTCACAGATCCATTCCGTCAACGTGTGATATGCGGGAGCAATTTCCTGACACGGACTGGTATGCGGGCGCTCATGTAATGAATGGGAGTTCGGCGGTTCAGTCGAAGGTCTGTCCGCTCTTTGCGAGGAGATAGCCTCTCGCCCGCTCGATGAACTCGTAGCGACCTACCAGTTCCTCAAACTGCGGACCATGGTCGGGGACCTCAAGATGTGCAAGCTCGTGCACCAATACCGAGTCGAGAACCCAGTCCGGCATTGATGCCAACCGGTTCGAGATTCTGATAGTTCCGTCGACCGGTGTGCACGAACCCCACCTCTTCATCTGCCGGCTGGACCACTCGACGCTCGACGGTGTGCGCAGACCGTACTGACGGGCCAATTCAGCGGCACGTATGGTCAGGTTGACTTCCTTGGAGGACATCTTGCGCAGGACACGTTTTGTGATCTCATCGACCAGCTTCGCTTCCTCGGATGGTTCCAGACCGGCTGGCACCCGGACCTCGATGGATCCACTGATAACCGACGCCTGGATCGTTCTTTTTCGTCTTGCGCTGCGGATGATTTTCACGGGTAGATCGGTCATGCTCATACCGTAGGCCATCCCTACGACACGTTTGTTACGTAGGGATGGCCTACACGATGAGCGACATTCTGTGGGCTCCAGACCCCCACCCAGGAGGTCCATCTACCCTGGGTACGCGACAACGGGCGGTCGGGGTTACCGTTTGCGGGTGAAGAGCGCGAGGTACTCGGCACAGGCGGTCACCGCACAGTCGTTGCAGCTGTCCCCGAAGCTATCGGGATCAAGCGGCACGACAGTGGTCTCAAAGCCGACGCTCTGATAGAGCTCCTCAAGTTCACCGATTCGGTTCGGATCGGTCACGGTGCGTTGCATCCACCCCGCAGCGAGGAGTTCGTCCTCGTTGAGCACGACAACCTCCGTGGCGCAGTAGACCGCAGTGGTGAGCGATGGCTCTCCAACCGAGGACTCGAGCATGTCCGTCATGCAGGGACCGCCTCTTTGTCCTTCTCCTTCGCCAGCTTTTCGAGGCGTCGACGACCGAGAATCGCGCATCCGAGAGCTGCAACGAACTGCACCATCTCGGGGTCCGGTACGTTGACCTCGGCTTCGAGCGCTTTGCTGACCGATTTGCCCATCGTCTCGAATCGAAGGATTCCTCCGATGAGGGTGTATTCCGGCTCTGCTCTGACACGCTTCATGAGCTGCACAGAACGTCCGGTGAGTGACTCCATCGCACCTTGCATGATGTCGGCAGGCGGTGTTCCAATTGACAGGTGGTTGATCACCTCGGACTCCGCGAACACGGCGCACACACCCGAGATCGGGACCGGATCTTTCGACGTGGTCATCAGGGCACCGATTTCCACCGTTGTGTATCCCATGTACCGTGCTGTCTTCTCAAGGAAGGCACCGGTCCCCGCTGCACATTTGTCGTTCAGGCGGAAGGACTGAACCTGAGCCTTCTCATCGACCCTGGATGCCTTCATTGTCTGACCACCGATGTCGAGGATCGTGCGGGTGCCAGGGAAGAGGAAGCACGCACCCCGTGCACTCGCCGTCAGGTCCGTGACGTGGATGTCCTTGAAGTCGACCTGATGGCGTCCAGCGCCGGTCGCAATCACATAGGTAACGTCGCTTTCATCAAGACCTGCGCTCTCAAGCGCTTCGTTGTAGACCTGACGTGCGACCTCGCGGAGGCGGAACCCGGTGGGTTCAACGACCTTGGCGAGGATCGCGCCTTCCTCGTTCTGAATGACGCACTTGGTATAGGTGGAACCGACGTCGAGTCCTGCTGTGATGATCACGACTTCACCCCCGCTCCCGTCTTGACTGGGGTGCGGCCCGTCTTGACCTCGTCAAGAGCGAACAGTGCTGCACCGAGTGCACCCATGAAGTGGCAGTCTTCAGAAATGTTGAGTGGCTTCTCAAGTCGTTCCTCAAGCGCCTTGACCATGCCCTTGTTGCGTGTCACGCCGCCGGTGAAGGTGATTTCGTCTTCGATCCCGACCCTGCGCATCAGGCCAGCTGAGCGGGCGGCGATTGACGTGTGGACACCCCACAGGATGTCCTCAATCTTCTTGCCCTTCCCGATCCAGGCAAGGACCTCGGACTCTGCAAAAACGGTGCATGTCGTCGAGATCTTGATCGGCTTGGTGCTTGTGAGCGACACCGGCCCAAGATCGTCAAGGGGGATGTCAAGCGCTGCGGCTGCAGCACCGAGGAATCGACCCGTTCCCGCTGCACACTTGTCGTTCATGCAGAAGTCGGTGATCTCACCATTGGCGGCGACTGAGATCGCCTTCGTGTCCTGACCACCCATGTCGACAACGGTTCTCGTATTCGGGAACAGGTGGACAGCTCCGCGTCCGTGGCAGGAGATCTCGGTGACCTGGGTATTGCCAAACGTCACCCGGTACCTGCCATATCCGGTGCCAACGACGTATTCGACCTCGCGTTCATCGATTCCTGCTTCGTCGCGGGCTACGATGTAGGCATTCTCTGCGGCCTGGATGACGTTGGCTCCCGTGTCAAGGAGTGCCCTTCCGACGATCTCGCCGCCCTCGTTGATTATGACTGCTTTTGTTTGGGTTGAGCCGACATCGACTCCTGCTGCGTATGCCAATGTGATCACCTCATCCTTTCTGGCCTGCGAGCGCTTGGCGCTCCCGGGACGCGAGCCCCTCAAAGAAGGCGTCGATGCGATTCTTCATCTGTGCTTCTGATACGACCCTTCGGTCCATCATGTCTGATTCAATGAACAGGCTCGGAATTCCGAACTGTTCGGTCATGTGCTTCCTGCCGTCTGCCAGACCCGTCGATACGGTGCGGCAGCTCTTGATCGGGTGGTAAATGATTCCATCAATATCGAAGTTCTCCGCCATGTCGGCGATGGCACGGTTCTGATGGAACATCGAGTCCATGGCATCCCTGACGTTGATGAGTATGCCCTCGGCGAGACTCGTCAGTGGGTTGTCGAGGTCATACTGGAATCCGCGGTTTGTTCCACCTGAGGCGAACCACAGGTAGGTGGAGTTGACGAAGGTCCCTCCCCAGTCGGTGAACAGCTCGTTGAAGCGTCGGAAGATCGGGTAGCAGGGCACTCCGACGAATACCAGGCGGTACCGCTCCTCGATTGCTTGACCGATTCCGTTTGCTGCCTTGTACTCCATCTCCTCGACCAGGCGTTCGAAGTACTCGGCACCCTCGCGTGTTCCGCGGAGTCCGTTTGCAACACCCAGGTAGATGGTGCCATCGGTGAGTGCGTTGAACAGTGATGGCCGTGCAGCGTTGAGGTCGAGAATGCGCTCCCACGACGCACTCATCGTGTTGGCGTAGCCGAGCACCTCGCGGAACTTGTCGATGTCGAATTTCGTGCCCGAGACCTCTTCACAGAGCGTGATGAGTTCCTTGAGCTGCGTTTCGACGTAGGTACGATCGCCCTCGAAATCGTGTTCACCCGGGAGGGTGATGAGCCCTTCTTGGCGGGTTCCGGGAATGTCGATGGTGAACATCGGCGTGCCGTACATCCGTTCCCAGATCTCGGCCCACTTGATGTAGGTGTTGCAGGCGTTGGTGAGAACGGTCAGACCCGGCTTGGGGATCTGTGCCATTGGATGCTCGCCACCTCGTAGCTGCGTTCCGACATCGGCTTTCACATAGCCACAGATATCGGGGGAGTAGCCGTAGTCCTCAGCTTCCTCAAGATATTCATGTGCAACCCGGCGTACGGCTGTCTGGAGGGAGTTGATCTCGGGGAACGTCACGGGAAAGTCAAACGTCTTGAGGATCTCGTTGATGGATCCCATGACGAAGACGTATGCGGCTGTGTTCCCGCTCTTGGCGGTCTCGTTGAGGTCAGTGAACCAGTCCCTGAACAGGTCGGCACCTTCGCGATTGCCTCGCCCAACGATCTCGGGTGTGTCGGTAAGGGTGGTCATGTGTTTCTCCTTGTGGCGCTGCCTTTCAGCGAAATGGTGGTCATGCGAACAACAGGTTTTCTGCAAAGGTCTCGAGCTGTAGCTCGAGCTGGTCAAATGAGCTCATGGTCTCTTCGAACTCACTCACGAAGTAGGCGAACTCGTCTTCGTCAAGTGTGTGGGTGTATGTGACCTGCTCTTCGAGGCCTGGTTCACACATCTTGGCTGCGGCGAGGATCGCTGCATCGGCTTGTGCGCCTGCGATCCGTGCTTTGAGCATGTCCTCTTTTGGTTTGCGCAGATCGTGCTGGACCGGGCTGTAGGAGGACCGATCGATGTAGGACTCGGCGAGTTGTCTGAGTGGGTCGCCCTCGATCGGCACGTCTTCGGTGATGTATCGAAGGCCGATCAACAGGTCGTCGTCAACGACGTAACAGGTCCTTCCGAGCATCCGGATGAGATCAAACGGAGGCTGTTCGCAAAAGCCACCCTCAAACACGACCCTGATGCGATCTTCCTTCTTGAGGCTACGTTCCTTGATCTGGGGGAGAAGCGTTGCCAGCAGCTCATTGTGCTCTTCACGCGGAATCATGCCTGCCAGGGCGACAAGGGCATAGGCGTCCTCGGCCGCGACGAGCCACGGTGTCGTTCGCTTGATGTCGTACAGCTCGCGCAGGAGTCTGCGGTTCTCGTTGAAGACGACGATCGAAGCCCTTAGGTCATCATCGGTGATCGTCACGCCCGAGACCTCTTCGGCGAGTCGTTTCACACGGTCGTACTCATGGGTGAGGTAGTCGACGCTTCCTGCCGAGTTCGGGTTCTGGGGGAGGTACAGGATCTGTGCCGGGTAGTCGGTGTTTCGCCCCCAGATGGCTGCGAGATTGCGGGCCGCATCACAGATCGGATGCGAGACAAACATCTCCATCTCCACCGTGTTGGTCAAGGCAAGCTCGAGCGAGGTCTTGAGGATCGAGCACAGGTACGAACCGAAGTGCGAGTCTGATCGTGTTGGCTCAAGGGGTGCTCCCCTGACCTTGAACGGAAGCATTCCCGTTGCATGGATGATCTCCTCTGGGAAGTACACCTGGAAGTGCCCGGCGACCTTGCCACCTTGGTCCCGCCAACGTTGCACGGTTTCGAATTCTGCCGATTCGACCATGTCCCTGCATTCGCCCAGTGCATCGTCAAGGGGCTTGTCGCGCCACTCGGGGAATACACGTGTGGCTGCCAACGTCGTGGCGGCCGGTGTCATGGTGGTTGGTGTCATTGGATCCCTCCGTTGGGCGTTGCTGGAACGGGTTTGGCTTCGGCACCCTCAAAGAAGAGTGCGAGAACATGGTCGAGGCGCTTGTCGGGGTTCCCGAGCGTCTCGTCGGCGTAGCGGCTCACCGCAACCTCAACGAGCGAAACGAACCACCAGGACAAGAGGCGGGGATCCGCCGGTGCAAGCTCGCCGTCGGCAATACCGTCTGAGATGATTGCCTCGATCTGTTTCGGCAGGGCGAGTTGGTAGGCCCTCACCAGACGATCACGATCTTCACCAGTGAAGACATTGATGTCCCGCCGGACAAGGCCCGCCAACTGGCGCTCCTCAGCGGGGAGTGCGAGGAAGTCTCCCGTCAACCGCGCGAGGCGTTGACGGGCCGTCCCTTTCATATCCACCGATTGGCTGAAAAGCTGTCGCTTGCTCTCGAAGTCGTCAAGCATCATTGAGCAGTACAGGGATTCCTTGCTTGGGAAGTGGTGGTACAGCCCACCTTTGGTGACACCTGCTGCACCTGCAATCATGTCCGTCGTGACATCGGCGTAATTACGAGCCACGAAGAGGGTCTTGGCAGCGTCAATGATCTTGGACGTTGTTGTCTCAGATCTGCTCAGAGTTGCTGTGGTTTCCGTCATAACGCCCATCCGCATTGGGTTACAGCTTACATACCGACTGACCGGTATGTTTCATAGTATCGGACTGGGGAACTAATTGTCAAGCGCAAATTCGGTTTGTGGATCCGTTCGATTTGGCGATCTCGAAGCACAACGTTTGACGTGCGCGCGGAGACACGACACCGACGATTCCATGTAGCCACGGTTCGGGTTCACAAAGGAGCCCTCTTCGTGGTTCCGGGATACGCACACGGTATTTCAGAGCATCGCGAACGCCTCGGAGTGTGGTTCAATGCAGCCTTCAACAGGAAGTGGGGCCCATGGAGGCGTTGCAGGCATTTGTGTTGGGCGGCGCGGCGCAGTCGTCACTGATCCTCGCAGGAGTGATTGCCTACGTTGTGAAGGTGCCATCGAAGGTGGTCGGTGGTCTCGCAGGGTTTGGTGCCGGTGCTCTCGTCAGCGCGGTGGCATTCGACCTGATTCCCGAGTCCGAGGTCATTGCCCACTGGGAGACGGCGCTGTGGCTCCTCGTTGGCGCTGGGGTCTTCATCGTCGCGGACCACATCGTTGAGGCCAAATTCGGGGGTGATGGGGAATCCGGCCCGTTGGGCATTGTTGTCGGGTCGGTGGTTGATGGGGTACCTGAATCGATCATCTTCGGAATCCAGATCGCCTCCGGACAGGTGCTGAGTGCGGCGTTTCTCGGTGCTGTCTGGGTCTCAAACATCCCGCAGGCGCTCGCACCGTCAGCGGAGCTCGCTGAGTCAGGGTGGAAATCGGCCAAGACAGCGATGATGTGGACCATGGTTGTTGTTGCCTGTGCCGTGACGGCGCTCATGGGCTACCTCGTCGGCACAGCCCTTGGGGCCGACGGAGGACGTGCTGCTGCTTTGGCCGCCGGTGGGCTGCTTGCGATGTTGACGGACTCGTTGATGCCCTATGCGTTCAAAAAGGGCGGCTCCATGGCCGGTCTGTGGACGGTCGTGGGATTTGCACTGGCCCTCGGATCCACCTGATCAGCTGCAAGGCCGTGGGTGCATCAACCTTCTCAGTGCATCACGAGAGTCGGAGAGCCCTTGCCAGGAATGCAGCCATCGTCTGACGAGTGACGGGGGCCGTGGGACAGAACCGATTGTTGGCTGGCGGGTTACAGCCAAGGGTGATGCCGGCTGCGGCGAGCTTTTCGATGTCGGACTCAAAGATCGAGTTGTTGTCATCGACGAAGTCGATGCTCTTTCCGGTCGGGAGGTTCAGAGCCCGCGAGAGGAATGCGGCCATCGCTTCTCGCGTGACGACCCTTCCGGGGCAGAACCGATCGTTGGCTGGTGGGTTGCAGCCAAGGGTGATGCCAGCTGCGGCGAGCTTTTCGATGTCGGCCTCAAACACGGACCCGTTGTCGTCGGTGAAGTCGATGCTCTTTCCGGTCGGCAGGTTCAGGGCCCGAGCAAGGAATGCCGCCATCGCACCCCGAGTGACGATCCCGGTGGGACAGAATTTGTTGTTGTTCGGTGGATTGCACCCGAGCGTGATGCCCGCAGCTGCAATCTTTTCGATATCTGATTCGAACGGGGAGCCGTCGTCATCACAGAACTTGCCATTGCATACGGGGGGAGGGGGACCTGATGATGGCGTGTAGCTGGTGTTCTTGAAAAAGACCTGGGTGACCCACCACGATGATCCATCCGAGTAGGCGCCGATTGCCACAAACGTGTACTTGTCACGCAGAATGTTGGCCCGGTGTCCATCAGAGTTCATCAGAGCATTGTGTATCAGGCTGCAATGGATGTCCCCGTTACCTCCCCACGCAGCGATGTTCTCGCCATAGCTGACCGTTCCGGGCGGCAAGATCGGATCTCGTTCCGCCGTGGTCATGTGGCGGAATTCGTTGTTGCTCATCCACTGGGACCATGCTCGGACTCCGCTGGTGAGGTCGGTAGCCATTGCAAGTGACCCAACTCCAGCAGCTGCGCGGGACGCGTTGATCTCGTCCAAGAGACAGGACTCGAATGCTGCCGGCGTTTGGGCGGCTTCGGCCTTGGGAGCCTGCCAGGCAAGCATGGCGAAAGCGACCGCAAGAATGGTCGCACCGATCGCCAGTTTTGATGGCCGCCAGTGTTGGATGTGTGAATGCACTCTGCCCTACTCCGCACTCGTCAGGACATGTATATCGGCACCAATGCGCTACCCCTTGAGCGCGAAAGTTGAGCGAGAGAGCTTGCTTCGCTCGTTGGACTATCGGTCATCGGTCATCGGACGTCGGACACCGGTAACCTCTTGTCTTCGGAGGAAGGGTGGACCCGTTGGTAGATGGCAGTGAACGAGAGGTGCTCACGTGGGACCTCTATGGGCGTGGTGTCCGAGATCTCGCACAACAGATCGCCGATGATGGCTATGCGCCAGACATTCTCTTGGGCATCGCTCGTGGTGGGCTGATACCGGCAGGTTCGATTGGTTACGCCCTTTCGATCAAGAACTGCTATCTGATCAATGTTGAGTACTACACCGATATCGACGAACGGTTGGAAGTGCCCGTCATCCTGCCTCCGTACCTCGACATGGTTGATCTCAACGACGCCGATGTGTTGGTTGTCGACGATGTCGCCGACACTGGCCACACCCTCCAGAAGGTGTACGAGTTCGTTGCAGACAAGGTCAACATGACCCGCGCCGCGGTGCTCTATGAGAAGCCGCAGTCGGCGATCCGGTGTGAATACGTTTGGCGACGCACCGACAAGTGGATCGATTTTCCTTGGTCGTCAGAGCCCCCAATCGTGCCACCGCCGACCCGCTGACCGCGAACGGACTCACACGGAGACGGCGACACCGATCTCGGCGTCTGACGACTTCGGCTCGGAAGCGGGTGCGAGTGGTCGTCTGATGACATCGGGGTAGGCGAGTACCAGAACACCGATGAGGAACGACGCACTTTGGATCGTGCTGTGGAGACCGATTCCGCCTGCGATCACAAACGCAATTCCGAGGGCGACCGTTGGCTGACCACGACGAATCGAAGTCGCAGCAACGTATGCGCACACCGCAGCGGCCACGCCGTACACCATGGGAGAAAAGTATCCGGCAAGGCCGAGGTTCCACAGCATCAGAATCTCGATCGTCGCTGGTTGGGCCGCCAACATTCCAGCGGTTACGACACCAACAATGACGGCGATGATGAGCGAGCGCCGCTGCGGGCGTCCCCAAACGTAAAGGATGAGGGAGAATGCCGCAGCGAGGGCGAGTGCCTCGGCCACGTTCAGCATGCTCGAGACAGGGAGTGTCGTCTCGGGTTGTGCCTTCCCTACAACGGTGGGGAGCGCCGCAACGGCGAACGCTGAGCTGAACAGGAGTGAAGGGATGGAGCGTCGAAGCGAACCATCGCCTGAGAGCCATCCAAGGAGCGGCGCTGCCACGATGACGATGATCGTCACGCTGTCGATCAGTGCTTCCGGAAGCCAACCAAATGGGGCAGAGATCGCGACAACAAGGAATCCGAGGAGTGCGACCAGGAGGGGCCAGCGCATCTTGATGAAGGCATCGATGGTCATCGCAATAAGGAGCGCGAACACCAAGATCACTGCAGCGTTGAAGGCGATTCGGCCCAATTCTGACAGAAGTCGGAACTCAGCCTCGAATGTTCCGAGACCTGGGATGTGAATGGCCGTACGGGTGACGAGTCGGAGAATGATGAGCTCTGTCAGAAGTGCGACAACCGCGATGGTCGCGATCGCAACGCTGTCAAAGTCGTGTGATCGCAGTCTGGTGAACCAAGCCGTCATGTTTGGTCCGGCTGGTCATCACCGTCCCAGTCGGAGGGTCGACCGAAGACCGCAAGGACGAGACCCACCACAGCAACGGCAATGGTGATCAACGCCAGCGTGTCCCATGGGAACGGTGCGTCCGATGCGGGAACCGTTGGGGGAGCCGCGAAGTCGTTTCCAGCAATCTCAAGCCGAACGAACGCAGAGACAGATTTTTGACCGTTTCGATCCTTATTGGTCCCATCCCACACGGCGAAGGCAACATCGACCATGTCACCTGTGGCAAAGGCGGGTTGGTTTTCACCGGGAGCTGTAAACGGGCGGGCGAGTGTGACCGACCAACCGAGTGCGCCGTGAGATCCCGCACCGGCGATCACCTGTTCGTTGAGGGGGGTAAGTGTGCCGAATCCACCCGCGATCAGATTCTGGACTGCGGCGGTGCTTGACTGAATATTGCCAGCTGCGCGGGCCGGGTAGTACAGGTCGTCGGTGAATTGGTACAGGTCGACGTAGCCACGGTCTGGCATCAGTGAGACACCCTCTTGGGCATCGGCTCGCCACTGCCAGATGTTGACAGCAGAATCAGCTTGCCCCATGCAGATTGCTGGCACCGAGGAGGCGGCAACTGATGGGAATTGCATCGCGACGGCATCAGCGAATGTTCCAACCGATGCTGTGCTCATGTCTGGTGTCGTGTCTGCCCACTGGAGGTTCACGTACAGCATGTTGTTGTAGTGGACCGATCGCACGTTCACGGCGCGGATGCCGCCGGTGCTCATGGGTGGTGTCACGTTCTGAGCCGTGAGCTGGACCGAGGTGGCAGGTGTGTCGGCCCATACGGCGCTGTTCGGGTCAAGCCCCGGATCGGTTGTTGAGCTCCATGAGGTCAGGATTGACGACTGTGCAGCGGCAGGGGTGACATCAAATATCCGAAATCCGATGGCG
Organism: Acidimicrobiia bacterium UBA5794; assembly: GCA_002418265.1. Lineage (GTDB taxonomy): Bacteria > Actinomycetota > Acidimicrobiia > Spongiisociales > UBA5794 > UBA5794. Next base: position 137,763 of record DIDS01000014.1, on the reverse strand, counting down.
AGCATCAATACGAGCCCGATGGCAATCAGGCGTCGCGTCCTCGGGGAGGTCGATGTGAGTGCAGTCATAGTGGTCCCCCGCAAGCGGATTCGGTGTCGTCCCAGCGAATTCTTGGGTCCGCAACGTCGGTTGCAGTTCCTACGGGTCCCATGTTGGCCCCGAGGTCGATGTCATTGGGAACGACGCCGAGATAGTCCAACTCGGTTTCGAGCCACAGTGTCAGGAACCGGCCGAAGGCGACGAAGAACGGATCGTCGGAAACCGCTTCGACGCGTCTGCCGTACTCGGGTGCCCACCCACCCACATGGTCGGCCAGGAACAGCTGCTGGGTCTCGACACAGAGGTCGGCTGCATCCTGGTTGTCGTCTGCGAGGGCTTGATCCTGTTTCGCCGCAAGGAATCCGAGGAACTCAAGCTGAGAACCGATTCCGTCGGGGCGGTCCCTGCGCATCCCGCCCTGTTTGAGGCCATGGGCTCGGTAGAAACCCGCCACATCTGCCATGACCTGTCCCTGGCGGAACACGTCGTGCTTCGAGTAGGCCGTTTCATAGGAAGGAGCATCCTGGGATTCGACGGCCGGGAACAGGATGCGGTGTTGTGCCTGCATCGATTCGATGTCGGTTTCCGACAAGATGACAGCCTGACGTGCAGCTTCAAGCGGTCCGTCCTCGAACTCGACGTGCTCAAGGATCCCAAAGTTCGGCTTGGCTTTCGGGTAGGGGATCATGCTGCTCAAGAATGCGTAGACATCAGCCCTGACGCGAGCCTCAAGCCGTGCCTCTGTTGCTACTGCGCTCATATCAATCCCCTCACAATGAGTTGATCTTTCCGGGACGTTCGATCAGCGGATCTTCGACTTTGACCCTGATGATCTCGTTCCCGTTTTGGTCGAATCCAACCGCCGTGTCGTCGTAGAGCTCCATGGGTGCACCGTCAACAACAATTTCACTGAGCAGCGGGCCCTCTTCGACATCGAACGAGAAGATGATCTTCTGGGTGGCCCGGAACAGCTGGAGCACCGCGAGGAGCCGTCGGGACGGTCGCGTGTATGCCTCGATGGCGTGATCGACGCCCGGCCCGAACATCTGGTACAGATACTGACGCGGCACCCATCTCGGCGGGATGTAGTAGATGTTTGGTTGCGTCCCGAACTGGGGGTACAGGGGAAGAGCAATTTTCTCTTCATGCACCATGTAGTACAGGGGGTGCGACGGCTCGTTCATCCAGGTGCCGTCGGTGTTCACGTTGACGAGACCCTGCATCCGAATCTTGCCAACGCAGGCTGTCATGCATCGGGTCTCCATGGGGTCACCGCCGGTGAGGGGATCGCTTCCCTCGATTCGGGGGTAGCACGCAATGCACTTTTCTGAGGTTCGCGTTGTCGGGCGATACATCGATTTCTTGTACGGACAACCTTCGACGCACTTCTGATAGCCACGGCAGCGTTCCTGATCGATGAGCACGATGCCGTCCTCGGGGCGCTTGTAGATGGCGTTTCGCGGGCACGCCGCGAGACATCCGGGGTAGGTGCAGTGGTTGCAGATCCTTGCCAGATAGAAGAACCAGCCTTCATGCTCGGGGAGCGATGCACCGGTCCTTGGGGCGCCGGTTGCGTGGTCCTCAAAGCGGTTTGGTGCCTTCCAATCGTTCTCTTCTGGGATGTAGCCGAGGACGCGTTGACCGAGGTCTGCGGCCTCAAAAATGGTCTGCCCACTAAATTGGCCATACGGGGCAGATGTTGGGCCCGGTTCCTTGGTCCAGGTCTGGCCACCGGGGTTTGCCGTCTCGAGCATGGAGAGCAATCGTGAATCCCAATGGGTCGGATAGCCACCGTAGGGTTTGGTTTCGACATTGTTCCACCACATGAGCTCCTGACCGGGGGAGTGGGTCCATGTGGATTTGCACGACATCGTGCATGTCTGACACGCAATGCATCGGTTGATGTTGAATACGGCGGCGAACTGCCGGTCATACGTGCCACCGGTGTACGGGTACTCCATGTCACGACCGAGATGCCAGTTGTGTACCTGTGCCATCAGGCTCTCCTCTGATCTGGAAAGACGGAGGCAATGGCCTCATGGACGAAGCCGAATCCGTATGCCGAAAACATGCGGTACAGCGCTGCATACTCGGGTGATGTGAAGAGGGCGGCGATGTCATCGGCACGCCATCCGATCATCGCATATTCCTCGACGAAGCACCGGGCGGCAATCGTGTCTGCCTCCCGATCGGTGGGGTATGTGACACCGACGAGCTCCAGGGGATCCTCGGCCTCAACATCCTTTTCGACCTTGAAGGCCGGGTCGATCTCTGGTCGAACGTCAAGGAGGCGTACCGGTTCCCAGGTGGCGGTCATGGCGTACCTCCCTGCACCGTGGTGAAGTCGCCCATGATGTAGCGCTGCATCGCGGCGTTCTCAGACCCAGGGCTCTCACCCGTGGTTCCCGGTTCCCATGCACCCTGCCCGTTGAGCCCACCGGACTCTGCCTTGGTGATCTTGACGAGCGTTTCCTTCGGACAGGTGTTGATGGCGTGGTTGTCGACGTCAAAGCCGAAGATGAACGTCATCCCTCCCGCCTTCTTGTGGAACAGGCTGTCCGTCTGGTGCATCGGGGGAGCCCAGCCTCGGGTGATGCTCTGCTGGGAACCGTGCCGGAAGCTCGCTTGGTATCCATTCGGTGACAGTGCTCGACCGTCCGGGCGTTCCTTCTGGGCCTTGACCGTCAGGGGTGTTGCCATGTAAAAGGCGTGCTTGAGCATGGTTACCCCTGCGGGGTACGCCAAGTTGTACGACACCCGAGCCATCAGGCGTGCCACGTCTGAATATTCATGGTCTGCGGACCATCCGGTGAAGGGTCGGTCGGCAGGGTTGGCATCCACCCAGACATAGTCGCCGTTGTCGATCCCGAGAGCTCTGGCATCGTCAGGATTCATGTGGAGTTGGGTATCGCCGACGCCTGGGAGACGTTTGTCCTCACGGTACGGGTCGGAGAAGTTTGAGTTCCAGATCCAGTGCCAATCCGTCACTGCCCATGACGAGTGCACCGAGTGACGCGATTTGGGTGTCAGGCACAGGAACTGATAGCCGCTCTCGAAGAGCGGATTGCGTGTCGCCTTGACCTCGCTCCACGGCATCATCACGTTTCTCACCTGGCGCCGACCCGCATCAATGTCGTCAAGGGCTATGCCGTAGGACTGGGGTCGCAGGTATGGGCTTGTCGACACGATGACGTTGGGAAGATACGCTGTTGCCTCGATCGCTTCCCTATGGACGATCATGTTCTCGCCATACTCGATGGCTTCGGGCGTATCGACATAGGCATGCATCCGGCCGGTATCGGTGGAGAACGGCTCGTCGTCGTGTACCTGTTCGAAGAAAGGAATTCGAGGCAGCGTGCGGTACAGCATCAGCGCACCGCCGGGTTCGCCGTAGTTCCCGTTCATGATGTCGTCCACGGTGTAACCCTCGGTGGTGAACGAGGCTGCAAGAACGCGGTCGAGGTACACCTCGGGTCGACCCTCGGTTGCGAATGTGAAGTAGTCCGCGAACAACTGTTCACCGGTGTGGGCGGTGAGCGCCCCGGCAACACCGGCAAAGACGGCGATGTCGTCACGGCTGTCGTAGAGGGGTTCGATGCCTCCCTTCCAGAGCTGGAGGAATGGATTTGAGCACGAGCCCGCCATTTCGAGTGTCTCGAACTCCATCCAGCTGTTGACGGGGAAGATGACGTCGGCGTTCTCCGCCGAGGCGGTCCATTCGATCTGTTGGTCGACGATCATGTCAACCTTCGGATTCACGTTGTGGACGAGCTCATACGCCCATTTCGCCTGATTGATCAGGTTGGCGTTGTTGTACCACATCACCTTTGTCGGTGTGGGGAGGTGGGTCGTTCCGGTGAAGACCTTGCGGCCTTCACTTGGCGTGTCAACGACAAGCGGCTTGTCGCCGTATCCCCAATACGAGGTCTCCTCACCATGGACCCTGTGTTTGGTCGTCTCGGCGGTGTAACGATCGTCCACGTTGAGAAGAGGGTGGAACGGATCCTCATTGACGTAGCCACCGACCCCCGGCCCGAACCATGGGGCGGCTTGGAAGATACCGCCCTTGTAGTTACCGGCCCAGGTGCTGACGCCCGAACCCGGGACCCCGATGTTGCCGGTGAGCATCGACACCATGTAGACGGCTCGGTTGTGGAGTGTTGCGTGGAAGTAGTGGTTGATGCCCTCACCGACGTGGATACCCATCGGCTTGATCGTGGCGATGTCCTCAATGAGCCGTTCAACGAGATCCCTCGGCGAACCGGTGATTTCGATCACGGTGTCGAGGTCGTAGTCCTTGAGGTGATCGCGGTACATCGAAAGCACCGTCGCAACCTCAACAGTCGATCCGTCGGCGAGCGTGACTTCGCCGCGGAAGTCGAGCGTGGGGTCGACCCCCGCGGCAGACATCCGGTTGCCAATGTCCTCACGTGTGATGGCAACCAGTTCACCTTGTTCTGACATGACGACCCGGTCACCGATTTGTGCGTACTGCTCCGCTGTCATGCCGTGGACCGTGAAACTCACCGCGCCAGAACCGAGCTTGGGTGTATATCCGGCAAACACTTCATCGGCTCGGAGTCGCTGAAGCGTATCGAGACGAACCAGGAGTGGGAAGTCGGTGAAACGCTTGAGGAAGTCGGTGTCGTAGAGCCGCCGATCGATCAGCGCCTTGGCAATACCGAGGAACAAAGCGGTGTCAGAGAGTCCGGCTCGGACTGGGATCCAGTAGTCGGCTTTGGATGCCTGGGGCCCATACTCGGGAACGATGGACACGACCTTGCCGCCGCGCTCGATGATCTCCTGAAAGAAGTGGCTCTCTGGCATCTTGTTCTCAACGAGGTTCTTGCCCACCTGGATGAGCAGCCTCGACTGACGGAGATCTGACATGTCGGTTTCGGCGGCCTGAACACCGTGCACAAACGGGAAGCCGGGTGCCTGGTCGCCTCGCCACGTGTACTCGGACCACTCCCTGGCTCCAACAGCCTCATCCTCACCCACACCACGCACCCTGGCATCGAGAAGGGAGAGCATGTTTGCGAATCTGCCGAGACCGAACTTTCCGGCAACACCGTGGATGGGCAGGGACGATCCGAACTTCATCGTCCGGACGCCTGACTCTTCCCAGAACTCGAGCATCTCAGGCTCGTAGCCGTCTTCATCGATCAGCCGGCGTCTGCCCTCCTCACCGGAGTAGGTTGCTGCGATCGCTTCGAGACCCCGCGCGACGTAGTCATCGATTTCGGCGGTCTCCATCGGAATGAATTCGTCCTCGGAGCGGCTGTCGAAGCGATACTGAATCCGCAACTCTGGATTGTCCGAAAGGGATGGGAAGCCGTCGTCCGCCCACTGCTTCCATCCGGCGCGTAGCATCGGGGTTCTGAGTCGGTACGGTCCGTAGACCCTGCGATGGAGCGTGTAACCCTTGAGGCAGCCGCGGGGGTTCCAGGCGACCGTTGAGGAGTTACCTGCGGGGTCTTTGTAGTTACCGCCGTCGTAGTTCTGCTCAAGCCTGATGACGACACCGTTTCGTGTGAAAGCGCGAAGACGGCACATGTGAGTGTCGTTTGGAGCACACACGACCGGGAAGGATCCGTCGTAGGCGTATTGGTCGCGGTAGATCGATTCCCAATCCCGGGTCGGGTAGAACACCAGGGGATTGTCGATACCGGGTGCCGCCTGAAAAAAGGTGAAGGCCGAGTCAAATGCTTGTGTGGCGACGTATGCCCCAGCAGCAGCGACGGCTGATCCTTTGAGAAACTTACGCCTTGTAACTTTTTTCACATGGGCCTCCGTTCGCTGTGGTACGTTAGCACAGTTTCGTAGTTCATATGATTCCAACTCATAAATAGATTCTCGATGGCTACTGTGTGGACTCGCAGGCTACGGCCCACGACCAAGGAGGCGGAATGATGTCAAATGGCCAGAGCGATATCTTTCCTTTGTTCGGCGGGTACGGCGAAACATCACCGGCCGTCGTTGCCATCGTTGGCCGGTCGGGATCGGGAAAAACAACCTTGATCGAGGCACTGGTTCCGAATCTCGCGCACCGCGGTTTCCGAGTTGGGGTGATCAAGCACCACCATCGCAGCAGTGCGTTTGACCTGGCAGACAAGGACACCGATCGCTTCTCTCGTTCCGGTGCCGAAGTTGTGGTCGGGATGAGTCCGGTACAGGTCGCAGTGTTTCGGGCGCCGAGCCGCTCACCCGACATCGACGCGGTTGTTTGTGCACACATGGCCGACGCTGACCTTGTGCTCATCGAGGGAGGACGGTCATCGACCTACCCCAAGATCGAGGTACACAGAGCCGACAACAGCAACGATCTTCTATGCGACCCGACCGAGCTTTCTGCGATCGTGAGTGATGCGAGTTGGTCGGTCAGTGTTCCCGTACTCGATCCCACTGCCGTGTCGGCAATCGCCGGATTCATCGCGGGGCTCGCCTGCACGCACCCCACCGCAAGCGCCGCCCACTGACGTCCGACCTCCGACGTCAGACGTCAGACGTCAGACATGCCGAATTGCGAGTTGTACAGCGACGCATAGGCTCCATTGCGATCGAGGAGTTCCCCATGGGTCCCCCGCTCGACGATGCGTCCCTCCTCCATCACAAGGATGAGATCGGCGTCCCGGATCGTTGACAGCCGGTGAGCAATGACAAAGCTCGTTCGATCGGATCGGAGCGCTGCCATGGCGTGCTGTACGAGCAGTTCGGTGCGCGTGTCAACAGAGCTCGTTGCTTCATCCAGAATCAGGAGTGCTGGCTGCGCGACGAAGGCTCTCGCGATGGTGATGAGCTGTTTTTCACCAGATGAGATGTTTGTCCCCTCGTCGTCGATGACGGTGTCATAGCCGTCGGGAAGGCTGTGGACGAAGCGGTCCACGAACGTTGCCTTCGCGGCTTCAAGGAGCTCGTCTTCGGTGGCATCGGGATTGCCGTACGCGATGTTGTCGCGGATCGTTCCCTTGAACAACCACGTGTCCTGGAGCACCATCCCGATCCGGGATCGCAGGTCAGCACGCGGCATGAGCGAGGTGTCGACACCATCGAGGGTGATACGACCGCCGTCGAGTTCGTAGAAGCGCATGATCAGGTTCACGAGCGTCGTCTTGCCGGCGCCGGTGGGTCCAACGATGGCAACCGTCTGTCCGGGCTCGACCACCATCGACAGATCCTCGATCAGGGGCTGGTCCGGCTCGTAGCGGAACGAGACGTCCTCAAACACCACGCGACCACGAGGGTTGTCGACCATTCGTGGATGATGGTCGGTTGGCTCTTCTTCCTCGGCGTCGAGGAGTTCGAAGACGCGTTCTGCTGATGCGACCCCTGATTGGAGCAGGTTCACCATTGAGGCAATCTGGGTGACGGGCTGGGTGAACTGACGCGAGTATTGGATGAACGCCTGCACATCCCCGAGACTCATCGTTCCGCTCGCGACCCGCAGTCCCCCGATGACCGCGATGATCACATAGTTCAAATTCCCAATGAACATCATGATCGGCATGATCAGGCCGGAGAGGAACTGGGCCGAGAAGCTTGCCTCATAGAGCTGCTCGTTCTCGGACTCGAACACGTCTTGCACTTCGTCCTGGCGTCCAAACACCTTGATCAGCGAATGCCCGGTGAATGCCTCCTCGACCTGGGCGTTGACCGTCCCGGTCCGTCTCCACTGGGTCACGAACTGTTTCTGGGACCGCGTCATGATCAGGGCAGCAATGACCATGGTTACCGGGATGGTGATCAGAGCAATCAGAGCAAGGACAGGGGAGATCAAAACCATCATTATCACCACGAAGACGACGGTGAGGAGCGACGTGAGGAGCTGACTCATTGTCTGCTGAAGACTTTGGGACACATTGTCGATGTCGTTGGTCACCCGCGAGAGGAGTTCACCACGGGGTTGGCGGTCGAAGTAGCTGAGCGGCAGTTTGTGGATCTTGTCCTCAACTTCAGCGCGAAGTTTCATGACTGTGTCCTGAACGACGTCGTTGAGGAGGTACCCCTGGAGGAAGGACAGCAATGCTGATCCGACGTAGAGGACAATGACGATGAGAAGAACGGTGCCGACCGCTCGAAAGTCGATGCCGGTGCCCGGCACAATGTCGATGCCTGAGAGCATGTCCGCCAGCTTGTGATTACCCGAAGCTGTTGCGGAATCAATCACTTGTTGCTTCGTCATTCCCGCAGGCAGCTGGCCCCCGATGGCACCGGCGAAGATCAGGTCGGTCGCACGTCCGAGGACGCGTGGACCAAGGGATGCGAGGCCGACGCTCACAATGGCTGCGAGCAACACAAAGGCCACCTTCAGCCCTTGCGGTCTGAGCCTGTTCAGCAGCCGCTTCCCTGACTCCTTGAATGCCAACGGTTTCTGGGCGATCTGTCCGCCGCCCATTCCACGCCCGGGGCCTCCCTGTGCCACCACACGCTCGGTTGTTTTGAGCTCCCCGTTCTTGCCGCTGCTGGTCATCGCGGCACCTCGGCCATCTGTTGCGACTCGACAATCTCGGCGTAGGTCTGGCACGATTCGAGCAGTTCACCGTGTGTTCCGATTCCCACGATGGCGCCATCGTCGAGCACGACAATCTGGTCTGCGCTTTTGATCGACGAGATCCGCTGCGCGACGATGATGACGGTTGCTTGCGTCGTCACCGCGGTGAGGGCGGCACGAAGCCGAGCGTCGGTTGCAAGATCGAGCGCAGAAAACGAGTCATCGAACAGGTAGATCTCGGGGGAGCGGATCAGTGCTCGGGCAATCGAAAGACGCTGTCGTTGGCCGCCCGAAACATTGGTACCACCCTGTGCGATCGGTGCGTCAAGGCCTTCGGGCATGTCCTCGACGAAGCCTCGCGCCTGGGCAATCTCGAGCGCTCGCCACATCTCGGCTTCGGTGGCATCCGGTTTGCCGTATCGCAGGTTCGATGCAACTGTGCCGGTGAACAGGTATGGATTCTGGGGGATCAGCCCGATCCGACTCCAGAGGAAGTCGGGATCAAGGTTTCGGACATCCACACCATTGACGAGCACCGTTCCCGAGGTTGCGTCGAAGAGCCTCGGTATCAGATTCATCAGGGTTGTCTTGCCTGCCCCGGTGGATCCAACGATTGCGGTTGTCTGACCGGCTCGTGCGGTGAGGTTGATGTCACGAAGAACCGGATCACTCGCCCCCGGATAGGTGAACTCGACATCGAGAAATTGAACCTCACCATGTCGATCGACCGCGGTGATCCCCGATTCCGGTGGTACGACGGACGATTCGGTGTCAAGGACCTCGCCGATGCGATCGGCGCTCGCTGCCGCCCTCGGAACCATCACGAACGTGAACGTGGCCATCATGACCGACATCAGGATCTGGATGAGGTAGGTGAGGTATGCGGTAAGCGCACCGATCTCCATTGTCCCTGCGTCGACTCGGTGTCCGCCGAACCACAACACGGCAACGCTCGTCAGGTTCAGGATGAGCATCACGATGGGGAACATTGCTGCCATCCACCGTCCGACCGTGAGCGACACGTCCGTGAGCTCTTGGTTGGCCTTTTCGAATCGATCGGTCTCGTATGGCTCACGAACGAAAGCGCGAAGCACCCGGATTCCGCTCAGCTGCTCCCGGAGCACCCGGTTCACCGTGTCGATCCGAATCTGCATCTTGCGATAAGCCGGGATCATCTGCGAGATCACGATCGCAAGGATGGCGGCGAGCAGCGGAACGGCGACTGCCACAAGCCATGACAGTCCGACATCTTCACGCAGTGCCATGATGATGCCTCCAACCATCATGATGGGTGCCATCACCATGAGCGTGAATGTCATCATGGCGAGCATCTGGACCTGCTGGACATCGTTCGTGTTGCGGGTGATCAGCGACGGGGCACCGAAGTGGGACATCTCACGTGTCGAAAAGGACGCAACCTTGCGGAAGATTGAGCTCCTGAGGTCTCTGCCGAATGCCATCGCCGTCTTTGCCCCGAAGTACACAGCGGAGATTGACGCGATGACTTGAAGCGCAGACACGGCGAGCATGATCGAACCGATGCGCAGGATGTAGTCGGTATCACCGGTGACAACACCCTTGTCGATGATGTCGGCGTTGAGGCTCGGGAGCAGGAGTGATGCCACGGTCGCAACGAACTGGAGTGCAACGATGATCATGATCCAGCGCTTGTACGGTGCAAGGTGGCTCCTGAGCAGACGGATCAGCATCGGAATCCCCTACGAGCCTGTCTTCGTCGTGGTGTGTCGGCTGGCGATCCCCGAGATCAGAATTGTCACGGCTTCTTCGACGGTGAGGCGTTGGTCAGGGGGGAGCATCGGATGGCGGATCGCAAAGATGAGACCGCGAAGGGCTGACGCGGCACGGACTGGCTCGATCGCAAGGTCGTCCCGGTGTGCTTCCAACAGCTCCGTGAGGGTCTCGGTGACTGCCGCCTCTGTTTGGGCGATGAAGCGTCTGGCGTGTTTGCCATCGTGATGGCTGTGATTGGGAAGCGAACGGAGCGCATCAAAGAGCGCCATCACTCGTTCGATACGATCCGCAAGAATCGTCGCAGCATCCTGGAGCTGCATCTGAAGGGATTGGGTGCGATCGATGTTGCCAACAGCCGCCTGCACCGCAGCAGGATCGAGGGAAGCCCGCACTGCAGCAATGATCAGTGAGTGCTTGTCCGGGAACACCGAGTAGATGGTTCCCTCAGCAACGCCCGCGGCCTTGGCCATCTCCGACGTCGTGACCTTGGACCCCCGCTCAACGATCAGCGGTGTGACAGCATCGAGGATTGCCTGCTGGCGATCCTCAGTGGACATGGGTTTCGCACGAGTCTGTTTGACCATAACCAATCAAGCATACCACTGAGTGAGCACTCACTCAGGGGGTCTTCGACCCCGGCTTTCAGCTCACAGCTTTCAGCTTCTGACTTCTGACATCCGCACCGTCCCCCATCGTGATCAACGAGAGATCTGCGTCCTCGCTGACCATGCCACTTGCAGGATCCATCCACACAGTATCTTCTGCGCCATATGGTCAATCCTGAGAAGTCTCGTCGCCCGTTGTCGCGTCTCGAAAAAGCCGCAGTCATCGTCCAGGTTGTGGTGGCTGGGACCTTCGGGGTTGTTGGCCTTGTCCAGTCCGATGACCCCGATTGGGGTGGCCTTCTGCGCTTCGTGGTCCTGATGATGACGGCGTTGTGGTTTGCCGGAATCATTGGATCGGTGTTTCTCGCGTTGGTCTTCGATCAGACCGTCATCCGCCTGGTCATACTCCTGCTTGTCCCCCTTGGCGCCTTTGCCGTGATGATCGGCCTCGCCTACGTCTGACGTCGGGACGCGGTGATAGCCTCATACGATGCACCGAGCCCGACCAACCGCGACCGCAACCGGAGTCGCCCGCGTCGCCGTTGTCCTTGCGCTGTGCGCAGCAATCGTTGCAGGATGCTCAACCAACAAGGAAACCTCAACATTGTTGGTCTCCGTTGCCGCATCGCTCGAACCGGCCTTTCAGGAGATTGCGTCCGACTTTGAAACCCAAGTGCCAGGTGTCGTGGTCGACATCAACTCGGGCGGATCGAACAGTCTCGCTGCACAGATCATCGAGGGTGCACCGGTGGATGTGTTCGCATCGGCCAACAGCGAAGCCATGGAAGATGTGTTGTACTGGCATGCTGCTACCGGTCCGGTCCAGACGTTTGCCCTCAACAGTGTCGTGATCGCCGTCCCTCCCGGCAACCCTGCCTCCGTCTCAGGGCTTGAGGATTTCGGGAACGAAAACCTCTTCATAGGCCTATGCCTTCCAGCCGTGCCCTGTGGGTCATATGCGCGCGAATCTCTCGCATCAGCCGGTGTTGTGGCGTCGGTGGACACCGAGGAACCAAACGTCCGGTCCCTGACGCTCAAGATTGAATCGGGAGAGATTGATGCAGGGATCGTCTACACCTCCGATGTGGTTGCGGCGGCCGGTTCGGTTGACTCGATTCTGATTCCCGACGAGCACAATGTGGATGTGCGCTACCCGATTGCTGTCGTTTCAGCCGACGAATCCGGTGTGGCTGCCGCGTTCGTTGCATTCGTGATGTCAGATGACGGCCGTGAGATTCTCGCCTCGTTCGGATTCGAGCTCCCATGACACCGCAGCAATCATGAACCGACGTCAACGCTGGAATCGGACCGAACGCCCACCGATCGTGATCATGGCTCTTGGGGTTGTTGGCGTCATGTTCCTTGCCCTACCGATCATTGGTCTCCTGATCCGAACGCCATGGAGTGACCTCGGTTCACTTCTCGCTGACGATGTTGTGCTTGATGCCCTTCAGATTTCGCTTGTCGCATCGGTTGCCGCAACCTTGATTTCTTTTTGCATCGGTGTCCCGATCGCGTTCTTGCTGGCAAGGACGGACTTCCGTGGCAAAAGTCTCGTTCGTGCACTGGTACTCCTCCCGATCGTTCTGCCCCCGGTGGTCGGCGGTGCCGCCCTGCTGTTCGCCCTTGGAAGGAGAGGCGTGGTTGGTGGGCCGCTGTATGACGCTACCGGTATCGTCCTGCCATTCTCGATATGGGGTGTCATCGTTGCGGTCACGTTCGTCGCGATGCCCTTTGTCGTGATCACCGTCGAAGCGGGTCTGCGGAGTATTGACGGGAGGTACGAAGGAGCTGCCGAATCACTTGGTGCCGGACGATGGACGGTTCTTCGGCGTGTGACCATTCCCCTGATCATGCCGTCGCTCGCTTCCGGATTGGCGCTTACCTGGGCGCGGGCATTCGGTGAGTTCGGGGCAACGCTGACCTTTGCTGGCAACGTTCAAGGGCGTACCCAGACGATGCCCCTCGCGGTGTTTGTTGCACTTGAATCGAACCGCAACGCCGCGATCGCAATGAGCCTCGTCATGGTTGCCGTTTCGCTCGCGGTGCTGGTTCTTCTTCGTGATCGCTGGTGGGGGGTGTCGTGAAGAACGAAGGACTCTCGGCCGACATCAAGGTGGCTCGCAGCGAGGGGTTCGGGCTCGATGTGGCCATCGAGATCGCCTCCGGATCCACTCTGGCCGTTCTCGGCCCGAATGGTGCAGGAAAGTCGACGCTCGTCGCTGCCCTTGTTGGGCTTTCACCGATTGATGAAGGGAGGGTTGAACTTGGCGGAGTGGTCCTTGAAGACACAGACCAAGGTGTGTTCGTTCCTCCGGCACAACGCGGCATCGGTGTCATGTTCCAGGACGGTCTGTTGTTTCCACATCTCAGCGTAAGGGACAACATCGCTTTCGGGCTGCGGAGCACTGGCATCTCGAAGGGCGATGCAGCATCGCGCACGGATGTGTGGATGGATCGCCTCGGGCTCACGGATCTGGCTGAACGCAGACCAGCCGAGCTGTCGGGCGGTGAGGCTCAGCGGGTCGCCCTTGCTCGCGCCGTGGTGACTGATCCACGACTTCTCATTCTTGATGAGCCTCTCGGATCGCTCGATGTCACAACCAAGGCGCACGCCAGAAGAACCATCGCCGAGTTCCTCAATTCGTACAACGGTCCGGCTCTCGTGATCACCCATGATCCGACCGAGGCGTTCTTGCTCGGGGACGAAATTTGCATCCTTGAAGAAGGGCTGGTCAGTCAGTCTGGTACGGCAGCCGACATTCGGCTCAATCCCCAGTCGCGCTATGCCGCTGACCTCGCTGGCATGAACCTCTTTGAGGGAACAGCTGCGGACGGAGTCGTCGACGTTGACGGTCACGACCTCTACATGCCGGCCCACGATGTATCGGGCAAGGTCATCGTCACTTTTCACCCGAGGGCTGTTGCGCTCCATCGCGTCAAACCCGAAGGCAGTCCGAGGAACACGTGGAAGACGACGATCGCCCACATTGAGCCGCTTGGGGACACCGCGCGGGTTGCGACTTCGTCGCCCCTCGCTCTCATAGCCGAGGTAACAACTGAGTCGGCGCGTTCTCTCGAACTGGTGCCGGGTGTTGCCGTGTGGGTCTCGATCAAGGCAACAGAACTGGACGTCCAAGCGGTCTCCGTCCAATAGCCGCTGACTCACAGCCCAGCACACAGACGGATAGCACAGTTGACAGCGGTGGTTCACAGCGGGAGATGCTCAAGGATCGTCCCGATTTTGCCGAAGGAGGGACATGGCCCGCTCCCAGAGGCAATTCGGGGCTGTGGCGGCCATTGTTGCGCTGACAGCCCTTGCCACCATCATCGTCTTGGCTCCACCACCGGCCAAGGCAGTTACCCAGGATCTTCCCCTCGTCTTCCCGGTCGTCGGCAAGGTCAACAACACGGACAACTTTGGCGCATGTCGGGCCGGTTGTAGCCGCTACCACGAAGGCGACGATCTGATGGCAGCCAAGATGACTCCGGTTGTCGCCGCAGCCAATGGTGTCATCCGGTACGTCAATTGGAGTTCGGATCCCGGCAACCTGAACCCCGATCGTTGCTGCACGATTGCTCTCACACACGACGATGGCTGGGAGTCGTGGTACATCCACCTCAACAACGACACACCCGGAACCGACGACGGTGCGGGTTGGGGAATCGCCGAAGGCATTGCGCCCGGAGTCCGCGTTTCGGCAGGACAACTCATTGGCTGGGTCGGCGACTCCGGCAACGCCGAGAACGTTGGCTCTCATCTTCACTTCGAGTATCACCAGCCCGACGGCACGCCCGTGGACCCGAATCCCTACCTCCTCGCCGCGGTTCCCGCCGAACAGATCGATGCACAATTCTCGGTCGACTTCGGATCGTTCAAAACGGTCGCGGCCCCCCAAGGTGGGACGCTCAACATTGAAGCCGATGCGATCGTGAACTGGACGATCCAGATTCGCCAGGGGTCCGGAAAGGTCGTTTGGACGCACACCGGATCCGGCACCGAGGCTGTCTGGTGGGATGGGAACACCGAACCGGGAATCCATGATGTGGTGGTCGATTTCGGTCCTCACGGCGTGGTATCGGATACGTCGCGTGTTGGCACCTATGAGGGCACATTCGTTGACGACGACGGCTCGTACGCCGAAGCACAGATCGAACAGATGGCAGCGCGGGGAATAACGATTGGATGCACCTGGAACTCATACTGTCCCGCGGCTACGGTTACGCGCGCACAGGCAGCGACGATGATTGCCAGAGCCGTCGGCGGCGAGAAGAGTTACCCGTCGTATCGGGCGTACTTCAACGACGTGTCCTCAGACGCCTGGTTTGTCGGATCGGTCGAGTACCTTGTTGAAATTGGAGCGCTTCGCGCTGGAGGCCCATTTGATGGCGGCTCGCCAGGGGAACGGGGCTTCCTTGTTTCGGTGCTGATGGATGCCCTTGGCAAGACCAACTATCCCCAGTATCAGGGCTACTTCACCGACATCGGTCCCGATCATCCCCTTGTGGGCAAGATTGAACTTGCCCACGAGCTCGGGATCGCCCTCGGCCACGAGGATGGGAGCTTTGGAGCGACCGAAACCTTGACACGGGAACAAGCTGCCGCGTTCTTGATGCGAGGCCTGTAAGCCAGAAGTCAGAAGTCAGAAGTCAGAAGTCGGACTGCCCCCCCCTGCATCGTCGCTTCGCTCCTCGCGTCCCCCCGCAAGCGGGAGGACGGGTGTGGGAGACAAAGGACAAGGGGACCAACTCCCGCTTGGGAGCTGGGTGCTGAGAGCTAGGGTTCTCTCCATGGGGATTGCATCCACACCATCGAGAGTCGACCGACGGGGGGTCGTCGTTGGGTCGATTCTGGTGGTCCTCGTTCTCATTGGCGTGTACATCGGTTCGAGTGGTCTGCAATGGTTCGATCCGGCACTTGCCCCGTATCTGTTCGGAACGGTACTTGCGGTGTTCGCGACCGCGTATCGCTACATCGTGTGGCTTCGACGTCCTCCCACGGCAATGTTGAACAGCCGCGGGTGGGAGGCGATGCGGGCCAAAGGCCGACGGGGGTCAAATGCCGTGGGCCTCGTCGGAAAGCTGGTCAACAACATCCTCCTGCAGCGTTTCATCGCGGGGAGGAGCAAGGTCAGGTGGGTTGCGCACCAGTTGCTTTTCTGGGGGTGCGTCCTCGCCGCGCTCGTGACGTTTCCCCTGACGTTCGGTTGGCTCCACTTCGAATCGGCGGACGAGAGCGGACGGCTCTACGAAGCATTTCTCGGACCCTTTGCAACGATCCAATTCGATTCGCGCGGCTTCTTCGGCTTCATGGTGTTCCACCTGCTCAACATCGCAGCCTTTCTCGTCATCGCCGGTGTGGCGATTTTCTTGATCAGACGGATGCGTGACCGCGGCGCTATTGCACTCGAACGGGCATCCGACTTTGCACCTTTGGTCGGATTGTTCGCGGTATCGATCACCGGGCTCATGCTGACGGCATCCAGTTTGTGGATGGGAGGACAGTTCTACGCGTTCATCACGAACCTGCACGCCCTCACGGTCATTTTGGGGCTGCTCTACATCCCGTTCGGAAAGCTCTTCCACATCTTCCAGCGACCAGCAAACATCGGGGTGTCGTTCTACAAGGAGGCTGCGGAGGCAACCGGGGAGCAGACCTGCATTCAATGCGGGGAAGGGTTTGCAAGCGTTCTCCAGATGGAGGATCTCAAAGCGGTGCTTCCTGCTGTTGGCTTCGACTACTCGTTCGAGTCAGGAGAGCACTATCAGGATGTGTGCCCCAAATGCAGGCGTCGGGTTGTCGGATTGGCACAAGTGGCACGGGTTGGGGGGTTCGGCTGATGGCGATGACACCCGTCACAGAAGAGCAGCTCATTGCCACGTATGGGCCGAATCTCAACCGTACACCACCGGGGGGATGGGACGCCGGGATCGAGATCGACAAGGTCGTTGATACGCATTGCTGTTTCTGCGGTCAGCAATGCGGCATCAAGTTGAAGGTGTCAGGCAACAAGGTCGTCGGTTTCGAACCGCGATACGACTTCCCATTCAACGAGGGCAAGTTGTGCCCCAAGGGGGTGAAGAGGTATCTCCAAGGAAGCCATCCCGATCGACTCACCGAGCCACTGGCGCGGGACGAATCGGCGGTTGGGGGCTTCAGGAAGATCAACTGGGAAACGGCACTCGACCGCACCGCGTCCGAGATCAAACGGATCCAGGCCGAACATGGGGCTGACTCCTTCGCCGTCCTTTCGGGTGTGTCGCTCACGAACGAGAAATCGTATCTCATGGGCAAGTTCGCACGAGTCGCCGTCGGAACGGCCAACCTCGACTACAACGGCCGTTTGTGCATGGTCTCGGCGGGTGCGGCTGGAAAGAAGGCGCTCGGCGTCGATCGTGCTGCCAACCCTTGGTCAGACATCCCTCTCACCGATGTCGTGTTCGTGGCAGGGGCGAACATCGCGGAATGTGCACCGATCACAACCAGCTACATCTGGCGTGCGCGTGACAACGGCGCAAAGCTCATCTACATGGACCCCCGGGTCACCCCGGCCGCACGTACCGCCGACGTATTTCTCGGCGTCCGACCGGGTACCGATCTCGCAGTGTTGTCGGCCATGTTCAACCTCATCATTGAACGCGATTGGCTCGATCACGATTTCATCGACAACCATACGAACGGCTTCGAAGAGGCCGCAGCAGCCGTGTCGGGCGCAACGCTTGACTGGGCTGCGCGGGTGTCCGGGGTGCCAGCTTCGAGAATCGAAGAAGCAGCCGAGATCTGGGGAACCTCAGCGACGGGGATGCTGCTGCACGCACGTGGGATTGAACACCACACGAAGGGTGTCGACAACGTTCTTGCATGCATCAATCTCGGCTTGGCGACCGGCAAGTATGGAAAACCCGGCTCGGGCGTGAGCACGATCACCGGACAGGGCAATGGCCAGGGTGGACGTGAGCACGGCCACAAATGCGACCAGTTGCCAGGCAACCGCAACATTGAGAACCCGGACGATCGTGCCTTCATCGCCGACGTATGGGGTATCGAAGAGTCACAGCTCCCCGGCAAGGGTCTCACGGCCCAGGAGATCATGAATGAGATTCATGCGGGTCGGATCAAGGGTCTGCTGTCGATCTGCTTCAACCCGCTCGTTTCGCTCCCCGACGCCAACTTCACACGAGAAGCGCTCGGGAAACTCGACTACTACGTCAACATCGACTTCTTCCTCTCCGAGACCGCCCAACACGCAGATGTCGTGTTGCCGGGCTCGCTTCATGAGGAGGATGAAGGTACGGTCACGACCCTTGAGGGTCGGGTCGTCAAGATCAATGCTGCGGTCAGTCCGCCTGGCAACGCTCGCCGGGACTGGGAGATCATCTGCGACATCGCCGATCGGCTGGGGGCCAAACAGTATTTTGACTACGAGACAACCGAAGACATCTTCAACGAACTCAGGAGAGCCTCCCGTGGCGGGACTGCCGACTACTACGGCATCACGTGGGATCGCGTCGTCAAGGAGCAGGGTGTGTTCTGGCCTGCACCCGAGATCGGACATCCAGGAACACCACGGCTCTATGAGGGAGGAAAGTTCTTCCACCCGGACGGGCGGGCGAAGTTCATCCCGACCCCTTGGCGCGAATCGGCCGAGGTTCCTGACTCGGACTACCCGCTGTACCTTACGACCGGGCGCGTGGTGAGCCAGTACCTGTCGGGAACACAGACTCGAAGGATCGGAGCACTGGTTGATCAGTATCCCGAACCCCTGTGCGAGATGCACCCCCTACTTGCGACCAATTTGGGTGTTACCGACGGCGACATCGTGCGCATCACCTCGCGGCGTGGAACCATGGTGGCTCCGGCAAAGGTTGTCGAGACGATTCGACCAGATACCGTTTTCATCCCGTATCACTGGCCAAGTGACAAGTCGGCAAATCTTCTGACGCAACGTGCCATCGATCCGATCTCGGGTATTCCGGAATACAAGGTCAGCGCCGTCAAGGTGGCGAAGGGCACAGGTCGCCGCGACCTGCTCGACGACCGCGACCTCACGTTGCAGGGTGACCAATGATCCAAAGCGGCTATGACCCGGCAACGGCGGTGTTTGCCATCGATCAGAGCCGGTGCATCGGCTGTCGTGCCTGTGTTGCTGCCTGTGCCGAGTGTGACACCCACCGCGGAGTCTCCCTGATCCAGTTGGATACGATTGATCGGGCGATTTCGACACAGACCGTCCCGCTCGTGTGCATGCATTGTGAAGACCCGACCTGTGCTGAGGTGTGCCCAGCTGACGCAATCAAACAGAACGAGTCTGGTGTCGTCCAGTCCTCCCTCAAGCCTCGATGTATCGGGTGCTCAAACTGCGTGTACGCCTGCCCTTTCGGCATCCCGAAGTACGTTGCGTCGTTCGACCAGATGATGAAATGCGACATGTGCTACGACCGCACCTCCGAAGGGTTGAAACCGATGTGTGCGTCCGTCTGTCCATCGGAGGCGTTGTGGTACGGATCCGACGAGGAGTTCTCAGCAAAGCGCACTGGCACGCTGGTACGGAATTGGCAATTCGGACGCCAGACCGTACGCACAAAGGTTGCAGCCGTGGTCAGCGAGCCTGGACCGGTCATGATCACGATCGGTGAGAAACCGACCCAGTGGCAAGATGATCCTTTCGGACTTGGGAGGTGATGTGACCGATCAGCCGACAGCCGATCAACCGGTGGACGATCCACAATGGAAGAAGGACTTTCCGTATGAAAGTGCGGGCGAAGACGAGGTCACGCGTCGAGAGTTCACGCGGTTTTTGGCGTACGCGTCCATTGCCCTTGCAGGAAGCGGTGGACTGATGGCTCTCGCAGCATCACTTCGACCGGCCAACGTCGGACCTGAAAGACTGATCATGTCCATCGATGACATCCCGCCGGGCCGAAGCAAACTGTTCCGGTACCCGACGGACAAGGATCCCGCAATCATCGTCCGGACCGAACTCAACGAGGTCGTTGCTTTCAGCCAGAAATGCACGCACCTCGGATGTGTGGTGTTCTGGGACATCGAGACCTTCGAGTTCGAATGTCCTTGTCATGAAGGGTTCTTCAGCGTTGCGGGTGAAGCGATAGCGGGTCCACCCGAACGACCGCTGACCCGTATCGACACGGTCATTCGGGACCGCGAGGTATGGGCGGTCGGCATTTCGGGAGGCAGTCACTGATGGCCAAACGAAAGTCGGCTGGAAGCACTGCGCTCCTTGCTCTCGTCGTGTTGATCGTCAGTCTCCAACTGTTCCTTCTCGTGATCGCGGCTGAGGCGTACATGACGCATGATCCGCAGCTCGGCTGGACCGCCGCGGCCGTTTCCACCGGCTTGGCGATCTGCGCCGTGTTGTTCTACAGGGTGCTGCCGCGACGTGACTGAACCGGAGTTCAAACGCGATTCAACGGGTCCCATCGGGGGACAGATGAATGCAATCGTGTTTGGCCTTGCAAGCCGGATGCAGATCCCGTATCTCGTGAAGCGCCACTCTTCGACGACGGTGATGGGCCTGTTCGCATTCGCCAACGGCGTGTTGTCAATCGGAATCATGTCGATGGCGGCCTTGTTGACCGGAAGCCCGTTCGTTTTTCCGTCGCTTGGCCCCACTGCATTTCTGTTCTTCTACACTCCGACGAACCCGGCGGCCTCACCAAGGAACGCTATCCTGGGCCACGGGATCGGAGCGGGCGCCGGTTACCTGTCGCTGGTGATATTCGGTCTGACTGACGCAGCTCCCGCGCTCGCCACTGAAGTGACTCTTGCCCGTGTCGGGGCTGCCGCTCTGTCGCTCGGGCTGACATCAGGGTTGATGGTGTGGTTCAGGGTGCCCCATCCCCCTGCCGGTGCCACCACGCTGATCGTTTCGCTCGGGATTCTCACAACCCCGCGCGACCTTGCGGTGCTGATGCTTGCAGTCGTATTGCTCACCGTGCAGGGATTTGTCATCAACCGTACCGCTGGAATCGACTACCCACGATGGGCTCCGAAGGGTTAGAGAGCTTTCAGCTTTCTCCCATATCCGTCCTCCCGCTTGCGGGGGGACGCGCCGAGCGCAGCGAGGTGCAGGGGGGCTTTCCGACGTCGGACTGACGGGGTTCGCTGGCTCGCACGCCTCCCTGAAGGTCGTGGAACGTTGTAGCGTTCCACAAATGGGCAGTCTTTCTTTCGCAGAGATCGTGACCATCGTGGTTGTGATCCTGATCATCTTTGGACCCGACCGACTGCCGGAGTTTGCGCGCAAGATGGGGGAGCTGCTCTCCAAGGCTCGTCAGGCAACCTCCCAGTTTGTCGAGGAGATCTCCGGCGAGTGGCACGATGCAGCCGATCCGATCAAGACCGCCAGAGATGATCTTCAGGGAATCAAGGATGATCTGAAACAGGCCGGCAACAGCTTTACCGAGATGTTGGACACCAACCTGAGCGGTTCAGATCCAAATCGTGTCGGTTTCGGGACGGCTGAACCAGTCGCCGAAGTTCCATCTCAGGATGAGGAAGACGGAGAGGCCGAGTCATGACGGCGACGACGATGCCGTTCTCCGAACATCTCGTGGAGCTGCGCCAGCGGCTCATCAAGTCCGTCATCGCTCTCGGCATCGGAACGGTGATCGCTTTCATCTTCAATGAGCAGATTCTCGACTTGCTCGTCGAACCGTATCGCAAGCTCGATCCCGATGCTGCCCTTGCAACATTCAAGGTGACCGAAGCGTTCAGCGTCGTGATGCGTCTCTCGCTGTGGGGAGGGGCAATCCTTGCGAGCCCTGTCATCACCTATCAGGTGTGGCGGTTCGTCGAACCTGCGTTGTCGAAGCGTGAAAAACGCTGGGTCATTCCGATCGTCGCTGTCCTTGCGTTTCTCTTTCTTCTTGGCGTGTTCGTGGGGTATCTGGCGCTCGAGCGTGGACTGGTTTTTCTCCTTGGCTTTGGAGGGGACGCCCTTGTTCCTGTCATCGGTGCCGACTACTACCTGAAATTTGCAATGCGGTTCCTTCTCGCGTTCGGGATTGCATTCCAGTTCCCGGTGTTCCTCTTCGCCGCCGCCGCATTCGGCATGCTGACGAGCAAGACCCTTCGCTCCAACCGCCGGTGGGCCATTGTCTTGATCCTCATTGCCGCAGCCGTCATCACCCCCAGCGGGGATCCACTCACCCTGATGATGCTCGCCGTGCCGCTCTACATCTTGTATGAAGCCGCGATTGTGGCGATTCGACTCGTATTGAAGAAATAGTCGGACGCTCTGCGCCCAACTATTTCAGCTTTCGGCTCACAGCTTTCGGCTCACAGCCGGCTCAGGCGGCCCGTTCGGACGTGGCAGGCCGCGAGGTGATCAGCGCTCGTCGTCGATTGCTCGAGTTGGGGTACCTCGACATCGCACACACCTTCGACAGCGATCGGGCACCGCGGATGGAAGAAGCACCCCGATGGTGGGTCGATCGGGGAGGGCACCTCGCCCTGGAGAATCGTGCGATTCCGGGGACGATCGGGGTCGGGGATCGGGATCGCAGAGAGCAATGCTTCGGTGTAGGGATGGAGCGGGTTCTTGTAGAGGCTCTCGCGGTCGGTGATTTCTGCAATTCTGCCCAGATACATGACGGCGACACGGTCCGAGATGTGCTCGACCACCGCGAGGTTGTGCGCGATGAACAACAGTGTCAGATCCAGCTCCGACTGTAACTCCTTCAACAGGTTGAGGACTTGGGCTTGGACGGAGACATCGAGCGCCGACACGGGTTCGTCAGCAACAACGAAATCGGGCTCGAGGATGAGAGCTCGCGCGATGCCGATCCGCTGACGTTGTCCTCCAGAGAATTCGTGTGGGAATCGGCTCGCATGATGTGCCTCAAGCCCCACGAGTTCGAGCATCTTGGTGACTCGGTCGCGCCGTTCATCCTTGTCCCCGATGCCGTGGAGCTTGAGACCCTCTGAGATCGAGTTCCCGACCTGGGTCCGTGGATCAAGGGAGGAGTACGGATCTTGGAAGATGATCTGGACACGTTTCCGGAACGGCTTGAGCTGCTTGCCTTGGAGGTGTGTGATGTCGGCGCCGTCGAAGATGATTTTCCCTGACGTCGGTTCAAGCAGCCGTGTCAGCAAACGGCCAAGGGTGGATTTGCCGCATCCCGACTCACCGACGAGCCCAACGGTCTCGCCGCGCGAGATCGTCATGCTCACACCAGCGACGGCATTGACCGTCGCGACCTGTCGCTGGAGGACCCCACCCCTGACCGGGAACTGCTTGACCAGATCGGTCAGCTCAATGAGCGGCTGGTCACTCATCGTCGATCACACTGTCGACCGGGGCCGACGCCACGTTGAATTCTGCTACGGCTTCACGATCTGCTTGGGACACATATTCCTCCTCGTAAAGGAAGCAGCGCACGTGGTGTCCGGGTGCGATTTCGCGCAGCTCGGGCCTTTTCTGTGTACAGATCTCGAGTTCGTGCTGGATCCGTGAGACACATCGTGAGGCAAACCGACATCCCGGTGGCAGATCGATCAGGTTCGGGACGACGCCTGGGATGGTCTCAAGGGTGTCGACGATCGATCCGAGGACGGGGATCGATGCGATCAGACCCTGGGTGTAGGGATGCTTCGGGTACTTGAACAGGGTGCTGACATCGGTCTCTTCGACAACCTCACCGGCATACATCACCGCAATACGATCAGCCATCTCGGCAACAACGCCGAGATCGTGGGTGATCAGGAGAACAGCGGTCCTGGACGTCTCCTGGAGGTCTCGGATCAGATCGAGGATCTGGGCCTGAATCGTGACATCGAGCGCGGTTGTCGGTTCGTCAGCGATCAACAGCTCGGGCTCACAGGCCAGCGCCATTGCGATCATGACCCGTTGGGCCATGCCACCGGAGAGCTCGTGGGGGTAGGCGCGGGCACGTGACTTCGGATCCGGGATGCCAACCTTGGCAAGCATCTCAATGACCTTCTCGTCCTCAAGATCGTCGTCCCAGTCGCGATGGAGCTTGAACACTTCCTTGATCTGGACACCGACTCTCTGGACCGGGTTGAGCGCACTTCCGGGTTGTTGGAAGATCATCGAAATGTGTTCGCCGCGTAGCTTGCGAACGTCGTCGGGATTCATTTGTGCGATGTCCTGCCCGTTGAACAGGATTTCACCCGCCACGACTTTTCCTGGGTGTGGGATCAGACCCATGATCGACAGCGCCGTCACTGATTTACCACATCCGGATTCTCCGACGATGCCGAGAACCTCGCCTCGCTTGACCTTCAACGAAACCCCATCGACTGCCTTGACGACTCCGTCGCGGGTGTCGAAGTGTGTCTTGAGTCCCTTGATCTCGAGAAGATGTTCCGACATCTCGATGAGGGGTGGGTCCATCGCGATCACGGAATTCTGATTGGGAGTTCGTGGCTTTTTCATCGATTCAGGGCCGGGTCGAGGGCGTCGCGTAGTCCGTCACCCATGAGGTTGAAGCCGAGCACGGTCAGCATGATTGCAAAGCCCGGAAAAAAGACAAGAAGAGGCGACGTGAAAAGGTTGTTTCGTTCCTGGGCGAGCATCGATCCCCACTCGGGGTTTGGTGGCTGCGCTCCGAGGCCGAGGAATGAGAGTCCTGCTGCTTCGAGGATAGCGGTCGCAACCCCCAATGTGGCGAGGACGACGAGCGGAGTCAGAGCATTGGGGATGACGCGGCGAAGCAGCAGCTGTCGGCTTGAGGAACCGAGAGCAACCGATGCCTGGACAAAGTCGGATTCCTTGATGGCAAGCACTTGGGCGCGCATGACGCGTGCATAGGCTGGGATGGCGACGATGGCGATCGCGATGAGGGCGTTCTGGAGCCCCGGGCCGAGCACTGCGACGATCGCAATGGCAAGCAGCAGGGACGGGAAGCCAAGAATCACGTCCATGATCCGCATGACGATGTTGTCGAACCATCCGCCGACGTATCCGGCGATAGCCCCGAAGAAACCTCCAACGAGGAGGGCAATCGTGACGGTGAAGAACCCGAGTGTGAGGCTGATGCGAGCGCCGTAGATGATTCGAGAGAACTCGTCTCTCACGTTTCCGTCCGTTCCCATGATGTGTTGGGGTTTGTTCTCGTCACAGCCAAGGATGTGGATACACGGTTTTTCCCTTGGACCAACATCTTCCTTGCCGATCAGCACCTCGTTCGGTGGATACGGCGCAATCACCGGGGCAAAGATCGCCATGAGGATCAAGAAGACAACAATCCCCAATCCGACCATGCCTGATCTTCGGCCCCGGAAGCGACGGAGGGTGAGTCGCCATTGGCTCAGCGGCTTGTCAAGCAGATCGTGTTGGGCCGATTGGGCTTCAAGGATCTCGATGGACTTCTGGCGCGAGATCATTCGCCACCGACCCTGATTCGTGGATCGAGGTAGCCATAGGACAGGTCGACCAACAGGTTCACGATCACGTATCCAAGAGCGATCACGACGGTGATCCCTTGTACCACCGCGTAGTCTCGGCCGGTGATGGCGTCGTACAGCGCGCGCCCAACGCCGGCAAGATTGAAGACGGTCTCCGTGAGGACCGCTCCACCAAGGAGAGCGCCCAGTTGGAGACCAATGATCGTGACGACGGGCAGAAGCGAGTTGCGCATTGCATGGCTCCGCACAACTCGAGACTCTCGTGTCCCCTTTGCCCGGGCGGTACGAATGTAGTCCTTGTTCATCACCTCAAGCAGCGAGCTTCGTGTGATTCGGGCGATGATCGCAAGCGGAATGGTTGCGAGGGCGACGGCTGGCAGGATCATGTGCTTGACGGCATCCCAAAAGACGTCCCACTGGAACGTGATGAAGCTGTTGAAGATGTAGAAGTTCGCAATGAATTCGTTGAGGTTTGCCCAGGTGGTGTCCGGCGTGATTTCCCATCCCCACACCTCGTAATACGGAATCGGGAACACACCCGCCGAAAGTCGACCCGTCGGGGGTAACTGGAAGATCGTTCCTTTCAAGATGATGGCGAAGAGATAGGCAAGCATCAACCCGAGCCAGAACACGGGCATCGACACACCAATGTTTGCAATGGCCATTGTCGCGGTGTCGACCGCCGAGTTGTGCCGCCTGGCGGCGATGATGCCCATGGGAACACCAATGCCAATCGCCAGGATCAAGGCAGAAGTGGCAAGCTCGATCGTGAGTGGGAGTCGTTCAATCAGGATCTGATTGACCGGTCGCGAGAACCGAATTGACTCTCCGAGGTTGAACGTGACGACGTTCTTCATGTAGATGCCGAGTTGAACCCATATCGGGTCATTGAGACCATTGGCTTCGTTGAAGCGTTCGCATGCTTCGGCGGTGGCTCGTTCACCAAGGAGTGAGGTGCATGGATCGCCAGGGATCGCTCTGATGAGGAAGAACACAACGACCATGATTCCGAGCAGGACGGGGATTGCAAGCAAGGTGCGTCGTGTGATGAATCCGAGCATGGTGAAGCAGCGATGCCTTCGGTCGGTGGAGGGTGAGCATAGAGGACGGGGGAGGCATGTGCCTCCCCCGTTTCCTCACGTAACCGACCGGGGCTTAG
Organism: Acidimicrobiia bacterium UBA5794; assembly: GCA_002418265.1. Lineage (GTDB taxonomy): Bacteria > Actinomycetota > Acidimicrobiia > Spongiisociales > UBA5794 > UBA5794. Next base: position 111,328 of record DIDS01000014.1, on the reverse strand, counting down.
CCCTCAGCTGCTGGAGCGTTGATCAGTCCGTTCCACAGGTAGTCGTAGTACTCGAACACGCCGCTGTTCCCCGTATGGAGCGGAGATGCTGCGTCGAGCCCTGCCGTGTACGACACAACGACGTCATTTGCGTCGAAGGTCGAACCATCGTGGAAGACCACTCCTTGGCGGAGCGAGCATGTCCATACTGACAAGTCGTCGTTCGGCACACACTCGGTTGCGAGTTGTGGCTGCACGTTTCCGTCCTTGTCGTATGAGTACAGGGCTTCAACGACCTGAGCGCACGCACGAAGCGATTCGCCGTCGGTCTCATCTGCGCAGTAGAGCGAGATGGGCTCGTTGCCCTGGACGAACACGATTGTGTCCCCTCCATTGTCCCAGAGGTTGAACGTCACATCACCCCAAGGTGGTGCATAGGCACCTTGCACGGCTGACGTCGCCACATAAGCAGCACCGCCGTGTGCGATTGGGACCATCGGAACGAATTCCTTGATGGCGTTGTTCGCTTCCTCATAGAGTGGCTGAGCTGTTGCAGCATCTGCTGTCTGGCTTGCCGTCTTCAATGGCTCGTAGATTTCTGGATAGGGATTACCGAACTGCAAGTTGGTCTCCGCAAAGTGGAAGTCCAAGAAGTTCGTGATGTGCGGATAGTCACCGGTCCAACCGAGCAGGTGAATGCCGTCAAGGCCTCCAGCTGACGATGTCTGGATGAACTCTCCGGACTCCATGACGACGATCTCTGCGTTGATGTTCAGGTTCTCCTTGAGCTGAGCCTGGATGTCAGCTGCAACGTCACCAGGCGTCGGCAGGTAGCCACGCGTTACATCGCGGTAGTAGATGGTCGTGTCGAAGCCGTCAGGGAATCCTGCATCAGCGAGCAGGGTCTTGGCTGCTTCTGCATCGAAGTCATACCAGCTGTCGCCTTCGCAACCGAACTGCACCGAGCATGGGGTGAAGTGGGATGCCGTCTCTGACCCTGGTGGGTAGAACGTGTCAACAATTCGCTGACGATCGATACCCATCGCCACAGCCTTGCGAACATCCACGTTGTCCCATGGGGCGAACGTGTTCGTGAAGCCCATGTAGAAGATGTTCGGTTCGGGCTTGTTGAGCAGCTGCAGGTTCGGATCGGCCTCAATGGTCGGATAATCCTGAACACCCGGGAAGGTCATGCCGTCAGCATTACCTGATTGGAGTTCAAGGAGACGTCCGGCACTTTCCGTTGACCACTTCAAGACCAGGGTCTCCTGGGGAGCTACTTGGCCGTAATAGTCGTCATTGCGGGTGAAGACGACCGAGTCGCCGCGCAGCCATTCCTTCACTGCGAATGGACCGGTCCCGACCGGGTTGGCGAGCGGTGCGCCACCCGTGGCCTCAAGGTGCTCCTCGGGCTGGATGCCGAACACGCCGAATGCGATCTGAGCCAGGAATGCTGGGTGTGGGTTGCACAGTTTGAACTCGACGGTGTATTCATCGATCGCCGTGATGGTGTCGACGCGTCCACTGTATCCGTCTGTGTCGCATCCACCGGAATCGAGCACCTTGCCTTCAAAGTCTGGGCTCGGTACTGCGGTGGTGGTTGTTTCTGCTTGTGTGGTTGTCGTAGCTTCGGGCGCAGCAGTGGTGGTTGTTTCATCACTGCTGCTGCTACATGCGCTTGCAACGAGTGCGAGCACGACAACGGCCAAGAACCAGAGATTCTTACGTCTCATCGTCTTGTTCCTCCTTAGTTTGCATGGGAATGGACGAACGAGGTTCGTCCCATGGAGGCACGGTAGCGGAATGGGGGCTGCTTGTACCACAGAATCGGCACAAAGAAGCTCACAGTTCACGGTTCAAAGAGTGGAAGGCAAGGAGCCGAAAGCTGTCAGCTGTTAGCTGTGAGCTCCGTTTCTACCGCGTCCAGGGTGCTGCGATGTCCGGATCGATGTCGTATGCGGCGATCGCTTCAGAGACAACGTTTGGAGAGATGGCGTCCTCTTTGGCCAACAAAGCCAGTGTTGCCACGACGACGTGGCGCATGTCTGTCTCGAAGAAATCCCGAAGTGCCTCGCGTGTGTCACTTCGTCCAAAGCCGTCTGTTCCCAACGACGTGAAGGTTCTTGGGACATACGGTGCTATCTGATCAGGCACGATGCGCATGTAGTCGGTGACAGCAACGATCGGACCTCGGGACGTGTTGAGCTGCTCGGTCACGAATGGGACGCGCCGTGTAAGCGTTGGGTGGAGGCGATTCCATCGGTCGGTCTCAAGAGCTTCCTCTCGCAACTTCTTGTAGGAGGTGGCACTCCAAAGTTCGGCAGATACGCCAAACCGGTCAGAAAGCTCTGTCTGAGCCGCTCGAGCGGCACCCTGGCTCGGACCGGAGAAGAGGATCGTCGCAGCATGGTCACCGCCACCTGGTCCGGCATCGAAGCGGTACAACCCGTCGATGATGCCCTGACGGCTTCCCTCGGGCATGGCGGGCTGGACGTAGTTCTCGTTGTAGAGCGTGAGGTAGTAGTACACGTCGTCGTTGTCGCCGTACATGCGATGCAGGCCGCTTTCAATGATCGTTGCGACTTCGTATGCGAATGCCGGGTCGTATGCCTCACAGGTCGGAACCACGCTTGCAAGCACATGGCTGTGGCCGTCCTGGTGCTGGAGTCCCTCACCGAGAAGTGTCGTGCGACCTGCAGTGGCTCCCAGAAGGAACCCTCGGGCCCGAGCGTCGGCAGCACCCCACAGCAAGTCGCCAACTCGCTGAAAACCGAACATCGAATAGAACGAGAAGAAGGGAACGACGGGGACTCCCCGCGTTGAGTAGGAAGTTGCCGCAGCAATCCACGAAGCGGTCGCACCAGCTTCGGTGATGCCCTGTTGAAGGATCTGGCCATCTTTGGCTTCTCTGTAGGACAGGATGAGGTTGTGGTCGACAGGTTCGTAGAGCTGCCCTTCGGGTGCGTAGATCTTGATCTCTTTGAACAACGCATCCATACCGAAGGTGCGTCCTTCATCGGGGATGATCGGTACGACCCGGCTTCCGAAGGCCTTGTCTCGGGTCAAGCTACGTAGGAGCCGAGTGAATACGCCGGTGGTGGAAATCTCGATCTCTCCCGAACCGCTTTCGAATTCGGCGAACGGGGCGTGAGACGGGAGCTCGAGGGGAGATCTGATCGGCACACCGCGTTTCGGTATGGGTCCGTTGAGGTGTTCCCGACGCTCCATGAGGTACCGCTGCTCGACAGAGCCCTCCTCGAACATGACGAATGGTGGGATCCCATCTTCGAGATCCTCGTCAGGGATCTCATCGTGGAGCATGAGCCGATCCCGCAGTTCTTTGAGCTGTTCTCCGGTCAGTTTCTTGATGGCATGTGTTGCGTTCTTGCCAGCAATGTCGGGTCCCAGGGTCCAGCCCTTGATGGTCTTGGCGAGGATCACGGTTGGTGCTCCCCGCAACTCGGTAGCCGAGTGGTATGCAGCGTAGATCTTGCGGTAGTCGAGGCCACCACGTCGGAGGTCCCCGATCTCGTCATCGGTCATGTCTTCGACGAGTGCCCGGAGTCTGGGGTCGGGCCCAAAGAAGTTCTCACGAACGTACGCTCCCGATTCGGCCTTGAACCGCTGGTATTCACCGTCGACCGTTGCATTCATCTTCTCGACGAGTGCACCCGTGGTGTCACGGGCGAGAATCGGGTCCCAGTCGGAACCCCAGATGACCTTGATGACGTTCCATCCCGCACCGCGGAAGTTCGCTTCGAGTTCCTGGATGATCTTCCCGTTGCCCCGGACGGGACCGTCAAGTCTTTGGAGGTTGCAGTTGACCACCCAGGTCAGGTTGTCGAGCTTTTCAATACCGGCGAGGGTGATCGACCCGAGTGTTTCGGGCTCATCCGTCTCGCCGTCTCCGAGGAACGCCCACACGCGGGACTTCTTCGTGTCGTCGAGACCTCGACTGTCGAGGTATCGGAGGAACTGGGCGTGGTAGATCGAGTTGATGGGTCCCAATCCCATGGAGACGGTCGGGAATTCCCAGAAATCCGGCATCAGGCGCGGGTGCGGATAGCTTGAGATACCTCCGTTGATCTCACGCCGGAAGTGGTCGAGCTGGTCTTCGCTCAGACGTCCTTCAAGGAAGGCTCTGGCGTAGACACCGGGGTTGGCATGACCCTGGAAATAGATGTGGTCACCGGGAGTGCCGTCGGCGTGTCCGCGAAAGAAGTGGTTGAAACCGACCTCGTACAGCGTTGCAGAGGAGGCGAACGTCGACAGGTGGCCTCCGATACCGTCTTCGGCCTTGTTTGCCCTGATGACCATGGCTGCGGCATTCCACCGGATGAGTCGCCGAATCCGTCGCTCGATATCTGCATCACCGGGGAAGTTGGCCTCCGCTCCGGGTGGGATGGTGTTGATGTACGGCGTCGAGACAGATCCGGGTACCCCGATGTTGCGGAATCGGCTGTGCTCGGTGAGGCGTGCCATGAGGTAGCGGGCACGAGTTTCACCGTCGACCGAGATGATGTCGTCAAGGGCAGCGATCCACTCGTCGGTCTCGGGAGGATCGGCGTCCAAGAGCTGATGGGTGAATCCGTCGATGTAGATGGGGCGTTGGGGCATGGGCTCGCTTTACTCGCTGCTCACAGCTTACGGCTCACAGCTCACAGCATCTGACGTCTGACGTCTGACGTCTGACGTCTGACTTCTGATCAATGACCTCTTCGCGTCCCCCCGTACTTCATGCGAGTGTCTGCCATGGAGGCTGGTCTTGCCTCATCGTCGTTGATGCCGGCAGCGACGAGCTCACCGATGAAGAACGTATGGGTGCCGCAAGGCACCGGATTCACCACGACGCATTCAAGCCAGGCAATGGCATCGTCAAAGATCGGGGCCCCGGTTTGCCCCTCGGTGATCGCAAGTCCGTTGAGTGTCATTCCGTCCTTTGTCGCTGGCTTGGAGAACTTCACGAACGGACGCGTATCTTCCGCATCCCACAAGTTGACCGTGAAGCTCCCTCCATCGGCGATGAGCCGGTGCGTGATTGCGACAGTATCGACACCGATTCCGATGAGTATCGGGTCTTGGGATACCTGGGTGATCCAAGACGTTGTCATTCCATTCCACTCGTCATCTGATCGCGAACCAACAAGGGCAAGCGCGTTCGGGATCTTCCAGGTAACCGCATTGATAAGTTCCGCAGTGAGGGTCATGAGTATGCATACCGCCTAACCGAGTCTGATCTCAGACGTCAGACGTCAGATTCCTAAATCGCTTCGTCGAGACATATCCGTGTCGCGATATCGATGTTCCCTGTCTTTTCGATGTCACAGGATTCCTGGAGCTTCTCAACGGCGGCCTTGGTTCCCTTGCCATAGCTGCCATCGATTGGGCCGGTGTACAAGCCTGCCTCGGTCAGATCTTCCTGGAGGCTCTCGACATAGGCCTTGTTCTTCATCAGGAGCGGGTAGAGGGCCGCATCCGTCTTTGGCCCGAACTCGCCGTCGGCCTCCAAGCCCTGTTGTGTCTGGAAGGCCTTGAGAGCTTTTTGTGTCTCCTCACCCGCTATCCCATCAATCTGGCCATCAAAGAAGCCGAGTGCAGCCAAATCCTGCTGGACGCGGAAAATGGTCGACGTGGCCCCAAGGCTTGGCGGCACGGTGGTGGTCGTTGTGGTTGATGTGGTTGTCGACGTTGTTGCCGCAACCGATGTTGTTGTGAAGGGAACGGTCGTGGTGGTTGTGCTGGCAACGGTTTCTCCACCGCTACATCCCGTAGCGACGAGCGCCAGGAATCCGACCGCAATGGTCATCCTCACGGGTCTCATATCGCTCCCTGCTCCGCCACCTGGCGGCTCCCGAGTCGTACCGCTTTGACGACCAGAGCGATACAGATCTTGGCCATACCATACCTGCGGTCACCGTTCGTCGCATCTGGTCCAAACCGATCTCGCGTACCCAGGGTATGAACCGACCGTGAGGGTGGGTTCATACCCTGGGTACGCGCTTGCAGGGTGATTCTGGTCAATCCTGGATGGAGAACTGAACGGAGAGTGACACCGCGACTTGCTGTTCACCCGGATTGATCGGTGTGGTGACCTCGGCACCATCGGCCATTGCATAGGCAATCTCGTCGTAGGCAAATGGCTGGGGAGAGGGCGCGAACGTCTCAGATACAGATATCGGACTTCCGAGGGTCACACCAGACAGCGATGCGAGTTGTTCGGCCTTCTGCTTGGCATCGTTCCACGCAGCCTCGCGGGCAGCCTCGATGAGTGCGTCGTTGTCCTCGATCGAGAACGACACTCCGCTCACCGTTGTCTCGTCTCCACCTGCGCCGGTTGCGCCATCAATGACGGTTCCAGCAGTGTCGAGATCCCTGATCTTGGCAATCACCGAGTTGTTCACCTGGTAGCCGATGAGCTTTTGGGTGTTGTTGCTCCAGTCGTACTGGGGATACACCGAGTAGTTCGCCGTTTGGATGTCCTCTTCCGCCAAACCGTTTGCTTTCAGCGATTCGATGACGGCTTCGGCCTTTTGTGCGGCGATCGCTACTGCTTCTGATACGGAGTCGCGTATGACGGAGACCCCAAAGGACATCGTCAACGTGTCCGGCGTACCCGTGACTTCCCCGATACCGCTTACGGAAATACCAGACGGTGCCGCTTCGGACGGTGCGCTCGGCGATTCGACGGTGACTGACGGTGTGCACGCAGAAACGGCAACCGCAAGCGCAGCAATCCCAACGACAATGGTGGCCTTCTTCAAGGTGTGCTCCTTCTCATGTTGAATCCTTGACCAACGTTATGACGCACGGTGCTGCATGCCGGGTTCCGACATTGTTTATGGTCCGCTGCACGGTGCCCAAAGATTCCTTCACCCCAGATCATGCCGTTGTGCGAGTAACAGGTATGGCGAACGGAATGAACGTGACGATGGTGCCGTCTGATGACACGAGCGAATTTGACCTGCCGGTCGTTCGTGCAACCCCACGCTTCGAGACCTTCTACCGCGTCGAGTTCCAGGCAGTATCCGGCTTGGCATATGCCCTTTCGGGTAGCCGTCTTGCATCGGAGGACATTGCGCAAGAGGCGTTCCTGGCGGCCTATCGCCGATGGGACGAAGTTGGAAATTATGAGAACCCCGGCGCCTGGGTGCGCCGCGTCGTGGCGAATCGGTCGGTCTCAGCCATACGTCGTCGTGTCGTTGAGGCCAAAGCGCTCCCCAAGCTCTTCCAAACCGACATGCTGCTTCCCGAAATGGCTGCAGAGTCCCACGATCTTTGGCGAGCAGTCAGGAAGCTCCCCAAACGGCAAGCCCAAGTCGTCGCGCTGCACTACCTCGAAGACCTGGCACTCGACGACGTTGCCGAGATTCTGGACCTTTCCGCCGAAACCGTTCGATCACATCTTCGCCGTGCCCGCAAATCACTCACTCGTCGTCTCGCGACATTGGAGGACAACCATGAATCTTGATGAACGTCTCGACCAAGCATCCACCGACATACACAGGGCCGTGAGGGGGCGCGAACCGAAGCCGATTGCTGCAGTGGCCAGGCATCACAACATGATGCGATTTGCAGTCGCTTCGACAGCTGTGGTCACGGTCACCGCAGCCGTTGGACTCACTGCTGTTGCAGACAGTGGATCTTCGTTCCAACCGCTTGCGTCACAATCCACGCCTTCGGATGCGACCACAACCACCACACAGCAACCGCTGCCGGCCAGCCGCAGCGTTGCTCCCGTGGAGCTGTCAACCATCGACGTCAGCGCCGCTGTTGCCCCGTTCGATCACGAATCGAGCGTCGAATCAGTGCTTCTCGAAGTCGGTATCGAGTCTGTTTGGAGTGAGCGGCTGAGCTATATCAGTGCGTGCATGGCCGATGCAGGGTTCGACGGCCCCGAACCAGTTGTGCTTCCCAGCCGCGACGATCCGATCCTCATATCGAACTGGCAGTTCCCGCCAACGGATCTGTTGGCTGCTAGCGGGTTTGTCTTCCTGCCGGGCGAACCAGCTGGCCCGAACGAATTGTCTCCGAACGACTATGTGGAAGACCCGGCACGTGACGCTGCCGCAGCCGCATGTTCCACGGAAGAGGCGAGTTTGAATCTCGACAGTGACCGTACGAGGGCGTCAGAGCTCTACGGAGATCTTCGCGGTGCGTGGGAACGCGTACTCACCGATATTGACAACTCTGCGGAGGTTCAGATGGAGCTCGCAGGTTTCAGCGCTTGCCTTGTCGACAACGACATTCCAGCCCAGTACACAACTTCGCTCGAACGCTACCTCGGCTATGTCGATTCCCTTCTGATGACAGCAGGTGACATCGACGATTACGCCGAGATGCGTGCAATCGATGAGAAATTTGGGAAGCTCTATGCAGAGTGTGGACGGGATCTGTTCGAGACACGCGAACAACTCCGTAGCGGGGAGCGGAGAACTGATTTCCTCGATGACCACGCACAAGAGATCGGTGAACTCAAAGATCTCATCGGTGCCTCACACTGAGGTCAGATCTGGCCGGCGGAAGCTGAGGCGGTGATGGCCCGCAGATAGGTGGGGTCGTCGAAGCGTTCGATCCGGAAGGCGTCGGCATGAGGGGGGAGTGGCCCATCTGCGACATGGAGTGCGGTGAGTTCACCCGCCGCACACGCCGCCATGATCCCGTACCCGGACAACGCCGCACACAGGTAGGACCCAGCGGGCCCGATGGGTCCAATGAGTGGGATGTTGTCGATCGTTTTGGTGTAATAGCCCCCGTCGACGGTGTGTTCCGGGAGGCCGTCACAGTAGGCAGACATCGCGGGGAGCATGGCGGTCAGCCCACGCATGACCAGTTCGGGGTAGAGCGAATCGACTTCAATCGGCCACTCGGGCGTGGCAGTGACCTTGGGTATGAGATCCCACAGTCCGAGTGCCCACGGTGACTCCGTCCCACCCTCGGGTCTGCCGTGGACGAACCGTGGAAGCTCTCCGAGGAATGATTCGTTTCCGGTCTCGACGAGAAAATCGTGCTCATCGGGTGACCAGGAAATGCGTTGGGGATCGCTCCAGATCACCACTGGTGCGGACCGATGGAATCCTGCCTTGTGGTCCTTGAACGACACCTTCTGATGGATCTCGCTGTGCACCGGTACTTCGACGCCCACGAGGCGTCCCACCGCTTTGGCGAGTGGACCCCCAGCGTTGACAAAGCTCTTGCAGGTAACCGTCGCTTGACCGTCAACGACCACGGAGGTGATTCCGTTCTTGTCCGACTGCACACTGGTGATCTCACCTGTGAGGCATTCCGCGCCAGCAGTGATCGCCTCCTCCAGCATCCAAGCACCAAGCTGTTGGGCAGAAAGCCATCCCGCCCGCCTGACATGGATTCCACCAACAGCCTGGTCACCGATGAACGGGAAGGCGTTGCGCAGCGTGTCTCCGCTTGAAAAGACATCGGCTCCGGTGAGGTCGGAGGAGTATCCGCCAAGGTCCGCCGGTTGGTACACACCAGACGCCTTGGTGTGTGTTCGTACCGATCCAGCCCCGAGGGAAGCAATGAGGTGGGCATCCGACGTCATGCGGTCCAATTCGGTGCCGTCTGCCGTGACATACAAGTAACCGCGCCTCGTGAGTGAGAAACGGTCGTTCGATTCATCCGCGTATGCCTCGAGGAGATCGATCGAGCGCGACATCAGCGCAACCATATGTGGCGTCGGCCACCAGTTGCGATAGCACTCGGTGGATTTGTCCGAGGTCAAGGTCAGTGGCGGTCGCGGATCCACCACAACGACATCGTGGACACCGAGTCGCGTCAGGTGGAAAGCAGTTGATATCCCGGCGATGCCCGCGCCACAGACGACGACTTCGGCGGATCCGGGAATCGTGGCACCGGATGCCGCGGTCGTGCGTGCCAGTGGGATCAAAGGGCCTCCTCTTGGGGCGAGCCTATCGAATGACAACCAATGTGGAGCACTGACAGGTTCATGAAATTCTCATCTGCGATCCATGCCCTAACAAGCTGATCTCCATAGCCTTGCCTGCACACGTTTGAAAGGTCTTTGAGAAAATGAAACGCCTCATGCTCGTCGTCGGTGCCGTCACAATCACGGCTGCCGCATGCTCAAGCTCCCCATCAGTGGTTGCATCCGTCGGTGATGCAGATATCACGCGAGCAGATGTTGAGAACATGGTTCGAAACACCGATGAAGGTATCAACGACGCCGACTTCTTGCGCTTTCTCGGAGTCGCAATCCAATGGGAGGCTGTCGAGCAGGCGGCCGCTGAGGAATTCTCCATCGATCCGACGGATGAAGAGGTCGATGCACGAGTCAACGAACTTGTCGCTGACTATTCGCCCACAGCAACCCTCGACGAATACCTCGAGAAGGCAAACGCCTCAGAAGCGGGGATTCGTCTCTATGCCCGTCAGCTGATCATCCAGCAAGCAATCGAGGATGAGCTCGCCGATGACTACACCAAGCCAACGCTTGAGGACGCTGCGGCCGAACTGGCCGAATTCCCACTCGACTGGACCGAGGTGTGTTCAGCACACATCCTCCTTGCAACCCTCGACGAGGCTGAGGCGGTGGAAGCACGGCTCGAAGCCGGCGAGGATTTCGGTGAGCTTGCCACCGAGCTGTCGATCGACACCCAGTCCGGTGCCAACGCTGGTGACCTCGGTTGCGTCGCACCTTCCGGGTTCGTTCCCGAGTTCGCCGAGGCTGCCATGAACGCCGAGATCGGTACACCAACCGACCCGGTCGAGTCTGAGTACGGATATCACATCATCTTGGTGTCCTCCCGCACGACACCTGACGAAGACACGGTTCTCGAATATCTCGACTCAACTGCCAAGTATGGAGCAGTGGACGCATGGTTCATGGCGTCGGTCGAGGCAGCAAACGTTGTCGTGCCAGACAGTGTCGGCGTTTGGGTGACAGACCCATCCCCCCAGGTCCTCCCCGCGACGTAGAAGTCCGACTACCGATTACCGATTACCGATAACCGATACGTGGAGTCCAACGAGCTGGACTCTTGATTTCAGAGTACGGTCATCGGAGTACGGTCATCGGTCATCGGATGTCGCGCGGCTATTTCGTCTTTGCCCTCTTCCGCTCGGGTTCGGTGAGGAGCTTCTTGCGTATCCGTATCGACTGAGGTGTGATCTCAACCAGTTCGTCGGCAGCGATCCACTCAATTGCCGGTTCCAGACCCATGTCGCGTGGCGGCTTGAGATTGATGGCATCATCGGTGGAGTGCGTGCGAATGTTGGTGAGTTGCTTTCCCTTTGTGACGTTGACGACCATGTTCTCTGGTCGCGAAGCCTCCCCGACGACCATGCCCTCGTACACCTCAACACCAGCATCGATGAACAACTCGCCACGCTTTTGGAGATTGTCGAGCGCAAACCCGGTCGAGGTTCCACGACGGTCGGCGACCATTGCGCCTCCATGGCGGTGGGGGAGTTCGCCAACCCAGGGCACCCAACCTTCGTGGTGCATGTGGACGAGAGCAGTACCACGAGTCGTTGTCATCAGATGAGAACGCAATCCAAGGAGTCCCCGCGAAGGGGCAGTGAACGCGATGATCGTTCTGCCATGCTCGCCCGGATTGAGCCGGGTGATGCGACCCTTGCGGGGTGCGATCGCCTGTGTGACAGTACCGACATATTCGTCTGGGACGTCAACGGTGACTGTCTCGAGGGGTTCGTGTTCCTTACCGTCAATCACCTTGACGATGACCTCGGGTCGTGAGACCTGTAGCTCATAGCCCTCGCGGCGCATCGATTCAATCAGAACCGCGAGCTGGAGTTCACCGCGACCGGCGACTTCAATCACTTCAGGTGAGGCAGTTTCGCCGATTCGGATCGAGACGTTGCCAAGGACTTCTTTGTCGAGGCGTTCCTTGATCTGTCGCGACGTGAGATAGGTGCCCTCCGTACCAGCGAGCGGCGACGTGTTGACACCAAATGTCATCGTGAGCACGGGTTCGTCGACCTCGAGCCTCGGCAGAGCTTCGATGGTCTCAGGATCTGAGAATGTGTCACCGATCTGTACCTCAGGGAATCCTGCGACAACGAAGAGATCGCCCGCAATTCGCTCGGTCACATCGATGCGCCCGAGATCGACGAACCCCATCAATTGTCCAAGTTTGCGCTTGATGGGAGGGGCGCCGTTGTCTTGCAGGAGGGCGATCGGTGTGCCGGCGACCATCGTTCCTCGTATCACTCGACCGATCGCCAGTCTGCCCAGATAGTCGCTTGCATCCAGATTGGTGACGATCGCTTGCACCGGAGCGGAGGAATCGCCTTCCGGCTCGGGAATGGTCTCGATGATCGCATCGAGGATTGGCGCCAGAGTCGCGTCATCATCCGGCATGCCGATACCTCGGACTGAGATCCCATTGCGAGCGACGGCCGACACGATGGGAAACTCGATCTGATCCTCCTTCGCGTCGAGGTCGAAGAACAGTTCGTAAATCTCATCCACGACCGCAGCCGGTCGAGCGTCGGGTCGATCCACCTTGTTCACAACGACCACGACGGGCAGAGAGAGGGCGAGCGCCTTGGAAAGTACGTAACGGGTTTGCGGCATCGGTCCCTCGGCGGCATCAACGAGGAGCAACACACCGTCGACAAGGGCGAGGGCTCGCTCAACTTCGCCGCCGAAATCGGCGTGTCCAGGGGTATCAACCAGATTGATCTTGACGCCACGCCAGACGATCGACGCCGCTTTGGCGAGGATCGTGATCCCTCGTTCCCGCTCCTGGTCGTTGGAGTCCATGATGCGTTCGACCGGCTTCTCATGGTCTGCGAAGACACCCGCAGCCCGAAGCAGCCCATCAACGAGGGTGGTCTTGCCGTGATCAACATGAGCGATGAGCGCGACATTACGGAGAGATTCGTGAGGCATGGTGCGAGGGTAGAGCGGAGAGCTCACTTCGCTCGCTGGTTTCTGACGTCTGACTTCTTCTTCCCGTCCTCCCGCTTGCGGGGGGACGCGCCGAGCGCAGCGAGGGGCAGGGGGGCTCTCTGACGTCTGACGTCTGACTCGCACAAGTTGGCGGGCTGCGTAGGCTTGAGGTAGCGGAGGAACGAGAACGGTGTGAAGAACAACGGTGTGATCGCCGCTTTTCTGTCGGCTTTGATCCCGGGTCTCGGACAGGGCTACATGGGTCGATGGCGCCGCGCCGCGCTCTATGCGTTGCCGATCGTCGTCGGTGTGGTCGCAAGCTTGTTCATCCTTGACCTTTCGACATTCGATCTCATCGGATATGCCGTGCGTCCCACGGTGCTCAAGTCGATCCTGATCGTCAACCTCCTTGTTGTCATCTGGCGAATCCTTGCCGTGACCGATGCCTTCTCTTTGGGAGCGGGATCACGGGCATGGTGGAAGATCGCCATTGTGGCTGGACTCTCTGTGGCGGTTGCGCTTCCCCATCTCGTCGTTGCCCAATACACCCTCGATGCGGCCCACGCTCTCGACGAAGTCTTCGTTGCTGATGTCAACGCCGAACCGGAGCCCTTCGTATTTGAGGATTACGACCCTCATCTCGACGAGAAAGCTCTCCCGACGGTCCCTGACCCGGTTGTTGTTGAACCGGCGTTTGTGCCCGGTGTCGAGCGTTTCGACCCGAGCCTCATGGGTGCGGAAGACGCGACCGATGACATTGCATTTGTACCGACCCGAGATAGGGAGCGGGGCGACTCCTTTGATCACCAGGCCGACGGTGACGGTCGGATCGCAATCCTTCTGGCAGGCGGAGACGGAGGGCCGGGACGGTCAGGCTCTCGGACTGATTCGATCAACGTCGCGACTTTTGATGTCAACACAGGGAAGGCTGCGATCTTCGGCATACCTCGCAACATGACCCATGTCCCGCTTCCCAATCGCTGGTCCACCGCATTCGTGGATCTTGAGAAGCAATTGACACCATGGAAAGAGCGTCGCGCGTGGACCGACGATGATGGTGACGGAGAGCCGGATCAATTCGTTCCGTGCCATTGTTTTCCCGACCAGATCAATGCGATCTATCCCTTCACCCGCACGTGGACTGAGACCTATCCGAATGAGCGCGAACCCGGTTTGGCCGCGCTGCGTGACACGCTCGAGATCATGCTTGGATTCGAGATCGATTACTACGCGTTTGTGAACATGCGGGGGTTCGTGAACGTCGTCAACGCCCTTGGGGGTGTTGATGTGTATGTCAAGCGATATGTGTCGATCGAGATGTCCCCGACCAGGGAGGGCGACCCTTGGCATACGGTCCAGGTAGGGCCCGGCTGGCGTCACCTCAACGGCCTTGACGCCCTCGGGTATGTCAGGGAACGCCGATCGAGCAACGACTATGTCCGGATGGAGCGACAACGGTGTCTCCTCAAGGCTGTGGCGGCAAAGGCCACGCCATCGACGATCCTGACCCGATTCTCCAATCTCTCAAAAGCAATGGCGAGCAGTGTCAAGACGGACATCCCGCTCAGCTATCTCCCGACTCTTCTTGAGAACACGGCGTCACTGGACTTTGATGACATCGCAACGGTGGGGTTTGTGCCTCCGTTCTACACACCCGTTCTCGATTTTCGAGGGAAGCCGACCCCCGATCTTGCTCGAATCCAAGCAATGGTGAAGGTGGCGTTCAACGCCACGGAAACGACGTCATTTGACTCAGGCGAGGATTCTGAATGCCGTGTCTGATTCTGAACACCGTCTGTTGACACCGATACACGGTGTTCCGAGTACGTTTCCGTGCAGTACGCATGTGCGAGGAGGTGATGCATGACGCACAACGATGCCCTCGGAACAAAAGATGTCGATAGTGCCAGCAATCCCGCCCCGCACCGGCCCTGGATTGCTGCTGGATTGAGCGTCCTCATCCCCGGTGCCGGACACCTGTACCTTCGTCGCTATTTCCGGGCGGCTGTGTGGGCGTCACCGATCGCGATCGTCCTCGTTGGTTATGTCGTGTTGGATGTCGACAAGTTCGATCTCGTTGGGGCAGCGCTCTCCAAGCCGGCGCTGTGGACCCTTTTTGCTGGAAATGTGGTTGCCGCGATATGGCGATTGGCGAGTGCGGTCGACGCCTATCTCCTTGCTCAAGCGCCGAAACGGGAGTGGGCGCGGCCAGCGGTGATCGTGGGCGGAACCGTTCTTGTGGCATTCGTTGTAGTGCCACATGTGTTCGTCGCAACGACGACCGTTGACGCCATGCGCCTTCTCGACATCGTCTTTGCAGGGGACAACGATCCGCCCGACACCCCGGTGATCCCTGTCGGCTCTGACGCTGACATCGTCGCCGATCCGGTCGTGACGGTCTATCACCACGAGGCAACGTCGGAAATGATTGTGCGGAGCCGAATCTTTGAGGAGGGATTTGGGGATCCGGATGCGATCGAGGCGTTGGAGAACGATCTCGCATCAAGGCAGAACGAGGTGGCTGGCGTCCCTCTGCTGCCATTCGAGGAACGTGTCGGTTCGGACCGGATCACGATTCTCCTTGCCGGTGGCGACGGCGGACCCGGAAGAGGTGGATTGCGAACCGATACGATGATGGTTGCGACGATCAATCCCCAAACGGGGAAGGCCGCCCTGTTCGGATTCCCGAGGAATCTGGGAAGTATGCCGCTTCCCTCCGGTTGGGGTGGAGCATTCGCCAGTCTTGAGAGAAAGATTCTTGCGAGGACTGCCACAGCACCTGAGGGCGAGGCCGAGGGCGAGGCTGAGGGCGAGGCTGAGGGTGAGACACAGACCACCGTGGACAGCTTCACCTCGTGTCGGTGCTTCCCAGAACAACTCAACGCGCTGTATCCGTTCACACGCAAGTGGACCAAGACGTATCCCAACGAAGCAGATCCCGGCATGGCGGCACTACGCGATGTGCTGTCGAACGCAACCGGTCTCAAGATTGACTACTACGTCCTGGTGGACATGGCAGCGTTCGTGGACCTCGTTGAGGCGATCGGCGGTGTCGACGTCTATGTGCAGGAGCCATTGCAGTCCGAGGTCTCACCTCCCCGTGAGGGTGATCCGTGGGCAACGGTGGATGTTGATGTCGGGTGGCACCGTCTCGACGGTCTTGAGGCGTTGGCCTATGTCCGGGCACGGAAGGGATCGAGTGACTATGTCCGTATGCAACGCCAGCGCTGCATGTTGCGTGCTGTCGCCGCCAAGTCGACACCGTTCACCTTGCTTCGCGGACTTGGGGGAATTGTCGATGCCCTGGATGGTTCGATGGTGACGGATCTGCCCGTGACCTTTGCAGCAGACATGCTTGAGATGACCGCGAGGCTTGATTTCTCGGACATCGAAACGGTGGGATTCAACCCCGGCTACTACGCGCCAGGTTGGGACACCATTGGTCATCCCATCCCCGATCTTCAACGGATACGGGGCAAGGTTGCCTCCGTGATCCGGGATCAGGACGCGGGGATTCGGGCGGATGCTGACGGCGAATCGAGTGAGTGCGACGCCTAGTGGCAACGCGGTGCGTGTAACTTCGTCCAGATGCCCAAACATGTTCGTGAACTCATCTTTGTCTTTGCCGGTGGTGCGGCAGGCACGGCGATGCGCGTTGTCGTCAACATTATTGGTGATGGGGGCCGTGGCTCACTGATGTTCGTCAACGTGGTTGGGGCTTTCATCCTCGGATGGTTTCTCGCAAGGGCGTCATCCCATCACGTCCACGTCAACCGTTTCTTCGCTGTCGGGTTCCTGGGATCGTTTACGACGTTTTCGGCGTTTGCCCTGGAGTCAGTGCTCCTCGCCGATGCCGGAATCTGGGTCGGCTCGGCTGCATGGATTGCTGTCTCAGTGTCGCTTGGTGTTGTGGCAGCCGTTGCCGGACGACTGGTTGGCGGACGTGTGGCGACCGGGCGATCGAATGGAACTCGCTGGTGATCGTCGCCTTGATCGTCATTGGCGGTGGGGTCGGAGCCGTTGTCAGATGGCTCACGACCCTGTGGCTCGGCACCACGGATACGGGATTTCCGATCGGAACCACCGTCGTGAACATCACGGGCGCATTCATACTTGGCGTCGCGTACGGGTTACACATCTCCATCGCCACATTCGACACCCAACCACTGACTGTGGGTGTGCTCGGTGGTTTGACGACATTCTCCACGTGGATGGTCGAGATCGATGACGAACGAGACCCGAAACCCAAGATCGCCGCGACCGTGGTTCCTCTCATCTCGGGCGTCGCAGCAGCAGCTCTTGGTCTCATCGTCGGTCAGGCAATCTGAGCATTGAGATCTGAGGACCGTTGTCCGCTTTCTGCCTTCCTTCAAGGGAAGCCACCGACGTGCCGATGCAAACCCATGTCTTCTGGCATGACCGTGCGCGAGGAGAGAGGGCACTTGATCGTGACCCTTCTACGCGTCCGCGCCGTTGTCTACCTCGCTGCTGGTATTCCTGCGCTGTTCATACCGACCGCAACGTCGACAAGATCGGTAACGGTCGTGTTCGGTGTCTTGGTGATTGTGATAGCAACCATCACGCCATTTGTGGTGCGTCAGTCACGAGAAGGAACCGGTGTGAAGGCAGCTGCCGCTTGGGACCTTGTCATCGCGTATGGACTTTGGCTTTTCGCTCCCGAAGTCAGCGGGCTTTCGCTCATGCTCACCATGTGGGCCATCGGCTACGCCGTACTCCTGGGGTCATCGCGAGAAGGACGTTTCGTTGCCGGGCTCGCCATAGCCCTCCAGCTGTCGAAGCTGGTTGTCGTCTCCTTTGCAGACTCGGCACTTGCCGAATTGCCCGTCAACGCAGCGGCCGACGTGAGTCCATTACTTCTCCTCGGCGCAACGGCAGGTCTTATCGGATCGTATGTTGCGTTCACCCTGATCGATCGGTACTTCTCCGCCGTCAACGACGCTGCCGAGACAGGGGAGGAGCGATATCGCAAATTGATGGACACCGCTCCGATTGGTTTCATTGTCGTTGTTGAGAACCTCATCCTCTACGCCAACGAAGCCGCCAACACGATGCTTGGTTCGGGAGGTGTGTCGATCGCAGGAACCAAGATGACAAACTACGTCGACAAAGACTCCATGCGGCTCTTCAAGGAGCTCCGAGGTCGAGTTCTCAACCTGTGGGAAACCGTCGAGAGTCAGCAGGTCCAGTTCCGTGATGCCGACGGCAACGTCGTCTGGGTCGATCTATCTGCCAATTCAGTTGACTATGGGCATGACCATGCGATGCAACTCATGTTTCACGACCGATCCGGTCAAGCAATAGCAGAAGAGAAGCTCAGGCGGACACGCGTCGACTATCGGGCCTTCTTTGAGCGGATTCCTGTTGCGCTGTATCGAACACACCCCGATGGGAGTATCTCTCATGTCAACGACGCCCTTGTTGAGCTGCTCGGAGCCACCACCAAGGAGGAGATCCTTGGAAGGAATGCGCGCAGCTATTACGCCGATGAAGCTGACCGCGACCAGCTCACCGAACTCCTCAACAAGGAGGGGGTCGTTGCAGGATACGAGTGGCGGGTCAAGACGCACGACGGCTCCCTCCGCTGGATACGCGACACATCACGGTTGATCGAATCACCGACGGGGCCGTACTACGAGGGGGCAATGGTGGATGTGACCGCCCGGCGCAACGTCGAAGACGAACTGTGGGTTCGCGCGGTCCAGCAAGAGGCTGCGGCATCAATCGGGCAGTTGGCACTTGAGTGTGAGGATGTTGCGTTGTTGTGCGATGCGCTGTCGGATGTGGTTTCCGAGGTGCTCGCGACCGACAGCGTCGCGGTCTTGCGACGCGATTCGAAGGGGTTCTTCCAAACCGTCGGTTCCAACCGAAACATTGGAGTGGAGGCATCCGTCCTTTCTGGAGTCGCCGATCGGACACACATGGCCGCATCACCTGTTTTTCTCCGAACTGCTGCCGAAGTGCGGTTCGCTGCGCCAGCCCTTCTGGAGGCGGGATACAAGTCGTGCATCGCGTTGATGGTTCCCGGAAAGGAGATTGATTTCGGAACGCTCGTCGTCTTGTCACGAAACGAACGCGTCTTCACAGCGGACGATCTCAACTTCCTGTACTCCGTTACGAACGTTCTGGCGGCGGCCGTTGACCGGGCTGGGGTGAACGCCAAATTAGAGGCGCTCGTCAAGTCCAAGGATGCATTCGTCGCGAGCGTGTCGCACGAACTACGCACACCATTGACGGTTGTCAGTGGCCTTGCACACGAACTGAGGCAGCGATGGATGTCGCTGTCGGATGAGGAGATGGATGAGTTCACATCCATGCTTGTCGGTCAGAGTCAAGACATGGCGGACTTGATCGAGGACCTGCTTGTGGCGGCTCGTGCGAACATCGGCAACGTTTCGGTCCAGATCATTCCTGTCGACGTTGCCGCTGAGGTTTCGGGGGTGCTCGCAGGTTTCGAGTCCCACACCTCTCGCGTGATTGAGGCCGACGTTCCCAGGGCCACGATCGATGCCGATCCGATTCGTCTTCGTCAGATTCTGCGAAACCTCGTTTCGAACGCGATTCGCTACGGAGGGAGTGAGATTGAGGTGGTCGGTGAGGTGATAGCGGGTGTCTGTGTGATCGAAGTGCGCGACAACGGTGCCCCGATCGCGGAAGAAGATCGCGAACGCATTTTTGAACCGTACGAACGGGCACATGAAACGGCTGGCCGCCCGGGGTCAGTTGGGCTCGGTCTGGCGGTGTCGCGGACACTTGCCGAGCTCATGCGTGGAAGCCTCACCTATCACTATGACGGCGCGTCCGTCTTCCGGCTCGAACTGCCATCATCGGTCGACGAGTCAGATCCTGGTCCAGATGCCGGGCTCGGTCACGATCAGCCGCTCGGCGCTTTCGGGTCCATGGGATCCAGCCGGATAGGCGTGGATGTCGGCGCGATCCAGTAGCGGTTCGTACAGCTTCCAGGCTGCTTCGACCTCATCTGACCTGACGAACAGGGTCTGGTCTCCCCAGATAACATCAGCGAGCAGGGTTTCGTATGCATCGGGCGCCGATTCGAGAATTTCGTCGTAGCTCACAGACAGCGGTATTTGGCCGATCATCGAATCGGGGCCGGGTTGCTTGACGTCGATGAGTAGCTCGAAGCCTTCGTCGGGCTGGAGCCGCAGTGTCAACACGTTTTGGTGTCCCCGACAGGTGCCTGCCGCGTGGAAGAGGCAAATGGGCGGTCGGAGATACCTGACGGTGACCAGAGAGGTTCGTTTCGCCATCCGTTTCCCTGTACGTAGATAGAACGGCACACCATGCCATCGCCAGTTGTCGACGTTGATTCGTAGAGCAGCGAAGGTTGGTGTGATCGAATCGTCCGATACGTCTGGTTCATCAAGGTATCCGACAACTGGCTCATCACCGATCCATCCTGCCCCGTATCTGCCGAGTACGACGTCAGCGGGATCGATCGGTCGAACGGCGGAGAGAACCTTCACCTTCTCGGCATGGATCGACGCTGCATCCATGACCACGGGTGGCTCCATCGCCGTCAGCGTGAGGATCTGGGTGAGGTGATTCTGAACCATGTCGCGCACTGTTCCGCTCTCGTCGAAATAGGCGGACCGTCCATCTACGCCCGTGCTTTCGGCGACCGTGATCTCGACCGACTCAATGTGGCGCCGATTCCATGTCTGTTCAAAGAGGCTGTTGGTGAATCGGAACACGAGGAGGTTTCGAACCGTCTCCTTTCCGAGGAAGTGATCGATCCGGTAGACCTGCTCTTCGGAAAAGGAGGCATGGATGATCTCGTTCGATCGCACTGCGGATGCAAGATCTGATCCGAAGGGTTTCTCGACCACGAGGCGTGTCCAGCCTGCGCCTGAATCGAGACCGGATGCAGCGATTCCGCCGATGGTTGCGTCAAGTTTCGATGGCGGAACGGCCAGGTACAAGAGTCGATTGGCAGGCATGGAATTGGCCGCCTCGATGCGCTCCACGTGCGCGGCGAGATCTTTGTACGATGCTTCATCCGATACAGCGTGATAACTGAAGGTACCCGATAGGAATCGCTCGGACACTCGGGGATCGACCTGTGCCGATGTGAGGCTCTCACGTACGAACGTCACAAAGTCCTCGGTTGATCGGTCTCGGCTTCCGACGCCGACGACGGCATGTCCGCTGAGGTCTTCGTGATCGATGACTTTGGCGAGCGAGGGAAGCAGTTTGGTTCGTGAGAGGTGCCCGGTTGCACCGAAGATGACGAACGTGACCGCCTCTGTCATGTAGGTATCCGCCTCGTGTTCGCGAGTCCGATCCTCATGCAACGACTTGTTGCTGTTTGGTGGCGATGGCTTTGAGCAGCGACTCATATGCGTTTGCAAACGACGCGACACCGTCGACCTGGAGCTGCTGGGTGATGGCATCAAAGTCCACACCGATCGTTGGGAGATCGTTGATCAGAGCTGCGGCGCCGGTGACGTCCTCAAGAAGGGATCCTCCTTTGATCTCACCGTGGTCAAGGAAGGCCTCGATGGTGTGGGGTGGGGCGGTGTTGACCGTTCTCGGTCCGATCAACTCTTCGATGTACATCACGTCGTTGTATGCCGGGTTCTTTGTGGATGTCGAGGCCCAAAGCACACGCTGAGGGCGACACCCGATTGCTTCGAGGGTTGCAAAGTCGTCCCCTTCAAAGATCTCCTGATAGCGGCGGTAGGCAAGCTTTGCGTTTGCGATCGCTGCCTTTCCCAGCAGTGAGGCTGCGTGGGCGGTGCCGACTTTTTCAAGTGCTGCATCCGTCGACGCGTCGACTCGCGAAACGAAGAACGATGCGACCGATGCGAGAATGGCGGGATCAGAAGCTCGCCGCGCCCCCCGTACGAATGCGTTGGCAACACCTTCGTAGTCAGTGAGGGAGAACATCAACGTGGCGTTGACGTTGATGCCTGCTGCCGTGAGCTCCTCGATTGCAGGGATACCAGCAGGCGTGGCTGGCACCTTCACCATCAGATTGCGTCGATCAACGGCATCCCACAGACGCATCGCATCCGAGATCGTTCCCGATGTGTCATTGGCAAGCCGTGGAGAGACCTCAAGGCTGACATAGCCGTCCTCTCCGTCGGACTCGTCGTACACCGAGGCGAGAATGTCGGCAGCGGCGCGGATGTCGTCGATCGCGAGAGCTTCGAAGGCGGCTTCGGGGGAAACGTCGCCGAGCGAAGTGATCTGGTTGTCATAAAGATCGGTTTTGGCGATCGCCGATTCGAAGATGGATGGGTTGGAAGTGACACCTCTGATGCCATCGGATACGAGATCTGCCAAACCTTCGCCGGTCAGCATGTCTCGGCGGATGAAGTCGTACCAGATGGATTGTCCGTGTTGATGGAGCAGCTCGAGCTTTGTCATGGTCTCACCTTGATTCGTTTGTGCGATGTCCACAGGATACGGAGGATGCTTGGCCCGCTATCCAAGACGCTCGAGCAGCGACCGAACCTCAGGACCGAGGTCGTCGCGTTCCAGCCCGACGGTGATGGTTGCTTCGATCATTCCGATCTTGGTTCCGCAGTCGAATCGGACACCGGGATTGGTCACGGCATGTACGCGCTCGGTTGCGAGGGATTCGGCGATGGCATCGGTGAGTTGGATCTCTCCGACACTTCCGGGCCTGGTTGAGGCGAGCCTGGTCATGATCGACGGATTGAGAACGTACCTTCCGATGACTCCGAGGTGCGAAGGTGCCACCGCGGGAGCTGGCTTTTCAACGATGCCAATCACCTCGGTGGCTGTGTCGGTGGACTCGCCAGGCGTGATGATCCCATATCGATCAGTGTGGGAAGGATCGACGTCTTCGACGAGGACGATGTTTGCGCCCGTCGCTTCGTGTTCGGCGATCATCGCCTTGAGGGCATCACCGGTGGGGTGGAGGAGATCGTCGGCAAGGATGACGGCGAACGGTTCATCTGAAATGAGGTGGCGTGCACACCACACAGCATGTCCGAGACCGAGCGGCTCCATCTGTCGTACATACACGAACTGGCCGGGATGTGGTCGGATCTCTTGCAGCATTGCGAGCGTCTCGACCTCATCGCGTGAGGCCAGGGTGGCTTCGAGCTCGTACGAGATGTCGAAATGGTCCTCGATGGCGGTTTTGCCGCGACCGGTCACGAAGACCAGGTTTTCGATCCCTGCCTCGATGGCCTCATCGACGGCATATTGGATGAGGGGCGTGTCAACGACCGGCAGCATTTCTTTTGGGAGGGCCTTCGTGGCGGGAAGAAACCGGGTGCCAAGGCCAGCGACGGGAAAGACGGCAGTTTTGATTGACATCAGCCCTCGATCGACTTCGTGATGCGTTCAGCGTGACCTGTGGCCTGGACGTTGTAGAAGGCATCTTCGATGACACCGTCGGCGTCGATCAGGAATGTCGAGCGGATGATGCCCATGTACTCGCGGCCGTAGTTCTTCTTGAGGCCGTATGCCCCGAAGGATGCAGACATGGTGTTGTCTGGATCTGAGAGCAGATCGAACGGAAGCTTGTACTCGTCCTTGAACTTTTGCAGCTTGTCAGGATGATTTGGTGAAACACCGAGGATCTGATACCCCTGTGCAGCGAGGAACTCGTGCCGGTCGCGAAAGTCGCAGGACTCCGTCGTGCAGCCCGGTGTGAACGCGTCCGGGTAGAAGTAGATGATCAGTTTTGATCCGGCGAACTCGTCCGAAGTCCGGACGGTGCCTGTCTGGTCCTCAGCTGTGAACGCCGGAGCCTTCTGCCCTGTCTCAAGTTGCATCAGATACCTCGCTTGTTGGTGACGGGAATGTGTGACGGGAATGCTCAGCGTAGTTCGCCCGTTCTTTGGGCTGACAACGACCGTGAGGGTGGGTTCATACCCTGGGTACGCGAGTTTCGGAGTCTGAGTTGGCCGCAGGCGGCGTCGATGTCTTGGCCGCGGGTGTCTCGGAGCGTCACGTTTGCGCCTTCTCGCGCAAGTGTTGCGAGAAAGCGTCTGACGTGGTCCCGATCGGGTGGGCGATCGGTGCTCAGTGGTGTTGGGTTCAAAGCGATCACGTTCACGTGGGCGTGGATCTCTCTGGCGATGCGCGCAAGCCCAATCGCCTCTTCGTCGGAATCGTTCTCACCTGCGATGAGCGTCCATTCGAGCGACACGCGCCGTCCCTTTGCCTTGTAGTAGTCGTGGGCGGCCTCCACGACATCGTCGATCGGATAGCGCTTGTTGATGGGTACCAGCTTCGTTCGTTCGGAAGGGATGGTCGAGTGCAGACTGACGGCCAGGTTCATCGGCCATGGCTCCTCGATCAGCCTTCTCATCCCCGGCACGAAACCCACCGTCGATACGGTGATCGACCGCGCTGACATTCCCATGATCTCAATCATTCGCCTGATCGATTCGCGTGTGTGGGTGTAGTTCGCGAGGGGCTCGCCCATGCCCATGAACACGACATTCGTGACTCGTTCGGGGCTGCGGGGGAGCGGCGTGGCCGCCAGGTACGCGTTTGCGTACGCGACCTGCGCGACGATCTCGCCTGCCGAAAGATGCCGGTCGAATCCGAATTGTCCGGTCGCACAGAACGTACACCCCATGGCGCACCCAACTTGGGAGGAGATACAGAGCGTCGTTCTCGACGAGTACCCCATCAGGACCGTCTCGATTTGGGAACCGTCGTGACATCGAAACAGCCATTTCCGAGTTTCTCCTCCGTCACCAACCTGGTCGATGACGAGCTCGAACGGCCAGAGATCGGAACTGATGGACTCGCGCACCGATGCCGGGAGGTTGGTCATTGCGGAGGCATCGAGCACCGGATGTCGGTACAGCCATTCCGTCAGTTGGTCCGTGCGGTAGCGGGGCTCGTTGGGGAGGAGATCACCGAGATGTTCGGGCTCAGCAAGATAAACCATGCATCACACGTGTGATGCGGCGCTGTCGATCCAGCGTTGAGCGGCCGTCTCCGTGGTGTTGGCGATCTCAGCCACGGTGGCAGCATCCTCACCAGCCAGCGTCGAAAAGGTTGTGATGCCGGAGTCTTTCAGACGCTGGGCAAACGCTGGTCCAATCCCCTTGATCTCTGTGAGGTCGTCTCCACCGGTTCCACCCGTGCGGAATCTGGGAGGCGAGTCGGTGGGTGGTGCAGGATCGGGAAGCATGCGGTCTCGTAGTGCCCAAGCTGCGGCCGCCAAGCCAGCGATGACGCCAGCGACCCTGATTGCGTTCTTCATCGTGTGGTTCATCGTGATCCGATGATAGGCGAATCTACTCCGTGCACTCGAGCGGAGCGTTGGGGTGGTGTGGATCAACCGACCAGTGTCGATTCCACGGCGTTGAGTTCTTTGCGAGATACCACGCGACGGCGATGTTTGCTTCAGCGCTGTAGGGGCTTGCATACAGGCCGTCGCTGTCTCGGAACCCAGCGGCTGCGGCTCTGCCCTTCCAGTAGCCACTGTGGTGTTGGAACAAACCCTCAAAGCCGGGTCCGCTGGAGTTGTATGCCCTGGCATTACCAAAGGATTCAAAGTAGAGGATGTTGAGAGCACAGTTTGCGAGATTCGCCGGCCAGTACTTCTCAACGAGCGGCCTCCAGTGTTCAAGGCTCTGTCGACCGCCAGGATCGGCTGGCCACTGTGGTGACCACTTCGGCTCGGGCGGTGGGGCTGGAGGGGGAGAAGAAGCTTTCGTGGTGGTTGTTGTGGTCGCGACCGTCGGGGGCTCGTAGGTCACGGTGATCGACTCGGTTGTCGTGTTCCCGGCCTTGTCCTTTGCGGTGATCGTCGCCTTTGACCCCTCAGAGGAAACAACGAGCTTGATGAACCAGTCTCCGTCATCATCGACGTGCGCTTCATAGGGACCCGAAGTCACCGATGCCCCTGACTCGGATGTGCCCTCAAAGGTCACGACGCGGTCGTTGACCGTTGCCCCGTCCGATGGTGAGGTGATCTTCAGAGGTGGTGGGGTCGTGTCCTTCGGTTTCGGCGGCGTCGTCGTTGCCTCAGGCACGGTGGTTACCGGTTCGACGGCCGACGTTGTGGGTCCCTCAACCAACTCGTCTCCCACGGTGCTTGGCGTCGCGGGGTCGGATGACTCGGCAGCCGGGGATGATGTGCCAGAGGTTGAGGGTGATTCGGTCAAGCGTGCGTCAGCGTCAGACACACGTAATGCCAAGATCGCCGATGCAACCCGTGCGGATACGGGGACAACGGCAGCCTCGACGGACGGCTGACTTTGATCGGATGTTCCATCCGATGACGCTGGTGAGAACGCAGCAAACCCGACAATACTGACAAGAGCAATGATCAGCAGTCCAGCGTATGCAAGTGGTATTCGCGGTCGCACGTGACTCCGTGTGCTCGCTTCTATGTCCTGAACCAACCCGTTCCGGATTCCGCCCGATCAGGTTTGGTGGTCGCGGCGCATCGCCGACCAACAGGGTCAGGGTATCGGCGTTTGCCCCCAACAGCAACCGAATGACTGGAAACAAATGGAAGCTCTGGTGGCGCGATACGGGTCTCGGCACCCTCTGGTTGATCGACTGGGATCAATCGCTCAGTGACGAAAGCCTACGATTGAGTGCATTGAGCACGGCCCGAACACCGGCATCGTCGTCGGATGACAGTGAGATCGCCGAGCCGACACTGAGATCCTCTCCACCCCGCTCGGCGGCTGCCACAACCACCGCAACGATCACATCCCGGGTACCGACGTGGGTCTTTGCGATCGAGTCGAGGGCAATCGGAGGTACGGAATCAAAGGTTTTCTCGACCGCATCGATCGTCGCCTCGCCGACGAGTCGAAGTCGCGCCGAGGCGACCGCTGGACCGGTTGCCGTCCCAACATGCTCCTCATCTTCGTGGCGGAGGGTCACTTCGATCGTCGTGCGAACACCGTTCGGGGACTCGGAGACACCCATGAGTGCTGCTCGTGCCACCGACGAGAGATCGAGATGGTGCGGACTGATCTGGACGACCGAGATCACGCGATGATCGATGGGAAGCCCGAACCTGGCCATGGCGAGGCTTTGGACATCGCGGGCGACTTGCTTGGTCGGTTTGTCGGAGGCCGCTATCACATGGATTTCGGTGATCTTGTCGCCCTGGTTGATGACTCTTGCCGCATCGACAGAATCGAGACGGGCCAGACCCTCTTCAAGTTCACGAAAGTTCACTGACATGATCAGCGAGAGTAGTCGATGGATGGCCCCACGTGTGGCACAAAGGTGACTCTCGGTGGTTGTTCGCGACAAGCCACGAGTTGACGCGCAAAGCTCAACACAGTGGGTGAATCGACCGATAAGTCTTGCGACAGGGTGATATGAGCATTAAGTTGACAGTCCGCCGCCTGCGCTAAGGCGGCGGGGACTCTTGGCGGAGTCCGGGACGTGTGTTCGTCGTTGACGATCAGGCGCCTCTCGGTACGGGAATGTTCGTAGAACCGAACGACATGAACGATTTGCCTGGGCGACACGTCGACTGGGCGATGGAGGTGGTGGCACAGCCTGGGAAGCTCATAAACGAAACAACTCCAGCGAAGCGATGGAAGTCCCTGATCTGACGAACGATGTCGGTGAAGAGGAACGAAACCACTGGAGCAACCCTCGTGAAGAGCACATTGATCAAGCTTGCATTGACCGTTGGAACACTTGCGGCAGCCTTACTGGCTGGCGCGGCCTCACTCCGGATTGGCTAGCTGAGATTCCCGGGTCCGCCGCCGCCTCTCGTTCCCTGACCGAGGAACACCATGTTCCAGGACGAACTGACACGCCAACTGCGTGAGAAGAAGCGAATCGCCATCGTCTTCGCCGCGCTTGGTGTCGCGATCCTCGCTGTTCTGTTCTTTACCCAGAGCTTTCCCCGGCCGTTCTGGCCATGGGCGACGTTCGCCGCCGCTGCCGTCTTTTTCGAGTGGAATGCGGTCGAGGTCAACGACAAGCTCTTTGCGAGTCCCTCCGTCATGGTGATGATGACGGCCGCTGTGGCCTTTGGTCCGGAATCGGCAGTATTGGGTACAGCGGCGATGGCTGCGCTTGCCATGGCCACACCAGCAGATATCCGCGAGCGGCGCTGGTTCCAGCCAGCGGCCAATCTCGGACAGCTTGTTGCTACTACAGCTGTTTCGACTGGAGTGCTCGCCGTTCTAATGGTCCAGATCGGGGACGAATCGGGTGAATGGACCGTGTCGACGTCGATGGTCGGGCTCATAGCCATCGCGACTGGATTGGCGGCCGCGATCTATGGGATCGTCAATCTCGGCCTTGTCTCATTCATCTTCCGGCGTGTCTACGGGGCAAGCATGAACACCTGGTCCCACGTACCGGCAATTGTGCTCCCGTTGATTGGTATGGGTTTCCTCGGCGGATTGCTTGGAACGACCTATCTGCTTATCGGGCCTGCATCGTTGCCGTTGATCGCCATTGTCTTCTTCACCGGATACATGGCGTTCGAGTCATACGCCGGGTTGCGCGAGGCACAGCTCTCCACCCTTGCTGGGTTCATCAAGGCGCTTGAGGCAAAGGACCTCTACACGCGAGGACACACCGAGCGCGTTGCCTACCTCTCAAACATGATCGGACAGCACCTCGGCTTCAACGGGACGCAGCTGGAGCGTCTCCGGTGGGCAGCGCTCATCCACGATGTCGGCAAGCTCGCTGTTCCTCGCGAGGTCATCCGAAAGAAGTCCCGACTCACCGAAGACGAATACAAAGAGATGCAGGGGCACGTCCACCATGTCGAGAATCTCCTGAGTGAGGTCGAGTTCCTCAGACCGATGGTCGAGATCGCATCCAACCACCACGCACACTTCGACGGAAAGGGCTACCACGGATCGACCGGTGACAAGGGAGAAACGCCGTCCTTGGAGGCACGGATTCTTGCCGTCGCCGATTCCTTCGACGCCATGACCTCAACCCGCTCGTACCGAGTGGCGATGTCGCAGGTCTATGCGTTTGCCGAACTGCGAAGGTTCGCAGGCACACAGTTCGACCCCGAGGTTGTCGAGGCGTTCATTGAAGTTCTGACCGCGTCGGGCGAACAGTACGGGTCTCCGGTTGAGATCTCTGAGGACGAGGCCCGCCGCAGAGCCGAGCACGGCTTCGGTGACCTTTCCGCCAGAGCCCGGATGAAGTACGACGAGCTGAGACAGAGCGCCCGCCAACGACCAGCCGAGTCTGACAAACCGGAGGCGAACCGTGGCTGAGCTCAGACTCCGAACGCTGACCTTCGCGGCGTGGACTGGATTGCTGGTTGGCGCCGCAGCTTTCACGATCTCCGGTGTGAGTCAGACAGCTGTGGGCTTCATCGATTGGTTCTTACCGGTCTTGGTGTGGGCCACGGCGATCACCGTCGTGTCGATCATCACGGTTCCGGCCCCGTCGGGGTCACATCTGAGTCTCGGCATCGGGGCAGCGGTTGGTGCCGCAATCCTCGTGCCCGACCATGCTGCGCTCGGCGCAGCCATCTGTCTTGGTCTGGCGGCCACTGGGTTGGTCGAGCGTGGCCTTTCGATGACGACCAGCCGATCCGACGGCGATTTTCTAACGGATGCCATCGGGATGGCTGCCTACGCATTCTCCTATCGATTCGTGTTCGAGGCATTTGATGTCCAACTCACACTCGATCCGTCGTGGACGATCGTTGCAAGCGTTGCCGTGGCTGGGACGGTGTGGTTTGTCATCAGGGCACTCGTGGCAGCACTCGTGGGCCTGGAACGGAGTGATCTCGCGGGGCGGTACCTATGGCTCCTCGCTCTTGAGGATTGGGCCGTCGTTGTCTCCATCTTCGCGGCTGGTGCTCTGTTTGGTCTCACGTGGCCCCTCATGGGGGCGTGGGCCTTCGCCGTTGCGATCCTGCCGTATGCCTTCGGTCATCTCGCCTTCGAGCGGTACCACTCAACGCGCGTCACCTATGGACAGACGATTCGCGCTCTCGCCCAGATTCCCGAGGTCGCGGGCCTTGCTCCGTCGGGTCATTCAACAAGAACCGCTGATCTGGCGATAGCCATTGCACAGGAGATGGGGCTTCACCCCAATGAGGTGATGGAGCTTGAGTACGCCGCGTTGATGCACGATGTCGGTCGCATCACGTTGAATGAGCCTGCGATCGTCAAGGCTGGCTACACCGATGAGGACATTGCTCGATGGGGCTCACAGATCATCGCAGAGGCACCGTACCTTGAGCACGTGTCAACCCTCGTTGCTCAGCAGCATCGCCCATACCGTTCACCGGGGGTCGCGATGGATCCTGACGTCCCGATCGCTTCCAAGATCATCAAGGTTGCAAGCGCATACGACGATGCACGAATCGAGATGGGACTCTCGCCGATCGAGTCTCTCGAACGCATCCACCAGGGTTCTGCCTACGAATACGATCCACACATCGGATCGTCCCTCCGCCGCGTTCTCGTCTTCCGGGGCGAAATCACCTTCTAGTCAGACGTCCGACGTCAGACTAAGGCGTTCAGTACCGAACGTGATGCCACGGCTAACGTGAAGCCATGCAGTGGATGGCGCTCGTATTGGTCGTATCGATCGCTGTCGGGTATCTGCGAGGAGGGAAGCTCCGAAACCTGACAGAGATCAGAGTCACCATGTGGTGGCTACTTCCGCTCGGGTTCATCATCCTTGCAGGATCGGGTTGGGTCTCCTCCGACCAGAACGAACTCGCTGTCTCGCTTGTGCTCATCTCCTATCTGCCGCTTCTCCTGTTCATCTGGCTCAACCGTGACCTGCCGGGCCTTTGGCTCGCCGGGCTCGGAATACTCATGAACTTCACGGTCATCGCCCTCAACGGTGGGATGCCGGTGCTGCTCGAAGCGGCCGGGATCGCAGGGAATACCGGTGATCTGGCCCTTGACGCCAAGCACGTACTGCTCACGAATGGGACCCGGCTGCCGTTTCTCGCGGATGTGATCCCACTGCCGTCTGCTGTGCTGTCACTCGGGGATGTGTTCCTGGCGATCGGTATCGGCGTCTTCCTCGAAGACCAGATACGACAACCACCGAGCCTCTTCTCGCACGGCGCTCAAGGCGTCGCCGGTTCAGCAACACACTCGTGATCTGACGTCTGACGTCTGACGTCTGACATCTGCATCGCTTCGATCCGACGATGAATGACTAGCGTGCTGTGCACGGCGAGCCAAGGAGCGAATGTGATCAGATATGAGGTCGTCGATGGTGTTGCGACGATCACCATCGACGATCCCGAGAGACGCAACCCACTGTCGATTGCAGAGATGATTTCGCTGTCGGATGCCGTCGTCCGTTCCGGTGTGGATCCCTCGGTGCAGGTCGTCGTCATGACAGGAGCAGGCGACCGTGCCTTCTCGGCCGGGGGCGACCTCCATGCTGGGTTCGTCGACGATCCCCTTTCGGATCACCAAGAGCGCGGTGCCCTCGCTGATCTATTTCGCGCGATGCGACGCAATCCGAGACCGATTGTTGGCAGAATCAATGGAGTCGCGCTCGGGGGCGGTTTCGGTGTTGCAGCTGCCTGCGACATCGTCATCGCGTCCGAGAGTGCCAGGTTCGGTACACCCGAGATCGACCTCGGACTGTGGCCGATGATGATCTCGGCGGTCCTGATACCGATCGTCCCCCAAAAGGCGCTTCTGGAGATGATGCTGACGGGTGGGATCGTGAGTGCCGAGGAAGCCGTTGAACTTGGCATCGTGTCACGCGTGGTGCCCGACGACAGGCTCGATGCCGAGGTGGACGCCGTCGTTGAGGTCCTCAAGTCCAAGTCTTCTGCAGCGCTCGCCCTCGGGAAAGAGGCCTTCTACGCCGCCGCCGACATGGATTTCGATACGGCACTCGATCACCTCCACGTTGGGCTGACGGCAATAGCGATGACCGAAGACGCATCAGAGGGTGTCGATGCCTTCCTCACCAAGCGCACCCCCCAATGGAAACACCGCTGACCGGTGTTCTTGCACTACGTCAGCCAGAGGATCAGCCAAAGCGCAGGGAGCCCGACGATGATCGCTGCACCGATGCTCTTCGTGAACCAAGCAGCGAGTCCGCCAATGACTGCCGCAGGAACGAACGGGTTGGTCAGATCCAGGGCGTTGTCGGGTGCCATGATTGCCGGCACCGTGAGTGCCGCCAACACTGCCGGGGCGACATAGCGAAGGGCCCGTTCGAGGAGTGGGGGAACAGCAACGAGACCAAACAGCGCGATGAAGGCGAACCGCATCGAAAACGTTGCGATGCCCGCGAGCACGACGACGATCCACATCGTCATACGAACCAACGCTCCGACATCAGGCCAGCGAGGACACCCGCTGCCGCGCCACACATAAGGCCAAGTTGATAGTCCAGATGCATCGTTGCGAGCGCAACAGTTCCTCCGACGACGGCGGCAAGGACGCCTGGAATTGATTTGACGGAGAAGACGAGCAGCGCAAGGAACACCATGGGGACCGCGAATTCAAGTCTCCATTCGGGAGGGATGGCTTGTCCAAGAAGGAACCCCGCCGTCGTTGTGATCTGCCACGTCGTCCAAAGTCCGAGGGCAACACCGAAGTAGTACGAAGGCAATCCTTCGGTGTGGTTTGGATCGGGGAACCGTGTGCCCGTAACGGCATACGCCTGATCAGTCAGGATGTAGGCCATCCGTGCCCGGAGCCCGATCGGCAGATCCGATGTGTATCTCCCCATATCTGCTGAGTACATGAGGTGTCGCGAGTTGATGACGATGGCCGTGAACAGCGCAGTGATCGCGGCACCACCGGTGCCCATGACCTCCACAATCGCAAGCTGGCTCGCTCCGGCGAATACGATGAAGGAAGATGCCCATGCAGCGAGTTGGTCCACATCAGCGGCCGCGGCGGTGACCCCGAATATCAGTCCAAACGGGGCGAGACCGATGATGACGGGGGAGACATCTCGCAGTCCATCCTTCCATGTCGGTCGCGCCTTCGTTGTCACGTGGTCCCACCTGTCGTTCGAACTCACCACGCTACCGCAACGAGGTGACGCGCTCGTCCGATGTCAGCGATTACCCGAAGTGGTTTGAGAACTTCTCTGCAATGTCGTCAACGGTGACTTTTCCGAAGATCCGTTCAAGGATCACGCCCTCACTTGAGATGATGTACGAGGCCGGGAGTCCGAGTGGTTGATACTCGCCGTCGACGGTCCCGTCCTCATCGAACCCAATCGTGTACGACACCTGGACTTCGTCAAGGAACGAGATCGCATCTGCAGTCCTGTCCTGGACGGAAACGCCGATAAAAGCGACATCCGGATTGAGCTTTGATGCCTCATCGATTGCAGGCATCTCCTCCCTACACGGGAAGCACCACGATGCCCACAGGTTCAAGAAAATCGGTCGACCATCCGTTGCGATGTGATCGTCAACGCTGAACATTCCGCCGTCAGCCGTAGGTACCACGAAATCCGGAGCAAGCTCAAGATCGCTGGTTTCGTCAGCAACACTTGAGTTGCATGCCGACACGATCACAACCACAGCGGCGAGCAGCAGCAGGGTCCGGATTGATCGAGCTCTCATCATTGCAACGGTAGGACCGCTCTCCGGATAGGTGGAAACCAACTTGCCCTGCGTTGTTTCGAACCCCAGGTCGAAAGGAAGTTCACAAGAGTTCGCGAAAGACGAAACATCGCGTTTTCTTGTCCCCCAAATTCGTCCGCAAGTGCCCCCTAGTCTTACAAGCTGAACACACACCGCACACACAACCGGAAGAGGACACAGTGAGCCACGACCCTTTTTCAGCCAAAGCAACCATCGACACACCACTCGGTGAGCGAACCATCTATCGCCTCGATGCACTCAAGGACATGGGCGATATCGATGCCCTGCCGTACTCGATCAAGGTGCTGCTCGAATCCGTTCTTCGCAACCACGACGGACGCGTGGTTCGTGATGAAGACGTCACCGCAGTTGCCCAATATGACGCCTCGAAGGTTGGGATCAACGAGATCGCCTTCAAGCCTGGACGAGTCGTCCTTCAGGACTTCACAGGTGTCCCATCCGTCGTGGATCTCGCTGCAATGCGCTCTGCAATCGTTCAGATGACTGGCGACGAATCGGCTGCGGACAAAGTCAACCCTCTGGTGCCTGTTGATCTGGTGATAGACCATTCGGTCCAGGTCGATGCCTTCAACACCCCTGATGCACTCGGTATCAACTCTGACCTCGAGTTCGAACGAAACCGTGAACGTTACGAGTTCCTCAAGTGGGGACAATCGGCATTCGACAACTTCTCGGTTGTTCCCCCAGCCACCGGCATTGTTCATCAGGTCAACCTCGAATACCTTGCCAAGGTTGTGTGGGACAGCAATGGAACCCTGTACCCGGATTCACTCGTCGGAACAGACAGCCACACAACCATGATCAACGGTCTTGGTGTCGTGGGATGGGGAGTCGGGGGGATCGAAGCTGAAGCGGTGATGGTTGGTCAGCCGATCTACATGCTGCTTCCGGAAGTGGTCGGGTTCAAACTGACGGGAGCCCTACCCGATGGAACGACAGCGACCGACTTGGTCCTCGTTGTCACCGAGATGCTTCGCGCCCACGGTGTGGTCGGGAAGTTCGTCGAGTTCTACGGGCCTGGTCTGTCGGAGATGCCCGTTGCGAATCGAGCAACCATTGCGAACATGGCACCCGAGTATGGCGCCACGATCGGGTTCTTCCCTGTTGATGAACGCACGCTCGACTACATGCGTTTGTCAGGACGGTCAGAGGAACTCATTGCGACCGTTGAGCAGTACTACAAGATGCAGGGCATGTGGCGTGAGGACTCTCGTGAGATCACCTACAGCTCGAGCCTCGAACTCGACATGTCGACGGTCGTGGCGTCTCTCGCTGGTCCCAAGCGTCCGCAGGATCGGATCGAATTGACACGGATGAAACAGCAGTGGCACGTCGACATTGATGGCCAGCTCCGCCCCGATGGTGGTGGTCCCCGTGTGGCGACCGGAGTTGAGAGCGAGGGTGCGACCTTTGATCTCTCCGACGGCGATGTGGTGATCGCTGCGATCACCTCCTGCACCAACACATCAAACCCCGAGGTCATGGTTGGCGCGGGACTCGTTGCCCGAAAGGCTCGCGAGAGGGGCCTCCACCGCAAACCGTGGGTGAAGACGTCGTTGGCACCGGGTTCGAAAGTCGTGACCGAATACCTCACGAAGTCGGGCTTGATGGAGGATCTCGAAGCCCTCGGCTTTTATACCGTCGGATATGGTTGCACGACCTGTATCGGCAACTCGGGTCCGCTTCCACCGGCCATCAGCAAGGCGGTCCACGACAACGACATTGTGGCGGTTTCGGTTCTGTCGGGAAACCGAAACTTCGAGGGACGTATCAGCCCCGACGTACGGGCTAACTACCTGGCAAGTCCACCGCTCGTTGTGGCGTATGCCATTGCAGGAACGGTCGATATCGACCTGTCGACCGAACCCATCGGCACCGATGACCACGGTCAAGATGTGTACCTGCGAGATATTTGGCCAGCGCAAGAAGAAATCGCCTCAACGATCCAAGACTCACTCAAGACTGAGCAATTCACCCGCGAATACGGGGCCGTTTTTCAGGGATCTCCGCAATGGCGGGCGATCCCTGTCACCGGTGGAGCACTGTTTGATTGGCAGCCCGAATCGACCTACATCCAGGAGCCGCCGTTCTTCAAGGATCTCAGCCCGGATCCGGTGCCGATCCTTCCGATCACCGGAGCCAGGGTTCTCCTCAAGCTTGGTGATTCGATCACGACCGATCACATCAGCCCCGCGGGAACGATTGGCCTCGACACGCCAGCGGGTCGGTTCCTCACCGATGCTGGAGTCGAACAACGGCTGTTCAACTCGTATGGATCGCGCCGCGGCAACGACCGCGTCATGACACGAGGCACATTCGCAAACATCAGAGTTCGTAACCAACTCGCTCCCGGAACCGAGGGAGGATGGACCACAGACTTCACCGACGGTGAGGTCCGTTCCGTGTACGACGCCAGCATCAACTATGCCGAGGCTCAAACACCGCTGGTGGTGCTCGCCGGTGTCGACTACGGCATGGGATCATCGCGCGACTGGGCTGCCAAGGGAACGTTTCTCCTCGGTGTGAAGGCAGTCATTGCTGAGAGCTATGAACGGATTCACCGATCCAACCTCGTGATGATGGGTGTGCTTCCGTTGGCTTTTGCCGAAGGCGAGAGCGCCGATTCCCTCGGTCTGGACGGCACCGAGACCTTCGATATCGCCGTGGATGATTCGCTGGTACCTCGCCAGGAGATCACGGTGACCGCGACCAAGCCAGATGGAACGGTCATTGAGTTCGTCGCTACAGCGCGCTGCGATACCCCAATCGAGGTCGACTACCTCCGCCACGGCGGCATCCTCCACATGGTCCTCCGCCAAATGGCCGAATAGCCCACACCGTCCCCCTGAAGGGGGAACAGGGTTGGGCTCTTCTTCCCGTCCTCCCGCTTGCGGGGGGACGCGCCGAGCGCAGCGAGGTGCAGGGGGGCTTCTGACGTCTGACGTCTGGGAGACGGGGCTCGCAGGCTCGCACGCCCCCATGGCTCGAAGACTCGCCCGTTCCCCCTGAAGGGGGAACAGTGTTGAGGTTCTTCCCGTCCCCTTGGCTTGGCGTGCTTACCCGTCCCCCCGGCTGCCGGGGGGACGCGGAGCGCTAGCGACGCAGGGGGGCCGTCCCTTGGCTCGGAGACTCGCCTGTTCCCCTCTGGGAGACGGGGCTCGCAGGCTCGCACGCACCCATGGCTCGAAGACTCGCCTGTTCCCCCTGAAGGGGGAACAGGTTTTATGAGGCTGATGGATGGTCGAGTTCGACCACGACGGGTCGTGCGGCTGCGCTCTCGAGAAGTCCCCGCACGATCCCCTCGTCAAGACTCCGCAGCACGGATGGCTCGTCTGCATCGGGGTCCGAAAGCGGACAGAATCGAGCGACGATGCGGTTCTCAGATGCCACGGTCGAAGCACCGAGCCCCTGCCTCATCATTGATGTCGCAACCGCCATTGCCGCGACCTCGTAGCCCTCATCGTCAGGAACCCCGATCTCTGCACCCAGCCGTACGCCGTAGTCGTGGCCGACCGAGGAGGCGATTTCTTCCGCTGTTCCATCGTCGAGACGGTCGATCACTGCGACGAGGAGTTCGGCGAGGGCGTCGTATTTGCTCGACGAGTACTGGACCGACACAGCCTTGTCTGTCGCCTCGTAGTGCTTGGCAGGTCGACCGGCTGTTGCCTTGGATTGCTGACGATCCGAGACTCGGATGAATCCATCAGTCACCAGACGATCCAGATGGTGGCGAGCAACGTTGGGATGGATCTGGAAATTCGCGGCGATCTGGCTCGCGGTAACGGCCGTGTGCGACTCGCGGATCATCACATAGATCCCGCGTCTGGTCGCATCGCCGAGCGCGCCCGTCAGGGTTTCGATCTGTTCATCGAAACTTGTGTCAACCATGTCATCCTCCGCGTCCCCATTGTATGTCCGAAGCGGTGATCGCGCCGACGCGGGTCCCCATGACATCGACTGAGCGACAGACCACTAGCCTCGTTTGCACGCACTTCAGGAGATTCCAATGCCAGATCTAACACCCATTCGAGAAGCCGTGGAGACCGTTGTCGACCCCGAACTACGATCGACAATTGGTTCCCTTGGCATGGTCGACAGCGTCGAGCAGGCCAGTGCCGAGGAAGACACAGGACCGGTCGTCGTTCGCCTTGCGCTGCCACTTGGCGGCCACCCGATGGAGACAGAACTCCTCAGCCGGATCCGTCTTGCTGCCACCAATGCAGGTGCATCGAAAATCTCGGTGGAGATGCGTGCCATGACCGAAGAGGAGCGGTCCGCTCTCGGTTCCAAGATGCGCGGACAGGCTTCCGGGGAGCGTGAAATAGCGCTCGCAAGACCAGGCTCACGCACCCGGGTGATCGGTATCGCATCGGGAAAGGGAGGCGTCGGTAAGTCCTCGGTAACAGTGAACCTCGCTCTTGCCCTCACCGAGAAGGGCCACAGCGTCGGAATCATGGACGCCGATGTGTGGGGCTTTTCGATACCGAAAATGATGGGCGTTGATCGTGCCCCATCGGTTCTCGAGGAGATGCTGATCCCGCCGGTCGCCCACGGTGTTGCAACGATCTCGATGGACTTCTTCGTCGACCCCGAGCAGGCGGTTGTGTGGAGGGGGCCCATGCTGCACAAGGCTCTCGAGCAGTTCCTCGTCGACGTCTATTGGGGGGACATCGACTTCCTCCTCATCGACATGCCGCCGGGGACCGGCGATGTTTCGATCTCGATTGCGCAGTATCTGCCACGCTCAGAGATCATCGTCGTGACCACACCGCAGCCCGCTGCGCAACGTGTCGCGGTCAAGGCCGGGCTCATGGCAGCCAAGGTCAACCAAGAAGTCGTCGGTGTCGTTGAGAACATGTCGTGGTTCACCGGAGATGATGGTACGAGGTATGAGCTGTTCGGCTCCGGTGGGGGAGAGCAGCTGGCATCGGATCTTGATGTCCCATTTCTCGGACAGGTGCCGTTTGTCCCTGAGCTTCGCGAGGGCGGAGACGTCGGTCAGCCCATTGTCATCGCTGATCCCGATAGCGAAGCAACCAAGGCATTTGCAGCGATCGCTGATGAGCTTGTTGCTCGCAAGCCGCGTCTTCGCAGCCATCCCGAACTCGTGATTTCCTGACGAGCGACAAACGACCATGCAACAAATCGACCGGAGGAAAAGACATGAGTGATATCACAACCGTGCGCATCGGTTTGTCCTCAGCAAGAGAGCTCGAGATCACCGTGGACGACGCTGATTCGATCGCGACCGCGTTCGAGAAAGCGGTCAAGGGCAAGGACTCGGTCATGTGGGTGACCGACACACGCGGACACCGGTTCGGGGTCAACGTCGGCTCCATCGCCTTCGTCGAAATCGACCAGCCGGAGGATCGTGGTGTTGGTTTCTAGAGGGGTTGGCTTCTGGGCGGGTCGGCTTCTCACCGACGTACCAGCCTGTCACGGGCAGCGATTGGGTGCTATCACGAAGTCTGCCACCGATGACCACGGACCGGCGGTGGCGGTGTCCGAAGCCGATGTGCGGACTCGCCAGTAGTAGGTCGTACAGAACTCACCGATTGTGACCTGAAGCTCTCGCTCGGTACCGGGCGCCTGATCACTCCACTCGAGTCGTTCGAATCCTGGGATCTTGGATAGCTCGACATCAAATGACTCGGGTATCTGGCATCCGTCGTAGGTCCAATGCAGGGTGGGGGTCAACGTTGACGTGTCCGTGATGTCGGTCGGTGTGGGCACACCGAGATTGCATGATGTGGTCGTCGTGCTGGGCACCGTCGTCGTCGCTTCAACAGCCGTCGTGGTCGTGGTTGAGTCCCCCAGATCGATCGTGATCTGGACCGCTGACGATGCCCCCCACACTCCCTCGGTATTCTGGCCTGCCACCTCAAGTACATACACCCCCGAGGAGGGTGCCGTCCAAGCAAAGGTTGCCGTCTGGAGCTTCTCTTCTGCAAGATCCATGACCTCAACGACCTGCCCGCTGACGGTGAGGCTCATTGCTTTGACACCGACAGGATCAGCAGCGTGGGCGATCACATCAACCGTTGGATGTGTGAACACCGATCCGGTGAGCGGCTGGTCGATCCAGGCCTTCGACGATGATGGCGAGGCGGCGACCGACAACACGGCGATGGCCAAAACGGACACCCCAACCAATGCGGCAAGTGCGATCGCAAGCAGGTGTCTCGTGGGCCGGTGTCTCATGGATACGGCACCTCCCACGGCTCCGTCCACGCGTGAGCATCGACGATGTGGGTTTGGCTTGCTGAAACACACCCGACGAGGGAGGTGGTTATCGATGCGACCCCTGATCCCGTCTCTCCCAGGAAGATCCATCCTTGGGGCTTGACGTTGTACGGCGTTTTGGGAAGGATCGGGTCCTGACCGGGGGGATACCAATCCACCAGGTTGCCGGCTGTGATGACCGTCTTGAGGCTCTCACCGGGTTCAAGTTTCGAGAGGTCGATCTGCATGCTCTCGGGCGCCATGACCGCGACGGATTCAACGGGCTGGTTCTCGATCCACTTTCCGGTCGAGTAGTTCTCCCACGAGTATTCGGTCCTGTCCCCGAAAACGTGTGCGGTCACGTTGCATGATGCCGGTGGTTTCGGTGCTGTCGGATCAGTGCTCCGGGTGAATGTGATTTCAAATGTCGCGGGTGAGAGGGTTCCTGCCGGTTCTGGAACGACGTAGATCCCCGGGTGGATCCTGAGGATCCACTGTTGTCCAACTGTTGCGGTTTGGACAACGGCGTTGGTCGCCGCGATCTGCATCTCATCAAGAATTTTGTCTGCCATCTTCTCGGCCAGCTTTTGACACTCGGACGCCAGAACCGCGCAATTGTCGAACACACCCTGATCAGACATCTGTTTGATCAGCTGATCCTTGAGCTTTCCCTTCCCTATCTCGGCGAGATCCTTGAACTTGGGGAGCGTCGGTGGAATCCCTGCGAAGACCGTGAGCGCAGTGGTGATCGCCGTCTTGCTCCACCCCTCGCACAGAGCCTTGGCTTCCGCCTCGCTCTTGCCGGTCGCCTCGGCGATCGCGTTGCAACCCGTGGCAAACGCAACGACACTCGCGGCGACGTCTTTCAGCTTGTCCCACACGGTCAGGTACATCCCCCACACCCAACCGACGAACTTGACGGCGTCAGCGATGTATTCCCACCACTGCTTCGATGGCGGCGACAGTTTGCCTGCACACACAGTGGCACCCGGGACCATGCCCGTGTGGGTCTTCACCACGCCTTGATAGATGAATGCCGACTTCTCGAAACCCTGGTACCACGGGTCAGGCTTCGAAGGATCACCCAGAAACATGGGTGGTTCCACGCCGCGGTCGGAATACCACCACGGTGTGGTGGCTGGATCGGGGTTCTTGGAACCGAACGGGTTCTCGACGACCCGCACACAACGCCCATAAGACGGATTCGGGAGATGCGGACGGGTCATTCGCACCTCAACCGACATCGAAGGCGGCAGGGTGGGGTCGGATTGCTCGGCGGGAGGTGGCTGTCTGAGGACGTCAATGACCACAGGGTCGGACTTGCCGATGGCCAACTGGTCACCGATGAAGGGCACCACCCGGATCCACAACCGCTCCTGTGTGAGCCGGGTCTCGTCGGAGGACCGTTGCAGGGAGGGTGGAAGGGTGAGAACCACGGTCTCTGTGGCGACTGGTGTCTTGTCGGGTTGTGGGTCCAAACCGAGTCCCGGCATCGTCTGGTAGTTCAGTTGCCCCCACTCAATCTTGGACACTCCCGATGATGTTGTATCGGTCGCAGCCGGATCAATGACAGGTCCAAAGTCGAGCTCAAAGTCGATCGACTCGTCACTGGCGGGGATACCGACGTCCTGGACCATGACCAGACCGGGGAAGTCAAGGGTCGGTTCGGTTGGGGGAGGCACGGTGGAGACCTGGGCGACGGCGTGGGTGAGTCCCTTGCTGTTGAGCGGCAGCCACCGGAACGTGTTGTTGTACTGGCCGGAATAGATGTTCGTGCACGGTTCGGGCAGGACCGGGATGGTTGAACCGGCTGTTGTCGGGGGACTCGAGGCGGGTGTTTCTCCCACGACAGTGACGGGGATGACCGGATACGGGGATGGCGCTTTTTCTACGGCAGTTGGATCGAACGTGCAGATGGCGCCGGACGTGACGAGTTTGTTTTGGACGATCCAATTGAGCGTGCTGTCGGCGAACAGTGGGCCGAGACCGGGTGTGACCGTTGAGTTCTGGTTTCCTACGGAATCGGTGGATTCGGGTGGGCTCCACGTGGAGCGCCCGAGCGGTGTGAGGGTGTCTCCCTGCCAACCCCATGCCTCGACCGACACCGGTGCGTCTGGTTGTGGTGGCCCGAGAAGCGGTGCGAAGTCGAATGTGCCGTCGACCTCGGGATGGATGAAGGCGTCGTCCTGGGCAGGAACTCGGTCCCATGTCGTGCCGTCGTAGGTCACATAGAGATAGGCGTTGTTGACGTCGGCCTCAAGAACACCGTTGTGGAAGGTGAGGTTGCCGGACCATCCATTGTCGGCGCACCCAGAAGGGGGATCGATGATGGTCGGTGGGCCGGGATTTGTCTTCACGGTTCCGTATGACTCGCTGTACACAAGAACCGGACTCCCGCCGAGCGGGATGTCAACGGTCCCGCCGCTACCCGGCACAGCTGGGAGCGGAACGAATCCGGGTGCACCCATCACCGCAGCATTGACCGTGATCCCTTCTGTACCCTGAACCGCAGGAAGGGTCAACGAGGCGATACATGTGGTGGTGTTGATCGCCAATTCCGGGATCGGTGCCTGGGACTGCGGGCCGGGCTCGGGCGCACTGTTGGCCCCTTGGTCCTGGGCGGCCGCATCGGTTGATCCCTCACCAACACGCATCCATTGGGGGAACGATGTCGCCGATGCATCATCGACATCGATGGCCCGAAGCACTAACGCATGGATACCAGAGGTACCCGGTTTCCACTCCCAGACATGGTGCACCTCGCTCTCTGGTTCCTCCGGCTCGTAGGAGTCGACGAGCTCGGTTGAGTCCCACAACTCGATACGGGCGATCGGTTTGTCCGAAAAGGTCATCGTGTCGAACAGGACATCTTGGCCGGTCAGCGGCGCCACCGGAGACCCTGCCCGCCGGAGCACGGGAGCGATCTTTGCCGGTGGCGGAGGAGCGGGAACCTGGCCCCCGGGTCCGGTGGTTGTTGGCTCGGTGGTTCTCGTGCACGCTGTCGCGATGAGGGCCAGGGCCACAACGAGCGCGACGCGATACTTCACGGGATCACTAGCCACATGGAGTGTGACCCATCAGTTCTTCGGTGCAGAGATAGTCGAACGTGCCATCGACGTGGATCGAGCGTGGGTTGTCGACGAAGGCTTCGGATTCGGCGGCGTCCAACGAGAAGGTCCCTCTCACCTCTGTCCCGTCCCATTTGGTGATCTCGACCGATCCGGCGTCGAGGACGTTCCATATCGAGTCCGGTTCACTTTCCGGTGTGAAGAACGCCATCATGGTTTGTGGCGGCCCGTTTGCGAGGTCGAAGGCATCACCCGAGATCGGATACGAGCCCGGCCCCATGGGCATCTGATCGGCAACGGTTGCTTCGGTTGAAAACAGCGCTGCTCCAACGCCCATGTCATCGTCTGGTCCGCATCCGAGCGTGAAGAAGGTCACGATCGGTTCACCGCGAGCGATGATCTCCTCGTAGGTTCCCCTCGAATTGTCCGAATCAAAGATGCTCAGCGCCTCGCGTTCTTCCTGTTCGGTTGTCCAGTAGTCGCTGGAGAAGTTGTTGAGCCGGGTCTGTGGGTAGGTCCATGAACCCTCGAGATCTCCGCTGACGGTCACCGTGCATTCCCCGGCCGCAGCCCCTGATGGCTCGTCGGCTGGGGGACTTGTCGCTGTGTCACCGGTTTGAGCGCTCGTCGTCGTACCGCCAGCACCACCATCCGATGGTGGATTCGTGGAGTTGTCCGTTTGGGAGCTGCTTGAGCACGAAGCGACGAAGGCCGCGAACACAACCCCGACGACGAGCAACCGAGAACGTGGATGGGGCATCAAAGAACCTCCTCGTTACGCGCCGCC
This sequence comes from Acidimicrobiia bacterium UBA5794, assembly GCA_002418265.1. Lineage (GTDB taxonomy): Bacteria > Actinomycetota > Acidimicrobiia > Spongiisociales > UBA5794 > UBA5794. The sequence continues at coordinate 67,829 of DIDS01000014.1, read as the reverse complement.
TCCGGTTCTACCGCGCTGGGTCCCTGACGTTTGAGAATGTCGAGTAACCGGTCACCGGTGTCGAATTGCTGGGTCGTACCGGAGCGGATGTGCACCACGGATCCCCGAAGGTCGAATGAGCCTGACGGATTGCGCCACAGTCGTACAATGAACGTTTCCATGGAGCGAGTATCACGAGCACCCTTAGCGCTGGCTTAAAGCGAGGTTTCGGTTTCACCTTTTTCGGCGCTCGGATACGATGACGGCTCAACCCCGATGGTCGCCATCTGTTCCGCGTACACCCGATACAACCGGCGGGCCACACCATGTCGACCCGCGCGGAACGTTGCGTCGATTGCACCGCGGTGAGCGATCTCGTTGTAGGGCTCCTGCTCGAGAATCCTCAGGTATCTACGAGCTGAAGAGTCGTATTCACCCTCCTCGAAATCAATCTTTGCAAGAGCGGTGACCGCCGCGACATACGCAGTTCGTGCCTCCTCGCGCAGGTTGATGGTCCAGTCGGCGTATTGGTATTCAGGGAGGTAGTCACCGAGGTACAACAATTCAGCAGCCTTGAGACGTTCGATGGCTGCTTCATGTCCCGCCGCTTCGCGCACCGGGCCCCCGATCCTGGTGAGCCCGTCATTGGCCGCTGCGAGGAAGTCGACAACATCGACCTGGAGGTTGTCCATGTTGATCAACACGGCCCCTTCGTGTGTCGCCACGTAGTGGTTCGAGTCGTTTGTGCGCGTTGGGTCAAGCACCCCACGAATCGTGCTGAGAGCAACCGACAACCGATTTGAGGTCTTCTTCGGGCTTTCGTCTGGCCACATTCGCTCCATCAGGACCTCGCGATGGACCGCACGACCCCTGGCGGTCACGAGCATCGCAAACACTTCCCTGGCCACCCGCGATTGCCAATCCGATGGAGAGACCACCCGTCCCGCGACCGAAACAGAGAAGTGACCCAAAGTTGTCACGACGACGCCGGACGGCACCTGTTCGCTCAGCGACGAAGCGACCTCGGTTGCCTCCCGCACGAGACTTCCTGCACCGAGGCGTGAAGCCATCGTGCGGGCATGACGCGCCAACTTGAGGCCTTCATCGCCACCGATGTGCCGTGCAAGGGCGATGTCCACCCTCGTGACACCGATGGGCGCGGCAAGCTGATCCCACAGATCCCGAGCCTCGCGAAGGAACCGTCTGCACTCCTGGGAATCAGCCGACGCCCGAGCACGCAACTCGAGTGACTCCGCTATCCCCGGCAGGTCGTTGCGTTTGGTTGCGGTGACCCCGGCCCGGGTTGCATCCTCCATGGCGCGAGCGTGGTCACCTTCGACGGAGGCGACATGGGCTGAGGCCAGCAGGGCCTCAACGTGTCCGAGCACCGATGTTGTCTCACACGCTCGATCTGCGAGCGTTCTCGCCCTGGCCGGATCGTCGGTCGCCGTGACCCTGGCGAGCCCCGCGAGGCTCGGAACGAGGCCCTGGAGATCCCCCTGATCCTCAGACAGGCGGACTGCCTCCTCATAGGCGCGTATCGCAGCACCACGGTCACCACGCATGGCGTGGACCGTTCCGAGATAGCTCAGGGGATAGGCCTCGATCCGCGACCCGAGTCGGCGCATCGCTTCCCGTGCCGCTCCGAGGTCCTGGAGCGCTTCTTCGATACGACCGAGTGCAAACACGACTTGGCCACGATTCGTGAGCGCCATTGCCTTCCAGAACTCCGAACCGGTGAGATCTGCGAGACGGAGTGCGATATCGAGTTCGGCAAGCGCCGTCTGGTAATCGCCCTCCTCGAAGAAATGGGAACCACGATTCGACCGGATCCTGATTGTCTGGATGGCGTCCCTTGCTCGTTCCGCATGATCAAGGGCCTGTAGATAGTAGAAATCGTTCGACGCGCGATCGCCGTCGAACGCCGCGTTCATCGCCATGACGGTGTACGTGGTGGCCAGCGATCGATGGTCACCAATGCGAGTTGCGATCCCAAGAGCCTCACTTGCAAGCTTTGTCGAAGCATCCCGATCACCGCGCAACCAAAGTGCTGCGGCATGCCAACTCAGCAGGGCAGCCTGGTCGCTCGCGTCTGCGTACTCGGTTGCCGCTCTCTCATAGAGCTCAAGGGCAGCGGCGACATCCCCCTTCATGTGGAGGAGATAGCCGAGCCGCCACGCCAGACCCGCAGGTATCGGATCGTCACCGATGATGAGCGACCGGTACGCCGCAATGGCACCTTCCCAGTCACCGGTCATCTGGAGAGCGTTTGCCTCGATGAGGGCGAGTTCCGGAGTCCGATTGTCACCGGGAATCGCTTGAATCGCTTCGAGGACCGTCGTGACTGTTTCGCCAGCAAGCATCGCATCACCGTTGGTGAGAACAAATGACCCGAGCACCTCAGGAGCAGCTTCGGCCGCCAAGAGACAGTCGAGTGCCTCGGGGAAAGCCCCCACCTGCTGGTACCACTGCGCGGCACGGCTCTTGAAGGGGACGAGTTCTGACTTCGGGAGGGGGAGCCGCGAGGTGAAGTATTCGGTGAGCAGTGGCGTGATCGTCACCGCTCGTGGCGGGGTGTCGAGTTCCGCGGTGAACACGGGTCGCAGCTCGGATCCGAGGAGACGGTCAACCATGTCGAATCCGAGGTACTCAGCGAGATCCCGCACGATCCATGGCAGATTGGCCACCCTTCTCAACACATCAACCATTTCCGGGCTCTCATGATTGATCACTTCTTCAGCGAGGTAGTCAAAGAGGGTCCGTTTCCACGTCGCATCATCGGGGTTGAGGTTGTCGGTTCCGAGGACTCCGGTTCGTGCGGTGAGGGCCACCGCAACCGGCCAGCCACCTGTCCGACGCATGACGGCGTCGATGAAGTCTGAACTCACCTCTCTGCCTACGAGTTCGAACAATGCCTCGACCTCGTCACGGGTGAATGCGAGATCGCTTTGATCGATCTCGATGGCATCGCCGTGGAGCTTCATGCGACTGATGGGAAATGGGAGGGGGTCACGTGACGCTGTGATGATGTGGAGGCTGTGGGGAGCATTCCGTGCGAGTTCGGCAACGAATCGGGATGCGTCTGCGTTTGGGCTCAGGAGTTGAAGGTTGTCGAGGATCAGGATGATGTCGTCACCGGCAACACGATCGAGATCCTCGGCAAGCGTTCCAGCGAGGGTTGCCGCCCGGTCTGCCTCACCGGTCATCGACACCGGACCTGGCTGACTTTCAATTGCAAGAAGCAGCTCACTCGACAATGCGGGGACCCGAAGGCGAAGCTTGTTGTGCATCGTCCTTGCGATGGTCGACAGGGAGGTGTCAGCGGCCGTGATGGTGTGCCATGTGGTGCGGGCGTTGCTTGACCATGAGAACAGGAGCGTTGTCTTGCCGATGCCCGCGCCACCCGTGAGGGCCGTGAGACGCCGACTGGTCGCCCCGTTGAGAAGTCCCTCGAGCCGTGGTCGCGCCACCACGAAATCACCGGTGGCTGGACTTACTGGCATACCTACCTCTCGGGGGTTCTCATCCCATTATCCACCCGTCCCCAAAATTGGCAACATGACCACGAAGCCATGAAGGAAGGACCCGACATATGGCGGGTCCTTCTCGTGGATCGCCCGGTATGGGCAATGATGTGATGCCTACGACGCCTGACGTCTCCGTCGACGTTCTGCCAGCCAACGCTTGCGGTAGCGGCGCCGGTCGTCCTCGGGGAGTCCGCCCCAAACGCCGGCCTCTTGATTGGTTTCGAGTGCATAGAGGAGGCATTCCTCAAGAACCATGCATGTGGAGCAGATGGCCGTTGCCTTCTCAATCATGTCGATCGCTGGGCCCGTCGTTCCCACTGGGAAGAAGATGTCGGGATCGGAGGCTCGACAAGCGGATAGTTCACGCCAGTCTGTCACGGTCAGCACGGTGGTCTCTCCTACAAATGCTCGCTTGCACCTACGAAAGTGAAGTCTTTCACAATGTACCCGTCCATGTCAAATGATTCTGGGATATTTGTGAGAATGCCCTCAACCGAATTGTACGAAATGAAAACCATACCTTTGGGATACTCTGTGATGGTTTTCGCGAGCTGGTGTGAAGGCAGGCTGGTTCCGTCGGTACCATCGGTGTCACATCACAACGTGAGGAACAGACATGTCGATCGATCAACAACTGCGAGACGATCAGAAGACGGCGATGAAGGCCGGCGACAAAGCGACGCTCAACGTCGTGCGCTCGATCCGCACCGAAGTTGCAACCGCACAGGCTGCTCCCAAATTCGAGGGAGAGGTCGACGACGCCTTGTACGTTGACGTCATCGCAACCTATGTGAAGCGAATCCAGAAGGCCAAGGCCGAGTACGACACGATGGGTGAAGCCGGTGCCGAGCGATCTGCGAGCATCGCTTTTGAGATCGAGTACCTGAGTCGGTATTTGCCTAAGAAGCTTGGTGAGGCTGCCACCCGTGAGCTGGTTGAACAGGCGATCATCGATCTCGATGCCAACGGCGACACACCTCCAGGCAAGGTGGTGGGTCTCGTGATGCGCTCGGGTGAAGACCTCGACGGTGCCCTCGTGAATCGCCTGGCGTCCGAACTCCTCAGCGAGTGAGCTCACTCCCGCAGGGGTGCGTCTGACGTCCGACATCTGACGTCCGACTTCTGAAGTCGGTCATCGGTCATCGGAAAACGTGCCCCAGGCAGGATTCGAACCTGCGCACCCGGCTCCGGAGGCCAGTGCTCTATCCCCTGAGCTACTGGGGCGCACCCGGATTGTAACCTTGCGGTTCTGGCACTCACCTGTGCACCAACCGAGGACCATCAACCCATGTCGCTTCAATCAAGACTCACCGCTGTGTTCGCCCGAGCGTTCGCAGCCCAGGGTGTTGACGCTTCCTTCGGCGAGGTCGTGGTGTCCCAGCGTCCCGAACTCGCTGATTACCAGTGCAATGGTGCCTTGGCTGCTGCCAAGGGCGCTGGTCGCAATCCACGGGAGCTGGCCGAGGCCGTGATCGGCACCGTTGATGAGCCGACGCTCATCGAATCGCTTGAGATTGCTGGACCGGGTTTCATCAACATCGTGATCACACCGGATCTCCTTTCCGAAACCGTCGGTGAGATGGCTGGCTCGCAGCGTCTCGGTGTGGAGGCTGTCGAGCACGCCGAAACGGTCATTGTCGATTACGGCGGTCCGAACCTGTCCAAAGCACTCCATGTCGGCCACCTGCGTGCGGCCGTGATCGGTGAGTCCCTCAAGCGACTGTTTCGGTTTGTTGGGCACACCACCATTGGCGACATCCACATGGGCGATTGGGGGATGCCGATCGGGCAGTTGATTGTTGAGCTCGAGGATCGTCAGCCAGGCCTCCCATACTTCGATCCCGAGTACGACGAGTCCGTTGACGGCCCTTATCCGAGCGATTCTCCGGTCGACCTTGACGACCTGTCCGAGATGTATCCCGTCATCACCCAACGCTGTGTCGACGATCCTGCCGTTGCCGATCGTGCCCGCCTTGCGACGTTGGAGCTTCAGAACGGGCGGGCCGGTTATGTCGCACTGTGGCGGCATTTCAGGAATGTGTCGGTCGCCGGTCAGCGATCCGACTTTGAAGCACTCGATGTCGAATTCGATGTCTGGTACGGAGAGTCGACGGTTCACGATCGCCTTGCCCCGATGGTCTCCAGACTCCTCGCATCGGGGGAGGCTCGCGAATCCGAGGGTGCGGTCATTGTCGATGTGGCGGAGCCGGACGATGCCAAGGAACTGCCCCCACTCCTCCTGACCCGCTCCGATGGCAGCTATCTGTATTCGACCACCGATCTGGCAACCATTGAGATGAGGGTTGAGGAACTTGAGGCCGACGTCATGCTCTACGTTGTGGATGCACGCCAAGGTCTCCACTTCGAGCAGGTGTTCCGGGCTGCCCGCAAGACGGGTATTGCGCCACCCGAAGTCGGCTTGGAGCACATCGGCTTTGGAACCGTGAACGGCCCGGACGGCACGCCCTTCAAAACCCGTGAGGGCGGTGTGTTGAGGCTCGGCGACTTGATCGACCTTGTCACCGAGGGTGCTCGATCCAAGCTGGATGAGGCCAACATCGCCGAGGGGTATCCACCCGAGGAACGGGAAGAGATCGCCCGTCAGGTCGGCCTCGCAGCGTTGAAGTTCGGTGACCTTTGCAACCATCGCACATCCAACTACACCTTTGATCTGGATCGGTTTGTTGCGTTTGAAGGAAAGACGGGTCCGTACCTGCAGTATTCGGCAGTCAGGATCAAGTCGATCCTGCGTCGGGCGGCCGAGGCTGGCATCTCCTCGGGCGTCATCATCCCTCCGAGCGTCGAAGCCGAGCGGGGTCTCATGTTGCGTCTCGTACGGCTCCCCGAGGTTCTCGCCCGTGCTGTAAACCTCAGGGCCCCCAACGTGATCGCCGAGTATGCCTATGAGGTCGCGACCGACTTCAGTCGCTTCTACGAGAAATGTCACATTCTCAACGAGACCGATACACAACGTCAGGCTTCGTGGCTTGCCCTGGTCGAGGTGACCCTCAAAGTGCTCGACCTGCTCCTCGATCTGTTGGGCATTGAGATTCCGGACCGCATGTGATCGGGACTGCAATTCCGCGTGGGCTCCTGCCCGAATCGGCCGGCGTGGTCGGCGGTCATTTGACGATTGCTGGTCGTCGGGTGGTGGATCTCGTGGCTGAGTTTGGGTCACCTCTCTTCATTTATGACGAACAGCAGCTCATCGATCGATGTCGCGAGGCCGTGGAGGCCTTCGGCGAGGGGGTCGCCTATGCGTCCAAGGCATTCCTCTGCACAGCCATGGCACGTGTTGCGTTTGAGGCCGGCATGCACATCGACGTTGCAACAGGCGGAGAGTTGTATGTGGCGCTTGCAGCTGGCGTCCCCGCTGAGCGGATCGTCATGCACGGGAACAACAAATCTGACGCTGAGATCACGATGGCTCTCGAATCGGGAGTCGGCAGGATCGTGATCGATTCATTCGATGAGATGGATCGCATCGATCGGATCGTTGCCGGCGGATTGTCCGCTCCCCGGGTACTGGTGCGGATCAACCCGGGAATCACGGCCCACACACACGAGTATCTCCAGACGGGAGTTCCCGACTCCAAGTTCGGATTCCCACTCGCCGATGACATTGCCAGAAAGGCCATCGATCGGGCATCGGTTTCGGATTCGATGACGTACCTCGGGATTCACGCCCATATCGGCAGTCAAGTGTTCGATGTGGCGTCGTACCGAAAAGCGATGTCCGCTATCGCTCCATTCCTGAACGATTCCGGAGCTTCTGAGGTCTCAATGGGGGGTGGGCTGGGTGTTGCCTATGTCGAGGGGGAACAGGCACCGACCATGACAGAATGGGCTCTAGCGATCCGAGAGGCTGCCGATGCCGAAGGAGTCACCGCGCGGATCAGTGCCGAGCCTGGGCGTGCCATCGTCGCCAGAGCCGCAGTGACCGCGTACACCGTGGGCACGATCAAGGAGATTCCAGGCACCCGGACCTATGTGTCGGTCGACGGCGGAATGTCAGACAACCCTCGACCCGTCCTCTACGGCAGCGGCTACGAAGCTTTTCTTGCGAGCGACGTTGAGGCGAAACGAGACCGGGCCGTGACGATTGTTGGCAAACATTGCGAGAGCGGAGATTTCATCGTTCGTGATGCCGCCTTGCCGTCTAACACGGTGGTGGGCGACATCGTGTGTACGCCGGTGACGGGGGCCTACGGTCATTCAATGGGATCCAACTACAACAAGGTGCTGCGGCCAGCAGTCGTATTCGTCCGAGGGAGCAAAGCGCGCACGGTGGTCGAGCGAGAAACCTTCGATGATCTCCTTGCGAGGGACGTCGGAGGAGTCTCGTGAACTAATCGGTTCGCCAGATCGGCATCGGATCGGCCTCGGTGAGAGAACCAAGGAAGGTCAAGGTCCACGGTGTTGCCCTGCGTTCAGTGAGATAGGCATATCCCCGGTCTGGCACCTTGAACATCGAGTCGGTTCCGATCCAGCCATCTCCTGTCGCCCACCAATACAGGTTCCGATCAGCAGCCGAGGAGGGAGATGTTCCCGAACGTGAACCGAGGTTCCTCGAACCGTAGGAGTCCGATACAAGAACAAGGGATCGGTGTTCTGCGGCAAATGTCTCAAATGCTTCCGTGCGTGATCGCCAGATCTTGTCGATCCGCCCCGCGACGATGGTCGCGAATGAGTCGACCGGACTCGGATTGAGCACTTCAAGGCTGAATTCATCCTGGCTTGCGTCGTCGCTGTGAGCGGCCGTTGGCAGGGGAACGGATTCGATGATCGGTGCGTGTCCGACGAGAAGGTCGTGGATCCATCGCGTGTCGGAATCAGACATGATGATGATTGCTCGAGAACCGATTCGATCGATCTCGGCAATGGCGGGAGCGGGGTCGGCATGGTTCACCGCAATGACGGGTGCGTCCAAACGGAGCTCTTCAACTTCGCTGGACGTCAGCTTGGCGGCCTCGTCCGCAAGAAGGACGACGGTTGTGGTCGACGGGTCGGGGTCGTAGTTCTGGGTTATCGCAAGGCTTGCCGTGCTGAAATCCGTTGGAAGCCATTCAAAGACGATCCGATCAGCCTTCTTGAGGGACTTGTAAGGATCGACGGGGTGCCCATTCGGCATACGGAGTTCGAAGTGCAGGTGGGGTGGCGTGGTTTCTGCATTTCCGCTATCGCCGACGTAGGCGATGATCTGGCCGGCCTTCACCCTGACACCGGGTTCAATCCCTGCAAGCGGGCACGGGAATCCGATGTCGTCACTTCCGGGTATGTCGTTGCTCAAATGGAGGTATCGGGTTTCCCAACGATCCCTGTGGCGGATGTGAACGGAACAGCCGGCGTTTCCTTCGTCGTAGGTCACTCTCGTCACCGTGCCGTCTTGTGCAGCGACCACGGGGAGTCCCCGCCAATCCCGTGTCATGATGTCGATGCCGTGGTGCTCGCGTGTGCAGTTATCCCGACATCCGCCAAAACCGGCGTAGAAGTACGACGAGCCCACGACTGGGAAAACCAACTTCTTCGTGACGTCGATCCGCTCGACCGGATTTGGAGGACGGGGCGTGGTGTCGTCCGGCTCGGACTCCGGCATTTCTGATTCCGACGGCTCCGGCTCAGACGGTTCGGGCTCAGATGGTGACGTTGACAACGAGCTGGTTGTCGTGGTGAGCGTTGACGACGGATTCGAGGGATCCTGTGCACCCGCGTGTGGTGTCGCGACGACACCGATCACCGTGGCGCCCACGAACAACACCGTCGCAACAGCGACCGCATATCTGGTTCGACCCATGGGGTGACATCGGCAATCGATCTGAGTTCCTAAAGGATTGTGTCCATGCACAGAATTCGGGTGGCCAACCGACACTATCGTCGCTCCTCTATGGAACGAACAATCGGGATTGGGCTCCTTGGAGCGGGAACAGTCGGCGGAACCCTTGTCCGCAGACTCATTGGCGAATCGGACGCGATCGCCAAAAAGACGGGTCTTTTGTTCGATGTCAGGCGGATCGGCGTGCGTGACCTTGGCCGAAGCCGTGCGTTTGAGATCACGGAAGGGCTGTTGACTGACGATCCGTTCGCTGTCGTGAGCGATCCAACCGTTGACATCGTTGTTGAGGTGATGGGTGGTCTCGACCCTGCAGGTGACCTTGTTCTTGCGGCACTCGATGCCGGGAAACCGGTCATTTCGGCAAACAAGGAACTCATCTCGGCTCGAGGTCCTGAGCTCATCGCTGCAGCGGAAAGGGCGGGAGTCCCGTTTCTGTTTGAAGCCGCGGTCGGTGGGGGAATTCCGATCATTCGGCCTCTTTCTGAGACCCTTGCAGGGGAGACGGTGACTCGGGTACTCGGCATCGTGAACGGGACGACGAACTACATCCTCACGAAGATGGCCGATGAAGGGTCCACGTATGCCGCGGCGTTGGAGGAGGCCAAAGAGCTCGGGTACGCAGAGCCAGACCCGACGGCCGATGTTTCTGGGGCAGACGCTGCCGCCAAGGCGGCAATCCTCGCGTCGCTCGCGTTCGGAACATGGGTCGGTTTCGAAGATGTCCACTATGAGGGGATCGAAGCAATTGCCGTTGAGGACATGGTGTTTGCGGCTGACTTCGGCTACACCATCAAGCTCATTGCCGTATGTGACCGGACGGGTTCTGGCGTATCAGCTCGTGTGCACCCGGCAATGGTGCCGGTGGAACATCCGCTTGCCTCAATTCGAGGACCTATGAACGCGGTGTTCATTGAAGGGCCGGCAATTGGTTCGCTGCTCTTTGCAGGACCAGGCGCAGGCGGAGACCCCACAGCCACAGCGGTCCTCGGTGATGTCATCGATGCGGCACGCGAGATGCTCGCGGGGGCCCAGGTCGCTCCCCGAATCATGATGTCGCCCGGAGAGATCGTCCCATTCGAGGATGTGCGCACGGAGTGGTACATGCACCTGATGGTCGATGATCAACCAGGTGTGCTCGCGACGATTGCATCAGGCTTCGGACAGGCTGGTGTATCGATTCGGTCCGTGTGGCAGGAAGGCGTCGATTCCCAGGCAGCCCTCATCGTCGTGACACACGCTGCCCTTGAGTCCTCCCAGCGCGCTGCGCTCGCGTCACTTGAACAGATTCCTGAAGTACTCGAGGTTGCAGCGATCATCCGGGTCCTTGGAGATGAATCGTGAGATGGCGTGGTGTGATCCGCGAGCACGCCGAGCACCTCCCGGTTGATCGAGATACCCCTGTTGTGACCCTGCTCGAAGGAGGGACACCTCTCATCCCTGCACCTGCGATCTCGGATGCTGTGGAACGCGACGTGTTTCTCAAGTTCGAGGGGATGAACCCGACGGGATCTTTCAAGGATCGCGGCATGACACTGGCAGTGTCGAAGGCTGTCGAAGCCGGATCGCGGGCGGTCGCGTGCGCATCAACCGGCAATACATCGGCGAGTGCTGCTGCGTACGCGGCGAGGGCCGGTCTTGCGTGTGTTGTCGTGCTGCCAGCTGGAAAGATCGCAGCGGGAAAGCTTGCCCAGGCTTCGGTCCACGGGGCAACCATTGTCCCGATCGACGGGAACTTCGACGATGCACTCGAAATCGTCAAGCAGCTTTCCGAACAGCACGATGTGACGCTGGTCAACTCGGTGAACCCGTTTCGCATCGAAGCCCAGAAGACCGCCGCGTTCGAGATCATCGACGATCTCGGCCATGCGCCCGCTGTCCACGCCCTTCCGGTCGGGAATGCCGGGAACATCACGGCGTATTGGAAGGGGTACACGGAAGTCGGAACGAGTCCGGCCATGTGGGGGTTCCAAGCCGCTGGAGCTGCTCCGATCGTGACCGGTGAGATATTCGACAATCCAGAGACGATCGCAACCGCAATCCGTATCGGGAACCCGGCATCGTGGGCCGGAGCCGTTGAGGCGCGGGATGCATCGAATGGGCGAATCGAATCGGTGACCGACGATGAGATCCTCTCCGCCTATCGCTTCTTGTCTGAGAGGGTCGGCATCTTTTGTGAACCAGCGTCGGCCGCCGGGGTTGCCGGCATCATGAAGTTCAGGAACGACCTTCCTGAAGGGGACGTTGTGTGCACTGTCACCGGTCACGGTCTCAAGGATCCCGACACCGCCGTGGCAGACATCGTGTTTCCCACCCCGGTGGCCCCCACGCTCGACGCCGTCGTGAGGACCCTCGGCTGGAACTGACGTCTGACTTGGCCCTTCTTCCCGTCCTCCCGCTTGCGGGGGGACGCGCCGAGCGCAGCGAGGAGCAGGGGAGCTCTCTGACTCTTGAGGTCGGTAGCCGGTAATTGGTAGTCGGTAGTCGGTAGTCGGTAGTCGGTAGTCGGTAATCGGTAGTCGGTAATCGGTAGTCGGTAATCGGTAATCGGTAATCGGTAGCCGGTACTCGGTAATCGGTAATCGGTAATCGGTAATCGGTAATCGGTAATCGGTAATCGGTAATCGGTAATCGGTAATCGGTAATCGGTAATCGGTAATCGGTAATCGGTAATCGGTAATCGGAAATCTGTCACACCGACGGTATACGCTCAGAGACATGACAGTGAGAGGAAGACAGTGAAGGGAAACGTGTGCAGTTCGTAGTTGGTGCTTTGGCCGTTGCCGTTGTGGCGTTGCTTGTCGTGGTGATTGTGATCGCACGACGGATTTCCGCCGATCCCGGAATCGGCAAGAACGATGATCGTCAGTCCCTGATTGACGAAAAGGTGGACGCGCTCCTCCTCGCACAGCAACAGCTTGCCGGTCAGGTGAAGGCGGTGAGCGACACCCAGGTACAGACGACCAAGGCGATCACCGACACCGTTGCCCAATCACAATCCGAACTGACCAAGCAGGTCAATGAACGTTTGGACAAGGTGAACACCGCGGTGGGGACCACACTCACCGATTCGGCAGAAAAGACAGCCAAGTCCCTCGGCAACCTCACCGCACGCCTCGAAGCGATCGACAAGGCTCAGCAAAACATTGTGGGGCTTGCTGACGAAGTGGTGAGTCTCAAACACGTTCTTGACAACAACCCTGCCCGGGGCGCGTTCGGAGAGGTTCAACTCAAAGACCTTGTTGAAGAGATGCTTCCCCCATTTGCCTATTCGCATCAGCAGAAGCTTGAGAACGGGAAGATCGTGGATTGTCTCATCGAGCTCCCCGACCCGCCAGGGCCCATCGCGGTGGACGCCAAATTTCCGCTCGCTGCCTACAAAGCGATGATCGATGCCGATGACCGCGCAATCAAGGAGACTGCCAAAAAGCAGCTCACCATCGACACTCGAAAACATGTACGCGACATCGCCGACAAGTACGTCGGCCAATCGATCGATGGATTCCGTTCGACGTCCCAGAGTGCACTGATGTTCATACCGTCCGAAGCGGTCTACGCCGAGCTCCATGCGCATCATCCGGCCGTCATTGAGGACTGCCACAAGTACAAGGTGTACCTCGTATCGCCAACCACACTGATGGCAACGTTGACAACGGTTCGCGCGATCTTGCGTGACGTCGAGATGCGTGAGCAGGCAAGCGTGATCCAAGACATGGTGGGTGACCTCCTCGTGGATGTTGGCCGTCTTTCCATTCGGGTGGACAATCTCGACAAGCATTTCGACGCAGCCGTCAAGGATGTCAACCAGATCAAGATCAGCGCAGGAAAGATCCAGGACCGTGGTGAACGGATCGAGTCCCTCGAACTCGATGAACCCGATGAAATCGGATCTGGCGGCCAGGGTGCACTTCCTCTGACGTAGCGGTCAGATCCTTCCGAAAGAAACAGCGATACCCGAAACCGGCCCCTATAATGGCGACGTTCCCACCCAGGCTCCGATCGGAGTCCTCATGTGGGCAATCCCTCAGCGATTCGTTCGTTTCCTGCGATCAGGCGCTGTCTTTCCGGTTCATCCGACCGCCCACATCTGCATCTCGAAAGGGGCATAGACGAGATGAGTACATCCAGAACCAGGCTCCAGGAGCTCAAACTTCCGCAGCTGCGTGAAATGGCGGCATCCGTTGATGTCGAACATGACGGACTTCAGAAGTCCAAACTGATCGCTGCAATCCTTGAAGCTGACAAGTTCGACGAGAAGATGCTCCCTGCCGAGACCGTTGCTGACGTTGGTGTGAAAACCGCGTCACACGACATGGCACCGGCCTCTGATGGCGACACTGAATCGAGCGGGGAGACCGCTTCCTCAGACCGTCAGGGACGCCGTGAGGATCGCGACGACCGTCAAGGTGGTCGTGACGATGGAGATGATCGTCAAGGTGGTCGCCGAAGCCGCGGTGGCAGAAGCCGCAGCCGGGGCAGGAACCGTGAACCGATCGACGAGTCAGAGCTTGAGATCCGTGAAGGGATCCTTGACATCCTCCCCGAGGGCTACGGATTTCTCCGCTGCACCGGCTATCTGCCTGGTGACAAGGATGCTTACGTCGCAGCCAACATCGTTCGGAAATCCCGTCTCCGCAAAGGTGACATCGTGTCTGGCCCGGTTCGCCCCGCCCGTGCCCAGGAGAAGTTTCCAGCCCTCGTGAGGGCTGTGAAGGTCAACGGTGTCGATCCTGACGTTGCCGAGAGCCGGCCAAAATTCAGCAAGCTGACACCACTGTTCCCTGACGTGCGTCTCCGCCTCGAGATTGACGGCGAATCCCATCTGATGATGGCCCGCATCATTGATCTGATCGCACCAATCGGCAAGGGGCAGCGTGGCCTGATCGTCTCGCCGCCAAAGGCTGGGAAGACGACCGTACTCAAAGAGATTGCCCATTCCGTCGCGACCAACAACCCCGAATGTCATCTCATGGTTGTGCTCGTTGATGAACGCCCAGAGGAAGTCACCGACATGCAGCGATCGGTCAAGGGCGAGGTCATCTACTCGACCTTCGATCGTCCAGCTGAAGAGCACACGCAAGTCTCGGAGCTTGCGATTGAACGTGCCAAGCGGATGGTCGAAATGGGACAGGACGTCGTCATCCTTCTCGATTCGATCACGAGACTCGCACGAGCGCACAACCTCGCAACGCCCGCATCAGGACGAATTCTTTCGGGTGGTGTGGACTCAACGGCCCTGTACCCGCCGAAGCGCTTCTTCGGTGCTGCCCGAAACATCGAGGAGGGCGGGAGCTTGACGATCATCGGTACGGCTCTTGTTGAGACCGGAAGCCGCATGGATGAGGTCATCTTCGAGGAGTTCAAGGGAACCGGCAACATGGAGCTTCGACTGGATCGCAAGCTCGCCGACCGGCGGATCTATCCCGCGATCGACATCGAGGCCTCCGGAACCCGCCGCGAGGAATTGCTGTTTGATCCCTCCGAACTCCAGGAAGTCTGGAAGCTCCGCCGGGTCCTGCTCGCGCTTGAATCCGGTGCTGCGCTTGAGCTGCTCATCGATCGGCTCAAGAGCACCAAGTCGAATGCGGAGTTCTTGCTCTCGGTCGCCAAGAACACCTAGTAGACACAGCACCAAATGATGCCATTACAGTTCAACCACATCAGTCAGGAGTAACCGTGAAGCCCGATATCCACCCGGCATACCGTCCGGTCGTGTTCCAGGACACAGCCTCCGATTTTCGCTTCTTGACGAAGTCAACAATCGAGACAACCGAGACGATCGAATGGGAAGACGGCAACACCTATCCGCTGGCAAAGGTCGAAATCTCATCGCAGAGCCACCCGTTCTATACCGGCAAGCAGATCCTCGTCGACACCACCGGTCGTGTTGAGCGGTTCCGCAGGCGCTACGGGCAGACAACCACCAAACCCAAACCTGCGACGGAATCCGCCGAAGCACCAGACGCGGAGGTCTAGTTGAGTCGATCACCTGGCTCGTCAGTTGGCGGCCAGGCGGTCATCGAGGGCGTGATGATGCGCGCTCCCGACGCCTGGGCTGTGGCTGTACGGAGACCCGACGGCGTCATTGAGGCGCAACGCAACGAACTTCCGCGACTGTCAAGTCGCAACGCACTCGCAAAGGTTCCGTTTCTGCGCGGCGTCTTCGTGCTCGTGGAATCACTGTCACTCGGATTTCGTGCCCTGTCGTGGTCCGCAGAACGTGCTGGAGACGACGACGAGCAGGTCGGCAGGAAAGAGATCATCTTCACGATGGTTCTTGCTGCCGTCTTTGCCATAGCGCTCTTCATCCTTGCCCCGGCATTCGCCGCGAACTGGATCAAGGATCTCGTTGGCGGAAACGGGCTCGTGTTTGTCATCGTTGATGGCGCCATCCGGATCTTCTTGATCGTCGGCTACATCTGGCTGATCGGTCGCAATGACGAGATCCAACGCGTCTTCCAATACCACGGCGCAGAGCACAAGACGATCCACGCGTATGAAAACGGGGACCCACTCGACGTCGGTCCCATTCAGAAATACAGCCCACGTCATCCGCGGTGTGGCACATCGTTCATCATCATTGTGGCCATGGTGGCCTTCGTGGTCTTCCTCACACTCGCCCCGCTGCCATTCTTGATCCAGGTGGCGGCTCGCATCGTTCTCATCCCCGTCATCGCCGGGATCAGCTACGAGATCTTGAAGGCCGCTGCGGGTCACCGACGACTGGCATGGGCGTCCAAACCGGGGATGTGGATTCAGGCCATCACGACCAAGGAACCGACCGGGGATCAGGTCGAAGTCGCAATCGCCTCACTCCTTGCAGCACTGACGCCAGCCGACATCGAAGAGGTCAAAGAACGCGGTGAGGTGAACGCTGCGGCGCTCTCCGCTCAGTACGACTTGGGAACCAACGATGGATGACAAGCTTGCGGCACGTCTATTGGACGTGGAGGCAAGCTACGAGGAGACACTCAAGCAGCTTGCAGACAACACGATCCTTTCCGACCAGCCCAGGTATCGGGAGGTTTCCTCACGCCACGCCGAACTCAAACCGATCGTCGAAGCCTTCCGTCGCCATACTGCGACGGCGACGGAGGTCGCTGAGGCCCGTGAGCTCGCGGCAAACGAAGACGACCCTGAAATGGCCACGTACTTCGCAGACCTGATCGCTTCGGGGATCGAAGAGCTCAAAGCGATCGAGGATGAACTCCACAACCTCCTCATCCCGAAGGATCCTGACGACGACAAGGACGTCATTGTGGAGGTCAGAGCCGCAGCCGGAGGTGATGAAGCCGCATTGTGGGCAGGAGACCTGTATCGCATGTACGAGCGGTTTGCCGAACGTTCCGGATGGACAATTGAACCCATCGACGTCTCAGCGACCGATGGCGGTGGAGTCAAAGAGATCACGTTTGCGGTCAAGGGAAAGGGCGCCTGGTCCAGACTCAAGTATGAGGCCGGACCACATCGGGTCCAGCGGGTTCCGACCACCGAATCACAGGGTCGGATTCACACGTCGATGGGAACCGTCGCGGTGCTCCCGGAGGTCGAGGACGTTGACGTGCAGATTCTTGACAATGATCTCATCGTGGAAACGATGCGCTCTCAAGGACCGGGTGGCCAATCCGTGAACACAACGGATTCTGCGGTCCGTATCACGCACATACCGACGGGAATCGTCGTGTCCTGTCAGGACGAAAAGTCCCAGCTCCAGAACAAAATCAAGGCGATGCGGGTGCTCAGGGCAAGGCTCTATCAGATTCAGATGGAAGAGCAACAGGGTGAGCGCGCCGCTGCCCGCAAATCCCAGGTCGGTTCCGGTGATCGGTCCGAGAAGATCCGCACATACAACTTCAAGGAGAACCGGGTCACAGATCATCGAATAGGTCTCACGGTCCATTCCCTTCCCTCGGTGCTCGACGGTGACCTTGAAGAACTCCACGAGGCACTGATCGAAGACGACATGGCCAGGAAGCTGTCCGAGGGCGAATAGTCATGCACTCTGGTGAACTCATCGGGGTGCACACGACGCTCCCACACCACGAGGTGTTGCGGCTGCTGTGTGCCGCAACGGGCCATCACAGTGTCGAGCTCCAGCTCGGGGTGGAGCTGACGCCAGATCAGGTCGGAACATTCGACTCGCTCGTTGCCAGACGACTCGACAACGAGCCGCTCCAATACCTTGAGGGAACGGTTCCGTTCGGATCGATTGAGGTCGCTGTCGATTCACGGGTGCTGATTCCACGGCCGGAAACTGAGTACCTCTTTGAACTCGTCGTGACCATGGTTGCTGAACCGCTCGTCATCGTTGACCTGTGCACGGGGAGCGGAAACCTTGCATTGGCGCTCAAGGCACAATTTCCCGATGCCGTGGTCCATGCTTCGGACTTGTCTCCCGAGGCGGTGGCCGTGGCAAGATCAAATGCCGATCGTGCCGGCCTTGAGATCAACGTTGCCCATGGCAACCTCTTCGATCCCATTCCACCTTCAGTCAAAGGACAGGTTGATCTCCTTGTCTCCAACCCTCCGTATCTGGCTGAACGCGAATACGCCGACCTTCCCCCCGACGTGCGCAAGGAGCCACGTGTGGCCCTGGTGGCCGGGCCGCACGGCGACGAGGTCGTCCGTGGGATTGCTGGACAGATCGGTGATTGGATGGCCCCCGGCGGGGTGTATGCCATCGAGGTTTCCGAGTTTCACGCACAGGCGGTCGTTGATGCCTTTACGGATGTCGGCGGCACGGTCGTGCAGGATCTCACAGGTCGGGATCGGTACGTCATGGGAAGACTCCCAGTCGAGTAGCGTTGCCTCACAAGCCCAAGAACTCTGGAGGTGGCGATGCTGGAGGTAGAGATGCTGGAGGTAGAGATGGATGTGTCGGCAGCAGCAAGGGCGCTCAAACGTGGCGAGATCGTGGGAGTCCCAACAGATACTGTCTATGGCATAGCCGTCGACCCATTCGACGAAGCCGCACTTGACCGGCTCTACGACCTCAAGGGCAGGGAAGTGGGGAAACCGATCGCAATCCTCGTCGCATCCCTTGACCAGGGGCTGTTGCTGGGTGCAATGTCTGATCGAGCGCTCGAGCTGGCCGACAAGTACTGGCCCGGCCCTGTCACACTCGTGGTGCCGCGTCTCGACACTGCCCCACCATGGCTCGGTGACCCCGCCCGCCGCACGATCGGCCTTCGTTGTCCTGATCATCCCGTTGCGTTGGCCCTTCTCGAAATGGTGGGTCCCCTTGCTGTGACCTCGGCGAACACCGCTTTGAACGAGCCAGCACAAAGTGCCGAAGAGGCCAGGGAAGTGTTCGGCGACGAGATCCTCACCTTCCTTCCGGGGGACGTTGGTGGCGGATTGCCCTCAACGCTGGTTGACCTCACCCGACCCGCCGAAACGGTGCTCCGAAAGGGCCCGATCAGTTTCTGAGGCCGTTCCGGGACGGGCGATAGGGTGCAGCCGTGATTGCACGAACCTGGCTCGCCGTTTGGGTGGGCACACTGATCTTCGCCATGTCCATGTGGTTCGCATTCCTTGCAGCCGCAGGCTCTGCTCTTGTGGCGTTCGTCATCGTTGCGATTGGTGTGGTGCTTGCGACGTTCTCGATCGCAGGGTTCAGTCAGGCACCTGAACCACTGGATGTTGGATCTCGGGCTTCGATGTATGCGCTTGGTGTCGGGGGAATCCTGCTTGTGATTGCGGGCGTGTCTGGCAGCGAGTTGTTGCTCGTGCTCACACCGCTGGTTGCCGTTGGAGTCGGTGGAGCGTTCGCCCTGTCGCCGGTTGGAATCCGCTCAAGGGTTCTTGCGAGATTGGCAGCTGTGATTCCGGTCTGCCTCGTGGCTGGCTTCATCTTCACGGTCGATTCGATCGTTTTCGGTGTGTTCATGCCGCTGATCCCATTGATCAGCATGGGATTCGCCGACCGTCTCGCCGACGGGGGAGTCGAGGGGACTGACGAGAATGCATCGGAGGGATAGCCGGTCTATCCGGTCGGTGCCGCTTTGTGTCTACCCTCGCATGACAACGTCGAGTGTGTGAGGAACGCAATGACAGACATGACACCGCTCGCAGAGGCGGATCCGACCCTCGCTGCGATGATCGCAAAGGATGCCGATCGCCAGCGCTCCAATCTGCAGCTCATCGCATCGGAGAACTTCGTCTCGAGGGCAATGATGCAAGCTTCCGGCTCCGTCCTTGCAAACAAGTACTCGGAGGGCTACCCGGGCCGGCGCTACTACGAGGGCTGTGCCGTCATCGACGAGATTGAGTCGCTCGCCATTGATCGGGCAAAGAGTCTCTTCGGCGCCGATCACGTCAATGTGCAGCCACATTCGGGGTCACAGGCAAACATGGCAGCGTATCTCGCCGTTCTTGAACCGGGTGACACGATTCTCGGCATGCGCCTTGATCAGGGTGGCCATCTCACTCACGGTTCGCCTGTCAACTTTTCGGGTCAGCTGTTCAATTTTGTTGCATACGGCCTTGACGACGAGACAGAACAGATTGACTTCGACAACGTCCGTGCCATTGCACACGAACACAAGCCAAAGATGATCATCGCTGGCTATTCGGCGTACTCGCGACTCATCGACTGGTCACAGTTCCGCGCCATCGCCGATGAGGTGGGGGCACTCTTGTTGGTTGATGCCGCGCACATCATCGGCCTGATCGCCGGTGGTGCCCACCCGAGCCCGGTTCCATACGCAGACATCATCACGGCGACCACCCACAAGGCATTGCGTGGTCCTCGGGGTGGACTCATCATGTGTCGGGATGAACACGCCGAGGTCATCGACAAGGCGGTCTTCCCCTATGCCCAGGGGGGACCGATCAACCATCAGATCGCTGGCAAAGCCCTGTGCTTCAAACAGGCCGCGACGCCCGAGTTTTCGACCTATGCCCATCAAGTGGTCCGCAATGCCTCGGTTCTTGCGGATGCGATGGCGGGTGCAGGGGCTCGGATCGTGTCGGGTGGCACCGACAATCACATGTTCCTGACCGACCTGAGATCGATTGATGAGGACCTTACGGGGATGGAAGCCGCGAGCTTCCTTGACGAAATGGGAATCACGTTGAACCGCAACTCGATCCCCTCTGATCCCCGGTCTGCCTTTGTCACCTCCGGTGTGCGGATCGGAACACCGTCGGTCACCACGGCAGGGATGAAGCAGGAGCAGATGGTCACGCTCGGCAACGCAATCGTCGAGCTCCTCCGCAAGCGAAACGAACCGACCACCCTCCAACACCTCCGCGCACGGGTCGCCGAACTCGCGGCAGAGTTCCCCGCCTACCCCGTAGATTTCGTCGGCTACGTTTAGCCGAAAGCTGAAGCTGTTTCCTGATTGCTACTGCAATCCGGAAACCCTCTATCTTCTGCCCGTACAGCGACGTCGTAAGAGAGTTCGTCTTGAACAACACTTCAACTCGGGGTGAACTTGTCCGCGGGTGGTCCGGATCGGGCAACCTGCTTGCTTCCGTGATTGCGGGACTCGTGCTCGGACTCGGACTCGACCATTGGTTGGGAACCGCCCCCGTCTTCGTCATCATCTTCAGTGTCGTTGCCGCCGTTGGCACCTTCTACAAGATGAAGGCTGAGTCTGCAGAGACGATCGATGCTCAGGCCGCCGAAGCGATCAGGATCCGCGATGGACTTTGATGCCACAGCCGCAGAGGCCTATTCGCGGCCCTTTCCGGTTGCGATCGATGTGGAATCGATCGTTGCCAGACACATCATCAAGCGCGCACTTGTGGTCGGGCCCATCATCGTTGCCGTCGCCTGGCTTCTGACGGACGGTGTCGGCGCTTTCTCGGCAGCGATCGGGGTCGGCATCGTCGTCGTCAACTTTCTCATCGCCGGTTGGATTCTGTCCCGCGCGGCGAAGGTATCGATGCAGACATATCATGTCGCTGCCCTGTTCGGGTTTTTCCTCAGGATGGGCTTCATCGCCATTTCCATGTTCGGTGTCGCGTGGATCTTTGAGGTGGACCGCAAAGCGATGGGTGTGGCCGCGATTGCCGCCTTCTTTGCACTCCTGACGCTTGAAGCGTCAGCGATGCTCAGGGGCGAACGAAAGGACCTGGAGTGGAGCTGATTCTTGCAAGCGGTGAGTGTGATTACGTCAATGAAGTGATCTGCGCGCCGGGAAACGTCAACGAGCTGTTCGAGTTTCGTGAACCCATCTGGACCATCCTCGGTTTTCCCATCACCCGAACCGTGTTCCTCATCCTGGCGATCGCTGTGATTGTTTCGGCCCTGCTCTTTTTCGGTCTCCGCAAGAAGTCCGTCATCCCTTCAAAGTTTCAAGCACTCATGGAGAGCCTCGTCTCCTTCGTCAAGGACGGGATCGCGATCGACATCATCGGTCCTGAGGGCGTCAAGTATGTCCCATGGCTCATGTCGGTGTTCCTCTTCGTCTTGATCGGGAACATGTACGAAGTGACTCCGGGCGTCAACTTTCCCGTCACGTCCCGCATGGCGCTCCCCGCGATGCTTGCTGCGATCAGCTGGATCGTTTTCGTGGTGGCAGGTATCAAACGCCAGGGTTTGCGTTACTTCCTTGGCATCGTGTGGCCATCGAGCGTTCCCGTCGCACTTCGTCCCCTTGTTGGGCTGATCGAGTTCTTCTCCATCTTGTTCATCCGGCCCCTCACGCTCGCGGTCCGGCTCTTTGCCAACATGGTTGCAGGCCACCTCATGCTCACGCTTCTGCTTGTCTCTGGCTGGGTGTTCATCTCAAATGTTGGTGAGATCGGAGCAAAAGCCGGAATTGGCATCGCATGGTTCATCATGGCCCTCGGGATCTTCATCTTCGAGATCGTCGTGATCACGCTCCAGGCCTACATTTTCACCCTGTTGTCGGCTGTGTACGTACAGACATCTCTCTATCCAGATCACTAAATAGGTAAGGAAGGACACTCACATGGATTTCGCATCAGCGGATGCACTTGCAGGAGCCCTCAAGCTCGTCGGGTACGGTCTTGCGGCGATCGGGCCTGGTATCGGTATCGGTATCGTGGCTGGTTCCGCCATTGAGGCGATGGCCCGTCAGCCTGAGGCTGCAGGTGTGGCGAGGACGACGATGTTTCTCGGTATTGCCTTCACCGAGGCACTTGCGCTCATCGGATTCGTTCTCTTCTTCATCGCTTAGGAGCCGAACATGTACCAGGCATGGAATTTGATCCTCGCCACCGCAGAACCCGTTCTGATCTCAGCTGAGACAGGCGAGGAATCCGGCGGAATTGATCTGCTTCTGCCAGCACCCGAAGAGCTCATCGCAGGCATCATTGCCTTTGCGATCATCTTCCTCGTTGTCTGGAAGTTTGCGCTTCCGGCAGTGAAGAAGACGCTCGAAGCCCGTCAGGACGCCATCAGGAGCGAACTCGCAGCGGCGGAGCAGGCCAAGCAGGAAGCAGCATCCCTTCTTGACGACTACAAGTCGCAGATGGCAGGTGCAAAGGATGAGGCCGCCAAGATCATGGCCGAGGCTCGCGATGCGGGGGACGCCGTCAAGGCGGACATCGTGACGCGTGCCGAAACGGAAGCCGCCGCCATCAAGGCACGAGCGAGTGAAGAGGTTGCTGCTGAACGTGCACGGGTGGCCGATGAACTCAAGCGACAGGTGGCGGACTTGTCGATCAACGTTGCCGAGCGTGTTGTTGGATCCAGTCTGGATTCCGACCAGCAGCGTGTGCTCGTTGATCGCTACATCGATGAACTCGGTGGAGTGCAATAGCCGATGAAGACACGTACCGCACAGAGTCACGTTGATGGCTACGCCGCAGCGCTCATCGACATTGCGCACGCCGAACAAGATCCGGCCGCAGCGATCGATGAGTTGTACCGTGCCGCATCTGGTCTGAGCGGACACGCTGAACTGGTCGAAACGCTGGCCGATCCGAGAATCCCCGGTGAACGCAAGCAGGGGATCGTTGGTGACATCCTCGGTGGACGCGCGTCACAGGTGACCGTTGCAGCCATGGGATTCATCGTTGCCGCAGGGCAGGCGAAGAACCTTGGCGACATTGCGCGACGACTCGCCGAACTGGCAGCCGACGCCGAAGGTGAGGTTGTGGCGGAGGTCCGCACGGCACTCCCTCTCGACGACGAGCAGATCCGGCGTCTCAGTGCGGCGATCGCGACAGCGACAGGTAAGAAGATCCAAGTCAAGGTCATTGTCGACCCCTCCGTCATCGGCGGCGTGGTGACAAAGGTCGGAGACACCGTGCTCGATGGGTCGGTACAACACCGGTTCACCGAGCTTCGAGAGCAATGGGGTTGAGGCACGATGGCTGAACTCACGTTCGACACCGGAGACATCACCGAATCGCTCCGGGCAAACCTTGAGGGCTGGTCGCCCTCACTGGAAGCAGAAACAATGGGCTACGTCCTGTCCGTTGGCGACGGTGTCGCCCGCGTTTCAGGGCTGCCGGGTGCCATGGCATCTGAGCTCCTCGAATTCCCTGGAGGCCTTCTTGGCGTTGCCCTGAACCTCGATGAGGATTCGATTGGTGCCGTCATCATGGGTGACGCATCAGGGATCGAAGAAGGCGACGAGGTCCGTTCAACGGGTCGGGTGCTTTCCATCCCGGTCGGTGACGCACTGTTGGGTCGCGTCGTCGACCCCCTCGGACACCCAATCGATGGCAAAGGTGAGATCAACACCACCGAACGACGTTTCCTCGAAACGCAGGCACCTTCGGTTGTCGAGCGTCAACCGGTTCATGAACCGCTCCAGACCGGTATCAAGGCGATCGACGCCATGACACCGATCGGTCGTGGTCAGCGCCAGCTCATCATCGGTGACCGACAGACCGGGAAGACGGCGATCGTCGTTGACACGATCCTGGCCCAAAAGGGTCTCGGCGTGAAGTGCATCTACGTCGCGATCGGGCAGAAGAACTCGACGGTTGCTGAGGTCGTCGACACGCTGACTGCGGCCGGTGCCATGGAGTACACGGTTGTCGTGAACGCGTCTGCAGGTGACTCGGCGGCCCTCCAGATGTATGCACCGTATGCCGGTTCGGCGATCGGTCAGTACTGGATGTACAACGGCGAGCATGCCCTTGTCATCTTTGACGACCTCACCAAGCAGGCCATTGCCTATCGTGAGATCTCGCTTCTGCTTCGTCGCCCTCCCGGGCGTGAGGCGTATCCGGGTGATGTTTTCTATCTCCACAGCAGACTGCTTGAGCGTTGCGCCAAGCTTTCTGATGAGCTCGGCGCAGGTTCGATGACCGGTCTTCCGATCATCGAGACGAAGGCGAACGACGTTTCGGCATACATTCCAACGAACGTGATTTCGATCACCGATGGACAGATCTTCCTTGAGACCGATCTGTTCTTCTCAGGCATCCGCCCTGCCATCAACGCAGGCATCTCGGTTTCCCGCGTCGGTGGTGCAGCCCAGGTCAAGGCGATGCGAAAGGTTGCGGGTCCACTGCGGTTGAACCTTGCCCAGTTCCGTGAACTGGAAGCATTCGCAGAGTTCGGTTCTGAGTTGGATGCGACATCCCTCGCCCAGCTCGACCGTGGGCGTCGCGTTGTCGAGGTCCTCAAGCAGGGCCAGTACGAGCCGGTTCCCGTCGAGGAACAGGCGCTCGTGCTGTTCGCTGTGACCGAGGGCCACATGGACGATGTCGACCCTGCGAATGTCCCCAAGTTCGAAACGGGTCTTCGTGAATTTGCACGGTCCCGCTACGGCTCGGTGCTTTCGGCTGTCGTCGACACGGGCGAACTACCCGAGGATGAGTTCATCGCGATCATCGAGGGATACAAGGGCAGCCTCGGTCCCGCAGACGCGGGTTCGGGGGCGTAGCGAACCGTGGCATCTGCTGAAGTTCGTCAGATCCGCCGGAGGATCAAGAGCGTCGAATCGACGATGAAGATCACGCGTGCAATGGAGCTCATTGCAACGGCACGGATCGGGAAAGCCCAGCAGCGCGTCGCGCAGGCCAAGCCGTACACCGAAAAGATGAACGATGTCATCCGCAACATCGGTGCGGCAACAGGTTCGCTGTCACATCCGTTGCTTGAACACCGCGAGGTCAACAGTGTTGGGGTCCTCGTGGTGACATCGGATCGCGGGCTTGCCGGTGGCTACAACTCGTCGGTCATCCGTTTGGCGGAGCATGCGGTCGCGACACACGAGGCTGCGGGCCGCAATGTGCGGTTGTACACGGTGGGTGCAAAGGCGCTTGGCTACTTCAGGTATCGCAAGTATCAGATCAGTCACCAGTGGCTTGCCGTCACAGACACCCCCACCTACGCCGATGCGAGGTCGTTGGCCAACATCGTGCTCGACGAGTACGCATCGGGGCGTGTCGACGCCGTTGAGGCGTACACAACGGAATACCTTTCGGCGCTGACGCAGCTCGCTGAGAAATGGCCGGTCCTGCCCATCGAGCCCCCCGAGGCCGAGGACGGAACGGTGGATGCCCCCGTGGGTTACGAGTTCGAACCGTCGGCTGAGGAGATCCTGGGGCGCCTGCTCCCTCGTTACCTTGAAGGAACCATGTTCGGGATGTTGCTCGAAGCCTCAGCATCTGAGCACGCTGCACGCCGAAGAGCGATGAAGGCAGCAACCGAGAACGCAGAAGAACTGACCCGCCTGTTGACCCGTGAGGCCAACCAGGCGCGTCAGGCAGAGATCACGACAGAAATCAGTGAGATCGTTGGCGGCGCCGAGGCGCTGTCCCACGGTTGAGAAACGAGACGGAGAGCATCACATGAGCGTCACAACCCTCGCTTCGGGCCGCATCGTCAAAGTAGCCGGTCCGGTGATAGACGTCGAGTTCCCAACGGACGCATTGCCCGAGATCAACTTTGCGATCGAAGTGGACATCGAGGTCGAAGGCATCAAGTCAACGGTCAAGTGCGAGGTCGCACAGCAACTCGGAAACGACCGCGTCCGGGCGGTTGCGCTCGCACCAACCGACGGCGTCGTGCGTGGTGCCGAGGTTCGCAACACCGGTGTCCCGATCACGGTCCCGGTGGGGGATCAGACTCTCGGGCACATCTTCAATACGTGGGGCGACTCGCTCGATGCACCCGATCTGGCCTTTGACGGTGAACGGTGGCCGATCCACCGCGATCCTCCTCCGTTTGAAGATGTGGAGCCGCAAAAGAAGATGTTCGAGACCGGGATCAAGGTCATCGACCTGGTCTCGCCGTATCTCGAAGGTGGAAAGATCGGTCTCTTCGGCGGTGCTGGTGTTGGCAAGACAGTGCTGATCCAAGAGATGATCAACCGTGTTGCGACACACCACGGTGGTGTTTCGGTGTTTGCCGGTGTGGGTGAGCGCACCCGTGAGGGCAACGACCTTTTCCGTGAGATGCAGGAATCCGGTGTCATCGACAAGGCTGCGCTCGTGTTCGGCCAGATGGATGAGCCACCCGGTGTGCGTCTCCGTGTGGCGCTCTCGGCACTGACGATGGCTGAGTACTTCCGTGATGTGCAGCAACAGGATGTGTTGTTGTTCATCGACAACATTTTCCGTTTCACACAGGCCGGTTCTGAGGTGTCGACGCTGTTGGGTCGTATGCCGTCTGCAGTGGGATACCAGCCGACGCTGTCGTCTGAGATGGGTGCGCTCCAGGAGCGCATCACGTCGCTTCGTGGCCGGTCGATCACGTCACTTCAGGCGATCTATGTGCCTGCGGACGACATCACCGACCCTGCACCTCATACGGCGTTTGCTCACCTTGATGCGACGACCGTGCTGTCGAGACCGCTGACGGCCCTCGGTATCTACCCGGCTGTGGATCCGCTCGACTCGGGTTCACGTGCCCTTGACCCCCAGATCGTCGGTAGCGAGCACTACACGGTTGCGACACGGGTTCAGTTGGTGTTGCAGCGCTTCAACGATCTTCAGGACATCATCGCGATCCTCGGTATGGATGAGCTTTCCGAGGAGGACAAGCTGATCGTCAACCGTGCTCGGCGTATCAGGAACTTCCTGTCCCAGCCCATGTTCGTGGCTGAGCAGTTCACCGGTCAGCCAGGTGTGTTCACGCCACGTGACGAGACGATTGCGTCGTTCAAGGCGCTTCTCGACGGCGAGCTCGACCATCTTCCCGAGCAGGCGTTCTACATGGTCGGTGGTGCCGAAGAAGCAATGGCAAAGGCCAAGGAGCTTGAGGCGAGGGTCTGATGGCACGCAGCTTCCAGGTCGATATCGTCACACCCGAGGCGGTCGTGTGGTCCGGTGAGGCAGAACTCGTCACCGCACGCACCACTGAGGGTGACATCGGGGTGCTTGCCGATCACCAACCAACGATGGCTGCACTGTCAACGGGAGCGGTCAAGGTTGTCCACAAAGACGGTGTCACGATTGCAGGCATCCACGGAGGCTTCCTCCAGATCTACCGCAACCAGGTGACACTCCTCACCGACCGTGCCGAACTCACCGAAGGCACCGTCGAAGATGCCCGCCGCGCCGCAGTCGAGCTGCGTGAAGCCGAAGTAGCGGAATCTGAACCGGCCGTGTAGCTCACTCCGTGACCCGGTCGAGGAATCCGGTCACAGCATCGATCATCTCAGCTCCGGCAACGAGGGCGGCGTCGTTGTGGTCGACACCGTCGATGATCACCAGCTCTTTGGGGTCGCGTGCATGGTCGTATAGTTCCCGGCTCAGTTCGGTCGGGACGATCCGGTCCTGTGATCCGGCGATGATCAAGATCGGTACCTCAACATCGGGAATCGTCGTGGCGTTGTCGAACCGGTCCCGCAAGAGCAGGGACGCGGGGAGGTAGGGGTAGTGCACCGAGGCGACCCCATCCAGGGACGTGAACGGTGATCGCAGCACGACCGCTGCAGGAGGATGCTCGACGGCGAGCTCGAGGGCGACCCCTGAACCGAGTGACTCACCAAAGTAGATGATGGCGCCGCGCTCGACGCGCGAATTGAGATAGGCCAGCGCTGCACGGGCGTCAAGTCGTAGACCTTCCTCTGAGGGAGATCCGGGATTGCCTCCATAGCCGCGATAGTCGACGAGGAGGGTCCCATAGCCAGCGTCAGCCAATGCCCTTGCAAGCGGGAGGCGTCCTGATCGGTTGCCAGCATTCCCCGGAAACACGATGACGGTTCCTTCGGCAGGTCCGACACTCGGAACGAACCATGCCGTCAGCTCCAACCCGTCGGCGGTCGGATACCGGACCTCCTCGGCCCCGGCGGGAATGTTCCCGACCGCCTGGCTCGGAAAATAGATGAGTCGACGCTGGAACGCCCACAGCGTGACTCCCACGCCCACCAAAACAACCACCCCGATCAACAGCCAACGCCACATACCACCAGTCTCCCACAGAACCCAGCCCCCACACCAACACCGCAGGAGTCCGAATCGGCGCAACGCTCAAGCGTCAAGACCCAGCGCCTTCCTACAGTCTGGGCGCATTCGTGCCGACGGTCTGTCGAGGTTTGCAATGAATGATCCCGATTTGTCAGTATCAATCACGTCGACACCGCTGATAGCGTTTGAGTCGCTTGCTCTCGCGAGTCTCGTATGTCTGGGTCTCCTTGTTCCGAACTCGCCGAAAACGTCACCACTCGCAATAATTGCCACCTTGCTCTGCGTGGCAGCTGCATTCACACCGAGATGGAGATTGCTCGGTGCGTCCGCGAAACCGATTGCGATCACCGCCGTGTTTATTTCGGTCTTGCTTGCGGTCTGGGGTGTGAGCGTCTACGGGGAATCAGTGACCTACATTGTGTTGGTTGTCGTGTCGATCATCTCGGTCTCCCTGATCGTCTCTGTCTCGCGTGGGCAACGCTCGAGGATGGTGAACCGTGGCGGAAGGTTGCTCCTGTGTACCGCACTGACCGGATTGATCGTGGTCATGGGCCTGCTCATAGTCGACGAACCACGCGAACCCATTGACGTTCTGGAGATCCATCGTTCGGCAGCCATTGAGCTTGCCAACGGCAGGAACCCCTACGTCACGGCGAGAGCGATAGACACAAGCCCTTTAGCTCGTCCCGGTGATGTATTCGAGGGCTATGTCTATCCACCTACGGCGATGATGGCATACGTGAGCGCGCAATGGTCCTTCGGAGATCCACGTTGGGCGACGGTTGTTGCGGCCGCGTGTTTCGTGACTTTGATTGTTTCTCCGTGGTCCAAGATGGACACAGAAGCTGCATCCGCCCGGATTGCGCTTGCTTTGGTGTTTGTTGCCATGCCGCCTCTCGGAGTAATGATTTCGGGCGGTTGGACAGACCTGTTGGCACTCCCGCTGTTCCTTGGAGCAGCCATGCTTTGGAAGACGAGATGGTTGGCATCGGCGTTGCTTCTTGGGTTGGCTTTGTCAACGAAGTCCTACTTCGTTCTTGCACTCCCTGTGTTGTTGCTTTGGCCCGACAAGGGCAGGTGGCGACGGATCTGGGTGATAGGGGCGGCAGTATTCACGACTTATCTTCCGTTCTTGATTCTCGATGCTCCATCAATACTCAGCACGATAAACGGGAAGACCTTCGAGGCGCCCTATCGGCCAGACAGCCTGGGACTCGCTGGGATGGGTCTGAACGTGCCTCGATGGCTTTCATACTCCCTCGCGGTGATCACTGGAATCTTGGTTGGGCGAAGAGGAGGCGCTGTATATCGGTTCTTCATCGGGCTGAGTGCTGTGTTTGCAGTTGTCTTCGTCACGGGCTTTCAGGCCTTCATCAACTACTGGGTACTGGTTGTTGGCCTCATTCTGATTGCTCTCGTTATTTCCATTTCCCAGCCCCATGCGAATCCGCGGTCCGAGGCTCAAATCGCGTGAATCGGGGTACCCCCGGTCGACTCACCCAGAGACTGCCCGGTGATGGCGCGTGTATCAATGAAAATCGAGCCACGCACCTCTAAGACCGGACCGAGTCCAAGGAAACCGTCCTTCGCCGTGCTACGGTCGCTCGTCGATGCTCGGGAAACAGCGTTGGACGCGGACCACGTGATCATGTTCGTCGGTACCCACTGCCCGTCCGCGACCCTCAACCCTCGACACACGGCACCGCAGAAGAGAGCCGTGTACGCGGACGAAGCGTTATGAGGTCCGCTGCTCCAGGAGCAAGATTCGACAAAGATACAGCTGTTGGAACCTGGGCGCGCAATGCCAGAGCGCGTAGTGGGCACATGGCTCAGCTGACTTGATTCTCTGGCATTCGGCTCGGGATCTCGGCCTCGACGAGTGTGATTGGACGCCGCTTCACCTGCTGATACATGCGACCGAGGTATTCGCCAATGACCCCAAGGAACACTGCGTTGAGAATGATTCCGGTCATCGTGAGAATTGCGAGTGATGCGAAACCTGCGGGCCACGGTTGGTCGAAAATAATCCGTCCGGAGGCGTAAACGCCGATTCCAATCAGCATGATGATCGACATCACAAAGGCGATGAGCGTTGCGATTCGCAGCGGCACCACTGAGTGCAACAAGATGCCATCCATGGCGAGACCGACCAGCTTTTGGAACGTGAACTTCGATGCACCACGCTGCCGTGCTTCCCGGTCGTACTCAATGCCCACCTGTTCGAAGCCGAACGAGGCTATGAGGCCACGCAAATACGGGTGGTAATCGTCGATCTCCCCGAGGGCGTCGAGGATCTTCCTATCGACGAGCCGGAAGTCCCCGGCATCGGCTGGGAGGTCGTCGGCGCTCAGCGCGTTGATGAGCCGGTAAAACATCGAACGAGTCCAAGTGATGAAACGGCCCTCCTTTCGGTGTCGTCGGACGCCATAGACAACCGTGTAGCCAGCTTCCCATTTCTCAAGAAAGCGCGGTATGAGCTCGGGGGGGTCCTGAAGATCGGCATCAATCTGAACAGCGGCAGCCCCGTGTGCTGCTCGATATCCGGTGAGAATTGAACGCTGGAATCCGAAGTTTCTGGAGAATCGCAAGCAGCGTATCCGAGGATCGCCGTTCGACAGCGATCGGATCTCGTCAAAGGTTCGGTCAGTTGAATGGTTGTCGGTGAAGAGGAACTCGAACCGGTACCGTCCCTGAAGGGCTGCCGTGGCGGCATTGAGTCGCGCGTACAGGGGCTGGATGTTGTGTTCCTCGTTGTATACCGGGATCACAACCGAAATGAGGGGGAGTTCAGCCATGACTTTTCCTATCGGCAGCGACCCGCCGAACTGTATCGACTACGCCGTGAACCAGCGGTATTGAAGGGTGCCATCCGGTTGCGTGTTCGAATACCGATGCGTTGGCAACGACGTGGACCGGTTCACCTTGTCGTGATGGCTTTGCCCCGAACCTGAGGAGTGATTTGTCAATCCCGAGCTCATTCGCTGCCATCAGTACGACGTCGCGAACGGGCGTGCCGATTCCGGTTCCAACGTTGAATGCGTTGGTTTCCGTCAGGTCGGATTCGGCGGCTAGGCAGAACGCGGCAGCCACATCGGTCGCGTGGACGAAGTCTCTCACTTGCCGACCATCGGTGAGGTCGATCGGAGTACGGGTGAGTCCTGCCCTCACAACACTGGGAATCAGTCGGTGTGTGGCCTCGCCGTGCCCATAGACGTTGAAGAGTCTGAGGGTCACGAACGGAACCCCGACGGTTTCCGAAAGAAGCCGACCTTCTTGCTCGGCGCGATCCTTTGCATGCCCGTATGCGGTGGTGGGGTGACGGGGGTGGTCCTCCGACAGGGGTTCGGACGATGCTGGAGAACCGTACTGGGACCAGGACCCGGCGTGGAGCACCAATCTGGTGTACATTGGATCAACCGAGCGCATTATTGAACGAACCACACCAGCGTTGCCCTGATCCAGTTCGTGTGCGGTTGCCGACGAGCCCACGCCTGACGCAGCGAGGTTGAACACCACCTCCGGGCGGTACTGCCGAAGCACCCTGGTCAGGGAGGAAAGATCCGAGCCCACGCTGATGTAGTGGTGATCGTCGTGGTTCTCGCTGATGGATCGGCTACTTCGAATGACGTCCCACCCTTCGCTTCCGAGATGCTCGGCGACATATGTGCCAACGAACCCGCGGGCACCGATGACGAGTGCGACACTCAACCGAGACTCGCGTATGCCACGGTCTGTGAACGGATGACGTCGGTGAGGTTCGATCCCTCGTCGAGTGCCCGATAGCCGTCGACGACGTACCGGATGGTGTCATCGAATCCGAGCCATGGAACGAACCCGAGCTCGTTCTCAGCCTTCCTTGTGTCGAGTCGAAGCACTCCAGACTCGGCACGTCCAGCGTCGTGCTCGACGATGATCGGAATGTCAGTTCCCCAGCGGGCAACGAGTGCCCGTGTGAGCTGCTCCACAGTCTTGGAGTTTCCTTTCTGTGGGCCGATGTTCCATGCTGATGCCTTGGTCTGATCACCGGAATACAACGCAGTGGCGAGCATGAGGTATGCACGAACCGGTTCGAGCACGTGCTGCCATGGTCGGACAGCCTCGGGCCGTCTCAGGACAATGCTCTTGTTCGTGCGAAGCGCACGAACAATGTCCGGCACGAGGCGATCGGTCGATTCGTCTCCGGCACCAACGACATTTCCGGCTCTGACGCTTGCGAGGAGCGGTCCGTCTTGAGCGAAGAAGCTGGCCCGATAGCTCGCCGTCACGATCTCCGCGGCGCCCTTGCTCGCACTGTATGGGTCGGCACCGCCGAGAGGGTCCGTCTCTCGATACCGCTGACCTGTCTCCAGATTCTCATAGCACTTGTCACTTGCGACAGATACGACGGCCCTCACGCTTTCGGACTTTCGGCATGCCTCCAGGACGTGAACCGTTCCGAGGACGTTGGTCGCAAACGTTCCCACGGGATCCTCATACGAGGAGCGAACAAGCGGCTGGGCCGCCAAATGCAATACGACATCGGGTTTCGCCCCGCGTATCGCTTCCGCTATTTCGCACTCGTTGCGGATGTCGCCGAAGCGGGAGTCGACATGTTGTGTGAGCGCAGTGGAGTGGAGTACATTGCTCGGATCTGTGTCCGGGTTGAGGGAATACCCGACTACGTCCGCCCCTTCTTGGACGAGCCAAGCCGTCAGCCATGTTCCCTTGAAGCCGGAATGTCCGGTAATGAACACTTGGACGCCTTGCCACCGTCCGATTCCAGATGCTGTTACCACTACCACACCATCCAGGGAGCGTCGCCCGCCTCCCAGAGTCGTTCCAACACAGCCTTCTCGCGCAATGTGTCCATCGGCTGCCAGAACCCTCCATGTCTGTATGCCATCAACTCGCCCGCGTCAGCGAGATCCGACAAAGGTTCCGCTTCCAGCCGGGTTGCGGGATCAGCGATGAAGTCAAGGACTTCGGGTTCAAAGACGAAGAACCCACCGTTTATCCAGCCCTCGCGGCTTTGAACCTTCTCTTGGAAAGCGACAACAGAATCATCAGCCCCGAGGTCCATCGCCCCAAACCGTGCAGGCGGATGAACTGCGGTGACGGTTGCCGACTTCCCGTGGCTTCGATGGAAATCCACGAGGGCTGCGATATCCACATTCGCCAGCCCATCGCCGTAGGTGACCATGAAGGTTGATGAACCCAATTCGTCCTTTAGTGCCTTTACCCGGCCCCCGGTCATCGTTCCAACCCCAGTGTCGATACACGCCACGCGCCAATTGGCGCTGTGGCGGCGTTCGATGTCAAGGGATCCATCTGTGAGGTCGACTCTGACGTCGCTGTTCCTGATGTCGAATGAGGCGAAATAGTCCTTGATCACCTCGCCGCGGTATCCGCACGCGACGACAAAGTCGTTGAAGCCGTGAGCCGCATAGATCTGCATGAGGTGCCAGAGCAGTGGGTGTCCGCCAACCTCCACCATCGGCTTGGGCTTGAGGGCTGTTTCCTCTGCGATGCGAGTACCGAACCCCCCAGCGAGGATGATCGTCTTCACGGTGACTCCTTCGGGCCCTCTTGTTGGCAATACGGGGTGCGGACGTGATCCATTCCTAGTATCGGCAGCCATGACCATAGCAATGCAAGGCGAAACAGTCGTTGTCACCGGAGCGATGGTTCCGTTCTTCGAGACGACCGACAACCGTGAGGGTGGGTAGTGAGGGTTTCGATAGCCATCCCGACCTTTAACGGTTCCCGCTTCATCAGTGACACTCTGGAATCGGTTTTGGATCAGACCTTTTCGGACTTTGAGGTCCTCGTGAGTGATGACGGCTCGACTGACGACACGTTGGAGATTGTTCGGTCGTACGGCGACAGCCGCATACGGATAGTTGGCGACGGTGGTCACCTCGGTGCCGGGGGCAACTGGAACCGCGCCCTGACGGCAGCCAACTGCGAGTACGTGAAACTTCTGCCGCAGGACGACCTGCTTTATCCTCAGAATCTCGAGGTGCAGGTGGCAATTCTCGATGGGAACCCGGAACTCGCTTTCGTGTCTGTTCGGCGCGACGTCATTGATGCCAACGGCACGGTCCTGACGAGAGACCGGGGGCTTGACGGACTCTGCGGATTGAGGGAGCGCGACGAGGTGCGGCGAGCAATCGTGCGGTCAGGTACCAACCAACTTGGCGAGGGGGCAGCGATTCTCATGCGTCGCCAAGCCGCGGACGCAGCGGGCTCCTTCGATGCTTCGCTACCCTACGTGATAGATGTGGACTTTTGGGTGCGGCTTCTTGATTGGGGGCCTGGCCATGGAGTTTGTGAAACCCACGCCGCGTTTCGTGTAAGCACCAGTGCGTGGAGCAGTGCGCTGGCGAAGGAGCAGGGCCGCCAATACGTCGCTTTCATCGATCGGCTCGCCGAGGGCGACAACTCTGCGATCAGCGGGAAAGACGCCATGATTGGCAGGGCCAGAGCACGGCTCAATGGCATTGCGCGTCGCGTGTTTTATGTCTTGTATCGGCGGCGACTGTGATTTCTCTGCTGGGAATCCACATTTTCGAACCTCAGGTTCATACAGATCATCGTGGGCACTTCTTCGAGTCGTTCAGCGAACGATCATTCGAAGAAGAGACCGGCATCGAGGCTCGGTTTGTCCAAGACAATCAGTCGCGATCGAGGCTCGGAGTGATACGAGGACTCCACTATCAGCTACCACCGGTTGCCCAAGGGAAGCTAGTCCGCGTGGTTCAAGGAGCCGTCTGGGATGTGGTTGTTGATATCAGGCGGGCTTCTGAGACGTTTGGTGACTGGTTCGGCATTGAACTTTCGGCGGCCAACCGTAGACAACTATGGATTCCACCCGGATTTGCACATGGTTTCTTGGCTACAGCAGATCAAACCGATCTGCTGTACAAGGTCACGGCGCCCTATTCGGCGGAGTGGGAGCGATCGGTTCGTTGGGACGATCCAGCGATTGGGATCAACTGGCCAACGGTTTCGACCGATAGGATCATCTCAGACAGAGATGCGAATGCTCCGTTGCTACGGCATGCCGATATTTTTGAATCATGAGGTCGATGGTGGGGCGAAGATACTTAGTCACTGGCGGGGCCGGGTTTATAGGCTCGAACTTCATTCGAAGAGTTCTTGAAACGGAAGACGGGGTTGAAGTTACGAACTTGGACGCCCTCGCCTATTCGGGCGTACAAGCGACCGTGGATGAGTTGAACGAATACCCAAACCATCACTTCGCTCTGGGAGACATCCGAGATCCGGAGTTTGTCGGCTCAGTCGTCCCGGGCCACGATGTCATTGTCCATTTCGCCGCAGAAAGTCATGTTGATCGATCGATCC
Source organism: Acidimicrobiia bacterium UBA5794 (assembly GCA_002418265.1). Classification (GTDB taxonomy): domain Bacteria; phylum Actinomycetota; class Acidimicrobiia; order Spongiisociales; family UBA5794; genus UBA5794. Next base: position 31,859 of record DIDS01000014.1, on the reverse strand, counting down.
AATCGCCTGCTGACTTCCTGGAAACGAACGTTGTCGGGACCGGTGTTGTGCTCGATGCAGCGTTCAAGAATGACGTGCAGACCTTCGTCCATGTGTCAACCGACGAAGTCTATGGCTCGATTGACTCGGGGTTTCCTGACGAAAGCGCATCCTTGAATCCATCCTCGCCGTATTCCGCGTCGAAGGCTGGCTCTGATCTTCTTGCTTTGTCGTACGCAGCTACGTACGGATACCGTGTCATTCTCTCGCGTTGTACCAACAACTTCGGTCCGTATCAATTCCCCGAGAAGGCAATTCCACGGTTTGTCACAAACCTCATCGAGAAGGTTCGGATCCCCCTCTATGGCGACGGAACCAACGAGAGGGATTGGATTCACGTCGACGACCACAACGCGGCTGTGCAGTTGCTGGTGGAAAAGGGTGTGCCGGGAGAGATCTACAACATCGGCGCAGGTGCCCAGATCAGAAATGTTGATCTAGCGATGCAGATCTTGGACGCGTTCAGCCTCGATGAGTCATGGATCGAGTTCGTGCCTGATCGACCCGGCCATGACCACCGCTACGCAGTCGACTCCTCAAAGATGCGGTCACTTGGGTGGACGCCTCAGGCAACGGTCACCGAGCGGCTGCACGAGGTGATTGATTGGTATCGGTCACGGCCCGATTGGTGGCGGCCCTTGCGGAGTCGCACATGAAAGGTATCGTTCTTGCGGGTGGATCCGGAACGCGCCTTGATCCGATCACGAGAGTCGCGAGCAAGCAACTCCAACCTGTGTACGACAAGCCAATGGTGTACTACCCGTTGGCGACTCTGTTCGATCTTGGCATCAGCGAAATACTCATCATTTCGACACCAGCAGATCTACCGCGTTTCGAATCGTTGCTTGGAGATGGCTCACAATGGGGCGCGAGCATCGGGTACGCGGAGCAGCCGAGTCCGCGTGGCATCGCAGAGGCATTGTTGATCGGGGAACAATTCATGGACGGCGAATCTGTAGCACTTATTCTCGGGGACAACATCTTCTACGGCGACCTTGGACTTTCGAGAGTACTTGGTGAATTCTCGTCCGGCGCGGTTGTTCTCGCATACCCCGTCGTAAACCCTTCCCGGTACGGTGTTATCGAGATCGTGGACGGAGTCGTGGTGGCGGTTGAGGAGAAGCCGTCTCAGCCTCGATCCAATCTCGCGGTTCCCGGCTTCTACATTTTTGACCGGAAAGCTCCGTCGATTGTGGGAGATATGCAGCCATCGGCGAGAGGAGAACTCGAGATCACGGATCTCATCCGAGCCTACCTCGATTTGGGCGAGCTGGTGGCCCTTCAACTGAGCCGCGGCGTTGCTTGGTTGGATTCGGGAACCCATGACAGTTTGCTGGAGGCTTCCAACTTCGTCGCTACCGTCGAACGCAGACAGGGTATGAAGATTGCGTGTCTGGAAGAGATTGCGTTGGAGCAGGGTTTTGTCTCGTGGACCCACCTTCAGGCGTTGGTGGACGGAATGCCAGAGTCTGGCTACCGGCAGTACATCGAGCGCGTACTTGCCGAGCACCGCCTCCGTGCATGATCGTTGTCACCGGTTCCGGAGGACAACTCGGGTCGGCATTCCGCCGGCATCTCACTGATGATGCCGTCTACTTGGATCGGTCTGTCGTCGATCTGCAGGAACGTGGGGCCGCAGGCGCAGCGATTCGCGACATCGAACCGACCGTTGTCATCAACTGTGCGGCGTACACAGCCGTCGATCGTGCTGAACGGGACGAGAAGACGGCTGAGCGGGTTAACGCTTGGGCCGTGCAGGAGCTGGCGCTTGCCTGTCGCGACGTTGGGGCGCGGCTAGTCACGTTCTCGACTGACTATGTGTTCGACGGCGAGAAAGAGGGCTCCTACGTCGAGTCCGATTCAACCAATCCCCTCAACGCATACGGTCGAACCAAACAGCTTGCCGAATCGCTTGTGCTCGCGGCGGATCCGACCGCCCTGATCGTTAGAACGTCGTGGTTGCTCTCTGGTACACATCACAATTTTCTCACGAAGATGGTTGGACTCATTGCGCAACAGACCGTGACCGTCGTTGATGATCAGTTCGGTCACCCGACCTTCGCTGGCGATCTCGTGGAGGCGTCTCTCGCTGCCATTCAGGCTGAGGCCACAGGGCTGCTGCACTTGACGAACACAGGGACGACGACTTGGTTCGAGCTCGCGAGGTTGATTGCAACAGCCGCAGGCCTCGATGAGAACCGAGTACTTCCCTGTGCTACCTCTGAGTTCCCGGCGGTTGCACTACGTCCACGGAATTCAGTCCTTGGTTCTGACCGTAGAGAGCTTCTCGGCATCGATGAGCTTCCACACTTCGGCGAGACTCTCGAACGAACGCTGAGTCAGATCGAGCGCTGAAAGAGGTGCATTTCGTCCAGCAGGGTCAGTCGCACGCTGTCTTGTCGGCCAGCATCGGCATCGCATGTTGTCGGAACGCAGACGAGGCCTTGGCCCTTGCTGGCGAGAAAGGCCAAGGTGACCGCGGATCAGATCGTTGCGGCGAGATCTTCGACTTGTTGGGGGAAACCGCTGTTGAGGACGCCTTTGATGGCTGGGAAGAACATGGCGGACAACATGCCTTTGGTTGTGAGATCCATCGAAACCGTGACATCACAGGTGTCTCCGGTCTTGGTGAGGACCGTCGTGACGTGGCCGATGATTTCAGAGGTTTCCATGTCGAGAACGAATCGGGTCGGTGTCGTTGCTTCGACGGTCGTCGCTGTTCCGCGATAGACCTTGCCCCCCACATTGGCGTCCCATTCGAACGCTTCGAGCATCCCATCGTCAGAGTGCTTCGGATTCGAGACCGATGAGATCGGACCGATGCCAGCCCAGGTATCTTCGAGTTGGAGTTTCGCCTATGCATCGTCGATCGAGACGTTGAGCTCTGATTCCTCGGATTGGTTCTTCTCCTACGCATCATCAGTCGAGGCATGGTCAGACCGTTTTGTGCCCGGCAATGCCAAGAATCCTTCGCATCCAGCAGTAGGGTCACGCAATCGTGCTAGAGGCAGCCGTTCAACGGATGAACCATGTGTCGCGCCATGGCGTTGGAGCGAGTCTCCTCGCCATCTCGATCATTCTCATTGGCGGGACGACGGTTGAGGGGGTCGCAAGTGATCTATCGGTTGTGCTCGCCGGATTTGGAACCTGCGCATTGGTCGCAGCCGGCTTGATACTTGGACCCTCGTGGACACTGCGGACGGGTGTGATCACCGCATCGATTGCATCGTTTGGGATGATGGTCTGCTTCCTCGCTCGTTTCTCCTTTGTGTGGACAGCGGTGCCGGTGGTCCTTGTCAATGTCCTCGTAGCGGCCGTTATTGGCGTGGCAGCGTTATTCGGTCGGCAGGAACGTCAGTTCCTAATCGTGGGCCTGGCAGTGGTCGGAATCCTCTTTCTGACACTTCAAGGCATGCGGCATTCGTATTCCGAACCATCCAACATCGATGTGTACGTCCTCCACGAACAGGCAGCTGCAGCGCTCCGAGAGGGTCAGAACCCGTACACGACCGGGAATGTGCACGTTTTGGAGACGTACCTGACGCAAGATCCTGAAGTCATCTCTGAGTACACCTATCCGCCTCTCGCTCTTGTTGCCTATGCTGGCTCATCGATCTTGTTTGGCGACTCTCGTATGGCCGGGGCGATCGCGATTCCCGTTGCGCTTGCCCTTGTTCTGTGGTTCGTCGGACGTCGATGGAGCGCGACCGATAGGGGCGAACACTTCGCTGTGGCCGTGGTGGCGTTGCTCATTATGAACCCCATGAACTTCTTTATCGTGTACGCCGGGTGGACAGAGGCGATCGCTCTACCGTTCTTGGTTGTGTCGGCTGCTCTGTGGACGAAGAAGCCATTCGTGTCCGCGCTCATGCTGGGCCTCGCATTCGCCTCAAAGCAGTACTTCATCGTTGCTGTGCCACTCCTCTTTTTTCTCCCCGATCCATATCGTTGGAAGCGGGTGGGTGTTGTCGGAGCCACTACGTTCTTGACGTTTGTTCCCTTTCTGTTGTGGGATGCCGGGGGCCTGATCAACGGTGTCGCGAGACACCATTTGACGCGACCCCCACGCTCTGACGCCTTGTCGCTTGGTGGAGTTGGCATTGATGTGCCGATAGCCCTCGGTGTCGGCCTCGCAGCAGTTGTAGGGATTCTTGTCGCTCGACGTGCGATTGAGGGAGGGATGGCTCTGCTCGCAGTTGGATCGGTGATCGCCGTATTCACATTCTTCTCGGTGCGCGGTTTCAGGAACACTTGGTGGCTTGTCGTGGCGATGGCGTCCGTCGCAATTGGCTTCCTTGGTAGTCAATATGGACCCACAGCTATTGAGGATCCCTGTTGATGTGAGGTTTCCAAGGTGGCGACGTCGGCCCTGAGCAGAACCGCCGACATTCGAGTCGCCGTCGTCTGTAAACACATCGACGATAATCCGGGTGTCGTAGGGTTCTGTCGTTCGTGTCGAGGCCATGCTGGCGAACGTTACGGTCGGACTTGGGGTGATGAATCAGGAGCTCAAGAGCCTGTTCCGGGCTCGAGCGAGAACGTTGCCGCGAGGTCTTCGACTTGTTGGGGGAAGCCGCTGTTGAGGGCACCCTTGATGGCGGGAAAAAACATGGCCGACAACATGCCCTTGGTTGTGAGATCCATTGATACCGTCACATCACAGGTATCTCCGGTCTCCGTGAGGACTGTCGTGACGTGGCCGACGATTTCAGACGTATCCATATCGAGAACGAATCGGGTTGGCGCGGTTGCTTCGATCGTCTTTGCTGTTCCGTGATAGACCTTGCCTCCCACGTTGGCATCCCATTCGAACGCTTCGAGCATTCCATCTTCAGAGTGCTTCGGATTCGAGACCGATGAGATCGGACCGATGCCGGCCCAGGTTTGTTCCGATTGGAGTTTCGCCCACGCATCGTCGATTGAGACGTTGAGCGGAACGGAGTGGGAGATCGACATGGACGGCATGACGAGACCCTACTCGTTGAGATGCGAGCGGATCAGGCTTGCAGCCGCGGCGAGCTCCTCGCTGGTTGCCGGTGTGGCGTTGGCGAAATTCACGTCTGATTCAGACTCGATCGGGACAAGGTGGACGTGCACGTGTGGCACCTCAAGACCGACCACCATCATGGCCACCTTTACCGGCGAGAACGCAGCGTCGATTGCCCTGGCAATCTTCTGGCTGATCCGAGTGAGGTGTGTGAGGGTTTTCTCGTCGAGATCGGGCCAATGATCGACCTCGGTGACCGGAACGACGAGCGTGTGTCCCGGCTTCAACGGTGCGATGGACATGAAGGCAGCGCACGCGTCGTCTCGATAGACGAAATGGCCAGGGAGGTCGCCTTTGAGAATGAGGGTGAAGACGCTTGGCACGGTGCTCCTCGTCGTGGTGATGTGCTCAGAAATCGACGGTCAGCATACCGCGGCGATCAGTCCGCGAACGGAGGCGCACGGATCGGGTGGCGGTGGGGGAGGAGGCGGCGGTTGAGGATCCGGGTCCGGATTCGACTTCTTGGCGTTGTAGGTGTGCGTCCACTGACGAAAGTCGGTGCGGCCGTCGAGATAGGTCACGGTGCGTTGAATCGTCACGGTGCCCCCACCATTCGACGTGGCCGATCCGATCTGGTTCGCCTTGACGCTCGCAACGTCTGACGTGCCCATTATCCGCACGGTGATGGAGGTGTTGTCGTAGGTGACCTCGATTGTCACGGGGTAGCGGGTGTTGTTTCGGAACTGGAGATCGGGTGACGTGTATCCAAGCGTTGCCTCCCGACCCATCGGGTACCGTGAGAAATACAGCGAATGGGGGCGATGGTAGATGTCCTCAAGCCCCGAGAAGAACACCGCGTTGTACAGCGTGGTGGCAAATTGGCTTGTCCCGCCGCCGACGTTTGCCGGATGGTCACAGCACACGACGGCGCCACCGATGATCGCTCCTGCCCGCACGTAGCCCTTCGCCTCCGTGCGTGGCCCGACCGTGTCGTTGACGGAGAAGATCTGCCCCGGCTGGACCACGGTGCCGTTGACTGCCTCTCCGATCAGGTGGATGTTCGTCACGCGGCAGTTCGTGCAGGCGTCGTAGTACGTCGTGAATTCTCCGAGGACCTTGACCGGTGGCGGGGGTGGCACCTCAAATGGTGCAATACCCATCGCATTTGCGAGGAAGACCGCCATGTCCTTGCGCAACATGGGCTCGTGTGGACAGTACCGATCGACGTCGCATCCCACCGCGATCCCCGCTGCAGCCGCCCGCGAGATTTCGAGTTCGAACAGTGAATCATCGTCGTCAGTGAACCGTGCCCGGTCCACATCACCCGTCAAGTCGAATGCACGGGAGATGAACGCCGCCATCTGGCCCCGCGTCACGGTCCTTTCCGGGCAGAACTGATCAGCCAACGGGGGGTTGCAGCCCTTGGTGATCCCCTTGGCATGGAGTGCAGCGATGTCCCACACATGGACCGACGTGGCGGTATCCGTGAAGGTGTTGGTCGTGACTGCAGGGATGTCGAGGGCACGAACGATGAAGGCAGCCATCTCTGCTCTCGTGACCGCACGATCGGGGCAGAACAGTTCTACCTCGCCCGAGACGCAGCCCTTTGTGACACCGACGGAGGCGATCGCTTCGATGTATCCCTCCTGGGGAATCAAATTGTCGTCGGCGAACGTGCCTCCCGGTGGGAGCGGCTCGATGGGCGGGTCAACGGCCATGGCGGTGGGAATCGAGGCAAGGAGTGAGGCAGCGAGCGCGGCGACGATGACGGCGGCCCTGAATGTGTCACGTCGATGCTTCATCATTCAAGGATTGCAGCCCCGTGGGCTTACCGCCAGAGTTCCTCCTCGGTCGAGCTCAATGGCCACTGATAGATGTCGATACTTCGTTGTAGCACGATGCAACTCTTGACAAATGATTTCTATTAGATATGATCGAACATATGTTCGCTTCAACCACACCGATCGACTTCGATGCACGGATCCTTGATCCTGTGATCGACATCATGGAACCGGGGATATTCCTGGCCGCTGCCCTCTCACAGGTCGATTTGGAAACCCTCTCCGGTCACGACAGGGTCATGGTTCTTGAGGCCTACCAGCGGATGGCTTCGTACTACATGGCGCAGATGTACGACGCCATGGGTTCGATTGCGGACGCCTATCAGCGGTCCGAAGAGACCGATCGCGAGGATGCGATCTACGGGGCGACTGCTGAAGTGCGTGCGGCGTTGCGCCTCACCCGTCGGGCGGCCGATACTGAGTTTGCCTTTTCGGTACAACTCGCAACACGGCTCCCACAGGTTGCCGACATGCTGCGTCAGGGTTTGATTGATGTTCGCCGTGCCAAGGCCATTGACCATGCAACGGTCCACCTTTCAACCGCTGCGGCCCAATCGGTCGTGGAACGCATTGCAGAAGCGGCACCGAACCTGACGACCTCTCAGATCATGGCTCGCATCAAGAAACTATCGATCGAGGTGGATCCAGCCACCGCACACGACGAGTACGAGGTGGCGATTTCGGACCGCCGCGTGGTGATCGAACCCACCGTGAAGGGCACCGCCAACCTACACGCTTTCGATATGGCCCCGAACAAGATGGCGGAGGCCATGAGGCGAATCAACACCATCGCACTCGGCCTCAAGACCAAGGATGAGACCCGTACGATGGACCAGCTGAGAGCCGACATCGTCCTCGATCTCCTTCTCGACAGGCAGTCTTTTACCAGCGTGGGTGACGACACCGACGACACGAGTCGTGCTACCAGCACCAAGCATGATCGACGCGATGCACGGGGGCGTGTCGACATCCGTGTTGATCTCGACACACTCGCCGAGCTCACTTTGCATCCCGGGGAGCTCGCAGGCTACGGACCTGTGATTGCAGACATTGCCCGACAGGTTGCGCTCGACAATGTTGACGGTCAGTGGGTGTTCACGATCACCGACACCGAAACCAATGTCCCTTTGGTGACCGGTATCACGAGGAGGAGGCCGTCGGCATCCCAGAAACGGGCCGTTCAGGCATCCGTGTCGTCGTGCGTGTTTCCCGGGTGTCGGATGCCGCCCGGACAATGTGACCTTGATCACATCCGGGCATGGGCCGACACCCACGAGACATGCGAAGAGAACCTTGCCCCACTCTGTCGACATGACCACCGAATCAAACACCGCGACGGATGGGGATACGTCCGTGAACCGGACGGTACACACACATGGATCACCAAATGCGGTCGCGTCGTCACGCGACCGGCGGATCCTCCTTGACCGATTCTGGTCGTTTCTCCCTCTCCAGATCCAATCCCGCTATGTGCCGATCCTTGGGTCGATAGACAACGACTGGTCGGTAGGCGATATCCGCCCGGTCGTCGATGTCGGTGTCGAGGGACCATCCAACATGAGGAAGCAGTTCAACCATCCGACGGGTCCAGGAATGTTCACGAAGCGTATCCTGACGATTCGGACGCTCAGCGGCTGAGGCATGTTGGACGGCGGTCACGAGGTCGACGTCGGTGTGGACCCCGACCAAGTCGACAAGCGATCGCAGGGGAGGGGCGGCCACCGGGACGCCGCAGGCCAGGTATTCGTAGACCTTCAGCGGGGAAACCGCATGGGTCGTGTCTGACACAACGAACGGCACGATTGCAACGTCGAAGTGGGTGACATACGCCGGAAGGTCACCTTGAGGTCTCATGCCAAGGAGATGCACGTTGCTGGGCAATCCTTTGGGGACACCGCGCCCTTCGCCGATCAGCACGACCGAGTGACCCGTGAACCGGTTGGCTATCCGGATGATCGCCTCCCAGTCGATCCAATTGCCATACAGCGAGCCGTGATACCCGATGATGGGACCGGCCGGGAGATCATCGGGACGAACCACATCTTCTGCTTCGAAGACCGTCTCGTTGACGGCATTGGGAACCAGTACACCGTCGTTCCGACCGACTGCCTTGAACCGTTTGAGGAGGTCGGGGGCGGACGCCGAAACCGCGGTTGCTGAGACGATCAGATCCTTTTCGAAACCAGCGGAGTACCACGAGCCGCCAAGGGATGGATCACTCCAATCATCGATGAGGTCGAACACCATGAGCCAGCGGCGAGCGACCAGCGTCGCGATCGGCTTGCTGAGCGTAGGGTCGGGTAGCTCAACGATGACCAGTCCCGGATCCGTTGTCCGATCCGCATGCATCCCCGCATCGAAGCGGTCAAGGGAAACCTGCTCCAACCTCGGGTGAATGAACCGCAGCCCAAGATCAACAGCCTCATGGGATTCGTACCGGTTGACGTACGTCACATGGTGACCACGTCGCACAAGTTCCAGGGCGATCTGCGTGCCACGGCTCCCGCCGCCGACGTCATGCATCGGGACAGCAGCGAAGACAACCACAGGATGTATTCCGATCGGCGAGCCTGTCTGCTGAGCGGCCCGGTACGGTTCGTTCGGTACCACGCGGATCCGGTATCCGGCATTGACGATGCGGTTGAGGGCATCTGCGGTGGATATGTCGTTGCCGGAACCAAGCGAAAGCGCGTCGGCAGTATCGGATGAAACGATGAGACCCGTCGGTGTCAAGCGCGGTGTCTCATCTGTTTCGACCTGCTTGGGAAGGTGAACATCTGCCGATACGACCGCAGCGGTTTCCTCCCACCCGATCCAGCCAGCTTCGGAGTCGATGGAGTCGGTGTTACCGAACCGTGCGACGTCATCACGGATTGCCGGGGGGGCGTCCTGCCGATCGACAACCCTGACCGTTGGCGGTGTCCGTCGCAACCACCGTTTGGCATCTGACGCCCCTGCGACGATGTCGATGTTGGTACGGGATCGGGTGACAGGGCCCGGCCGTCCAGCGAGCCTGCGGGCGTGGGCACGGGCGGTGCGATACACATTGACCACCCCGTCGGGGGTCGACCGGTGGATGCGTCGCTTGATGGATGTCAGTCTTGACCTCATGGCAGAGCTCCCGTGACGATCCAGTCGGGAAGGAACCCTTCTTCCTCTGGTCGCTGACGGTGGACGGGAAGTCCTCCGATCTCCGTCGGTACTTGCCACCGGTCGTCCGGGCGGTCACCCGCGTGCAATGCCGCTTCGGCTCCTGTGTCACTGTCGAACTTGATCACTTCGGCAGGGCCAGCGGGATCGAAGAGTGACCATGTACGAACAACGGACAATGGAGTCTCAGACGATGTTGTCACCACGCCAGCATTCGACGAACGCTCCAGCATGCGGGTCATGTCCCCAAGCAGGTTGGTATCAGGCTCGGTCAATGGGTTCCAGATCGTCACAAACTTGCCCTTTGCGGCACCGATTGCATCATCGAGCGTTGGAAACGATGACGCGGGCCACGCAAGATCACGCTCAATCGACCCGACAACCAGGACTTCCGCATCCTCGATCGTCTGACCAATGAGGTTGGGGACCAAATCGACATCGGGCACCACGATTGACAGTGCCGGATAATGCTGCCGCTTGCGGTCCCGTATTGCCGCGGGTGCAAATAGGGCTGGGTTGGACTGCACCATCTCAAGCCGAGCGGTTTCATAGCGAGCTTCCGTTCGAACGCTCATTGTGATGCCGTGCTTGCGATATCGAAACAATACCTCTGGCACCTCAACCATGTCGTATCCGGCATCCATCAGCCTCACCCATAGATCCCAGTCCTCGTTGCCGGAACGCATGGTTTCGTTGTATCCCCCGACAGCGTCGAACGCTTCGCGTCGCAACAGGACGCAACCGACGTTGGAGTTGGACAGGAGGATCTGGTATTTGTTGAAGCGACGGGGAATCCAGATTTCCTCGACATCGCCGGTGAGCCGCGTCCACGTGGTTGCATAGGCCGCTGTCGGATTCGCCTCCAACGCCCCGAGTTGTACCTCGATGAACCGGGGCTCAATCGCATCATCAGCATCGAGCGGCACGATGAACCTGCCGCGAGACACCGCGACACCAGCGTTTCGCGCTGCAGCAAGACCACGGTTCGGCTGGTTGACCACCGTTGTGCGGGGCCATGCGAGGTTTTCGATGATGGTCAACGTGGAGCGATCCGTCGAACCGTCGTTGACAACAACGATCTCAAACGACTGCTCTGTCTGGCCGAACACACTTGCGATTGCCTCTTCGAGAAACTCACCGTCGTTGTAGACGGGGATGACGACCGATACAAGAGGATCAGCGACATCGGGAAACTCACCCGCATCGACTCTGGCCCAGATCTCGTGCACCGGTCTGATGGTGTCAGCCTCCTGGGTGGCAGCGAGATCGGTCCACCGTGCATGTTGCAGCCTGGCAAAGAGCGGACTCGATTGGACCCACCCAGCGGGAAGCACCTTCGCTGCGGCCGACACGATCGGATCGGGAAGGATTCGTGCGGTGGCTGTGACGAACCGTGTCAACACCGTCGAGCGGAGTGGAACTGCTGGGGTGCCGGTTCGCGATGCGATCGCCTCGTATTCCTTGACGGCGATTGTTCCGAGTCCTGCCTGGGCTCTCGGGTGACGCGGTTTCGGTTTCTCCGTGTACGGGGCGAGTGGGTCACCCAACGGTGGTGCCGGTGCCTCAGCGAGTCGATCTCGAAGCGCAACGTCTCCGACGATCCGGTTCATCGCTTGGGTGAGTCCGTCGATCGTTCCGTCGTACACCAGCCCACCGGTCGACGCATCGATTGTCCCTTCGAATGCAGGGAGGGCAGGCACGATCACCGGGACTCCGAGCCTGCGGGCCTCATGCATCCCGAGGTGGAAGCTCTCGAAACGGCTTGGTACCACGACCGCCCACGCCGAAGCCATCGCCTCTGTGAAGTCTTCACCGTTGAGCCGGCCAGCCAATGAGATTCGGGATGCGATGTCACCGGCAATCAACGCGTCGGTGAGCCACTCACTCATCGGCCGATGCTGGCTCGCACTCCATCCATCCTCACCAACCAGGATCAGTCTGGCCGATGGGTGTGTCCGCAGCACTGGCGTCGCCGCAGCTATGAGATCATGGGTGCCTTTGACTTCTCCGAGGCGACCGGCGGCCACGAACACCGGATCGGGTCCAGGTGTCCACGCACGGTTGGTGTCGGGAACCGGTGGTGTCCCGACCGACGTCCGGTCGGGTTCGATCGCATATCGCTCGATCACCAGTTCCCCGATGGCAGCGCTCGGGACGACGACGCGGTCGGCCATTGACAGGACTCCAACCTCGAGCGAGCGCATGATCCGAAGCTCGGGTGGCTCGACTCCGACAGCATCGAACATCAAGTCTGCAGTCCCGTGGAACCGTATCTGAATGGGTACGTGCTCGACGCCAGCGCGCCCCCGGTCGGCAAGCGTCCAGAAGCCGAGTCCATCGAAGTCCTGGATCTCGATGAGATCGACATCGTTGTCAGCGACAAACTCCCCCACGGCATCAGCCGCCGTGAATGATCGCACCACGGCATCAGGGCTGGACCCAACAACGGTCATCCCGGGATCCGGTTCGGGAACTCCGTCAGCGATCAGGATGACCGAGACGGAATGGCCACCAGCCTTGAGCAGCTTGCTCACCCGTGCGACCAGGACGCCGGCACCGCCGTGGGTGAAGGGTGCAAGCTCGGTTGTGACAAAGAGAACGTGCATTGATCAGTCCGTCTATTCGCCGACCGCCCGGCCGACGACATAGCCGGCGAGGTTTGACGAGGTAGCGACAGCCCGGGAGGCAGGGAGAAGGATCCATTTAGCAGGATGCTCCTCGTGGGCGTATTTGTGTCGTGTCGTTCTCCAGATGCCGGGAACCATCGGGGCAAGACCCAAGAGCGCCAGGACCGGTTTGATCCAAGCGAGGGCGACCACAAGCACCACGGAGGCGATCAATGCACCGATCGTTCTCTTGTAGCGCGCACCACGGACTCGAGCAGCGGCATCGCCGCGACCCCACCGGAACGTTGTGCGGGCGAGACCGCCGAAACCGTGCGGAGGATGCCAACCGACGGTGGCATCGAGTGCAAGGGTTGGGGCTATGCCCACCTCGCGCATCCGAACACCGAACAACGTGTCTTCACCAAAGTCGACTTCTTCGGGAAAGCGCCCTGCTGCCTCCCACGCATTCTTGGTGAACGCCATCGAGCGTGCCGATGGCAGGAACGAGGCTGCGTCGACCTCTTCCTCGACGTAGACGATCGTCAGTCCTGCACAGCGGTCGACGACGGACTCGGCATCAACCCAGTAGAAGCCCGCAACCCAATCGGCACCGTCGTCAAACGGTTTGAGCAGGTTTGCAAGCCACCAAGGGTCTGGGAGCGAACCCGCGTCTGCACACGCGATGACATCATGGGTTGCTGCGTCGATGGCCGTGTTTCTGCCGTGTGAACGGTTCCCTGGTTCTTCGATCAGACGTAGCCATGGGCGATCTGCGGCGCAACGCTTGATCACTTCAACGGTTCCGTCAGTCGAGCCGGCGTCGACCACGATCACTTCATCAGGAGCGCGGGTCTGATCATCGAGCGCGTTCACGAACGCCTCAATCGATTTGATCTCGTTGAGCACGGTGGTGATGACCGAGGCCTTCATTGGCATCGTGGGAGCGTACCCCGATGGCTCACGGACGGGTGAACGACAGCCATTGCGCCTTGCTGACCTCATCCATCCGTTGGAGTGCCGACGCAGCCCGTTCGACCGCTTCGTCGCGATGGCTGAGCAGGCGTTCGGTGGCGGTCGCAATGGCGTCGGGGTTGTCTGCTTGGTCCACCGTTGTCAGATCCCAGAGGTCGGGATCGTCGACAAACAGATCGGACGTGCGGCTCATCAGGCATGGCACTCCGAGGAGGTAGGACTCCATCGGTTGCATCGGGTGGCATTCGGACAGGGTCACGTTGAGGGTGATGTCCATTGCTGCCTGGACCGGAAGGAACTCGTCACGTGGCAGTTCGCCACAGATCGTCAGGTCATTGCGTGAGATGTAGCCCACATCTGGCTCATCCATCACGAAGGACCGCCACCCGAGTTTGTGCGCGGCAAGGATCTGCGTCGTCACGTTCTTGCGCCACATCGGATACAGGAAGATGCCAACGTTCGTGCCCTCGGCGACGGTTGCTGGTTCCACCGGCTCAAGAATCGGTATTCGGTTCCCGACGTGGACGATGTTGTGACCCAGCGACGAGAACGAGGCGGCAACACCGGCTTTGACGGTTGCGATCTGGTCGACAATCCCATCCTTGTGGAGGACGAGCATGTCTCGGACCGCATCGGCTTCTCCCGGATCGACTCCGTGCTGGGCAGGAGACGAGTGGAACACGGTGAGCACCCGCACATCGAGGCTTGCCATCGCTAGCGCGAACTGTGCAGCGTTCCGGGGCCACCCCTGGATGACAACCGTCGCCACGCCTGCATCAACCAGATCCTCTGCATGCGCAGAGAGACGTTTCAGATCGGAAGACTCGATGACAGGATCCCGGAATGCGTACGCCGCCGTGCGGACACCACGCCAGTCGGGATGGCACACCTGGAGCACACCATCGGGAATCGCAGGTATCTCGAACTCGTTTTTCCCTTCACGAGACGATGGTCGCTTGAGCCAGGTCATGATGTTCCTCCGACGAGTGCGCGGATTGCAGCAACACACATCTCGGGTGCGTGATTGTCACCGTACGGGCTTGGCAGTTCGGCGAGTTCCATCGATCGTCGAGGAGCAGCCCCGATCTCCTCTGCAAGTTGGTTGGCGAGTTCCGGCCCTGCTTCGAACCGGCGCACAAATGTCCCCTCAACTTCTTGGCGTTCGGTCGAACGCCGGATGACGACAGCAGGGCGCTTGTAGACGGACACTTCCTCCTGGATGCCGCCCGAATCGGAGACTATGAGCAAAGATTCGGCGCCAAGTCCGATGAAGTCCCGGTACCCGATGGGTTCAACAACGATCAACTTCTCAGCAAGGGCTTCAAGTCGAAATGCCTCGACACGCTGCCGTGTCCTTGGGTGCATCGGAAACAGGACTGGCATGTTGAGACCGGCGAGTGCACGGAGGACAACATCAAGTGTCTCAGGTGTGTCAACGTTTTCAGGACGGTGGATGGTGGCAAGCACGAATTGCTCGCGCTCGACGCTGAACTGTTCAAGGAGGCTTGCTCGCTCTTCGGCGCTCGGCATGAGTCTGCCCACCGCCTCGACAATCGGATTCCCCGTCTTGACAACCCGGTCGTCGGCAATGCCTTCGGATTTGAGCTGGGTCACATTGAGATCGGTGGGAGCCAGACAGAGGTCGCTGAGGTGATCGGTCACGACCCTGTTGTGTTCCTCCGGCATTCGCCGGTCGAATGACCGCAGTCCGGCCTCGACGTGGACAAGGGGGATCGAGTTGGCGTTTGCGGCGATCGCTCCGGCCATGACCGAGTTCGTGTCGCCCTGGACGACGACTGCCGATGGTTTCAGCGTTGAAAAGAGTTCGTCAAGTGCCAGGGTGGCGTTGCCAACCAGTTGACCTCTCGATTGTCCACCAATGCCGATGACGGTGTCGGGTGGTCGCATCCCGAACTCGGTGAAGAACGATTGTGAGAGGTTGTCGTCGTAGTGCTGACCGGTGTGGATCAGGTGGGCATCGTCGCCGAGCAGCTCGACGATCTTGGCCAGTTTGATGATCTCGGGCCGCGTGCCAAGGACGACGGCGATCGGTCCTGAGCTCCCTGGGTCGGACATGCGGTTCATCCATCCTGTTTGGCTACGCTGCGCGGCATGTTACGGGCGCTCATCTGGCTGGGGCAGTTTCTGTTTGTCGGCCCTGCCTTGTACTCCTCCTTCATTGCCCTGTGGGGGTTGCGAACGCCGAAAGATCCCACCGTTGGAGAACCGACCCTGAAGATGCGGGTCGTGGTTGCTGCCCACAACGAGGCGGGCGTCATCGAGGGTGTGGCGTCGGATCTTGCCAAACAGACGTATCCCGCTCACCTCATGCGATCGGTTGTGATCGCAGACCGCTGTACCGATACGACCGCCGAGATCGCCGGCCGGTACGTTGATGTTGCGGTCCGTGAGGGTGGTGAGGGTGCGAAGGGGGCTGCGATCGCGTGGTATCTGGATTCTGAGCCGCTGGCTGACGGCGAGGTGCTGCTCGTCCTCGACGCCGACAACCGCATCGACACCGATTATGTCGAACGGGTCGCCGCAAGCCTCCAATCGGGTGCCGATGCGGTCCAGACCTATCTTGATGTCGCCAATCCTGACGGTTCCGCACTTGCGACGGCGAACGCACTCACGTACTGGGCATCCAACCGAATGGTGCAGCTGTCGCGGTCAAACATCGGATGGTCGGTGGATCTTGGGGGGACCGGTATGGCCCTCACCGACTCTGCCCTCAAAGCTGCCGGTGGCTTCACCGATGACCTCACCGACGATGTGGCCCTCAACGCGAGGCTCAACCTTGCAGGTATCCGAGCCACATGGCTTCACACGGCACGGGTCTATGACGAGAAACCGACCGACATGGCCGCGACCGTCAGACAGCGTTCCCGGTGGGTGCGTGGCCGTCGCAACGCTCAACGCCGATACGGTTGGAAACTGATCCGAACCGGAGTCACCAGCCGCCAACCGGCGCTCCTCGATCTGGCCTTCCGGCTCTACCACCCTGGGCGTTCGTTCATCGCCCTCGTGATCGCGCTCCTCGCGGTCGTCGCAGCCGTGTTTCCGACGTGGGCCTTGTGGCCATGGTGGTTCCTTGCCGGAGTCGCGGCGCTGGTCGTCCTGTTTCCGATCGTCTTTCTCATCGTCGACCGCGTTCCTGTCAGGTACATCGTCAAGTACCCCTACGTCACCCTGATCGCCATCCTCTGGCTCCCCATCCGCATCGGAAGCAGAATCCTCAAAACCTGGAACCCTACCAAACACGGCTAAAGAGATCCGACCTCACCAGTCCTCGGGTCGGTTGAGTGGGTTGACGATTGACTGCGGGTCTTCCAGAGCTTGGATGATGAGGTCGATGGTTTCGTCGAGTGCTTCAAGGATTTCGGTGTCATCGATCCGGAGCATGAACCAGCCTCGTGACAGAAACCAGTCGTCTCGATCCCTGTCCCTTGCTGGGTCGGTGTGGGACCAGTCATCGACTTCGATGACGAGTTTGTGTCTTCTGCAGGTGAAATCGGCAATGTATGGACCTTGTGGGTCTTGACGGCGAAACCGTGGACCGAGTTGTTTGCCTCTGAGTTCGTTCCACAAAAGCGTTTCCGCAAGTCCCGTATCTCGCCGGTTCTGTCGGGCGAATCGGATGAGTCTTCGGCTGGCGGGCATGGTCGTGGTGTATCAAGGCTCGATCGCGAATACAAGACCTCCGATTTGGCCCCCCTGCGGAGCAGTGCCTGCGCAGCAGTGCCTGCGCAGCAGGGGGGCTTTCTCAGATGGAGTTGAGGAGGTTGTCGATCGCTTGGTCGTTGCCGGATTCGGCGTGTCGGAGATGGTCTCGAACCGCGATCAGGTCGTGGGTTGTACCGAGCAGGTCGGCACCATCCGGGATCGTTGTGAGACTGGATGCATCGTTCTCCAGAATCAGCGCCCCGGAACCCATCAGGGTGCCGATGGACCGCACCTTGGGGGAGTAGGCGATGACCACGGCGGGACGCCCGGCCATCACCGCCGAGACAACGGCGTGGTATCTCATCGCCACGACGAGGCGACTCTTTGCGATCTCGTCGAACACCGTGTCCACAGACGCGGTCGACTCGGTGACAGGTGCCGACATCTCGCTGGCGATGCGGTGGTGGTATGGCGCATCGCGTTCGCCTTCGAACGCCAGCAGATGGATCGGCAGCGATGTGCGAACCGAGAGGTCGTCGAGAGCTCTTGCCGCCGCGCCGATGCGATCGTCAGAGTCGAAGGATCGGAGGTCGGAGCGTCGAGCGGGAATGACTCCACCGCCCCCTGAGAACGGACGCAACGAGACAACGATGCGATCCGCCACCTCAGCAGTTGGGATTGGGAGACCAAAGGCGGGGTCCGCCGTCGTCGTCACATTCGAGATCCCGCAGTCGGCGAGCACCGCAGCCGATTCCTCGTCCCGGACCGTGACGGGTACCGACTTGAGGGCCGCCCGAACCAGACTGCGACTCGCCTTGGACTTCAACGGTCCGGCGCCGAGGCCGAGCCCAAGCACAGGCTTGCGGGCCGTCTTGGCAGCGAAGACCCGGTGGAGGTGGGCGGGAAGGTTCCAGACCGACGTTTCGTCCTGGAGCAGGCCGCCGGGACCAAGGATGAACCCGTCGCAACCAGCAATGGCCCCAAGGACGGTCGACGGGTTATACCAACTGATGGCCTCGACTTCATGAAGAGCTTCTGTCCCTTCGGGATCGCGTGACATCACCTGGACGGTGACCCCTCGATCTCGCAGCTTCGTCGCCAGAGAACGGAACACGAGTTCGTCACCAATGTTCATTGCACCGACCCAGCCCGATACCAGCACTCGTGTCGGTCCACTCATCGGTTCATCTCATATATATAGAGTTCAAGGGTGGTGACGGCAAAGAGTTGATCCTTCGGTCTTGTGTCTGGTTCCCATTGCAGTCGTTGGATTGTGACAGGCACGAAGGCGATCTCCTGCATATCCCAGCCACCATCGAGGAGAACATCTGGATCCGGGATCATGAGTCGATCCGTGATGACGAAGATCGTGTCAACCCCCTGATCTTCGAGGATGCCAACCAACTGTGCGCTCGTGGCGGTGAGATCTGGTTCTCGGGGGCCAGCGTTTCCGATGATCCATCGGTCAAACGTGTCAGCAAGGGGGCGAGCGATGAGCCGCGCCGTGTTCGGCCAAAACCATCCCAGTGGCAGCTCGTTGGAACCGAGGTAGACGATGGGGGCGTCCGGAGGGTCTGAGGTGAGGTCGTCAAGTTCGGCGATGACCTCATAGGCCTGATCGAACATGGTTGCCGATGACATGTGAATATTTGGGCCAAGTGCCTCGAATCCGATGATCGTGATCACCCCGGCAGCCACCAGTGCCGGTACGTGCCGGCGCCAGCGATCGCTCATGACGTACCTTGTGACCGCCAACGTCGCGGCTTCGAGAGACCACATGGCAAGGATCACGATGACAGGGAAGACCTCGCTCATGTAGTAGCGGTGCCAGTACAAGAAATATGGGGCCGCCTCGTTGCCGGGCTGATCCAACCGCGTCGCTTGCAGCGCGATGAACCCGACGGCCGTCAGTACAGCGATCCAGTACATGGCTTGTCGCTCCGGCGGCGACGTGGGAAGTGATAGCCCGCCAACGACCATGCCTCCAAGTCCGAGAGCAAGCAGGACCAGACCGAGGATCAGCACCTGGCCCCCTGGTGATGAGTAGTTTCCGCTTGCTGCACGAATACCAAGGAAAGCGATCAGACCTCCAACCACCCCAAAGGCAAGAATGAGGGAAGCTCTGCGTGCCAGCCCGGGTTTGCTCGCGATCGTCCGGGCGAGGGCGATCAAACCCCACACGAGCGCACCAAACACACAGCCGATTCCCACAGCGATGAGCGGGTTTCCGAGACGGTCAACCGCCCGCGGCACGAAGTCTGGAAAGAACAGGCCGAGTTGGTCGTCGACAAAGTACGGGGAACTGAACCTGATGTTGTAGAACAGCCCCACGTATGACGCGGCGAAGAACACCCCGATGAACCGGCTCACGATTCGGGAAGCCTTCTCGTTCATGAGGACGAGTGCTACAACCGTGGCCAGGAGCACGATGGGGACCAGCAGGATGGAGTTCACTCTCGCTATGGCGAGGAGGAAGCCGAACATGCCGGCCGCCGTGGCTGTGGCTATTGAGTGCTTGGTGACTGCGGTGGCAAGCACAAGCAGCATCCCTATCAGGAGTACGGCGAAGAGGGTTTCGGAGGCAGGGAACTCTGAGAACCAAACCGGGACGATGTGAAAGGCGCTGATGAACCCAGCCGTAACCGTCACCCACGGTGAGAACCCGAGACGATCTGATATTGCTGCAACTCCGACCACGATGAGGAGTCCGAGCAACGGCATCAGGACCACGGTGTGCAGCGTTCCAAACAGCACCGCAGGGATGCTCAGGGCCGCGGGGAACAGGTCGAGAAACCAGTAGCCGAACGCGTCTCCAATGGCGACGCGGTTGGCGATGTTGATGTACCCGCCGAAATCCGACGTCTGGTAGATGAAGTAGATCGGATCGGTTCGCAGGAACGCTGCTCCGAACATGATCACGGTCATCGCTATGCCGGGGGCGGTGATCCGAGGCGGGAGGATGGTCGGTCGCACCGAATACACAGCAATCCAAAGCCCCACGCTGATCGCGGCAACAGTGCCCAAAAAGATGGGAACCGCATAGATGCCGAGATGGACGAGCCCAACCACAACCACCAGGACGATCCCGAAACCGATGAAAAGACCGACCGCTACCGTCGGCGCGACCCTCAGTGCCTGTTTCGGCTTCAGGAGGATTGCAGCCGGTATCCCTGGAAATGCGATCACCAGGATCAGCAGGGCGACGAGGCCAAGCGTGGAGAACGTGGGCATGGTTCAATCGGGTCGGGAGACCGAAAGCGTACCCACCAAACCCATCTTCTCCTGTTCTCGGCTGTCCTTCTGTGGCGAGCTACACCGAGGTGCTCTCTCCGAGGCCAAGGGCATCAAGCATGCGCCGTGCAGTTGCATCGAAGCTGTGTTCTGCGATGTAGGCGATGGCGTTGGTTCCCAGATCTGAACGGGCCTTCGGGCTTGCGAGCAGATCACCGATTGCCTCCGCAACGGTGGCAGCGTTCGACCCCGGTGCGACCTTTGCAACGATCGAGTCAGGGAGCTCAGCCGTCGGGCCGACGGCAGACACAACTGTGGGAATCCCAAACCGAAGTGAGTCACCGACTGCCGCGGATACTTCACCGTTGGTCCCCGTTCTCAGTTGGACAGCAATGTCCGTGCGCTTGAGCCACGAGTCGTATTCGTCTGCTTCGATTCGAGAGGTCACGACGACACGGTCGGCGAGGCCGTGGTTGGCGATCATCGCTGTGAGGGTTGGGAGAAACTCGACCGAGACATGTCCGACGATGGCGAGCTTCAGATCGGGGTACCCGTCGGCGAGGAGTGCGAACGCGTCGACGATCACATCGGTTGCCTTGACCTCATGCTGGTAGCCGAACGTCGAAAGCCATCGAACAGTGTCGCGTCGTGCCGCCCTGGCAGGCTCGGGATAGCCGAAACCAATGTTGAAGATGTCACCGCCTCGGTCGGGGCGCTGCAGGCGGACCAATTCAGCGGCGAACGCACTCGTTGTAAGGAGGCGGTTTGCTCGGTCAACGAGCGGACCCGTCATGTAGTAGCCCTCCTTGGCCGACAGCCTGAAAGTGTTCCATTCCTCGTGGTCGTGTGTCGGAGCGATCGACCAGTACTCCTCGCCGAGCTCCTCGTGGAACCAATCGAGGCCGTCACCCTGGGTCTGGCCGTACCACTCGATGAATCCGGTGAACCGCGCCTCGTGGATCATCACCGTTCCTCGACGTTCCTCCATGAGGCGGTAGGCGTTTGCGTGGTGTGAGCTGTTGCCCATGACATAGATGACCTCGTCGTACCCCACGATCTTGTCGCGGGTCAGAAGACCGACTTCGTGAGTAACGTTCAGATGTCGAGAGACAGGGACCGGCTGAGCCGAGGGGTCCTCCGGAATCACATCCACGTCGACATACTTCGCGAGCGCGTGGGCGAGGCGCCATGAGTAGTCGGCGATCCCTGACTCCGCCGGAGGGACCGGTGTGACCATTGCGATGCGGCTCCTGCCACGGCGAGTGTGGGTCCTTGGAATCATCCCGGCTGTGGCGTCAACGACCGACTTGGAAACTCGTGCCCAGGTGAACTCCTCTATATGGGTGCGCTGGAGTGCTGCCCGTGCCTCGGCGTCTGGTAGGTCGAGTGCGTTGAGCAGACAGCGTGCAATGTCTGACGGATCGTGCGGATCGAAACGAAGGTCGGGGTCGAGGACGAGGTTGGTCATCGAAGATGAATCCGACGCGATGGAAAGCGTTCCCGAAAGCACCGCCTCGGCAACGGGCAGACCGAACCCCTCATAGATGGAGGGGAACACAAACAGGTCCGCGCTCTGGTACAGCAGTGCAAGCGTCGTGTCAGGGACAAATCCGGTGAGGAGCACATCGGGCTCGATGCCGAGTTCTGCGGCTTGGTCCCCGATGATCTTGCGCTCCGATGGCAGCACTTGGCACACGATCACCAACTGGTGGGCGGCTCGAACGTTGGCGGGGATGAGCGCATACGCATCGAGAAGACCAGACAAGTTCTTGCGGTAGTCGATGCCGCCGGTGTACATCACGAAACCGGGCCGAAGACCGTCCACGAGATTCGCTGCCTGATCAAGCGAATCCGAGGGATCGTCTGACGACGAGAAATGGCCGGACACACCCGTCCCGATCGTCGCAACGTTGCGCTCCGCTACACCGAGATGGGTGAGTGCATCGGACGCGGTCGCCTCCGAGATGCAGAGGATCAGATCTGCCTGTTTGACGAACTCGGTGCGAGCCCACTGTTTTGATTCCCACACGGGATCGATGAGGTAGTGATCCGGGAACAGATCTGGAATCAGGTCATACAACACAACGGCGGTTTGGACCGGCCGCTTCCGTGCCCACCGCGGCCAGAGCTCTTCGAGCGTGAGATCTCCTTCATAGGGTGACGTCACGAGATAGATGTCCGGTGTCGTGCCATCGATGACGGGAGGCTCGGGTGTGTGTGCTCGGAGCAGTCCGGTTCCGATGAAGCGTTCGAGTTCAGGCGGGAAACCGCGGCGAGGGTGGATCAAGAGTGAGTGGACATGGTCGCGTTGGTTCTCAACCATGGCTGTCGCGAGCTCGAGGACATAGCGTCCAATGCCGCGGTGGCGCGACGAGAACCCCTGCACGGGCTGGAGGTCGATGGCGACCGCTCGGATTTCAACCACCTGCTTGTCAGTCACGTGTCGGTCAGACATCCGGATGGGCGGTGATGAACGCGACCTGTCGAGTGACAGGGGGATCCGTCGTTGGAGCAGGTTCAGGAATCTCGTCCGCGATGACCCAGCCGTCTCCGGCGGGAACGGCGACGGCGAACGTGTCGATCACCCAGCCATCGAGCAGGGCTTCGATGTCTTCACGCGTGTACATCCGCTGGACCGGGGTGATGTCAGTCTGGCCGTACGGGATGGTCATGACGAGTGACCCGTTCGGTTTGATCCGGTCGAGGAGTAGTCGCATCGCTGTACGGTCGAGGCGCTCATCTGCTTCGACTTCGCCGTAGGTACCGAGTCCGAAGTGTTCGATGGATGACAGGCACACGATGACGTCGAAGCGATCTTCGGTCTCCCAGTCCTCAAGAGGAATCGCGTGGGTGGTCAAGTTCGGATGCTCGACCGGGTACTCGCGAAGGTCGATACCCGTCACCTCGTAGCCAAGAGATGCAAGCTCGAACGGAACGAGGCTCTCTGCACATCCGACGTCAAGCACGCTCGATACGTTGTCGCCAAGCGCGGCGATCGCAGACAAGACGAAGGGAACCTCAATGGACCGCTCGGTCATGGCGAGGAGCTCGACCCCGTCAGCTGTGTAGTGGACGACGTCTGGCGGGTTGAACCACAGACCTGCCTGGGATCGATATCCGAGGTGGCTCTCTGAGAAGTTGAGGAGTGCGGCGTCGCCGCCGGTGATGTCGTCGATGGAAGTGTGCACGGCGAGGCTGCGGGGCAGGCTCTCCGCTGTTGGGTGGAGTGCCGCCAGACCTTGGACGAGGAAGTCGAGTTTGTCGTGAATATCGCGCACATCAATCTCAAGGTCCCCGATCCTGCGGTTCGTCATCGTGATGGCATCGCGTACATCGACGTCACGCACGAGGATCGCCTCGATCGTGTTGTTCGTTGTGGTGATGCCTTGTTCCATCCGTGCGAAGCGCGGATCGAAAAACTTCCGGAATGCCTTGGTGAATGGTTCGAGGAGGAACCGAGCGATCTTCTTGAGCATGCGTGATCCCTGGTCGAGGCTTTCCTGGTCGGGGAAGGTGTCCCAACAGACTACCGGCCCGCCCTTCGTTGACGCCGCCGCAAGGGTCACGTGTGGAAATGGTCATTGCGATAAGACGAAAAGGTGCTTAGCGTGCACGCAGCAGAGACCAGAGACCAGACAAGTGATCTGGGTCTTGAGAGGCTGGCCAAAGGAAACTTATGTCGCTATGCTCGGTGGAGTTCGGAGTTACGAACGGACAAGGGGGCCTACTTGGTGGTAGAATCCCAAACGCTGGCTGCGAGGTTTCGATGGTCAGGCACAAGTTGTACATGGTAAGCGAATAAGAAAAGGAGGGTGTCTCTGATGAGCACTCTTTCAGCGCGGAGACCGTTGTTGGTCGTAGCGGTGCTAGCAATGGTGGCGACAATGTTGTTCGCAATCAACGCTGGTACGGCTTCGGCGTCAACCGCGTGCCCCGCAAGCATTCCGAGCGCAGGATTCACCGATACCGGTGGGTTGTCTCAGGAAACACAGGATGCAATCGACTGTATTGCGTTCTACGACATTGCGCAGGGCACCACTGCCACTACGTATTCACCTAGCGATAACGTGACCCGGTCCCAGATGGCTCTCTTCCTTACCAGGAAGCTGGCCGTCGCCGGTGTGGCGCTGCCTTCGGGTTCGCCGCAGGGCTTTACCGACATCGGTCATCTGCCTTCGACGACGCAGAAGGCGATCAACCAGTTGGCTCAGCTTGGGGTAACCCTGGGCACCAGCTCAACCACGTACGACCCAGCGGGCTATACAACCCGGTCTCAGATGGCTTTGTTCATCACCCGTCAGCTCACCGCTGCCGGTGTGGCGCTGCCTTCGGGTTCACCGCAAGGCTTTACCGACATCGGTGCGCTGCCTGCGGCGACGCAGACGGCGATCAACCAGTTGGCTCAGCTTGACATCACAAAGGGCACGACCGCAACCACCTACAGCCCGGCGGCATACGTAACGCGGGCGCAGATGGCGTTGTTCCTGGCTCGTGACATTCAGGTGATGGGCGTGGACGCCCCTGATTTCACCCATACGTTCACGGCTTCACCGGCCGGCCTCCAGATGCTGCAGTTCGACCCCAACGGTACGGACTGGAAGGTCGCTTCGGTGACCGTCTCTGGTCTGGACCCCAACACGGACTACAACGTCTCACTGTTCGCACACGCGGACGGTGACGAGGGCTCGTCACCCGGTGTCACCAACAACGGTGGAGTGTTCACCTTCCGTGATGCCCAGGACTCAGACCCCACCGGTCCGTTCGACGGCAAGGCCGACTACAACTGCAGCACCTACAACGGAGCCGAGATCATCTCGATCAACGGTGCTACATCGACGAACAACGAGTGCGACTGGGGTACGGCGAACACGTCCGATGAGAACGGCGAGATGTACATCCGTTTCCGGAACAGCCCTGGCTACTCCGACTCAGCCTGGCTGGTCGTGTGGGATGACGCCAACGGCAACGATGAGTTGGACCTTGACGCGATGAACAGGCCTTCCGAGGACTTCACTGCCGCTGGTCCGATCGTCTGGTCCGGTGGTGAGGCGCCCAACGGCAACACGGATCTCAACGGCGAGTACGTGTTGTACATTGACCACGCCGCTCGCATGTTTGTTTCGAGTGACGTCTACTGGTACTCGTGGGACTCAAACGATGTGTTCAACTACTACCAGGAGTACAACATCACGTTCGCTGAGTTCAACGATTGGATCAATCTGAACGACTATCTGTACAACGATGATGTCGATGGCGCCACGAATCCGTATAGCCGGACGGCGTCGAACGACTTCCAGTTGTACGATGAAGCCGACTTCGCTCCGACGATCACGAGCGTGAGCGTTGGTGACTTCGACTCCGGCGCGGACACGGCCGCGAACGATGTGAGGCTCAGCTGGAACGTACCGGGTCAGGGCAACTTCCAGGATGACGTCAACGAGTATGCAGGGTTCTGCATCGTCCGTCGTAACCCGACGACGTATGCTTCTGTGACGACCGACTGCTGGGATTCCGGAGATCACTCCGCGAAGGTCGATGCTCAGGTCAGCAACATGCATGCCGGAAACACGGCGACCTGGACGGTCGAGGATGTGCCAGCCGGCAACTGGGCGTTCACCGTGTACTCGGTCTCGAGCTCGAACTATGACTCGGATGACTCGCAGCCAACCGCGACGGTGACCACCCAGGTTGCCTCCGGTTCGCCGAAGTCCATTGCTACGACCACTAATGACGTGGGCGGCAGCGGAACGCTGAACAGTGGAGACATTCTCACGGTCAAGTTCGACCAGGAAATGAACCCCACGGGCCCTGGCGAATCGATCACGGTCAAGGATGCCGATGGCACCACTTGCACGCTGACGGATCCCACGAACGCTACGTTCGTCTACAGCACCGATGTCGTCACGAACAACACGATCACCATCACGGTGACCGGTGCGCCGGACTGCTCGAAGGCTGGTACGGTCGGTGGCCTTCAGTATCCAGTCACGGTGATGTCGTCATCGAACATCATTGACTCGGATCAGGGTCTGCCTTGGGACATCACCGGTTCCCCGGACAAGATGTTCAACTGATAAGGCAACACTGAACGGACCCGGTAACTGAAAGGGTCTGTGCTGGAAGCCCCGGTTCTCTCTCCGGAGAGGATCGGGGCTTCTGGTGTGTCACGAGCCTCTCGCTCCCGAGGTAGTACGAGCGCGCGTACCCAGGGTTCCACTCGGGATTGACGACACTCGCCAGCCCAGAGAACGGTGGGTGCAGGCTTGTGACGGGGTTCTCGGCGGATCGTCGGTATCCTGCCTGACGGCGGCCTGAGCGGCCACGACAACCCGGGGACTGGCAGTGACAACCACCTATTACGACTCCGATAAGGCGCGCAAGCCCATCGCATCCGAGGTTGCGAACCTGTGGGCACACCGTGGACTGATCCGACTGATCGTCACCCGCGACCTCACTGTCCGCTACAAACGGTCATCCCTCGGCGTGTGGTGGACGCTCCTCAACCCGCTGTTGACCACCGGCGTGATGTTCCTTATCTTCGGGCATTTCTTCCGGTTCAAGATTCCGGGGGACACGCCGTACATCGTCTATCTCCTCTCAGGCGTTCTCCTGCTGACCTACTTCGCCCAAGCGGTCTTGGCATCGGGGTCGGCGATCGTCAACAGCGCAGGCATCCTGACGAAGGTCTACGTACCCCCGGAGGTCTTCTCCGTGGCTTCAGCGATCGCCGCCTCCGTGAACTTCATGATCAGCCTGATGATCCTCCTCGTCATCCAGGTCGCGACCGGGATCGGAATTCCCTGGACGGTTGTGTTCGTTCCGATCCCCGCCCTCGCCATGCTGGCCCTCACCGCCGGTCTTGGGCTCTTGATCGCTGCTGCAGCCGTCCACTTCTTCGACGTTCTTGATCTGACCGGCGTCGCGATCCAGCTCATCAGCTACCTCACACCAACCTTCTACCCCCTCTCGTTCATCCCCGAGGCCTATTGGTGGATCATCCAGTTGAACCCGTTGTATTCATACCTCACGGTCTTCCGACAGGTCGTCTATGGCAACGCAGGGGCCGAACTGTGGATGTGGGCCTACATGTTTGGCTCTGCCGTCATTGTCCTGGTCCTCGGCGTGTACGTGTTCTCGCGTAGCTGGCGAAGATTGGTTGTGCTGCTGTGATCGAACCGGCCATTGAGGTTTCCGACGTCAGCCTTGAGTACCGCCTGTCGCGCTCAAACATCGGGACGATCAAGGAATACGCCATTGCCGCGATGAAGCGCCAGGTCAAGTACGAATCCCTCTGGGCACTCGACGGCATCACCTTCGAAGTCCAACAAGGAGAGGTGTTCGGCATCGTCGGCCCCAACGGAGCCGGCAAATCCACACTGATGAAGATCATGGCACGGGTACTGCCACCCACCAGTGGCAGGGTGATCGTTCGGGGCAGGGTCGCCCCCATGATCGAACTCGGCGCTGGCTTCAACTCCGAGCTGACCGGCTTCGAGAACATCGTCATGTACGGAACCCTCCTCGGGCGGACACCTGAGCGGATGCGAGACCGCGCCGCCGAGATCGCCGAGTGGGCAGACCTCACCGACTTCATCAACGTCCCGCTCCGTTCGTATTCCTCAGGTATGCTCGCAAGGCTTGCGTTCTCGGTGGCGACGGATATCGAACCCGACATCCTGATCGTCGACGAGGTTCTCTCGGTCGGGGACGCAGCGTTCCAGATACGATCGCAGGAGAGAATGGCGAAGCTGATTGAAGGTGGCGCCTCCGTCGTGATCGTGTCCCACGTCCTTGAAACCATCAAGGATCTCGGGGACCGGGCCATGTGGCTCGACCACGGACGCATGGTGATGATCGGGGACCCACACGAAGTCGTCGCCGCATACGAAAAGACCGTTGGAGAGACCAAACCATGACGACTGCACCGCTCGTATCGGTTGTCCTCCCGGTGTACAACGAGATCGATCATCTCGATGAGGAACTCGAACGCATCCACAAGGCCATGGAGGCATCCGGATATCCGTTCGAGATCATCGTCGTCGATGACGCCTCAACCGATGGTTCAGCCGAACGGCTCAGAGCCATCCGTGCCGAACAGCGATCACGCATTCGTCTCATTGCGTTTCGGACGAATCGTGGCGCGGGCGCAGCACGAAAGATCGGCACGGAAGCCGCAAGAGGCGAGATCGTATTGTGGACCGACGTCGACATGTCATACCCAAACGATCTCCTGCCAACGCTTGTTGAGGCCCTCAAAGGGTTCGATCAGGTCGTCGGCGCACGAACCTCAGAAGAGGGCTCGCACAAGATGGCAAGGGTCCCTGCCAAGTGGTTCATCAGACGCCTCGCCGAGTGGCTCTCCAACACCAGGATTCCCGACCTCAACTCCGGATTCCGGGCCTTCCGCAAGGACGTGGCAGATCAATTCGTCCATCTCCTTCCCGACGGCTTTTCCCACGTCACCACGCTCACCATGGCGTTTCTCGCAAACGGCTACTCCGTCGAGTACATCGACATCCCCTACACCACACGGTCAGGAAAGTCCAAATTCCGGTTCTTTGCCGATACCCGTCTCTATCTCCAGCAGGTGACGCGGATGGTCATGATGTGGAACCCGCTCCGTGTCCTCATGCCGATCGCCACGGTGCTGTTTCTCGTCGGATTCGGAAAGATCATCTTCGATCTCTTCGACAAGCACTTCCGTCTCGGAACCAACACCCTGCTCATCATGGTGACCGCTGGCATGATCTTCGTGCTCGCCCTCCTCGCCGACCTCGTCGTCCAGGTGACCCGCCCCAAGCTCACGGTGCTACCGGCGGCCGTGTTTGAGCACGGCATCGATGGGACGGACGATGAGCCGTCAGATCCCTCCGACACGGCGTGATCCACGTATTCATTGGAACCAAGGCGCAGTACATCAAGACAGCGCCGGTGATGCGGGAGATGGACCGCCGCCAGGTGCCCTACCGACTCATCGACTCCGGCCAGCACGGCGAGTTCGCCTCACAACTCCGCACGGGGCTCGGTGTACGGGAACCAGACATCCATGTCGGGGGCTCAACGGACATCACGACCATCTCAGGTGCCCTTCGATGGTCCGCGGCGCTATCTCTCAAGGCGATCAACAAACGAAGGCTCACCGATGAGGTGTTCGGAGGCGACCGTGACGGCATCTGTGTCATCCACGGAGACACCCCGACCACGTGGCTTTCCGGGATGCTTGCCCACCGATGCGGGCTGTCGGTTGCTCACATCGAGTCTGGTCTTCGCTCGGAGTCGCTGCTCCACCCCTTTCCCGAGGAACTGATCCGCATTGCGGTGATGCGCAGAGCCGAAGTCTTGTTTGCGCCAAACGACGCTGCTGTGGCAAATCTGGCTCGGATGCGAACCCGTGGTGCGATCGTCCCGACGGGCGGCAACACGTCGATTGAGGCAGTTGCCTACGCGCTCGGAGATACGGAGATCAACGCAAGAGGACCGGCGGTGCTCACAACCCACCGGGTCGAGAACCTCAAGAACCGAGACACCATGCATCGGTTTGTCTCGCTCCTTGAAACGGTCGCCGCACAGCATCCAGCCGTGTTCGTGATGCATCCACCAACCGAATCGGCTTTGGTGTCGCTCGGGCTCATGGAGCGAGTCCAGGCGTCAGGCGCCGACGTGGTCCCCCTCGCCGACTACGCGGAGTTCCTGACCATGATTGCCAGAGCTCCGTTCGTTGTGTCCGACGGGGGGAGTATCCAGGAAGAGTGCGCCCTGATCGGTGTGCCGACCTTGGTGTGGAGAAAGCGAACCGAGCGTGCCGACGGCATCGGTGACAACATCGTGCTGTCGGAGTTCGACGACACAATCATCGACAACTTCCTCTCCAACTTCGACAATCTCCGTCGACCTCCATCGGAGCTGTCAGCCACCCCAAGCGTCCAAATCGTCGACATACTCGAAGGCTGGGCATGAAGCGGCTGATCCCTTTCATTGCGTCGATTGTGATCGTGGGAATCATGGTGGCGTATGTCACGACACAGGATGACCTCATCGCTGCTCTTGGGAACGTCAGCTTGCTCCAGATCGCCCTGCTTCTGTTGCTTTCCTTTGCTGGCCTGCTTGCCCAGACCGAGCAGTTCCGTGCCGCTTTGACCGTTACGGACACGGAGATGGGCATGGTCGAGGCAACGGGTCTCACTGCCGTCAACACCATGGCGAACTACTACATCCCTGCCGGAGGAGGCCCTGTGGTTCGGGGTGTCTACATGAACGCCGTCCACGACATGGCAGCAAGTGCCTACGTGGTGTTGACCGTCGCCACCGTTGCCACCGGACTCGGGGTCGCCGCGATCGCGGGTCTGGCGGCTTCCATAGCGTTGTCCTTCACCGATGCAGACGTCGGCTGGGAGGTGTTCGCAGCGTTCGCCGGTGTTGTCGTGCTGCTGGGTGCTGCGATGCTTTTCGCTTTGGCTGGGGGAAGAATCTTTGCTCGCTTTGACCGCATATCGAGGTTTGTGGGCCAGCTGGCCGTGGTTGTCGCTCTCTGGCGATCGAAACCACGCGCGGCCGTACTGCTGGTCGTATGGACGACCGTGGTGTTGGTGACACAGGCAACACGCCTGTTCGTCGCGTTTGACGCGGTCGGTGCGCCGGTTGATGTCCTTGAGATGGTCCTCATCGGGTCGTTGGTGAGTATCAGCTTCGTCATCTCGCTCACCCCTGGCAACCTCGGTATCAAGGAAGGTGTGACTGTGGTCGCCGCTGCAATCGTCGGTGTGGAGGCGAATGTCGCCCTCATAGCCTCCCTCGTTGACCGTGGCGCCGCCCTCATCGTCACCTTCATCATCGGCCTCATCGCCCTCCCATTCCTCGTCAAACGAGCGGCAGCAACAAAGAGCTAGATTCGATCGGTTGAATCTGATACTTGTGGGGAATGGATGGAAGAAGAGACCTGGTTCGATTTGCTCGTCAAAATCGTACTGATCCTGGAAAGGCCGAGGCGATGCTGTGGGCCGAGCTTCGGCATCGAGCACTGGGACCACGGTTTCGGCGACAGGATCCACTGGGTCCCTACATTGCAGACTTCTCATGCCGATCGGAACGAATCATCATCGAGGTCGATGATGATTCACACACGGATCCAGATGCAGATCGCAGACGTGATGAGTGGTTCCTCTCAAGAGGGTGGTTTGTCCTCCGTATCGACGACCTTGAGGTCCTCGAAGCCCTCGACGAGACCATTGACCTCATCATCCGGACAATTGCAGACCGCGATTCCATCAAAGACCCCCTCAACCGAGAGCAATAGAAAACCGAAGGCGAGCCTGCGACCAACACGTCCCCCCTTCAGGGGGGACAGATACGACGTAGTCGGATCAGGGGGGC
>DIDS01000016.1 GCA_002418265.1 Acidimicrobiia bacterium UBA5794 | reverse complement strand
ACCACTTCACGGGACACATACCCGCTCCCTCGCGAAGACTGCCCACCGGCAGCGGCCCCACCACCCAGGCTCACAGCCCAACAGGCAGATACCACATGTTCCTGCGCTCCCGATCTGATATCGGTGCCTTTCGTTCATGTGCACAACCGGATCGGGAGCAGCGGCCCAGAACGAGAACGGTGGTTCATGGCTCTGGTCGGCACGGAAGCCTACTGACGAGGCGCTAGGAGGATTTGCGCGGCTGCCTCGGCGGCTGCCGCATCCGCAGCGTACTCCCAACAATGCGCCTCCTCGATCTGCTTGACAGCCCGTGCGAGTATCCGTACGTCGGAGGCTGTTAAACCGTCAGCGACGGTGAGTGGATCTACAAGCAGGCCGAGCAGAAACGCAAGATCCTGGACATGTCTGAGCGGCGATGACAACCGAATCGCAGCCTTCGACTTCCCGATGATCGCTGCTGGTAGCGTCGGACGAGGTACTCGAACCAAACCTCCGGTCGAAGTGATTATTGGTACGACTTCTCCAGCGGCTTGGAGCGCGGTTCCGCCTGGGGCTTCAGGGGCTCGGTTCTGCCCGACGGTCCTGCGCTCCGCTCGGACTCCAAGATGACCCTGTACAAGGACATCGACGGAGATTCCGCCACCGGAGAAGCGGTGCCCAATCTCCATCGCGCTCGCGCCCTCAAACTCGAGGCCGCGCTCTTGAAGCCACGTTGCTACCTGACGGGTTCCGTCATGAATCACCTTCACCCGGATCAAGATGTCGGCATCGGTCGTGACTCGGCGCATGGTCTGCCCTGATTCAGCCCCGTGCAGGTAGACCATGAGTCCCCCTATCAGGAGCCATCCTGACGGAAAATCCTCGTAGAGGTTGCCCAGCAGCGCCCACGTCGCGTCGTTCGGTGACGTTACCGGCACAGGATCACGGTCGAGAACGGGATATTCAGGAATGGCGATCGAGCACTCTCCTGGCGACTTCTAGCCCCCTGGCGTCACCGGGTCGCTCCTGTAGATCGACAGCGGCAACAACTCTGGAGACCCGACTTTGACCTACGTCGAACGGCCAAACCCCGTCCACGACACGTGCGATGACGTTCGGTTTTTCGAAGTCGTCGCGGGCGAAGTACTCGCGGCGCAGGTCGCTCTCGAGTGACTTGGGCATGTACACCTCCAATGATGACTCATCGACGAGTTCGTCCATGGCGCCAGCACCGGTTACAACCGTTCGGGGATCGTTCGCAATCTTCTCCAAAAGAGAAGGATGAACGTACCACTCACGAATCTCAGCACGCTTTCGAAGCTTGGGTATGAGACCACGGAGCTTCTGCTCCTTCAGGATCATTCGGAGGCGCTCGCGATCAGCGAGTCCTAGCCATGCTGGTTCACGCCCGTCAGCAAGTCTTAGGATCGCCCATGCGTTTCTCTGGGAGTACGGCCGTCCTGCATCGCGTGGACTGGCCTTGAGCGCTCTGACTCTTGAGGAGTGGACGAGCCATTGGTTTCCTACGCGACGAGCTGGAAGCTGTCCGCTCTCAATCATGTGCCGGACTCTTCTCGGCTGCACGCCAAGTTCTACGGCGACGTCTACAACTGCCATTTCTTCCATAGCAACAACTATACCGTACTTGGTATAGTTGTCTAGTAACAATTATTCCTATACCGGACCAATTGTTGTTCGAGATCCGACACATCTCTTCCGCATTCTCCGGTTCGTATCCCTAGATACAGCCACGCGACAAACAACCCCACCAACTGCACATCTCCCACCCAGTCGGTTATGGGCGGGGAACGATAACGGAGTGAGTGGCATCCCGTTCGTCTACCTCGGTGAACCCCGTCGACGCGTAGAACTGACTTGCTACCTTGTCGCGTGCGAAGGCGCACCCGGAAGAACGCCGCTTCGGCATGGGTCAGGCAGGCATCAACGAGGGCTGAAGCAACCCCAGCTCGTCGGTGACTTTGTGTGACATGGAGGTGCCGCAAGCGTCCGACATCGCCATCGGACAGGAACGGGTCGATGTTCAGTCCGCACATTGCCACAGGCCGCCCTCCATCGGTTGCTATGTAGAACGCCTCGCTGGGATGGTCGAACCTGTTCTCTGCGGATGCCCACTCAGAGAGCATCCGGCTCGTGAACCTGTGACCTTCGTCAAGTGCGGGCGAATTCAGGCGCTGAATCGGGGGCGGTTCGTCGCCTTCGTACTGTGTAATGGTGACGAGCGTCACGAGTGAAGATACACCCGACACAAGTATCAATCCGCACATGTGCGCGGGCGAGGGCAACGGTGCAAAATGACAACGCATAATGAGCCACGTCAGCCCACCCAGACACCTCGTATGCACAGGTCTGGCCGGTGCTCTCCAACGAGATACTCAGGATGGTGCCCACGGATCATCGCCCATCGTTCCCATTACAACGGATCACCCACTAAGCCGAGCGGGATCGCGCACCAAATGGCGCCGCCGAACCCGCAATCAGAGGGATTCTTCAAGTGACGCGACGTCATAGGGACTCAGCCCTATCACCGGTAACGGGATACACCTCCGGTAGGCCGCACATACCGAAGCCCTTTGTGTCAAGTGAACGTTGTTTCGCTGGTTTGCGACATCTACGGTTGTTGTGATGAGCGAGGACCCTGTACGCATCGTTGTTGAAGACGATCCACCTAAACGGCCGCGGTTGCCCGTGTGGATACCAATCGTGGGGATCGTGGGAGTAGTCGTGTTGGCATGGGGCTTTGCGAGTCGGGACTCGACAACAGCAACGGCGACAGCGACGAACGCGACCGCAACTTCTGTCACGCTCGATGCGACCCCAACCACTTTGCCCAATACCGACCCGCAGCAGACTCCTGTCAGTACCGATCCGGGCCTAGCTGGACTACGCCCGGGAGAGGTCGTAGCGGTTCTTGGGGCGGAGCGGCCCCAACGGTATCTGAGTGTCGTGACGCGAGAGTCCACGGAGATTCTCTCGGCAATGCCATGGTTGGCGTACAACGTCCGCTACGACCAATCCCATCAGATATTCAGCTTCAGGGGGCCTGGGACACCTGGACAAGCCGCCTACTTGGGGTCCGGGGACAAATTCGTCGTGTATTCCGAACAGGTTCTAGGCGACTGGGTTTGGCACAGTTCAGAACCAGCAACAGCTGCGTGGATCGAACGGACCGAAGCCGGCAGCTACTCGGTGATGTATGGCACCGTATCGGCAATGTGGGATGGAGACGAAGGCGAATATCTACAGGTGTCCGTTGAGGCACAGCCCATACTGCCAGCTTCTCTCGGGCAGAACGTTGTCGGCTTCATCGGCGAGCGAGTCATTCTGGAAAACGCGGCGACCGACACTATACAGGTTGTCAGTGTCGACGGCGAGGCACTTGCGTCCATGACCGGCTACGAAATTGTGAGCGTTTCGCCAGACGGTCATCTCCTTGTGACGAAGGAGCAGAATGAGCAACATGTCCTTGCCGTCTTTTCAAGCGATCTGACCGATCAGACTGAGCTTGGCAAGTACTCACGGCAACCCAGTTGGTCTGGTTGGTCGTCGGACGGCACGTACCTTGCGCTCATCTACTTTGAATTCATCGATGCGTATCGCGGAGAGTTTGAAGTGTGGTTAGAGATCTGGACTCGTGGGGGGCAGAGGATTCTGATCGAGAGGATCCAAGAAGGTGTCCCGGCGGGCATTTGGTCCAGCGAACACCCGAGCCTGCTACTGGCACATTCGGATTCAGAGGACTGGCTACGTCTCGATGTCGACGGCGACAATGCCAGTGTCGAGCACATAGCAGGAATGAAGGTGTCGGAGTTCGGCTACTGGATCGTCAATCCATAGGACGCTCGGTACTTCCAATTGGGTTCAAAGGCAGAGGCTCCAACGTTGGCAGCCATCGTGGCGACTCCTTCTAGCCACGCCAACAAGTGACTGTGTACTCAACACGGCCACGATCAGCATTGGAATCACGTCGAAATGTTGTGCCCTCAGCCGAAGCCTTCAGAAGACCGAACCCAATGACGTTCCAGTCGGTCCCCTTCACGGCACGTACCTCTACGTTGTCGTCCTCTTGGGTTACGGCAAACTCGGCATCATCGGATGTGAAGACACTTTCGGTCTCACCCGCAGCGAGCGGACCGACGGGAAGATCCGGGTCGTCGCCGTAGTCGACCACACAAGCTACGTCGCCGTTGGCAAGTTGCATTGGTGGACCCGAGGATTGGTCTTCGTCAGGGCTGCTTGAGCATCCAACTGCGACTAGCGCCATGACAACCAGACCGGTACTGAGCGTCATATGCGATCGTTTGAGCCAGTCCACCTCAACCCCTCTCCACGGCTTC
Source organism: Acidimicrobiia bacterium UBA5794 (assembly GCA_002418265.1). GTDB lineage: Bacteria > Actinomycetota > Acidimicrobiia > Spongiisociales > UBA5794 > UBA5794. Next base: position 11,704 of record DIDS01000016.1, on the reverse strand, counting down.
GAGCCTACACCCCAGGAATCCTGTCACCTGTTTCCGCACTATGTTCGGTGGCCGGTCGGTCCGTGGCAGTGCTTGTATTTGAGACCTGATCCGCACGGGCACCGTTCGTTGCGCCCGATCTTCGCAGTGGACGCAGGTGGTGATTGAGCCACCTGCAACAGCCGCTCGGCGGTCCTGAGTCGCTCCATGGATGCCCTCAACAACCGTTCCCGCTCGTTGAGGCGCAGTTCTCGAGCATCGAGATCCTCGGCACGTGTAGCAAGCCGTCGCTCCATCTCAACACCTAACACCGACCCATGGTCGCCGTCTCGATCGACGACGGTCTCTAGTTCGTGGACAACGAGTCCGGCAATCCCCTGACCCATCGTGACTCCAACCACGCTGCAGTACCGCTTCCACGTCGACCACACTGCCTCTGACACAGGGACCTTCACCAACTGCATGCCCCCGGATTGGTCGAACTCGGCGAAAACACGTCGGTCGATCTTTGCCAAGGTTCCACGATCCAGAGTCATTGTTCACCTCCTCGGTCTACTGGTATACCCAGAGCAACTTGTTGCACATGCGTGTGGGTTTTGGTGGTGGCTGTGCGCGATCGCGATTGCGACGGGAGAGTGCCACTCGTCGCTGGGATCGTGGCTGTCGTGGGGTATTGGCGCTGTACTCCGACTCTGTTCTGTGCTTGTCGAAAATGGGATTGCCGTGACATCTTGGCGTGAATTGGATGCAGACAATGATCCGATACCTGAATCCTGACCGATCCAGGCAGCGGTAGAACATTGTCTCCAGGCCACGAACGGCCGACACGATCAGCGACGCCGCCATCGACTGCGGGATCACCACTGTGATCAACGAGCGTTTCGTGCTTCATGTACATGAAATAGACACGCCAACCCTCTCACGAAAGTACCAACAACCCTCTCACGAAAGTACCAACAACCCTTTCAACAGAGTTTCACAGCCAACGCCTACACCGGGAGAACCCGTACGTACCAAGGGCTTATGCGGTATCGGGCAACCGCTGCAGGCAACCCGTCGAACCACCGATTTCAAACCGTCTCGAGGTGCTCCCGAACCGGGATGACAGGTCTACTGACACTCTGTTGACACTGTGATGAGAGGGTTGGTGACACTCTGGTGAGAGGGTCCCGCCAGAAGATCAGGCCATGGAGTCCCTCGACAAACTGCTCACCGTGAAAGATCTCGCTGAGTATCTCGGTGTGCCGGTCGCCACCATCTACGCTTGGCGATCCCACCGCGAAGGACCCCCAGGATTCCGTGTTGGTCGTCATGTGCGATACCGATGGGCTGATGTCGAACGCTGGATCGAGGACCGTGTCACGCAGACGCGTCATAGCGACATGACACAATGAGCGGAGAGCAGACATCGCCCACCCTATCGAGTCAACAATCGACCACATGAAATGGAGGACCGATGAGCAAGTGGATCACCAAGACGCCGAACGGCCGTTGGAAGGCACGCCTTGCCATCCCCGGTAGAGGAACCCGCAACCGGACATTCGATCGCAAGATCGACGCTCAGAAGTGGCTGCGCAACGAGCAGTCCAACCTCGACCGGGCAGCATGGACCGACCCTCGTCTCGCTCGGACATCGTTCGACGAATGGGCAACGGAGTGGCTCGAGACGCGGCGCCATCTCAAACCAAAAACGTTCGCCGGGTACGAGTCGCTCCTGCGCGTTCACCTGCTCCCCCGGTTCGGCAATATGCCGTTGTCGGGGATCGACCCCTACGTGGTCGAGGCGTGGGTCATCGAGCTCACCGATTCGGGCCTTTCCCCGAGTCGCATCCGTCAAGCACATCAGCTTCTGTCGATGATCCTCAAGGCTGCAGTCCGAGCACGTCGCCTCACATCAAACCCTGCAGTGGGCACTCCCCTACCTCGCGCCACGCGCAGGCCGCCGAGGTTCCTCACCGCAGATGAGGTGGACGCCCTCGCCAGTGTCGTGCCGGAACGGTACGAGGCACTCATCCTCGTGCTCGCCTACGGTGGGATACGGTGGGCCGAGGCGGTAGGCCTCAAGCTCGGTCGCCTCAACCTGCTTCGCCGCCGGATCGAGATCACCGAGACCTTGTCCGAAGTGAACGGCAAGCTGTACGTGGTACCACCCAAGACATGGGAGAGCAGAACAATCGCGATCCCGCCATTCGTTGCTGAGGCACTCGGTGGCCACATCGCCCGATTCGCTGACGGCGACCCCAACGGTCTCGTGTTCACAACGGACGCGGGGACACCGCTGCGGTCAGCGAACTTCCGACGCAAGGTTTGGCTACGCGCAATGGCGGAGATCAGCCAAGACGGGTTACGGCCACACGACCTGCGCCACACCTGCGCATCGCTCCTCATCGCTGCCGACGCACACCCCCGCCACATCAAGGAGCACCTTGGCCACGCGAGTATCCGCGTCACGATGGATGTATACGGCCACCTATACGAAGACTCCAGGGACGAAATCGCCCAACGTCTCGAGACGAATCGCCGCGCGCGTTCGTCTCCCTGAACGACGCACAGAACTTCAACCGTCCTGCTTTGGCCAGTCAGCAGGGAGGCCCAGCAGATCGCGCAAAGGAAGCGCAGGCGGAGTAGCTACCAGCCGACCCTCATTGTCGGGCTCTCGGCGACCGAGGTAAGGCGATTGCAGCCACTCGAAATGATCCCAGGGCGGATACCAGATCGTCAGCTCCGTGAGAGGGAGGCCGTACGGTCCCGCCCAATGGCCGGATAGCACAGCGTCGATCTCTTGATACTGAGCGCCAGATCTGGTGATCCACATCCCCTCGGGCACATCGCGCCAGGAGCTCGGGATATGCACCGCCGCCATCATCTCCGGATGCTCCCAGGCCACTCCGTACAGCGCCAGCGCCGTCTCGTGTTCGGCGGCAGTCCAACGACCGTTGTAGATGGCCGGAACGAGGGGAGCATCGAGCTTCCCACGGTAACGACCTGCCTTTTCGATGAACGCCTTGCGAATCGCATCGTGGTCATCAACCATCCGACCTCTCCCGGGCCCAATGTGGAAACCTTCAGACTGAACGCGACGGTCACGTGAGCGAGGAATCGCAGCGACACGAAGGGCCCAGTCACCAGCGTGAAAATCGTACGACACCACGGAGGGCTGCTGGGCAGATCCAGGCTGCCAATCACCGAGCAGTTCATCCGCGTCCAGACCATCGATCCAGGACTGAATCTCCCGGCCCAAGGCGCTCAGACCAGGGGTCGTGTCGCCCTCCTCGACGAAGCTGACATCCAACCACACATCCGTGGTCCGCAAACTGGAGAGAGAATCCAAGATGCTGGCTTGCCTTGCCTCCGAGAGGGCATCGGGTCTGGGTTCCAAGAGAACCTTCGCCTCCACGTATGCCGCTATTCCAGACGATCGAATTCGAAAGTCAGGCGTGAGAAAACCCACGGCTGGCCCAACGTCTATCTCAACTCCATCCATCCGGACGAAGACTGCATGCAACAGCAGCTCCCAGTAGGCCCCCCAGAATCCATCCGCTCGAGCCTGCAGCCGCGATCTGTAGCCATCTTTCGAGGCTGCCGGAAGCTCAGAGAACCAGTCTTCGATCACCGACCGTACTTGTGCGGCGCTAGCGGTGCTCGAGCGATCGAGGAACTCGTACATCGACTCTGAGTACCGGGCTGGCGAGCCGTCAGTGCGGCTGACATCGTTGAACACGGTCATCGAAATCTCAACGTTTCGTGGGCAAGTGAGAGCAGCCTACGTGCGCACGGACATGACTCGGAGCCTTGGTCTCGGCTGACTCCCACGAAATATCGCGCCCTCTCCGCGCCCCGCGGAATGTCGAGAGGAAGGGTGCCATGGCTACAACCCTTGGTACGTAAGAGCTTTCGCAGCTCCGGGGGTGGGACTTGAACCCACGACAAACGGATTAACAGTCCGCTGCTCTGCCAACTGAGCTACCCCGGAATAGTCCATCGACCGATGAACGGGGCTGAGGATACCAAACGCAACCTTCAACCGATATGGGCCGACGCGAGGACCGTGCGCGAACACACGAACGGTCGGTGTGGGACAATTGCCCATGAAGTTCAGAACTGGTCTTGTCGTTGGCCTCGGTATCGGCTACGTGCTCGGAGCCAAAGCGGGACGCGAGCGTTACGAACAGATCGTGGCGTTGAGTTCAAAGCTGCGGTCGAATGAGACCATCAAGAAGGCGGCGAATGTTGCCGAGCGAAGCACCCGACAACCACGAAGAATCGCTGGCGACGGGCTTGTGAAAGCGGCCGACGCGGTTCGGGTGCAGGCTGCAACCAAACGCGTGGGCACATACGGCGGTCATCCAGACTCCAAATAGTCCTCAAGGTTCCGGCCTTTGGCAGGTTGCCGTAGCTTCGCGAGCGCCTTGTTCTCGATCTGTCGAATCCGTTCCCGTGTCACTTCGAAGTGATTGCCGACCTGCTCCAGCGTTCGGACCGTTCCGTCGTCGAGGCCGAACCGCATCACAAGTACCTGACGCTCCCGTTCACTGAGTGACTCAAGAGCAAGGAGCAGGTATTCCTGGAGCAGTTTGAATGCCGCCTCTTCCACGGGAACATCGGCGCCCAAGTCGGGAACGATGTCCCCAATCGTCCCACCATCGTCCTCACCGATCGGTGATTCAAGCGACAACGGGTCCTGGGCGATGCGTCGCAGCTCTGTCACCTTGCCAGACTCGATGTCAAGCTCGGCGGCGATCTCGGCAATTGTCGGCTCTCTCCCGAGATCCTGGTGAAGCATGCGCTGAGCCGTTGCAAGCTTGTTGATCGTCTCGACCATGTGCACCGGAACTCTGATCGTCCTTGCTTGATCGGCAAGAGCGCGGGTCACGGCCTGTCGGATCCACCACGTTGCGTACGTCGAGAACTTGAACCCTTTGCGGTAGTCGAACTTTTCGACAGCACGTATCAGACCGAGGTTTCCTTCCTGGATGAGATCGAGAAGGCTCAGACCACGGCCGACGTACTTCTTTGCAATCGACACAACCAGTCTGAGATTCGACTCGGCGAGTCGCGATTTGGCTCGTTCGGCGTTTCGGATCTGTCGTTGGAGAAGAATCTTTGCAGCCGGATCGAGGACAGCACCCCCTCGGAACTGCTCATCCGCCTTGATCCCGGCCTCGACCTGCATGGCGAGTTCCACCTCCTGCTGGGCATCGAGAAGAGGGAAGCGACCGATCTCTTGGAGATACATGCGGACGGGATCAGATACGTGGACAAGCTCGTCACCGGACATTGCCGTGTCCGAAAGCGCGTCATCGGACGATTCCCGGATATCGATGTTCCGTGCTTGGAGGTCGAGATAGGTCTGCTCAAACGACTCGGCGGGGGCATCGGCGTCTTCGAGTTCCTGCTGAATCTCGCCCACGAGCAAGAAGCCCCGCTGACGTCCACGGACGGAGAGGCCTTCGAGAACTTGTGAGAGGATGTCTGTCAATCTGTGCTCCTGAGGGCCCTGCGACTCTGTTCCAACGCTATCAGACGTGCCCAGAGTTCCGAATACCTCTGTGCATCGGCGTCCTCGTCTGTTTGCTGGAGCGATGTCCGGATCTCGGCGATTTCCGTTTCGATGTCGCTCACCTGCAGCCAAGACACGAGTTCGACTGGATCGGCGAGCAGCTTGTCGTCAAGCGCGATCTTGTGGAGGAACCCCGCGGCTTCTGACTCGTCGGATCCGATCGCGGTCCCGAGGTCCGGTGTTTCCCCCGGTCCAAGACCGGTCATCATCTTACTGATCAGCCGGTACGCCTCGAGCGTTGAACGGTTGGCAAACAGGTCCTCAGATACCTCGACATCGGCAAGCCGTTCATCGTTGGCGAGCAAGGATCGAAGCAATTCGACCTCGGTTGGATAGGTCGCGGTTCGTATCTCCGGCGCTGCCTCGTCGATCGATGATCCTCGCTCCTCGGTCTTTTGTCGTCCGCCACTCGTCGGCTGCTTCGGGGCGGATCGAATTGCCTGTTCAACCAGTCGGGTTTCAACACCGGTCCTCCGACTCACCATCACCGCATACTCGTGTCTGGCAACCGGATCTGGATGAAGTGCAATGACAGCCGCTGCTGCGCGTACTGCTCTTGTTCTCGCCTCAGGTTCCGAAAGGTTGTGTTGGCTCAACTCACTATCGATGCGTACCACCAGCAGCGGGATCGAGTCCCTGATCGCCTTATCAAGGGCATCGATTTTTCCGTCGGCAACGACATCTGCGGGATCTTTCCCGTCGGGCAGCGCGGCAACCCGCAGATCGAGATCCCCGGGAACTGATCGCTCGAAACCTCGGAGGGCGGCTCCGGCACCAGCCTCGTCGGCATCGAATGCCAACACAACACGTTCTGAGAACCTGCGAAGAAGATCGAGATGGCCCTCGACCAGCGCTGTTCCACACGTAGCAACGGCAATCGGGAGGCCAGCCATGTGCATCGCAATCACATCGGTGTATCCCTCAACCACCACCGATTCCCCGCGTCTTACGATCTCGGATTTCGCCCAGTTGAGCCCGTACAGCAGCCGAGATTTGTGATAGATCGGCGACTCGGCGGTGTTGAGATATTTGGGTCCATCGCCTTCAAGGATGCGGGCACCAAACCCAACAGCGTCGCCCCGTAAGTCGTAGACGGGGAACATCACCCGGCCGCGGAACCGATCGATCAAGCTGTTGGTACGGCTCTTTACCGCCAAACCAGCAGAGATCATCGTGTCTTCCCTGACACCTTGGTCACGGAGGTGAATGACGAGCAGGTCCCATTCCTCCGGTGAATACCCGATACCGAAATGGTCCACAACGTCGCCGTCGTACCCTCGCCCACGGAGATAGCTACGTGCCGATGCAGCGTCGGGGGCCGACTTCAATCGATCGGAATAGAACGAAACGGCGAGTCTCGTCGCTTCGACCAGACGTTCACGACGATTCCTCCGTTTCGCCGCGTCAGGGTCCACCTTGAGCGTGACACCGGCGCGCCTCGCCAGAAACTCCACAGCACCGGCGAAGTCGACGGCCTGTGTCTCCTGTACCCAGCGATAGACGTCGCCGCTCTTGCCACACCCAAAGCAGTAGTACAAACCGCGGGCACCATCAATCGAAAGCGAGGGGGTCTTCTCCGAGTGGAACGGACAGACCGCCATCGTGGAACGACCTGACTTCTTGACCTTCGTGATCTCTGAGGCGAGCTCAACCAGGTCCGTCTTGTCCCTGACAAGGTCAATGTCGTCGCGTGCGTATGCCATATCGTCAGAGTACATCGGACACCGGACGTCAGGCGTCAGACGTCAGACGCCGGACGTCGGACGTCGGCACCAGAAGGGAGCTGACAGGCACCCCGACGAAGACTCAGAAAGTAGACGACACAGTGCCGTGGGCGATCACCTGGGTAGGCGGTCGGCGAGGTATGTCTCAAGGTTCGCGATGGGGATGCGGTCCTGGGTCATCGTGTCTCGATCACGCACGGTCACTTGATCGTCTTCGAGCGAGTCGAAGTCGACCGTCACGCAATACGGGGTTCCGATTTCATCCTGTCTGCGATACCGGCGACCGATGCTCTGCGTCAGATCGACTTCGATCTGCCACCGCCCCCGGATCGAATCGGCAACCTTCCGAGTGGTCTCAACGAGGTCGGGTTTCTTGGAAAGCGGCAGCACTGCGACCTTCACCGGCGAGAGGCGTGAATCGAGCTTGAGAACGATCCTGCTCTCACCGTTGACCTCCTCCTCGGTGTACGCATCGATGAGGAACGCAAATGTGGTGCGTGTCGCGCCACCTGCGGGTTCGATGACAAAGGGGACAAACCGCTCGTTTGCCTCCTGATCAAAGTAGGTGAGATCCTCCCCGGACCGTTCGATGTGTGCCTTGAGGTCAAAGTCGGTGCGGTTGGCGATCCCTTCAAGTTCATCCCAGCCCCACGGGAAGAGATACTCCACGTCGTAGGTACCGGCTGCGTAGTGGGCAAGTTCCTCCGCCTCGTGCGCCCGGAGGCGGAGATGGTCGGGGGTCATCCCGAGATCGAGGTACCAGGCGTACCGGATATCGATCCACTCCCGGAACTTGTCGGCTGCGTCGTTCGGATGAACGAAGTATTCCATCTCCATCTGCTCGAACTCTCGCGTCCGGAAAACGAACTGACCCGGTGTGATCTCATTGCGGAATGACTTTCCGATCTGAGCGATCCCGAAAGGGAGCTTCATGCGTGCGGTTCGCTGCACGTTGGCAAAGTTGATGAAGATCCCCTGGGCCGTCTCGGGACGGAGCCAGATCTGGTTCTCCTCCGATTCAACGGGACCCATGTGGGTCTTGAACATAAGGTTGAACTCTTTGGGCTCGGTGAAGGTCCCCTTCTTGCCACAGGTCGGGCACGTGTTGGTGTCCGTCAGTTTGTCGAGGCGGTGTCTGGCATTGCATTCCTTGCACTCGACGAGGGGGTCGGAAAAGGAATCGACGTGCCCCGATGCAATCCAGACTTCTGGGGACTGGAGGATCGCGCTGTCAATACCGACAACATCGTCGCGCATCTGGACCATTGAGCGCCACCATTGATCCTTGACGTTTCGCAGCAACTCGACGCCGAGGGGCCCATAGTCATAGGCGCTGCGGAGTCCTCCGTAGATCTCTGATGATTGAAAGACGAAGCCTCGCTTCTTTGCGAGGTTGACGATGGTGTCGAAATCGGCTGGCATGACCCGTCCTTTGTTGCTCGGCTGGCTGCCGAGTGGTCGGATGCTACCCACCGCCCCTGGTCAAGGACTCATCCTCGGCTCCCCCGAATCGCCGCTCACGGCCCTGGTATTCAGCAATGCACCGTGCAAGCTCATAACGGTCGAAGTCTGGCCACAGCACCGGTGTGAACACGTACTCGGCATACGCAGCCTGCCACAAGAGGAAGTTTGAGGTGCGTTGCTCGCCACTCGTACGGATGACGAGATCGGGATCGGGCATGTCCGGTACATAGAGGTTCCGACGGATCACTTCTTCGGTGATGTCTTCTCGAGTGAGCGTCCCCTCCAAGACCGCATCGGCGATCTTTCTGACCGCGTCGACGATCTCAACCCGCCCTCCGTAGTTGAACGCAAACACCATGGTCATGATGTCGTTGTCTGCGGTGAGCTCCTCTGCTGATTCCATGCGGTCGAGCAGAATCGGCGGGATCCGGGAATCGGTTCGATCGCCGGCAAACAGGACGCGAACGCCGAGTTCGTTCAGTTCATCTCTTCTGCGCTCCAGAAGGTCCACGTTGAACTGCATCAGGAACTCGACCTCGTATGCGTCTCTGCTCCAGTTCTCCGTGGAGAAGGTGTAGACGGTCAGCCACTTGATTCCGAGGTCGATCGCACCGTGCACAACGTCAAAAAGCGCTGGTTCACCGTTGGCATGGCCCTGGGTGCGATGGAGACCGCGAGCGTTTGCCCACCGTCCATTGCCATCCATGATGATTGCCACATGCGTCGGAACGGCCCGCTTGGATCCTGATCCGTCCGCAGACTGTTGATCAGACGGCTGCTTCTTAGACATTGGGAACAGCAAGGGTCTTGAGTTGACGTTCGAGATGGTATTCCATGAAGCGCTTCGTGATCCCAAGCGCCTCCTTGCTCATGGATTCATCGGTGTTGGGAAGATCCGTAATGTCAGCTGCCGCGACGCTGGCAAGGTACTCGACAACACCCGCCCGCAACGAGTACGACCCTGGCGATCGGCACTCTTCACACACGGATCCACCCGCAGCGAAATTGAAGCGCCGAAGGTTGTCCGTTCTTCCGCAACCCGAACACGTATCGAATGCCGGTGCAACGCCGACAATGTCCGCAGCCTTGAGCAGGAACGCCGTAACCAGGGCGGGGTGTGGTTGTGCATCATCAAGGACGCTGAGTCCGCGTTGGAGCAGGAGAAACATGCGCAATGATGGATCGTCCTCCTGAATGACCGCGTCGACCACTTCGATCATGGTTCCCGCTGCCAGCACCCGGTCAAGGTCGTTGCGGATGTTCGGAAATCCGTTGATGACCGATACCTGTGTGACGGTGTCGAGCTCTTTGCCTTCGTAGAGCACAATGTCGACATGGGTCATCGGCTCAAGACGGCCACCGAAACGACTCTTGGTCTTGCGAACCCCTTTGGCCACAGTTCGCAGCTTCCCATGATTCGGGCTCAGGAGAACCACGACGCGGTGCGATTCCCCAAAGGGATACCCACGAAGCACAATGCCCTGATCGGATCGGATGGCCATTGGCAAAGCTTACGGCTTACCGCTTTCGGCTTACCGCTTTCGGTTACCAAGTAGGGTGACAGAATGCAGCTTTCAGAGACTGAACGGACAGATTTTCTTACAGGGCACCCCGAGTGGGTGCTTGCGGGTGAGGAGATCTCGCGGACGTTTGTGTTCGATGGGTTCCCAGCGGCAATTGCGTTCGTGACCGAATGCTCGTTCGCCGCCGAGGCGGCGGACCATCATCCTGACATCGACATCCGTTGGAACAAGGTCACGATGACCCTTTCCACACACTCGGAATCGGCGTTGACCTCGAAGGACACCACACTCGCCACCGAGTTCGACGCCATCTACGCCTGAGGCAATCCCAACCCATCCCCCCTCCAGACGTCAGACGTCAGATAGCCCCCCTGCCCCTCGCTGCGCTCAGCGCGTCCCCCCGCAAGCGGGAGGACGGGAAGAAGGACGACGACAGATGTCAGAAATCAGAGTTGGTTCAAACCCGTCCCCCCGGTCTTCCGGGGGGACGCGGGGCGATGCCTGCGCAGCAGGCGCTGTGCCGCAGGGGGGCGTTTCAGCATGAAGTCAGACAGCCCCCTGCACCTCGCTGCGCTCGGCGCGTCCCCCCGCAAGCGGGAGGACGGGAAGAAGGACGACGTCAGATGTCAGAAGTCAGAGTTGGTTCAAAAGCCGAGGCGGTTGAGGGTTTCGTCGGTGGATTGCCAGTCTTTTTCGACCTTGACGTTGAGGTCGAGGAAGACCTTGGTTCCGAAGAGTCGTTCGAGGTCGTATCTGGCGGCCTTTCCGACATCGCGCACCATCACGCCGCCTTTGCCGATGGCCATGCCCTTCTGGGATTCCCGCTCAACATATGCCGTTGCGGTGATCCGAACCACACCGTTGTCCTGTTCCTCGATGTCGTGAACGACAACGGCAAGAGAATGGGGAAGCTCATCGTGAAGGCGTGAGAGATACTTTTCACGGATCAGCTCGGCCGCGAGCAGCCGGTCCGGCTGATCGGTCACCGCATCCTCGGGAAAGAAGAACGGACCGGGGGCAAGGCGGGAGTCGAGCTCATCGATGACAATGTCAATGCCGTCACGCTTCAGCGCCGATATGGGAACGTACGCATCGAAATCCCATTCCGCCGCTACAGCGAGTTGCTCTCCAATCTGTTCCGGTTGCGCGCGATCCACCTTGTTCAGTGCCAGAACCACCGGCGTCCCTGCCTCAAGAAGCCGTTCGGCAATCAGCCGATCCCCCGGACCGATCGGTTGGAGCGCATCAACGACAAACAGGACGCAATCGGCCTCGGCCAATGAGCCATACACAAGTGTGTTGAGCCGCTCGCCGAGAGCCGTCCTGGGCTTGTGGATCCCCGGAGTATCGACCAGAACGATCTGAGAGCCACGATCTGGGAGGGTCAGGACTCCACGGATCGTGTTGCGGGTGGTCTGGGGTCGTGGCGATGTGATCGCGATCTTCTCCCCGAC
>DIDS01000018.1 GCA_002418265.1 Acidimicrobiia bacterium UBA5794 | reverse complement strand
CGTAGTCGTATCCCCAGCTGCTGTCGTGGTGGTATCTCCGCCCGGTATCGTTGTTGCACCCGCCGTGTCGTCATCGCCGCCTGATACAGCAATGATCACAATCACGATGACAGCTACTGCTGCCACCGCAATCCACGGGAGCCACTTCTTTAGGTTGTCATTCACGTTGAATGCCTCCATGTTGGTTTGGACGCGCCGATTCGAGTCGATGCGTCCAAACAAGACTAGGCACCTCGGTGACCGACCGGCAAGACAATGGTGTCAACCAGGACATGAACCATGTGGCAACGGTTCCCGTTGGGGTGTGACCGACTCCATCGGCGCCCATGTCCCACACCGGCGGCAGCGCCTCACAGCACTAGCTAGGCTGAGAAGGATTTGTCAGAGGAGGTGGATGCGCTGATTGAATTGGGAGACGGTGCCTTCACGCTGGACAAGCTTGTGGGAATCGCTCGGCGTCACGAAACCGTCGGACTGTCACCAGGAGCATTGGATCGCATGGAGGCCAGCCGTGCTTGGGTGGAGCGCGCGGTATCGGGGAACGAGGATTCTGGCGTAGTCAGGCCTGTCTACAGCATCAACACTGGTTTTGGGTCACTGGCAGGCCGGGAAGCCTTCTCTCGACCGGAGCAGGCAAGAGACCTCTCGCGTCGGCTCGTGTTGTCCAACGCCTCCGGCCTGGGTGGTTATTTCGACGATGAGGTGGTGAGAGCAGCCATCGCGATCCGCATTGCGAGCCTGGCCAAGGGTCATTCGGGGATCAGGGTTGAACTCATCGAAACGCTCATCGAAATCCTCAATCGTGGGGTCAAAATAGCCGTGCCCCAACATGGCAGTCTCGGGGCAAGCGGTGATTTGGCTCCTCTGGCTCATGTGGGACTCGTGGTGTCTCGATCGCCAGAATCGGATGATCCCGATGTCGAAAGTGGCGAAGCCTTTCTTGACGGCGAACTGGTCTCGGGAAAGACCGCGATGGCTGAAGCCGGAATCCCACGCATCGTTTTGGATGCCAAGGAGGGCCTTGCTCTTCTCAACGGAACGTCATTTTCAACGGCACTCGCAGCATTGGCCACATACGACGCCGACAGACTTGTCCGAACTTCTGAAGTTGCTGCGGCCATGTCAATCGAGGCGCTGCTGGGGTTTGGCGACGCGTTCGTCCCGCAACTTCACGAGGCGCGCGGCCATCCCGGTCAGATAGCTTCAGCGGCAAACCTGCGTCGATTGTTGGAAGGAAGCAAGTTGATCGACGGTGGGGAGGATCGCGACCCCAACCGACACCCGCCACAGGATGCATACTCACTTCGATGTGTGCCACAAGTGCTTGGACCGGTTCGCGAGACGATCGAGTTCGCCAGACAAGTAGTGGAACGGGAGCTAAATGCAGCCACCGATAATCCGCTGATCTTCACGGACTTGCCAGCCAGCCGCGAGTTGAAGGCCGTATCCGGGGGAAACTTTCACGCCGAGTATCTCGCGTTCGTGTCGGATTTCCTCTGCATCGCCGTATGCGAGATCGGCAATATTGCCGAACGCCGCCTGTTCCGGCTCGACGATGGCACCCTCAACCGGGGCCTACCCGACATGCTCGTACCTTCCGAAGAGGTCGGGATGGACTGTGGATTCATGCTCCCCCAGTACGTGGCGGCAGGTCTTGTGTCGGACTCAAAGACACTTGCACACCCAGACAGCGTCGACTCAATACCGACGTCAGCCAACCAGGAAGATCATGTTTCCATGGCAGCCAACGCAGGGCGACATGTGCGACAGGTGATCACCAATACTGAATGTGTCGTCGGAATCGAGTTGGTGATGGCAGCTCAGGCCCTTGAGCTGAGGCTTACGCTTGAGGGCCATGGAACGGATGCCCTTGCCTCGGCGACAAGAGCTGTATTGGATCTCGTGCGATCGACACCGACAAGCGACGGTCGGGGGATCGATTTACTCACAAGGGATACCGTCCTCTACCCGCGCCTCCGTGCGGGTATTGAGCTCGTCCGGACCGGCGCGGTCCTCAATGCAATCGAAATGAATGGAGCGTCAGGATGACAACGTCTGACCACCCGCAACCCAATGCCGAGATCCTCTACAACGTCCGCGCGCAGCGGGGAGACACGTTGCGATGCAAGGGATGGAAGCAAGAGACGATCCTGAGGATGCTGGAAAACAATATGGAATTGGCAGAGCATCCTGAACATCTGATCATCTATGGAGGGATCGGCAAGGCTGCTCGCAACTGGGAGTCCTACCACGCCATCGTCGAATCCCTGATGAATCTCGAGGACAATGAGACACTCGTGGTGCAGTCGGGAATGCCGGTAGCCACATTCCAGACTCACGACCTGGCTCCGACGGTGGTGATGGCAACGACCAATTTCGTGAGACCAACGTGGCAGCGTTTCTACGACCTGGCTGACAAGAACCTGACCATGTTCGCCCAATACACCGCTGCTCCTTGGGAGTACATCGGCACACAGGGGGTGATCCAGGGTACGTTCGAGACCCTTCGTTCAGTGGCCAACATCCATCTCGACGGGAGTTGGGAGGGAAAGATCCTCGTCTGCGCTGGTATGGGCGGTATGGGGGGTAACCAGCCTCGTGCGATGACGATGCTCGGGGGAGTAGCGGTTTGCGCTGATGTCGACGAGCAGATCATCAACAATCGAATATCTGCTGGGTACTGTGACGTCTTGGCGGACTCGATCCCCCACGCTCTTGAGCTGGCCACCAACGCAGCTGAAGGCAAATCTCCACTCGGAATTGCCGTTGTGGCCAATGCTGTTGAACTTTTCGAATACTGCTTGGAGCACAACTTCCGACCGGATGTCGTCACCGAAATGACACCCGCCCACGATCCGCTTGCCTACATACCAGTCGGCTACAGCGTGAGCGAAGCAGAAAGCTATCGGAAGCAGAAACGCGATGAATACTTCGAGGTTTCTCGCGATGCAATGGTGCGACAACTCAAGGCGATGAACGCGTTCTTTGACAGTGGTGTGCCGACGTTCGAGTATGGCAACCAGATTCGCCGCCAGTGCGAAGAACATGGATTCGCCGACGCCATGAGAATTCCTGGCTTCGTGTCCGAGTATCTGCGCCCGCTATTCCTCGAAGGTCGCGGGCCATTTCGGTGGACCTGCGTCTCGGGAGATCCCGCGGATCTGTCTCGCCTGGACGATCTCTGTCTGGAGTTGTTCAGCGACGATGACCTGGTGACGAGGTGGATCACACTGGCACGACAGCACGTTCCCATCGAGGCCCTGCCAGCTCGGGTGTGCTACTTGGGTTTCGGGCAGCGGAAACGTTTCGGTCTGGCTGTCAACGACCTGATCAGGAATGGTGACGTGAAAGGTCCAGTCGCGTTCTCGCGGGACAATCTGGACTCCGGGTCAATCATAAACCCGACCTTTGAATCCGAGAACATGCCCGATGGTTCCGACTTCATCTCCGACTGGCCATATCTCAACGGACTTCTCAACGCTTCGGCCATGTGCGATCTGATCGCGATCCAGGCCAACTACGCAATGGGCGACTCGGTTCATACAGGCGTGACAATGATTGCCGATGGAACCGAAGTGGCGGACTATCGACTGAGCGCGGCGCTCACCGTGGATTCGGGGATCGGTGTCGTCCGGCATGCTCAGGCTGGATACGAAAAGGCCAAAGAGGTGGCCCTCGCCGTCGGCAAAGAGGAAGGCATGAACGTGCCGCTCTGGTGGACGCCGACTGCGACCTTCGGCCCGGAAGAATGATGTGAATCGTGAGCGCATAGACCTGCTGGTCACCGGTGCCTCTGAGGTTCTCACCTGCGCGGCAGATGCACCCGACCTGGTTGGTCGGATCACGGATGGGGGTGTGGCGATCGATGCGGGACGGATCGTCGCAGTGGGTGACATCTCAGGCTATGTGGCCGACCGGGTTGTCGACGCAGCAGGCGGTGTTGTACTTCCCGGGTTCGTCGATGCGCACACTCACTTGGTTTTTGGAGGATCGAGGATCGACGAATATGCTGCGGCGGTGGCAGGAGTCGACCCCCCCGACGACGTTCCTGTCGGAATCATGGGGACGGTGACCGAGACTCGACGGTACTCGACCGCCGATTTGATATCTCAGGCCGAGCCCCGGGTGATCGAAATGTTGGATCACGGCACCACCACGGTGGAAGCGAAGAGCGGGTATGGGCTGTCGGATGCGACAGAGCGGAAGCTACTCCAAGCTGCCGCTGAACTTCATCGTCGGTTGCCCGCTGACATCGTGTCCACATACTTGGGCGCCCATGCATACCCCAGCGATGTCGAACCTTCAAGGTATGTTGAGCAAATCATCGACTTCATCCCAGAGGTTGCTGAGATGGACCTTGCAGTGTTCTGCGATGTCTACTGTGATCGAGGGTTCTTCAGTCTCGAAGAAACACACCGTATCCTCAAAGCTGGCCGAGATGCCGGACTCTGGCCCAAGATTCATCTGGACGCGTACAGTCACACCGACGCAGCCGCCATTGCGATCGAACTTGAAGCTGCAAGCGTCGATCATCTCAACTTCACCCCGGTTCATGAACTTGAGTTGTTGGCCGATGCCGGAATTGTGGGCGTCTATATGCCTGCGCTGGAGTTTTCGGTTGCTCACCCACAGCCGTTCGAGCCTCGCGTTGCAATGGGTGTTGGGATGGAATTGGCCCTGGCAACAGACATGTGTCCCGGTTGTTGGACATCGAGCATGCAGTTCACCATCGTTTTGGCCTGTCGGTTGGGTGGCATGAGTGTGGCACAGGCGGTCAGGGCAGCGACGTATGGGGCGGCACGATCTTTGAAACTGGACGGTGAGATCGGCTCTCTCATTCCCGGAGCCAGGGCCGATCTGGTGTTGCTGGACGTGGTTCGATACGAGGAGATCGCCTATCGGCTCGCGCGCAATGCCGTTACAACCGTCATCAAGGGTGGAGTTGTGGTGAGAGAGCAAGCCGCATGAGTGCCAAATCGTTCCATGCCGAGTTCGCGTGGCTCGGTGGCAGAGAAATCGCCTCTGATGTTCTCATCGAAACAGAAGAGGATCGCATCACAAAGGTCACTCCAGGGACTACCCCACTTCCGGGAGCGAAACGACTCCGAGGCCTGACACTTCCGGGGCTGATCAACACTCACTCACACGTCTTCCACCGAGCCATCAGGGGTCATACACAGATGAGTGATCCAGATTTTTGGGCTTGGCGTGACACGATGTATGGAGTTGCGATGCGCCTCGATCCCGACATGCTCTATCAGCTTGCACTGGCGACCTACACCGAGATGGCATTGGCTGGCATAACCACGGTCGGCGAGTTTCATTATCTGCACCATGCACAAGACGGAACCCGATACTCAGATCAAAACCTCATGGGCAGGACGGTGATCCAAGCAGCCAATGACGCTGGCCTGCGCATCACCCTATTGGACACTTGCTATCTCCAAGCAGATATTCATGGGGCCAGTTTGGCTGGAGTGCAACGACGCTTTGACGATGGTCATTGGCAAGGTTGGATGGAGAGGGTGGACGATCTTGTCGACAGTCCAATGGCGCGCATCGGAGCCGCGATCCACAGTGTCCGGGCGGTGCCGCGGGAGGCGTTCAGACCAATCAGAGACTACGCCGAGCGACGAAAGTTGCCGCTGCACGTCCATCTCTCCGAGCAGATTGCCGAAAACGCCGCAAGCATCGAAGCTCACGGCTGCACTCCCACCGAACTCTTGGACAATGAAGGAGTCATGGGTGAGGCAACGACTGCAGTACATGCCACCCACCTGACCGAACGTGACATTGAGATCTTGGGTTCATCAGGTACGACCATCAGCATGTGCTGTACCACCGAGCGCGACCTCGCTGATGGAATCGGACCCGCCATACAACTGGCGAGGGCGGGAAGCCCTCTGTGTGTTGGTAGCGACGCACAGATGATGATCGATCTGTGGGAAGAAGCTCGAGCCATCGAAATGAACGAGCGTCTGATCAGCGGCAAGCGGGGGCATCTTCGTGCCGATCAGCTGCTGACGAGCCTGACCCAATCGGGTGCCAATTCGCTTGGATGGAACTCCGGTCGCCTCGAGCAAGGTATGCTCGCCGACTTTGTAACCGTCGACATGGCGAGCCCCAGAACCGCAGGAGCGTTCACGGGAGATCCACTGTCGCATGTGGTGTTCGCAGCAACGAGTGCTGACATTTCAAACGTGTTTGTTGGGGGAGTCAGCGTTGTTGAAGCAGGCCGACACCAGTCGATCAGCCAGCCCGGAAATCTGCTGGAGTCGGCGATAGCAGCAGTGTTCCCATAAACGCCAGCTGCTGACTCCATTTACAGAACCTGCGAATCGTTTCCTACAACGGCGATGAGTCCAAGGAAGGGGAGATCGCGCATGCTGGGTTGTCGCATGGCGTAGGATTATGACAGCCCGAAGACGTGATTGGCACCATCACTCGAATACCGGGCAGTTCGCGTGAATGGTGAGCCATGAAACGGGACGTGGTCTATGGTATGAGGTGTGAAGGGGCTCAAAGAGGCCCCAGAACTCAACAACTCTCACGGGGATTCCCGCGAGATGAGATTCAAGGAGAACAAAAAGTGATATCGAAACGAATGAGGCATTTGTTTGCCTTCCTCGTCGCTTTTGCACTCGTACTTGCCGCATGTAGCAGTGACGAGACCGCCGATACGACGACAACAACCGCAGCAGCTGGGGATACGACTACG
>DIDS01000025.1:19930-73267 GCA_002418265.1 Acidimicrobiia bacterium UBA5794 | reverse complement strand
AGCCAATGCCCGATAACAGTCATGAACGAAGATCGGCGGGCCCGAAGAGCTCGCCAAGAAAGGAAACCGACACATGAGCGTCCTACCCAAAATGACCCGATTGTGGGTGGTGTTGGCAGTTATTGCCCTCATCACAGCGGCCTGCGGAAGCGATACGGCCTCAACAACCACGACCGATGCTGGAACGACAGAAACCACAGTTGCGACGACCACGACACTTGCAGCAACAACCACGGCGGCGGAGGCTCCACCGGAGACAGTCGGGGACCTGTCAACGTGCCCCAACCCCCTTGTGATCCAGACGGCTTGGTTCCCGGAGCCGGAATATGGACCGCTCTTTCAACTGACTGGTGGCGAGGGAGCCATCGATTCCGAGAGTGGTGTGTTCAGCGGCCCGCTTGCGGCTGATCCAAGCATCACGCTTGAGATCAGGGCTGGGGGACAATATTCAGGTTTCGTCCCAGCGGCTGTGCAGATGTACGCGGACGACGAGGTGTTCCTCGGGTTGGTGCCGTCTGACTCACAGATAGCGGCACAGGACGGAACGCCAGTCATCGGAGTAATGGCGATGATGGAGAAGAGTCCCCTTGGCGTCATGTGGGATCCAGACACGTACACATTCGAGACGTGGTCGGATATCGGCGCATCGAATGCCATCGTGACCTACTTCGACACCACATTGTGGCCGGATTACTTGGTCAGCTCGGGACAACTCTCAGCCGATCAGCTTGACGGCTCGTATGACGGTTCACCATCACGGTTCATCTCCGAAGAGGGTGCCATTGTCCAGCAGGCTTTTGCGTCGCACGAACCATGGCAATACGAGCATGACCTCCCGGATTGGGGAAAGCCGGTTGACATGCTTCTGGTTCACGATGCGGGATATGAGTACTACGAGCAGCAACTCGCGATCCGAGCGGACCGACTCGATGACTCGAGAGAGTGCTTGAAAGCGTTCGTTCCGCTCGCCCAGCAAGCAATCGTGGACTTCATGAACGATCCGGGCCCCGCAAATGCTGCCATCCTGCAAGCTGTCACGGATCTAGCGAGCTACTGGGTCTTGTCGCCCGATGGTGTTGCCAATGCCGTGCAGGTCATGGATGAGCTTGGAATCATGGCCAACGGTGCAAACGATACGATCGGCGATTTTGACTTGGTTCGTCTCCAACGCTTCATCGATGCGGTTCGTGAGATCCCTGGCTTCAACGATCCAACCATGACAGCTGAGGACCTTGCTACGAACGAGTTCATCGACATGTCGATCGGTAGATGAACCAATCCCCCCAGACGTGGCTCCCCGGCGATCACCAGCCGGGGAGCCACACTCCCTCCTCCGCCGATGATGATCGCCTCGTATTGGCGGATGGGGTGCTGGCTTCGGGAGTTCGGGCAGACGTAGTCCTCCGTGGATCGGTTGTTGCCGACGTGGTTCCGGCCGGTCAGGCTCGTTTGACCGGAGATGAGGTTGTTGAACTCGACGGCAGGCTTCTGGTACCGGCATTTGTCGAGCCTCATGCACATCTGGACAAGGCGTTGATCGCCGATACCTTTCCCAACCCTGCCGGTGATCTCAACAGTGCGATAGAAGCCATCGTCGATGCATGGGCCACTCTGACGGTAGAGGACACAATCACACGCGCTGTCACCGCGGCCCGAAAACTGGTGATGTCTGGTGTCACTGCCATCAGGACGCACGCCGATGTGATTCCGGAGAACGATTCGAAATCGCCTGAAGCCCTTGCTGAAGTCAAACGTCGGTTGCGTGGTGTCTGCGACCTTCAGGTGGTCGCCATGGCTTACCCGCTCACCGGATCCGATAGTGCCATCGGTCGGCTGGCTCTCGACAAGGCTATCGGTTGGGGAGCCGACGTTGTTGGCGGTGCGCCTCACCTCGAACATGATCCGGGGGCAGCGTTGGCCTTCATATTGGCGACCGCTTCAGAGCATGGTCTGGCGGTGGATCTACACATGGATGAAGTGCTCGACGTGTCTGTGCAACACTTGGCTGAACTTGCACGACAGACGGAACAGAGTGGCATGGAGGGGAAGGTCACCGCATCTCACTGCGTCAGCCACGGGCTTCTGCTACCGGAGGAACAGCGGGAGTTGGGACGCATCCTTGCCAGCAGCGGCGTGTCGGTGGTCACTTTGCCGCGCACCAATCTGTTCATCCAGGCCAGGGGCGTTGAACAAGCTCCGCCGCGGAGTTTGCCAGGATTGCGTGCTCTCCTCGATTCGGGCGTGACGGTCGCCGCAGGCGCCGACAATGTGCAAGATCCCTTCTACACGATCGGCCGTTCCGATCCGCTGGAAACGGCAACCTTCCTCATGGCGGTTGCCCACTTCACCGTCGACGAAGCGTTCGGAGCGGTGACATCAGGTGCACGTCATACGATGGGTTTGGATCCCATACGCATCGCGGCTGGGTCGCCGGCGGAGTTGGTGGCGGTGCGGGCATCTTCAATCAGGGAAGCCATCGCCGAGCAACCCGTCGACCGGATCGTGATCCATCGAGGAAAGGTCGTGGCGCGCACCTCAACAGAATCGTGGGTAGCAGGCGAGTGACTGGTGATCATTGGTACTGTCGAGAGATGTGTTGACTTGGTGAAGAACTCTCCATTGTCTGCCCCGATCGAGTCCTTTGCTTACTCTGGGTTCGAGGGCGTTGTCGGTCGAACCTTTCTCGATTCCGAACCGCATTGGTCTACTGAATCCATGACGGAGAGAAGGGCCAACGTCGTGATCGTGTTGGTCGACGACATGGGGTACTCAGATGTCGGCTGCTACGGCGGGGAGATTGACACACCCAACATCGACCAGCTGGCACAGCGTGGTCAGAGGCTTGCCAATTTCCATGTCACGCCGATGTGCGCACCGACGCGGGCGTCATTACTGACCGGTGTGAATCATCATCTGGCGGGGGTGGGGGATGTGTTGTACAACGAGCCGGGTTTCCCCAGCTATCTGGGTGAGCTACGTGAGGATACAGCTACGCTTCCTGAGATCCTTCGCGATGCCGGCTATCGAACGCTGATGGTGGGGAAGTGGCATCTCGCGAGGGAGTCTCACACCTCACCGGGATCATCCCGACGTTCTTGGCCGCTCCAACGTGGGTTTGATGAGTTCTACGGAGTGGTGGGGGCAATGACGAATCTGCACCACCCACACCAACTCATCGAAGGCAACTCGGTCGTCGACGTGGACATGTACCCCGACGGTTACTACCTCACCGATGATCTCACCGATCGTGCCATTCGGATGATTCGTGAGCACAGAGCCCACAATCCCACTTCGCCCTTTTTCCTCCACATCGCCCACCTCGCGGTCCATGCTCCACTTCATGCGAAGCAATCTGATATCGACAAATACACCGGTCGCTACAGCGTCGGGTGGGACACTATTCGGAAGGACCGGTACGACAGACTCGTCGAGTTGGGGCTTCTGCAGCAGGGAGCGCTGCTTCCCAACAACAGGGAGGAGGGACTCGATGTAGTCCCGTGGGAATCGCTCGACGCCGAGTCCCAAGCCGTCTTTGCCCGATATATGGCCGTGTACGCGGCGATGGTCGACAACATCGATCAGAACCTGGGTCGGTTGGTGTCGGCTTTGGAAGAGATGGCCGAAATGGACAACACCATCTTCATGTTTCTCTCCGACAATGGGGCAACTCACGAAGGTGGCAAGGATGGCTCGATCCACTATCTGGACCACGTTGCCTCATTCCATATACCCGGGGCTGGCGCCGCGGCGTTACGACGCGATGTCGAAGAGGCGTTCGAACGGCTCGACGAAATCGGTGGTCCGAAGACCATGCCGATTCATCCCCGAGGCTGGGCGCAGACCAGCAACTCACCGTTCCGGCTCTACAAGACGTTCACCCATGCGGGTGGTCGTCAGGTCCCACTTATCGTGTCATGGCCGACCGGCCTCGCAGATGTGGGGACGGTGCGACTCCAATATGCCCATGTCATCGACGTGCTTCCGACTGTGCTCGACATGATCGGCATCGAATCTCCGACTCATCGGAACGGTCGGCTGGCAGTGCCGATTTCAGGGGTTTCGTTTCTTCCCATGTTGCGTGACGTCGCCGTTCCGTCGGACCACCACGAGCAGTACTTCGAGCTCAGGGGAAACCTCGCGTACTACAAGGGAGGTTGGGAGATCGTTGCGAGAGGAGGCACCCATCCGGGCTTGGAGCAACCCAATTGGGAGCTCTACCACGTTGCGATCGATCCGACCGAGGCCAGTAATGTCGCCGAAGATCATCCTGATCGTGTCGAAGCCATGGCGGAGGCATGGGAGCGAGCGGCATGGCAGAATCAGGTGTTTCCGCTCAACGACAAGACCGGTTTGCTGTTGGCTTTCCGCAACCCGGCGCTGCCAGACTCGAGCGAGTCCGTCGTTCTTTATCCGGGGATGACGACGATGAGCAGCTTTCACAGCAAACAGCTGATCGCGACCCGGTCGTATCGCACGACTATTCGCATGAACCACGCACGAGGTGACGAGGGGGTGCTCGTTTCCCATGGCGACCAGGGTGGTGGCTACCTGGTGTACGTCGAAAACGATCGTGTCCACTATGCGCACAACCATCGAGGAGAACTCCGTTCGGTGTCGGCTGAAGTGGAGCTGATCGAAGGTCCGACAACAGTCACTGTGGATGTTGATGCACCCGGTGGCTGGTTGTGGCGTGTGACGCTGCATGTAAATGGTCGCGAGGTTGCCCCCTCGATAGTGGTCCCGATGCTGTGGGGCACTCTTCCGTTTCAAGGGATCGATGTTGGCGCCGATCGCAGATCTCCGGTTTGGTGGGCGTTGCGCGAGACCCACGGGACCTTCGCCTACAGCGGCAGAATCCACAATGTCACATACGAGCCAGGCGAACTTGCACCCGACTCACCGTATCGAGCGACACCCGAAGAGATCAGAGCGGTGGCACAGGCGATTGCCGACGCCACTCAATGAGAACCAATCAATCCAACAATAAGAGAGAAGGAGCTGGTGGTATGGCTTTGAACGAGGCACGCCGAGTAGCGGTGGTTTCGGGGGCTGCAACCGGCCTGGGGCGCGCATATTCTCAGCGGCTCGCTCAGGATGGTTTCGATCTGGCCTTGGCTGATCTTGATCCTTGCGATGAGACCTGCACCGAGGTGGAGGCTGCCGGAGGACGCTGTCTGTCAAGGATCGTCGACGTGACAGATGCAGGAGCGGTCCAGAAGTTCGCTGCGGAAGTGGCAGAACACCTCGGACCGTGCGATGTGTTGGTGAACAATGCTGGCATCTATCCCATCGTTGGCTTCGACGACCTTACATTTGATGAGTATCGCCGGGTGATGGAGGTCAATGTCGATTCCGTATTCTTGATGGTCAAAGCATTCGTTGACGGTATGCGGATCCGAGGATCGGGCCGAATCATCAACATAGCCACTCAAGTCATCTCGATGACGCTTCCCAATGTCGCCGCATATACCGCGTCGAAGATGGCGGTCGTCGGTCTGACCCGAGCAATGGCAAAGGAACTGGGCCCGCACAACATCACCGTGAATGCTGTTTCGCCAGGGCTGGTACGAACTGAAACCAACATCGCGATGAATCCCCCCGAGATTTGGGAGATGGTGAAGACTCACAGCCAGGTGATACCCCGCACACTCATGCCAGGGGATATCACTGGTGTCATCTCATTCCTCGCATCCGAGGACGCATCCCTTGTCACAGGACAGAACCTCTATGTCAATGCGGGCGCTGTGATGTCATGAGGTTCAGCTATTGGAGTACCGCGGGCGACCCGTGGGATGAGTTGGTTGGCACTGCCACCCATGTCGAGCAGACCGGATGGGACGGATTTTGGATTGGCGACCATTTCATGCCCCCTGCCGGAGGATTCGGAGATCACCCCGGTGATCGATCCGGTGAGTTGCGGGACACGCACGAGGCGTGGTCCGTTCTTGCGGGGCTGGCGGCGTTGTTGCCACGCATTCGGATCGGGTCCCTGGTGAGTGGCAACACATACCGCAATCCGTGTGTGCTGGCCAAGATCGCGGCGACGGTCGACCACATCTCGGGCGGCCGCGTCGTGCTTGGCCTCGGTGCGGGATGGCAGGAGAACGAACATCTCGCCTACGGCATCGACCTTCCCCCTTTGGGAGAGAGAATGGATCGCTTCGAGGAAGCGGTCGCCATCATCAAGAGTCTCTATACGAATGAGAGAACGGACTTCAAAGGTCGTCACTACGTGGTGACTGCTGCTCCGCTGGCTCCGAAGCCAGTGCAATCACCGTTGCCGTTGCTCATCGGCGGAGGGGGGGAGAAGCGTACGTTGCGGATTGTGGCCAGGTACGCGGACGAATGGAACGTCTGGGGCACACCCGAGATCATGCGTCACAAGACGGAGATCCTCGAACGGCACTGCTCCGAGGTCGGACGTGATCCTGCCGAGATCCAGCGTTCCTCGGCTGCCCTCCTGTTCATGACCTCCGATCGAGCTGCTTTGGCCGCCTTGCAGGCGAACCCGCCCAGTCGACCAAGCCTCATCGGCACCGCTGCCGAGATCCGGGATCAGATCGCTGAATATGCGGAGGCAGGAGTAAACGAAATAATTGTTCCGGGGTTCAACTTCCCGCTCGAGCGGCGGCGAACAATATTGGATGAGTTCCTTTCCGAAGTTGCAAGTGCATTCCGCTGATGCCCTCAATAGCAGCCACGTTCCCCGCTCATCGAGATGTACACCGTTGGCTAACTTCTCAGACATCTGATATGATGTATGCTAGGTTAGAACCCCAAGGCCCGACACACCGGCCGAAACCGATTCTGGAGATCGCTCTTGGACATTATTACCGTCTTTCGACGCTCTGCCCGCCGCTACCCCGACAGAGTTTTTGCCTTTGATACCCAGACCACGATTACCTATGGTGGGGCTGAAGAGCGCACCGACGCCATCGCGGCCGATCTGCTTGCTCGTGGCATCGAGGCAGGCGCACCGCTTGGCTTGTCGGGATCGGATCGGGTGTCGCTGTGGCTGGCAATCATCGGTGCGTGGAAAGCAGGACTGCTGCCCTCGCTGATCGATGCCAGAACCAGTTCTGAAGACTTGCCATTCTTCATCGATGATATTGATGCTCCGCTGATCGCCGCCGCCCCTGAGCTCCACGACCGGCTCACCGCAGCTGGAGCTTCTGACGTGGTCGACCTCGAATCCCTTGGGACTGGCCGGGTCGGCACTCGTGTCGATCGCCATGGCCCCGATGCTCCTTTATACCTCTCGTATACATCGGGCACGACCGGTGTTCCCAAGGGTGTAATCCTTGTTTCGGATCCAGTGAGCCTGGGGACCGCATGTATCGCCGAACGGCTCGAGTTGACCAAGGAAGACGTTCTTCTCGCTACAACGCCGATCTCGAGCAGTTTCCAACTCGTTGCGGCCTTGATGCCAGCGGTTCATGTGGGTGCTTCGATCGGCTTGGTTGCCGGAAGTGCCATCGAGGACATTTGGGCCGTCGCCAAGCAGTCCCAGGCGACCATCCTTGTTGCGTACCCGTTGACGTTGGCTGACATGGTGAACGCCACGGCGGCAATGGACGGTTCATCGCCTTTCCGGCTCGCCATGTCCGGAGGCTCGCCGCTTGCCCCGCGTATCAAGCGGGAGTACCGGGAGCGGCTCGGTATCGACCTCCTGGAGAGCTATGGTCAGAGCGAGATGGGGGGCTTCATGGTCATGGGCAGTCTCAGCGATGGCGAGAGAAGTCTCACCGGATATGCAGGAAAGCCTCTCCCTGACCGTGTCGCATATGTCGGGACGCCCTCTGGGGACGAAGTTCCTTTCGGCGAGGTGGGCGAGGTCTTGGTCCCCGAAGGCTATTTCTCGCATTACAAGGATGCGCCAGATAAGACCGCAGAGGTTCTGGAAGGCGGGGTGCTGCATACTGGGGACCTCGCGGTGTCCGATTCGAACGGTTGTCTGAAAGTGCTGGGTCGGATCGGCGAGACCGATTCTGCAAAACTCCGCGGTGGGTTCCTCCGTCAGGTCGAGGATGCGTACTACGAGCATGGCGATGTACTGCACGCGACTATCGTCGAAAATAGAAGTGGCGATATCCATGCTTTCGTCGAATTGCAGAAAGGTCGCTCGGCCACTGCAGCCGACATTGAGGCATCGGTCACCAGCGAGCTACCACCGAATCTCATCCCGAGCCGGACAACCATTGTCGAGAACATGCCGCGAACTTTTAGTGGTAAAGCCGACCGCGCCGGGCTTGCCGGCATGGTTTAGCAACGTCCAAAACTCAAATGGACAACGAACGAAAATGGACAACGAACGAAGACTTAGGCAAACAACTAACCAAGGCTCAGATAGTAGAGGTTCTCGGATGAATGATCTTGCATCAAGGTTCCAGCAGTTGTACACCGGCGTAGTTTCCGACGCGCTTGATGGAATGGGATATCGAAATCAAGGCCTTCCACCCCGGATCGTCGCGATGTCCCCGGGTTTGAAGATTGCCGGACCAGCTTTTACTGGTAGAGGCGAGCCGACCGACGACACGACCGATGACGACAGTTTGCGACGGCTTGCCATGCTCGAAAGCGTGCCGCACGGATCGGTGTCAGTTTGGGACTGCGGTGGGCATCAGCAGTCGGCACACTGGGGAGAGATCATGGCACGTGCCGTCGCGGAAAGAGGATGTGTCGGTGCAGTTGTCGATGGTGGGTTGCGCGATAGCGACTTTGTGTCCGATCTCGGATTCCCGGTGTTCTGCGCATTTCGTTCGGTGTCGTCATCGGTTGGTCGGTGGAATATCGTTGAATGGAACCAGGAGATCACGGTGGGTCATACCCGTGTGTGCCCCGGGGATTGGGTGTTCGGAGATGTCGACGGAGTAGTCGTGATACCGGCCGAGTTGGTCGAGGACGTTCTGGCCGAGGCAGAGCGACGCGAAGCAGTCGAATCCGAGATGCGTGCCGAACTGGCCGCTGGAGCCTTGCCGAGCGAGATCTATGCTCGTCTCGGCAGATTCTAACCAGTCGGTTTACACCGGATCGATCGCAACTCTTAAACAAACACCAAATTGGAGCGGAAACATGACCGCAATCGAACGAGCTACCGTGCTGGGAAGTGGGGCTGGAGCGCTGACCATCGCCGCCGAACTCGGACTCGCAGGAACAGATGTCACTCTGGCCGATCTTCCGAGCTTCGGCAATCGTCTCGACCCGGTCGCAGATGCTGGCGGAGTTCGCGTTTTCTATCGTGATCGACCTCACCTCGGCGTCCAATTGGGCCCGATCACGGCCACGTCCAACGATCCGGCAGCGGCCATACCAGGGGCGCCCCTCGTGATCATTTCGGTGCCTTCGTTCGGTCACAAGCCGTTCGCCGAGCTGTTGGCCCCGGTGCTCGAAGACGGCCAGACGGTGATGTGGGTCAGCGAAGGTGGTGGAGCATTTGAAAGTGTTGCCGCGCTCCGTCGCATCGGTCGACGCCCTGCCGTCAAGCTCGCCGAGACCAACACGCTGCCCTACAACGGCTCGATGGTCGACGCGCCGGGGAGTGTCAGCACCGCACACAAGATCGGCGGAACATACGTTTCAGGTCTCCCCACCCGAGTAACCGAAGAGGTCGCTCAGATTGCCTCTCAGATATGGCCCTGGGCCGAGCCTGCGACCAACGCGTGGGAAACAGTTCTCGTCAACTACAACGCCATCGACCATGTGGCCACGGTCGTGGCCAATCTCGGTACGCTCCAGAGCCGCTCCGACACGATGTTGTTATGGGGCGAGGGTGCTTCGTCTGGAGTGGTCAACGTGATTGAGGCCGTCGACGCCGACTACGTGACGCTCCGCGCTGCTTTGGGTCTCCCTACCGAGCTTCGCTACCACGACTATCTCGTCCGTCAGGGGGTTGCTGCTGAGAAGGGTAAGACGCTTCATGACACGATCCATGTCAGTGGCCTCGCCGTCGCTCGATTCCAATGTGGCCCAGAGGTGCTCGAGCATCGCTACATCGCTGAGGATGTCCCGTACGCCTTGGTATTAGCGTCGTCCCTCGCTGCCGAGCTTGGTGTTGCGGTTCCCGTCATCGATGGGCTGATCGCGATTGTATCGGCCGCCGCAGGAAAGGACTATCGATCAGAGGGACGCACGCTGGCTGACTGGGGCTTGGAAGGTGTCGGACGTGAAGGCCTTATCCAGGCGGTCACCGACGGCTGGTGGTGAGCCAGGAACTTGCCAAGAATCGGAGATGTGACGAATGACAACTGAGAGCGTCGAGGCACCAGCCCGAACTCGTTACGTTGGCCGTTCGGTGCCCACACGTGATGCCGACGTGGTGGTCACCGGGGAACTCGAATACCTGACTGATATGACCCTGCCGAACATGCTGCATGGCAAGATCGTCCGTACAAATGTTCCTCATGGTCGTCTCCTCGAATTGGAGACTGAAGCAGCTCGTCGGGTTCCGGGCGTGGTGGCGGTTCTTACCGCTGCTGATGTTCCCAACAATATCTTGGGCGCCATCGTGCCGGATCAGCCGGTCCTGGTCGATGGTCTGATCAGACAGTTCGGCGATGCAGTGGCACTCGTTGCTGGCACCACGGTGGCCGCAGCGGAGGCAGGGGCCGCCGCGATCCAAATGAAGGTGGAGACCATGCCCGCCGTCTCCGATCCCCGTGAGGCATTGCGGGCTTCGGCGCCGTCACTTCACGACGGTGGGAACCTTCTCCTTGAGTTGACCCATGAGCGCGGTGATGTCGACCAGGCTCTGGCCGGCGCGGCAGTCGTGGTAGATCGTACGTTCCTGACCCAAGTTCAAGAACACGTATGTCTCGAGCCCGGCGGAGGAGTGGGGCAGTACAAGAACGGTCAATTCACAATCTGGGCGGGAACTCAGCTTCCGGGCAACTCTCAGAGTGAAGTCGCGAGGGCGCTCATGATTGATCCAGAAGACGTGCGCATCATCTCGACCCCTATCGGTGGCTCCTTTGGCAGCAAGGCCGAGGGTCCTTTTCCCATCTTTCTCGCATTGCTGGCCAAAGCCACCGACCGGCCGGTGCGTATCGTGCTCACCCGTGAGGAAGTCATGGCCGTGGGCGTGAAGCGCCATCCATTCAGGGTCCACACCCGTCTTGGACTCGATCGGGATGGACGCATCGTCGGTCTCGACACTGACGCTATCGTCGATGCAGGACCCTATGCAGGTTTCTCTCCTGCGGTCTTGAGTATCGCCGCGGAGGCTTCAACCGGCCCCTATTCGATGCCGAATGCCCGATTTCGGGGTCGGGCGGCCTACACCAACAACAGTAATGGTGGTGCGTTCCGCGGCTATGGCGTCCCCCAAATGGCGTTTCCTTTGGAGAGTTCCATTCTTGAGGCAGCGGAGAGACTCGAAATGGATGCCGCTGAGATCAAGAGACGCAACATCCTCCATCCGGGGGATCCGCATGCTCTCTACGGCCACACAATTGGGCCAAGCTTTCGCGGAGCGGAGACACTCGATGCCGTCATTGATCACCCGTGGTGGCGGGATCGGGCAGCATGGAAGGAACAGGCCACCGGTCCCTGGGAGCGTGGCACGGGAATCGCTGCTGCGCTCAAGGGTTGCGGCTATGGTAGCGCCAAGGGAGATCGTGCCGGGGCACGACTGCAGATCAGTATCGACGGATCGATCACGATCTGGGCAGGACCGAACCACTCGGGACAGTTCATTGAGACTGCTTATGCACAGGTCGCCGCCGATGCTCTGCGACGGCCCTATGACGAGATTCTTGTAGTGGTTGGAGACACCGAATTGGTCCCGGAGTCGGGGTCATGTGCGGCTTCGCGCAGCCTCTATATGGGTGGTGGCGCCGTCCTGAAGGCCTGCGAAGAACTGATATCTCGGATCCGCGCCGTGGGACTTGCTGATCCGATCGATTGGAACGAAGCCGGCGAGCGTCTCGGGGCTAAGGGACTGGCGCTTGTTGAGGTCTACCACGACGCTCCTGACGTGACCGAGCTTGGTGAGATGCATCCCGATGATGTCCCGCGCCTCCATCCGCATCGTGTGTATTCGAGCGCGGTTCATGTGGCCCGTGTTGAGGTGAACCGGTTCACTGGGCAAGTCGAGGTACGCGGCATCGCTTGCGCTGTCGACTGTGGCATAGCTGTCAATCCCGCGGGAGTCGTCGGCCAGACTGAGGGAGCCATTCTTCAGGGTATTGGCTTGGCCCTGATGGAGGACTTCAAGCTTGAAGCCGGTGTCCCGCAGACAACATCTTTGGAGACCTACTTGATTCCAACCGCCGGTGATGTACCGGAGTTGGAGACGATCATCGTCGAAGGTGGAGAGGAAACAGGCCCATTTGGGGCCAAGGGCATCGCTGAGGTCGTACTGGTACCAACGGCTCCCGCCATCACAGCTGCCATCCGTGATGCGGTGGGGGTGGTTGTCGATCGGTTGCCGGCGACACCGGAGACGGTCTATCGGCTGATGGAAGGATTGAAATCGTGAACGTCAACGGCCAAAAGGTCTCGTTTCATAGCCCAGCACAGCGGTTGTTGGACTATTTGCGTGACTCGCTAGAACTCACCGGTGCCAAGGAGGGCTGCGGAATGGGCGAGTGTGGGGCATGTACCGTTCTCGTCGATGGCGAGCCCGTGTGCTCATGTTTGGTCCTCGTCGGCCAGATTTCCAACGCCGATGTGGTGACAGTGGAGGGTCTGGCTGGTGCTGACGGTCTTCATCCCGTGCAGCAAGCGATTGTCGATTGCCACGCCAGCCAGTGTGGCTTCTGCACGCCCGGCGTTGTTGTGTCCACGACGGCACTGCTTGCCCGTCGACCGCAGCCCGATGAGACGGAGGTGCGTGAAGCCCTCGTGGGTAATCTGTGTCGCTGCACCGGCTATCAGGCAATCTTCCGCGCAATCACCTCCCTGGGGGAATAAGTATGGTCGAACTGCTCTCCCCGGCAACACTCTTGGACCTGCGGACGCTGGCTGGGACCGGTCGAATCATCGCCGGCGGGACCGATCTGATCGTCCAGATGCGGTCGGGGCGTAATGAGACCCATCTGATCGACATAACCAATATTGAAGACGCCCCCCCTGCCGCCATCATCCGGTCGGGCGTGGCGGAGCTCTCGGCAATGGCTTCGATCACCAAGGTTGTTGACGAGTTGAACGGCCGGTTGCCAGGAATCGCCGCGGCGGCGCAGGTTTTTGCCTCACTCCAGATTCGCAACCGGGCCACCATCGGGGGGAATCTGGCGAATGCCTCGCCGGCCGGGGACATGATTCCGCCTCTGGTTGCTGCGGAAGCCTACGCTGTTGTCGATGGTCCGAGTGGTCAGCGCAGAATTCCCGTCGATGAACTCATAACCGGCCCGGGTCGCACCGTTCTCGAACCGAATGAATGGCTGTCACTTGTTGGCGTCCCGCTATTTGAGGGCGAGGAGGGCTTCATCAAATTGGGAGGCAGAACTGCAATGGCCATTTCCATCGTAAGTCTGGCGTGGCGCTGGCACAGATCAGATCATGGGGCACTCACCGGCGTGAGAATTGCCTTGGGGGCAGTAGCTCCAACCGTCGTCCGTGCCCACAAAGCTGAGGCCATACTGGAGGGTCAACAGCCAACAGCCGACGTGGTGATGGCGGCCACGGATGCTCTCCAAACCGAGATCAGTCCCATTGGCGACGTGAGGGCCAGTGCGGGGTATCGGCAAGCAGTGGCTGGTGGTCTGCTACGCCAGGCCCTCGCGACTTCTTAGCGTTTGTGATCGCAGGGCAACGGTGTATCTCGGGGGTAGCTCCGGTTGCTTTCGCTGCTGTGCTGTGGGGTACAGACGGTGTTTTCCGGTCCGGTAGGCCTTCGAGATGCCGGCGACGTTGTTGGTGTTTCTTGAACACGTCATTCTCGTCCTGTTGACGCTGCCGTTCCTGCTGCGAGTCGGACCCGTGCTCAGACGTCTGAATGCTGGCGATGGGGTGTCGGTGATCTTGGTTGAAGCGGGTGCTTCAGTGCTCGGTACGGTCTTTTTCACCATGGTCTTCTCGCACGGGGATCCCAAGGCCCTGCTCCTGCTTCAGAAACTTCAGCCGGCATTTGTGGTTCTCGTTGCTGCTCTCGTTCTCGGGGAACGGCTCACTCTCCATTACTAGCGGTTCTTTGTGCTTGGGAACGGTACTGGGGCGGCGTCTGATCGAGAAAGTCCCCTTTGCTCAACTCACCGCGCTGCGGTTTGCTGTTGGAATGCCGGTAGCTGCCGCGGCGGTCTTGTTGTGGGGAGGGTGGCCCGAGTTGTCAACCGTGACTGGGGTGGAGCTTTGGGGAGTTGTCGGTCTGGCGCTGGTTCCCGGTCGGCTTGCCATCATGGTCTGGTGCCGCGGTCTTGTGGGTGCCCCTGCCTCGTCAGCA
Organism: Acidimicrobiia bacterium UBA5794; assembly: GCA_002418265.1. Classification (GTDB taxonomy): domain Bacteria; phylum Actinomycetota; class Acidimicrobiia; order Spongiisociales; family UBA5794; genus UBA5794. The sequence goes on along the minus strand of DIDS01000025.1, from coordinate 58,890 downwards.
ACTTTGGCGGAATTGCCAGTTCCTGTCAGCCATCTTCTCCTCAACTGGATCATCCTTGATCGCACCCTCGTCACCGGTCAGTTCGTTGGTGCAGCGATCCATGTTATGACGGTCACCGTGATGGTGCTGACCCAGTTGCACCCGCCGGTCCAGCTTGGGGTGCGGGGCAGGCGGGTCGCCGTAGCGGTGCCGGACAGGTATCGGAGAGAGAGCATCCTGCCAGATGTCTGATAAGTTGATATAGTGTTGGAATCTGAGAAAAGGTGGAGAAGCCAATGAAGGTTGGAACAGCAGTTTGGCTCGATCGCCCAGCGCGCGATGCCGCACGTATAGCCAGTGCCGCCGAGCAGGCGGGATTTGATGCCTTGTGGGTGCCGGATCACTATTTCTTGCGTGATTCGTTTGTTGCGCTGGCATTGGCAGCAGAGGCAACCTCCACCATCAAGCTTGGTACCGCCGTAGCGAGCCCGCTGCTCAGGCACCCTGCGCAACTGGGCGCCTCGTTTGCAACCCTTCAGGAGATGTCGGAGGGCAGGGTTATCGTAGGACTCGGCCCAGGTGGGGCAGAGTTCCACACAGAGTTGGGCCTTCCAATAAGGCGTCCCCTCAGTTTGATCGAAGAGTCGGTTGACATCATCCGTGGGCTGGGTGACGGACGTGTAGACGTATCCGGGAACCATTTTGAGGTTTCCGGGGCGAAGCTGCGATGGGACTACGAACCGATGCCGGTGTTCATGGCAGGGCGTGGCCCGAAGATGCTGCAGCTTTCGGGTCGTATCGCCGACGGGGTCATCACGCATGGTCTGGCTCGGAGCCATATTGAGTATGTTGCCAAGAAGGTCGCGGCAGGTGAGGCGCAGGCAGATCGCGGTGGTGCCTGCGAGATCATCTACATGTTCGTTCACGAACTCGACGACGATCGCGCAACTGCTCTTGATCGGCTCCGCTCGAGCGTCATTTATATGGTTGGAGGAAGCTACTCCGAGGAGCTGATCCCGATCTATGGTCTGGATCCTGATGAGGTACTGCCCATCAGAGAGGTCACCGCAACCGGGGACCTCGATCGAGCGGCCGCGATGATGACGCCGCAGATGATCGAAGCATTCAATGTCGGGGGATCCGAATACGTTCTTTTGAAACGTCTGACCGAACTTGCCGAACTCGGTGTAGAAAGTGTGATTCTTCAGCTCGGTGGAGATACGGTAGATGAGGCCATTGCGCGGACCGAACGAGTTGGGCGAGTGATCCGAGAGCTGTCATGATGGATTTGCGAGTCCGCGGCGGGACAATCATCACGATGGATGACGAACGCAGCATCATCGATGCCGACGTGTACGTCGACGCCGGTCGGATTGCAGTCATTGGCGGTCCGCCCCGTCGTACCCGCAGAACCGTTGACGCGACCGGCATGGTCGTGATTCCGGGGCTCATCAACCTACACGACCACCTGCGTGATCTCACTCCTGGGATCCGGATCGGGGAGGGTCTCAAGATCGATGCACTCCTTCGTGCGTATTGGAGACTGACCGAGGTCATGGGGCCTGAGGAGTATCGGGTTGGAGCGATGCTCGGTGCCGCCCGGTTGGTGAAGGCCGGAGTCACTTCCGTGGTCGATCATGTCTATCCGTTCCATGTTCCCGGGCTGGCTGAGTCGACCATCGCGGGCTACGAGGCAACTGGAATCCGCTGGTTCATGGCTCGAGGGATCATGACCCAGCCATACAAGCCGATCTGCGAGACCGCGACAAACGCGTTCCGGGGGATCGAGGAACTTGCCGATGTCATACCGAGGGAGCGGCTGTTCGTTGCACCGGTGTCGCTCAGACAAGTGCCACCATCTCTCTATACCCGGGCCCGCCGCTTCGCAGATCGCCACGGCCTTCGTCTCTACACACACATCGCCGAGACTCCCGAAGAGGTCAGGCAGACCAAACATGAGCACGGAGCCCGCCCCGTTGAACTACTACACAAGCTGGGCTTTGCCGGTGAAGACACGATCATGGTCCACTGCGTTCAGCTATCGGCAGGCGAGATGCGGCAACTGGCCGCCAGCGGTAGCCACGTCGTGCACTGTCCTACCAATCACATGAAGCTTGCCAAAGGGGTGACGGCGGTGCCGAAACTACTCGCGCGAGGCATCAACGTGGGCCTTGGAGTCGACACGATGGGCGATGTCATTGGGGAGATGCGGCAGGAAGTCTTGCTTCAGAGTCTGGCCAACAAGGATCCGGGCGCGATCAGCCCGATGACGGCTCTTGAGATGGCGACTCGAAACGGTGCCGCCGCGCTCGGCCTTGGCACTGAGCTGGGATCGATTGAGGAGGGCAAGCGAGCCGATCTTGTATGTGTCGACCTCCGGACCGTTCACCTCCAGCCTGTCCTCGACCCTGTTTGGACGCTCGTGAATCGGGCCTACGGTCACGATGTCGCTCATGTGGTTGTTGATGGTCGCGTTGTCGTACGAGACGGGAAGTTGGCCGATGTTGACGAGCGGTCTCTCGTCGAAGAGGTCGCTGCCGTGACTTCTTCCTATCTCAAGAGAACCGGAACGTCCTGACGCAAGAACAGACTGTCGAGAAGTTCGCCACAAGCTTTGAGACTGCGCGACCTTGTCCCTGGAGGCGAGCACTCGTTTTGGAACGCTGGTCCCTTTCCGCGTGCTCGCTTCCGCTGGTCGATGGAAACATGCTCCGCGGTAGGGTTCGCTCAGAATGAATGTTCTGGTGACCGGTGCGACCGGATACATTGGAGGGCGCCTGGTTCCGTACCTCCTTGATGCCGGTCACAACGTCCGCTGTATGACCCGCGATCCGGCACGGCTCGCGCTCCATCCATGGCGGAATGAGGTCGAGGTCGTTGCGGCAGACGCCATGGACCGGGAGAGCCTCGATCTGGCGATGACCGGGTGTGACGCTGCCTATTACCTCATTCATGGCATGGCGAGTGAGGAAAAGGGTTTCGCCGAGCGAGATCGCCAAGCCGCCGAGAACTTCGCACAGGCTGCCGGCCGAAACGGTCTCAGCAGGATCGTGTATCTCGGTGGTCTCGGGTCGAATGGCGACACATTGTCCGAACATCTCGCAAGCAGACAGGAAGTCGGACGGGTGCTTGCGAAAGGACCCACACCGGTCACCGAGTTGCGGGCAGCCGTCATCATCGGATCTGGTTCGATGTCCTTCGAGATGATCCGCCACCTGACCGAGGTACTCCCGATCATGATGCGGCCGAAGTGGGTGAGATCGCTGTGTCAACCGATCGCCATCCGGAATGTCCTCGAGATCCTGCTTGCCGTCCTTGACGACCCGGATCCCGTCGACCGCATGTACGACATTGGCGGTCCTGACATCCTGTCATATGAAGAACTGATGCAGGGCTACGCCGGTGTTGCTGGGCTGAGGAAGCGCTTCGTGATTCCCGCTCCACTGTTCAGCATGCGGCTGTCTCCGCTGTTCGTCGGCCTCGCCACACCGCTGCCTCCGAACGTTGCGCGCCCCCTGATTGAGAGCCTGCGACACGACGTCATTGTCAGGGGTGTGTCACCACCGGGCTTCGAACCCGAGACGCTCATCACCTACCGGGAGGCCGTCGGGATGGCGCTCGACAGGATCGCCGAATCCGCGGTGGTAACTCGTTGGTCTGACGCCCTGTTGGCTCCCGCGCTGCCGATGCCGTCGGATCCCGTTTGGGCAGGCGCCATGATGTTCAACGACCGCAGAACGGTGCAATCGAAAGCTCCCAGCGAGGATCTCTTTTGGGCTGTCAGCCGTATTGGGGGAGAGGTCGGGTATTACTCGATGGATTGGGCGTGGGCCGTGCGCGGGTGGTTCGACCGCCTCATCGGCGGTGTGGGCCTGCGGCGAGGGCGGAGAGATCCTGAAGACCTGAGACCGGGTGACGCCCTTGACTTCTTCCGTGTGGTCGATGTTGATCCTGCCGAGGGCCGGCTCTTGCTTGAGGCGGAGATGAAGGTGCCGGGATCGGCGTGGTTCGGATGGATGATCGAGGAGATCGACGAGGGCTCCGAGCTGACACAGATCGCCCTGTTCGTTCCCAAGGGCTTGTTCGGACGCCTCTATTGGTGGGTGCTGTTTCCGATCCACGCGGTCATCTGGAAACAGATGACCAGACGGATGGCCGACATCGCGACCCGGCGTTCTGAATTCTCCAAACGGCGGTAGGGAAACACAGCCGTCAACCGACGACTGTGGATGGTCAACTCCCCCTACACTTGGTCTTGCTCCAGCGCATGGCAAAGAAGCCGCTCAGGAGTCTTGACGAGTTTGCTCGTACATGGTGGCCGTAGCTCAGTCAGGTAGAGCACCGGGTTGTGGTCCCGGGGGTCGCGGGTTCGAACCCCGTCGGCCACCCCAAACCCACACTCCCTCACGAATTCCCCCACGAATTCGTGAGGGAGGAGTGTGTCCGTAGTTGTTGTTGAGGAGTGTTCGTGAAGACAGAGGTCAAACAGACCGGGCGGTTCGAGCGCACGCTCACCGTCTGGATCGGGAGCGATGAGCTCGCGACCGCCAAGAAGAAGGCGGCAGCGAGAATCTCGTCGAAAATGAAGATCAAGGGGTTTCGGCCTGGCAAGGCACCGCTTGCAGTGGTCGAACGTATGGCAGGCGAGGGATACGTGCGTTCCGAAGCGATCGAAGACGCGATCCAGAGCATTGTACCAACAGCCGTTGACGAAGCCGGACTGGAGCCTGTCACGGTTCCATCCGTGTCCGCGATCCGAGATGAAAGCGATGACGGGACGATCGAGATCGATGTTGTAGTGACCTTGTGGCCGCGGCTCGACGCCCTCCCGGATCTTGGTGAATTCGAGATCGAAGTGGAGCCCGTCGAGGTCACCCAAGAAGCGATCGACGAACAGATCCACGCACTCCGCAACCAATTCGCCGAGCTTGAGGACTATGAGGGGAAACTCAGTTCGGGTGACTTCGCCATGATCGACATCACCGTCACACAGGGTGGGGAGGTGATCGAGGAGGCTGCGGCGAAGGACATGATGTACGAACTCGGATCCGAATCGTTCATTGAGGGTCTTGACGCGATCCTTGAAGGCATGTCGAAAGGGATGACCGGCGAAGGTGTGGCAACGCTGCCTGAGGGTTACACCGATCATGGAGGGGAAGAAGTCACGCTTTTGGTCGAGGTGAAGGAAGCAAAGAAGAAGGTTCTCCCTGAACTCACGGACGAAATGGCAGCTGACGCGACCGAGTTTGAAACTGCCGCTGAGCTTCTCGAGGCGCTTGAAAAGAACATGTTGGCATTCAACGTTCACACCCAACGTCGGCTTCTTCAGGACAAGGTTGTGGAGTATGTGCTCAACGAGATTGATCTTGAACTGCCGGCGGCGTTGATCGACGCCGAGGTGGAGGCCAGGGTTCGCAACCTTGTGATGCGTCTTGAGGGTGACAACATCTCGATTCAGGATTATCTCCGTGTCATCGGTCAGGATGAGGAGACATTCATTGCATCGATGAAGGATCAGGCTGAGCATGCGCTCGCAACCCGGGTGCTCCTTGAGAGTATTGGGGCCATCGAGAATTTCGAGGTCACTGACGATGACATCCGTGATCACGTTCGCGCGATGCTCCAGGGTCAACCGGCCGATATCGACGAGCTGGTCGAGGTCTGGAAGTCCAGTGGTCAAATTGAGTCACTCACCAGTGATATCCTCCGCGAGAAGGCGTTGTTGAGCCTTGTCGATGCGGCGACACCGGTCGATGCGGACGGCAACACCGTCGATCTGACACCGGTCGAGATCGATCAACCAGAACAAGAGTCCGCAGAAGACGAGTCGGCTGACGAGGCTGACGAGGATTCTGCCCCGGCTACCGAAATGGCAGACGGGCTGCACGGTTCGGAGGAATCGAAATGAGCTATCTCGTACCAACCGTCATCGAAAACACACCGCGCGGCGAACGCGCTTTTGACATCTACAGCAGGCTTCTCAAGGATCGCATCATCTTTTTGGGTACACCCATCGATGATGGAGTTGCCAATATCATCATGGCCCAGCTGCTCCATCTGGAGGGGGAGGATCCTGACAAGGACATCAACCTGTACATCAACTCACCGGGTGGATCCACGTATGCCTTGATGGCGATCTACGACACGATGCAGTTCATCAAGCCAGACGTGGCAACCTACTGTATGGGTCTCGCCGCTTCCGCAGCCGCCGTCCTGGTCGCTGCAGGGGCAAAGGGGAAGCGGTTCGCGCTTCCTCACAGCCGCATCATGATTCACCAACCCCATGTATCAGGTCTTGGGGGGCAGGCGACGGACATCGAAATCCATGCACGAGAGATTCTCAAGACACGCGAGGACATCAATCAGATTCTTGCGGAGCACACCGGCAAGCCCCTCGACGTCGTGCGGGAGGATACCGAGCGCGATTATTGGCTCGGACCTGAAGAGGCCATCGAGTACGGTGTGGTTGACTCGATCTTGACGGGCCGTCAACTCGAGGCTGTCTCCACCTAGGAGCGACATTATGCCCAAATATGAAGGTTCCGAGTTGCTCAAGTGCAGTTTCTGTGGCAAGTCACAGAAACAGGTCAAGAAGCTCATCGCCGGCCCCGGGGTGTATATCTGTGACGAGTGCATCGAGCTGTGCAACGAGATCATCGAAGAGGAGCTCTCAGGGACAGAAGAGGTCGAGTTCGACGAGCTACCCCGTCCACATGAGATCTACGCCTTCCTCGAAGAATACGTCGTGGGTCAATCCCAAGCCAAGAAGGTTCTCTCGGTAGCGGTCTACAACCACTACAAGCGGGTCCGCGCCGGTGAGCGTGCGTCCGATGACGATGTCGAACTCCAGAAATCGAACATCTTGATGGTTGGTCCGACCGGTTCTGGGAAGACTCTCATGGCTCAGACGTTGGCCAGACTTCTCAATGTTCCCTTTGCCATTGCAGACGCAACGGCGCTGACCGAGGCAGGTTACGTCGGTGAGGATGTCGAGAACATCCTGCTCAAGATCATCACCGCGGCAGATTTTGACACCAAGCGCGCCGAAATGGGCATCATCTACATCGATGAGATCGACAAGATCGCTCGTAAGGCAGAGAATCCGTCGATCACTCGCGATGTTTCGGGTGAAGGGGTCCAGCAGGCGCTGCTCAAGATCCTCGAAGGGTCGATTGCCTCTGTGCCTCCCCAGGGTGGGCGCAAGCATCCGCACCAGGAACTCATTCAGGTCGATACCACCAACATGCTCTTCATCTGTGGCGGTGCCTTCGCTGGTTTGGAAGAAATCATCACGAAACGAGTTGGCGGATCTGCGATCGGTTTTGGGGCAGACGTCCAATCGAAGCTGGATGCACGGCCCTCTGAGATCATTGAGCAGGTCATGCCAGAAGATCTCATTGGATACGGCTTGATTCCCGAGTTCATTGGACGCCTCCCTGTTCTGACGACGGTTGCCGACCTCGACATGGAATCACTTGTCCGGGTCCTCACCGAGCCGAAGAACGCCATTACGAAGCAATACGCCAGATTCTTTGAGATGGATGGCGTCGAACTGGTCATCACCGATGATGCCCTTGATGCGATCGCAGAGCAGGCGATGAAGCGTGGGACGGGGGCACGAGGTTTGCGAGCAATCATGGAAGAGGTGTTGCTCGACACCATGTATGAGCTGCCATCGCGCACCGATATTGCGAGGGTGGTCATTGATGGAGAGGTGGTACGCGATCGGGTGAACCCGACGCTGGTTCCCATCCAGGACATCATCGCAACGGAGCTACCCGAAGAGCGCTCCGCCTAGCAGCCATTGTCCGACGGCAAGACCGTCCTTTGGCACACGGTTGGTCGTAACTAGTCACACCGTGCAGAGCTGTTTGATTCTTGAGAGAACTGCTACGCGTGCCGTAGATATGTGTAGCTTCCAGCACAACTTGATGCAGTGGGAGCGGGCTGTCGGCCCTGGGCAATTCGGATGTGGTGGCATCCCGCCCAATGCCCGACTGAGGAGTGGAAAGACCCGGGAATCCAACCCCGGGTCTTTTCACGTCGTGCGTTGTGAGCTGTGAGCTCCCGGTACACTCTCCGTTCCGGAGGATCAAGTGAGCGAAGGCCGTGATGAACCCAACGTATCAACCCGACGAGGTCGAAGCACGCTGGTACCAGGTCTGGGAGGAATCCGGCTCGTTCCGACCTGAGGTGAATCCCGATGGCGAGCCCTATTGCATGGTCATCCCACCTCCGAATGTCACGGGTGTCCTTCACATGGGCCATGCGCTCGATCACACGATCCAAGATGTCATCATCCGACGTAAACGGATGCAGGGCTACGCCGTCCTCTGGCTGCCAGGCACGGACCACGCCGGAATAGCGACACAGAATGTGGTCGAGCGTGAATTGCGGAATGAGGGGATGACCCGCCACGACCTTGGCCGCGAGGCCTTCGTCGAACAGGTGTGGGCTTGGACGGCTCGGTCAGGCAAAAGGATCTCCACACAGATGCGTCGACTGGGAGATTCGACGGACTGGTCCCGCGAACGGTTCACGTTCGATGAGGGTCTGAGCACCGCGGTTCGCAAGGTGTTCGTTGACCTGTACAACGAGGGCCTGATGTATCGGGCGAATCGCATCATCAACTGGTGTCCACGATGTCACACCGCGTTGTCGGATATTGAAGTCGAGCACGAGGAAGTACCAGGGACACTCACCTACATCCGCTACCCGTTCACCGACGGTTCGGGATCCATCACGGTCGCAACCACACGCCCCGAAACCATGCTCGGCGATACAGCGGTTGCCGTACACCCTGATGACGACCGGTACACAGATATGATCGGCAAGACGGTCATGCTTCCACTGATGAACCGTGAGATCCCTGTCATCGCCGACGATGCGGTCGAATTCGGATTCGGAACCGGAGCCGTCAAAGTCACGCCTGCGCATGATCCGCTGGACTTCGACATAGGACAGCGCCACGATCTTGAGTCAATCATTGTGATCGATACCGAAGCCAAGATCAGCCATGCAGGTGGTGAGTTTGCGGGTATGGACCGCTTTGAGGCGCGAGAGGCGATTGTGTCACGCCTCAAGGAGATCAAAGCAATCGACAAGATCGAAGACCATTCACATTCGGTCGGTCACTGCTCACGGTGTAGGACGGTCGTCGAGCCGCTGCTTTCGCTGCAGTGGTTCGTCGAGGTTGAGCCACTCGTCGGCCCGGCAATAGACGCTGTCAGAAACGGGGAGACAAGGTTCATCCCTCAACGCTGGGAGAAGACCTACTTCCACTGGATGGAGAATCTCCGAGATTGGTGTGTGAGCCGTCAGCTGTGGTGGGGACACCGCATTCCTGCCTGGTATTGCAACGACTGCGACGAAACGATCGTTTCGATGACGGATGCTGTGTCGTGTCCGGCGTGCGGCTCATCGAACCTCACACAGGACGAGGATGTTCTTGACACCTGGTTTTCGTCTGCGTTGTGGCCATTCAGCACCCTCGGGTGGCCGGAGACAACACCCGATCTCACGACGTTCTATCCAACGAACACGCTGGTGACGGGGTTTGACATCATTTTCTTCTGGGTTGCACGGATGATGAAGTTCGGGATTCACTTCACCGATCAGGTGCCTTTCGCCGACGTCGTGATTCATGGCCTGGTGCGTGACACCGATGGCGTCAAGATGTCGAAATCACTCGGCAATGCCCTTGATCCGCTCGAGCTCATCGACGAATACGGAGCCGATTCTGTCCGTCTTACGTTGGTCGAGAAGGCTGCACCCGGCCACGACATTCCATTGAACATCGAATGGGTCGATGCCTCTCGCCGTTTTGGGAACAAGCTGTGGAATGCAACGCGATTTGCGGTCGAGTTCATGGAGGTGACGGACGTACCGTCCGAGGGCGGGTACCCGGAACAACCGGGTCCCGAGGACGCGTGGATTCTCTCGCGACTTGAGGAAGTGGCGACAGAATTCGACACCCTCCTTGACGAATACCGACTCTCCGACGCATACGGTTTGTTACACAACTTTGCATGGTCTGAGGTGTTCGACTGGTACCTTGAGATGGCCAAGACGCTTGCCGCGGACGACGCGACAGCCCCGTCCATGCGGATCACTCTCGGGGTCGTTCTCAGGGATGTTCTCAAGCTGTTTCACCCTGCGATTCCTTTCATCACCGAGGAACTCTGGAGCCATCTCGGCGACCGCTCCACGCTTCTGATCACGGCACCATGGCCACAGGTGCCGCCGCATACGTACCCACCGCAGATCGGATCGCTCCAAGACATCGTTGCCGGTGTCAGACAGTTCCGCTCACAGCATCAAATCTCACCCAGGACCGTCATTCCTCTCACCCTGGTGGTTGATGATGAGCTTCCGGACTGGTGGGTGAACCAAGTCGCTTCCCTGTCGAACGCATCCCCACATGCAGGTCCGAGACCAGACCCCCTTGCAGGAAACACCCGCCTCAGCGCCGACGGTGTTGAGGCGTTCATCCCCCTCGACGGGCTCGTGGACATCGAAGCCGAGCGGCCACGCCTCAAGAAGGCAATTGCCGAGATCGAAGCGAACCTTGTCAAGGCACGTTCCAAACTGGGCAACGCAAGCTTCGTCGAGCGGGCCCCCGCAGATGTGGTTGAAGCGGAAAGAGAGCGTGTCGAAGCAATGGGTATCGAACTCGACAAGCAGCACACGCTTCTCGCCGAACTGGGCGATCAATGACGAGCCAAGTTCCCGTCATTACGACGCACACCGATGCTGAGGCATTCCTTGATGCACGCATCGGTGCCGGAGTCCAGCCGGGACTCAAACGAATCACGGGTCTTCTCGCCCTGATGGGAGATCCTCAGGGCGAATATGCCACGGTCCACATCGCGGGAACGAACGGAAAGACAACCGTTGCTCGCATGGTTCAACAGATTCTCGGTGCACATGGGCTTGCCACGGGAGGGTTTACGTCGCCCCATCTCCAGACCATCGAGGAGCGGTTCCACCTTCATGGAAGCCCCATCAGTGAGATGCAATTTACCGAAGCGGTGCGTGACATCGCCTGGTTCGTGGACAAGTATGAGGCGGACAACGCCACCACCGTGACCTATTTTGAGACGACGGTCGCGTTGGCGTTCTCACTGTTTGCCAACGTGGCGGTCGATGTAGCCATCGTTGAGGTCGGACTTGGTGGACGTCTTGATGCCACCAACGTCTTAGATGCCGACGTGTCGGTGGTGACCGGAATCGGCATCGATCATACGGAATTTCTTGGCACGACGATCGCAGAGATCGCACGTGAAAAAATGGCAATTGTCAAGGACGGGGGCACACTTGTGACCGGACCGCTTCCCGCGGATGCAATCGGGATGGGAGCACTCCGAGTCGACGAGACGAAGGCGAACTGGATCCGGTTTGGGCTCGACTTCTCGGTCGAGAACGCAGCCATTGCTGTCGGTGGCTGGCAGTGCTCGATCAACGGCGTTCACGGTGAGTACGAAGACCTGTACCTCAGACTACACGGCCGACATCAGGTCGACAACCTGGCCACGGCAATCGCTGCATCCGAGATGCTGCTGGGTCAGAGGCTGGATGCTGAATCCCTTGCATTTGCGATCGCCTCGCTTACATCTCCCGGTCGGCTTGAGGTCGTGCGCCGACGACCCCTGGTGCTCCTCGACGGTGCACACAACAGGCAAGGGTTCGATGCCCTTGCCATGGCGATTCAGCAGGAGTTTCCGGCGATGGAGTGGAAGCTCGTGATCGGAGCCAAGGGAGAACGACCCGTCGCCGATCTCGTCACTCCCCTCAAAGGACTCGTCAGTGCGGTATACGCCGCAGCGTCGCACGATCCCGCGGCTATTCCCTCCCAGGTCGTGGCGGATTTGGCTGGTTCGGCGCTCGATATTTCTGCTGTGGCCTACGCATCGCCGGATCTCGCCCTTGCGGACGCCGTTTCCGACGCCGGTCCCGAAGGTGGTGTCATTGTTGCGGGTTCACTTTATCTCGTCGGTGATATCCGCGGATCCTTCGATGTAGGGTCAGATCGGTCGCCTGAGGCTCATGTGCGGTTTGAGGCAGAGGTCGCAGACGAAGATCCCGACGCTGAATTCGCAGAGTCGGACCTCTTCGACTGACGCTGAGGAGTCCACGGTTGGTTTCGTGGGTGTTACTCGTTGGCGTCAGAGCTCTTGCTGTCAGTTCCTTCGTCGGTTCCTTCGGATGTGACGTCGTCGCTGGTCGCCTCAGGTTTCTTGCCCGTAGCCTTTGCAACAGTCGCCTTGGTTGCCTCTACCGCATCGCTGGTCTTTGACTTGGCGACGTCAACAGCCTTACCAGTCTTCTCCTTGGCTGACCCGACCGCTTCACCCGTCTTGTCGCGAGCCGATTTCGACTTGGCGGTGACGACGGCGACCGCTGCCCCGATGGCTGCTGCGATTGCTGCGAATCCGAACCACTTCTTTTTTGCCACTGAACCCTCCTGAGTTGCGTTGCGAGATCTTCTGTCATAGCTTACGACGTTGCGACGGGGCTGGTCCCCTGCACTTGATGGTGAGCCTCGGCAACGCCGACGCTGCTTCGTGACGAGGTGTCAGTGTCGCGGCCCCCGTATTCTCCAGCACCAGTCCCCAGTTGATAGTCCATGTCCGCAGATCAGGGAGCAGCAATGTCACTCGAACGCACTTTCGTGATGGTTAAACCCGACGGAGTCGCCCGTGGACTCGTGGGCGAGATCATCTGCCGTCTCGAACGAAAAGGCCTGAAGCTGCTCAACATGCGCATGCTCACCATCGACGAGGACCTCGCAGGTCGCCACTACGCCGAACACACGGACAAACCGTTCTTTCAGGAGCTGGTTGCGTTCATCACTTCCGGCCCGGTTGTTGCAATGGAATGGTCTGGTGACCATGCCGTGGCGGTTGCTCGTACCTTGATGGGCGTCACGAATCCCGTCGAAGCTGCCCCCGGCACGATTCGTGGAGACTTTGGCCTTGTGATCACGGAAAACATCGTCCATGGATCAGATTCGGTTGAGAGCGCCGAGCGTGAACTCGGTATCTACTTTCGATAGCGAGAACGAACTCTTTCAGGCTGATTAATGCATCGATGGGTACACTCCGACGCAACAACTCGGAAGTTACATGAATAGCCTCCTCTCATTCGCCGGCCGCGACATGGCGGTCGATCTCGGGACCGCCAACACGCTTGTGTTCGTGCGCGGTCATGGCATCGTCTTGAACGAACCATCGGTCGTCGCCATGAACACACGCGACAACCGCCCTCTTGAGGTTGGGATGGCAGCCAAACGGATGATCGGGAGGACGCCGTCGTACATCCAGGCGATTCGTCCACTGAGGGACGGTGTCATCGCGGATTTCGACGTCACCGAAAAGATGCTGCGCTATTTCATCGACAAGGTGCATACCGGCCGTTTTGCTGCGCGTCCCCGCATTGTCATCTGTGTCCCATCCGGTATCACCGCTGTTGAACGTCGCGCTGTCGAAGAAGCCGCGTACCACGCCGGTGCAAGGCGGGCGTACACCATCGAGGAGCCGATGGCCGCCGCCATTGGTGTCGGTCTCCCTGTTCACGAGCCGACCGGTTCGATGGTGGTCGACATCGGTGGTGGAACCACGGAGGTTGCCGTCATCTCTCTCGGTGGCATTGTTGTCTCGAAGTCTTCCCGCATCGGCGGAGATGAACTTGACGAGGCGATCATCCAATGGGTCAAGAAGGAATACAGCCTCATGCTCGGCGAGCGTACTTCTGAGCAAATCAAGATGGCGATCGGATCAGCATGGCCGTATCCGGATGAACCAGCTGCCGAGGTCAGAGGCCGGGACCTGATCACCGGTCTCCCGAAGACCATCGTTCTCTCAAGCGCCGAGGTACGCGAAGCAATTGAAGAACCAGTTCAATCGGTGGTTGATGCTGTCAAGTACACCCTCGACAAGACGCCTCCCGAGTTGGCGGCGGACATCATCGAACGTGGCATTGTCCTCACGGGTGGTGGCGCATACCTCAAGGGTCTTGACGTGAGGCTCGCCCACGAAACTGGAATGCCGATTGTGACGGCAGACCGTCCTCTCCACAGTGTGGTTCTTGGATCAGGGGCGTGTCTTGAGGAGTTCGACGTGCTTCATGCCGTGCTCCAGTCGTCTGGCCGCGCCTAGGTGGGCGTGCGCCTCCGCTGATGCTCCCCACATCGGGCAACCGATTGAATCGGGCGACGATTCTCTTCGTCTCGCTGATCGCTGTCGGTTTCATCATTGCAACCTTTGACGTCCGCAACGACGGCGACAGTGTCGCGAACGTGATGCGAGAAGGGACGCAATCGATCTTCGAGCCGTTGCAGAAGGGGGTCGACTGGGTGACGAGCCCGATTATCGGATTCGTTGATGGGGTGTCGAATCTCGCGGGGCTTCGTGATCAAAACGAACGTCTTCAAGGGCGCGTCCGCGAACTCGAGGCACAGGTTCTTGAAACCGGGGCTCTCGAAGAGAGGGTTCGTCAACTTGAGGCGATCGCCGGGGTGAAGGCTCCTCAGGAACTTCCGACGGTGACCGCAAAGATCTACTCGTCCGGTCCTTCAGCCTTTGACAATGCCAGGTTCATCGACAAGGGAGCGAGTGACGGGATCGTGGTCGGGCAGGCAGTGATTGACGAGAACGGTCTGGTCGGGCGAGTCGATTTGGTGTCTGCCCACGATGCCCGGATCCGACTCATCATCGATCCATTGGTATCAGCGGGTGTCCGAATTCAATCAACGAACGAGACCGGTGTTGTCACAGGCCGTGGTGATGGGCCGCTTCGTCTTGAGATGTTCCGCGCCACGCTGCCCGTGTCACGGGGCGATCTCGTTGTCACCGATGGCAGTCGATTTCCGCCGGGACTCGTTGTCGGGAGGGTGACCGAAGACGCCACCGCTGAGGTCGGGTTTGTGCTTCGCACTGAGGTCGAACCCGCTGCCAACCTATCCCAGGTGGATTATGTGAAGGTGATCATCGGCTGGACGGCGCTTGATGCTGACCTCCAGGATGGGGTCATCGATACATCGGTTTCCACAACCACCACCATGCCACCGGGAACGACGCTTCCGTCACCGACGACGCTTCCGTCACAGACGACGCTGCCTGGAGCGGGGGACGGATGAGTAGAGCACGAGTCGCCATCGCCCTTCTTGCGATCATCGCGTCGCTCGTGATCCAAACGACCGTGTTTGGTGCTTCGGGTATCGAGCCTTTGGGCGTTGCCCCTGCCTTCATCACCCTTGTGGTTATCGCCATTGGCCCGTATGTGGAAACCGAGTACCACCTCTTGTTGGGGTTTACGGCTGGCATTCTTGCCGACCTGATGGGAAGCGGCACGCTCGGTATATGGGCAATGACCCTAACAATTGTTGCTTATGCATCCTCAAGGCTCCGTGCTCGGTTCAATGAAGGCATCGTGTTGTCTGGTGTTCTCATCTTCTCGCTGACGCTTCTCGGTCAAGTCGTGTTTGTGGTCATCGGAACACTGTTTGGCCAGAACCTCCTTGGCGATGACTCCCTCGCAGCCAAGATCATCCTGCCAGCAGTGTGGAATCTCGTCCTCGCTGTCCCGGTTCTTTGGGCTCTGTCGGAGCTGTTCAAGCGACGCGAACGGGAATGGGCAACATGACAAGTGGTGTTCGTACCTCGATTCTGGGTCTCGTATTTGCCGTTCTGCTTGGCGCACTGATGCTGCGCCTGTGGACCATGCAGGTAACAGATGCAGAGGCCTACGAGACGCGTGCACTCCACAATCAAGTTCGGATTGTGTACACGCCTGCACCTCGTGGCGACATTTTCGATGCCAACATGGTCAAACTTGCTGGCACTCGCTCGGCACTGGCTGCCGTCGTTGATCTCGCCCTCGTTGAACACGACGAACTGGAAATGCTGTCCAGGAATCTTGCGGCGTTCCTTGACGAGGACTCTGCGGCAATTCTCGACGAGCTCATCAATGCCAAGGGCCCACAGGTCACGGTCGCGATAGACCTAACCGAGTATCAGGCGACGTTCCTCGCCGAACACCGTGAGACGTTTCCCGGTGTCAACATCATTCCCCAACCGATCAGGGTCTATCCGAAAGGAGAGGTCGGCGCTCACATCCTCGGCTACATCGGGCGACCAACGGCCGAAGACCTCGAACGCCCTGACGTCAAAGGCAACACCCATGTGGGAAAGGCTGGCGTCGAGGCATTTTACGACGAACAGCTCTTGGGGACCGAAGGACTCGTGCAATACCATGTTGATGCCGAACGAAAGGTGCTCTCACTCGCGAGAGAGGAAGCCCCCACGGCCGGAGGCAGTCTCGTGCTCACCATCGACATCGAGACACAGGCCCAGCTCCAGCAGTCCCTCCGAGAAGGTCTGATGCTTGCCCGAAGCGACGAAATGGCCCAACGCGCGAGTGAACTTGCCAAGCAGTCGATCGTTGAACGCCTCGCCGAAGCCCAGATCGAGGCTGAAGAGGAAGCAAGGCAAGCAGCACTCGAGGAGGCAGCAGCCGACGTGGAATCCTCTGCGACCGACCCTGCGGTGGATGACGACGATGTCGTGCTCGATCAGGAGCCCGTGAAGGTGGACCCGGCCACGGTACTTGCTTCGTTGTATCCGGGACTGCCGATCGACAGCAACGGTGTGTGTGTCCCGGTCCAGCGAGTCACGGTTCCGCTTGGTGGTGACGCATCCCTCTCGGGGGTTGACCCGAGGTTCATCCGCCTTGATTCGATTGCCGACACGGATGGGACCCTTTTCGCGACGTTCACGATCGGCCAGGAGAAGTACACGGTCAAGGACAACCAATCCTTCGCATCGACACTCCAAGTTGTGGCGGTGATGGAAGATGAGGTCATCTTGTATCACCAAGACAAGTGGTGTCCGGTCAGAAGCGTCGGGGTGGTACTTGACCCGACTGATGGGTCAGTCATCGCCATGGCGTCGTACCCAGCGTATGACCCGGCTGCGTTCGTTGATGGCCTCAGCGATGACCAGTGGGCTGAGCTGTCCGCCGAGTCAGCGTTCCAGAACTTCGCGGTACAGGGTCTGTACGCACCAGCGTCAACCTTCAAGACGGTTCCCTACATCCTTGCGATGGAGGAGAACTACTACCCGATGGACCGCGGTCTTGGTGACAAGCAGCTTGTCGACGAGGAGGATGCAGGTCTGCCATCGGTTCCACTCAGCAGTGATACCGACGAATACAACTGTTCGGGCGAGTTCAAGTTCGAGCTCAACGATGGCACGACGCAGACGAAGCGGGACTGGCTGTCGCGTGGGCATGGCGGGCTCGATCTCCACGGAGCGCTCGTGGAATCGTGCGACCTCTACTTCTGGGACATTGCGCTCCGACTTTGGGAGGAGCGCAACGACGAGTCCGGACTCGACAAAGAGAACCTCCTCCAACAGTATGCGAGAGACTTCGGGTTCGGAACTGCAACCGGCATCGACCTCCCCTTTGAGCGTGATGGCCTCGTCCCCGACCGCGCCTGGTTTCAATCAGAGCAGAGTGCCGGTTCACCACGTGTGCGCCCCGATGGGCCTTGGGTGGGTGGTGACCTCATGGACATCGCGGTCGGTCAGGGAGCCATGCTGACAACTCCACTCCAGATGGCGAATGGCTATGCCGCAATGGTCAACGGAGGAACGCTGTTCGAACCCCGCGTCGTGTCTCGCATCATCGACTCCCAGGGCAACACGATCGAGACACTCCCAACGACCATTGTGCGGAAGATCGACATCAGTCCGGGAACGGTGCAATGGCTCCGTGCAGACCTTCAGCGGGTCGTCAACGACCTCGGGTCTGACGACAAGTACGGAGGAACGGGCAAGTCGGCGTTCTATGACAGTCGAGGCACAAACATCTTCGGTGAAGGTGTCGAAACGATCGGTGGAAAGACCGGTACGGGCGAGGTCATCAAAGCACCTGACTCGGAGGCATTCCGCGAGGTCGACAACGCGTGGTTCATTGGTGTTGCGCCAATCAATGATCCAAAGTTCGTCATCTCGATCGTCGTTGAACGTGGTGGATCAGGTGGTCGCGTCGCTGCCCCCATCGCACGTCAGGTCTTGCAGTACCTCTTGAACGGTCCCGAGGGTGTTACGGAACTCCGTGCAGGATTGGACGCCGACTGATGGCCAACGATTACCACGACACCAAACCCATTTCTTTCATGCACCGTGAGGCGCCGCTGAAACCCGACCTGATCCTTGTCCTTTCCTACATCGTCATCACCGCATTTGGACTGTTGATGATCTATTCGGCCACGGCTCCCGGTCTTGAAGACCGCGGGCTTGATCCGACGAGTGAGCTCAAAGAGCAGGCCATCTTTGTCGTCATCGGATTCATTGTGTTCGGCGTCGTCTCGTGGATGGACCTCACCGAGATACGAGGCTTCACCACGCCCATCTATTTCGTGTCGGTCATGCTGCTGGTGCTCGTGTTCCTTGTCGGTGAGAGCGGACGCGATGACGTTGCTGTGCGCTGGATCGACATCGGGTTCCTGCGGTTCCAACCATCAGAGATGGCCAAGGTCGCTGTGATCCTGACGCTTGCTTCGCTCCTTGCCGCCGTCGATCCACCGTTGCGTTGGATCACAATCGCCAAGTCGGTGCTCGTCGTCGCTCTACCCGCCGGTTTGATTTTCCTCCAACCAGACCTCGGAACGATGTTGGTGTTCGCTTTCGTCCTCATTGCCATGCTGTTCGTCGGCGGTGCCACGATGCGACAGCTTGCGTTTCTTGCCGTGGCCACGATCATCGCGACGGTCGGCGTCTTCCAGCTGAACCTCATCAAGGACTATCAGGTCAATCGGCTCACCGCATTTGTCGATCCCGGCGCGCACGAACTGACGCTTTCGTACAACCAGATCCAGTCTGAGATCGCCATCGGGTCAGGCGGCATGTTCGGGAAGGGCCTCTTTGAGGGCACCCAGACAAACCTTCAGTTCGTACCGGTCCAATCCTCGGACTTCATCTTTACCGCCGTTGGCGAGCAATTCGGATTTGTGGGGTCGGCGGTGGTGATCGCACTTTTCGGCGTCATCTTGTGGCGACTCTTGATGATTGCCCAAAGAGCGAGGAACCGATTCGGATATCTTGTGACGATGGGCGTTGCAGCGATGCTCGCGTTCCACGTATTTGTCAACATTGGGATGACGATCCGGATCATGCCCGTCACTGGCCTCCCCCTCCCGTTCATGTCGTCGGGTGGCACGTTCTTCGTCGTGATGAGCGCCGCGCTCGGGCTCGCCCACTCGTCCTGGATCAGACGGCCCCCTGTTCCGGGCGAGGTCCGACACCGTGAGCTGACATCTCGGGTCGGCTAGTCTCGCCACCATGGAACGACGTGAGGATCAGGGCTGGATTGAAGTCATTGCCGGACCCATGTTCTCGGGGAAGAGTGAGGAATTGATCCGCAGGGTGACCCGGTATCACATTGCGCGCGTACCGACACAGACCTTCAAGCCTGCGCTTGATTCACGCTATTCGGTGGGGGAGGTCGTGAGCCATTCACGGCTGAGTACCGAGGCGACACCGGTGCGCGACTCTGCACAGCTCCTCAAATCGGTTGACGATCGAACTGTTGTGATCGGAGTCGACGAGGGGCAGTTCTTTGACAACGGACTCGTCGAGGTGGCTGAGATTCTTGCCGGAGCAGGCAAGAACATCATCGTGGCTGGCCTTGACCTCGACTATCTCGGACGTCCATTCGAACCGGTCCCTTCCCTGATGCTGCGAGCCGAATACGTCACGAAAGCCCTTGCCGTGTGTCACCGATGCGGAGGGCCCGGTCTCTTTACGCAGCGTGTTGTTCAATCCGATGAGCTCGTGGTGCTCGGCGCGCAGGATGCATATGAGGCGCGATGCCGTCGCTGCTATGACCCCCATGAGGCCGAGCAGCAGAAACTGAACGTGGAATAATCGAGCTTTCAGCTTTCAGCTCTCAGCCCCGGGGTCTGGGTCTCCGAGTTCGGTTATCGGTTATCGGTCATCGGTCATCGGTCATCGGACGTCAGACGTCAGACGTCAGATATCAAAGACCCGGACTTGGTGGCTCTTCTTGCTACCCTGTGGTGCATACGCCACATTACGTGGCCGAAAGTTTTCCTATCCAGGACGGGCAATGACCGTCGTCCCACCGCTAGAGGCACAACGCAACGGCGATCTGCTGTCTCGCATTCGGATGAGACTCACGATTTCTCTCAGTGAGTTGACTGCAGGTGCCCCGATGTTCCGATTGGCCCCTGGTCGATCCTTCGCTTGGAACGCATCCGCATGCGCCAAGAGCCGTCATCGAAAGCGTCCCGGATTGGATGAGACACAGGGCCACCGGCATCGGTGGCCAAAGGAGTTGATCCATGGGACTCTTCAGAAAGAAGGCCCCCCGCATCGTTCGCAAGAGCGAGGGCGGTGTAGAACAAGCTGTCAAGACGGTGAACGGACAAGAGTTCACCATCCGCCGACCCGCTAAGACACCCAAGGCACCGACAGGGACTGCCACCAAGAAGCGCTCGTCAGGTCGGAGCAGAACCAAGCAACAACCTTCGCATCGTGGCCGGAGTCAATCCCCATCGACTCGTCGGCGACCACCGATCGAAATCGTCGAACCGCCAGAGACCGCCCGCAAGCAGATGCTTGTGCGTCATAGTCCGAACCAGACCCAGATCGTGGTTCTTGAAGGTCCCGTACTCGTTGAGCACTACGTCGCGAGTACCGACCACAAGTCGCTCGTTGGGAATGTGTATCTCGGAAAGGTCCGCAACGTGCTTCCCGGTATGGAAGCAGCGTTCATCGATTTTGGTGAGGGCAAGAATGGTGTCCTCTATCAGGGAGACATCAACTACGCCGAGCAAGACCTCGGTGGAAAGCCGAAGCGCATCGAAAATGCACTCAAGCCGGGAGACGGCGTGTTGGTGCAGGTCGTCAAGGACGCCATGGGGCACAAGGGCGCAAGGCTGACCAACCAGATCAGCCTTGCTGGCCGATACCTGGTACTCGCCCCGAACGAAGACGTACGGGGAATCTCGCGACGACTCAGTGACCAGGAACGCCGCCGACTCCGTGAGATCGTGGGCGACCTTCGCCCCAAGGGCACCGGCATCATCGTTCGCACGGCAGCCGAGGGCGCGACTCGTGAGGACATCAAGGGCGACATCGACCGGTTGAAGGCGATCTTGGAAAAGATCGACATCGACCGCAAGACGGCGAATGCACCCGAACTCCTCTACGAAGAGCCTCCGCTGGTCATCCGCGTCATTCGCGAACACTTCACCCGAGATTTCAAGCGGTTGTTGATCGATGATCCACAGACGTACAGACAGGTGCTCGATTATCTCGAGGGAACCGAGGCCGACCTCGTCGAGCGGGTCACGCTCTATGACGACGAGCTTTCGCTCTTTGAGCGGTATCACGTCGAGGATCAGCTTCGCAAGGCCCTTGATCGCAAGGTCTGGCTGCCATCTGGCGGTCACCTCGTGATCGACCGAACTGAGGCGTTGACGGTCATTGACGTCAATACCGGAAGATTCGTCGGAAAGAACAACCTCGAAGAGACCGTCTTTGAGAACAACCTTGAGTCTGCCGAGGAAATCGCACGACAACTGAGGCTTCGCGACATCGGCGGCATCATCGTGATCGACTTCATCGATATGGAGGACACCAAGAGCCAGGAAGCCGTGCTGCTGCGTCTCCGGGAACACCTCGCAAAGGACAAGACCCGAACCCAGGTGTTCGACGTCTCCCATCTTGGGCTCGTCGAGATGACTCGCAAGAACGTGTCAGCTGGCCTTCTCGAGTCGTTCTCCGAGATATGTGAGGCGTGCAACGGGCGTGGGGTTCTTCTTCACGAGGAGGCAGCGGCGACCGGAATCCCTGCACACGATGCCGGTATCCGGGAAGCCTCCGACTGAGCGTGACGGAATACGACCCGATCGGGGTAGTATCCAGCCGCGGTTCCCAGCGAGCCACACCTCACAGAAATCATCAAGGCCAGAGAAACCAACAAGGATCATGTACGCGATCATCCGTGCAGGCGGCAAGCAGGCAAAAGTTCACGAGGGCGATGTCCTCGACGTAGAACGCATCAAGGATGCCGAAACGGTGTCGTATACGCCGCTGCTCATCGTCAAAGACAATGGCAAGGTCATCTCCGACCGCGACATCCTCGGCAAATCTTCCGTGACCGCCGAGGTGGTCGGGGCCTCTGCCGGGCCGAAGATCGACATCTTCAAGTACAAGAACAAGACGGGCTACCGCCGTCGGCAGGGTCATCGTCAAAAATACACCACGATCAAGGTCACCAAAATCAAGACTGCCGGTGCATCCAAGAAGAAGGCGACAAAGGCGGACACGCCTGAAGTTGCAGAGGATGTCGACGCACCCAAGGTGGAGGCGTAAATGTCAAAAACCAAAGCTTCCGGTTCAAGTAGAAACGGCAGAGACTCAAAGGCGAAGCGTCTCGGCCCGAAAGTCTTCGACGGACAGGTCATCAATGCCGGTGCGATCATGGTCCGTCAGCGCGGTACCAAGATCCACCCCGGTGACAATGTCGGCCGAGGTGGGGACGACACGCTCTATGCCCTTTCTGACGGGACCGTCAAGTACGGTACTCGTCGGGGACGACGCCAAGTCTCGGTGCTCGTCGACGCGTAAGCCATCGATCCATTCGTGGAAAAGGGTCGGCCTCAGGCTGGCCCTTTGTTTTTGCTGAGGACTCCCTTGTCGGGGGCTCAAGCTGAGAGCTGAAAGTTGAAAGCTGTGAGCTACCTTCTCATCATCGACGAGGTGCGATCCCCATGTTCGTAGACAGTGTGAAGCTCACCCTTCGTGGAGGCAACGGCGGTGCAGGGGTCTCGTCGTTTCTGCGCCGAAAAGGGCTTCCCAAGGGTAAGCCAAACGGTGGCTCAGGCGGTTCGGGGGGCAACATCATCCTCGTTGCCGACGCGGCCGTACCGACACTGTTGCGATATGAGCGACACCCGATCTGGAAGGCACCGAGTGGCACCCACGGGGAGGGAGATCTACGACATGGAAAGCGTGGGGAGGATCTCGTGCTTCCGGTACCGCTCGGCACGATGGTGAAGGATGCCAGCGGTGTCCTTGTGGCCGACCTTGTTGAAGATGGACAGGAGGTCGTCGTCGCCCTCGGCGGAAAGGGTGGTCGAGGGAACGCGGCGTTCGTAACTCCTGCGCGCAAAGCTCCGACCTTTGCCGAGCAGGGTGAATATGGTCAAGAAATCGAGGTGACCCTCGAACTCAAGCTGCTCGCCGATGCTGCCATTGTCGGCTATCCCAATGCTGGCAAGTCCACGCTCATCTCACGTGTGTCGGCAGCGAAGCCAAAGATCGCCGACTATCCGTTCACCACACTGGAACCACATCTCGGAGTGGTGACGGTGGGGGAGCACGAGATCGTGCTCGCGGACATCCCAGGACTCATCGAGGGAGCAGCCACCGGCAAGGGTCTCGGACACGAATTCCTCCGCCACACGGAACGAGCACGGGCACTCATCGTCCTCCTCGATCCGAGTCCACTTCAAGACGATTCTCCGAAGCGTCAACTCGAGGTGCTTCTCAACGAACTGGCGCAACACGATCCAGCCCTTGCTACCCGACCCAGGGTCGTAGCACTCTCGAAGGTGGAGTTGCTCTCCGACGCTGAGATCGACCAACTCGACCTAGAACCGGGAACGCACCGGATCTCAGCCCTCACCGGCGAGGGTCTTGATGAACTGATGTACGCCGTTGCCGACCTTGTTGGTCAGGTACGCGACACCACAACCGAACGCGAAGGGTATGTACTGCACCGTCCACTCAGTGACGAGTTCACGATCCGCCAGGATGGCGGTACCTGGATGGTCGAGGGAATCGCTGCGATTCGTGCGGTGAACCTGTCTGACCTCACCGATCCCGATGCTGCGGAGTTTGCCGCACAGCGACTCGTGTCATCGGGAATCGTCGCCGGTCTCATCGAGGCGGGTGCTGAGGCAGGTGACGATGTCAAGATTGGCTCGATCGTGTTTACCTTCGATCCTGATGCAGAAGGCGACGAGGAGGCATATGTATGAGACGTCCGCTTGAAGCTGGCGCTGCCGTTGTCGTCAAGATCGGTTCGTCGAGCCTCACGGGATCCGATGGTGGCCTCGATGAGGCCCGAGTCGCGCGGGTGGTGGACCACGTCACACATCTGATGACGGCGGGTCATCCCACCGTTCTGGTGACTTCGGGAGCGATCGCCGCCGGATTTCCATCTCTTGGGCTCAAGACCCGGCCAACGGCGATCGCCGATCTCCAGGTTGCCGCCGCTGTGGGGCAGACGAAGCTCATGGAGCGCTACGCAAGACTGTTCTCGTCACACGGCATCGAGATTGGGCAGGTACTTCTCACGAAAGACGTGCTTGGGAACCGGCAACAGTATCTGAATGCGCGCTCTGCACTGTCTCGCATGCTTGAACTCGGTGTTGTCCCGATCGTCAACGAAAACGACACGGTGGTTGTCGATGAGGTCAAACTCGGCGACAACGACCGTCTTGCCGCGATTGCGT
This sequence comes from Acidimicrobiia bacterium UBA5794, assembly GCA_002418265.1. Taxonomy (GTDB): domain Bacteria; phylum Actinomycetota; class Acidimicrobiia; order Spongiisociales; family UBA5794; genus UBA5794. Next base: position 34,361 of record DIDS01000025.1, on the reverse strand, counting down.
CTCATCTGATTGGCGCGGGAATGCTCGTCATTCTCACCGACACACCCGGTTTGTTCACCGACGACCCGAGGTTGTCCGATGATGCTGAGCTTCTGAGTGCCGTGCTCCACTCTGACGGAGTCCTTGACAGTATTCGGGCGTCCGATGGAAAGGGTGCCCTTGGATCGGGGGGTGTGGTGACCAAGGTGGTTGCTGCCCGTATGGCAGCGTTCTCAGGTGTCCCGACCGTTGTCGCGGCCGCCGACGTCCCTGATGTCGTGGCGAAGGCTGTGGCGGGTGAGGCCGTTGGGACATGGATCGACCCCCGCAAGGAGCCGTTGTCCGCAAGGAGACTGTGGATCGCGTTCGGGCTTGCAACGTCGGGTACGGTCACCGTTGACGGTGGAGCCGTCGATGCTCTGGTCAACGGTGGACGATCACTCCTCGCCGTGGGCATTGCCGATACGTCTGGCGACTTCCAACAGGGCGATGCCATCGAAGTCGTGGACGAAGACGGAAATCTGTGTGCCAAAGGGGTGGCACGGGTTGGTGCCGCTGACGCAATGATTCCCGGTGTCGAAGTGATCCATCGCGACGATCTCGTTGTCCTGCGCGAGAAACGACACCGACCACCGTCGCTACGCTGAGAGCCCATGACCACCCATTGGACCTCACCAAGCGACGTTTCGGCCGATCTTGAATCCGTCGGATATCTTGCCGATGCGAGGATCGCGCAGGTGACGTTCCTGGCGACCGCGCTCAACAAGCCTGTCCTGATCGAGGGTCCCGCCGGTGTGGGAAAGACGGCGTTGGCGCTCGCACTTGCCCAATCAACGGGGCGACGCCTTGTTCGCCTCCAGTGCTACGAAGGTCTCGATGAAGCGAAGGCCCTCTACGAGTGGGACTACCACAAGCAGCTCCTTCGCCTCCAGTCAGATGAAGGGGCCGCGTGGGATGACCTCGAGGAGGACATCTTCTCCGAGTCGTTCCTTCTGACGAGGCCCCTGCTTGAGGCAATCCGTTCTGAGAAGCCGGTCGTCCTCTTGATCGATGAAGTCGATCGTGTCGAAGTCGAAACCGAGGCGCTCCTTCTCGAAGTGCTCGATTCATACCAGGTCACCATTCCCGAGCTTGGAACCATGGAGGCTGTGACGACACCGATCGTTGTCCTGACGTCGAACAACACGAGGGAGCTTTCCGAAGCGCTCAAACGCAGATGCCTCTATCTGCACATTCCGTATCCGTCGATCGATCGCGAACGGGCCATCCTCGCCTCACGGATACCCGAACTGCCACAGCAACTTGCAGACAAGATCGTCCAAACGGTGGCGACCATACGCGCCATACCACTACGTAAGTCACCATCCGTGTCCGAGACCATTGACTGGGCGCGGACCCTTGTTGCCCTCGGCATCGAGGAGCTCGACGACTCGGTGACAGCTGAAACGCTCAACGTGCTCCTCAAATACCAGACAGACATCGAACGCATTTCCAAGGAACTGTCGCTCGACGTTGAGCCGGGCTGAGCGTGATCGACACCCTTTCGGATTTCGTGGCCGAGTTACGGGCCGTTGGTATACCGGTGTCGATGGTTGAGGCACTTGACGCGATCGAGGCCATTGAACACACCGACTTGACAGACTCGGAGAATCTGCGAGCCACGCTTGGTGCAACGCTCGTGAAGAACTCGCGACACCAGGACGCGTTCAACCTGGCTTTTGATGTCTTCTTTGGTCTGCGGGCACCCATCGGGAGGATCGGTGACATTGATGACATCCTTGCTGATTTGGGGGTTGGGGGACAGGGTGCCGACGCTGGCGGACTCTCGGATGCGCTTGAGGCGGCACTGCTCGCAGGTGATCGGGATGCCCTTCGCCAGCTCATTGTTGCCGCAGTGGACATGTATGGAGGAATGCAGCCTGGTCGACCGGTCGGTGGAAAGTACTACGCCTATCGAGTTCTTCGCCGCCTGGAAAGCGACGCACTCCTTGCACGGCTGCTTGCTGCGCTCATGCCACAGGGCGACGAGTCAGAACTTGATCGGCGGATTCGCCAAGCTGAGGCGCAAGGGATGATCGACGCCGTTCGTGGAGAGATCGAACGCGAGATCACATCACGCCTTGTGCAGGACCGTGGCGCTGCACAGGTTGCAGCTACGAGACGACTCCCACTGATCGAGGACATGGATCTCATGCATGCCACACAGACCGAGATCGAACAGGTCGAACGTGCCATCGGGCCACTTGCCCGTAAGCTTGCAACTCGGCTCAGTCACCGCAGAAAGCACGGATCAAAGGGTCGCCTTGACGTTCGGCGGACGATCAGGCGGTCCCTCGCACACGGCGGTGTCCTACTCGAACCGCAGTTCAAGCCACCACGAACGTCCAAGCCAGAGTTCGTCGTCCTGTGCGACGTGTCGGGGTCGATGGCGACGTTCGCACGGTTCACCATGCAACTGGCGTATGCGATATCGAGTGAGCTTTCCAACGTGCGGGTCTTCGCGTTCATTGACGGTCTCGACGAGGTCACTTGCTTCTTTGGGCCGGGTGTCGATTTCGGAATCGGTCTCGTTGAGCTTGGCACCAACGCCGATCTCATCCGACACGACGGGCATTCGGACTATGGGCGTTCCTTTGCTGAGATGTGGGAACGATACGAGGATGCGGTCACGTCGAAATCCACTGTGATCATCACCGGCGATGCCCGCAACAACTATCGAGATCCGGGTGTGGAATATCTCAACCGAATCGCGGACAAAGCTCGTGCCGTGTTCTGGTTGAACCCGGAACCGAAGCGTTTCTGGGACACGGGTGATTCGGTGATGTCGCGGTACTTGCCTGCGTGCAATAGCGTTGAGCAGGTGCGGACGCTTCGCCAGCTCGAAGCATTCGTTGAGCGAGCAGCACTCCCGACAACCCGTAGACCGCGTCTGGTGTCGTAGCGCTCCATTGGCAGATGACCGGTCAAGGGCCGAGAGCGATGTGCCGATAGAGCACCAGACGCACGGGGTTGGTTCCGATTCAATTTCTCCTGGAGGTCATGTGACAACGGTGCTCGTCGTGGACGACTCCCATGTATTGCGACGCTTGGTCGAGATCGCTCTTGAACCGCTCGGCCTTGATGTGCATACGGCTGCAAGTGCCGCAGAAGCTCAGGACAAGGTCGAGTCTGTGATCCCAGATGTCGTTCTTCTCGATGTCGGGCTCCCTGACGGGGACGGCCTCAGCGTATTGCGGTGGATTCGACGAAACCCGGGATATGACCATGTCGCCGTCGTCATGGCCTCGGGCTACACGGGTTCCGAGGAGATCGACGAAGCCATCGCCATGGGGGCATCGGGATACCTTCCGAAGCCGTTCTCTCCAAACGATGTTCGCTCGGTTGTGCTCGCCGTCGCCCACGGCGAGAGTCAGGTCACCGCGTAGCTAGTGCTGTGTCCGCCCACGTTGGTCGACGTAGCCCTGGGTGAACCTCTGGTTCGTGTCACCGCCTCGTCATAGGGTGGTGATGTGGCGCGGCGTGAGGTTGCACCATCATGTCTGTTCTTGTGTCCCTCGCAGCTATTTCTGCGTCAGCGTGTTTGTCAGTCGGATCTCTCCAAGGCACCGTTGTCCGACCGTTCGCTCCGGTTGGGCGATATGCCGGTCATTGGGGTATCGACATTGCATCACCGAGCGGAGGCTCGGTCGTATCTGTTGGCGCGGGAACCGTGTCATTTTCGGGATCGGTTGCCGGTCGACGGTCCGTCACGATCACCCACGCGGGCGGTGTACAAACATCGTATTCGTACCTGGCGTCGGCCTCTGTTTCCCGAGGACAGCAGGTCAGGCGTGGAGAGCGCATCGGGACGGCCGGTCAACACGGGGGAGTGCCTTCATTCCATCTGTCCCTCCGCATCGACGGTGTGTATCGGGATCCGATGATTCTCTTTCGATGTCTGGGACCTCCCGGGCTTGGGCTCTGGCTTGCCCCACGACGAACACTTGTCGGCTTTCCCTATCCTGCAGGACGTGTACGGAATACTCGGCGGCACGTTCGACCCGCCACACATCGCCCACCTCGCCGCCGCCCACGCCGCCTATGAACAGATGGGCCTTGACCATGTGCGTCTACTGCCTGCCCGCGAGCCGTGGCAGAAGTTTGATCGCGGTGTCACCTCACCCAAGCATCGCCTTGCGATGGCGAGACTCGCAGCAGCCGAGGCCGATTACCTGGTCGTTGACCAGAGCGAGATGCAGCGGAGGGGTCCGACATACACCATTGACACCTTGGAGTCCCTTGAGGGTGATCCGGTGCTCATACTTGGCTCGGACTCGGCGATCGGTATTCCGTCGTGGCATCGGGCAGACGAGCTGCTCTCCATGGTCGAGCTTGCGGTTGTTCCGCGCCCGACGGTCTCGTTTGATGCGGTCACAGCGGCAATCGGGGATTCCTACACACCGATCAGCATGCCGACCCTCGACCTGTCAGCCACCGAGATTCGGGATCACGTCCGCGCCGGATGGTCACCCGGATTCCTTGTTCCTCAGAGCGTGCTGTTCTACATCGAGGCAAACGATCTCTACGTCAAACGTGACGCCTAGTCAATCCCGTGCCGTGACCGTGTTCGGATCGCTAGGATTCTCGGCGAATGAGTAGCCCCGTGCCAAGAGCAACAGATGAAGCGGTCGCAACGGCACGAGCCGCCGCTCAGGCCATCTCAGACAAGAAGGGGGAGGACGTTATGCTCCTCGACCTTTCGCGCCTCCTCGTTGTCACTGATGTGTTTCTGATTGCTTCCGGTACCTCAACCCGACACGTCAAGACCCTCGTCGAGGATGCCGAGGTTGCGTTGCGTGAGCTGGGTCGCAAACCCATCCGTCGTGAAGGCATGGAACATGGAGAATGGGTTTTGCTCGACTACGGCGATGTCGTACTGCATGTGTTCGACAAAGAGACACGCGAGTACTACGACCTGGAACGCCTGTGGGCCGATGCCCCTCGCATCGCTTTCGAATCGAGTTCGACAGCCATCGAATCCTGAGATCCGGAGATCCTCACAGGCTCAGCAGGGCAAGGACCAAGAGCGCCTGGCCTGTGTGGTAGCTCATCATGGTCATCAGTCGTCCATTCGGTATCGGGGCGACAAACCGGTTCCATCCCAGGATCGTGTCCGACAGGTAGAAGAGTGCCGCACCTGCAACCGCGACGGAATTCACGGTCCCGATCGCTGCGACGAGCATTGCCGAGATGACAACGATGTAGGCAGCCACGGGAATCGCAAGCCTCTGATCCGTCCTCACTGCCGCCCGATGGATGCGCCTGCCGGTCACACAAATGGCGAGAACGACCAAGACGACCCCGATCCCCACCGCGGCGGTGTCAGTCCCTGAGATCAGTAGGCCGACGATGTAGGCGATGTGGGCGGTGAGAAACGATGCCAGTCCGGCGACGAAGAACCGTGCATCGAGGAGGAGAAAGACATCTCCTGCCAAGCTCAGAATCAGACCCACCACGAACCAGATCCGTACCGAGGGTGTGGCAGGTTCGATGACGAGTGCAGCGAGGATCAGGAGCGCCAAGGTCGTTGGTTTTGCAAAGACCTCGACCGATCGCCGGTCGGTGGCCACCGACCACCAATTGACGATCGCTGACACACCTGCGAGGACGAGGAAGATGACGACGGCTGTGTTCATGCAACCACGGTACCGTCCTCTCCGGTACCGCGATCATCTCAAGATCGACACGCATCGACCCTTGATACACTTTCGGCTCCGTACCCAATCATGGGGCTGTAGCTCAGCCTGGCAGAGCACTTGTCTGGCAGACAAGGGGTCAGGGGTTCAAATCCCCTCAGCTCCACAAGACACAACGCAAAACAGACAACGCAAAACGCCCGCTGACCTATGTATCGGCGGGCGTTCTGCATTCAGCACGTGTTGAGGCAGACGATTCCGGCAGAGTCAGCCGTCATCGCGATCCAACACCGACGTCACGCCATTTGAGGTTGACGTCATGACATCCGCATCGCAGGTGTACGCGGCCTGGCCAGCGTATCCCTCAGATGTGAAGGAGAACTGCGAATCGAGACCGGGAATCGACACCAGGTTTCCGTTGACCTCGATGAACATCTCGACGTTCTCGGTAGCTCCAGGGCTCTCGACAAGGAACAATTCGGTGTCTGTTGCCATCCAAGTCCCGGGGTTCTCCGCATCGATGGTCCCAATGACCTTTCCTCCCTCACCGACTGCCTCGAAGGACCAGGCGACCCGGGATCCGAGGAACGTGCCGTCTTCACGTATCGTCACAAAGTGTTCCCCCGACCGATACTTCATGATGCCGGTTCCCTGTGGTCCGGCGATTTGGTCAAAGAAATCCTGGCTGCGAAGCCTCCAAGTGCCGATGAGGCACTTATCGATGACCGTGACCGTCACCGTGTCCGTCATCTGCTCGTCGTTCTTTGCTGTTGCCGTGACCGTGTACTGCCCGGGGACATCGCCAGCGGTGTAGAGACCAGAATCGTCGATCTGTCCGCCCGTGGCCGTCCATTTCACGTCTAGCGGCCTCCCCTCGTTGTCCTTGGCCGTGAACTGCAGCGTCTTTCTGACAAGCACGCCACCTGGATCCGGGGTCACGATGAGATCTCTGATCTTGACTATCACCTCGGCAAATCGGTCATCGGTTGCTTCGCTTCTGAGGCCAGTTGTGCTCAGTGACGTCATCGTGACTTTGAATGGGTAGAGATCCCTGTTGCTGGGTGTCTGGAGGCGGCGGGATGTTTCTCTCGAATCGGTGACGTTGGTCATCCCGTCCTTCCACTCACCCTGTTCGGCTTCCCACGCGAGTGTCAATGTGTCTGCACCCTGCAGGATCGCCTCGATATCGACGATGTCTCCTGCCTTCTCGACCTTGATCACGAGCGGCTCTCCCAGGACCTCAAGCCGCACAGTTTCGATGGCAGCGGAACTGATTGCCGACGCTCCCGGGAACGCGCTCGGGAGCGTTTCTATCCACAACGTGTCGGTTCCCACCCTGAGGGGCCTGTACGAGAAAGTCGATTCGTCGACTGCGATGTTGCCATCAACGGTCCACGCCCGAACGTACTTCTTGTCGTTTATTGAAACGGTCCACTGTTGACCACAGAACTCCAAGAGTCCGCTGCCAGCCGCCGAGAGAGCCTTTCCCTGTGCCGTTTGTCGGAGCGGCTCGGACATCCCCATGGTTCCCCCCAGGACTTCTGCCGAGCGACCGGCCACGAGCTTCCCCACGCCAAGCCCGAGCGCCCCGTCAGCGACTGCCGCACCCAACCCCGCCAGAGCGTCCGCACCGTTGAAGCCCATCGATGCCGCAACGACATCAACCTTCGTCACTTGGCCGTCCTTTGTGAAGTCCTCGTTCATCTCCGGGCTATCGACGGCAACATCAAGTGACGTGAATCTTGTGGGATGGTTGCTTGCATCGGCCAAGAGCGCCAGCCTCTGGGTTGCGTACATGGCACCAGCAGCGGTGGACACCCCTGCCACAACGCCGGCGGCTGGAGCCCCCACCCCGGTCGCAGCGAACGCTCCGGCCGCAACCCCCGTGATCACGAGGGAGTTTGAAACGATGTAGTCGCTTGAATCGCTGAAGAAACCATCCTTCAGGGCATTTTGTGCTGCAATTCCCTTGGCGAGCTCGCGCTTGAGATCGTCGCCATTGTTGATGTCGATCACTTTCACTCGGCAGTTTCTCGCTTGGGCGAACCCGGCACGGATGGCGGTTGCCCGCGATGCAAGCTCCCTTGTCGACGTCCCTGCATTCGCCTGCATGGCAGTTGCCGGGTCGATGTCCAGCGGAGGCAGATTCATCCGACCCAATCCGAGCTTCGCTACGAGTGCATCGAGCAGTGCAACCTGCTCCGCTGAAAGCTCTTCACCTGGCCGAGTCGGCAGGCTCCCGATGTCCCCATCGGTTCCGTCATCGATAAAACCAGTGAGGAACTTGAGGACGGCCGCGTCATCTCCCAGATCTGACATCTCACTGTCTGAGAGCTGGGAAAGGCTGGTCCCAAGTTGGTCCGCACGTGATTCAAACTCCGAAAGCATCGTCGCGATGGCTTCGTCCCACGCACCTGGCGCGGCCGGGATACCGGCAAGCACCACATCGAACTCGCGCAGCTCTCCCGCTCCAGCGCTCAATTGGATCCTGAGCGGCCCGCCTGATCCCGGGGTGACCGGGTGAAATGGGGCAATCGCAAACACGCTCACATCGTCGGCAAAGAGGACTGTCTCGATTGGGTCCATACCGTCGGCGATCAGGTGTAGCTCCAGGTCGCTCAGGTCACCGTCAACATCCAACCCGAGGAACCGAACGACATCCAATTCTTCGATGTCCGTTGTGGCGAGCGAAACCTGGGATAGCTTGGTGCCCTGTGACACTGCCGCTTCTGAGGCCACTCCATCGGAATTCGGATTCGAGCACGCCGTTGCGACCAACGCGACAGCGAGAATCGTGGACAAGAGAGCCGTGCGGCGACCGACCCGCGAAGAGAACCGACTGCCCATGAAGAACCCTTTCATCGAGCTCCTCACAGGAGACTCCTAGTCAGATTCGGCACCCTACCTCAGCGGCGGTTGTAACGATAAGACCGAGCGGTCACGTGCCCTTCGCTGAGTAGTCCCCGGAGGGTTACCAGTCGTCCAAGGGTGGGGCCCGTCTTTGTTTCGGGTTGATGAGTCGCCGTCGCTGTGGCGGAGACTCGGGGTCGATGCGGTAGCCGTTGGTGTGGATGGCAATGTGGTGGTGGTACCAGCACAGTGTGGTGAGGTTGTCAGGATCATGGCTGCCACTGTGGGAGCGTGGGGTGATGTGGTGGGGTTGGAGCCGGTATCTGCTTTGACATCCATCGATGGTGCAGCCTCCGTCTCGGAACAACACACTGTCACGGATCGCGACCGGGATCGCCGCTGCAGAATCCGAGGTCGTGACCGGTCGCCCGTTCGTGTCGAGTGACACCACACGCACCCTGCCGCTACAAAGCAACGCTTCAAGGGTTTCAGGACCAACGCGTGGTCCGTGTGCGACCTCGGCGGTGAACCCGCCACTAGGTTCGACCGTTTCGGTGCGTGCGTCAACAAACACCGTCACCTGGCCAGACGTCACCTGGGCAGACGTCACCTGGCCAGACGTTGCACCGTCAACCCGGGAGATATCGCCATCGAGGGAGTCTTGCATGAGTGCCACAAGGGCATCGGCTTGGCGTTGACCTCGTGAAGATTGTTCGGCACCCGACAAGAGTCGGAGTTCGTCAGCTTTTTGGGCAATGGCCTTGTCGACAATGCGTCCCATCAATCCTGGCAACCGTCCGTGGATTGTCCATGCGCCTTCGTCAAGGGACGGTTGAATCGTGAAATGACGATCAGCGTGCTCTTTGCGTTCATCAGCTGCCGTCATACGTCGGCGTCGGACCCGCATCTTGCGTAGATCCTCAAGATTCAGCCTCCGTGTGTCGAGCGCTTCTGCTTCGGTGGCACCAGCCTCGACATAGCGGTACATCTCAACGGCACGATCAAACGTCGCAGCACCGTACGCCACTGCATTTTCGATCCGACGACACTTCGCCCCGTTCCGGGCCGCCACCACCAGACCCGATGCTGTGGTTTTCGATACATCAAGATGTGCCTGGACCCATTCACCCAACGTGCGTGACGCGTCGCTGCGATGTGCCGAGATCTTGGCCAGCTCGTTGACCAACGTCACCTGCTCGATACGACGCTCAGAAATCTCGGCCTCAAGAACAACAAGTCGTTCCTCAAGTTCAGAAACTGAAAACGGTGCAAACAAACCTCTCATACCAACAACGTATCAACCGGGTATGACAGAAAATCAGAGGCCAAGTCAGAAGTCAGACGTCAGAAGTCAGAAGCCCCCCTGCGCCTCGCTGCGCTCGGCGCGTCCCCCCGCAAGCGGGGGGACGGGAAAAAAGGGCCAAGTCAGAAGTCAGAAGCCCCCCTGCGCCTCGCTGCGCTCGTCGCGTCCCCCCGCAAGCGGGAGGACGGGAAGAGGAGGCCAAGTCAGATGTCGGTCAGTCACGGAAATTGGTGTACTGGAGCGGCAAACGACCGTCCAAGCCCTTGGCCGCAGCGATCACGTTTTGAAGGTCGTTACGGCAGGTACTGCTCTTCGATTTGGACGATGGTGTCGTGATCAAGCGTGAGCCACATCGGAGCCATGTTCGCACCGTACCAATGCCAGCCGTGGGTTTCGACGGTGGAGTCAGGGTCCGCCATCGCTTCTGCCATCTCGGCGAGGTTCAAAACATCCCTCGCGAGGCATGGACCGGGTCCCGGGTAGCACACGATCAGAACGATCTGGGTGTCACTGACGCTCGCGATCGGAAGGACGCGAAGGCGGTCGTTCTGATTTCGGATGTAGAAGTCGCCATCGATGGTTCCATCAGGGTTCGCCATCCCATCTTCGACCGCTGCTGTCACCGCCTCCTCCCCGATGTACCACTCGGCGTAATCGGCGGTGACGGTCCCAGCGACGGGGTCGACTGCAGTGATGTAGGCGAACTGCCGTATCAGGGACGGATCGACGACCACATGTAGCGTCTCTTTCGCCGAAACCCCTGAGGCGACGGCCTCCACTTCGATCACATGGTCACCAGGTCCGAGATCCACCTCTTCCTGGAAATAGGTTCGGCCGTCGGGATCCGAGTGCGTGACGACCTCGGTGCCGTCGATTGTGACCGTTGCTTGTCGCGCGACATACCCCTCCACTGTCACGATCCCCGTTGGGGTCATCACCGTCGTCGGTGGATAGACAACCAGGCCCAGCTCGGTTGTTCCCGGCTCTGGCATGGTGGTAGTGGTCGTCGTAGCTGGTGGGGTGGTGCTCGTCGTCGCAGAAGTCGAGGAAATTGTGGTGATTTCGACCAACGACGTCGTTGACGATGAAACAGACGATGTGCACGCGGCGAGCGTGAACACAAGAGTGACCGTTCCAACCGAATTCGCTGAGCGAATGAATCTGTGCCTCAGGGGCTCCCCGGTTCCTTGTCCTGTCGCTTTTTAGCGGTCGTCGGAGCGGATCTGCCATGCTCCGACCGCGCACAGGGCACCAGCGACCCAGAACGTGATCTCGTAAAACAGCCAAGCACCATCTGGCCGGTTTGATGCGATGATCATGTCGTCGATGAAGCCGTAGACCGCGATGATGGCGATGGCCCAAGCAGACACCCGGACGATTGTCCCGTACAACGGATGCCAAGCCTTCTTTGGGCCCGAGTAGTAGAAGTACATCGCGCCCAGAATGCCGATAGGAAGCAGGACGGAGATGTTCGCCAACGAGTAGTCATCGAGGATGAGTGTTCCGAGTAGCCAGCATACGACCAGGATGAGTAGTGCACCGATGGCGATCAAGCGCTCCCCAGCCGTGAGCTGGCCAGACACGCTCATCGCCGATGCAGACAGGTCGTTGAATGTGGATGGTTCCTCGGCGGGCTCGCTGCCAGCCATGTTTGGATCATCGGTCATGATGTCCTCCCCAGAGTCGTCGGATCCCTCTTGGATTCCGTACCTTCAGCCTAGGGATTCCTTTCTGTGGTTGCACGTCAAGGACGACCGGGTCGTGACTACGCAATTGCTGTGCAACGCTTGGGAGGTTTCAGACGTGTATGGAGTGATGGGCAATGGACGACTCTGAGATCTATGCGTCCGTTCGGAGGGATCTGATGCGATACGCCACAGCACTCACCGGGCCAGATGCCGCGGACGATGTCGTGTCTGCAGTTGTTGCGCGCACGCTTGCACGTCCCGGTGGCCTCTCGGGTCTGCGGGAGCCAAAGCATTACTTGATGAAGTCGGTTCTCAACGAGGTCCGATCCCGTCACCGGAATCGGACCCGGAGATCCGACGTGTCGTTCAAGCCACACGGTGTCGTCGATGGCATTCCAGATTCGTCGACAGCATCGATTGTTGATGCCGTGATCGCATCGCTTCCTCCCCGCCAGCGTGCCGCTGCCTTCCTCGTGTTCCACGAGGAGTACACACCGTCGGAGGCTGCCGCAGTGATGGGCTGTCGCCCTGCAACCGTTCGCCGCTACCTCCATCTCGCCAGAACCAGGCTGCGGGAGGCCCTCGATGGCTAGAGATCACATCGACGATCACGCAGCGGACAAGTACCTGTGCGAGGGATTCGAACGCCTGATGGCCGATGCAGGTCAGGGCCCAGAATGGTCCCAGATCGGAGCCCCAGCATTCGGCGAGTCCAAAATCCCCGAACGCCGAGGTGGACTCCTTGTGGGCCTTGCGGTCGGTGTCGTCGCGGTGATGACCGTCGGCGTTGTGGCCCTGTCCCAAACCGGAGGCGGAACGCCCGTCGCCGAACCGACCATTGAATATGTGAAACTCGCATGGTCCCAAGAGACCGAACTCACCTGCATTGGTATGGACAAACAAGACAACGGGGGCTTCGACAATGCCACGATCGAGATCTGGGGTCCGAACGCCGACGGCCTTGTACGGATCGACGCGACCGCTCCCAACGGGGCCGTCGAACGCATCATGTTCGAATACTCCATCGCCGATGGTCGGCAAGGACAGATTTGGTCAATCCCGGAGCGGCTTGACGCACCGCACACCGTGTTCCACGAATCGGCATGCGTGATATCCGAAGCCGGAGCCAGCTCCAGCTACCTCATGGCCCAATCGCCGCTGTTCGGCGGTGGCAGCACCGATCTGATGGCCTTCGTGCGTGTGCCAGCTATCGACGGTGTTGGGAGCCCCTTTGATGCGGAGCAGTGGATCGAAGCCGGCGGAACGGCCGAGGAAGGCGACTGGCTCGGAACGCCGGTAACGATCTACACCATGTCGACATCAAAGGAGACTGATGTCGGGGGACGAAGGAGTAGCACATCGACGACATGGTTTGACCACGCCCATCAACGGTATGAGCGTGTGCTCTATGAGACCCAGCACGAAACCCTTGGAACCGGGAAATGGGTCGAGGAGGTCGTTGGGCGCCGAACAGTTGCGGAATCATCGGTTTCATTCTCGACGGACGGCCTGTTCATCGACGGCGTGGATGAGGGTGACCGAACCCTGCCCATCGATGGAGCAGCCCCGAGCTTGGAGACGTCGTGTGGTCCGGTTTTTCTCGGAGCCGGACAGAATCCGGTGTTGCCAACGACCGTGCCAGATGCCGATGTCGCACAAGCCATAGCGGATGCAGAGGTGTCGCTCGGTCTCGAGGGTGCATTCTTCGGGGAGTTCGATTTCTTCGTCGCGGAACAGACACGGGACTCTGTCATCCTCTTTGGGACCGGGACCGCCGACGGAGCCCCCTCGTACGCCCATGCGACCTTCGGGTTCAGCGACGGTACATGGGCACCATCAGGCTGGGGTGGCTGCCACATCGAGACCACCGCAGAAGGCTGGGGGACGGCCGACTGGATTGTCGATTCCACTGTGGAGCCTGATTGGGAATCGAAGCAACTTGCAGTCCTGATCCAAGAACGTGACTGCGCCTCAGGGCAGGCGCCTGTCGATCGAGGTATTGTGCCCGTCGTGATTCGATCCGCAAATCGCATCACCATCACCGTGTTCGTTGAACCGGTTCAGGGAGATGCAAGGTGTCCATCAAACCCGTGGTATCCGGTCACCATCGAGCTTGACGAGGCTCTGAACGGCCTTCCCCTCTACAACGGTCGACCGATCCCGAACACGCTGGTATCACCGGGAAGGTGATGAGCCCTCAATGCGCGACGGCGTGGCAACGGTGTCGGCATATGCGCAAGAGAACCCCAGGCGGTGAGGGTCGCCGGTAGGCTGCTTCCATGCTTGATCTCTACTCCTTCATTGCCGACGTCCCAGACTTTCCGGAGCCGGGGATCGTGTTCAAGGACATCACGCCGCTGTTGGCAAACAGTGAGGCGTTTCTCCAGGCTGTCGAGGAGATGGCCGCACCGTTCTTGAAGAATGACATCGACATCGTCGTTGGTATTGAGTCCCGCGGCTTTCTCCTCGCAGGATCGATCGCTGAACGAATCGGTGCTGGTGTCGGGTTGGTCAGAAAGCCCGGGAAGCTGCCTCGCAAGACGATCTCGGTCACCTACAACCTTGAGTACGGAACAGACTCCCTTGAAATTCACGAGGATGCATTCGCGTCCGGAGCCAACGTACTGATCGTCGACGATGTCCTCGCAACCGGCGGCACCCTTGCCGCTTCCAACGAGCTGATCAGGAAGGCTGGCGGCCACGTCGTCGGCGCCACCATGCTGATCGAGCTTTCTGCCCTCGAAGGACGCGCCCGATTCGATGGTCGTCTCCACGCCGTCCTGACGTACTGAAGTCAGAAGTCTGAGGTCAGAAGTGGCTCAAACCCGTCCCCCCGGTCTTCCGGGGGGACGCGGGGCAACGCCTGCGCAGCAGGCGCTGTGCCGCAGGGGGGCGTTTCAGCCTGTCGCGGTATCAGAAGCCCCCCTGCGCCTCGC
>DIDS01000025.1:0-19889 GCA_002418265.1 Acidimicrobiia bacterium UBA5794 | reverse complement strand
TCGCTGCGCTCGGCGCGTCCCCCGCAAGCGGGGGACGGGGTGAAGACGTCAGACGTCCCCGCGAGCGGGGGGACGGGAAAGAAGCGGTACGATGTGGTGGATGGATACATCTGAACTGACCGCATTGACCGCCGGTATGGCGATTCCGTGGGGTGGCACCAACGTGTCGTACGTCACCCCCGAACTCGCCGAGGCTTTCCAGCCGGGCGATGCCCTGATCGTTGTCCAGGACACCGGTGAACTCCTTCATATCCCGAGCGAACCTCGCCAGATGGCAGACCGTGCTGTCACGGCAGCGGTAGAGGCGTTTGCAGCGATGGGTTCTGTGACCGATGGCCAGATCACCGACTTCTACCACCATTTCGCAACCGCACTCGACGACGACGCAACCTTTACTCCGATCGCCGAGGCAAATCGCGCCGACGTTGAAGCTGCCCGCGAGCGGGGGAGAAGCGTTACGCGACTCGTTCTCGACGACAGGATGCGAGCCGACATGGTCGAAGGCCTCAAGGGCTGGGCCTCCACTCCCAGTGGGCGGGGTCGGGTGACCGAGACGATCGACCACGACGGTTGGAAACTCGATCAGATCGTTGACGGTCTCGGTGTCATTGGCTTCGTGTTCGAGGGCCGCCCCAACGTGTTCGCAGATGCAACGGGTGTCCTCCGGGGCGGTAATACCGTCGTGTTCCGGATTGGTTCGGATGCCCTCGGGACCGCGCGAGCGATTGTCACCCATGCTCTCGAACCCGCCCTGAGCGCCAGTGGCCTCCCCATGGGTGCTGCAAGTCTTGTTGCAAGCGCATCGAGAGCCTCGGGGATCGCGATGATGTCTGACCCGAGGTTGAGCCTTGCCGTTGCCAGAGGATCAGGAGAGGCGACACACCGTTTGGGAGCCGTGGCGAGACAGGCGGGGAACAATGTCAGTCTCCACGGAACCGGGGGTGCATGGATTGTTGCGAGTGAGACCGCCAACCCGGCTGCCTTTGCTGCTGCGGTGTATCACTCGCTTGATCGGAAGGTCTGCAATACGCTCAATACCGCGTGCATTCCCCGGTCAAGAGCCGACGAACTGATCCCGGCGTTTCTCCACGCGATCGAGCGGGCCGGTGCCCGCCGCGACACCAACGCAAAGCTGCACGTCCTCGCGTCCTCGGTCGATGCTGTGCCTCAAGAGTGGTTCACCCGCGAAGTCCCGATAGCCCGAGCCGAAGGCGACGTCATCGAACCGCAGGCCGAACCAATCGCCGAGGATCTTCTCGGCCAGGAGTGGGAGTGGGAGGAGAGTCCCGAGGTGACCCTTGCGATCGTTGATGACGTCGAACAGGCAGTCGCGTGGTTCAACCGCTACAGCCCACGGTTTGTCGCATCACTGATTTCCGAGGATGACACGGAACACGATGCCTTCTTCCGATCGATTGACGCACCCTTCGTCGGCAACGGGTTCACCCGCTGGGTCGACGGACAATATGCGCTCAACCGACCCGAGCTTGGGTTGTCAAACTGGCAGGCCGGTCGCCTCTTTGGACGAGGTGGCATCCTCTCAGGCGACTCGGCTTTCACCGTGAGAACTCGGGTCACACAAGACGATCCAGAGATAGCCCGCTAACAGGCTGTCACGGAATTTTCACTTCGGTCTGCACGCGGTACGCTTGCTGCTGGTTCGGGAGGGCAATGGTCTCATACAACTTCAGGGAAATCGAGCAGCGCTGGCAGCAGACGTGGGCTGATCAGGGGATCTATCGCGTGCCCAATCCCGGTGATGAAGGCTTTGATGCCGACAAACCGAAGCTGTATGTGGTTGACATGTTCCCCTATCCGTCGGGGTCGGGACTCCACGTGGGCCACCCCCTTGGATACATCGCGACCGACATCTACTCCCGGTTCCATCGTATGCGTGGAGCAAACGTGCTTCATCCGATGGGATTTGACGCCTTTGGTCTCCCCGCCGAGCAATATGCCGTCGAAACCGGCATCCACCCGCGCGAAACGACCGAAAAGAACCTTGAGGTCTTCCGTCGGCAACTGACGGCGTTCGGCTTTTCGTATGACTGGGACCGCTCGTTCGCCACAACCGATCCTGAGTACTACAAGTGGACCCAGTGGATCTTCCTCAAGCTGTTCGACTCCTGGTTCGACGATGTGACGCACAAGGCGCGCCCGATCTCAGAGCTTGTCACCGAGCTTGAATCGGGCGACCGGGATGCCGATGGGGTTGCATGGATGAACCTCACAGACGCAGACCGTGCCACCTTTCTCGACAGTCAGCGGCTCGCCTACATTGATGAGGTACCCGTCAACTGGTGCCCAGCGTTGGGGACCGTTCTCGCAAACGAAGAGGTGACACCCGAGGGGCGATCGGATCGTGGCGACTTCCCGGTGTACCGGAGGCCACTGCGACAGTGGATGCTGCGCATCACCGCGTATGCCGATCGGCTGCTCGACGATCTCGAAACCCTCGAATGGCCCGAATCAGTCGCAACGATGCAGCGCAACTGGATCGGACGCTCCGAAGGCGCAAACATCGTATTCGACATCGAGGACCACACCCAGATGCGGGTCTTCACCACCCGTCCTGACACCGTCTTCGGTGCCACATATATGGTGATGGCCCCCGAACATCCATTGGTTGACGAGATTGTCGCCGACACATGGCCCGATGGAACGAAACCGGAGTGGACGCTCGGGATCGACGATCCGAAAACCGCGGTGGAGGCATACCGTTTGGCGGCATCGCGCAAGTCTGATCTGGAACGCCAGGTCGACGAGCGGGACAAGACCGGAGTCTTTACCGGGGCTTTCGCGATCAATCCGCTGACGGGAGACAGCATTCCGATCTTCATCGCCGACTACGTCCTCATGGGGTATGGGACCGGAGCGATCATGGCGGTGCCGGGTCAGGATGAACGCGATTGGGAGTTCGCAGAAAAGTTTGATCTTCCCATCGTTCGCACCGTCCAACCTCCACCGGAGTTTGAGGGTGACGCCTACACCGGTCCCGGTCCGGCGATCAACAGCGGGTTTCTCGACGGGCTTGAGATCGAGGATGCAAAGAAGCGGATCATCTTTTGGCTCGAACACAACGGGGCGGGGGAGGGCACCGTCACCTACAAGCTCCGCGACTGGTTGTTCTCCCGACAGAGGTACTGGGGCGAGCCAATTCCGATTCTTCACGGGCCCAACGGTGAGCTCAAGGCCGTTCCTGAGGATCAACTCCCACTTCGGCTTCCCGAGATTGATGACTTCCGTCCGAATGCCTCAGACGATGAGGACGCTGAGCCGACGCCGTCACTTGCCAAGGCCCCAGACGATTGGAAGTTTGTCGAGATCGACGGTGTGACCTACCGGCGCGAGCTCAACACCATGCCCCAGTGGGCCGGATCGTGCTGGTACTATCTTCGCTACCTCGATCCTCACAACGACGATGAACTCGTCAGCGAAGCCGCCGAGCGCTATTGGATGGGCGAGACCGGTGTCGATCTGTACGTTGGCGGCGTCGAGCATGCGGTGCTTCATCTGCTCTACGCACGTTTCTGGCACAAGGTGCTCTTCGACCTTGGCTATGTTGGCACCATCGAGCCCTTTGGGCGTCTGATCAACCAGGGCTACATCCTCGCCGATGCTTTCCAGGATTCCCGCGGCATGTTCGTGCCTGCCGATGAGGTGGTCGAACACAACGGAGTGTTCACCCACAACGGCGAGCCCGTCGAGCGCCAATTCGGGAAGATGGGCAAGTCACTGAAGAACTCGGTCAACCCCGACGACGTGTTCGAGGAGTACGGCGTTGACACACTCCGCATCTACGAGATGTTCATGGGTCCCCTTGAAGCCTCGCGACCGTGGTCGACCAAGGACATTGTCGGCACCTACCGCTTTCTCCAGCGACTCTGGCGCAACTACGTCGACGGGGAAGGCGAAATGCTGGTGTCTGACGAGGAATCGGCAGGCGACCTCCGAGTACTCCTGCACCGAACCATTGAAGCCGTGACCAAGGACATGGAGAGCCTCCATTTCAACACCGCGGTTGCACGATTGTTCGAACTCAACAACGCCCTTGTCCCCATGGACCGAATTCCTCGTGATGTCGCAAACGTGATGCTCCGTCTCCTTGCTCCCCTTGCCCCCCATATTTGTGAAGAGTTGTGGCACATGCTCGGCCATGATGGGTCGATCGTGGTTGCCGACTGGCCCACATTTGATACCTCCCTCACAACCGTTGCCTCGGCAACGATGGTTGTTCAGGTCAACGGCAAAGTCCGAGACCGAATCGAGGTTCCCGTGTCGATCACCGAGGACCAAGCCGTGGCCCTGGCCCTTTCATCAAAGAAAGTCCTTGCGCACACCGGGGGCAATCAGCCGCGCAAGGTCATCGCAAAGCTTCCAAACGTCGTCAGCCTCGTCGTCTGATGATTCCTGCATCTGTCGCGATTGAGCGAGCGGGAATCGATCTCGACGTGTCGGACTTCGGCGGTGTTGCCTTCGAGATCATGCCGCCATGGATGCGATCTCTCGTCGGCTCGCGCATCGATGGAGTGACGATCGGAACCCGGATATTTCTCAGCGAGGAGGTGTTCGATGCCGTGGTGCTCGGCGAACGCCCCGACATCGTTGCCCACGAACTCGTCCACGTGCAGCAGTGGAGCAAAGGGGCAGCAACGTTTCTCGTACGGTACCTTGGTGAATACCTGCGGCTCCGGGTCTATGGCCTTCCCCATCGAGCGGCATACTTCGGGATCTCCTACGAAGCCGCTGCATATGAGGTGAGCCGTTCCCAGGGTCGGGATCCCGGATGAGCATGCCGGAACGACCTCCGAGCCCCCCGGCTCCACCGTCGGGATATCTTCCTGTCGCCCGCGACCTGGTGCCGTCGGTACCGATGTTCTGGTGGACGGTCGGGACCTTCTTCGCCGGGGTCCTCGGTGCAAACATGGCGGGGATCTTCGTTCTTGCAGCGAACGCTGAGCTGACGGACCCCATCCCATTCACGATCGTCTTTGTCGGCCAGTCAGCCGGATCGTTCCTCCTGATCTGGATGTTCTCGCGGCGTGCTGGGTCAGGATCTCTTCAGGCTGACGTCGGTTTGACACTCAACCCCTCTGACTGGTGGGGGCTCCTCGCCGGTATGGGCCTCCAGATACTTGTGGCGTTCGCCACGTATCCCCTCATCAGGTTGATGTTCCCGGGCGGTGCCCCCGAACAGGGCGTGGCGGGCATTGCAGAAGGCACCGAAACCTCACTTGAGATCGTCCTGATCTTCCTGTCGGTCGCGGTGCTGGCACCGATCGTCGAGGAGATCATCTATCGGGGCATGCTGCTGTCGTGGCTTCACCGATTCATGGGGAAATGGCCAGCGATCGTCCTGAGCGCGGCGATATTCGCGGGTGTCCATCTGGTCGATTGGAACTCCCGCGCTGCGATACCGGGTCTCTTCATCATCGGCATTGTCCTGGGATGGGCCGCACTCAGGCGCGGTGATCTCTCCCTTGCGATTCCGCTCCACGCAGGCGTGAATCTCCTCGCAGCCTTCCTTCTGGTTTGGGGGGCCGAGATCCTCGATTGGGCTGAAAAGCAAGTTGGCGATTTGGAGCAGATCGACGGCGTGATTCGGTGGTTCGCGTCCCTCGCAGGCTTCTGACTCTCACGACAAGCAGCACAACCCTCTTCCATCCGGCCGTGTTCTGCGGTACAACGGTCGGGCAGCGGTGTGAGGATCATGGCATCGCGCGGTACCAATCTGTCGGTGACTTCGGTGGGGCTTGCGTTCCTCGTACTGGTCGGTGGGGCATTGTGGTTTGGCATCGGGACCACACCCGGGGCTTCATCAGCTGCTCCCGTTGATGTGGTTCACACCGAGACCGGTTTGGACGCATTGATCACGGTTCACATCTCGGGGCCAGTCGTTGTTCCCGGGGTCGTTGCTGTGCCCGAGGGCTCACGGGTGGCTGATGCCGTTGCGGCTGCGGGCGGTGCGACCCGGGATGCTGATCTCGGGCGTCTGAATCTGGCGGCCCCTATCCGTGACGGGGAACAGATCATTGTCCCAGCTGTCGTCGATACCCCAGATGCAGGGGCCCAAACGTCGTCTGCCCGCTTCGACATCAACACCGCAGATGAAGCGGGCTTTGAAGCGCTCCCGGGCATCGGTCCGGTCATTGCTGAACGAATCGTCGCCTACCGGGACGAGCACGGACCGTTCGAGACCCTTGAGAGCCTTCTTGATGTCCCCGGCATTGGCGAGTCAAAGCTGGATGCGATTCGCTCTGCACTGGCCGGTGGATGAAAGGGTACCTGCCCGACCTTCCAGCTCGATGGTGTGTGGCCGTTGGAACCGTGACGTGGATTGGCGTCATTGTTGGCCTCGGATCACCGATCGGATTGGGTCTCCTCGTCACAACTGCCGCTGCTGTTGGTGTGATCCTGTGGCGCCCCATGATCGTGTTGATCGCCTTTTGTGCCTTGGGTGTCGGTTCCGGCTGGATCTCAATGAGCCGAACAGCCACGATTGAAGCCGTCGAGCTCCCCGCGGGGCGCGTTGATGTGACCTTCAAGGTTGCCGAGGATCAATCCCAGCGGTCCTACGGGCAAGGGGTCGCGGAGGTCACGTTCATCGACGGTGTCGACTGGGGTGGTCCGCGGGTCGCCGTTCGGAACCTTCCGGATGGTGTGACCGTCGGTGCGGTCGTGACGGCGTCTGGGGTGATGAGCGACGGAGTGCGACGAGTCAGGGATGAAATGGTTGCAGGGACCTTCGTGATCGACCAGGTCAACGCAGCACATGCGTCAGGCAATCCGATCGTCAATGGCGGGAACGCCGTACGGAATGCCGTTGCGAGCCGCTACAACGGCGACCATGTCGGTGATGGTCTGTTGTCCGGGTTTCTCACCGGCGACACTGACCGCATGCTCGCGTCCGACGAGGAAGACTTGCGCAGAGCCGGTCTCTCCCACTTCGTGGCCGTATCGGGCTCCAATGTTGCACTGTTCCTTGCGATCTGGTGGGTCGTGACCGCACCACTGTCGATCCATCCAAGAATCCGGGTCCTTGTTGGGGCCGTCGGGCTCACGTTGTTCGCGGTCATCACGCGGTGGGAGCCCTCGGTCATTCGTGCCTCGGTCATGGCATCCGTCCTGCTCGCCGGGGGCTTCTTCGGGATTCCGGTTGATCCGTGGATGGCGCTTGGCGTTGCTGTCACGGTGCTCCTGCTCGTGTCGGGACATCTGGCGTTGTCGGTCGGCTTCCAGCTCTCGGTTCTGGCAACGGCCGGTGTCCTCGTCGGGATGGCTTTGGTCCGTGAACGGACGCCGAAATGGTTCTTCGTGCCGCTCTTTGCCACGATCGGTGCACAACTGGCCGTAGCCCCGTTGCTTCTTGTCGTGTTTGGCACGGTTCCGCTGCTTTCGCCTCTGACGAACCTGATCGTCAGCCCGGTGATCGCCGTCACGACGGGGGTTGCTGCGTTGGGGGTGGTTTTCGCACCGGCGGCAGACGTCGCCAGGCTCGGAGCTTCCTGTGTCATGTGGGTGGCCGAGATTGCAGCAGACGGGCCACAGCTCGGTGCCGCAGCGACGGCAGTCGCCCTGTTTGTCGGGATCGGGCTCATGCTGAGGACCATTCGCCCGATCGTCGCGTCGGTCGGGCTTGTCCTTCTGCTTGTTGCGGTGCCGTGGTCACATCCATGGCCGGAGGTACCCATCGTGGTGGCTCTCGATGTCGGCCAGGGTGATGCCATCCTGGTTCAGGATCCCTCCGGTGCATCTCTCCTCATGGATGGCGGATCAGATCCCAGAGTGCTCGATGCTGCCCTCCGAAGACACGGCATTCGCACCGTGGACACGGTCGTGGTCTCCCACGACGACATCGATCATGCGGGTGGTCTTTTCGAGCTCGTGAGTGGAGATCGCGTCGGAAGGCTTGTCGTGAGCGAGTTTTCGCCAGACACCGATCTGATCCGTTCCGCTCACGATGCGGGTGTGCGAACGGATCGCGTCAGGGCAGGCGACCGGATTGGTGTCGGCGCTGTGTTGCTCGAGGTGCTCTCACCTGCGCGACGCTATGCCTCTGACAACAACGGTTCGATCGTGCTGTTGATCCATGGCGTCACCACGGTGCTTCTCCCCGGTGACATCGAAGCGGTCGGCCAGAGGGCGCTGCCTCCGATTCATCCCGACGTCCTGGTTGTTCCACACCACGGGTCGGCAACCACCGACCTCCAGTGGCTCGAACGCACGGTGGGTCCCGTCGCGATCCTGTCCTACGGCCCGAACACCTACGGTCACCCGCATCCAACGATCACGGGACTCCTCGATTCCCTCAATGTCGACGTCCGCCGAACCGAAACCGGCGACATCACCATCCCCCTGATCCCTCCATGACAACGTCTCCTCGCGGCCTCGCACGCCCCCCTGGCTTGGCATGCTTACCCGTCCCCCCGGCTGCCGGGGGGACGCGGAGTGCTAGCGACGCAGGGGGGCCGCCCCGTTGGCTCGAGAACTCGCCTGTTCCCCTCTGGGAGACGGGGCTCGCGGGCTCGCGCGCCCCCTTGGCTCGAAGACTCGCCCGTTCCCCCTGAAGGGGGAACGGTTTTGAGGTACTTCTGACTTCGGTACTCTGTCCCGATGGGCTGGATTGGAATTGTCGGACCAAAAGATGCCGGTGCCTCCGAACGTGAGCGGATGCGCGCCATTGCACAGACCGCGTTTGACGAGGCCGGTGTTGAGAGCCCAACCCGGATCGATGTGCCGGCCAAAGGCTCAGGCACATCCGATGAAGGCGCATCGCTTCGCGACGAGGTCATGGCGATCGTCCCCGCGCTTCAGTCGGGATCACTCTTTGGTGGTGCAACCGGGGTATTCGTAATGGATTCCCAGAACCTGCTGAAGGTCGAGCTCGACGCGATTGTCGAGATGCTGGCGAATGCCGATCCTGATCAGGCGGTGGCGGTCTTCGCCGCATCGGGAACACTTCCGGCACCGTTGAAGAAGGCGATTGCCGCGTCAGGTGAGGTTGTGTCGTTCAAGGCACTCAGTGCAAGAGATGCCCATCAGTGGATCGGTGAGTACGCACGATCGAACGGCCTCCGGATCGATGCCGAGGCGCGCGCAGAGCTCGTCAAGCACTTCGGAGCAAACCAGGCGGCGATGCGTCAAGCAATCGATCAGCTTGCCGTTTCGGGTGGGGTGATTGAGGCGTCAGCCATTGCTGCGACGGTTGACAACCGGCCGGATGAACCGATGTGGTTCCTTGGTGATGCGATCATGGCTGGTGACCACGCTGAAGCCCTACGACGGCTTTCTGATTTTCTCCAGCACAACCACCCGCTCATTCTGTTGTCGTATCTTGAAGGGGAAGTGCGGAAGCGTTCCCTTGCAGCGGTGGCGCCCGATTACGACACGTTTGCGGCATGGGCGAAGGCAAACCCGAATTCGTACGCAACCAGGAAGGTTTGGGAAGGGCGAACCCGAGCCAACGGTCGGGCGCTGTCGGACTGCGTTCGTGCCCTTGCCAAGGCGGACCTGACGCTCAAGACCCAACCTGAGGCAACCCACCGCGTCACATTGGAACGGCTCACCGTTGCGATGTCAAGATGGATGGGGCGTTGATTCTGACGTCTGACTTCTGACTTCCGAAGAGCGCTAGCCCTCGTAGACGCGGACGTTGGTCACTTGGTAGGTGAAGGTTCCTCCGGGAGCCTCGAATGTGACGTCGTCGCCGGGCTTGGCGCCGAGAAGTGCGCTACCGAGGGGTGAATCAGGTGAGGCAAGCATCATGCCGTCAATCCTGTTCTCAGCGTGAGCGACGAAGAACTCAAGTTCATCACCATCGTCGTCAACCACCGTGGCTACGGTGCCGATCTCAACGATGCCGGAATCGGTGACTTCTCCGACGACGGCGTTCTCAATGAGGTGCTGAAGTTCACGAATCCTGGCCTCCATGAGACCCTGATCGTTTTTGGCGGTGTCGTACTCGGCGTTTTCTTTGAGATCACCGTGTGCACGCGCTTCTGCGATGCGTTTCACGACCTCGTCGCGTCCGGTGGTGGTGAGGTGGTCATACTCGGCCCGCAGCTTGTCCAAAGCAGCAGCCGTCATCCACTTCCCTGAAGATTCAGTCATGATGGGACCTCTAGGCGAGGATGGATCGGACCTGCGCCGTGAGCCGAGACTTGCGACGTCCAGCCGTCGACTTGTGCAGGACACCCTTGGTGACGGCCATGTCGATGCGCTTCTGGGTCAACGAGAGCAGACGCTCAGTTTCAGCAGCATCACCGGCCTCGGCAGCTTCGACCGTGCGCTTCGCCCAAGTCTTGAGCTCGGAACGAACAGCCTTGTTGCGCTCGTTTGCGACGATGCTCTGTCGGTTGCGCTTGATCTGTGACTTGATGTTGGCCATATGGAAAAGAACCTCACGAGGTGGTGGGAATCGACCTGAGGGTAGCACCAAGCGGCTGCAACGGTACACTGAATTCCAACCCTGGGTACCGCAGGGAACCTCCGGAGAACCGCATGGATCAGTCGCGCATCCGCAACTTCAGCATCATTGCACACATCGACCATGGCAAGTCGACCCTCGCAGACCGGCTGCTCGAACGCACCGGGGCGATTTCGGAACGTGACATGCGAGCGCAACTGCTCGATGAGATGGATCTTGAGCGTGAACGTGGCATCACGATCAAGGCAAACGCTGTCCGCATCGACTACAAGGCCAAAGACGGATTCGTCTATGAGCTGAATCTGATCGACACACCCGGGCATGTTGACTTCTCATATGAGGTGTCGCGGAGTCTCGAAGCCTGTGAGGGAGCGCTGCTTCTCGTCGATGCCTCTCAAGGTGTTGAGGCCCAAACCCTGGCGAATGCATACCTGGCCGTTGAGAGCGGACTTGAGATCATCCCGGTTGTGAACAAGATCGACCTCCCCGCCGCCGAACCTGAAAGGGTGGCTACCGAGATCGCTGGCATTTTGGGAGGATCACCTGACGAGATCATTGCGGTTTCGGCGAAATCTGGGGCGGGGATCGACGAGCTTCTCGAAGCGATCGTTACGAGGCTTCCGGCTCCTGAGGGGAATCCGTCTGATCCTCTCAGGGCCCTTGTTTTTGACTCCTACTACGACATCTATCGAGGTGTTGTTTCCCTGGTGAGGGTGGTTGATGGGGCCATCTCGGACGGTGACGCAATACGGTTCATGGCGACAAACGAGGATCTTGTTGCCGACGAGGTCGGTGTCCGTCATCCATCGATCGAACCGACCGGACGCCTCGGGGCTGGGGAGGTCGGCTATCTGATCACCGGAGTCAAGGACATTGACCTGATTCGTGTTGGCGATACCGTCACCCACGTCGAAAGGCCTGCCGCCCAAGCCCTTGCGGGCTATGACGAACCGAAGCCGATGGTGTTCTCCGGGCTGTTTCCAACGGACGGTGACGACTTCGAACGGCTCCGGGAAGCGCTGGACAAGCTTCGCCTCAACGACTCGTCTCTCGTCTATCAGGCAGAAACATCTCGGGCGCTCGGTTTTGGGTTCCGATGCGGGTTTCTCGGGATGCTGCACATGGAGATCGTCAGGGAACGCCTTGAGCGCGAGTACGACCTCGACCTTGTATCGACCGCACCCTCGGTCGAATATGTTGCGAACCTGGCAAATGGATCGAAGGTTGTGGTTCACAGCCCGCAGGACTTGCCTGACCCGGCATACATCGATTCGATCGAAGAGCCCTACGTCAAGGTCATGATCATCACGCCCAAGGAGTACATCGGGACCGTGATGGAGCTCATCCAGACCAAGCGGGGTGAAATGGGGGAGATGACCTACCTCAGCCCCGAGCGGGTCGAGCTGCACTACATCGTGCCCCTGGCAGAGATTGTGTTCGACTTTTTCGATCAGCTGAAATCGCGTACCCGTGGTTACGCGTCCCTCGACTATGAACCCGAGGACTACCGAGTGTCGAACCTCGTTCGCGTCGACATTCTGCTCAACTCCCAACCGGTTGACGCGTTCTCGACGATCGTCCACAAGGACAAGGCCCAGATCTATGGCCGCGCAATGGTCAAGAGGCTTCGGGAACTGATCCCTCGCCAGATGTTTGACGTACCGATCCAGGCGGCCGTGGGTTCCCGCATCATCTCGCGCGAAACCATCAAGGCACGGCGCAAGGACGTCACCGCAAAGTGCTACGGAGGCGACATAACGCGAAAGCGAAAGCTGCTCGAGAAACAGAAGGAGGGCAAGAAGCGTATGAAGATGGTCGGCTCGGTTGAGGTGCCACAGGAAGCATTTGTCGCCGCCCTCACCATCGGAGATGAATAGCCTCCCCACATCCGCGGATGCCGCAGCAATGCGACCAGACAGCGCTGATCTTGCTGACGCAGCAACGCTCTGGAAATCTGCGTATGTCCATATTCCGTTTTGTCTGCGACGCTGTCCATACTGCGATTTTGCGATCGTTGACGAATCGGTAGAAGGCCGATCGAGTGTCGAACGTTATGTCGATGCGGTTCTCGCCGAGATCGAGATGGAGTCGGGGATCGGTCCGCTTGATGCAATCAACTTCGGTGGCGGCACACCGACCCGGCTGGCTCCTGAGCAACTCGCATCCATTGTCGAGTCTCTTGAGACCCGTTTCTCCACCCGCGGCGGCGCCGAGATATCCCTTGAGGCGAATCCCGAGGATTGGACCGAGAGTTTGGCCGCCGGGCTTGTTGAGGGAGGCTTCACCCGTGTTTCGATCGGAGCCCAATCGTTTGACGACCACGTCCTGTCATCGCTTGGGAGGAACCACACCGCCGACACCATTGCATCGACGGTCGCATCAGCACGTGCCGTCGGGTTTCGCTCGGTTTCGATCGACCTCATCTTTGGACATCCTGGCGAGTCTGACGAGTCGTGGCAAACCTCGGTGGAACGTGCGCTTTCTCTTGATCCAGATCATGTCTCCACCTACTCCCTGACCGTTGAACCGGGCACGCAACTCTCGAGAGAGGTGCGGGCCGGTGCCCCCGCGCCCGACGACGATGTCCAGGCGGACCGCTACGAGTACTTCGTGGAGAAGGCTCAAGCGGTAGGCATCATCCGATACGAGGTGTCGAACCATGCGCGGGACGGGCATGCGTGTCGCTACAACCTCTCGACCTGGGGGAATGGCGAGTACGTCGCGTTCGGACTCGGTGCCCACGATCACATCGGGCGTGTGCGCTCACGCAACCACAGACGAATCGATCGGTACCTCGAAGCGGTGGAAGCCGGTGAGCGTCCCCGGCTTGGTTCCGAGACGCTCGGCGCTGCAGCATCCGAGCGAGACGCATTGATGCTCGGACTCCGCCTTGCCTGTGGAGCGGTGCTGACGGATACCGCGACGCACTTCGTTGAGTCTCGCGAGGGGAAGAGGTTGATCGACGCGGGTGTGATGGGACTCTCTGGCGGTCGCCTGGTCGTGTACAAGCCGATGCTCACCGATGCCGTGGTGCGAGAAGCGTCATCAGTCTCGGCTGCCGATTGCTAACTTCCAAGGATGCTCGACGATCGACCATCCCAGATTCTCAAGGCTCTTGTCGAGGAGTACATCCGTACAGGAGAGCCGGTGAGCTCGCAATCGGTGCTCAAGCGCAGCGGCCTCGATGTGAGCTCTGCAACGGTACGCAACGATCTTGCGCGCCTTGAATCCTATGGATTCGTTGAGCAGCCCCACACCTCTTCGGGACGGGTTCCAACCCATCAGGGCTATCGATTCTATGTCGACAACCTCGCTCCGATGAAGCTGCGAGAAGGCACCCGGGATCGCATCGATTCGTTCTTCCTCGATGTCCATCGCCAGATCTCGGAACTCCTCAAGGAGACTTCGACCTTCGTCAGCGATCTCACGACCTACCCGGCCGTCGTGGTCGGACCCGGATCGGTCACCGACACGATCAAGGAGGTCAGGCTGATCCCCTTGGGAGGAACTGTTGTTCTTGCCGTGGCCGTTGCCGACAACGGACGCGTGCACCAAGAGTTTGTCGATATCGGTGTGGTTCCTGACGATGAGGCGCTCACAGCCGCCGAGCGCCTGATTGCCGCAGCCTATGAGGGCAAGACCCTTGAGGACTCCGTTGAGGATCATCTTGTCATGTCTGACCTGTCAGCTGTTGTTCGACGTGTTGTTGCCCCCGTGACCCGCCAGCTCGCAACGGCTGGCGATCATCAGCGTGAGGTCTACGTTGGGGGAACTGCCCAGATGGCCTCTCTGTGGAACGACCTCACCATGGTGCAACAACTCCTTGGCCTCATCGATCAGCAGGCGGCCCTGGTTGATCTCATGAGTGATGACACCGAAGGTACCCATGTGCGGTTCGGGCCGGATCTTGGCAACGTCGATGACCTCGCTGTTGTGTCGACCACCTATGAGATGGCTTCGGGCCGCACGGGTCGGATTGGTGTGATCGGCCCGATGCGTATGGACTATCGGCGAACGATCAGAGTGGTCGAAGAGGTGTCTGAGGGTCTCGGAGACCAACTCGGAGCTGATGAATGAAGGATTATTACGACATCTTGGGGGTTTCACGCGAAGCCACCGCAGACGAGATCAAGAAGGCATTCCGCGCGCTCGCACGTGACACCCATCCCGACGCCAATCCCGACGATCCAACCGCCGAGGAACGGTTTCGTGACATCGCAGAGGCATATGAGGTTCTGTCAGACAACCAAAAACGTGCGCGGTACGACCGCGGTGAGACATTCGGTGGGCAGGATCTCTTCAGCCAGTTTGGTGGACTTGAGGACATCCTTCAGCAGTTCTTTGGTGGCGGGTTCGGTGGCGGGTTCGGTGGCGGGTTCGGTGGGGGTGGCAGACGTGGTCCGGCACGAGGTCAGGATGTCGCCATTCGGCTGGATCTCGAACTCGCGGAGGCCGCATTCGGTGTCGAGCGTGAGGTGCATTTCAGGGCTGCCGTTCAGTGCCAGACATGCGACGGGGTGGGTACAGCGCCGGGAACCACGCCAATCACCTGTTCGACATGCGGTGGACAGGGGCGTGTCCAGGCGGCTCGCCAGACCATGCTCGGAACGATGATGTCTGTGCAGGAATGCAGGGATTGCTCAGGAACGGGGAATCGGATCGACGACCCATGCGAAACGTGCCACGGAGACGGAAGACACGCCGGGGAGCGCACCCTGACCGTTGAGGTGCCCGAAGGCGTCGACACCGGCACGCGTCTCAGGCTGACGGGGAAGGGGGGTGCAGGGCAACGGAACGCACCCGCTGGTGATGCCTATGTTGAGATTCGCGTCAAGGACGATGCACGGTATCAACGCGTTGGGGATGATCTTCACCATCGTGTGACCATCGGGTTCACCGAGGCCGTGTTTGGAGCCGAGATCGACGTACCGCTCCTTGACGGGGAGACCGAGACCCTTGATGTCCCTGCCGGCACCCAGCCAGAGACGGTCTACCGGCTCGGCAAGAAGGGCGTTCCCCACCTGCAACGACGCGGGAGAGGAGACTTGCTCGTCCATATCGAGGTGGCGGTCCCGACCGATCTTGATGGCCAACAGGAGGAGATTCTCCGTTCCTACGCAGACCTCCGCGGTGAGGCGCCATCGGCGAAAAAGCGTGGCATCTTCAGACGATGAAGGCCCTGCGCGGGCAACGGCAAAGCTATAGTATTGCCGTACCCGGGGTCCACCCCTAAAATGGTGACGGAGAGTGTTGTTTTCTGCACTTTCGGTGGCTTGGGGTGACGGGCGGAGGAGCGATGGACTACAACGTGAAGGTCGGTGAGCGACTGCGAGCGATCAGGCTCCAGCGCGAGATGTCGCTCCAAGACGTCCACCGAGCGACCGACGGCGAATTCAAGGCTGCGGTACTCGGTGCGTACGAGCGGGGCGAGCGGTCCGTGTCCCTCCCAAGACTGCATCGACTTGCCATGTGCTACGAGGTCCCCGTCAACCAACTACTCCCCGAAGACGACAACACGATGACCGCTGTTCTCGCATCTGAGGGCGTCACGATCGACCTCACCCGTGTCGAGCGACTTCCGGACAGCCTCGGTGATGTCATTGATCGCTTTCTCAAGAAGATCCAGGTTCAACGCCAGGACTTCAACGGTAGGGTTCTGACGATCCGCGGCTCAGATGTCGCAATGCTCGCCATGTTGCTCGACACCACCGACGCCGAGCTGGTCGCCCAACTCAAACGTTGAACGGACCTCTGTCAAACGACGGGAGACCACCTGCCTCGCGTGCTCTCCTCTCCTTCCGGTCGGCCATCGGTCATGGTTCGCCCGCACGCTGGAAGACGGGGCTCGCGGGCTCGCGCGCCCCCTTGGCTCGAAGACTCGCCTGTTCCCCCTGAAGGGGGAACGGTCATCCAAGCTTCCCCGTCCTACAGGGGCATGCGGGATATACTCCCCGACACGCTCATTGAGCGCTTCCGCATCTACCAGGAGACAGGAACCGTAGGTCTTGACCTATCCACCTGATACAGACTCACGGGTGCGCGTTCCGTCCAACCATTTGATGATCGAACTATTGGGGAATCGGGATGCGCACCTCAAACGCGTGGAAAACGCGTTCCCACGCGCGCGCCTTGTCGCCCGCGGTAATGAGATCGACTTTGTCGGTGACGATGCTGAGGTTGCCATGGCTCACACGGTCATCGAGGAGTTACTCGTCCTTGTCCAGGAAGGGCAGTCGCTCGACGCTGACCGTGTGGATCGGGTCATTTCGATGGTGCGCTCAGACGTCCCCAAGCCGTCTGGCGTCTTCACGGATTCCATCGCCGTCGGCCGGGGCAAGGTCGTCCGAGCCAAAACACTCGGTCAGAAGGGCTACGTTGACTCGATTCGCCAGAACACGATGGTTTTCGGGATCGGTCCCGCAGGCACCGGAAAGACGTACCTTGCCATGGCGTGTGCCGTTGAGGCACTGGTGTCGGGCTCTGTCAGACGCATCATCCTGTCCCGCCCTGCTGTCGAAGCGGGTGAACGCCTGGGGTTTCTCCCTGGGGACCTCGCGGCGAAGGTTGATCCATATCTTCGACCGCTCTACGACGCGCTCTATGAGATGCTCGGACCCCAAGAGACGAGCCGTTTGATCGACCAGGGGACGATTGAGATCGCACCGCTCGCGTACATGCGGGGGCGCACCTTCAACGATGCATTCGTGGTTCTCGACGAGGCACAGAACACGACACCCGAGCAGATGAAGATGTTCCTGACCCGCCTCGGCTTCAACTCCAAGATGATCGTCACCGGTGACGTGACCCAAATGGATCTTGCCGATGGGAGACCATCGGGCCTGACCGTCGTGCGGAATGTGCTGCGCCGGGTACCAGGGGTTGGATTCATTGAACTCACCGGCGATGACGTTGTTCGCCACCGCATTGTCGCGGCGATCGTGGAGGCGTACGCCAAGTACGAATCGCAGCAACGATCATGACTGCCTTCATTGATCGCAACAAGACCGCGGTCAACATCCTCATTTTGATCGTGACCGTTGTTGTCACATCGGTGGTTCTGGTTCTTGGCTACCAGCAGGTGACGACGGTTCCACCCGAGATCGCGGTCGGTCACCCATCGCCCCAGGATTTCGTCGCCGACCGGTCGACCTCCGAGTTCCCCGATGCCGAGAAGACGGAAGAGGCCCGAAAGGTCGCGGAGATCAACGAGGAGGCTCCCTACACGATCAACCAGGCGACCTCCCAGAACGTGCTTACGGATATTGCGGTGTTCTTCTCCGATCTTGAAAAGGGAGCGTTCCTTCCTGCACCTCCTCCAACCACGACAACAACCGCCGCTCCACCCACGACCGCCGCTGGCGAGACGACGACATCAAGCTCGCCGACGACGACGCTTCCTCCCACAACCACCACAACGACCCTGCCGCGCCGAGATGCCGAAGATCAGGTATCACGGCTCATGGCGACGCACGCCATTCTTACGGAACCGACCATCGCCCAATTCGTCGAGCTCCACGACAAGGATCTCGACCGAGTCGCTCAAGGTGAGACATCGGTGTTCCCTGCCATGCAAAGTACCGCGATCGGTTGGGCCACAACCGAGCTTACGAACGGCATCAGAGACAACGAGCTCAACGCCGTCCAGAGCAAGTATCTGTCCTCAGCGACGAGGCCACCGATCTCAATCGTTGGGATTCCCGAAGAAGACGTGCCGACAACAAGTGAGGCGCTTGGCTCGCTCGTTGCACGACGTCTCCAGGTCAACGAGGTAGTCGACGAGGCCCAGTGGGCGATCAACAAGGAGAAGGCCAGAGAAGCGGTCCCCACACAGACGACCTCGTTCTCCATTGGTGACGTCATCGCAAATGAGGGAGACATCCTCACCACGGTTCAGGTTGCCGCAATCGACGAGTTGAAGCTCTACGAGCCTGAGGTTCAAACCGGTGTATCACCGTGGGCGATGGTGCTTGTCGCCGCAATCAGCGTCCTGCTCGCCGCCTTCTTGTTGTGGCGCATCGCACCGAGCCATTTCGACCGGCCACGAGACGTGGCGCTTCTTGCGATCATCATTGGTCTGGCAGCGGTGGCTGCTCGGGTCCCTGAACTCGTCACCTCCGTGGACAATCACCCGATCGGATACATCGTGCCTGCTGTGGCGATAGGAGTGATGGCTGCCATCTTGTTCGATCAGCGAACCGCACTGCTCGTGGCACTCCCGATGGCCGGGTTCACGGCCATTGCTACGGGAGACATCGCCTTCACCGTCTATGCCGGTATCGCCGCTGTGGTTCCGGTTGGTTTTGTCTCAAGCGTCTCAACACGCTCACAGCTGAGGCTGTCGGTCCTTGGATCCGCTGTGGTGGTCGCACCCCTCGCTGCGGGCCTTGAGCTTTTGTTTGTTGCAGGCGCGACAAGCAGCGACGCCCTTGAAGCATTCGGCTGGGCACTCATTGGCGCAATCATCGGTGGATTCCTGGGTCAAGGGCTGGTGTCGTTCCTCGAAACCGCATTCGGTGTGACCACCACGATGTCGCTCCTCGATCTCCTCGATCGGAACCACCCTGCGCTCCAACTGCTTGAGGAAAAAGCACCAGGAACCTTCAACCACTCCATGCTGGTTGGCTCCCTCGCTGGGCGCGCAGCACGTGCAATCGGTGCTGATCCGCTCCTTGCACAAGCCGCGGCGTGGTATCACGATTTGGGAAAGACGGAGAACCCCCTGTATTTCGTTGAGAACCAACTCGGCTACAACCCCCACGATGAAATGGATCCCGTTGAGTCCGTCACCATCATCCGGGAGCACGTCCCCGACGGTCTCGAGCTTGCCAAGCAGTACCGAATCCCCGATGACGTTGCTGACGGAATCCGAATGCATCATGGAACGAGCCTCATCCGATACTTCTACCACAAGGCCCTCAAGCAGAATCCAGACATTGATCCCGAGACATTTCGGCACCGTGGCGAGAAACCGACGCGACGAGAGATGGCGATTGTCATGATTTCTGATGCGACCGAGGCAGCCGCTCGGGCATATGCACAATCCGAGCAACCCACCGAGATCGGGTTGGCAAAGCTCGTGGACTCCATCGTTTCCGAAAAGCTCGATGACGGGCAATTCGACGACTGCGCATTGACGTTCGGCGAGCTGACGGTCATCAAGGCAGAGGTTGTCTCGGCTCTCTCTGGCTACTACCACGCTCGCGTTGACTATCCCGACTTTCCAAAATCGGATGACGTCCCAGCCACATGACGATCACGGTTGTGGGTAGCAGTCCCGAATTCGACGCCACGCTTCTCGCGGATTTCGCTCAGGCGGTCCTCGATGCCGAGGGGCTCGAGCCTGATAGCTCCGTGACCGTCCGTTTCGTGTCCGACGAGGTGATGGCCGAACTCAATGAGCTGCACATGGGCAAGATCGGTCCAACGGATGTGCTCTCCTTCCCCATCGAAGATGCAGCCCCCG
>DIDS01000009.1 GCA_002418265.1 Acidimicrobiia bacterium UBA5794 | reverse complement strand
ATCTGGCTTGTAGCACACAACAAACCAAAACACGTATCGGGCCTCACACCACACAGGTGTGAGGCCCGATATCGCGTATGGATTGCCGACGACAACGTGCTGGTGCAGAAGTCAGAAGCCAGAGTCCAACACCGTCCTCCCTTCAGGGGGGACAAATCCGACGTAGTCGGATTAGGGGGGCGTGCGAGCCTGCGAACCCCGTCAGTCAGACGTCAGACGTCAGACAGCCCCCCTGCGCCTCGCTGCACTCGGCGCGTCCCCCCGCAAGCGGGAGGACGGGAAAGGAGGTGACCTCAGACTTCGGCCATCGGTTATCGGTCTTCGGTCTTCGGTCATCGGTCATCGGTCATCGGCGGAACGGTTCCACGACGGGCGTCAACGGTGATGAAGATTCTTACGTGGTCGTTCGAAAGCGGGCGAGGTACGCGTTGCGCGCCGCGGTTGATTCATCATCATCAAGCGCGGTGATCAGTCCCATCGCATCATCGCGTGAGAAGTCACCACGCAGGACCTCAGCAACATGACGCTTCGTCGTTACGGTCGGGAGCCGGGGACGTTCGGCGATGTGAACGGCCAACTCCTTTGCGATATCCATCGAACCACCGGGTTGGGTTATGGCGTTGAGGAACCCGGCGGCTTTGCCCTCCTGAGCGGTAAACGGACGACAGGTCAGAACAAGCTCCTTTGTGATCGCAGACCCGAACTCGCGTACCAGCCGTTCAATCCCTCCCCAAGCCAATGGGATCCCGAGATCGACCTCTGGGATCGAGAACACTGTGTCTGCATCGGCGACACGAAGGTCGCATGCAGCTGTCAGAACCACTCCACCACCAATCACGTTTCCGTGGAGCGCAGCGACTGTTATCTGAGGCAACGATTCGATCGCATCCGCCATCACACCGCCAAGCTGCGCCGCCTCATACCGCTGGACGGGGGTCGATTCCTGGAGCAAGCCAACCTCGAACCCTGAAACATCGAATCCTGCACAGAAGTCGGTTCCATTGCCGGTCACCACGACGGTTCGCAGGTCAGATGATGAGATCTCGCGCGCCACCGCGACAAGTTCTTCCAAGAGATCGAATGAGAGGGCGTTGCGATGGTTGGGGCGGTCGAGGGCTACATAACCAACGTCCGCATCAGTCCAAAAATCGAGGTTCTGATACTCCATGGCCCACCCGCCCTTTGTTGGCGCCCTTCGTTGGGGTCATCGTAGACGCACTGTTTGGATCCACGTGGACAGGCCTGACTTTGTCTGGTTAGATTTGCGTCAGGAGGTCGCATGCGAAAGACAGTCGCCCATATCCTTGAGTACAAGGGTCAGGATGTATGGAGTGTGCCAAGCTCGATGTCCGTATTTGATGCTGTGTCGATGATGGCTGACAAGAACATTGGAGCTCTTGTCGTCATGGACGATGACGTGCTCACTGGGATCCTGTCGGAACGAGACTATGCGAGAAAGATCATTCTTCACGGGAGGAGTTCACGAGACACCTCAGTTGGTGAGATCATGACGCCGGATCCTGTGACGGTAACTCCCTCATACACCGTTACGGAGTGCATGGAGCTGATGACGGCCAACCGTTTCCGACACTTGCCTGTTGTCGACAACGGTGTGCTGTTGGGCGTGGTGTCGATAGGCGATGTCGTGGGTGCGGTGATCGATCACCAGAAGTTCGTCATCGATCAGCTTGAGGGCTACATCACCGGCTGATCGCAGCGTCTGACGTGAACCGTCAGCTGGACGGCGTCATGCCCCGCGCTTGTCAAACGTTTCTTGGTCGAACGGTTCGATCATGATGCATTCGCCCGGACACTCTTCAGCTGCCTCAACGACGATATCGATCTGATCGTTCGGAACCCGAGCCACACCGCGGGATCCGTCGGGAGCCTGAACGCCGTCGAAAACGATGTCTGCCCCCCAGTTGCCCGCGGTCTCTTTGACGACCCAAAGTCCGTCGTCGCGGCCAATGAAAACGTCGGGTGCGATTTCTTCGCAGATCCCGTCACCGGTGCACAGATCCTGATCAATCCACACCATCAATGTAGCGTCAGCCATGGCTTTCCTCGTGTTGTTCGCTATTGCGTTGCGGAGCATAGTCCTCGGGCAGACATCAAAAGTCGGTTGTCAGAAGACCGATGACCGATGACCGAAGTCAGAAGTCCGACGGAGCCTATCCGTGCGTAATTGACCTCGGCGCTAGGGTCTGGATCATGAGAGGCGACCGAGTTGGTGTCAACGGCGACGCAGGCGACGGATCACGGGTGCCTCCTCGTTGGTCGCTCCTGATCGTGGTGCCGGTCATCCTGTCCGCAGTATTGCTCCTGTATTTCACCGGTGGGCTGGAGTCATCAGCCGACCCTGTCGCGTCCCGTTCAACGCTCGGCGTGGAGCAGCCTCCCACCGCGTTCTCGCCGGTCATCTCCGCCACAACTCCGGTCAACTCGGACGTTCCCCGCTGCGAGGGTGTCACTGAGGGCCTCGTGACGGCATTCCTCACGGCGACGTCCGACGGTGACGCCTCGTCCGCCGACGCACTGTTCGCGACAGCCGGTTTCGTCGGATACACGGAGCCGCCATTTCGGGTGCGCGAGGCAGCGCGCATCCGCGGCACGCTGTTGAGCTACCTTGACTCGCGGTTCGCCGACGGCCTGCGGC
Source organism: Acidimicrobiia bacterium UBA5794 (assembly GCA_002418265.1). Lineage (GTDB taxonomy): Bacteria > Actinomycetota > Acidimicrobiia > Spongiisociales > UBA5794 > UBA5794. The sequence continues at coordinate 122,577 of DIDS01000009.1, read as the reverse complement.
TGACCTTCGAAACACAGAGATATCACGGCGGTACCGGCGACCGCCTCGTCGGCTTCGGTCTTACGGCGCGCAATGAGGACGGTGATGTTGTCTCTGGAACGGGAAGAGTCAACTGCAAGACCGGGAAGATTGAGTTGCTGGTCCTTTCCCTGCCGAGCTTCGATTCCAAACCAGACGGGGACGACAATTAGGCAAGGACGCCGTGCCTGGGCCCCTGATGGTTCCCTACCATTGCCGGATGGAGGCGACTGCGTGCCTGGTGGACGTCGCGGTCTTCAAAACCGACGAGGGGGCGAAAGTTCCCTGGCGGGTTCGATTCCCGTCCGCCTCCGCGAGCAGTGGTCGAGCGTGGCTCGACTACCGCGTTTGTGTGTCCCGGCCGAGGAGGGGGTCGTCGCCTTCGTACAGGTCATTGATCTGGTTCCCAAACTCGGTCATGATCGTTCGACGCTTGATCTTGAGCGACGGCGTCAACATGCCACCTTCGGGTGTCCATTCCTCGGTTCCGAGGATGAAGTCCCGCACACGCTCGTAGTGCTTGATGTCGCTCTGTGCGCGGTTGATCTCGGTCTTGAACAGTTCGATCACTCGTTCGTTCTTGACGAGATCAGCATGGGAGGATCCGCCCAGCCCATTCTCCGCCGCCCACTTGTCGAGGTATTCAAAGTCAGGAATGACAACTGCGACATTGAACGGACGTTGCTCTCCATACACCATCGCCTGCGAGATGTAGCCCGACAGCGTCAGGGCTTCCTCGATCGGCGAGGGAACTACGTACTTGCCATTCTCAAGCTTGTATTGCTCTTTGATACGTCCCCGGATGTAGAGATAACCTTCAGAGTCCAAGCGTCCAAGGTCACCGGTTCGAAACCCGCCGTCTCCGGTGAAGACCTCATCGTTTGCTTCAGGGAGGTTGTAGTAGCCCATCATCACGTTCGGGCCGTGAACAATGATCTCGCCGATCTCCTTGTCACCGGTGATATCGGTATCGATCGTGATGGTCACCTTCGGAATTGCCCGCCCGACGGAACCGACCTTCCGTGCACCCTTCACGTTGCAGGTGGCGATCGGGCTGGTCTCCGTCAGCCCGTAGCCCTCATACACCACGATGCCGACAGCGGAAATGAACTCGGCCACCTCCGTTGAGATGGCGGCACCGCCAGAGAATGCATACCTGAGCTTTCCGCCGAATCGATCCCTCACCTTGGAGAACACGAGCTTGTCGAAGAGCCCATGTTTGATCTCGACCATCCGGCTCGTTGCACCACGCTTGGCCATCTCGCTGCGCTTTTGAGCATTCGCCATCGCAGCCTCAAACATCTTCTGCTTGATGCCACCTTCGGACGCCATGAGCTTGTTCAAGCCGTCGTAGACCTTGTTGAACACGGTAGGGACCGCAACCAGCAGTGTCGGCTTGATTTCGGGCATGTCACGAATCAGGGTCTTTGCGCTGGTCAACCCTGTTGATGAACCGAAGAAGATCAATGCATGAAGTTCAACGGTTTGCCCGAACGAGTGTGCCCACGGTAGGAACGAAGCGGAACGATCTTCTTCCTCAAGCGGAAAGATTTCAGCGACGGCGTTCAGGTTCGATGTGATGTTCGAGTGCGAGAGCATCACGCCCTTCGGATTTCCGGTGGTACCGGATGTGTAGATGAGCCCGGCAAGATCTTCTGGCCGAACGACAGCTGCAGTTGCTGGGTTTTCGCTACCCCGTGCAAGGAGTTCAAGGTAGTCCAATGCGTTGCCACCGGCGGGGTCATCGATGACGACGATGGTCTCAAGCGTGTCGATCTCGTCTTGAATCTCCTCAACCTGGGCACGAATGCCGTCGGTCGCCACAAACACAACCTTTGCTCCTGAGTCGTTCAGGATGAACTTCCAGTCCTTCTGGGTCTGCGCCTCGTACATCGGCACCCATGCTGCCCCGAGGCTGTAGGTGGCGTAGGCACCAACAGCCCACTCGGGTCGGTTGTCAGAGATGATCGCGACCTTGTCACCGCTCGAAACACCCAGAGATGCCAGACCGCCGCGGGCCTTGTCGATTGCCTCACCGAATTCCCGGTAGGTGATCCACTCCCACGATCCGTCTGGCGTTCGCTGCCCGAACAACGGGTTGTCAGGGAACGCTGCGACGCTCTGTGCGTACAGCTCAGCAAGTGTGGCGACATCGGGTGGCATCGGGATCCTTTCGTGGTTGTGAGCCCAACACTACCTGACGCCGGTCCATCCCGAAATGGAGAATGCCGATACCATGTCGACCATGGACGATTCCGCGTCTCTTGGGCGCTTCATTCGAGAATCACGGCTGAAAAAGGGCATGTCGCTTGGCCAGCTCGCCGCGTCCATCGGCCGTTCATCCTCGTCTGTGAGACGTTGGGAGAGGGATGAGGTTGCCCCAGCAATCACCGTCATGCCCGCACTTGCAGACGTCCTCGGAGTTGAAATTGGCGTGCTTGAGGCAAAGCGACCTTCCCTTGCCGAATTCGACGACACCGGTCCACACACTGCTGGAGGCGACGAGCGACCTCCAACCCTCGAGCAACCCGTTGTTGTCCCGGTGGCGGAGTCCGGGCCCGATACACAGTCACAAAGCAAGACATCAGCTGGGCTCTTCGGAGACATGTGGAACGCGCTGTTCGCCACCAAGGATTCGTGGATCGGCTGGGCTCGAGGTATTGCAACAACCGTCGCACTATTGGTGATGTTGGTGATCTTGTGGTGGGCACTCGGGGAACTGTGGGATGGACTCCTCGAGGTCTGGCATTCCTTTGGCACGGGAAGCGCCACACCATAGGCGTCTGGCATCAGTTACGCGACAGACCAGTAGCGTTCCAAACATGAAACGTCTCCTCCTCGTTGTTGCTGTCGTTGCGGTTGTTGCAGGGGCTTGCTCGTCTGACACTGAGCCGCTCATTGGCCTACGGGTCTCATCGGATTCGGCGGTTGGAGACTCACGTTTGCTCTTTGCTGTCAATGAGGTTGACGGAACGCGCAGGGGCTCACCCGACGAGGTTGTCACGGTTGTAGCGTCTCCCCTCAACGAGCCCAACCGTTCCTACGAATCGGTGGCCGACTTCACCTGGATCGTCGAGGACTCGATTGGGGTGTACCGAGCAACGGTGCCCTTCGATTCTGCCGGTCTGTGGCAAATCGACTTCTCCATCTCGACGGGAGAGCCGACTGAGCCGTTCCTGGTCGACATCCAAGAGTCACCATCTTCCGTCGCCATCGGTGAGCCAGCACCCCTCGTCGCCACTCGCACACTTGCTGATACACCGATTGAGGATCTCACGACCGACGACGATCCGGTCTTGTCCCTCTATGAATCCTCACTCGATGATGTGCTCCAAAACGGCCATCAGACGGTCGTGCTGTTTGCAACACCTGCCTTTTGCGTATCGGCAACCTGTGGTCCAATGCTCAATCAAATGAAGGATCTGATGCCGCGGGCTCCCGATGTCAACTTTGTCCACATCGAGGTGTACGAGGGCTTCAACGAGCCGGGTTTCGTGCCAGATGGAGACCATTTGGCTCCTGCAGTCAACGAGTTTGGCCTTCTCAGCGAACCGTGGATGTTCGTGATGGACGACTCGGGAATCGTGACAGCGCGGCTTGAAGGCGTCCTCGTGGACGGAGAGCTCGAAGGAATCTTGGGCTTGGAGTAAAAAGGGCGATGGTCAGAATCACATCGTGGACAGTGGTGGCAATCGCTTTGTGGGGTGTCGCCGCTACCGGTTGTGCGTCAGGAAACGAACTCGCGGATAACCAGGTATCGGGAATTGTCACTGAGGTCACCGGAGACCTGACTGGTGTCGAATCGTTCGTCATCTTGGACAACGATGGCAACAGTCACCTGCTACGGCCTGCACCCGGTTTGCTCTTTTACGGTGGCCCCCTCATTCACCTTCGGGATCACGTGACGACGGGTCAGCGGGTCACGGTCACCTTCGAGTCGTCAGCATCCGGTGAGATGACGGCGGTACTGATCGAACACGAAGCCTCTTAGGAGCTTTCAGCTTCCGGCTTTCAGCTTCTGACGTCGCCTTTTCTTCCCGTCCCCCCGCTTGCGGGGGGACGCGCCGAGCGCAGCGAGGGGCAGGGGGGCTTCCGACGTCGAATCTGTCCCCCGCTGGAAGACGGGGCTCGCAGGCTCGCACGCCCTCTTCCCGTCCTCCCGCTTGCGGGGGGACGCGAGGAGCGCAGCGAGGGGCAGGGGGGCTTCCGACGTCGAATCTGTCCCCCGCTGGAAGACGGGGCTCGCAGGCTCGCACGCCCTCTTCCCGTCCTCCCGCTTGCGGGGGGACAGATCAGGGTTGTCTGACGTCAGATCTACGCGGCAAGCAGCTCAGGATCCTCGGCAGGAGTTGATGGTCTGGCGAGGATGTAGGAGAGCCACGCAACGGACGCTCCTGCGAGCAAACCCACGACGGCGGCGAGCATGACAAGATCGGCAACACCAATGATGGCGTGGCCGTCGCTGATGGATCCCAGCACGGTGATACCGAGTGGGAATATGACCATCGCGACCAACGGCGCAACAACAGCTCCGACAGACGCGATCACGCCAAGAGACATCGACCTCCCGTCAGGCTCAATCACCCGTGCTACAGCTCGGGTCAAGATCGCGATGATGGTCCCGCCGACGATGCTTGAGAGGATGACAATGATCCAGGTAGCCGAGGCTGCCGCCGAGAAGGTTGGAACGATGTCGGATCCATCAACCTCGACGGTGAGGGACGGAACCGCCCCGGACGCGGCAAAGAACGTGAAGAGGGCAAGAGAAACAACGAGACCTGACACGCCACCGATGACGAGTGCTGCGGTGTAGTTCGGCTTCATGGCTTGGATTGTAAACCGGTTCGGGAAAGCGAATGCTTCGTCAACGTGAGCACACGTTCGGGGCATAGATACCGATGATACGATCCGAGTCGTCCTCTCCTTGGACGGGACCCCACAGCAGGACCGTTCCGTTTGCCGCGCTTGATACGGTGTACGTCGAGCCGAGTTTGGCATCCGATCCGAAGGTGACAACCTGGCTCTCATAAATCTTGTTGAGATCAGCAACCGAATCCCCGATCTTGAGCCCACTCAAGGTCTCGATGGCGGCAGGCGCTGCGTTGATGTCACCGAAGTTGATGTCGTTCCGGTATCCGTTGAAGACTTCCTGTCCACCGGACTTGGTGACAATTGCAGCGAAGGTCTCGAACGTCAGGATCCTCTCAAGGTCCCCTGCACACACGCCCCATTGGTCGGTTGATGTCTGCCAACCCGTGTCGGTGGGTTCTCCAAACGAGGCGACCAGCCTACCGATCGCGACGTCAGCTTCCGTTCCAAAGACGATGTCTTTGATGTCGTTGTCCATCACCCCAAGTCCGTCGGTCCTCATCTTGAGGTCGGCTGAAGGGATCGGTGGCTCCACGGGCGGGTAGGGATCGGTCGAAGGAACCGTCGTCGGCGTTGTCGTGGTGGTGTCGGTGTCGGTTTCCGGCACGGTGGTTGTGGTGTCGTCACCAACAGTCGTGGTTGTTGTTGCCACAGCCGTGGCGGTGTCGTCGGATCCGAAGAGCTGGAACACGGCAACGGAGAGCGCCACGAGCAAGAGCCCCAGGATCAATCCGGTGAGCAATGGTGAACCGGGCGGTTGACCCGGCGGGGGTTGTTGAGGCTCCAGTGGGGGGAAACCTGACGGGGGTGGCAGCGGTGGTATGTCCGCATACGGATCCGTCCACCCCGGTGGGTTCTCGAACGGATCCCTGCTATACGGGTCCTTTGGGTCGCTCACAGCACCGATCCTCGTTGGGTCACCCGCATTGTATGTCCCTTTGTTGAAAGTGCGCTGGTATCACGCACACTACGAGTTCTCCCTCGGAAGTTCGTCGCCGTACTGGTTCGCGATCACGTCCTTCGGGCTTGTTGTCTCGACGAGGATTGACTGGTTCGATGGAGACCGTGACAAACGAACAGGGATTTCCAGACGGTTGATCTCAGCGATGTCGATGTCGCGGGCCGACCACGCGAGGCTGATCGCGTCGGTGAGGGTCAACGTGTTGCTCAAGACGAAGGTGTCTGCAATTGCGTTGACCACCTCGGTGAGCTGCTGGGGCGAACTGAATGACTTCAGTTTCTTGGCAAGTTGAAGAATGAGTTCTTGCTGGTGCTGGTTACGTTGGAGGTCGCCTCTTCCAGGAACCGAACGCCAGGCACCGTCGCGGAACTCCTCGGTGTGACGCGTGCGAACCCATGCCAGTGCCTGCTCACCGCTGGCATTGGTGCAGCCTTCAGGTAGATCGAGTTTTGCCTTGAAATCTCTCACGGCATGGTCGAGACAGATCTCGATACCGCCCACCGCGTCGATGACGTCGATGAATCCGTCAAAGTCAAACTCGGCGAAGTGGTCCACATCGATCCCGGTCATCTCCGATACCTGGACCGAGAGCAAGGTTCCCCCGTTGATGTCCTTGGCTGCGCATCCCTTTGACAGCGTATTGATGCGAGTTTTTCCACCGGTACAGGGGTTCGTTACGTAGAGGTCTCTCGGAAACGACATCATGAACGGCTCAGCACCGTTTGTCGGGCGAACTAGGTAAAGGATCACGTCGCCGTTTCCGGAGTTGGAATCGCCACCGATGAGGAGCATGGTGACAAAGGACTCGCTCGGCTGCGTCGGTTCGTCGGGAGGTGGCTGATCCCCGAGCGGTTCCGTCACCGGTACGGTTGGCAGGGTCGTGGGCACACCTATGGGTTCAAGAAGTGCTGCGCGTGCATCAGCCAACGCAAAGGCCTTGCGGTCGATGCTGTTCCACGAACCCAACAGCTGTGCACCGGTAAACACTCCGTAGCCGACGAGGAGGGCGACAGCGCCGACAACAACGCGGATGGCGACGGGGCCAGGTCTGGGTGCATGGGATGATTCGGCATGAGCGACGAAGAACCACCAGATCGCGAGACCAATCGCTGTTGATGACACGGCGGCTGCAACGACCAGGGCATGGGTGTCCGCCATGGTCATGAGGAGTACGAAAGCTGCAAACGTCGACCCTGCGAAAATACCGTTCTCCACGGTGAAGACCCTGCGCGTCATGGACGTTGATTCAGATCCGCTGGTCATCGGTCGTTCTCGGTGTCGGCGGGCGTAGCATCAGAAGTCGGAGCCTGCGAGGGGTTCCCCCGTCTCAGAGACGGGGCAAGCGGTGCTTGGCCTCCCGATCGATTGACGATGAAGCCGAGCGGTGGCGCTCCAACATCGGTGAGCTTCGACGCTGTTTGTGAGGCCTTCTTCGGGTCGGAGTTTGGTGTCACGACCAGGATCGAGCCATCAGCGTGGACGGCAAGGTGGGGGGTTGCATCGGACCATCCGATGGGTGGAGCATCAATGATGACGAGATCTGCACGCTCGGATACTCGGTCGATTGCCTCACCGATCTCGAGGCCCCCAAGAAGAGAGTCGTCGCCGTTGGGAGCACCTGCAGGGATGACGGGAAGCCGCAAGGTCTCGTCGATTGCCAGCATGCGAGCTACCTCCAACAGCGAGCGTTCACCGGCGGCGAGCTCGGTCAACCCTGGGGTCGAGCCGGTTGAGAGGAACCGTGCAATTCCGTGGTGTGTTGTGTCGGCATCGATCAGCATGACGCGTCGTCCGAGCCTTGCCGCAGCGATCGCCACGTTCAGAGCGACTGTTGTTGATCCCTGACCTGGTGACGGGGACGTGAAGAGGAGAACGCGTCCCGTGGTCTGGTCTTGAATCGTACGCACAACGTCCATGTATGCCCCAGTGCTGTTTGAGTTCGACAGGGCTGGGGCCGGTAGGTCGTGGAGCGGAATGCTTCCGAGCTCGGTGAGGGTTTCAAGGGCCCCATCAAGGTGTTGCTTTGGTATGGCTGTGCTCAACGCCCACCACAGAACAACTCCACTCAACCCCCCGAGGACGACTGCCAGAATCAAGCCGGATGTTGATTGGGTCGAGTAGGCGAGAAGTCCAAACACGCCAAGGGCACCAACGATTGCCACTCCTTTGGCCAGCTCGGACGGTCGAGCGGTTCGATCGAGCTTCCCGGTATCACCGGTATCGAGCTTCAGCTGGCTGTCGCTGCCATTCATGGGCTTTCGCTTTCGATTGGTGCCGACGGACGCTGGGATCAAGGCTGAGGGCAGGGCGACGGTGAGTAGATGCCCTGCACGATGCCGTCATCCTCCGTGCTTGACACGGGTCCCCACAAGAGCAGGTCCCCGCCATCGACCAATCTGAAGTGGTCCTGTCCATCGATGAGCTCAAACGTCACGGTAAACGAATCGTACGTTGACTTCAGCTGGGCCACTGTCTGTCCGAGCTGGAGCCCTGAGAGCGTTTCGAGTTCCACATCGGTACTTGCGTCGTCCGTCTCCTCGTAGCGGTAGGACACGAAGTTCGAATCCGGTTCCCACCCGTCGAAGATTGCCTTCAGTTGTCCCCACTGGAGCCAATACGTCTCTGAGGGTGGGCAGAGGTTGGAATCACCGGCAGCCTCAGCAGCGCCAAGGCTTGCGACAAGTTGCCCGGCAACGTCACCGAGCTGTGACCCGAAGTCGATCGGTCCGATTCCCGCAGCTTTCAAAGCAAGTTCAGCTGTCGAGAGTGGATCGCCCGAAGCGGCCCAGTCGGATGCCGGAGGGTACGGGACGGTTGTTGTTGTGGTTGTCGACGACGTTGTTGTGGATGACTCCTCGACGACCTCCGCCACCGTTGTCGTGGATGCCTGCGTTGTCGTCGTTGAGGGCTGGGCGGCGACGGATGTCGTGGTTGGTGAGTCGCCGCCGAAGTACACGAACGACCAAAACGCGATGACTGCAACAACGAGTGCCACCGGAAGCAACCACATGGCTTTGTTTGAGGGAGGCTCAGGTGGCAGGGTCCACTCGTCCATTCCGAACTCGCCGGTGTCTTCGATGGGGATGATTGGCGGGGGAGCCGCAGGCGGCGGTATCGCTGCGGCCGGTACAACCGCGGTATCTGCCGCAGAATCTTTTGGAGCATCATCGTCCGAAGCAGGTGGATCGTCTGATGCCGCGACAGCCGATGGCTCAGCGACGCGGACATCAATCCATGGTTCTCCGCATTGTGGGCAGAGTGTTTCGTCAGCAGGGCGGGGTGTTCCACAATGGATACAGATGGGAAGGTTCGAGGTGGTCTTTGGCATGGCGTTGAGGATACGGCGAACACCCGTAACCGTATGGCTTTCGGGCTTTCTGCCCTTCTTGATCAGTTGAGGGATCTGAGATAGGCAGCGACATCGCGGAGCTGCTGGTCGTTCAAACTGGGGTTGCCGCCCTTGGCTGGCATGTCAAGTCCCGTCGTGTTGGCCGGATCACTGGTTGGTCTTCCAGCCTTGACGAACTCGGCAAGCTCCACCTCGGTGAGGCTCGCAACGAATTCGCTACCTTTGAGCGCCTTCCCGAGTCCGCTGATACCTGTCGCGTCGCCACCGTGACACGATTGGCAGGTGCTCTTGTACACCGCCTGTCCACGTTCGATGTCACCAGGGCCGAGCGGTCCCGTCGGCGCAGGCTCACTGGTGCCACCCCCACATGCGGCAACGGCGAGGGCCACGACGAGCGCGGCGATGAAGGTTGTCGGTCTGGCCATCCGGGGAGCGTATGGCGGCAGTTGTTTTCTCGACAAACTGCGTATCGCTAGGAGGAACGGGTGCCTGTTGCCGCGGCGACACCAGCCAATGCGAGATATGTCACGCCGGCACCGATTCTGGTGTTGCGCGCGGCTCTCGGCTTGGATCGAAACAGGTCTCCGACGGATCCTCCGATGATGGCATACGCCGAATCGGACATGAGACCGATCAGGATGAGCGTCATCCCCAAGACGAACGTTTGGAGCGCCGGGTTCGCGGCACTTGTATCGACGAACTGAGGCAGGAATGCGAGGAAGAAGATTGCTACCTTCGGGTTCAGGATGTTCACGAGGACTGCTTGGAGGAAGACGGCTCGCAGTTCCTGTTGTTCCGTAGCCACCTGCTCAAAGATCGTGTCATCTGACCGGAGGGTTCGGATTCCGATCCACGCGAGATAGATGACACCGACCCACTTGATCGTTGCAAACGCCACTGCGGACCGCGCCAGGATGATGGACAGGCCGAGCACCGCGGCGAGTACGTGAACGGTGGACCCGACGTTGACTCCGACGGCAGAGACGAGACCAGCAGTTCGTCCTTGGCTGACACTACGGGTCAGGATGTAGACGACTGCGGGTCCGGGAATGACCACGAGTATCAGCGATGCGAGTGCAAAGAGCAGAATTGTCGAGGTGTCGGGCATCGTGTGAGGATACGCTCGGCGGCCAACTTGGGAGCTCCGTGCCAGCAGCGAGTGCTTTCGGTCTGTGGGTACGACATCGGTGTTCCTACCTTCTGGTTGGAGAGAAATGGGTTCACAAACGGGACAGCGTGTGTGATATTGGGTAGGAATCCTGAGTTGGTGGACTAGGGCATACACGGCCGGGCAACGTTTCACAGACGTCAACCGTCGATCGCCATGGAGGATGTTGGATGACGACAGATTCAAAGCCGCGAAAAGCGATCGTCGACAAGGCTGCCCGCGAACGCGAGGAAGCCAAAGAGCGGATGGATCGTGACACGCTGTCTCGATCACTCAAGGATCGCGAACGATCCAAGCTGACCGATGACCGTGGCAGGCTGACAACTGACCTCGTTTCTCAGTATCTGACTTCAATCGGCGAGTTCGAGCTTCTCACGGCCGAGAATGAAGTTGACTATGCCCAGAAGATCGAGGCAGGACAGGCAGCGATCCAACGCCTTGAGGCTGGCGATTACAAGACCAAGGCTGAACACATTCTCTTGAAGCGCCAGGTACGGCGCGGGAGTGAGGCCAAGGATGCCTTTCTGACCGCAAACCTGCGTCTTGTGGTGGCGAACGCCCGTCGGTATGCGAACACCTCCGGGATCGATTTCCTTGACCTGATCCAGGAAGGCAATCTTGGCCTGATCCGGGCGGTTGAGAAGTTCGACTGGCGCAAGGGGTTCAAGTTCTCGACATATGCAACGTGGTGGATCCGGCAGGCGATCACCCGTGCCATTGCCGACAAATCGCGTACTGTCAGAATTCCGGTTCATCTCCATGACACCCTCGCTGCCGTGCGCGCAGCGCAGGCATCGCTCAAGGCTGAGCTTGGACGTGATCCCAAACCCGACGAGATCGCGGAAGAGGCCGGCGTTGAGGTATCCAAGGTTGAACTTGCCCTTGCCGTTGCCGACACCGTCTCTCTCGAGCAGCCGATCGGTGAAGACGGGGCACAACTTGGTGATTTCATCGAAGATGAGGATGCCGTTGACCCCGTCAAGGTCACCGAAGAGATGGACATTGCAAATTCGCTTCGCAAGTCGATTGACCGTCTTCCCACAAGGGAAGGTCGCATCCTTGCCCTTCGCTACGGGTTCTATGACGGGATACCGCGCACCCTTGAAGAGATCGGCGAGGAATTCAACCTGACACGCGAGCGCATTCGACAACTTGAAAAGCTGGCTTTGTGTCGGCTGCGACATCCAAGCTTCGGAATCCGCGAACAGGATCTCATATAGCTTCGAGATCTTCCGATCTCCCGTCCCCCCTTCAGGAGGGACTAATCCTACGTAGTCGAATCAGGGGGGCGTGCGAGCCTGCGAGCCCCGTCTTCCAGAGGTCAGACGTCGGAAGCCCCCCTGCTCCTCGCTGCGCTCGGCGCGTCCCCCCGCAAGCGGGAGGACGGTGTTGGACTTTTTCCCGTCCCCCCGGCTACCGGGGGGACGCGGAGCAACGCCTGCGCAGCAGGCGCTGCTCCGCAGGGGGGCCGTCTGATGTCTGATGTCTGACCGTTAGGTCCGTATCCAGACCACTTTGACATCGGTGACGCGGATGTCGTCGGCCTCAAGGCCGATTGTCACCGGTTCGATGTTGGAGACCTTGGTATCCCACTTGTCGTCGATTGCGACACACGCGTCCTCCATTTCAGCGGTGAGGTCTTCGTACTCTGCACGTTTGGAGTCGATCTTGGACTGTGCGCGCCTGGCACGATCCTGCGTCGTTCGAGATCGCGAGCCTGGAAGTCGCGCCTTGCGGCCCGTAAGGAGATCGAGACCGAAGCCGAGAAGGGCGGAGCGCTGCTCGTCGGCAGCAGCCTGCTCAGCCAGGCTTGCGTCAGCAACAGCATCGTCATAGGCGCGCCGAACACGCCTCAGGCGAGTCTCGTACTTGGAAATAGCTTTGGCCTTTTCGGCATCGGCTGCATTGTTGGCGGCGTCCTGGCAGCGAACAAGAAAGTCGCTCTCGGGTTCACCAGGACGAGAAACCAGTTTGAGGTCGGCATTTCGTGAGAGCTCAAGCGTCTCGTTTGTGTCCAGATGCTTCTTGACGCGTGCCTTGAGGTCGTTGAAGAATCCCGGTTGAGATATCGGCACATCGGTCGGCAGAAAGGGAATGGCGCTGTCTGGCTCGATGAAGTCTCGCGTGTCATAGTCGATCTCGATGAGGTCTGACAGATCATCGATCGTTGGGTCAATCACGATGGCTTCCCAGCTCTCTACGTGGTCGACACCGATCCTTGATTCGTCGAACCGCATCTCAACATCGACAGCGAAGGCCGCGCGGTACGCGGTTCCGGCGTCGGAGTCGCCCACGATCGCACGCCATGGGGCGGCCGGATGGATCGCAACGGACGCAACTCCTTCTGCGACCTCGGGGGTCCTCGTAGGTCCCGAAATGCTCGTGGGATCCGGGGTCGGGTCGGCGGCCGGTGATGGAGGCTTCGCCGCCTTCACCGTTGCAGTGTCCTTGAAGCGCGACACCTCTTCCCGTGTCATCGGTCCTCTGAGATACGACATCGCCCATCGGGTGGTGATCGTGGTCGGCACCTTTTCCCTTGTGTTGTGGATCACGAAACCACGTTTGGGAAGCTTGGAAATCGTTGTGTCCATCTCGGCGGTGTCTATCGCTCCGGACGAGGTTGTGAGAGCTTCGATGATCCGTGCCTTGTCACGCTCAGTTTGGAGTCGGCCGATACACCAAGTTCCTGCATTCGACATTGCCTTGTAGTCGAGATCGACAGGATTCTGGGTTGACAAGAGCATGCCCACACCAAAGGCCCTCGCCTGCTTGAGCAATGTGAGGATCGGCTTCTTGGCTGGCGGCTGCGCGGTGGGAGGAACGAATCCGAAGACCTCATCCATGTAGGCGAGTACTCGCAGGTCGCTGCTTCCTGGCTGTGATCGCATCCACGTGATGAGCCTTGTGTAGATCATGGTGACGACGAACTGGCGTTCCATGTCCGATAGGTGGGCGAGATACATGATTGCCGCTTGCGGCTTTCCGTTCTTCCACAGGAGCGACTCGATATCGAGGTCGTTACCAGCCATCCAAGCGGCGAACGATGGCGACGCAAGAAGACCATTGAGTTGCATGGCCAGCTTCATGCGGTCCTTCTCGGGAAAGAACTGGTCGACCTCAAACACCCCAAGCTTGCGCATCGGCGGGTTGGCGATCTGGGTGATGATCGTTCCGATGTCGAGGGTGGTTCCTTCACGCCAGGCTCGTTCCACAAGGTTGGCGATCAGTATGTGTTCACGTGACGAAATCGGATCTGCGTCTATGCCGATCAAACCGAGAAGTCCAGATGTGAAGCCTTCGATCTCATCACGGATGGTCTCGGAATCCGTGTCCCAAGAAAGAACCGGAGGGTTGAGATTGCCCACGATGTTCAATGGATTTGCGGCATTCGATCCCGGCGTGTAGATCGTCATTCCGGCTCGCTCGCGCAAGCTGGCGATGGCGTCGGCATTGAGGTCCCACCAGCCAAGACCCGTTTTCCACTTCGCTGCTTCCGCGGTGGCTTCCTCATGTGAGGTTCGACCGTCCTTTTCAGCAGCGGCGGCATCAACCCACGGTTCGAAGTCGGTCGGAGACAGATCCGGGAACGTGAGGAGAAGGTTCGTCATGTCCCCCTTCGGGTCGATGACGAGGGTTGGGATTCCGGCTCGTAGCGCCTCTTCGAGAAAGATGATGCCGAGTCCCGTTTTTCCCGAACCCGTCATTCCCACGATCACGCCGTGCGTCGTCAAATCTGATGGGTCGTATTGGAAGGTGTTCCCATTGACACGTTCGCCAGCGTCGTCTATGGGTCCACCGAGATAGAAACTCATGGGCGGCAGCCTACTGAGGGCTGAGGATGGACATCGGACGTCCGATATCGAAGGATGTGTCGGTGGCTACCGATTCAGTGGCTACGGATTTGACGAATCGTTCGGACTGGGTTCATCGCCAGGTTTGCGGTCGGCTTCGATAGGTCGTTCTGCGGTGCCGCCGGTCGATTCGGGTGACAACGCACCTTCCGGATCGTCGCAGACCAGGTCAACGTCGCGCTCGGTTGCGTTGCCGGGTTGCACCCCTTCGGCGGTTGTGAATCGGAGGCTTTCTCGTGACCGACACTTGGCGACAATGTGCTGGCTGGTATTCCAAGTCTTGAGGAGAATTTCCGCAGGTATGTCCTTGGCACCGTCAATCTCAGCGAGCCCCAGGTCTGCAACTTCTGCCTCCACGAGAGCGTGGATGCTGAATGCAGAAAGGCTCTCCTTCTCCTCTTGCAATGAGGCAATGGCCTCTTTCTTGCGTTGCGATTGTTGACGAGACAGCATGATTGCCCAGGCGATGAACCCGACAATCAATGCGCTGATCACTACCGGGGCCATGTCTCCGACTCAACTTTCCCGAGAATCTGCGTTGGATGCTTGATATCGTCGCATTTTCGTCATCACCTAACCGCTATGTCACCCTACGTGTCCGCAGCGTGGCTCGCCATTGCTCTACCCATGCTCAGATGGACGGGCTTCGAGCTCCGGTCGATTGTCCGCATCGAGCCGGTCGACAATCTGCTTGACATCTTGAGCTCGATCCCTGGATATGACCAGAAGGGCATCCGGGGTATCGACCACGATGATGTCTTCGACTCCGACGATGGCGATGAGTCGGTCCCCAGCGGCGATGTACGAGCCGCTGACATCAACGTCGATGACGTCTCCAACGAGAATGTTCCCATGCTCATCCTTGTCAGCTATCTCCCACAGCGATGCCCATGATCCGACGTCGCTCCAGCCAGGATCGGTTGGAACCACCGCAGCATTGGCGGTCTTTTCCATCACGGCGTAGTCGATCGACTCCCCTCGAACCGTTGAAAAAATTCTATGGTTGAGGACGACCCGGTTTCGTTCGCGGGACGCTTTGTTCCAGGCATGTTCGGCGCCGTCGGCGATGTCGGATGCAAATTCATGAAGTTCGTTGAGGAAGGTGGAAGCTTTGAATAGAAACATGCCCGAGTTCCACAAATAGGTCCCCGACGCCAGGTACTGCGCTGCTGTTTGCGCGTCAGGTTTCTCCCTGAACTCGACGACCCTGTGGACTGACGGAGCGATCGCATCTCCAACCGAGATGTATCCATATCCCGTCTCGGCCTTGTCGGGGTTGATCCCGAATGTGGCGAGGTAGCCCTCGGCTGCTTGTGCTGCCGCCGCCGACACGGCTGCGGAGAATGCCAGCTCATCGGTGATCACATGATCAGACGGGAGTACGAGGAGGAGAGGATCGGATCCTCCTCGCATTGCCTCGTACGCGGCCACCGCGACAGCTGGTGCGGTATTACGGCCGACCGGTTCGATGATGAGCGTCACGTCATGCCGTCGGTCGAGATCAGCATCGATGGCATCGACATGGTCCTCATTGGTCACAATGATCGGAGATGTGGCACCGTCGATTCGTTGTGCCCTTTCGAATGTTGCACGGATCATCGAGCGCTCCTCAACGAGCGGCAGGAGTTGTTTGGGAATGGTTCGGCGTGACGCTGGCCATAGGCGTGATCCGATTCCACCCGAGAGGATGACAGGCACAACGGGGGGTGTCGTGGAATTCATCAGTTGAGACGGTACCGGTGATTTGTGGTGCGAGGAAGCATCAAGTGATCGTGTCGTCGATGTTGGACGGCTGTTGTTTGGTGTCAACGAGCGTCGTGAGGTGCTCGTATGCCGTGGGACTTCCGAATGCGGTGATGGTGTCTCCCGTTCGGATCGTCGTCTGTCCGTGAGGCACCATGACCGATGATCCACGACGGATCGACACCAGGACGCTATCGGGTGGCCAGTCGACGTCAGCGACCCGACTGTTGGCAACCACCGACTTGTTTGGCACCACAACTTCGAAGAATTCGGCTCCCGGTTGGGTCCGTATCCGATTGCGTTCCCGGTACAACTCTCGGCCTGTCGACATCGACAGGGCGGAGTCGTATGCCTTGACGACCGACTCTCTCCTGAACATACCAACGACGTCACGATGATCGGTGGCCGAAACCACCGGCAGTCTGCCAACCCCCAATGAAGCCATCCGGGAAAGGGCTTCGGATACGGTTGCATCGGGGATGACGGTGATCACTTCGGGGGACATCGCCGTAGCGACCGTCTGGCTCTGGCTGGGCCCACCGGCCTCGGCGATGTCGGAAAGGGTCAGCATGCCTACCAGCTGCTCTTGATCGTTGAGCACCGGAGCCCCATGGTGGGATGACATGTCGAAATACTCAGCTGCCTCGGCAAGTGTGTTCCAAGGTCGCAACACCTCGCCGGTTTCCTGCATCACCGATCGGACCTCAACCGTGTCGAGGAGGTCAATGTCCTCGTTCTGGGGAAGGGAGATACCGCGGCGTCTCAACGACAACGTATACGCAGAGTCAGGGTGGAATCGGTCACTTGCATAGGTCGCGAGAGCTGCACCGAGCATCAAGGGGAGTACGAGCTCATAATTGCCTGTGATTTCAAAGACAATGATCACTGCAGTCATGGGTGCACGAGCGATCGTTGCAACGGTACATGCCATGCCAACGCTGGCGAAGGCTCCAGGACTCAGATCACTCATACTCCACAAGGGTGCGACAAGGAGGGCAAAACCTGCCCCAACGGAGCCGCCGATGACGAGGCTCGGCATGAATGATCCTGCCGAGCCACCACTCGATCGGGTGAGCGCAGACGTGACGATCTTGGCGACTGCGATGACGAGCAGCGTGACTGCCCCGAGCGACACTTGGTCCACCGTGTCGAGGGCAAGTATTCCCGAAAGGAACTCCCGGCTCGTGCCGAGGGATTCCGGCCAGAAGACGCCGATGGATGCAATGATGAGCCCGGCGATGACCGGTGATGTCCAGCGTGGAAGCTGCTTTGGGAACGTGATCTTCTCTGTTCCATCAAGGACTCGCAGATACAAGAGACCGAAGGCGACCGCCACGACCGCCAAGAGCACATAGAGGAAGAGTTCTGCGAGGGATCCGAGACCGTGGGGTGGGGACGTCAGGAAGAGATCCTTCCCGAGAAGGAGATGGCTGGTCACAGCAGCACCCACGGATGCAATGACGACAGCGTTGAGATGCCGAATGGCGAACGAGCCGAGGATCACCTCCATGGCAAATAGCATCCCGGCGATCGGTGCGTTGAAGCTTGCACCGATACCAGCACCCGCCCCTGCAGCGACAAGGCTGCGTATCCGATCGTGGTCGAACCCGGTGTATCGCGCAAGCGATGAGCCAATGGTCGCACCGATCAGAACAATGGGTCCCTCACGACCACCTGATCCACCGGTACCGAGCACTGCCGCAGTCGCAAGGAGTTTTGTCGGAACGACGCGCGTTGGGAGGTATCCCCCATGGAGGCTCAAACCAATCATGGTCTCGGTCACACCACCACCCGACACTCCCGGTCCCCAAATGCGATTGAGAATCCATGAGATGAGGAGACCAACGGGAATGACGACAAAGAACAGGCCCCGCTCCCACGTCGTCCACTTCGAGAGCTCTCGGGTGAGGGTCTCCACACCGTCAATTCCCCACGCAAGGAGTGCGGTCGCAATGCCAACGAGGATGCCCAAGACGACAGCCGCAAGCAGAAATGAAGCAGCACCGCGTCTCTGTGAGAATGCTTGCAGTCGTTCGAGTATGCCGTTCACCTCGCCACGGTAATAACTCGGCGGCTTGACGGCACAATCCTGGGAACTTTGCCGGTCCCTATTGTGTTGTATGAGCATGTTCAGACGAAAGACCACACAGATGCCAACGCGCGACACAGCCCTGCCGGGACGGGATGAGCCGCTCTCCATCAGCGGCATCCACTTTGTGAACGAGTCCTCGATGACCCCACCGTTCCCAGAAGGATCTCAGGTTGTGTCCTTCGGTATGGGTTGCTTTTGGGGTGCCGAACGCATCTTTTGGTCACTGCCTGGTGTCATCACGACGGCCGTCGGATATCAGGGCGGCATCACACCGAACCCGACCTACGAAGAGGTCTGCTCCGGCGCGACAGGTCACGCCGAGGTGGCCCTTGTGGTCTACGACCCGACCCAGATCGAGTTCGAAATCTTGCTGAAGCACTTTTGGGAACAACACGACCCGACAACGCTGAACCAACAGGGAAACGACCGTGGAACGCAGTATCGATCAGCGATCTACTGGACCGATCCTGCGCAACGAGATGTCGCTGTCGCCTCGATGGGGGCGTACCAAGCAGGGCTGACGGAGTCAGGCTATGGCACCATCACCACGGAGATCGCCGAAGCTGGACCTTTTTACTATGCCGAGGAATATCACCAGCAGTACCTTGCAAAGAATCCTGGCGGCTACTGCAACCACGGCTTCTGCCAGATCGAATACGCAGCCACAGGCTCGTAGCTCGATTCGCAGAGACCAATCGAATACCTAGATGAACATCGTCTGGGCGCCCTCGATGAGCTCGATGAAGTCGCTCACGTTGAGGATCCCGTCGAGTTCGTCCATCATGTCATCTCGTTCAAGGTCGAACATGTCGACGGACATCTTGCATGCCCACAGATGGCACCCCATGTCGGAGAGATGCGTAAGGAATGCAGGGACATCGGGGATGTCGAGTTCCTGTAACTGCTTGCGCATCCGACTCGTTGCCATCGCAGTCATACCCGGCAAGGGTGTGAGAGCCATCGGCATGTGTGTCGCGGTGTTCCCGACAGGCGTGAACTTGAGATCATTCATCGTCTTTTTGTTGATCATGTCCATGCCCCAGAACGTGAAGAAGATGTGTGTCTCGATGCCCTGTTCCAGAGCACCAGACGCCATGATCAGCGCGGGGTAGGCCATGTCGAGGGTGCCCTTTGAGCACACGAACGCAATCTTGCGACTCTCGTTCTCGTCTCCAAAATCCGGAACGACCATCGGGGCGGTCTCGGTGGCTGTCATGGTGTCTCCTTTCGATTGTCAGATGCAGCCGACGGGCTTTGGCAGACCGGCCACATACGCCATCTTGCGTGCTGGCTTCTTCGGGAATAGCACGAACAGTTCCTTGGTCGGAACGCCTCCGGTGGCCGACACCCGACGCAGAGTCGGGGTCTCGCCCCGCTCGGCGTAGTCGGCTCGCAGGAAGTTGAGCACCGACCAGTGGGCTTCGGTGAGTTCGTCGATGCCGATGTTGGATGCCAGGATGCGAGCGAGATCTTCGTCCCACTCGTCGTATTCGGTCATGAATCCTTCTGCGTCGACATGGATTTCTTTATCAGCGATTGCTGTGGTCGGCATGGTTCCTCCATTGATTCAGTTCTTGTCGCACGCACCGTGTGGTCATGCGAGATCGGTGTCCTTGCCTGCCATTGACATCTCGCTCGATACGGGGAGATGCCGACCGGGAAGGAGCAGGTTCCAGTACATCCATCGGAATGCGAGCTTGCCTCGGTGATTGACCTTCGACTCCTCAAGGAGAGAGAAGGGTCCGATTCCCGGCACCGGGTACTTTCCCGGAAGTGGCTGGGTCTTGTAGTTGAAGTCGATCAGCATTGCCTTGTCGTGCCCGGTCTCGATGTAGCAGTTTGCGTGCCCGTCGAACTCGTGCTTCATGGGAAGCCCAAGCAGGTAGTCGACGAAGTTCGGGACGAACGTGTCCATTGCAAAGTGCGCAACCGATCCCGCCTTCGATGTCGGCAGGCTCGCCGCATCGCCAAGTGCAAAGATGTTCGGATAGTCCGGAGACTGGAAGTTCCCAGGATCGACTCGTACGTGGTTGAGTTCGTCACCGATCCCCGCGGCACCGACGAACGAGGCTCCCATGTTGATGGGCACTGTCACGAGTAGGTCGTAGGGGACCTCCCGTTCGTCGTAGGACACGAGCATCTTCGCTTCAGCATCGACTCGCTCGAGGTAGAAGTCGGGTTCGAGGTGAATGCCTCGCTGTTCGAACATGTCGCCGAGCTGCTCGGACGCGACTGGCTTGGTGAAAACACTGCTCATGGGAGTCACGTAGACGATCTCAACCTTGTCGCGGATCCCGAGATCGGTGAAGTGCGCATCAGCGAGAAATGCGAACTCAAGAGGTGCGACCGGGCACTTGATCGGCATTTCGATCAGGCTCACCACCAGGCGTCCTTCTTTGAATTCCTTGAGTGCCTCCTGGAGCGCTACGGCACTTTCGAGGCTGAAGAAGTCGTGCACCGTCTTGCCGTATTCGTCCGAGTCGAGACCCGGTGTTTCTCCCAGCGTCGGATGCGTGCCGGTTGCGATGATCAGGTGGTCATAGCCAAATGTTCGTCCATCCGTGAGCAGGACCCTGTTCGCAGCTGGTTCGAGCGATGCCACCTCACCGTTGACGTGCGAGATTCCCTTGCGAAGGAAGTCCGCCGTTGGCTTCATCACGTCTGAAGGCTGATAGGTGCCGAAGGGAATGAAGAGGAATCCGGGCTGGTAGTAGTGGGTTTCGTCCTGATCGACGATGGTGATCTCGTACTCCGACCCGAGTTCCTTGCGGAGGTGATTTGCAGCCATGGTGCCTGCCGTACCCGCCCCGAGTATCAGAATGCGTTGCATCATGGATCCTTTCCCGAATGACTTACACACACAGGATACCACCTTGTGAAATTATTCACAAGGTGGTATCTGTTGCAACCTTGGTGGAGACCGCATGTCCGGCATTCGAAGTTCATGACAGCGAAAATGAACCTGTCATGGAACGCGTCGTCCGGACAGTTATACGGTGAGCATGGAGAAACAACGTGGATCGATCGTCGATTGCTGATGTGCGTTTCCGGACGATGTACGCCGTCCATCTGGACGCGATCGTGTCGTACTGCATGCGCCGGACCGGACGGGACGACGCCATGGATGCGGTCCAAGACACGTTTGCTGTGGCATGGAGACGAATTGACGAGGTGCCAACCGGCGAAGCCGAACGCAGTTGGCTCTACGCGGTTGCTTTCCGGGTTCTGTCCAACCAGCGGAGGTCGACGAATCGCTTCGGAGCCTTGAAGGCAAAGCTTGCTGGCACTGCGGAGCAAGTCTCGCGCGACCCCGCCATTCAGGTGGTTCGCAATGAAAACGATCAACGCCTCATCGATGCCGTTGCTTCGCTCAGGAAGCAGGACCAGGAAATCCTTCGCCTCATCGCATGGGAGGAACACCCTCGAGATCAGGTGGCCGCGATGTTCGGGATATCTCGTAGCACACTTGACCAGCGAATCCACAGGGCGATCGGCCGGCTTCGAAAGGCCTACGACCCAACAGACAGCGTGCAGTCTTCCTCCAAGGCTGCTGAAGGAGAAGTGTGATGAATGATTCAGACATCCTGCATCGACTCGCCGCCGCCAATCCGGTGTCCGAGCACGGACTCACGATTGAAGATGCAACCCTCCTCCTTGCCATTGAGGAGAAAAGTGTGGCGATGTCCAAGAACGTCGAACGCCGAGCAACGAGGGGGATTCCATCCCTGACGAGTCCGAAACCATGGAAGAACACAGGGTTGATCTTCGCGCTCGCTGCCGTTGCCGTCATCACGGTCTTTGGCGCTGTCGCCGTGGCGTCCTTGCGGAGCACCGATGCCCCGCCAGCAGCGCCGTCGACCACAGGAGACGTGCCTGAGCCCCGGACAACGTTCACCATGGCAGAGTCTCCAATAGTGTTGACCATCATGGGGTCCGATTTCCGTGACACCTGTGTTGCTGCGGCAGATCTTCTGGGATTCGCCGTGCCTTGTCCACACACCATCCCGTTTCAAACCGGAAGCCAGTACTGCCGCCCGTCGAACGACGATCAAGACACCCCATGTGTTTCATCCGGAACCTTCATGGTGGAGCTGTCCGGGTCCCGTTCACTGGATGCACAAAAGGTGCTTTCCCATTTCGTGATCGAGGCGTCGCGGTTTGACCCTGTGTGTGACGATCCCACGGTCATCAGATTTGGCAAGTACGAGGGCTCACTGGTCGAATGTGGGGGTGGAATTCACCACGATTCCGTCGCTTTCACATGGAACGAAGATGGCGTGTACTACACGGTCAGCGCCCGCGGAGACCGAGAAACAGCGATCGATGCAATCGGAATCGTTGTCCAAGACATTGAGATGGTCGAGCCGATGAACACAACTGGCTGAAAGCCGGTGGGCAGTGTCGATGCGATGGTGCCTGGTTATCCCGTCTCCCCGGTTTCCGGGGGGACGCGGAGCAATGCCTGCGCAGCAGGCCCTACTCCGCAGGGGGACCGTCTGACTTCTGACTTCTGACGTCTGATATCTGTAGTGTGCGGTTCCTGGACCTCAGGAGAAGCCACATGCCAACGCCACACATCTCGGCCGGAGACGGTGCCTTTGCAGAGGCAGTGCTCCTTCCGGGTGACCCGCTCAGGGCCAAATACATCGCAGAATCATTCCTCGACGACGCCGTTGAGGTGACGGCCGTGCGCAACATGCTCGGGTTCACGGGAACGTATGGCGGTATGTCCGTGTCGGTCATGGGAACGGGCATGGGCGTGCCATCTGCCTCGATCTACATCACCGAACTCATCCGCACATATGACGCAAAGCGTCTCGTTCGGGTTGGATCCTGTGGCGGGATCTCGAGCGATGTCGGAATGCGCGAGATCATTCTCGCGATCGGGGCAGGAACCGATTCCGGTGTCAACCGTGCCCGATACTCGGGGTGGGACTACGCGGCGACTGCAGACTTCGGGCTTCTTGCGGCAGCCGTTGATGCAGCAGCAGCAAGAGGTCTCGTCGCACACGTCGGGAACGTCCACACCTCGGACAGCTTCTACAACCCCGTAGCCGATGCGCTTGCAACATGGCAGAGGATGAATGTCCTCGCAGTCGAGATGGAGACGGCTGGCCTCTACGGCATCGCAGCCGAGGAAGGTGTGCGAGCACTTTCGGTCCTTACGGTCTCGGATCATCTCATCACTGCTGAGGAAACCACATCCGAAGAGCGTGAACGGTCCTTTGATGACATGGTGCTCGTCGCACTTGACGCGTTGGTGACAGACGCTGTCTGAGACCGTTTCGGTGATGTCCGGGAGCCCTATCGTTCGAGCAGCGATGGAGGATTCATGACCAGGTTTGCAATCACATACGACTACCTCTGCCCCTTTTCTCGGATCGGAAACGAGGCAGTCGTTGAGGCTCTTGACGATGGGGCCGACTACGACGTGACGTTTCGCCCGTTCTCGCTTTCTCAGAACCACCTGGAAGTCGGGGACCAGCCGGTGTGGGAACACGATCCTGCTGGAGATCTTCCGCGAGGCGTACGAGCTCTGTTGTGGTCCCTTGCCGTTCGCGATGGCTTTCCCGATTCATTCCGAGCATTCCATGTCGCGGTCTACAACGCCAAGCACGATGACCTGCTCGAGATCGGAGACGCTTCCGTCTTGTCGCAGATTGCGGAGTCTGTAGGCCTTGACGCCGGCGAGATCGCCGGACAGGTGTCGTCCGGCATTCCAGCCAAGACACTTGCCGCCGAACACACCGACCTTGTCGAGACCCACGCCGTGTTCGGAGTCCCGACCTTCATTGCTGACGGCGAGGCGGTGTTCGTGCGGTTCATGGAGCGTCATCAGCGCGCTGATCTCGATCGAGTCCTCGGCATGCTGTCATGGACGAACGTGAACGAGTTCAAACGGACCCGCGTCGACCAGTAGTAGCCGATGACCGTCATCCGATGACCGATCACCGGAGTCAGCAATCGGACGTCGATGCGTACTGGGAAGGATCAGTCGTCGAACGGGACGGTGTGGATATCTTTCGCCGTTCCCTCGCTGAGTGTCCAGTACGAATACGTCGCATCAAAGGCGATCGATTCACCCTGACGTTCCTCCGGGCTCGGAGCCTCACAGGGCTCTGCGGTCAAGGCTTCGGCAACGGACTGGCCCGCTGTTCGAGTCCACATCCACACGGTTCGGTAGCCGCGAAAGGCGATCACTGATCCATCGAAGCTCATGTCAGCGCCAGACACTTCGCCACCAAGGGAAAGCGTCGCGACGAGCTCAAGTCGGGAGCGTTCACCGTCCACGACGAGTGATCCGCGAAACACGAGGGCCTCGTCCTTTGCCTTGGTGACCAGGTACACGGCCGGGTCGATCGGGTCGATGAAGAAAGCCTCTGAATTGTGGGTGCCGTCGGGGTACTCGAAAGCGAGGGGGTCCGAGCGTGGAAACCGGCTCGTCATCGTTGCTGGATCGAGATCTTCGACGCGGTGGAGTGCGATCACACCCCCGCGAATGTCGAAGTTGTCTCCAATGTCCCCAACGTAGAGATAGTGACCATCACCGTTTTCATCCGGTCCCGCAGACATGTCCTCCCAATCGAAGGCGAACCCTCCCGGCACCTCGAACACGCCGAGGTCGGTACCGTCCCGGCGGAAGGCATAGAGGCGGGGTCCGTCCCCCGAATCGTTGTGCGACCACAACACATCATCGGTTGTTCTGCTCACAGCCAGACCTGATGCCTCCACCAACTCGCTGTTGGTGATCGTGCCGGTCGCCGTCCATTCGCCGTAGAGGTCGCACACCGTCGAGCCGCTGGGTACGACGAGGCCAGGAACGACCGAGGTCGTGGTCGTTGCACCATCGGTTGGCGATGTGGCCGTCCCACCAATGGACGTGCTTTCAATGGAAGTGATCGTTGGGACCGATGTTGTTGCCCGAGCGAATCCGGGAGTGTCATCGCTCAGGCGCACAACGACGACGGCAACGACGGCAACGACGGCAACGAGGATCAACGCGAAGGTGGAGCGACGCATCGCGGCAGGGTATCGCTCGGACCCGTTCAGTGGCCTTGGCAGGTGGGTACTGCTGGGGTGGGCATTCCGCCGACTAAGTCAACTCTGTCAGTGCCACTGCCTGCGCCACGATGGCGTTCTGGAGGTCTGCCAGCTCCACACTTTCATTTGGCCCGTGGTAGCGGCTCATTGGATCGGAAGCACCCACGAGTAGAATCGAAGCTTCGGGAAAGCGTTCAGCGAATGCGGCGACGAACGGGATTGACCCGCCAACGCCGATCTCGAGGGGATCGGTTCCGTAACCGACGCGCATTCCCGTTCGGTATGCGTCGTACGCCTTACCCGAAGTATCGAGTTCAAATGCGCTACCAGTCGATCCGGCGCTCACCGTGATCTCTGCACCCCACGGTGCACTTGCCATGAGATGGGCCGTCAAAGCCTCGAACGCGGCGTCTGCATCCTGTCCCGGAGGAATACGCATGCTCACCTTTGCGCTCGCTTCGGGTACGAGCTGGTTGATCGCCTCCGCGATCGGCACTGCATCGATGGCGAGGATCGAGATGGAAGGCTGCATCCATGTTCGTGATGTGAGTGAACCGGATCCGATCTGTTCAAGCCCATCGACGGGCAGCATCTGTTCGTTGGCCTCTTCAATGGTGAAGTCGAGCGGATCGGCATCTCGCGACACGAGACCTTCGACAGCGACTGATCCATCGGCAGTGTGGAGCTTTGCAAGGGTGTGGACAAGCGCCGTGATCGCATCCGGGTAGATGCCTCCGAACGAGCCCGAATGAACGCCGTGCTTGAGAGTGCGCACCGTTACGACACAATCGACGAGGCCTCGAAGCGAGGTGGCGAGCGCAGGGACACCAACACGCCAATTGCCTGCATCGGCAATGACGATCGCATCCGAAGCCAGAAGGTCGGCATAGGCATCAAGGAAGTCGGTGAGATGCTCAGAGCCGATCTCCTCCTCACCTTCGATGAAGACCTTGATGGTGACGGGGAGCGAGTCTGCGAGTACCCGGATTGTCGACAGGTGAATCGCAATACCGCATTTGTCGTCGGCAGTTCCTCGCCCGTACAGCCTCCCGCCCAGTTCGGTCGGTTCAAACGGATCGGTGTCCCAGATACCGGCCGGACCGGGTGGCTGAACATCGTGGTGGGCGTACAACAGGACTGTTGGCGCTCCTTCGGGGCCCTGCTTGGTGCCATACACGGCGGGATGTGCACCCTCAAGTTCAAGAAGTTGAACGTTGTCGAGCCCAGAGTCGGTGAGCAGTCCGGCCACGAACTCGGCGGATCTTCTCACCTCGCTTGCATCGAAGTCGGGGGCGCTGACCGAAGGGATACGAACCATCGCCTCAAGCTCGGTACGGGTACGGGGAAAATCGGCGGCGACAGCCGCCTTGATGTCGTCATGCATCTGGCGAGCGTACCGTCGGTTGGTTACACCTGCTGCGCGACAAACGCCTGAATGCGGCCCCACGCATCTGCCGATGCCTCGCCGAACTCGTCCTGCTTGCGATCAAAGAATGAATGTGGCGCACCTTCGTAGATCACGACTTCACCCGTCTTGCCCGCCCTGGCGATCGCGTTCGAGAAGGCATCGTCATCCGCCACCGGTATCGATGGGTCGTCGCCGGCTTGCAACGCAAGAACCGGACAAGAGAAATCGGTGACCCGATCGATCACAGCAGGTGCTCCGACCGGCCAATCGACACGGGTCGGGTTTCCATAAAAGCCGATGACACCCGACAGGGGGATGTCCGAGGCTGCCATGTGCCACGCATTCGAACCGCCGAAGCAGAAGCCAACGATGAAGACCGAGCGGTCCGGATTGTCGGCTCGCAGAAGCTCGACTGCTGCGTGAACATCGGCGGTCAATCCTTCGATCGTCATTGCTTCGACCTCTGGCCAGAAGTCCCAATCGGAGTCCCGCTTGGCCACACCCGCGGTACGCCCGAAGTAGTCGATCGCGACGGCATCGTGACCAAGCTCGGCAAAACGGAGAGCGAGCTCCTCATAGAAGCGGAACAGGCCACGCACATCAGGGAGAATCACGATGCCAGATCCACCTCCTCCACGCGCATGAAAGGCGGCGAATCGGTTTCCGTCCACGGCCGTCAGGACCAGATTGCTGTGTTCAACCGCTCCGCCATGGATCGGCGCGATGGGTGGAGACGAGTCGAGATCGAAACACATAGGTCTACTCCGTTGTGCGGGGGACCAAAACTAGCGGTTGATTGAGCGCGACGCAGAAGCAGGCACGGTGGGCAACGATCGCAGCGTCGGAGACTTGCTCTGCCCAGCGTCCGAGGTCGATTGTCGGGCGTCGGAGACTTGGCTCTTTTGAGTTTCTTGGAGTCCAGCGCGCTGGGCTATCGGCGTCAGATATCTGCTCTGGTCAGGTGCGGGAAGGGTCAGCACGACATGTGAAACACCGAAGGCGTGGACAACCGAGATCGTTCCATCCATCGATTCGGCAAGCTCGATTGCGGTCTGTATGGCCGTGCGGATTCCGTCGGTTGCATTGGGCTCGTCCACATCTTCAGACAGCACAGCGTGGGCTGCCGATGGCAGGATCGCACCTTTGCCAGAGACCGTTACGGTCGCTGACGCCCCTCGCTGCGCTGTCTGAAGTGTGAGCCGCTCACCCTCGTCAAGGGTCGATATGTTGACGAGGGTTCGCAGGATCTGGCGAACCTTTGACGGATCTCCCCACGCTCGTGCTTCGACGATGTCCAGATCGAAATTGGCAGCAGACAGACTCGCTTCGGCAATGGACGCAAGCTCTTGGTCGAGGAGAACAACGGAAGCGATTGGTGGTGTTGTGACCGCTCGTCCGATTGGGGTTCGGGCAAGTCGATCGAGTGCTTGCTCAACTTCTCGTGCATTGGCCCGAATCGCCTCAAGCATGCACATCCGCTCCTCAACGGACATTTTGGGGGAGGAGATCAAGCGATCGGCATCTCCGACGATTGCCGCAATCGGATCACGGAGTGTGTATCGCATCTGGATTCGGAGGTTCGCTTCACGCCGTGTTGCGTCTGCACTCACACGAGTCAATTCCATCGTTCGTCGTGCTGCGTCGGTGCTGCGTCTCGCAAGGAAGATGACGTATGTTCCACAGAATGCAAGGGCAACAAAGAGCGTGAGAAACATCCCACGGGTAGCCATCCCGTTTGCCGATACAAACGCCCCAAGAATGAACAACAAGCCACAGCCAATGGCTGCAGCGGTATAGAGCGTCTGCGATCGTTCGTTCATAATGGTGAATACCTCTGATAGGGCTATCGACACCGATGACATCGAGGAAGAGAATGGTTGTTGACGACGAGAATTGACTAGTGCTGTGTCAGCCAGCACTCGTCATCAAACGCCCGACGACCCGCCGGTAATGTGTCCTGCATGAATGAACCAATTCTTGTCCCGATTGACGTGCCCCTGGTGGGGGATGAGCGAAGGAAGAATTGGGCGAAGATCGTATCGGGTGTCGATGAGACGCTTGTCACGGGATGGGCCTTCGAAGGCGAGTTCATCGCCACCGGTGGGATCCAGGATGTGCCGATTGGCTCCATCATCTTGTTGTATGGCGAGCGTGGATCTCGAGCGAATCCTCAGATCGAAGCTTCGGTCATCCGTGTCAACAGTGATGCAACGACCACACCAATCGTTTCGGCGAAGGGCAGAGCGTGGGCTCGCACGTTGCGGGATCATGTTGTCGAACTCCTCGCCGAGGCTGAGGAGGCACCGATCATCGGCAAACCCTGGGACCCGATCCTTCTCCAATACAGCGATGAGGCAATCGCCGAAGAGGTCAAACGGCGACATCGGACGTCTGACGTCTGACGTCTGGCTCTCGTAATCCGATATCCGATCCCCGACGTCCACTAGCATCCCGCACGATGTTGCTGTTCAAACGCGCCGGTCTCGTTGTTGCTGCCCTCACGGTGGCAGTTGCTGGGCTTGCGGTACCCGCCGACGCCACCGGGACCGAGGGCTCGGCATGCACCTCAAGTGGGGGACGAGCCAACGCCGTTCGGGCCTTCCTCACACCCACGGGGGCAATTGCTGAGGATGTCGCTTTCAACGACGACGACCCCGATGCAGAGGACAATCCCCTTGCGCTGATCCGTTTCCCGGGAGAAACAGCATTGTGGATCACGGCGCAGGTATCACCCGGTGACACCATTGTGCCGGGTTCCGACGCACTTCGCGCCAAATCGGACCAAACGGTGTTCGACGGACCCGAGCGGTCAGATCGACCGGTTTCTGACTCGATTGTCCGCCTCTTCTGTGGCTTGTTCGATAGAAAGCCGTCGAGCCTTGAACTCGAGTATTGGGCTGGCCGGTACTGGAACGGTCTGCCACTGGTCACGATCGCAGAGGCTTTCACGCATTCTCGCGAGTTTGTTGACCGCTTCGGGGTGCTCACGGACGACGCGTTGGTTTCGGTTCTCTATTCCGATGTACTTGGCAGGGACCCCGCACCTGGCACGATTGCAGCTGTCTCGTCGAGGATTGAAGCAGGCGAGATCCACCGTGGTCATGCCGTGGTGCAGGTGACAGAATCTGGCGAATACATCATGAAGACGGGGACGGTGGCACCTGAAAAGCCCCCTCTTCCATACCCGGACGTGGGTTCTGGCCGGCGCATCATCTACACCAACGGCGGTCAGCGAGTGTGGCTCATCGATGACACAGGAGAGCTGTACAAGACCCATCAGGTCTCTGGTCGGCGCGGTATTCCATCGGTTGGCCGCTACCGCGTCTACTCGATGTCACGCTATGCATGGGCTCCTCACGACGGGATCACGATGGAATACATGGTTCGGTTTGCGCGCGCCGAGTGGCCGTACGGGTTCCATTCGATCCCTGTCCGCCCCGGTGACAAGCCCATGCAGACACCCGCCCAGCTCGGTACCCACCGCTCGGGTGGATGCGTCAGACAACTGTGGGACGACGCCAAGGCAGTGTTTGAATGGTCAACCGTCGGCACGAGAGTCATAGTGACACCGTGATCATCGGCTTGGTACGCTCTGGCTCATGAATGCAATCATTCTTGCCACTGAGGCGCACAATTTTGATCCTCCAGGAGACGACCTTGCAACGGTCGCGTACGCCATGCTCGGCGCCGTGATGTTGTTTGCCGCGATTGCAACCTGGATCGTGACTCCCAAGGGCGAAAAGCACTAGGAGCTTTCAGCTCTCAGCGTCTGACCTCGCTTCTTCCCGTCCTCCCGCAAGGGGGTGGGACGATGTTGAGCTTGTCGGCTATGTTGGGGCCGCCCGTCGCCCGACTGGTGACCAATGAATTCAGACTCCGACTTCTGAGGTCGGTTATCGGTTGTCGGTCGTCGGCATCTGTCACGCGTCGAAGCCCCCGGGCGGGCAGGGGCTCCGTCTGAAAGGGGTGGGTGACTGGCTTGGTTGGTTTGGATCACCTTGTTCTGAGAACAATTTGCCTCGCCGGCCTCCCACCTACCTATCAGTATCGAACACATCGCCACGTTGCTAAAGGCATTGTTCGTGGGCCGCTCGACTCATTGTGCGATGGCCGTGACCGACCGCTGAGTGCGACGTGCCGCAAGATCGGCCTTCGACCGTCGTGCAACGTAGACTCGCGGATCCATGTTGTCGGTCTCCAACATTTCCAAACGTTACGGGGATGTCGTCGCGCTCAAGGACACATCGTTTGATGTGCGACCAGGGCGCATTCTCGGGTTTCTCGGTCGCAATGGCGCTGGCAAGACAACCACCATGCGGTGCGTCTTCGGGCTTGTTGAACCAGACGCAGGGTCAATCACGATCGATGGATCTCCCGTCACCGACTCGGCTCGGCTGCGGTTCGGGTACATGCCAGAAGAACGCGGCCTGTATCTGCGCATGAAGGTGCACGAGCAGCTTGTCTACTTCGGAAAGCTCTCCGGCATGGCCAAAGATGATGCATCCGACGCTGCAGACCATTGGCTTGATGAGCTCGGTCTTTCGGAACGCCGCGACGCGAAGCTTCAAGAACTCTCACACGGAAACCAACAGCGTGTCCAGCTCGCTACGGCGATTCTGCACGATCCAGAGGTGCTTGTTCTCGATGAACCTTTCGCAGGACTCGATCCCATCGGCGTCGCATCACTGTCAAAGGTGCTTCACGACTTTGCCGATCGGGGTGCTGCCATCCTGTTCTCAAGCCACCAGCTGGACCTTGTCGAGGATGTCTGTCAAGACGTTGCGATCATCGAGGGCGGATCAGTTGTTGCGTCAGGATCGCTTGACGATCTCCGCGAGCAGGCGTCATATCGAAGACTGGAAATCCGAATCGACGGGACACCATGGACCCCGTCGATCGAGGGCGTTTCCACGGTGGTGAGCGGCGGTGACAGCCATGACATCGTTGATGCTTCGATTTCCGTTGATCGGCTGCTGTCCGCAGCCAGGGCGGAGGGCAACATCACGCGGTTTTCGTACCGGGCGCCCGGTCTCCAGGATCTGTTCCGGGATGCGGTGTCCGAATGAGACGAATCGACCAGATCACAATCGTTGCCAAGCGCGAGATCGTCGAACGGTCGCGATCCACCGTATTCCGAGTCATGCTCGTTGCAATGGCGCTTCTCGTTGGTGGCGGGATCATCGCCCTGTCGTTCATCAATCCTTCCTCCCGGCCCATCCACATCGGTTTGGCAGGAGATGTCATCCCCGGCCTTGAAGGGGACATTGAGACCGTTGCTGAAACCGTCGAACAGCAGGTCACGATCACGACATACCCGTCCACACAGGCAGCGGACACCGCCCTTGAAGACGGGGATGTGGACGTGTTGCTCGTGGATAGCTCGACGGTGGTCACATCCTCGGGTGCCTCCCTTGACGAGACCGTCATCCTTTCAACGGCCGTCAATGTTGCAGGAAGACGTGTCGCAGGGCAGGAGCTTGGCCTTTCAGAGAGTGAGATCTCCGCGATTGTTCAACCGATCACCCTCAGTTACGTGGAGACCGACGATTCGGGCGACGCAGACGAGGTCCGGGCGATTGTCGCCTTCATGGGTGCGATCCTGCTCTTTGTCGCGATCATGGTGTTCGGACAGTTTGTGGCATATGGGGTTGTTGAGGAGAAGCAGAACCGTGTCATAGAGGTTCTGCTTTCGAGAATTGATTCCACCTCGCTTCTCGTTGGCAAGGTGCTCGGAATCGGAACACTCGGTCTCCTGCAAGTTGGGGTGATCGTCGCCTCTGCTGCCGGTGCCCTGTTCTATATAGGGAACGACGCTCTTGAGGGAATTGACCTCTCGGCGATAGGGATTGCTGGGATCGTGTCGCTCGTTTTTTGGTTCGTGCTCGGGTACCTCATGTTCAGCTTCATTTATGCGGCAACGGGTGCGACGGTGTCCAGACTCGAAGACCTCCAAAGTGTCGCGTTTGTGCCTGTCATGTTGCTGATGCCCGCATACCTCGTCGTGTCCCTGTCAGTGGGTGAGGTCAACGTATGGACGCGTGTTGCGTCGTTTGTTCCGCTGTGGGCGCCAATCGTCATGCCCGTACGGATTGCCCAGGGCGATGCGGCATGGTGGGAGGTTGCACTCTCGATCGCTCTCATCCTTGTGTTCTTGTGGCTCGTGGTCCGTGTGTCGGCACGCATCTATCGCGGTGCTGCCTTGCAAACGGGTGGCAGGGTCAAGCTGAGGGAAGCTCTCTGGGGGACGCCAGGCTAAGTGGACTGACCGCTGGTTTGCCGCATTCTCCAGCGTGCGAACACCTGATCGCCACCTTCAATCGGTGGCGGACGTCGGAAGATCACATCTGGGGGCGCTGCGGTGTTCATCCGATCAAGGGCGAGCAGCCAAGATGGTGATGCACCAAGCGACCAGCGGAGGAGCGAAGCCGCCTTTCGTCCCATTGGTAGGGCTCCCGGACCCGGCGATACCCCAAGGATCCTGACGATGGAACCTGGGATTGTCGCAACGGCGGCTGCAAACAGCCTGCGGTACCCGAGGAGTGCAGCCGTCGGAAGAGGGGGATTCGACAGGAACGAGACGGTGTCATGCATCGCATCTGATGGCCCTATCGCGTCATGTTCGATGATCCACGACGAGAGGGCGGCGCGCGTCGTGGGTGTGTCCGTTGCGCTGAGTTTGCGACCGAGTCGGGTTTGTTCGGACACGAAACGGTCGGCAGCCTCATCGTTGATGGGTGATCGGGAAAAGACCTGGTAGGCCGTAAGGAAAGAGTCCACAAGAACGTTGTGGACCCACGATGCGTGGTCAGTGTTACCAGCCGAATACGAGATCCCGCGTTCGGAAACGCCCTCGACCGGGCGATGGGCCAGACGGACAACGGTCAGTGCTTCTTCGACTTCTGGCATTGCACCGTAGGCCGTCGCGGTCACATATGCCGTCGTTCGGGAAAGGCGGCCCAGTGGATCTTGTCGATAATCAGAGTGGTCGGCGACTCCGGCCACCACTTCGGGATGGGCCGATTGGATGAGGAGCGCCCGAATGCCACCGATCATCGCGCTCACATCCCCAATGACTCTCCATGTCGAGGATCCAGGTCCGAAGAGCCCGGGATCCCCGAGATGATCGAGCGAATGGGCAAGGGGGTAGTCGGTGTGTGTGAAGAGCCCGACAGTCGTGTTGGTGATGCGCACTCGGGGACTCAGCTTGGAGAGGTTCATGAACCGGCTGTGCATCTGCCTCACGGTACCGGTCGTTCGTCGCTGTTGAAGCATCGGTAACGATCATGTCGGACTGCGGGATGGGAGGGTGCCAGAAGCCGTTTCGAAGCGGTACTCTTGCGTGCAGATACGGTCACGGGTTCATGCGCACTCATCGTGTGTGAGCCGACCGAACGATTGGAGAACCTCATCGCAGGCAAGGACGACTACTTCAGGGCGAAAGGTGTTGTGGTGGAGACGCTTCCCAACGCGACCTTCCGCGTCAAGCTCGAAACGGGCCATGAAGTCACCGCCCGCGCCTCAGGGAAGATGCGAAAAGGTCGCATGATCCGCATCATTCCCGGCGACGCCGTCGAAGTGGATGTGTCGGCCTACGACCCGTCGATGGGACGCATCGTGTGGAGATACCGCTGAGCCGCAAGCGGCTGCTTTCACCTCACAGCTTCTGACTTCGGGAACCCGAAGCGGGTTCCTTGGAGTCCAGCGACTGAACCCTTGACTTCGGTCTTCGGTCTTGGGTCATCGGTCATCGGTCATCGGTCATCGGTCACTTGACGTCTGACGTCTGACTGCCCGGCGAAACGCTCGTGTGCACAGGCAGTAAGCTCCAGACATGGATCTCTACGCACGCGTCAACATTCTCGATGGCATGGCCGTTCGGCTTCCGCATGGTGACATTGCCGAGGTCATCCCCCTCGACGACGATCCGGTCAATCGTGCCAAGGGCTGGGTATCCAAGGGGGCGGATCGGCTCCACATCACGGATCTCAACGCAGCGGCCCACGGTGACTACAAGAACCGAGACTTGATTGCAGACATCATCAAAGCTGTGGATGTACCGGTCCAAGTCGGTGGGGGCATCAGATCCGAACGGGAGGTTCAGCGTCTCCTCGGCATGGGTGCGTGGCGGGTCGTGATCGGAACCCTTGCGATCATTGATCAGGTGGCGTTCTGGGAACTGAATCGAAAGCATCCGCATCGCATCGTGGTGTCGCTTGACGTCAAGCCAGATACCGAGATCCTCATCCGTGGATGGACCGAGGAAACGGGTGAGTATCTCGAAGAAGCCCTCATCAACATGTCGAGCGGTGGTGCTGCCGGGTTCATGATCACCGAGGTTGGCCGCGATGCCCTCCAAGAACCACCGTACTTCGATGTACTTGAGATGGCAGTGAGGCTTGTGGACGAACCCGTGATTGCAGCCGGAGGGGTGCGAGATCTCGATGACGTTGCACGGTTGATGGCAATCGGCGCGAGCGGTAAGAGACTCGCCGGCCTTGTCGTAGGGCGCGAGGTAACCGCAGGTCGCTTCACCGTCGAGGAGCTCGTTGCATTTCTCGCCAAGGGTGAGCCAGGGGCATCCTTTGGCCCCTGGTCCCGCGCAGACCTTGACGCCGCGGCGTTGCGATTCGCTGAGACCGTCGATGATCCCGACAGCCTTCGTACACTTTCAGAGTTCATCAGTTGGCTGTCGGCCAGCTGATCGATGGCGGAACCGCCGCCAACCGCACGACCATTGGAGAAACCATGAAGAAGCTGTTCAAGATGTTGATGTTCATGCTGGTTGTTGGCGCTGTCGCGGGGGCCGTTGCCTCGTTCATGGCCAAGAAGCGTCTCGAAGCCATGAGCGATGAGGAGATTCGGGCATATCTCGCGTCCAAGCTTGAGGGCCGTGTTGGCCAAGAGCAGCTGGCGACCATTCAGGAAGCAACCGTTGCCGGCATCCGCAAGGGTAGAAAGTCAGACACGGCCGCTGCATAGCAACCTCGTCCCCCTCGGAAACACGGGGGGCCAGCGTCCGATCGTTAGATCGGGCTGACGACCGCTTGGATCCGTCCGCGCCGCACCGTCGCGATGCTGTCGTAGGTGTACACGACAAGCGCGATCCAAACGACGACGAACCACACAAGCCGCTCCGGTGGCAGATCCTCACCGTATACCCAGACCCCAAGTAGTAGCTGAAGCGTGGGCGCAATGTATTGGAGGAGCCCCAACATGGTGAGGGGAATGCGCTTGGCGGCCGCCCCGAACATCAAGAGAGGTACCACGGTGACGATCGATGATCCCAAGAAGAACAGCGTGAGTCCGGAGCTCGTGCCGAATCCTCCGCCAGCCGGATCAACGACGAAGACCATGAGGACGAATCCCGGAATCCCCATGATCGCGAGTTCGCCTCCAAGGGAGATGAGCGGAGCCGCAACCTCCTCTCGCTTCTTTACGAGCCCATACGTTCCGAAGGAGCCTGCGAGGAGGAGGGCGATCCACGGTGGCTTCCCGATGGTGATCCCGAGGCCAACGACTCCGATGGTTGCGATGGTGATGGAGATCCACTGCAATCGCGTCAGCGACTCTCGGAGGACGATGACGCCAAGGCCGATCGACACCAAGGGGGTGATGAAGTACCCGAGGGAAGCCTCGACGAGGTGTGCGTTGGTTACGGACCAGAGCCACACACCCCAGTTGATGGACAGCAGCGCGGCGGCGATCGCAGTGATTGCAACGACCCGCAGCGATCGGAATGCCTCACGGAATTCGGCAAATCGACGCTGCACGGCAATCACTGCGATGAGGAGAGGAACACTCCAAACGATCCGATGGCCGAGAAGCACCATCGAGTCGATGTCGTCGAACATGTTCCAATACAGTGGCGTAAGGCCCCATACCACATACGCAAAGAAGCCGTACCAGAACCCTCTGCGTATCTCCACCACCGTCCCTTTCACGTGGACTCAGAAGTCTGACACGCTCACGGTGTCTGCGGTCGCTCATCACCAACGAGGTACCGAGCTCCAGATCCCTTTGCTGCTGCACGGTCGCCCGAGTTGAACAATGCACACGACCGGAGTGACAGACACCCACAGCCGATGCAGTTGGTCAAATCGTCGCGCAGTGCAACCAACTCATCGATTCGCTTGTCGAGATCGGACCGCCACCGTGTCGTCAATCTCGACCAGTCGCGCTTGGTCGGCGTGCGGTGATGAGGAAGTACCGACAGAGCGTCGGCGACCTGCTGAAGCGACAAGCCAACCTCTTGCGCTGCCTTTATCACTGATATCAGCCGTATCGAAGATCGATCGTAGCGGCGCTGGTTTCCCACCGTTCGGTGGCTGTCGATGAGGCCCATCTCCTCATAGAACCGAAGCGCTGAAGCTGCGACACCCGTCCGTCTACTGACTTCTCCGATGGTCAGTTGGTCTTCCACATTTTCTCCAACAAAAATACTTGACTTCAAGCATACTTGAAGTTGTACGGTGGGATCATGTCACGCACACACAGCTCAGCAACCCGAACCAGGACCCGGAACTCGGCTATGGCGACCTGCGCGCTCTCATGTCCGTGATGACGGGAGATGAGAAGCACTCAGAGGCGTCGACGTCAACGCTTGATGTTCTTTGGACCCTCTACGACCGCGTACTCCGAGTCGATCCCGATCGCCTGGACGACCCGGATCGGGACCGGTTTTTTCTGTCCAAGGGGCACGGGCCGATGGCCTACTACGCGGTCCTTGCAACGAAGGGGTTCATCGATCCAGCCGTGTTGGCAGGTTTCTCAACGGCAGAATCTCCGCTCGGTCATCATCCGGATCGCCGGAGGATTCCCGGGGTTGAGATCTCATCTGGCTCCCTCGGACAGGGGCTCGCCCTCGGCATTGGGTCGGCGATAGCGCTCGGCCTTTCGTGCTCTGCCGGACGTGTGTTTGTGTTGATGGGGGATGGTGAACTCGACGAGGGATCAAGTCACGAGGCAATCGCGGTAGCCGGTCGCCTTGGCATTGGTCGATTGACAACAGTCGTGATCGACAACCAGTCTTCGACCCTCGGCTGGCCAGGTGGTATCGCGAGTCGATTTGCCGTTGAGGGTTGGACAACCCGAGTCGTCGATGGCCGGAACCACGATGCAATCGAAGGAGCCCTCACCGCCACCCACGTTGACGTTCCGCTCGCGGTGGTCGCAGAGGTTGGGAGGAAGCCATGAGCGAGACGATGCGAGACCGATTTAGCAGCGTTGCCACCGATCTGTTGTTGAGGGACAAGAAGGCGGTGGTCGTGCTCGCGGCGATCGGAGCATCATCGTTCACCGATGCACCAAAGACCGTTCGGAACCGAATCATCGACGTCGGCATCCGCGAGCAGGCAATGATCGGAGTTGCGGGAG
Organism: Acidimicrobiia bacterium UBA5794; assembly: GCA_002418265.1. Taxonomy (GTDB): domain Bacteria; phylum Actinomycetota; class Acidimicrobiia; order Spongiisociales; family UBA5794; genus UBA5794. The sequence continues at coordinate 84,704 of DIDS01000009.1, read as the reverse complement.
GGCTGGCCCTCGAAGGATTCCGACCGATCGTGATGAGCTACACCCCATTCCTCGTCGAGCGGCCGTTCGAACAAATCAAGCTGAGCCTCACGCATCAAGGGGTTCATGCCACACTCGTTTCCATCGGAGGAAGCTGGGACGCATCGACCGAGGGACGAACCCATCAGGCTCCTGAGGATGTGGCCGTGATGAGCACCCTCCCTGGTTGGACGATCCATGTCCCAGGAACCTCTGACGAAGCTGAACAAGCGCTCCGTTTGGCCCACGAATCGTCGACGTCCCACTACATCCGCCTGTCCGGTGACCAAAACGCGGCTTCGGTTGACGTTCGGCCCGGGGCGATATCGATCCTGCGGCGCGGATCGGACCACGGTCCGACGGTGCTCGCTGTTGGCCCCATCTCCGACGCGGTCCTCGAGGCCGTTGAGAGGACCGACGCGACTGTGCTCTACACGAACGTGCCACGACCCATCGACGCTGACGGTCTCCGGGCAGAGGTCGTGGGTTCCGAAATCGTTGTTGTCGAGCCCTATCTCGTTGGCACCTCGGTGGCGCAGGTTGCGGCCGCTCTCTCTGATCGTCCCATGCGGATCAAGGCGATCGGAGTGACCGATCCGGAGCTTTCCCACTATGGAACTCCCCGAGAGTTGCGTGCCGTCCACGGTCTCGATACAGATGGAATCCGGACGGCCCTCGAACACGGCATTGCACAGGTAGCGTCGTAGAGCAACGCAACACGGTTTTGTCACAGTTGTGCGATACGGTCACGTCATGTATCAATCAGACACAACTCGTCAGCGTGTTGCTTCGACGTCGATCGACCCGGGACCCAAGCGACGACACGCCGCGCGCGTAGCCCAATTCTCGAAGGATCCGGGTTTCCTTCTCTCGCTCGATCGTGTTGCGCTCGATGCGGGTGGTGTCCGGACGATCGCCGCCTCGGTGTGCACCGATTTCGGGATCCCAATGCCAGCCTTCAAGTTTCACGCCAGGCGTTCGCCATACACCGGTGCCTGTGAGCGGCCACGGTCTTCGTGGGTGGCGCTTCTCGGAGAATCGAAGGTGACATCGAACGAGGCCAACGGCTGGGGTGCCCTGCCGGTGAACGGGGCGATTCGTCTCAGTCGATCGACCACGGCGATGACGCTCGCCCACGAGCTTGCACATCATGCCGTTTTCCACCTTGACCCGCCGAACACGCCGGCCCACGGCCGTCTCTGGGTCCTCCGCTTCGACCAGTCAGGCTTCCTGGTTGCCGAGGCCATATGAACCCGACAAGCCGGGTTCCTTGGAAACCCAGGTATGCCGGATTCCATGACTCCTAAATTCGGTCATCGGTCATCGGTCATCGGTCATCGGTCCTCTGACGTCTGACTTCTGACTTCTGACTTCTGACTTCTGACTTCTGACTTCTGACTTCTGACTTCTGACTTCTGACTTCTGACTTCTGACTTCTGACTTCTGACTTCTGAATCCGGTCGTCGTTCAGCGTTGTTCCCTGAAGTAGGGGACTCCCAACGCCGAGGGAGCTCCCAACAAACGAGCCCGTTTACCACTCGTGAGCACGATCATCGCGATGATGGCAAGAATGAACGGCAGCATCGCCAAGAGCGTGGAAGGGATGTCACTCCACGGTTCGCCGAGTGTCTGGAGTGTGAACTGGACCCGTTCAGCGGCCCCGAAAAGGTACGCGGCGAATACTGCTCGCCAGGGTCGCCAGCTCGCAAGGATGACAAGTGCGATCGCGATCCATCCGGCAGCACCGATCGGATCGTCCTGCCACGTCGGTGTCAGGGCCAGCGAGAAGTAGGCGCCACCGAGTCCTGCGAGAGCACCACCGATCAGCACGTGCACATACCTCACTTTCGACACATGGACACCGGCGGCCTCAGCGGATGCTGGATCCTCCCCAACAGCACGAAGTGAAAGCCCCATCCTGGTTCTGAACAAGTAGTAGCTCGCAGCCCCTGCGACGAGCCACGACAGATACACCAGAGGATCATGTCCGAACAGGAGTGGGCCAACAATCGGGATGTCTGCAATCCCGCCGGTGAAGATCGGCTCGAACTGCGCACGTGACGGGTGGCCGACCAACGGCTCCGACCCTGCCCTTCCGAGGAAGCTTGCGAGGCCGGATCCGAACAGGGCAAGGGCGAGTCCTGAGACGATCTGGTTGACGCGCAACGTGATCGACGTGAAAGCGTGTACGGCCGAAAGGGCTGCTCCGCACACCATTGCAATGACGACCCCGAATACGAGATTCCCGGTTTGGAATGTTCCCCAGAATCCCGTAACAGCACCGATGAGCATCATCCCTTGTACGCCGAGATTCAGAATCCCCGCTCGTTCGGTGATGATCTCTCCGACTGTGGCAAAGATCAGCGGTGTTCCAAGCCCGACCGCAGCGAACATCGTGAGGATCAGTTGCGTGTCGTTCATGCCACCTCAACCCCGTCAGGTATCTCTTGGGGAGTGGATTCCTTGCGTGGCAACCTGATCCGGTGCCTGATGAAGAACTCCCCGCCGACTGCAAAGATGAGGATCGCACCTTGCAGCATCGTGATGGTGGAGGTGGGCACACCAATCGACTGAAGGGCTGGCCCGGAGTTGTTCAGAGCACCCATCAGGATGGCAATTGGGATGACCGCCAAGAGGTGTAATCCCGCCAACGCTGCAACGATGATTCCGGTGAACCCGAGTCCGAGGTCGAGGGACCGTGGCTCGAGGGCACCAATTGGGCCCGCAACGTAGAGGGCTCCTGCGAACCCTGCGGCAGCACCCGAAAGCAGGAAGACGACCAGAATCTTGTTGGGAACGCTGATTCCTGCGTATTTAGCTGTCTCGGGTGAATCACCGACAACTTGCACAGCAAACCCCCATCGTGTCTTGCCAACAAGCCACCATGCTGCGATCGCAAGGCCGAAGGCGATGAAGATGCTGATATCCAACCTCTGGAAGAACGTGGGGAGCCTGGCGTTGGTAGGGATCGGCTGACCGGTTGGAAACGTGCTGACTGCTGAATCGCGCCATGGACTCGACGAACCGAAAACGAGAAAGTTCATGAAGCTGAGCGCAATGAAGTTCAACATGAGGGTCGTGATGATCTCGTTCGTTTTGAGGTAGACCCTCGGAATGGCAGCGACCGATGCCCAAACGGCGCCACCAACTCCGCCCGCGACGATGACTGCGGGTATCGCGATCCACGATGGGGCAGCAGGCCCGAGCCAGATCGCGATACCGGAGGCGAACACCGCCCCCATGATGAGTTGCCCTTCCCCGCCGATGTTCCACACAAGCATTTTGAACGCAAGCGCAGCTGCAACCCCGGTGAGGATCAGAGGTGTTGCCGAGATGAGGGTATTGCTCACGCCATTGGCAGACCCAAACGCAACGTCGGCCATCTTTCGATATACGTCGAGTGGGTTCTCGCCAGTGATTGCGAGGAAGAGGCCTCCGACGACCAACGCTGCGAGAACGGATAGCACCGGTACGAGGATCCTCAGCTTCACCGAGGCAAGTCCTCGTGGTTCAACGACGACATGACGTGTCATGTTTGCTCACCCTGTCGCTTGCCAGCCATGAGCAGTCCGAGTCGTTCGGCAGTTGCATCTTCGGTGTTCATCTGACCGACGATTTCGCCCTCATACATCACAAGGAGCCGGTCCGACAGGGCCAGGAGTTCGTCGAGGTCCTCCGAGATCAGCAGGACACCGACGCCGCGCGCACGCTCAGCAAGTGCCAGTTGCCGAACCGTCTGTGTTGCACCAACATCGAGCCCACGAGTCGGGGAGTGGAGAATGAGGACTTTCGGCCCCATCTCGATCTCTCTGGCGATGAGCGCTTTTTGGAGGTTTCCGCCAGACAGGAGCCTGATGGGGAGACCGGGTCGTACGCCGCGAACATCGTACTGCTCGATCTGGCGTGCACCTTCGCTTCGGAACGCGCTCGGGACAAGTCGGCGACCTCGCGAATAGGGTGGTTGCCGAAATGCCTTGAGAGCAAGGTTCTCTTCGGTGGTCAGACCCGGGGCAAGACCCACCCCGAGGCGATTCTGTGGAACATATGACATGCCCGCATAAATGTGGGCGAGCACGCTGGCTTTGGTGACATCGAAATTGGTGATGAAAACGCGTCCAGCGGTTGGGGTCCTCAGACCGTTGAGTCCGAGGGCGAGTTCCCGCTGCCCGTTTCCAGAGACACCGGCTATCCCGACGATCTCGCCTGCCCTTACTTCGAACGAAACGCCGCTGACCACCTCAAGGCCGCGGTCACCTTCGACCCGAAGATCGGTAACCGCCAAAACGACGGAACCGGGTTGCGTAGTGTCGGTTCGGGCCGGAAGAACCAGGTCACGGCCGACCATCATGCGAGCAAGGTCTTCGGCTTCGGCGTCGGCCGTCGCGACTCCTCCGACGTTGCGTCCGTGGCGAAGCACGGTCACCGAATCTGAGACCTCCTTGACCTCTCGGAGCTTGTGCGACACAAAGATCACAGACCGACCCTCGTCTGCCATCTGCCGCATGGTCTTGAACAGCTGCTTGCTCTCTTGGGGGGTGAGCACAGCGGTCGGCTCATCGAGGATGAGTACATCCACGTTGCGGTAGAGCAGTTTGAGGATCTCGACACGTTGTTGTTCGCCGACGGACAGCTGCCAGATTCGTGCCGACGGGTCGATCGGGAGCCCATATCTGTCCCCGAGTTCTGCCGCCTCCTCCTGAAGTTTCTTCTGATCCAGACGAATTCCGGTACTGGGATGGCCAAGGGCGAAATTCTCCGCAACGGTCAGGTTTGGCACCAGGCGGAAGTGCTGGTAGATCATTCCCACACCCGAAGCGAGCGCATCTTTGGGGCTCTTGAACACGGTCGGTGCGCCATTGAGGAACATCTCGCCTGCGTCGGGTCGATACAGCCCAGCAAGGATGGAACAGAGGGTCGACTTGCCGGCACCGTTCTCACCAAGGAGAGCGTGCACCTCGCCGCGGGCGAGGCGGAAGTTGACATTGTCGTTTGCCTTGACGCCGTAAAACGCCTTGTCGACGTTTCTGAGTTCGACGGCAAGGTCCGTTTCTGCGTCAGTTGGGGCGTCAGTTGTCACGTCGTTCCAAGCTGGAGGTGGCGTGGCGCCAGTGGATGTGGGTGCGTCCGGCGGGTTGGCCGGACGCACCCTTCATTCGGTCCCAATCAACCGGTTGGGCTTCCAACGACTCCCTCGACGAAGTAGTCCATCTCAAAGATGTTTCCGAGCGGTCGTTCGGCGCCGTCCTGGTCGACGATCGGATCGGGAAGCACAGAGAAAGTTCCATCGATGATCTCGGCCTCTCTCTCTCCAATCAGCGTCCGCGTTGCCCCATCGACAGACTCGCCGAATGGTGCAAGTGCAACCATTCCGTCAGCCATGTTTCCGTAGTAGGCCTCCGTCACCCACGTTCCATCGATGACCTGCTGCGCCGTCTTGATGTAGAACGGACCCCAATCCCAGATTGCAGCGGTCAGCCACGCGGTGGGCGCAAATTCGGTCATGTCCGTGTTGTATCCAACCCATTTGGCGCCCGCAGCCTCTGCGGCCTGGCCGGGTGCTGCCGAGTCCTGATGCATTGCAATGACGTCTGCTCCAGCATCGAGAAGCGATTCAGCTGCCGTTTTCTCCTTTGGTGGATCAAACCACGTTGATGTCCAAACAACCTGCACCTCAGCATCAGGATTCACTTCCCGTACACCGAGTGTGAACGCGTTGATTCCCCGGAGAACCTCAGGGATGGGGAACGCAGCGACATAACCGATCTTGTTCGTGACGGTTGCGGCACCTGCTGCCATGCCGGAGAGATACCGGCCTTCTTCAGCGGCACCGAAGTAGTTCCCCATGTTGTCAGACTGCTTGTAGCCGGTTGCATGCATGAAGACGGTGTCGGGGTGGCTTTCCGCGGCGGCAAGCATTGGATCCATGTATCCGAACGACGTCCCGAAGATCAGCTTGTTGCCCTCCTCAGCAAGGTCATTGAAGACGCGCTCGGAATCAGCACCTTCTGGAATGTTTTCAAGTGTCGTGATCTCGACCGCATCACCAAGGGCAGCCTTGAGTGCCTTGGCACCTTGATCATGTGACCACGACCAGCCCTTGTCAGAAACGGGGCCGATGTACACAAATGCAACCTTGAGCACCTCTGCGGGTGCCTCGCCTGCCGTTGTCGTTGTTGTGTCGTCTGCTGCGTCGTCGCTGCTACATGCAGCAGCGACCATCGCGAAGACGACGAGTACGACTGCGAACAGTCGCCATCTCTTGGATGTCATGAAGGTCCTCTCTTGGTGATCCGAATGTGGTTCTATCGACAATACCCACTCCCTCGATCAGTCCACAAACGGCAAGAGAGCTTTCAGCTTTCAGCCTTCTGCTTTCAGCCCGCATCTCTGACGGCGTGTGAGTTGCGTGGGAATTGAACCTTTGGGTGCACATCCCTACGCTGCAAGGACGCAATGGAAGGAAGAGTGTGCATTACGGGAGAATTGTTGCGCTTATCGGGGTCGTCGTGACCGCCGTGGGTTTGTTCATGAAATCGCTGAGCTCCGCGGCTGAAGATATTCCCGATTTCATGGCTGGAGTCAGCGCCCAGACCAATGGAGCAGTACCAGCTGAGTTTCCAACGGTGTGGACCGGCATTTGGAATGACAAAGCATGGGCATCGATCATCTTGGTGATTGCACTCGTGGCAATCGTGGGGATTTGTTTCATCCCGGTTGTCAGGGATGCTCTGTCACGGATGAATGGTCTGATCCTGACGGTTCTCGGTGTCGTCGTGATGGTGATCGGTGGCGTAGCCACACTGTCGGCCATGGACGATGCGGATGCGATCGAGGGTGCCTATGCGCAAGCCGCACAGGCATTTGGATTGCCCGCAGCCCCGACGGTGTCGATCACCCTCGGTTGGACGCTGTTGATCGTCGGCGGCGCGTTGGCAGCCATAGGCGGTGTGTTGTCACTGATCGCACGGCCTGACGAGAGTGCGTTGTCAGACGGCTGAGGTCGAGGACACAGCAAGGACAGAGACGGGAACTCATTACGGGGGTGGCCATTCCGGTCACCCCCGTTCGTGTTCTCAGCCGGTCGCGGCGAGTCTGACGACCGGAATCTGACGATCGGTTCGTGCCTGATACGTCTCATATTCCGAATACGCATGCACGATGCGAGGCCACCACTCGTCTCGCTCGTTGTCGTCCATGGTGGTCGCATGGACGGTGTGAGAGACCGCACCGATGCGTACTTCTCCAGTCGTGTCGACGAGGAGGTTCCGATACCAGTCCGGATCGCTTGGTCGCCCGCCGTATGAGGCGATCACGATGACATCGGAGCCATCCATCAAATAGAGGAGTGGAACGGTGTGCGGGGACCCGGTTGTCCTCCCGGTTGTCGTGAGCAGCAACATGTCGTTGTCGACCAGCCGGGTTCCGATACGGCCACCGGTGAACCGATAGATGCCGGAATGGAGTCGAGAAAGCCACTTGACGGTCGAGTCACGCATGCATTGAGCCTAGGTCCGAAGTCCGACGACCGATGACCGACCGGAAAGAAGAGGCAACGCGGGATGTTGGACTTCGGCGATCATCAGTCGGAAGTCGGAAGTCGGAAGTCGGTAATCGGTAATCGGTACTCGGTCTTCAGGCAAACAAGTATCTTCGGATGGAGCGGTACCCGTGCACAGGGGAGGTTGCACCGTGGGAAACACGACGCAGTCGGTGGCGAGAAACGTCCTTCGCCGCATCTTCAATCGATTAACCATCGGGACCTTGACCGTCAGGTGGTCCGACTCAACCACGGACAAGTTCGTCGGATTCGGTGAAGGGCCGCAGGCATCGATATCGGTGGCCGACGAGATGGGCATGTTGAGATCGCTCATCAAGAAAGGTTCGGTCGGTCTTGCGGAGTCCTATTTCGATGGCTTCTGGACAACGGATGATCTGGCGACACTTCTCGAGGTCGGAGCGGCCAATCTTGACGCCCGGTCCGACGCTCTGCTGTCCCGGGCGTGGGTGCACCGCCTGCGCGACATCTGGGACAAGCGCCCGCAGCAGTTACGAAGCGATGCAATCCACGAAATGGCCGACCACTACAACCTCGGCAACGAGTTCTATGCGATGTGGCTCGACCCGTCAATGACGTATTCATCCGCGTTGTACGAATCTCCTGACGATTCCCTCGAGACTGCCCAGGAACGCAAATACGACCGCTTGTGCCAGCTACTCGAGCTGACCGAGGGCGACCGCGTCCTCGAAATCGGGTGCGGATGGGGCGGCTTCGCCGAGCATGCCGCGAGCCGATACGGCGTGCACGTGACCGGGCTGACCCTGTCAACCGAACACGCCAGGTATGCCCGTGCACGGCTTGCTGCAGCGGGACTCGACGATCGCACGGAGATCAAGCTGCAGGACTTCCGACACGAACAGGCCATGTACGACAAGGTCGTGTCGATCGAGATGATCGAATCGGTGGATGAGACGAATTGGCCACCGCTGTTCCATGCGATTTCGCGTGCCCTTCCTCCGGGAGGGAAGGCAGCGATGCAGGTGATCACAATCGACGAACGGTTCTACGAGTCACTGCTCAAGTATCGAGATTTCATCAAAACCTATATTTTTCCGGGTGGTGCACTGCCGTCGCTTTCGGTGCTCAAGGAGCTTTCGTCTGCGGCCGGTCTGTCGTGGGTGTCGGCCGCGAGCCACGGTCACGACTATGCCGCGACCCTCAACGAATGGGCGAGACGTTTTGAGGCAGCGTGGCCCGACATTGTGGCACAAGACCCGGTGTTCGATGAGGCCTTCCACCGCATCTGGCGCTACTACCTCGAGTATTGCGAGGCGGGGTTCCGAACGGGGCGCATCGACGGCTATCAGATCCTGTTCGAGAGGCCCCAACCCCCGTCCCCCCTTCAGGCGGACGGTTTGGGTAGTACAGCGTAGCGAGGGGCAGGGGGGCTCTGGTATTGCGACAGGCTGGGACGCCCCCTGCTATGCAACCCCTGCTGTGCATGCGTTGCTCCGCGTCCCCCCGGAAGACCGGGGGGACGGGTTTAGAACCGACTCTGACTTCTCCCGTCCTCCCGCTTGCGGGGGGACGCGCCGAGCGTAGCGAGGGGCAGGGGGGCTCTGGTATTGCGACAGGCTGGGACGCCCCCCTGCTACGCAGCGCCTGCTGTGCATGCGTTGCTCCGCGTCCCCCCGCAAGACCGGGGGGACGGGTTTAGAACCGACTCTGACTTCTCCCGTCCTCCCGCTTGCGGGGGGACGCGCCGAGCGTAGCGAGGGGCAGGGGGGCTCTGGTATTGCGACAGGCTGGGACGCCCCCCTGCTACGCAGCGCCTGCTGTGCATGCGTTGCTCCGCGTCCCCCCGCAAGACCGGGGGGACGGGTTTGAACCGACTCTGACGTCTGACTTCTGACTTCTGACCCCGGTTCTAGCCCAACTTTCCTGCCTCTGACTGTCCGTCGCTTTCGACGTACTCTCCGTCGATCACGGGCTCGATGACCGCCGCGGCGCGAGCGAGGGCGTGCTGAACGTCATCGGGTGTCAACCCGGTTGCAAACACAAACCCGAGATAGCGGTCACCCTCGGGGAGCGGTGTGACCGAGCGCCCGATCGGAATCGTGATGTCGACGGCGTCGATGCCCTCGATAGCAAGGGCCGCGTCGACTCCCTCGATGTCGGTAAGGCGCCCCGCCCCCGGGATGGGCAGCATCAACACACCGGTTGCGGGCCTGGTGGGTTGCTCGATTGCTGTTCGCCCCGTTGCGCTGCGGATCACAACACTTTCAAGTGGTTCAGCGAGGAGCCCAAACGTCAGCGCCCGCCCGCAGAGGCCGCCGATTGATCGGGCGGCAACCTCAATGACAAACGGTGTTCCAGTTTCATCGATTCTGATCTCGGCGTGGATCGGTCCGGTGACGATGCCGATCGCCTCAACGGCTTCCGCGACCACCTGGATGACCGCCTCCTGGACCGCGTCGGATTGGCGTGAGGGTGAAACGAACATCGTCTCTTCGAAGAACGGTCCGACCAGTGGCACCGGTTTGTCGATCAAAGCGAGCACCTCAAGTGAGCCATCGACGATCATCCCCTCGACAACCATCTCGTCACCCGCGATGTACTGCTCAACGATGAGGGACTCGGTCGGAGGAATCCCGCCCTGGTACGCGATGTTTCGGACGCGGCGCTCGATCTCATCGGCCCGCGCGATGTCGTCAATACGGATCACCCCGCGTGATGCGGCAAGAGTCGTCGGCTTGACGACTGCCGGTAAGCCCACCTCTTCAAGACATCGACGCAGATCTCCCGGTTGCACGGATGTGAAACCCGGCTGCGAGACTCCAGCCGCTGCGAGCAGACCCCGCATGACGAGTTTGTCACGGGTGGCGTCGATACTCGATGGTGGGTTGCTCTTGAGACCGAGTGCTGCGTTTGCCGCACCGGCGACCCTGACACCCTGATCGTCGATCGCAACGACGGCAACAGCATCGGGTACAGCCGTGGCGATCGCTGCCGCGCCGCCAGCCACATCGTCGAGATCTATCTCGACGACTTGGTCGACGTGGGTGTCAAAGGGCGAGTCCGCATCGGTCGCAACCACAACGGCAAGACGCTGTGCACGGGCGGCAGCAATGAAATCACCCGTTCGGTAGCTTTCGCAGCTGGCAACGATGACGACGGTTTCCATGACGCCATGATGCACTCGTCACGGTATGAGCTTTCCGATGCGTACCATGGGGAGATGCCCAAGGTACCCGATCCGATTGTTTCCATCGACGAAGACGTTCTTCCGATGCTGCTCGATATCCGGGCGCGGGAGGATGATGGAGATGATCTGGGTCTTGTCATATCGATCAGTGGGGTCGGCGATGGCGTTTTCACGTACGGTACGGCATTCATGCGCGTGGATTCGGCTCTCGATACCGATCTGATCTACGACAACGGTTCACTTCCGGTGATCGTTTCGGAGGCGGACGTCGCCAATCTTCAGGGGGCCCGACTGGCGAAGTCACAGAACCTTCTCAAGCCCGGCCTGGCAATCCAGAATCCGAACACACCGAGTCCCGCGATCAAGGCGGGCATGGTGCAGGGTGATCTGACGGGAACCGTTGCCGAGAACGTCATCAAGGTCATCAATGAAGCGATCAACCCCTCAATCGCATCACATGGAGGTCGTGCCGAGCTGGTGGCTGTCGAGGAGTCAACGGCGTATGTTCGCCTCGGTGGCGGTTGCGTTGGATGCGGGATGGCGAGTGTTACGTTGTCCCAGGGCATCGAGTCCACGATCGTCAACCTGGTACCTGAGATCGAAAAGGTGGTCGACGTGACCGACCACGCCCAAGGCGAGAACCCGTACTACGAGCAGGCGAAGAAGTAACGACGCACTTTGGCTCACAGCTTTCAGCTCTCTTTCTGACGTCTGACGTCAGACTCACCAAACCTTGGCCCGTTCATCCACCGGTCGCATCGTGGGGGAGTCATCGGGGAGGTTGAAAGCATCGGCAAACTCGGTCATGTTCGACAGCGGTCCTCGGACCCGGAACTCGGCTGGCGAATGGGGATCCGAGTTGACGATGAGGCGTGTGTATTCCGGTGTTGCGTTCATGCGCCAGATGCGTGCATAGGACAGGAAGAACCGCTGCTCGGGTGTCAGCCCGCCGATGAGATCGGCGCCGTTCTCGTCGAGGATCTGGCGCAGTGCGCCGAACGCGAGGGTGAGACCAGCGAGATCGGCAATGTTCTCACCGAGGGTGAGATCGCCATTGATGTTCAAGCCGTCCTCGATCTCATAGGCACTGAACTGCTCCGCGATGACCTTGGCCCGCGCCTCGAACTCGGCCCGGTCATCGTCGGTCCACCAATTGCGAAGATGGCCGGTGGCATCGAACAACGACCCCTTGTCGTCGAAGCCGTGTGTGATCTCGTGGCCGATCACTGCACCGATCCCACCGAGATTCACGGCATCGTCAGCCTCGGCAACGAAGAAGGGTGGTTGGAGGATGCCAGCGGGAAACACGATTTCGTTTCGCTCGGGCCAGTAATAGGCGTTGACGATGTGGGGAGGCATCAACCATTCGTGTTCATCGATGGGTTTGCCAAGCGTGTTGATGTTGCGCTCGAACTCGAACACTCGGGCCGCCAGGCGGTTGGCAAGCCAGGCGTCCCTTGAGATGGAAAGGGATGAATAGTCACGCCACTTGTCCGGATACCCGATCTTGTAGCCGAATCCTTCAAGCTTCTCAAGTGCCTGCTTCTTGGTGTCAGGACCCATCCAATCGACGGTCTCGATGCTCTTGCGCATCTCAACCAGGATCCTTTCAACGAGATCCTCAACCCGTTCTTTGGCAGACGGTGGAAAGTGCTCGCGTACATAGAGTTGAGCCACCAAATGACCGATGCTGCCCCCGGCCGCTGATACGACACGCTTCCAGCGCGGCTTCTGCTCTTTCTGACCGGAAACCTTGACACCCCAGAAGCTGAAGGCCTCGTCCTCGAATCGGCTTGGAAGGCCACTCGCTGTCGACACCAGGAGGTGCCATGTGCAGTAGGTTTTCCAGTCGTCGATGGGGACCTCGTTGAACATCGTGTCAAGCTCGGAGAAGAACCGGAGATTGTCGATGTTGACGGCCGCTTCCTGACCTGCACCGATTGCCTCCAGCCAATCGTTGAGCATCACAGTCGGCGTGAGGTCGGCGACCTCGGCTGTGGTCAGTTTGTTGGTCGTGTCTTGGACATCACGCTGTTGGACAGCAGTGTTGGAAGCCTCAGCAAGTCGCGATTCGATCTTCCAAATGGTTTCGGCTGCAGTGCTGGCTTCCTCAGAGGGCCAGCCGAGGAGTTCGAACATCGCTGTCGCATGGTCGCGATACGCCGAGGCGAGCGCTTGTGAGCGGTCATCGTCACGAAAGTAGTAGTCGCGGTCTGGCAGGCCGAGTCCGCCCTGTGCGATGTAGAGAAGGTTCTGGGTTGAGTCGGAGCGATCCGGTTCGACGTGCCAGTTCCAGCCGACGGATGCACCGATCCTGTTGAGCTCGGTGAACGCGGTTCGGAGGTCATCAACCGTGTCGATTCCCTCGATGAGGTCGAGCCATGGTTGGATCGGTTCGATCCCGGTCGCTTCGATCGCATCGGTGTCCATACCAGACGCATAGAAATCACCGATCTTCTGATCGACCGTGCCGACGGCGGCGCCGGCGTCCGCTGCCTGTTTGAGCAGTGTGTGAACGATCTCTTCGTTGCGGGTATGGAGTTCGAGGAATGCACCCCACATTGGATACTCCGGAGGTACAGGGTTGCGGTCCAACCAACCACCGTTTGCCCATCGCCAAAAGTCGGTTGCTGGCGATGCGTCAGGGTCCATGTCCTCGGGATCGAATACTGTGTCGTCCGGCGACACGATCGGAACTATCGGATCATCCATGTGTACCTGCCTTCCCGTGTGAACGAAACCCTACCGCCGCCAAGGCCATGACGACCGAAGACCGATGACCGAGAGGTGCCGGTCATTGGATTCCGGACTTCTGACTTCTGAGATCGGTCATCGGTCATCGGAAAGTTTCTCTGCGAGTTCGGTCAACTCGAGCCAGCGGGTTTCTGCGGCGTCGAGGGTGGTGATGGTGGTGGCGAGCTCGGCGCCGAGTCGGCTGACCTCGTCGATGTCGGTTCCTGCCCCGGCGAGATCGTGTTCAAGCCTTGAACGCTCGGCCTCGAGTCGTGGGATCTGTGCGGTCAGCTGCTTCAACTCCCTTTGATCGTTGAACGTCAGCTTGGTTCGCGGCGCCTTCGGTCGGGTTTTTGTCGCGGTCGTTCGATCGGTCGGCGCATCGTTGAGATTCTGCCGATCGGTCCAGTATGCCGACCAGCCGCCGGGATGGTGCTGGACGCTGCCGTCTGGCTGGATCGAGAAGATGTCGCGGCAGACACGGTCAAGGAAGTAGCGGTCGTGACTTGCCACGACCATGGCTCCTTGCCATCCATCGAGGTAATCCTCAAGGGCGTGCAGCGTATCGAGATCCAGATCGTTGGTCGGTTCGTCGAGGAGCAGGAGATTCGGTGTCCCCATCAACACGAACAGAAGTTCGAGCCGTCTTCGCTCTCCGCCGGAAAGATCGCCAACGGTTGACTGCTGCTGCTCGTGTGTGAATTGGAACATTTCAAGGAGCTTCGCTGCCGTCGCTGTCTTGCGGTCCGTGATCTGAACCTCATCGGCGTGATCCCGGACTGCATCGATCAGCCTCGTCTCGGGAGGAATCGGCGTTGGGTCCTGTCCGTACCAACCTGGCACGATTGTTGAACCCACCACGACCTTTCCGGTATCCGGCTCAATCCTCTGCGCCATGAGGGCAAGCAATGTGGTCTTGCCTGCCCCATTCGGCCCGACGATGCCGATCCGTGCGTCGGGAGGGAGTAGATGGGTGATTCCCTGCAGCACAACATGGTCACCGTATGTCTTGCCCACGTTGTGGAGGTTGACGACCTTTGAGCCGATTCGTCGAGGGGGGAACGTCATGACCAGTTCCGGGCGCTGTCGTGGCAGGCCAGCGTCCACAATCTCGGTCGCCCGTGTGGTTCGTTGGCGAGATTTCGACGTTCGTGCTTTTGGGCTCTTTCTGAGCCAAGCAAGCTCGGTCTTGATTCGCTGTTTGAGCCGCTTCGTATTCGCATTCTCGATGGCTTCCCTTGCCGCTCGCGCCTCGAGATACTGCCCGTACGTGCCACGGTGTGGATAGAGCTTGTGGTCGTACACCTCAACGATGGTGTCAACAACTCGGTCCAGCAGATATCGGTCGTGGGTAATGAGGAGCAGTGTCGATGTGAGTCCCTCGATGTAGTCCTCAAGCCAATCGATCGTGTCAACATCGAGATGGTTGGTCGGCTCATCAAGAATGAGCAGATCACAGTCGGTGGCGAGGGCGACGGCGAGGGCGAGACGCTTGCGTTGACCGCCGCTCAACTCGGCGACGAGCTTCGTTGGCTCCTTGAGGCCAAGCCTGTCCGCGAGCGAGATGGCTTCGCGGCTGAAGGACACCGCATCTTCGACGGTGGACCCGGTCGGAAAGGTCGGATCCTGGGCCAGGGATGCGACCCGCAGGCCAGATGCTCGGACGATTTCGCCCCCATCTGGTTCCACAGATCCACCGATGATCCCAAGGAGCGTTGACTTGCCAGACCCGTTCTGGCCGATCAGCCCAATTCTTTGACCAGCCAAAATCGAGAGTGAAGCGCCTTCGAGGACAACGGTCTCGGGATATGCCTTGTCGATGGCTTCAAGCGAAATCTGGTGCATACCCCAAGTATGGGCACGCTATCGTGTGGCGCCTTCCCGTCGAGGTACGCCATGACCGAACACGTCCTGCACGAGATCTTTCCACTGACCAGCGATGAAGACGCCGAGGTGATGATGCCGCTGTACAACACGGTGTGGGAGGAACTGAATCCACATCATCGCCCCATGACGGTTGCGGACTATCGATCGCGAGCAGATCGACCAACGATGACGGTGTGGCATTTCGTGGCGACTGATTCAGACGGGGCAGTCATCGGTCTGGTCATTCCTGCCCACTTCACCGATGGCTCCAATGCCCATCTGCAATGGCTGCAGCTCCTCGTGGATCCTGGGCATCGACGCTCAGGTGTCGGCAAGGCTCTTCTTGCCAAAGCCCTCGAGATGGCGGTCGCTCATGGGCGGACCGTGGTGACCGTTGACACGTTCGAGTCGATGCCAGCTGGGGTGGCGTTCTCTGAAGCTGTCCATGCCGAGATCGGAATTCGCGAGCACATCAACATTGTTGATGTTGACGCTCTCGATATCGACATGCTTGAGCGATGGCGTTCCGAGGGACGGGGTCGCGCTCCGGGATACGAGGTCCTCATCTGGGAGGACGACTACCCCGAAGAGCACTACGGCGCGATTGCCGAACTGAACGTCATGGCTGACGAGGACATGCCGATGGAGGACCTCGACATGGAGCCATTCGCAACATCGGCGGATGATGTCCGTGACTGGATCGCCAAGGCGAAGAACGTGATGGAGTTCATCACCGTTGTCGTACGCCATCTCGAATCCGGTGAGCTTGTTGGCTTCACCGAATTGCTGTACCGGTTCTCGGATCCCGATACGATGCAAACAACCCTGACCATGGTTCACCGAGATCACCGAGGGCACGCCCTTGGCAAGTGGATCAAGGCCACAGCGATTCTTCGGGGTGTTGAACGCTGGCCAGGAGCGGTTCGGATCAAGACCGAGAATGCCAAATCCAACGATGCCATGCTCGGCATCAACATGCAGATTGGGTTCGAACCACGCAACTCGGTCCTCGGCTATCAAGCAACCACGGATGTCATCGCCGCGTACCTGAAAGACTCCTGACTTCGTGGAGGTCAACAGCTGAACTCTTGACTTCGGTCATCGGTCATCGGTCATCTGACTTCTGACTTCTGACTTCCGACCTAGGCTCGCATGATGCCTGACCGATATCCCCGTGCCACCGTTGTGGCCATCGCCGCCTTCGTGTTCATCGCCTTCGGCGTCGAGCTGTATGCGATGTCGGTGCTGCTCACCGAGAACGCAGCTGGAGGAGAGTTCTCCATTTCCCTGCTGTCCCTCGCGTTCGGTGGTTCCGTGGTGATCGCTGGGCTGGTCGCTCCACGGGTGGGTCGATGGGCGGACCATCATGCCGTGCGGGGTCTGATGATCCTCGGTGCCGTGCTTGCCTTCCTGGCGCTTGCGACCGTTTCACTGACCGACAGCGGTTGGATTGTCGTCCTTGCGTTTTGGCTTTTGCTTGGGCCAGCACAAGCGATGACGTTGTATGAACCTGCATTCGTTGCCGTCGGATTGTGGGTCGGAGCGAACAAGCGCAACCACGCCATTGCACTCTTGGTGGTCATCGGGGGTCTTGCAGGCCCCGTGTTCCTTCCACTGACGGGGTATGCCGTCGACCAATTCGGTTGGAGGCAGACCACATTTGCCTACGGGACTGCGATCCTTGTCGCTGGTCTCATCGTATCGATCGTGTTCCTTCCCAAGGACAAGCCTTCCACCCATCGTCCCAAACCACCGCCACCGGTCAGATGGAGACGATTCGTCGAGGATCGACGCCTCGGCTTTCAGACCCTCGCCGTCGTGCTGTTGTTCGCATCGATGAACAGCATGCTGTTTCACCGCGTGGCTGTGTTCGAGGAGCAGGGCTTTGACGTGGCGTTGATCGCGATTCTGGCCGGTGTTTCAGGA
Organism: Acidimicrobiia bacterium UBA5794; assembly: GCA_002418265.1. Taxonomy (GTDB): domain Bacteria; phylum Actinomycetota; class Acidimicrobiia; order Spongiisociales; family UBA5794; genus UBA5794. The sequence continues at coordinate 67,458 of DIDS01000009.1, read as the reverse complement.
GTTCTGACATTTCCGGGGAGGTATCTGGCGCCCCGCTTGGCACATCATGTAGCAGCGACAACGATTCTCACCTGGAGCGTTGTTGGGCTGGTCGGTGCCATGATCCTTGCGATCATCGGAACGCCCGAGGTCGTGATGGTGGCGCACTTTGCATTCTTCGGCATCTTCTTCGGGTTCACGCTTCCGCTGCGGCCGGTCATCATGAATGACTGGTTCGCAGGTGATGACTTCGGGTCCGTCATGGGGAAGCAATGGTCCGCGGCAGCAGTCGCGGGTGGGGTTGCTCCCACCTTGATCGGTGTCGGGAGGGATGCATTCGGCTCGTATTTTTGGCCACTCGTGGTACTGGCGGTCGCCGTAGCGCTTGCGGCGGTCTTCAACGAACTGTCGGTCTCACGATTCGTAACACGCTCGGAGCCAGTGTCCTGAAGGTCTAGATGCCCGAACCCTCCATGGAGCCGGTCAGCCGAAGGAATTCGACGTCGTAGACGAAGCAGATGATCGTTCGATCACCCGTCTCCCACGACTCTGCGGTGGGGAACAAGGCGCCAAAGTCGAGCCGTGAATCGGCATACGGTGTTCCGACGAACGCGTCAAAGTGTTCAAGACAGGACTCGTATGCCTCCGTTTCAACGTCAGCGGCGCCGGGGAACGATTCTTTCGTCATCTCAACCAGGGCGTAGACCTCGTTGTCGTGCGGGACGTCGCAGCTCACCGTCTCGACACCTTTCACCTGCTGCGTGGCGAGTTGTGTTGCGCCTTCCCAATCCTGGAAGCAGTCACCGACGCTCAATTCGAGGACGCTCGAGCAAGAGGCAACGCTGGTTGCCAGGGCCAAAACGATGAGGACGCCAAAGGTACGGATCATGTTTCGCCGAGGATCTCGGCGATGAAGTCGTCTACCGCACGGTGTGCAACGGTCTCCCCGTAACGATCGTCGAGGAGTCCCCGCATCTTGGCGATGATTTGTTGGCGCTCTTCAGCCTCGGTCTTGGTCGTGGCAGGAAGGATCTCTGTCCCGTCGATCCACGGTTTCCCGTTCGAGGACCACGGAATGAGGATTATCCACGACCAGATGCTGTTGCCCTTGGTCTCGCCCGTCCGACGAGTGAGACCAAGGCACGAAAATGGAAGCGATTCCCAACCCATTCCACGCAGCAGGTCCTTGCCGTCGGGCATGTTCACTGCATCTCTTTCCGACATGGCACCCCTTGTTCGCCGGTTGGCACGGTACTCGCTCGACAATGGTAGGCGATCGATATCGGTCTTCAGACTTTGGCTACCCGACTTCCGAGTTCTGCTTTCGGTCATCGGTCATCGCTCGTCGGTCATCGGTCGTCGGTCGTGTGACTTCTGACGCCTGACTTCGCGACGATGCCACCAGACGGATGGCAGTGAGGGCGGCGACGGCCACTCCCGCTCCCACATACAGGGCTGTCATCCATGGTGTTCCCGAGTCTGTGCCCGCCATCACCCCGTGCGCCAGGGCGGCGAGGAACGCCCCGAATGACAGATAGTGAATCGATCTCCATGCGCTCTGGCTGATCCACCGCTTCGCATAAAAGCTTGCTGAGACAAGGAGTATTGACCAGAACGAGACAACACCGAGGGACACCGCCAACGGCTTCCACGTTGCGACACCGGGGATCATGATGTCCCACCAGCCAAAATCGATGAATTCGTCCATGGACAGCGACACCATGTGAATGACGGTGGCGGCGACTGCCGCAAGACCGAGGGACTCATGGAGCCACTGGAGTCCTTTTGCGTTCACTGCCCGACCAAAGGTCTTCGTCGAGATCCACAATCCCCAGACCATCGACGCACTCAGCAACACGAAGGCAGCGATCCCCGATCCTCGAACGATGATCCACGTGACGTTCATGCCGCACGCCGATCCTTGGTGGCAAAGACCGATCCGTCATGCCAGACGGCAACCGCCTGGCGGATCCAGGGCTGCTGATCTGCCCATGCCAGACCGTCCACACCATGAAGGAGGACAGCCTTGGCGCCAGCCTCGGCCTCCACAGCTGTTTCGGCCACCACCGTTGCTTGGGTGATCGGCGATGTCACCGGTCGCATCGTCCGTGGATCGATCAGATGATTCGCTGGACCTGCATCGGTCATCCACGTACGTCTCATTCTGGAGCTCGTCGCCAAGGCACCCCGGCCGACGTGGATATCTGCAACCGGGGCATTGAGGTGGTCCACGACTTCGACGACAACGTCGGGATCGGATGATCGGAGGTCGCCGCCGGCGGACACCATGCGTGCCATACCCGATTCGACGATCTCGTCGCATGTCCAGCCCTTTGCGATGCCACCGAGATCAAGCTTGGTTCCAACCTCCAACCGCACGGCTCCATCGCGCAACTTCCACCCAGTTTGTGACCCGTGGCTGCTGCGTTGGATACGGGACGACAGATCGTCGAACGATTTTGAATATCCCCATGCCACGACCGCTGCCCCAACACCGACATCAACGAGTCCATCCGTTCGATCCTTGACCATTGCTGCTGCCTCAAGCACACGGCTCATCGGCTTGGAAACGGCGTGCCAGCCTCCTTCCGATGTGTTGATGTGCGTCAGCTCACTGGTGGGCAGGAAGCGGCTGAACCGTTCTTCGAGCCGTGCGATGCGGTGTCGGACCGCAACGGCTTCCCCACCGGATGCGGTGTGCGTCTCGAACGTGGTCCCCATCGCAGAGAGCTTGTCGACGATCACGATCCGGAGCTCTTCACGCGTGGAGCACGAGCACTTGGTGTCGTCGCCGCAACGATCCGGCGCTCAACGACGACCTCTGCCTCGGGACGATCGACAGGGGTATAGCGAACAACGACGAGTCCGGTCTCTGGCATCGCGGGCAGGGAAGCCTGCGGTGCCGTAACGGAGCTCTGGATCGGAGCAAGCGGTGGCGGGGGTTCCATCACCACCGCCGGTGCTCCCGTTGACGATCCCGGTGTGACGAAGGCGACGGCTGCGGTGCCCCATGCCACGGCAGCTGCTGACCATGCTGTGATGCCGGCGACTCGGCTCGCTGTCATACGCTTCGCCATCATCGGCTCCCATCTGTGGTGTCTGGTTCGGGAACCACCAGGATCGCCCCATGGCTCACCAGTGTCTGGACCACTGCGGGCGTCAATAGTGTGTCAACCTCGGCCGGTTGAGCGAATACCGAATAGCCGGACTCACCGAGGACGGCAGCCACCTCGGGTGGCACACCGGGAAGGTCGGGGACCAGACCGGCTGGACTGGACTCGACCGTTGCTGGTGCGAAGACCGCCGTGGGACGTGGGAGTGGTTGGGTGTCTGCTCCCGTATCGATCGGTGCGGTGTTGATCACCTGCAGCACCACGATGGCGGATACTGCGGCGAGGAGTCCTGCGAGGGCACTGAGCCATCGCATCAGTCGTCGTCCTCGTCATCGTGGCCGCCGTCATCATGGTGATCATCGTCATGGTGATCACCATGGTCATGGTCGTCGTCATGGTGATCATCGACGTCATCGCACTCGTCGTCGTATGCATCGTCGTCGTCGTATGCATCGTCGTCGTCATAGGCATCGTCGTCGTCGGAACATGCCAGATTCTCGCCCTGCCCACCGGCCGGCGCGGCCTGGTTCACGGTCACGACCTTGACCACGGGCTCGGGAAGCGGGGGACCGTCGATTGCCATTCCTTCTTGCTCACAGATCTGGCGCAGAGCATCGAGTGCGGCAGTCTGGAGTGGATCGATTGTCCCGTCGCGTTCAGCAGCAAGGAGTGTCTCGACGCCCGATGTGCAGGCGGCGATGGTGGCTTCCGTGTCCGATTCCGGTGTTGCTGATGGTGTCGTGGCTGGCCGTTCGACAGTCATGGTGACCGGTGTCGGGGACGCTGCCTCGGCACCCTGTGCGTTGGTGATGGACCCGACCAGCGCCGCAGCGGCGACGGCGGTCAGCGGCACAAGGAGTGCTCCGGCGATCAGTGATCCTGTGATCTTCTTGGGGCTTCGCTTTGTGGCCACGTGTATCTCCTTTGATCGACTCGTACTGATTCCTGGTACACCATGCGTCAATGCGAGATAACGCTGCGCTAATCGACCGCAAACGAACGGAAAAAGTCTTTAGGACGGCGTTGACAGCGGCAGGTCGAGTTGGATCCTCACTCCGCCGAGCAACTCAGAACGCCCGATGGAGAGAGCACCTTCGACGGACTCGACGGTTCTTCTGACGATGTCGAGTCCGAGTCCGGTCGAGTCACCGTGAGACATTCCACGCTTGAGCTCAAATTCTGCAGGCAGCCCCGGCCCACCATCTTCGATTACGAAGCGTGCGAATGACCCGACGCGTGAAACGGTGATTCCAAACGGAATACCAGGCTGCGTGTGTGAGATCGCGTTCTCGATGAGTGCATCGATCGCCGTTTCAATATCAACTGCTGGTGCCGACACCGGTGTCGGCAGGTCGGTGACGGTGACCGAGATGTCGCGTTCCTGCTCGGTTGCGAGCGGTTCCCAGAACCGGACGCGGTCTGCAACAACCGTGCCGAGGTCGCACCAGGCATGCTCTTCCTGGCGGACCGGTCGTCTCGCCTCACGGATGATGTAGTCCGTTGTTCGCTGGAGCTCGTCGAGATCAGAGACGAGGCGGTCCTTGTATGAGGAATCCTCGAGACCATCCACGGTGAGGCGCGCCGCGGTGAGCGGTGTTCGAAGGCGATGTGCCAGATCGGCAGCTGTTTCTCGTTCTTCTTGGAGCAGTCGCCCGATCTGATCCGCGAGACGATTGAATTCAAGGCCAACCTCTTCGATCTCTGGAGGTCCCCCTGGACTGACACGGGCGGTCAGGTCGCCCTCCCCGAGACGCTCTGCTGTCTCTGACAGCTCCTTGACAGGGATGACCATCGACCGTCCGAGCCGATCCGCCACCCAGGCCGCAAGAGCGACAAGCCCGAGCCCGAGTGTTCCGAGGATCACCCAACTCCGAGCTACGCCGGCATGGATTTTTTCATCGGTCACAAGAACCCGCACGACAGCCGTGCCGGCCGACGTGACAACTGGTACATAGACGGCCGCACCTCCCGGTACGGAAGCGACGAATGAGTTTCCTTCCTCGGCCAGGGTCAAGTCCTGCTCGTCTGCGTCGTTGTCCTCCGACAGCGGTACTCCGACGACGTCGCCGTTTGGCAGGATGACGGATCCGTTCACATCGGAAATGCGGTCCTCACCGATGACGTCGAGGGCCGTCGTCAGATCTTCATTTACGGTCAGGACGGAGAGTGCTCGCGCCAGACTTTCTGCGTCGCGCTCACCAGCCGAGATGGCCGAGTCGCGTGCAAGATCCGAGACAAGGATGAACAGGGGGACGAGGAACGCAAGAACGACCATGCCGGTGACGGCAATCGAGAGAAGGATCAGGCGTCGTCTCACCGCGTCGGGTCCACGAGTCGGACACCGACACCGCGTTTTGTGTGGAGGTAGACCGGCTCGGTTGCGGTTTCGCCGAGTGCCTTGCGCAGCCAGGAGACGTGCACATCGACAGTCTTGTCCGCACCCCCATACGGTTGATGCCAGACCTCCGCCATCAGTTCGCGCTTGCTCACCAACTTGTTGGGGTTCGACGCCAGGTACGCAAGCAGGTCGAAGGCTCGGGCGGTCAATTCGAGGGGGACACCGTCGAGTGTCACTTCATGGCTGTCCCGATCCAGTCGGAGACCACCGACCACAACAACGTGGTCTTCCGGTGCATCGGACGTGCGTCGCATGACGGCACGGATCCTCGCTGCCAAATGGTCAGCGGAGTAGGGCTTGACAACATAGTCGTCTGCCCCGGCATCAAGAACCGCGATGATGTCCGTTTCGTCGTCTCGGGCGGTTGCGACAACGACGGGCACGTCGCTGACGGCCCGGATCATTCGAAGCGCTTCGGTGCCATCAAGATCAGGAAGTCCCAGGTCGAGGATCACCACGTCAAAATCGCCGGAGATACCGCGTTGGATCCCGTCCATGGCATTGGTGACGGTCTCGACGTCGTGTCCACGCTCGGCGAGACGTTTCGCAAGAGATTCGCGGATTCGTTGCTCGTCCTCGATGATCAGGATCGCTGCCATGACACCACGTTACCGAGCCAGATTGCCTCCGGACTCTTGGTTACCCAACACATGGTGCACCGTTAACCAGCAGTTAGCTCAATAGTGGTGATCTCGGGGGAGACTGTGGGCATGAGACGAGGACTTGGACTTTCGATCGCCTGGATCGGTGCGACCATCGTCTCGGTCGTGATCGCCGGCGCCGCTGTCAGTAGTGTGCGTTCACAGGTCACGGAGAAGCCAACGGCTCTTGGTTCGCCGACCGCTGCCGCCCTTGCCGTCGACACGGTATCAACAACGATCCAATCAGCAACGGCGTCGTCGACGGTTTCCACAACCGTGCCGGCAACATCCTCGGAGACCGTCATACCACCGATTTCTGAGACGATCGGATCGACCATGGCTCCGGTACCTCCCCCCTCGCCTGTGACGACCCAGCCGACGACTTCCACCAAGACCTACAGCACCGACGGCGGCACGGTACGGATCGCGATCAGTGACCAATCCGTGACGTTTTCGGGTGCCGTGCCGAACCCCGGGTGGAAGGTGGAGATCGAACACAGCGGTCCCGAAGAGGTCAAGGTCAAGTTCAAGCAGAACGACCACGGTGACGATGAGATCGAGTTCAAGGCCCAATTTGAGTACGGCGAACTCCAGATCTCGATTGACGATCACTGACGACCAGAAACGTTTCCGCGTGGGAGACGCCTCGCCTGACGTATGCTCGCTCGATGACTTCTGGCGACGAATTCGATGATGCCTATTGGGCCGGTCTTGCAACTGAGATTGGCGATGACGCTCAGGCACAGACATCACCCGTTGGGCAACAAGCGAGGCTGATTCCGGACCGTGATCCCGTCGTGGTGGACGACGCGACGCTCTTGCGAGAGCTCAAGGACACGTTTGGATACGACGAATTTCGCGCCGGCCAACGTGATGTGATCGAAGCAGCACTGGCGTCGAAGGACTGCCTGGCAGTCATGCCAACGGGATCGGGCAAGTCGCTGACCTACCAACTCGCATCGAGGCTGATCGGTGGCACGACGCTGGTGGTCTCCCCACTCATCGCACTCATGAAGGACCAGGTTGACGCTGCACATGAGGTCGGTATTGCTGCAACCTTCCTCAACTCCAGCATCGACCTTGATGTGCGGAGTGATCGCATCGAGCGGCTCAAGCGAGGCGAATACCAACTCGTATATGCAGCTCCCGAGGGCCTTGTCGCCTCACTCGGACCGGTGTTGGATCAGACCGATCTCCGTCTCGTTGCTGTCGATGAGGCACATTGCATCTCACAATGGGGTCACGATTTCCGACCTGCGTACCGTCAGTTTGCTGACATCAAGACACGTTGGAGGACGCCGGTTCTTGCGCTGACGGCGACCGCGACCGAACGGGTCCAACGAGACATCGTCGAACAGCTTCACCTTGAGGATCCACGCATGGTGAACACGTCGTTCTTTCGTCCCAACCTGAGGATTCACGTTTTCAAGAAGGGCGGTGACGGAGCCGAGCGAATCAAGGTGAAGGACTCGATCGGAAAAATCTGTCTTGATCGCAAAGGCGAGTCGGGGATCATCTACACACTGTCGCGCAAGAGCGCCGACTCGACGGCTGCATACCTCCGCTCTCTCGGGATCAAGGCTGGTTCGTATCACGCCGGTATGGAATCCGATGACAGGACTCGGATCCAGGACGAATTCATCCGAGACGACATCGACGTCGTGTGTGCAACGATCGCCTTCGGAATGGGTATCGACAAATCAAACGTTCGGTTCGTCATCCATCGAGACATGCCCAAATCGATCGAGGGCTACTACCAGGAGATCGGACGCGCGGGCCGCGACGGACTCGACGCGGACTGCTACCTGTTCTACTCATGGGCCGATGTGATCCAACTCGAACGGATGGTGTCGGGAAGCGACGACAAGCGGTCCCAGCAGCAGCACGTCCGCCTGATGTACCGGTTCGCCGAAGGGCATCGATGCCGCCACATGGGCCTTGCGTGGTACTTTGGCGAACGGATGGACGAGTGCGAGTCGAGCTGTGACAACTGCACCGATTTCGGTATCGACCTCCGTTCCGTGACAGCACCAAGCGCTCGGCGCACTGTTGCACCAACAGTCGATCTTGATCCCGCTGCTGTTGATCTGTTCGAAGAACTTCGCGGGCTCCGGAAACGAATTGCCGACGCGAAGAATGCGCCGGCATACCAGGTCTTCAATGACGCCACTCTTCGAGAGATGGCTGAAACCCGTCCAACATCGGCATCTGAATTTCTTGCAATTTCGGGTGTTGGCGCAGTCAAGCTCGCGACGTACGGTGAAGTGTTTCTCAATGCGATTGCAGTCGCCACCAATTCGGTGGATCGGTGACGTTTGGTGTCGGTGTGAAGGTCTCGCAAGCCTTTTACCCGATCGGCGGCTCCCACGCCAACGCTACCGATGTCACCTCGTCGAGGTCAGCGGCGAAGCCCCGGTCGTGGACGGCAACCAGGCGGTCGGGGAGTGCGGCGACATCTGTGGCAGGCGTGAACTCCCGTAGAGTGTTGTCAATGGCGGTGTTGATCCCCAAACCTGTTGCTGCCCGAAGAGACTTGACACCTCCAACGAGAAACAGCGCCGACTCATCGTCGCCTGCCGTTCGCGCTATCTCGGCGAGGCACGTGAGTTGTACTGCGATACCGGAGAGGTCTCCGAGTGACAAGAAGACTCCGAGTGCGTGTTTGATGTCAGCAGTTGCTGCTCGCTCGTTGCCAGCGAGGTGGTGCGCCACACCTCTCAGATTCAACGCCCACGCCGCGGTGATCGGGTCGCCGTCTTCATCGCTACCCGCGATTGCGTCGTCGGCGTGCTTGATGGCTTGCTCCGGCGACTCACGCAGCCACGACCGAGAGAGTGACATGTGCAGCAAGACAGTGAGCTGACGATCGCCCGCGTCCAACGCGAGAACGAGCGCCTCATCAAGCAGTGCTGTGCTTGCTTCCACTCCATTTTCGTCTGAGACCGGAAACGACAGGTTGTAGAGGGCTCTGGCGAGACCGTCGGTGATGCCAGCCTCTTTCCTGAGCGCGACGGCATTCTCGTAGTGTGCTCGGGTCATCGCGCTGTCACCCATCCAATACGCGATGCTGCCGGCGGCATCGATCGCACCTGCCCTGACGATGAGCGGGGAGCCATCGAGAGCGAGTGCGGCCCGTGCAGCTGCGGCTCCTGCGATCAGATGCCCGCGCGTCTGCCAGAAACGCCATGCCAATGCAACGATGCGTTGCGCTGTTTCAGCATCACCTGTGGCAACGGCATGATCGAAAGCGGTCTGGATGTTGACGTTCTCGACTTCGAGAATATCCATCCACCGAGCCGAATCTGGTCCTTCAAGATGTGGATTGACCGATTCAAGGAACGCGAGGAACGTCGCGGTGTGGCGGTTCCGGATCTCGTCGCTCTCGGACGATTCGTCAAGGCGACGAACCGAAAACTCACGTATGGTTTCAAGCATCCGAAACCGCGGTGTGCCATGCGTGTCGTCGCTGACGATGAGGCTGTGTTCCACGAGTCGACCGATACCGTTGATGAGATCGAGGCCAAGGTCTTCGCTCGGTCGGCAGACCTCGTCAATGTGTTTGATGTCGGCACCCGCAGGAAACGCGGCCATTCTCCTCATCAGCGCCTGCTCCGCGTCAGTGAGCAACTCGTAGCTCCAACGGATGGTGTCAGCAAGTGTCTGTTCGCGTCGTCCTGAGGTCGAGCCACTGGTAAGTGCAAGCGGATCGAGTGTTGCGAGAATGGACTCAGGAGACATCATCCGTGCCCGAGACGCCGCGAGCTCAATCGCGAGCGGTAGACCGTCGAGACGGGCGACGAGCTGTCTCACAGCACCAGCATTCGACTCGTCGAGAGCGAAGGACGCATTCACTTCGGTTGCCCTGTCAACGAAAAGCTGTGTCGCGGTCGATGCAATGTCGAGTGGTGGGATGGCGATGTCGCGTTCGCCACGCAGCCCAAGTGGAGTTCTCGATGTGGCCAATACCTTCGTTTTGGGGGATGCAGCGAGGACTGCTTGGAGGTGAGGCATTGCGGTGAGAATGTGTTCGCAGTTGTCGACGATGAGTAAGGCGTTTCGATCGCGCAGGTAACGATCGACGTTCTCGATTGGCGAGACAGACGCGTCGGATGCAGGGAACCCAAGAGCGTTGATCAGACTGTTTGGCACGGACTCGGGGTCAGTGATGCCAGCGAGGGGGACGAAGAAAGCACCGTCCCGGAACTTGTTTGAGGCGAGTGTCGCGATCTTGATGGCGAGCCTGGTCTTGCCCGTACCTCCCGGCCCTGTGAGGACGATCACTCGGCTGGAATCCAAGATCTCAAGGGCGTGGGAAATCTCCCTGTCTCGCCCAATGAACGACGATAGATCGCGAGGTGCGTTCCGCGGGTGGGTGTTGGCGGCGTTCGGCGGTGCCGTGCTGAGTTCGACGCCGTCTGCAATCACAGCATGAAGGTTCGTCGGCTCTTCGATGTCCTTGAGCCAGAATCCGCCGAGGTCGACAAATGAGACGCTCGACATCACGGTCGTATGGGCGATCGGATCGGTCACGAGAATCTGTCCACCGTTCGCCGCGTTTGCGACTCGTGCCGCGATGTGGACGTCGATGCCCGTGTAGTTGTCCCCGCCGAGCGTTGACTCACCACAGTGGATCCCCATTCGGACCTTGACACCCTCCGATGAGAGGCCCGGGTCGGAAGCGATGTCTCGCTGGGCTTTGACGGCTGCTGACGTCCCGTCTTCGATCGTGGTGAACACTGCAAAAAATGCATCGCCCTCTGTTCGCAGCTCCACACCGTTATGGTCGGTGATCGCCCTGCGAATAATGTTGTGATGGGCGTCAAGGAGATCCGCGTATCGGTCTCCGACCCTGTGCAGAAGCCGAGTCGAGCCCTCAATGTCGGTGAAGAGGTAGGTCACAAGGCCGGTAGGCAGCGTCTTGGGCATGGGCGCATCGTATCGTCGCGGACTGCCCTCGTCCGGTGATCAATAGCTGGAAAGCACCGACGGAACCTTCGCGAGGCGTTCGTAGTCTCCGAGCTTGTTGTAGCCGTGCGCCGACAGGCGGAGAAACGTCGATCCTTGGAACTGGGTGAAGATGACGTCGGTCTTGAGCTGGTCCCGCACGATGAGGGATGCCCCGTTGAGTTCGTCCTGAGTGAGCGAACGGATGGGTACCTCGATGGGGCGCATCCACGGTGCTGCCATGCCGTCGGGTCGGGGGTCGGCAGCCACGTTCCATGTTTCGGCAAGGTGGTCTCCCACCTCGTCGAGGAGTCCTGTGATGTGTCCATCAAGGTCAGCGGCGATCAAACGGTCCATGATCTCGGTCGCCAGTGGTGCTGAGAGATATGCAGCCTTTGCGTCGGTGCCGATCCAGGTGAAGGAACGGGGGAAGGGATCGTCACCGGTCCAGGAGCGAAAGGCTGGCGCCAGATCCGATCCTCGTTCGGTCACGATGACAGCAGCTCCGGTGGACGCACAGACCCATTTGTGGAGGTTCGACACCCACGCATCAGCGCCAGCGACAACGGGGTTTCGTTCCATCCCAGCAGCATGGGCCGCATCGATCACGATGCGAGTCTCGGGTGACGATGCTTGGATTGCCGGGATCATTGCTTCGACAGGCAGCCTCATGGCGGTTGCCGACGAGATCTGGTCCAAGACGATCACTGATGGGGTATATCGCTCGACTGCCTCCAACACGGTGTTGCTGACCATTGCTGCATCATCGATCGAATCGAGCTCGACTTCCTCGTAGCTGGTTGCGAGCCGTGGAGCGAGTCCAACCAGGCCGTACCGAATGCCTCCATACCCGAGGCTGGTCGTGAGAATCGGACCTTGCGGTGTTGCGTATGCGGCTGCCGCCTCAAGGACAGCCGTGCTTGCGTTGTGGGTGAATGCCGCAGCCTGATCCGCTGGCATACCGAGGAATCTCCCGATTGCATCGGCTGCCGCTTCTATCTCGTCGTGATGGTCGTAGCGGAAGAATCGTGCAGGATCGGTATCAGTCTCAACCTCGATCGAGGCGTGCAGTGTCCGTACAGCCCGAAAGGTTCGCCCAAAGGAGCCATGGTTGGTGAGAGCGATGTCACCCGCTGGCTGCCACAGCTTTGACCACTCGCGTGTGTCGATGAGTTCCCGTGTTTCGGGGGTGAGTGTCATCGACTCTGGCATTGCGCGACGATAGCTTGCGGCAGAACACGACACCACCGCGGGGGAACGGGCCACTAGCCTGCCGCTGTGAGAAATCGGGGCACAGTGGCGGCGGTCTTGGCACTCGTCGTTGCGTCGTGCACGAGCAACTCAACCCCGACGACGACCATCGTTGGCGCCGCGACGGAAACGACCTCGACATGGGTGGCGCCGGATTCCTCCACAACCTCCGTGATCCCGTCGACTGTTGGATCTGCAGACATCGTCTTCACCGGTGGTGATGTTGTCACGATGGATCCCGAATTCGGAACTGTTGAGGCGATCGCAATCACGGGCGAGACGATCACTGCGGTCGGTTCGGCGGACGAGATTGCGATCTACGTCGATCCCGACACACAGGTCATTGATCTTGCGGGAAACACGCTCATCCCGGGATTCGTCGACGCACACACGCACGTCCTCACCGATATGGGTGGCATCGAGGCCGGACAGCCACTCGCTCTCGAGGTTGGTATCACCTCTCTTGGTGATGCGCACATCGAACAGGGTTGGCCCGAGCAGTTCATTGATGCTTCAGACCGTGGCGTGCTCAAGGTGCGAACCAGTCTGTATCTCGGACGTATGGATCCGTGTGGGATCGACCAAGGGTTCTGGTACGAGGAGTATCCGCCAGTTGCCGTCCTCGGGGACCGCCTCAGGATCGGTGGTGTCAAGCTTTTCAACGACGGAGGGTCCTGCGCAAACATCGCGGCAAGCGAAGAGATCCTCGATGGCTACTTTGTCCAAGAGCCGTTCCATGATGTTGAGACGCTCGCGGCATTGATCGGGGAAGCAGACGCTGCGGGCTATCAGGTCATTGTTCATTCGCAGGGCGATCTGGCGATCGCCGTGGTCCAGGATGCCTATGAGCAGGTGCTCGATGGGCGCGAGAACGTGTTGCATCACCGCATTGAGCACAACGCCTTCCTCACCGAAGCAGTCGTGGGGAGATACAGCGAGATCGGGATAATCCCGACCATGTTCGGGATTTCATCGGCATGCGACGCCGATATGGGATGGACCGACTTCTACAAGGAATACGGCGACCGACCGGGGTTGATCGTCGATGCCAACCCCGATCTGATCGTGGCGTGGCACGGAGACGACCCGTCGCTACTTCCGGTCAGTCCGATCATTGAACTGTTCAGTTTGGTGACACGGTCAAACATTGCTGAGGATGGCTCGCTGTGCGTGGCCCCTGATTGGATGGCCGATGGCGGTGTCACTGTTGAGCAGGGCTTGGCGATGATGACGATCAATGCGGCATACGCACTGCGTCAGGAAGACGTGGTCGGGTCTCTAACGCCGGGCAAGCTCGCCGATATGGTCGTGTTGACGGGGAATCCGTTGACGGTTCTGTCATCCGAGATCCCCGGGATCGGAGTTCTGGCGACGATCATCGGTGGCGTCAGCGAATACTGTGCCTCTGGGATGGACGAGTTCTGCCCTGGCGTTGTTCCTTCCGAGGTACCCGAAGCCTCGGCATCGATGAGCAGGGATGGCCAGGGACCCGAGCTCGCGTTCGACGGATCAATCGATCCGGAATCGTTCTGGTCATCGGGAGCAGATGCACCCCAATGGATTCAATACGACTTCCCAGAACCCGTATTGTTGGCTGAACTGGCCTTCACGGTCTATCAGAACCCCCCGGGTTCAACTGTCCACAACCTTGAAGTCATGGTCGGTGGCGGGTGGACGCTCGTGGAGACCTTCGACGGCCCGACCGAGACCGGTCAGATCCTCAGATGGACACCTGATGCCGCGATCGATGGCGTCGAGGCGTTTCGGATGACCACCGTCGAGAGCCTCTCGTGGCCCGAATGGTTCGAGATCGGGATCGGTATCTCCAAGTAGCGACAGACCACGAGCGCACGCGTGTGCAGCTACTCCTCGCCGATGTCCTCGTTCCACAGGTCGGAATGGCTCGTGATGAAGGACTGCATCATGTCGACACATTCGGGACTGTCGAGTACCCGCACGTCGACACCGCGGCTTCGGAGGTGGTCCTCGGCACCCATGAATGTGAGGTTCTCCCCGATGACGACTCTGGGTATGCCATAGAGCAGGATGGCACCGGTACACATGTCACACGGTGACAGCGTCGTGTAGATGGTTGATCGCCGATACACCGCCGCCGGTTGACGACCGGCATTCTCAAGCGCATCCGTCTCGCCGTGGAGGATCGCCGACCCCTTCTGGATGCGCCGATTGTGCCCACGTCCGATGATGTCGCCGTCAACGACGAGTACTGAGCCGATCGGAATACCACCCTCGGCCAGCCCCATACGCGCTTCGTCGACTGCGGCTTGAAGAAATGGATCGGTCATGCGGAAAGTCTACGACCTCGACCATCGATGGGGATGTCTCGCTCGGTCGTGGTATTGACACACTGGCATCTCTGTGTCAGATGTGTTTGGTCTTCGCTGCGTGGTGTTGATCAGCTCAGCGTCAGCGTGCCGTTTGGCGTTTCGATTTGTGCAATGAGCCTCATCGCCGGACCGGACGACACGTCCATGTCGATTCGAAACGTCTGAAGCGCCGCTCGCACGGTCTCTGGATTCGGGTGTTCGGTCCTGAGATCGGTGAGGGAGCACACATCGGGGAGGTCATCGGCTGGATGTGGGCCGTTACCCCAGTCGATGAAGAAGGGGATCGCCCCTCCGAGTCGATCCCGATACGGATCCGTGTAGGTCCACGACAGCACCGCCCCGTCGGTTGTCTCGCGTGTACCGTCCACGGCGTCACCGAGATCAATGCGGGCCGATCCAGCGAGATCGAGGGTTGTCCTGAGGTCGTCGGAGTGGGCAACCCAGCTTGCGAGTCTCGGCGTCTCGAGTGTGTCGAGGCCGACAACCGTCGGGAGGCCGTCGAACTCTCGATCGGGATCGGGACCAATGATCTCGAAGTAGCGTCGAGGGCCGAGCCGGATCAGGGCGTTGCGAGTTCCAAGACCCGGGTGGCGTCCACCGACGACGGGATCGATACCAAACAATCCACTGATCTCGGCGATGGTCGCTTCGACATCGGGCGTGGCATAGAGCAGATGATCCACTCGCTCAACGACGGGTGCCAGGGTGTGGGTCAAGCCTTGGCGGCCTTCCACGCCTTCTTGCGCACCTTGAGCTCGGCAAGGTCTTCAGGCTTCTTGATGTCGACGATCGAGGGCCAGTCAGGCATGTACTTGGTGAACCCTCGTGGCTTGACTCCATAGTGGGTTGCAAGCACACCAATGGTCAACCGAGCCTTGTAATCACCGAAACCGGGGATGGCGAGAAGTCGCTCATGAAGCTGGTCAGCCGTCCTGGCGTCGGCCCAGATGCCAGACGCATCGCCTCCGTACTGGTCCACGATGAACTGGGACACCGCCTGGACCCGCTGTGCCATGTTGGATGGGAATCGATGGATCGCTGGCACCTCACGGAAGATCTCTTCGAGTCTGTCGGGATCCATGTCGGCGACGGTTGCCGCGTCAAGCACACCGCCAAGGCGATCACGCAGGATATAGGGACCGGCAAACGCTTTCTCGGTCGGAATCTGCTGATACAGCGTCAGCCCCACAATCAGCGCATAGGCGTCTTTGTCGAGGAGGGCGTTGGCATCGGGTTCGGTGGTGAAGTAGATCTGTGTCATGACCCGAAGGTACCAGAGGTGTGACGACACCCTGGCGCTGCGACTTCTGGCTTTCGTGAGACCGGATTTACGGGCCTATCACCCCCTTATCCTCCTCCGTCGGAGTGTTTCCTGAATGGACCGGAGATCCTATTGCTCGGGGAACCGACTAAACAATACGGATCTGGGTCTCCCGGATCCTTCACAAAGACAATTTGAGTAGAAGCTCACAACAACGAGTCGGCGTGTCATTTTGAGATACTCCGGCGCCTAATAAGGGAAGAGATTGGATGTCAGAGAAACAGCCATACCCACCCAAGCCTGACCACACCCATTCGGTACTTGGTGTTTGGACGGCCGTCGCCGTTGCCGGTGTCGGGCTTGCCATCCTGATCGCAACGATTGCTCTCACGCTCATTGCGGTGCGGCCATCGATGGATCAGGCAACAGCAGATCTGCTCGTACAGAACTCGGTGGACAACCTTGATCTACCAACCGGTGGTGTCGGGGTTGCCGTCGACACGAGTCAGAGTGTTGTACCTGAGTTGACACCGGTTGCAGATCTTCAGCCGGCCCCCGACGGTGAGGTACACGTCGCGTATGCACCCGATGTTGCTGCCCCGATCACCCGCGACTACCAGGCAAAGTACGAGGTTCGTCTTGAGGTTCTTGAGAACGTGTGCGAGATCGATGCCGCCAACGGCGTCAAGATCGACATGTGGGGATATCGCGTCGAAGGTGACTCACAGGTTGTCTGTGGTACACCTGCACCAATTCTCCGCGGTCGTGTCGGTGACTTCGTCACCATCACGTTGACCAACCTGCCCGAAAACAAGAACCCCCACAACATCGACTTCCACGCCGTCACCGGCGAAGGTGGCGGTGCAGCAGACCTGCTCGCTGTCCCGGGTGAGACCGTGTCGATTGATGTCAGGCTCCTGTACTCAGGAGCGTTCATGTACCACTGCGCCTACGGTGATGTCCCTGTTCACATCATGCACGGCATGTACGGCATGTTCATCGTTGATCCCGAGGTTCCACTTCCTGCGGTTGATCACGAATGGGCGGTCGTGCAATCCGAGTGGTACATCACCGAACCCGATGCGGACGGACTCGTCGACATCGACAAGGTCGCGCTGGTCGATGAGGACCCGACCTATGTGGTGTTCAACGGTGTCGTCGGTGCCATTGCTGGTGACAATTCCCTCAAGATGAATGTTGGCGAACGCACACGGATCTACTTTGTGAACGAGGGCCTCAACCTCATCTCAAGCTTCCACCCCATCGGATCACAGTGGGACGCTGTGTATTCGGAAGGTGCGACCACACCCGGCAATCCGATCATTCGCGGATCCCAGACGACGCTGATCCCCGCAGGTGGCGGAACCATTGTCGAACTTCAGGCGTACGTTCCCCAAACGGTCCTTCTGGTTGATCACGCCTTGAGCCGTACGTTCTACAAGGGCGCGCTCGGCATGATCGAGATTTCGGGTGATGGGAATCCCGAGATCTTTGTCGGAGGTGCAACGCCAGACGGTGGAGATGGCGGAGAAGCACCACCACCAGCAGAAGCGGTCCAGGTGACGATCACGAAGGACGGTTGGCTTGATCCCGCGAATGCCGGTGACGCATACAGCCCAGCCGAGCTGACGGTTGAGGTTGGAACCACCGTGACGTGGACGAACGGCGATACGGTGCTCCACACCGTGACGTCAGGTCCGTCTGTGAACAACGTTGGGACGTCAGACGGCAAGTTCGACTCGGGATTCCTTGACCCCGGGGCAACATGGTCATACACCTTCACCGAGGAGGGTGTGTTCGACTACCACTGCACACCGCATCCATGGATGATCGGCAAGGTGACGGTTACACCCGCCGGATAGTTCGGTAGCAGATGCCGCGTACCCTGGGTACGCGGCATCTGCCCGTCTCGATCTGTTCTGTGGGCTGTATTGGACAAATATGTACTCTCGAGCCCTGGGTACGCGCCGTCAATCGCATTCGCTTTTGCCTGAGGACGACTGTGAGTCGACGCCGTTTTCGAGCACATCTTTGACCTTCCAACGGATCCTGCCAATGTCGGGTATGGGGTAGTGACCTGGCGTGCGTCCGTCGTTGTATGTGGGTGGGACGAAGCCAACGGTTGCGACACGATCGAGATCGATCTGACCCGCAGCCCACACGAGGTCTGGTAGTGCGTCTATTGGAATATCGGTGGTGATCGACTCGCGCATGAGGTCGAGCAGGGTCGGGTACGCCCGGATGAGATCGAGTGTATTGGTCTGGGTCGCCGCGGCTCGGATGAGGCAGCGCTGGCGACCCATTCGGTGATAGTCAGACGATCCGATGCGCCACCGCGTATATGCGAGTGCTTCAAGACCGTCGAGATGATTCATGCCGGGTTCAACGTTGATGGCAGCCTTCGGTTTCCCGACCTCAGGAGAGGACACCTTGACGTGGTAGGGCTCCTTCACATTGATGTCGACACCGCCGATTGCGTCGATGACATTTACGAACCCCGCCATGTCAACCATCACGAAGTAATCGATGGGAAGGTCCATTGCGTTGGACAGGATCTCCGTCAACGCCGAGAGACCCGGATCCGGTGAGTACGGGTACGTCTGTGTCCAGTCCTGCGTGTACTGATGAACCTCGTTCAGCATCTTCGGGAAGCAGTGACATGACACAAACGGTGGTTCATCGGGGATGGAGTCACCGTCTTGGTCGTACCACGTATCTGGCCATCCATCACCGTCTGCGTCCGTGAGATCCCTCTCGATGACGACCTGCTCCAACCCGACGAACGAGTTCCTGAATCGCCCAGGCAGTGGCATGAGCTTGAAGTTGCGTGGGAAACCGAAGAGAGTCACTTCCCCCGAGGTGAGGTCGACGGTCACAACGTTCATTGAGTCGGTTCGTAGGCCCTCTCGGTTGGGTCCCGCATCGCCTCCGACGAGGAGAATCGTGAGTCGGTCGCCGCCAAGCGGATTGTCGGGAAGTTGATACGGGGCCGGAGTGATGACCTTTGAAGCGAGCTCAGGCCACACGCGCACCGCCTCCGGATCCCCGAAATCTGGTTCGAAAATGGCGCTGCGGCTCGCTTGCGAATACACGGTTCTCGTGGTTGCTGCAGATCCGAGTTGCCGGTAGTCGACGGTGCGTCCTGCGAGATCTCGGTGACCGGCTCTCATCTGTTGCATCGACGATGCAGTGACGAAAGTGGAGTTCAACGCGTCGAGCGTGTCGGTTACATAGCTCCACACCATGACATGCGGGATGGCCACAACGAGAAGGATGAAAGCCATCGGAACTGCGAGCCACTCTCGATTCCCTGGTTCGGATGTGAGAACGAAGGCGTCGATCACGGATACGGCACGCCACACAAGGAGAAGCACATCGAGTACCAGCAAGCCGGTGAGAAAAGTCGGCCGGACGAGGAGACCCGCCATCCCGAGCGTGCCCTGATCGAAAAACACGTACGCAGCAATCGCCGTCATGGCGGTGGGCACGAAGAAGATGGCAGCCCGCAGCGGGCGCCGCGCGAGGAGCTGTCCGGCACCTGGAATCAGTGCCGACAGAATCGCTGTGATGATCGGTCGCGCGGTCATGCTCTTTCCGACTGCGACGAATCGTCGTCGCCCTGGAGTCGTCAGGCTACCGAGGGTCACAGATTGCGTAGCCAGCCATTGGGCTACGCGTGCTAGCCCGCGATGGGCCAATCGGTGACAGACGGGATCGCAGAGCCCGGGCCCCCACCATCGTCACGGGAAATGATCCAGCGTCGGATCGCGAGTTGGGCTGCGACATCGTCCTCGTTGTAGTCCAACAGGCGTTGCTTCATCGCGGTGTCACCTGCAAGCAATTCCTCGAACCAGATCTCGGATTGTTGACCGCCTGGGTCGTCGTCGCGCCAGTCGAAACCACAGAGCGGTGCGATTGTCTTGAGGCCATATCCCGACGGAGACACGAACCGATCCTTGGTCCAGCGGTGAAGATCGAGTGAGCAGGTGTCGAACCAGTCCTGGACCGTGGCAAACCCCGGAACGGTCAGACCGAGACGTTCGCCGGTGGCACTGAGCGTGGATGGCTCGTAGCCGGTCCAATAGAACACACATGTGTTGTCATCAGCGTACGACGCGAGCCGATCGAACAAACGCCTGACGAAATCGGCCTCAGATGCCTCGGTTCCGTCCCAGTCAACAACGGGATCAAACACAGACAACCCGTTCTCAGTGATCAAGAACCCTGCGAGGTAGATTCGTCCCAAGTAGGTCTCGATGTCGAAGTCCACTTGCCGCCCAGGGGTTGGTACGTCGATGGGGGCCTCGGTCCCGGGTCTCCGCAGCATCCCGTCATGGATCCAGGCACGGGCCTGAAACACGATCGATGGCTCAGCCAATCGCTCATCGTTTGGTGGAAGCGATGCGATGTCGGTGATCGACCCAATACCGTATTCGGTGAGGATCGTCCGTGTCTCGTTCGACACGTGGTTGAGCAGTGTCGGATCATCCGCCGCCACCAAGGCTTGGTGACACAGCGACATCCACTCACAGGTGCCGCATTCGCTCCGCCACCACGGTGCGACGAGCGGAACATCTCGATGATCTGATCCGTGGCGAACAGCTTCAAGGGCCTGATCCGTCCGTTCGATGGTGTCGATGAGAATCGACCGCTTTCCGTTGTCGAGTTCAACCCATGCACAGGCGAAGGGCTCTTCGGTGCCGATTACACCACCCACCGGGAGATCGGACGCGTATCCCATCGCATCGAGAATGCGCCAGTAGTGGGCTACCTGGTAGAGGTCCCGCCGCCGGTTCGGTCGGAAGGCCGACGCCGCTTCGTCAGGGACATCGACACGGAAGTCAATTGATGCCAAGGCGTCAAGTGGTGTGATCCGTGCCGGTGTGCCTGAGTCCCCAACCACGAGATGGGCCTTGATCTCGACGGCTGTGTAGCCGGTTGGCAGTCTCACGAGGATGTCTGGCGCGCCGACCAAGGTCCCATCAGGTGAAGCGATCCGACCACCGAAGATGACATCGACCCTGTTGGCGAGGGCGGTCGTGGTCGCGCGGTACGCGGCTGAACCTGTTGTCGAGACGTGTTCAATCGTTCCTGCCGATATCTGGGTCAGAGCGTCGACAACGGCCTTCTCGTGGTCAAATCCGATCTGGGCCCGACGCTGCCTCACCGGATCATCGACGGGTGTTGCCTCCGTGTATCGGTTGTGATGGATGCGTGTCAGACACAACCCGATCTCACCACCGGCTACGGACAGAGATTGTCGATGGTTCGGGTCGAGCGGTTGATGCGGTGTCGCTGCAGTCCTGGTGCTGTGCCTCGTTGCCATGGTGACAACCTACAACGTGCCTGTGACGAATTTCGCTTGGGAGTCGCCGCGGAGCCATATGACCGTGATGAAATGTCATCGCCGATCACGGGTGATCTCGCCCGTAAGCAATGTTGCCGTGGACCCATGGAATGACCGGCCGAGATCAGCACCGGCTGGAGGAGACATCGTATGATCACCCCCGATACCTATTGGCCCTGAAGGGAAAGCAACATGAGTGATATGGGCAACGGCCCCAAGGGGCAGGACGAAGCCTCCAACGGCGTCGTGATCTTCGAGATCAGTCCCCGGTCGATCTGGCATGTGATCGGCGCGGTTCTCCTGACGGTCGGCGCCGTGATCGTATTCAATCGGGCACGCGGATTGGTCGTGCAACTGATCATCGCCTTCTTCTTTGCACTCGCGATTGTCCCGCTGGTTGAACGGATCCACAAAAAGCGTGGCTGGAAGCGCGGCGCAGCTGTCGGCGCCATCTACGGGATCTTCACCTTGTTCTTTCTCGTCATGATCTTCTTCCTGATTCCGATGATGGTGGATGTCGCGACACTGATCGGTGACAATGCCGCGACCTGGGTCGGTCAGGCAAATCAGTGGGTTTCTGACACCTTTGGTGTGAGCCTCAGCGGATCCGATGTCGCGGCGACCGGTGAGGCCGGAGCCGATGCTGCTGCCGCAACCTCTGAATGGTTGCAAGCTGCCCTCGGTGGTCTGCTTGGCGTATTTGCGACCGGTATCGGTCTCATCTTTGCTGCCATGACGATTGCTTTGTTCACGTTCTACTTCGCTGCGAACAACCAGCGCATCCAAACGATCATTCTCTCCTGGTTCAGCCCCGACACGCAGCAGCGGCTCGGCTGGACCTGGGACACGGCCATGGAGCAAACCGGCGGTTACTTCTACTCCCGGATGATCCTGATGGTCATCAACGGTTCAGGTTTCTTCTTCACCATGGTGCTTGTCGGGCTTCCGACTGCAATCGCGTTGCCGTTGGCGATATTCGCTGGATTCGTATCCGAGTTCATTCCGGCGATCGGAACATACATCGGAGGTGCCATCCCGATCGCGATCACCCTCGCCATGCAAGGGACGGTGCAAGGACTCATCGTGCTTGCCTATGTGCTCGTGTATCAGCAGGTCGAGAACTACTGGTTAAGCCCGAGGGTGAGCGCACAAACGATGACCCTCAACGGCGGTGTGGCGTTCGGTGCCGCACTCGCTGGTGGTGCGATCGGCGGCCCGATGGGTGCGTTCATGGCACTCCCCGTTGCCGCGCTCATCACATCGTTCATCGGGAACTACCACACGCCACGAGAGGTCGTCTATCAGTCCAAGTATTCCGATGCCGATGAGGATGCAACACTCAACGACGCTCCGTCGCCGGCGGAGGACTGAGCCGTGTCGCCAGGGCGTGTCACACCACCGTCGTGTTTTGATTCTTGGGAATCTTGACGGTGAACGTCGTTGAGCCAGGTACGGAATCGACTTCGATCGCACCGCGGTGCTGGTTCACGACGATGCTGTACACCGTGTCGAGTCCGAGGCCCGTGCCTTTTCCCGGCTCTTTGGTCGTATAGAACTTCTCGAAGATGCGGTCCTGCATTTCGACAGGGATGCCTGGGCCGTTGTCATGGATGGTCACCACAATGCAGTCGCCCACCTCAACGGCACGGATCGAGATCCTCGGATCCTCTGTCGCTGAGTCCCGGAGCGAATCGCTCGCGTTGTCGATCAGGTTTGTCCAAACCTGGTTGAGCTGACTGCCGTACGCAGTGATGGCTGGTAGGTCGTCTTGATAGTCGCGCTCGATCTCGATGTCCTTGGTCTTGGATCGCAGGATCAAGAGCGTGTCCTCGATGCCTCTGGAGACATCGACCTCCTGGATCGGAGCCTGGTCAAGGAAGGAATAGGACTTCAATGCACCGACGAGTTCCGACAGCCTCTTGGATCCTTCGTTGATCTCTGCCAAAAGCGAGTACACGTCCGCCTCGGCTGCCATGATCTCAACGACAAGCGAAGCGTGATCCGCCGGAAACGTGGCGAGATCATCGACAACAACACCGGCTTCAACCAGCGACGCCGAGTACTTCCACGGATCGCTCACACCGAGGACTGCAAGGGCGTCCTCCAGTGCCTCTTCTCGATCGGCACGGATCATGCCAGACAGCCGGGGACGTTCCCGCTCAGCCAATCTGAACGGAAGCGTGACGTCGGCCGGTATTGCTTTGGCTGCCATGACATAGCGTTCGATTGCTGCGTGGAGTTCGTTGGCACCTCGCGTCACCGCGGCGGCAGGGTTGTTCATTTCATGGGCGAGCCCAGCGGTGAGAACACCGATCTGGGCCATGCGTTCGGACTGTCTGAGGCGATCCTCTTGCTCGCGCCAACGCTGGAGGAACACATCGAAGAGGGCCCTCGTCGCTTCGACGCTTGAAGCAAGGACCGAGTCGAATGCTTCCTTGGGGATCGCGACCAGTGAGGCATCGGACAAGGCTCTGGCTGTGGCGTTTCTCGGCTCGGCGGTCAGAAGCGCCATTTCTCCAACGATCACACCCTCTCCAGAAACAGCAATGCGAACCTGTCGACCTGCCGCCTCCTTGAGTATCTCGAGTTCCCCACTCGTGACGATGTACGCCTTGTCTCCCACATCACCCTCATCGAACAGGGTTTCGCCGCGTGCCAAACCGCACTCGATGAGGCTTTGCGACAACATCTCGAGCGGACCTTCGGGAAGGTGCTCAAAAAGCGACACCGACCGCAGGTCGAAATCACTCATACGCTCGCCAGATACCGGTGGACGAACGTCACAGCCACGGATCCTTCGCCAACCGCGCTCGCGACCCTGCGAACCGCTCCCTCCCTGACATCGCCCGCAGCGAACACCCCGGGCACACTGGTCTCGAGGTGATACGGATCACGGCTTTCGTGCCACGCGTCTGTGAAGGCAAGAACATCCGTACCGGTGTAGATGAACCCCCTGTCGTTCATCGAGACAAGATCCTTCACGACCGCCGAATGGGGAACCGCCCCGACGAAGACGAAGAGCGCAGATGCGTCTCGTGTCTCTTCTGTACCGGTCACCGTGTTGCCAAGATGGACTGCTTCGACACGGTCGTCACCGGTCACCTCGATGACCTGCGTCGACGTGAGAACCTCGATGTTGTCGATCGCGGCAATCTGATCGACGAGATACCGAGACATCTTCTCCTCAAGGGAAGCAGCGCGCACAATCATCGTGACCGTGCTTGAGGTCTTTGAGAACATCACCGCTGCCTGTCCTGCACTGTTGGCGCCGCCGATCACATACACGGGTTGATCCTTGTACGTCGCTGCCTCGGTGGCAGCAGCCCCGTAGTACACCCCAGCACCTTCATACCGCTCGTAGCCGGGAACCCCGAGCCGTCGGACGGTCATGCCACTTGCAACGATGACCGCGCTTGCCTTGAGGTGCGAACCATCAGAAAGGTGCACGGTCTTTGCATTCCCGTCGACCGTGACGCCCGTTACTTCCAGCGCTGTGATCAGCTCGGCCCCGAGGCGTGTGGCCTGGGCGATGGCCCTTCGTGCCAGGTCCGCTCCACTGAGACCGTTCGGAAACCCCAGGTAATTCTCGATACGTGACGATGTCCCTGCCTGCCCTCCCGGTGCCTCACGTTCGATGAGCGCCGTGGCAAGCCCTTCCGATGACCCATACACCGCAGCAGCCAGACCCGCGGGACCTCCACCAACGATGACAAGGTCGTAGAACGGCGCCTCGGCCACCGAATGGATACCGATGGCTGCGGCAAGCTCGCGACGGTCCGGGTTCCAGAGTTGGGAGTCGTCGGCGAGGATCACGAGCGGAAGGCGCGCGGTGTCACCGGATGCGTTCACGATCGCGGCTGCGTCGGCGTCGCGTTCAATGTCAATGTACCGATAGGGGACTTCGTTGCGGGCGAGGAACTTCTTCACCTCGTAGGTCGACGGGGACCACGAGGTACCGAGCACCCGAACCCCGTCGAAGGGGACTCCAACGTGTGCGTTCCAATCCATGAGGACATCATCGAGAATCGGGTACAGCTTGGCTTCGGGCGGATCCCAGGGCTTGAGCAGGTAGTGATCAAGACCGACTTCGTTGATCGCCTGAATGGCGGCATCGGTGTCGGCGTAGGCAGTGAGGAGCAACCGCTTTGCTTCGGGGAATATCTTGATTGCTTCGACCAGGAACTCGGTCCCGGTCATGTCTGGCATGCGTTGGTCGACGAGGAAAAGCGCCACGACCTGACCTCTGCTGTGGATCTCCCTGAGTGTTTCGAGTGCTTCGGGCCCCGAATCAGCCGAGACAATCTGATAGTCGGCTGCATAGTTGGCTCGCAGATCTCGCCGAACGGCGGCAAGCACCTGTGGATCGTCATCGACCGTGACAATGATCGGTTTGCTCATGTGTCCTCCGGTTGTTCACGCTGCGCTGCTGGTCGAGCCTACCGATCGATATCGTCGTTCGCTTGGCCACAACGTCGTGCAGAAACCACTAGGTTGGCGCTCGTGTCAGCACAAGAATCTGTCCCACGTCTGCGTGCCGTCGTCCTTGGCGCCCGTGGCTCGATCCCCGTATCGGGACCCGAATACATGCGGTACGGCGGGTCAACCACGTGCATCGCGATCGTCGAGGGTTTCGCGATTCGTGCCTTCATCGATGCAGGCACCGGACTGATGGCGTTTCGATCCTTCGGGCTTGAACTTGCGGGAGCGATTCCCGTGTTCCTCACCCACTACCACTGGGACCACATCCAGGGAGTATCAATGCTCGGTGAGGTGTGGGCAGGTGCATGCCTGTTCACGTTCATTGGCCCGAATGATCCTGAGCAGATGCTGACCGGCGCCATTCGACCACCGTGGTTCCCGGTCGCACTTCAGGACGCACCCGAGCCTGTGGCGTTCGAGGGCATTGATGGGCCAACAACCGTTGGGTCCATAACGGTCACAGCGTTCCCGGTGCAGCATCCCCAAGGTGCTGTCGGGTACCGCATCGACGGCCCGAATCGGAGCCTTGCGATCGTCACCGACCATGAATCGAGTCCAGATTATGACGATGTCGTGGCTGAGGCCATCGACGGTGTCGAGGTGCTTGTTCACGATGCCCAGTATCTCCCGGAGGAAGCTGCGAGCCACGTCGGTTGGGGGCATTCGACGTGGGAGAACGCAACCGCGATGGCGGTGCGGATGGGGGCCGACGAACTCATCCTGACGAGCCACGACCCAACCCGCAGCGATACTGCGGTCGATGACATGATCCAAGCGGCCCGTTCCGCGTTCCTCAACACGGTCGGTGCCGAGCCCGGCCTCGAGATTGCGTTGTGAGATTCGCGCCGATACGACCCCCGCGGCTCAGGACGCTCGACGAAAGCGAACGATCCGCAACATGGCTCGAGCTCTTCTACGACCTCGTCTTCGTGGCGGCCGTCGCCGTGTTGGGCGGCCGGCTGCTCGACGATTCGTCCTGGGAAGGCATCATTTCGTATTCGGGCTACTTCTTCCTGTTGTGGTGGCTGTGGGCGAGCCACACGTTCTATGCAGACCGGTTTGACACGGACGACTTCGTGTACCGCAACTTCGCTGCGGCACAGATCGTGGCGATCGTGGTCATCGCGGCTTCGCTGTCCACGGGTGAATCGGCGTCAACGCTCGCCTTCGCCATCGGATA
This sequence comes from Acidimicrobiia bacterium UBA5794, assembly GCA_002418265.1. GTDB lineage: Bacteria > Actinomycetota > Acidimicrobiia > Spongiisociales > UBA5794 > UBA5794. Next base: position 40,517 of record DIDS01000009.1, on the reverse strand, counting down.
CGCGGCTGCAAGGTTGATTCTCCTTGCACTTTATGCACGGGCCTACCGGCACGTTGAATCGGCGCGGGCCCTCTGCCGTGGATACCTGAAGGGGTTCGGGATCGCTGCCGTGTTCTGGGTGGCGGCGATCTTTGTACCCGAACCCGCCCGTTTCTGGGTGTGGGCGATCGCTCTTGCGATTGACCTTGCCACCCCGTACATGGTGCGACGCGAGCAAGCTCGCGTCCCCCTCGATGTCTCGCACCTGCCGGAGCGTTTCGGTCTCTTCACGATCCTGGTTCTCGGCGAATCGATTGCCGCGGCGATTGTCGGACTCGGCCATGTGAACTGGGACATCACCGCGACGATCACGGCGATTGTCGGAGTTGCCATCGCCACGAGCCTCTGGTGGATCTACTTCGACAATCTCGACGGATTCAATGTCAGAAGGCGTGGCGATGAAAAGAACTGGCGGCCGACCGTGTGGATCTACATGCACGTGCCCCTTGCCGCCTCGATTGCCGTGGCCGGTGTCGGTGTCGAGCAGGCCATTGTCGCCTCCGCCCACCCAGAGGCTTGGCATGATTCTGAGCGATGGCTCCTCATCGGTGCCATCGGGGTCGCTCTCTTTTCGATGGCACTCATCCTTGAGGCATCCCGTCGCGCTGAAGGCGATCACGTACGAGGAGCCATCATCAGAGGGCGACTGGTTGGTGTCGCCGCGGTCGCAGTGGTTGGATTGTTCGAGGGTTTTGGGCCGACCCTTCTCGTGATCTTGGTCGCGGCTGTCACGCTTGGCCAGGTCGTCTCAGACCTTGTCATCATGAACGTGTCTCCGGGGCGATGAAGGATCAGCTCTGATGATTGTCCGACGGCCGGGTATGGTCAACGGGTGACGAGAGCAACAGATGTTCAACGAATCATCGTCGTGGCGAATCGACTTCCGGTTGCGCGCGAAGACGAGGGTTGGGTGACGAGCCCGGGTGGGCTCGTCCGCGCCCTGGTTCCGGTGCTTCAGAATGTCTCGGGGGCCTGGGTCGGCTGGTCGGGGATACCAGATTTCGACACACCGCCGTTCGAGCACGATGGAATCCTTCAACGACCGGTCGCACTGACACAGTCCGATGTGGATGAGTTTTACTTCGGGTTCTGCAACGGCACCTTGTGGCCCCTGTATCACGATGGCATCGTGCCAGCAGAGTTCCATCGGCACTGGTGGGGTCCCTACCAGGATGTCAATCGCAAGTACGCGCAGGCGACGGCCGAGATCTCCGAACCGGGCGACATTGCGTGGGTCCAGGACTATCAGCTTCAGCTCGTGCCCGCGATGCTGCGTGAAATGCGGCCTGCAATGACCATCGGTTTCTACCTCCACATCCCGTTCCCGCCGATTGAAATCTTTGCAAGACTCCCGTGGCGTCAACAGATTCTTCAGGGTCTCCTCGGTGCCGATGTACTTGCGTTTCAAACCAAACAGGGCGCAGACAACTTTCGACGAGCGGCAACCCGCATTGGCGGTGCCAGGGCAGTGGGGAGACGGGAGCTCGATTGGGGTGGTCGCACGATTCAGCTTCAGCCAGCCCCAATCGCGATCGACACCACAGACTTTGAGCGACTGGCCCGGTCGCCAGAGATCCAAGAACGTGCCCGCGAGGTCCGAGAGGAGCTCGGAAATCCAGACCACGTGATCCTCGGCATCGATCGCCTCGATTACACCAAAGGCATCGATGCTCGGCTCAAGGCGTTCTCTTCGTTGCTCGATCGCTCTCCCGACAAGGTCGAGCAATATGCGTTCGTGCAGCTGGCTGTACCGAGCCGCGAACAGGTACCGGCCTACCAGGAGCTGCGACTTGACATCGAGCAGAGTATCAGTCGGATCAACGGGGAATATGGTGAACTCGGGCGGGTTCCCATTTCGTATCTGTATCGATCGCTTCCGTTCGAGGAGCTCGTGGCCTACTACGTGGCAGCTGACATCATGTTGGTCACTCCCCTCCGTGACGGCATGAATCTGGTTGCCAAGGAGTACGCAGCGTCGCGAACCAACGAGGATGGTGTTCTGATCCTGAGCGAGTTCGCCGGTGCGGCCGAGGAGCTCAGATCAGCCCTGATTGTCAACCCCTACGACGTCGACGCCGTTGCCGACTCCATCGAACAGGCGGCATCCATGCCCAAGGACGAACAACGAAGACGAATGCGCAGACTCCGCAAGACCATCAACCGGTCTGACGTGTTTCAGTGGGCAGACGACTGTCTGTCGATGCTGAAGGACACGTGATCGAATCAACGCTTGACCGTGCGCTGTCGGATCTGACGTCGTTCACACCGCTGCTGATCGCGTCCGACTACGACGGGACATTGGCACCAATCGTGGACGACCCGGCATCAGCGGTCCCCGATCCAAGAGCGCTGGACAGTTTCCTGCGTCTGGGGAGTTGCGAAGGGGTCCACATCGCCATCGTCTCGGGCCGATCGATCGATGCGCTTGAGGCATTTGTCGGCTCACAACCCGATGTGATCCTTGTCGGAAATCACGGTTCGTCGCTTGGATCAGACGATCATTCCGAGACCATCGATCACCTCATCGAGGGCTTGACCAAGCTGTCAGCCGAATTCTCGGGCACCGAGGTCGAGGCGAAACCGACCGGTGCTGCGTTCCACTATCGCCATGCGGACGATCCGGATGCTGCCGAGGTGGCGGCTCGGCGATTGGCAAACGCCGCGGGTGCGAGGGTCATCGGGGGCAAGAAGGTTGTTGAAGCAGTTCTTGGCAAGGGCGACAAAGGATCGGCCGTTACCGACCTCCGCATGTCCACAGGAGCTGCCGCCGTCCTCTTCATCGGCGACGATGCGACCGACGAGTCAGTGTTCACAACACTCAGCTCGCATGACGTCGGCATCAAGGTCGGTGGCGGTGACACGTTTGCCAACCATCGGGTCAGCGATGTCACCGCCGTTGCCGACGTTTTTGAGACCCTCTTCAACTATCTGAGGAATGACCTCACAGGCTGATGGTCAGCAGCTCGCGTCGAGCGGTTTTCGTAAGGGTGCTTCACGGACCTGGGGACACCAACCGCCGGTCGCCGGTCGTTGTTACGCGTTGATCGGTTCGAACCTGCAGGTGAAGTGGCGGAGCCACGGCGCCTGTTCGGTGATCCGGTAGCCGTGCAGACTCGTTGCCCGATGTGCGACATCGATGACGACTTCCGCCGTGTAGTCGATGTGACTCTGGGTGTACATCCTTCTCGGAATCGCAAGGCGCACAAGCTCCATGGCGGCTGGTGCATCTGGCCCGTTGGGATTCACCTTTCCGAACATCACCGTGCCGATCTCGACGCCCCGTACGCCACCGGTGCGGTACAGCTCGATGGCAAGGGACTGCGCCGGGTATTGGTGCGAAGGGATGTGGGGGAGCAGCGACGCAGCGTCGATGTACACGGCATGCCCGCCAGCAGGGAGGACAATCGGCACACCGGCTTCATTCACCTTGTCAGCAAGATACTCAGTGGAACGAATCCGATATCGCAGATAGTTCTCGTCGAGCACCTCCTCAAGCCCAACGGCTATGGCTTCGAGGTCGTAACCAGCCAGACCCCCATACGTGGGGAAGCCCTCGGTGAGGATCAGGAGGTTGCGGGCATTCACCGCCCACTCGTTGTTGTTGAGCGCAAGGAAACCGCCGATGTTTGCCAGCCCGTCCTTTTTGGCCGACATGGTCGCTCCGTCGCCGTAGGAGAACATCTCCTGGGCAATTTCTTTCGGTGTCTTGTCGGCATATCCGTCTTCGCGCAGCTTGATGAACCACGCGTTCTCGGCAAATCGGCATGCATCGAAGATGAGGGGAAGGCCAAACTCGTCGCACACCTCACGTACGGCACGCACGTTCGCCATCGAAACAGGCTGTCCGCCACCCGAGTTGTTGGTGATGGTGATCATCACCATCGGGATGCGGTCCACACCGACGTCGTTGATCGTGGCACGAAGCGCAGCAACGTCCATGTTGCCTTTGAACGGCAGTATTGCCGACGGATCGTGCCCTTCGGCGATCACGAGATCGCGGGCCTCAGCACCCTGGTACTCAACGTTGGCGCGGGTCGTGTCGAAGTGGGTGTTGTTCGGAACGACATCTCCCTCCGAGACCGCAACGGAGAACAGGATCTTTTCGGCAGCTCTGCCCTGGTGTGTCGGGATGACATGCTCAAAGCCCGTGATGCCCTTGACGGCTGACTCGAACTTGAAGAAGGAACGGCTTCCTGCATAGGACTCGTCGCCTCGCATCATCCCGGCCCACTGGTCCGCCGACATCGCGCCAGTGCCCGAGTCGGTCAGGAGGTCGATGATGACCTCATCGGCGTGGAGCCCGAACAGGTTGTAGCCCGACCGGATCAGGGCTGCTTCGCGTTGCTCGGCGGTTGGGAGGTCAATTGCCTGGACCGTGTGGATCCGAAACGGCTCGATGATCGTGTGTGATTCCATGGGGGAAAGACTACCGATGACCGATGACCGATGTCCGATGTCCGATGACCGATGACCGAAGTCAAGTTACGGGGCTGCCGTGGTGGTTGTTGATGACGGCGATGGGGGAGCGGTGGTTGTTGATGACGGCGGGAGCGTTGTTGTTGATGATGACGGTGGAACCGTCGTTGTCGTCGAGCTCGATGGGGGTGCCGTGGTCGTGGTGGTGGTCTTCTTCTTGCTGCGGTAGTTCCAGGTCCAGCTCTGCGTCGTCACCGAGCCATCCGGGTGGGTCATGACACGGGTGATGGTGTTGCCGTTCCGCTGGGATTCACATGTCCTGCCTCCGTTGTTTCCGTAGAAGGTGACCGTGATCGATGATGGTGTGTAGCTCGTTTCGATGTAGACGACGGAGTCCGAATCGTTTCGGAACTTGACGTCGGGAGCTGGGAACCCGAGCGTTGCTTCCCGCACATAGGGGTACCGGGAGAAGTACAGGCTGTGTGGCTGATGGAACACGTCCTCGTAGCAGCCAAAGAACACCGCGTTGTAGAAGGTCGTCGCAAACTGGCTCGTGCCACCACCGACGTTTGCCGGGTTGTCACAGCACACGACTTCGCCGCCGATGATCGCTCCAGCTCGCCGATAACCCTCCGCTGTGGTTCGTTTCCCTGCCGTGTCATTGATCGAGAAGATCTCTCCTGGCATCACCCAATGTCCGTTGATCTCATCAGCAAGAAGCTGAATGTTGACCACACGGTTTTCACAGCATGGGTGATACGTCGTGAACGTTGACACCTCCCCGAATGGTCCCATCGCTTCTGCCATCTCCGTCGTGAGTGAAGGCTGTGCTCCGTCGATCATCGGAATGGTTCCCGACCGGGTTCCGTGAGCAGCTTCCGAGACCACAGAGGCAATGGCATCAATGTCGATCGTGCGGCCGACTCGCGAAGGAACCACGCTGATTTCCTTGGTTTCGGGATCGAAGCGGAACGAAGCATCCACCGGAGGAACCTCGAATGCTGGACTCTGTGTGCGTGCGATTGCTTTGATGACGTCCTCATCGAGGTATGGGACGACGGTTGCAGGTGAATGCGTGACGATCTCGCTTCGTAAAGCGGTGGTGAGACCCGCGGCACTGAAAACGAGAGGTGTCGTTTGGCCAGTCGGACGAAGAACGATGCGGTCTGACACCAGATCTTTGGCGAGGGCAACTGCCTGGTCAACATCTGCGTCGTTGACGCGGGGCTCGATCTCGACGAGGGGAAGCACTATTGCTTCGTCGCTGCCCGTTGAGATCGCTGTAAGGATCAGATCGGCGGCAGCATCATGGTCGATCCGTATCCCTGCCTGTGGATATTCGGCCGTCGGGACACCGTTTACGACGACGACCGCACCGTCTTGGGCGGGTTCATCGATGACCGTGAGATCCCACTCCGTAAGAATCGCGTCGAGAGCTTCGTAGTCGATCGTCCCGACAACGGAGATGTCGGTTACCCCGCCGATGCGGGTCCCAATCCACTTGGCGAAGTTGCTGAAACCGTTGGATGCGCGACGAACGCGCATTGCCTGGTCGACGACATCGGCCTCGTCGACATCAAACCCAATCACCATTGGATCCACGGTGAGGGTCTGTCCCTCAACGACGACCTCGACCGGTTGTGAGGCGAGATTTGCTTCGTAGGCGGCAACGGCGGCTTCGGCCTGATCGCGCGACATGCGCGAAATGTCGACTCCTGCTGCGGACACACCGTGACTTATCTGGTCGTCGGTTGCGATCTCGTCATAGGCATACATACCGACGACGACGAGCGCGACGATCAGCGGCAAGGCGATTGCGGCGGCAATGATGTAGCGTCGCACGACTCTCCCTGACCGATTACCTGTGCGGTTTAGGGATTGTACGAACCAGACCGCTTTAGAGCGTGGTCATTCCTCGGCTGTCGTGACGTTGTGACGGAACTAGATGTACTTCTCTTCGGTGATCAGTTCCCAAAACTCGATGCGGGATCCCAGCGAAATCTCACTGAGCTCGTCCGACAGGCTGCCGGTATCGACTCTGACTCGGTCCGTGCGGTACGTCGTCTCAAGCGTCTCGTCGGTCCATTCCATGACGACGGTGTTCTTGTCGCCTGGCGTGGTACCCGAATTGAAGTAGACGCGGCTCGCCGAACGAGTTCCGGCCTCCTCGTATGCCTTCCCGATCTTGTCAATGATGGTGGCAGCCTGCCGGGCCTTGCCGGGTTCAACGTCGTAGATGCGGCGTACGAGAAACATGTGATTCCTTCCGATGGGATTGGTCAGACGCTAGCGAAGTTACGTGATCGGGGAAGCGGCCGCGATCAGGTCAACGCCTCGATTGCGGCGAGGGTTCGATCCACCTCTTCGAGGGTGTTGTAGTGAATGAAGCCGATGCGCACGAGGCCGTCGGGTTTTCCGAGGCGTTGCATGACCTCATAGGCGTAGTAGTTGCCAGACCAGACAAAGATGCCTTGCTCGCCGAGGCGTTCAGCAACAAAGCCGGGTTCAACCCCGTCGAGGTCGATGGCAAACGTCGGGGTGCGTTCCCGTGTTTCTGGCTTGCCGTAAAGCGTCACCGAAGGCATCTCGGCAAGACCGGCGAGAAACCGGTCCGAAATCGTCGTCTCGTACTCGCCGATCGTGGCAAAAGCATCAACGAGTTGGTCCCGCCGCGTTGCGCCAGTCCCGTGCGAGGCGATGTAGTCGACCGCCGCAGTGACCCCGGCGAGCGACTCGAACGACTGCGTTCCGGTCTCCCAACGATCGGGGGAGGTGTCGGGGGAGGGTCGCAGCTTGAAAGGCGTCACCGATGCGAGCAGCTCTCGCCGTCCGTACACGACCCCAACATGTGGGCCGAACCACTTGTACGCCGAGCATGCGAGAAAATCTGTCCCCGATTCCCCCACATCGATGATTCCGTGGGGCGCATGATGAACGGCGTCGACATACGTCAGGGCACCTGCCGCGTGCGCCATGTCGACGATCCGTTTGACGGGTGTGATCGTTCCCGTGGCGTTTGATGCGTGAGTGAAGGCGACAAGGGCCGTGTTCTCGTCCAGGGCAGCGGCAAGTGATGTCAGATCGAGGCTGCATCCGTCTGCCGGATCGAAATCGGCGAAGCGGACCTCCACACCAACGGACGCAGCAGCCTGGAGCCACGTCGCCACGTTGGCATCGTGTTCGAGTCTCGTAACAACGATGTTTGCGTCCCGTCCCCAGGTTCGGGCCAACGCACGCGACATCGCATAGGTGAGCGACGTCATGTTCTGTCCAAACACGACCTCGTCTGGATCCGATCCGAACAGATCCGCAACAGCCGCTCTTGCCCCCTCAACGACGGCCTCGGTCTCGGCCGACGTGACGAACGGTCCGTGGACGTTGGCCCCGCCACGCTCCATGAACCCATTCATCGCCGCAATCACCGACTCATGCACCTGCGTTCCCCCTGGCCCATCGAGGTACGCCGCGGTCCTGCCGCCCACCTGGCGCTGCAATGCCGGAAACCCAGCCCTCACCTGTCCAATGTCGATCGTCATGGATGCTCCCGTCGTTGCAAGAAAGATAACGATGGCAGAAGTCAGAATTCAGAAGTCAGAAAGCTGAGAGCTTCGGAAGCATTAGCGTTCGGACCATGTCCCGTATCGCCCGGTGGTACTTGTTGATGCGTGGGTGGAGGTTTGTCGGACCACCACCTGACGTTCCAAAGGCTGTCATCGTTGCCGCTCCCCACACGTCCAACTGGGACTTTCTGATCTTCATAGCAGTCGCTCGCCACTTCAAGATCAAGGTCGGGTTTCTGGGAAAGGACACGTTGTTCAAGGGTCCGCTGGGATTTCTGATGCGTCGGTGGGGGGGTATTCCTGTCGATCGATCACGACCCCATTCCATGGTGGAATCGGTGTCGCGGTACTTCGATGCCAACGACAACGTCCTGCTTGTCATTACGCCCGAGGGAACCCGTGGAAAGGCGAGGGTATGGAAGTCGGGCTTCTGGCGAATTGCCGACGCCCTGGATGTTCCTGTCTACATGGGGTTCGTTGATGCAAAGACCAAGACGACAGGCTTTGGACCCTCGCGCAAGATCGATGGTGATCCGCACGCATGGATGGACGCCGCACGGATCTTCTACGCCGACAAGCAGGGTATCAACCGTTCCCAGCGTGGCCCCATGATGCTCGCTAGCGAGGAATAGGCCGGCTTCGCAGGCGGCTCCCACGCTCGTTGTCCGGTCCGCTGCACGTTGACGTCGCCAATCCGATGTAAATACTCTGCTCGGGGTAACGACTCTTGGAGTAATCTTGGGCTATCGTGGTGGAGTGCAACACGATCCACGAAGCGATCCCGAATTTCTGGCTGCCTATGGTGATGCAGTGATTGCCCTGCGCGACGCACGACAGTTCGATCGGCGGAAGCTGGCGGAGTCCGCCGGGATCTCATATTCGTATCTGTCGGCCATCGAGACCGGCCAGAAGCTGCCGAGTCCACGGCTTGAGGCCGCGATCACGACAGCGCTCGGCGTATCGGAGGCCCAGTTTCTTGAGCAGGTCAATGGGGCCCTCAGGTATCACGACGGTATGGACGGCACCCCTGACAACGCGTCACGCCACGCAGGTGCCAATGACGACGCACTGCCGCTTCGGAGTCGAGAGGGTGGCTCAACAGAGCATCCCTGGGGTCTTGGTCCGTCGGCGGCGCTTGCCGAACTACGCGTGCTCGTGCCAGCCATGTCACCCCAGGACGCGGCAAGGATCGTGGGCATCGCACGCGACCTCGCTGCCGACAATGCACAGCAGAAAAACCCCAAACTGCGGGGCACATCACCCGATGCGGCGATCCGTGAACTTCGTACGAGTGCCTATCTCGAGTTCTGGTCCGAATACCTCACCAAGGTCACCAACCGCGGCCTCGACTGGGTGCAAGGCAGAACCCCGGCGCCGAGAAGCTCCTTTTCGACAACATCTCAGATCAAGGGCGCATCGTTGAACGCCTCGTTCGCTCGGAATCGGCTCCTGCGCCACGAGCTGTACATCAACCGCGGCTCTCGTGATGCCAACATCGACTTGCTCCGTGACCTGATGGCGGAACGGGGAGCGATCGAATCAGCGTACGGGCGTCGCCTCGTATTCGAAGATCCCGGTCGAGAACGCCGAGCGGTCCGTATCGCTGAATACCGCGATGGATACATTAAAAGTGCCGATGAACACGGCGACTACATTGAGTGGTTCATCGACGCGGGTCTGAGAATGCGGCGAGCGATCGCTCGATATCTCAAGATTGCCGAGCCGGGCTGAAAAAGACTTCATGGCGGTTTCATCGACCATTCCTCCAACTAGGCTGCACGGCATAAGAATCACGAATTTTTAAGCGCGTGCTTGAGGAGAGAGGAGGGCGAAATGGAAGCGCCGAAGTACCCAGGGATTCGGATCACGACCAACGGTAATCAGCTCGTTTCCTATCACACCGAAGCCCGCATCACCCAGGCCGGTGTCTTCTATCCGATCACCCCGTCAACGGAGATGGGCGAGGACTACCAACGGTCTTTTGCCGAGGGTGTTCTCGATGTGTTCGGGAACGCGAAGATCGCCATTGAGACCGAAGGTGAACACGCTGCCCAAGGCGGAGCGATTGCCTACTCAATGACCGGCCACCGCACCGTCAACTTCACCTCAGGTCAAGGCATCGTCTATGGACTTGAGCAGTACTACCACGCACCAGGGAAGCTTTCGACGATGGTGGTTGAAGTCGCAGCACGGGCACTCACCAAGCATGCCCTCAACGTGCACTGCGGACATGACGACGTGTACTCCGCCATGGACACCGGATGGATCATGCTCTTTGCCAAGGACGCGCAACAGGCTGCGGATCAAGCCGTGATTCTGCGCAAGGTCACCGAGCTTTCCTTGAACCCCGGCATGAACATTCAAGACGGGTTCCTCACGTCGCACCTTGAACGCACGTTCTACAAGCACGAGGCAGAACTGTTGCGTGAATACCTCGGGGCTCACGACGACATCATCGAGACCCCGACCGAGGCGCAGCGTGTCCTGTTCGGCCCCACCCGACGCCGCGTCCCCATCATGATGGACCTCACCAATCCCATGCTGATCGGTCCTGTCCAGAACCAAGAGCACTACATGAACGGCGTCCTTGCTCGCAGGAACAACTTCTCCGAGGATGTCCTCCCGTTCCTTGAAGCCGCGTATACCGAATGGGAAGAACTGACCGGACGTCACTACGGATTTGTGACCGAGTACAAGACCGATGACGCCGAAACGGTATTTGTCTCGCTCGGTTCGGCTGCCGAAAACATCGAAGCTGCCGTTGACTATCTGCGTGCCGAGGACGATGCCAGCGTCGGATCCATTCACATCAACGTGCTCAGACCCTTCCCCGAGGCGGCGATCGTCAAGGCACTTGCCGGAAAACGGAGAGTCATCATCCTTGAGCGTGCCGACGATGGCATGTCGGGTGACAACCAGTTGACACGTGAGATCCGTTCCTCGTTGAACAAGGCACTTGAGGTTGGCTTCGTCGGTTTCGATTCCCACATCCAGGGACTCACCGAAGAGGACACCCCGCTGATCCTGTCGGGTTCCTACGGGCTTGGGTCACGGGACTTTCGACCAGAGGCGATCATTGGTGCCTACGAGTACGCCGTGGGTCTTCGCGCACGACAAGATGGGCGGACCCTTGCTGATGGGGAGACCTACTTCACCCTCGGCATCGACCATCCCTATGCCGTAGGTGGGGACCGCACCCCGTCGCTGCTCCCGGAAGGGGCCATCGCGGTTCGGTTCCACTCGATCGGCGGATGGGGGATGATCACGACGGGGAAGAACCTTTCGGAAGTCATCGGTGCCATCGGCGACGATCTGCTCGAGCACCAAACCGAGACCGACGAGTTCGGCCGTCTCGAAGAGGTCATCCACGTCTCGGCGAACCCCAAGTACGGATCGGAGAAGAAGGGCGCTCCGACCTCCTACTTCCTTGTTGCAGCTCCCAAGCGGATTCGTCCCAACTGTGACCTCCAACACGTCGACGTGGTGCTGTGTTGCGATCCGAAGATCTTCACGCACACCAACCCGCTCGTCGGCCTCAACGAGGGCGGCACCTTTGTGTGGGAATCCGAGGAGGACCCCGAAACGGTTTGGGAACGCATCCCTTCCAAGTACCGCCAAGAGATCATCGACAAGAAGATCAGGATCGTCACGCTTGCCGGGTTCCGCATCGCGCGCGCGGCAACCAGCCGTTCCGATCTCCAGCTACGGATGCAAGGCAATGCGTTCCTCGGGGCGTTCTTCGCCGTATCGGGGATCCTCGAGGAATTCGACGTATCTGATGCGCGCTTTCGCGAGCTCGTCCACAACCAGTACAAGAAGAAGTTCGGACGCTTCGGCGACGCCGTCATCGAATCGAACATGACGGTCATGACGGCAGGATTTGATGAAGTCCGTGACGTGCCATACGGCGATCTCGACGCTCCCGACCGCTCGTCGATGCGATTGTCTGCGCTCACCGCATGTGGGTCCTGCACCGTCGACATTCCCGCTGCAGAACAGCCCGTAAGCCAGGTCACACGAATCCCACTCACCCTTGCATCCACATTCAACGAGGAATTCAAAGCGGGGCTTGGCTATCACCAGCCGGCGACACCCCTGTCTTCCGTCTCGATGATGGCTGCGGGGACCGGCCGGACCGCAAGCAAGTATGTTGCACGCCGCGAGGTGCCGGTTTGGATCGCAGAAAACTGTACGGGATGCATGGATTGCATCGTTGCCTGCCCAGATACGGCGCTCCCGAATGTGGCCCAGGATCTCGACGTTGTGCTCGGCACCGCGGCCCGTGCATACATCCTTGATCTCGATGAGCGGGCGAAGATGGTCGAGGCGCTTCCCGACCTTGAGGTTGCGATTCGTGTCGAGATGCTTGCAGCGGCAAAGGCCAAGGAATCCGTTCCATTCGTCGACATCCTGCGCAAGCAGGTGGCGATGATCGACACCGTCGGCGACGTTGCCAAGGATGAGTTCATGGAACTCTTCGAACGAGTCTCGTTTGCGTACACCAAGACGCCACACTTGTTCCGATCCCTTGAGCGCTCCGAACCGGGCTCGGGCGGCCTGTTTGCGATCATGGTGTCGGATCTGTGCAAGGGATGTGCCGAATGCGTGCTCGAATGCCCGTGGGAAGCACTCGAAATGGCACAAGAGACGCCAACGATCAATGCAGACCACATGTCGGGTATCAACTTCATCGACATGCTCCCGGACACGCCCGCCAAGTACCTGGGCCGGTTTGATCCCGATGACGCGATGGAGTCCGCAGCCGCCCATCTCAAGAACCACCTCATGGTGAAGTCGAACTACGAGGCACTGGTCAGCGGAGACGGTGCCTGTGCGGGCTGTGGCGAAAAGAGCGTGCTCCACGCCGTTGCATCCCTCACCGAGGCATACATGCGCCCGCTGTACCACGCAAAGGCCGACCGGCTCGACCTCAAGGCACTCGACCTTGAGGAGCACGGGCTCAAGATGCTGCGTGAGGTACGCGCACTCGATGTCGAGTCCTACGATCGTCTCAGGATGCTCGTTGCCCATTCCATCCTCGGGCTTGGCGGAGAGACGATTGCGGACACATCCAGCCGTATCGCCGCCCACGGCGACATCACCGACGAGCAGATCGTCGAAGCACTCGTTGTGACGATGCGCCAGGACGCCTTCAACCATCGCGATCTTCAGGCAATCGATGGGACGATTCCCAACGGTATGTCGGTCATGGCGATGGGTGCCCACACAGGGTGCAACACGGTGTATGGATCGACACCACCGAACAATCCGCATCCATATCCATGGATGAACTCGCTCTTCCAGGACGGTGCGACCATCACCTGGTTGCTGGGTGAGAGCTTCATTGCAGACCATGCGCGGCGATCGGTCATCCCCGAGCGGCTTGCTGACACCTTGATGCTCGGCGTCGGGATCTCCGAAGATGACTACTTCGAACTCACCCACATGACCGATAACACGATGACCGAACGCGAGATCCGTGAGCTCCCCAAGGCCTGGGCGATCGGCGGCGACGGGGGTATGGGCGACATCGGGTACCAGAACGTGTCCAAGGTCGTCCTCCAGAACCGTCCGAACGTGAAGCTCTTGATGCTCGACACGCAGGTGTACTCCAACACCGGCGGCCAGAACTCGGATTCGACCCCAATGCCGGGTGGGGGAGACATGAACCAGTTCGGTGAGGCTTCTCAGGGCAAGCTGACCGAAAAGAAGGGTGTCGCGGAGACCTTCATCTCAGGACACGGCTCGGCCTTCGTCGCCCAGGTGTCGTTGGCCAACACGGCCCAGTTCTACAAGTCGATCCTCGATGCTTTGGACTACCGAGGGACGGCATTCATTCAGTCGTACACGACGTGTCAGCCCGAACACGGTGTGGCTGACGATGTCTCGACCCAGCAGGCCGGTTTGGTTCGGGACTCTCGCGGGATGCCCCAGTTTGTTCTGGATCCACAGCTCGGCGAAACGTATCAGGAAGCTCTTGACATCTCAGGGAACCCGAACCGGGACCGGGATTGGACCCACATCACGTCGAAGTTGACAGACCGAACGTTCCAGTACACCGTTGCACATTTTGCAACGACGGAGGCTCGATTCCGTCGGCATCTCAAACCTGTTGCCTCGACGGAGGGTCTTGCCCATTTGGACGACATGTTGCTCCTTGTGAACCAGCGAGACGTTGTGGCACGGCGAGTGTTCGATCCGACACATCGCTCCTTCGTGCCAGACTTCGGCGTCTACATCGAGATCGAGGATGCCGAGGGGAATGTGCGGCCGATGTCGATCAGTCGGAAAATGGTTCTGTTCTGTGTCGAGCGCCGTAAGGCATGGCGGATGCTCCAATCGAATGCAGGGATCACCAACGTCGACTACGAGGCGCAAAAGGTCGCTCTTGCTTCCTTTGATGAAGACGACGTGCCCTTTGACGACCGCTTCACCGAAATCCGGAAACGATTCGACGCCGCCCTCGTGGTCCCCGCGCTGTAACCGCACTGTCCCCCCTTCAGGGGGCCGTGCGAGCCTGCGACCAAACCTGTCCTCCCTTCAGGGGGGACAAATCCGACGGAGTCGGATTAGGGGGGCGTGCGAGCCTGCGAGCCCCGTCTTTCAGCACGACACAAAGCAAGCTCTCCGCACTCTCGTGGTCGCGGGCTCCCCGGCCCCCCTGCCTCGTCGCTGCGCTCCTCGGCCGTCCCCCCTGAAGGGGGGACGGTGAAAGCCGAGAGTGAAAGCTGTACCCTGTTAGGGTCGAACGTATGTTCGAGACTCTAGAAGCGCCTGCATATCTTGAAGGCCTCAACGCTGACCAGCGGGTTGCTGTCATGCACGGTGATGGGCCGCTGTTGGTCATCGCCGGTGCAGGTACCGGCAAGACCCGGACGCTTGCCGCCAGGGTGGCAAGGCTGATCGATGAGGGCGTGCAGCCCGATCGGATTCTGCTGTTGACGTTCACGCGGCGTGCCGCATCAGAGATGCTTCGTCGAGCCGGTGGACTCATTGAGGACCGTTCCGCTGGCAACGTGTGGGGAGGGACATTTCACTCCGTGGCCAACCGGTTGCTGCGTCGCTATGGGAATGCGTGCGGCCTGTCGGAAGGCTTCACCGTGATGGACCGCGCCGACAGCGAATCACTCTTTGGCATCTTGCGGAGCGAGCACGGCTTTGGCACGACCAAGACGCGCTTCCCGCGGAAGGAAACGATCGCGGCGATCTACTCACGCGTTGTCAGCTCGCGGATTCGGCTTTCAGAGACAGTCACGGCGCGGTTTCCGTGGTGCAGCGACCATGTCGAGGACATCGCGACACTGTTCAAGGCATACACGGTCCGGAAACGAGAACAGAACATCATCGACTACGACGATCTGATCCTGTACTGGCAGGCGTTGATGGACTCACCGTCGGGAGATGCGGTTCGTGGCCTGTTCGATCACGTGCTCGTTGACGAGTACCAGGACACGAACCAATCCCAGGCAGACCTTCTCATGTCACTGTGCGGCTCGGGTGGGAATCTCACGGTCGTTGGTGACGATGCCCAATCGATCTATTCGTTTCGTGCTGCCGAAGTCGAGAACATCCTTTCATTCCCGACCCGCTACGACGATTGCACGGTCGTGACGTTGGAACGCAACTACCGATCGACTCCCCAGATCCTTGCCTCATGTAACGCTGTGATTGCGGCATCCGACACGGCGTTCGACAAGGTTCTGTGGACCGAAAAGCCGAACGGCCCGACACCGGACTTGGTCACTTGTTTCGATGAGGCCGCCCAAGCAGATTGGGTGTGTGATCGTGTGCTTGCACTTCGAGAACACGGCATCGATCTGCGGGACCAGGCGGTGTTGTTTCGCACCGGGCACCACAGCGGAGGACTTGAGATCGAGCTTGCCCGTCGCAACATCCCGTTCGTGAAATTCGGTGGACTCAAGTTCCTGGAGGCGGCCCACGTAAAGGACCTGATGTCGCTTCTCCGCATCCTTGACAACCCCAAGGATGGGCTTGCGTGGAGCAGGGTGTTGTTGATGCTGCCCGGCGTCGGTCCGGCAACATCGATCAAGATCATGGATCACCTCGCCGAAGTGGCCGGTGCCGCGGACATCGACATGTTCGAGGCGTTTTTGCGGTACGACCTCCCTGTGGCCAACGAGACCCGAGAGGTACTCGGCCTGTTGCGTGATGTCCTGTCCGACGCTTCCGGAACCCGTGGTAGCGAACCCGCGCCGTCCGTCCAGATCGACCGGCTCAAGGACTTCTGTGAAGTCGTGTTTGATCGCTCCTATGACGACGCTGCAGCCCGGCTTGGTGACGTCGACCACCTGGCGTCCCTCGCTGCGGACTACTCATCCCGGAGCCGATTCCTCGCTGAGATCACCCTCGATCCACCCAACAGCACCAGCGACCTTGCCGATGCTCCCCACCTTGACGACGACTATCTCATCCTGTCGACGATCCACTCGGCCAAGGGCGGTGAGTGGCGCTCGGTGACCGTGATCCATGCCGCCGACGGGAACATCCCTTCGGACATGGCGCTGTCGGAGCCCGGTGGTGTCGAGGAGGAGCGACGGCTGCTGTATGTGGCGGTCACACGGGCCAAGGACCACCTTGCGGTGACGGTGCCCCAACGATTCTACCACCACCGGTACGGATCCAACGGTGCTCATTCCTATGCACTCCCGAGTCGGTTCCTCGACCCGGCGATGGAGACCTTCGTGCCGTCCGCCCATGGCACACCACCCGACGACGAAGTCGTGCCGGGTCTCCCTGACGGTGCCGATCCGGTTGGCGACGTCCTCGGAGCACTGTGGAATTAGTGGTCTAAGGGCGTTTGATGAAGACGGTGCCGGTGAACACCCCGGCGATACGCCCATCGTCTCGGGTGACATCGACGCGATAGGTGGCGAGCGATCGGCTCCGAGCCATCTCCGTTGCCACCGCCGTGAGCGTGTCGCCAACGGTGGTGCCAGCTGTGATGGCAAGGTGCGTATCGACGGCTACGGCATCTTCGGGGTATGCGTTCGACGCCAGGGAGAACGCACAGTCGGCAATTGAGAACACGACACCGCCGTGTGTTCCCCCCAAGAAGTTGACTTGATCGTCCCTGACCACCATCGATACCGAAACAGTGGTGTCGGTGATTTCACCAAGCCGGTACCCCTGCGCTTTGGCGTACGGGTCCCTCTCAAATGCGGTGGTGATCTGTGTCACGCGGTCAGCCATTTGGGAGAGATTACCGACGGCCGAACACAGAGGGTCCACCCCAGGGCGATGGGGCGGACCCTCAGACTTCTGACGTCGTGCCCTTTTCCCGTCCCCCCGCTTGCGGGGGGACGCGACGAGCGCAGCGAGGAGCAGGGGGGCTTTCTGACTTCTGTCTTCTGTCTTCTGACGTCTGACGTCAGTCCCCGACTGCTTCCTTGATCGCTCTGTGTGCACTCTTGAGTGCATCGACTGCTTCGTGGATATCTCGTCGACCCTGTTCGAGGGCCGCCTTCCCTGCTTCCAGCATCGATTTGGCAGGCTCCTCCCAGTCGGCGGCAGACAGACCGATGACCTGATCAGCGACGGGTACGGCACCATTGCTGACCGCGTCGATCTCGCTTCGTGCGACCCTGAGGAACTCGCGCGCTTCTTCCATGTTGAAGCCGGCTCCTTCTGCCCGTTCGATCGCCGCAAGAACGGCGTCGGCAGCACCGGTGAGGCGAACCACACCGTCAGCCATCCGATCCGACGCGAGTACCTCATGGGACTTTGGCAATATCACGAGGTAGACCCGATAGTCCGTTGCAATCAATGGGATGAGCTCCCTGAGTTCCTCCTGTGTCTCGGCATCCTGGATCTGTCGCCCAAGGGCACTCAGCCCGGCCCTCGCCGTTGCATAGTCGCCAATGAGGCGATCCTTGTGAGCACCGGTGATATGGCTGCTCGTCTTGACCCGTGCATCGATTCGACCCAATGCCACGAGACGCTTCGCGATCGCGGCGGCGGCTCGCTTCTTTGCCTCGCCGATCGAGTGGGGGTGTTCAACCTCCTCAACGGTCGGATGGTCGCGATCGGGAACACCTTGAGCGAATGCCACCTGGGGCACGAGTCCGAGCATCGCGATCGCCAAAGCCATCACAAGCAGTTTGCGTGTTCGTTTCATTCTTCGACATCTCCTTCGTCGTTGTCGAAACTGTGATCGAGATCGTTGATCTCGCCGTCGATGTCGCCAAGCAGACCGTCAAGGTCGGCGAGGAGTGGCTCAAGATCCGGTAGGTCGAGCTCAGCACCGGCGACCGCCGTCAGATCGACGTCGGTGGCAGCATCTCCAGCGTCCTCGGCGTCTTCTCGCTGTTCCAAAGCGGTTCCGCCACCCAGCGTGGACATTCCTGGCATAGTCGTCGCTGTATCAGCCGATCCGCCATCGAGACCTATCCCGCCGGCTACGGATTTACGGGTGGGCGCCGCCTCTTGGGCTGATGTAGGAAACTCGCTGGTATCAGGTTGGGCGAGTTCGCTGAGATGCTCGGTTGAGGTGGTCGTGACCCCCGTTGGTGATGCGCTGCATCCGGCTACTAAGACGATCCCAACAGCGACGAGGAGTGCTGTCGTTGCAGTGAGTGGTGGCTCCTTGAACATGCCACAAGCGTGACAAACCGATCACGACACATCATGAGCACAACATGAAAGGAACCTAAGAAATCTGTGAAGAGACGACCAACAAACACTGTCCCCCCACAAGCGGGAGGACAGGTGTGGGAGACAACACACAATGTTCCCCTGAAGGGGGAACGATGTTAGAGGTAGTCGTCGGTTCGTGCCTTGTCGACCAGTTTCCATGCGGTGGGCAGAAGAAGGCCGGCGAGGACGACCTTGATGATGTCACCGACCACGAAAGGCGTAAATCCTGCCACCAATGCTCCTGTCAAGGTGTCGATCGAATCGACACTTGCCATCAACCACGGAACACCGAAGAGGTAGATCACAGCATTCCCCGCAAGGAATGCCGGAATGGCGCTTGCCACGGTTCGGTCCTGGCCGCGTTCGGCGAGAGCACCGACCACCCACGCCGCGACGATGAATCCGATGAGATACCCACCGGTCGCCCCGGTGGCGGCTTCCCACCCTCCACTCGCATCGGAATAGAACGGAAGGCCGATCGCCCCCATTGCCCAATAGATCGCCTGTGACCCGGCACCCATCCAGGATCCGAGGGCTGCTCCCGAGAGCAGAACGACGAACGTCTGGCCGGTGATCGGCACCGGTGTTCCCGGCACAACGAACTTGATCTGTGCCGCCAATGCAGTGAGGAGCCCAAATCCGACCATCAGGGCGATCGTGTTGACCGTAGAACGAGGCACGACAACCTGTGCGATCGTTCGTGATGGGTAGGTTGTCTGCATAGGTTCCTCCGCGATAGATTCCGGTGAAGCTTGGGTCACTTCCCACCGATTGGTAGAAATGAGACTGATTCGCCACTCTATTCGTTTCACGCTTGCCGTGATCGTCATCGTGGTCGTGGCGGGCCCAGCCTCGGCGAGTTCCGTCCCCGACGGATACACGTCAAGCCCATCTCGTCAACCGTCGAACCACCGGTCACAGTCAGCGGGGTGGGAGTTCAGCAACATCCGTGCCCCTTCCATCGGCCTGGATGAACCGGTTCTGGCAGGTATCGACATTTCCGTTCTCAACCGCGGTGTCGGGCACTGGTCGGGGACCGCGCTCCCCGGTGAAGAGGGGAACGTTGTGCTGGGCGGTCACCGAACCACATGGACGCATCCATTTCGAGAGATCGATGAGCTCATCCCGGGAGACATCATCTACATGACCGAGGCAGGGGGATCTGAAGTCATGTATCGAGTACGTGAGACCTTCGTGGTGGAACCAAGCGACGTTTGGATCACCTACGACCAGGGTTCACCAACCCTGACGCTCTTTGCATGCCATCCGATGGGATCAGCCCGCTTTCGTATCGTTGTTGTCGCCGATCTGATTTCAAGCCACGGAATGTCGTAGGGGACGCTGATGTGACCATGTTGCGGTCTCTACCGTGACGCGGCGGTAACCTCGCGCCAATGGATTCCCCAACCGAGGTTGTTGACCCGCACGACTCGTTCGAGTCGGTTCAGCCATCGCTGCGCCCCCCGAGCACATATCCCAAGTGGCCGTTCTATCTCGCAGGATTCCTGGTTGTCATCGGCATTGCGATCGGGATACTCCTGACGGTGACCGTTCCGTACTACGCCGTGAGCCCCGGACCGGTTTACGACACGTCAGACTTCGTGACCGTCGAAGGCGGCAACACCGCAGACACCGGTGAGCTGTTCTTCCTCACGGTTTCGCTCAAAGAGGCGAATGTCTTTGAATGGGCAGCCGCACAGTTCGACGAACGGGTCGAACTCGCCAAGGTCGGGGCCTACCGGCCCCCCGATGTATCTGAAGAGCAGCTCCGGCGGGAGAGCCTTGCCCTGATGGATCAATCGAAGCAGGATGCAACCTACGTTGCCCTGACGAAGCTTGGCTACGAAGTCACGCTGATTGGAACGGGAGCGCTTGTCATCGATACGATCCCCGGCTCTGCTGCCGACGGGGTGCTGCAGCCCAACGACATCATCGTTGAGATGGACGGGAAGACGGTCGCTTTCCGCTCCGATGTTCTCAGCCTCCTCGCCCCCAAGAGTGTCGGTGATCCTGTCGTTGTCACCGTCGAGCGTTCGGACGGTGAAACCGACGGCTTCGAAGTCGATGATTTCGAAATCGTTCTCGGACCCCACACGGATGATCCGACCAAGCCGATGATGGGTGTCCTTCTCGACAACAACGAACCGATTGTTGAGTTTCCCGTCAAGGTCGACATCGATTCACTCAACGTTGGTGGACCTTCAGCGGGTCTGATGTTCACACTCCAGATCATGGACCAGCTGACCCCCGAACCATTGACCCACGGAATGCGGATCGCGGGGACCGGAACGATCCATCTCGACGAAACCGTCGGAGCCATCGGCGGAATCCGCCAAAAGGTATTCGGAGCGATCGATGCAGGGGCTGTGGCGATCCTTGTCCCTGCCGGCAACTACGACGATGCCGTCGCTGCGGCCGGCGATCGTATCAAGGTCGTTCGGGTGGAAACAGTCGATGACGCCCTCGACTTCCTCAACACCCTGTAATCCGCGGAGACCAGCTGGTTGGCCGGTAGCCTGCCAGCCATGCCGGATGAAGTGAGCCCGAGCCAGGCGCGGGCGCGCCAATTCGACGTCGTTCGACGTGGATATGACCGCGCTCAAGTCGATACATACATCGAGGAGCTGACCTCGCTCCTCGACGATCTCGAGTCCGCAGCAGTCGAGGCCAAAGCGTCGGCGATTGCCATCGGAATCGATGACCCCCAAGCCCTTGCAAACGAACTCGGCCGGATCGGGGGAGAGG
Organism: Acidimicrobiia bacterium UBA5794; assembly: GCA_002418265.1. GTDB lineage: Bacteria > Actinomycetota > Acidimicrobiia > Spongiisociales > UBA5794 > UBA5794. The sequence goes on along the minus strand of DIDS01000009.1, from coordinate 19,104 downwards.
TCTCCGCCATCCTTGAGGCTTCCCGGGCTGCAGCAGAGGGACTGCGCAAGCGTGCGGCGAAGGACGCCGAGCAGTGGCGAAAGACGGCGGAAACCGAATCTGCAGCGATGCTTGCCGACGCGGTCGAACAGTCACAGTCGATGCGTGCCGCGGCATGGAATGAAGGAACGTCGATGCTCTCGTCGGCCATCGGTGCCGCACGAGCCCTCCTCGATGAAGCCCAGGAAGACGCGATGTTCATGCGGGCCGAGGCCGAACGCGACGCGCTCAGGCTGACATCGGACGCCCGGAGAGAAAAGGACGAAGTGCTGCGTGCAGCACGTCTTGAAAGCGAATCCATTATCGCCGAGGCGCGAGCCGAAAGCGATGGTGTCCTTGCTGCAGCACAGAAACAAGCCGATGCCGCCCAGGACCGGGCACGGGCATTGGAGGAACGTCGAGCGGAGCTTCTCACCGAGCTCGAGACCGCCCGAGCGTCGATCTCACATCTTGAGGACGAGATCGACTCGCGCCGTCAAGCCCTTGAGGTGACGGAGGAGCCGGAACATTTCGAGATCGAAGCACGCCACTCGGACATCGACGTCGGTTCGGTCAAGATCGTCGCACCATCCAAAGCGGTGACGCTCAAACCCGTGGACACCGATGAAATCGTGGCTGAAGTGGTTGCGATGCGCTTCGCAGCAGCTGAAGCCAGAGCGGCAGAGCTCGAACCGGTCGAACCAGAAACCGTGGCAGTCATCTCCCCGCCACAACCAGAGCCTGACCCCAAGCCAGAACCAATGGTCGAGCGGCCAGCTGCCGAGCAACCGGCTCCGCCGCCTCCAGCTCCACCACCTGATGTGAAGGCAACAGACGATGACATCAGCTCACTTTTTGCAAAGCTGAGAGATGAAGGGGAATCAGAAGTCAGAAGTCAGACGTCAGACGTCAGTACCGCTGTCCTCCCTCCAGGGGGGACGGATCCGGCGGAGTCGGATCAGGGGGGTGTGCGAGCCCGCGAGCCCCGTCCCGAGCAGAAGTCAGAAGTCAGTACGCCTGTCCTCCCTTCAGGGGGGACGGATTCGGCGGAGTCGGATCAGGGGGGCGTGCGAGCCCGCGAGCCCCGTCCCGAGCAGGAGCCGGCGGCCGAAAGCCGAACCGCTGAAACACTGGAACCTGCGCCGCTGACGGTCGTGCCGTCCATCCACAATGCGGCGCTCAAGCAGGTCAAGAAAGTCCTCGTCGAGCTGCAGAACGAAACGCTCGAGGCGCTCCGGACCGACACCTCGTGGGTGCCTTCCGGCGGGTTCGCGGGTCGCTTCGATGAGGCGTTTGTCGAAGTCGCCGATGCGGCCGGTTCTCGGTCTGGGAAGACCGATGCGAGTGCATTCGCTTCCGACCTTGAGGACGCGGTGACCACCGCAATCGAGGAGGCGCGCACCGCAGGAAAGGGCGAGCGTGCCGTGGCTGCCCAAGCATCGAAGGTATTCCGTCTCTGGAGAACCGACGAGGCCGAGCGGAGATTACGCTCCATCGGCTGAGCAGGACATACCTCACCGAGGCGGTGCCTCAAGCCTGAGCAGACCGTACACTTGCCCTCGTGATCAACCGTGAACCGATTGCATACCGCCAAGGCTCTGGCTGGCGTCGCATCATCATCATTGCAATCTCGATCGTCTTCCTGCTTCTCATGGCAGGACGGTGGCTCGCCACGCTGTGGACCGACTATTTGTGGTATTCCGAACTTGGGGCCACGGGTGTGTGGTCGACGCTCACGTTCACCAAGCTGTGGCTTGTTCTCGGTGCTTCGATTGTTGCGATCATCGCGTTCTGGGTGAACCTGTGGGTTGTGGATCGCATCGCTGCCGACAATGTGATCCCAGTCGGTGGCCCCGATGAGGAACTCCTTGAGCGTTATCACGAGTGGATTGCGCCACGAGCGTTCTCCGTACGAACCATCTTTGCATCCCTCTTCGGTCTGCTCCTTGGTCTGGGCGCAGCCGCCTGGTGGCAGAACTGGCTGTTTTGGCGTGGCGGTGTCACGTGGGGTATCACTGACCCGATCTACGGCAATGATCTCTCGCTGTACATCTTTGGCCTTCCGCTGTACCGGGACATCTTCGGGTGGACCTTCCAGCTGTTGGTTGTGGTCACACTCGTTGTGGTAGCTGCCCACTATCTCAATGGCAGCATCAAGGTCACAACGCCCGGTGAACGAACCTCAGGTGGTGTCAAGGCACACATCTCGATCCTCCTTGCGCTGATCGCACTGCTCAAGGCTGTCGGCTATGTCTTTGACAAGTGGGAGCTTCTCTACTCGAGCCGTGGCCAGGTCCTGGGTGCCTCCTATACCGACGTGCACGCCCAGATTCCGGCTCTCAACCTGCTGATCTTCATCTCGATCGTTTCAGCGATCATCCTGTTGGTGAACGTGTGGTTCCGGGGATGGTCGCTCCCGATCGTTGCCTTTGCCATCTGGCTCGTGACATCCATCGGTGTCGGCGGCATCTATCCCGCACTGGTTCAGCGCTTTTCGGTGGAGCCGAACGAGATTGGGAGGGAGACCGAGTACGTCCAGCACAACCTCGACTTCACCCGACTTGCGTACGGTCTCGACAAAGTCGAATCGATCGAGTTCCCCGCGTCGACCAACCTGACTGCCGAGAGCATTGAGGACAACCGATCGACCATCAACAACATCCGGTTGTGGGCCCCAGGCGTACTCGAACAGACATACCCCGAACTGCAGAACATCAAGACGTACTACGACTTCAAGGATGTTGATGTCGACCGGTATCTGATCAACGGGGAACTCACCCAGGTCATGACGGCAACGAGGGGTCTTGCCGAAGACAAGATTCCCGGCTCGGGGTGGATCAATGAACGCCTCGTATACACACACGGTCTGGGAGTCGTTCTCAGCCCCGCAAACAACGTCACTCCTGATGGAAAGCCCGACTTCTTCCTGAAGGACATTCCTCCGATCAACACCTCAGGTTCAGCCAACCTCAACGTCGACCAACCCCGCGTCTACTTTTCGGACGATTCCGAGGACGACTTCCTGATTGCAGCCTCCAAGGAGGGTGAAATCGACATTCCAACGGCGGGAGATGACGTTACCCAAACCAACTCCTATGACGGTGCCGGTGGGGTACCTCTTGGCAATTTCATCCAGCGCACCGCTTGGGCTCTGAGGTTCGCCGATCTCAACACGTTGATCTCGGGCCAGGTGGATGGACAAAGCCGGGTGATGATTGCACGAAACATCAAGACACGGGTCAAGCGTCTTGCCCCATTCCTGTATGTGGACAACGACCCGTACATGGTCGTTTCCAACGGGAGGCTCAAGTGGATCATGGACCTTTATACGGTCTCTGATCGATACCCATACTCCCAGCAGGCCCTCACCACCCGCTTGAACGTCGGGGCAGACCTGCCGAGCTCGCTGAACTACATTCGCAACTCGGTCAAGGCTGTCATCGATGCCTACGACGGAACGGTCGATATGTATGTGATCGACCCCAACGATCCGATCATTCGCTCAAACGAGAAGATCTTCCCGAACCTTTTCAAGCCGATCACCGAGCTACCCGTGGAGCTTGTGGATCATCTGCGGTATCCCGAAGACCTGTTCCGCATCCAGACCGATGTGTACACGCTCTATCACATGACCGATCCCGTTGAGTTGTTCAAGGTCGAGGACCCGTGGCAGATCGCACGCGATCCATCGACCTCCCCGTATCCAAAATTGCGTGGGGTGTTCGATACGGATCCGATGCTTCCCTACTACCTGTTGATGGAGGTTCCCGAGGAGGACCAGCTGTCGTTCCTCCTCATGCAGCCGTTCACACCAGCGAGTCGTCCCAACATGTCGGCGTTCATGGTGGCCAAGAGCGGGCCACTTGCTGACTATGGGAAGATCATCGAGTACACGATGCCACCGGATCGCCAGGTTGACGGCCCCGGTCAGGTCGGAGATTTCATCGATCAGGACCCGATCGTGTCGGCCGAGTTCACGCTGTTGGGACAGGTTGGATCCGAAGTCATCAAGGGCAACCTGCTTGTCGTCCCGATTGAGGATTCACTCCTGTACGTCCAGCCGATCTATCTGGCTGCCGACACGGTGGCAGGCGGGATCCCGCAGTTCAAGCGTGTTGTTGCCTCGTACGACTCGAACATTGAAATCGGTGAGACCCTTGACGAGGTTCTCTTCCAACTCTTTGGTGCTGGCGAGGAACCCGATGACGGGGGTGGCGACCTTCCCGATGGCTCAGGAACCGTTGAAGAGCGCGTCGCCGAACTCCTTGCCCTGGCCGAGCAGGCCCTGACGGACGCCAACGTGGAGCTCAAACGGGGAAACCTTGCCGGATACCAGGCCAAGGTTGATGAGGCGAATTCCTACATTGCTGAGGCCAACCGGATCATCGCAGAGGCGGCCGACGCCGCTGCGAGCGGTCAAACAGCATCATTCACCCAGGTCAGATAGCTTCCACCCGCCCGAAAGCGTCGCGGATCGCGATCTGGGCAACCAAAGGATCTCAGAGCTCGCTGATCGCCCAGAGCAGATCCTTGACACTCACGATCCCCACCAGCTGATTCCCATCCGTAACCGGGAGGTGGCGGTATCCGGTCGCGTTGAGCCAGTCCACGGCATCGCTGATCTTGAGATCAGGACCGACCGTGTCGGGTTCGGTGGTCATCACGTCGCCGACGCTCAGTTCGAGCGCGGTTGAGTCGGCAACGGATTGGACAATGTCGCGGTCGGTGACGATGCCGATGAGCCGCTCGCCGTCAAAGACCGCCAACGAACCAACACCCTCGGCAATCATCTTCGCCGCGGCCTCAGTCAGTGGGACATCTGAACGGCAGCCCAACGGCGGCCCTGCCACGAGGTCTGAAATGATCATTGGTAAGAATCCTTTTGATTACGAATCGACCGCTGGCTCGGTCAAACCTGGCAACTCAGATCCTACCCGGCCCAAGACCCGCCGGGTACAACTACTCGTCAACCTCCAACAATTCCGCAAGCCGTTCATGCAGGAACCGCTGTTCCGGCTCCGTCTCGGTGAGGACGATCACTGAAAGGACCGAAATGCAGGCATCTTGAAGCGAATCCTCGGCGAGTTGGATATCGCCCGTGTATCGGATCAAAGCCGCAAGTACGCGGCCGTGCTCCTCGCGGAACACGGCCTCAATTGCTTGATCGGCTGTTGATATCGACTCGCTGAAGTCCCACACAGGCCGAAGATCCACACTGCCGGTCTCGGCTGCGGGGTCTCGGCAGCGAACTTGATTGCCTCATCGGGATCGTCGGTTTCGCGGGTGATGGAGTGGGTGATCGCATCCTGCTGAGGAAAGATCTACCATTGGGTCATGAGTACTGAACACACCATGTCTGGTGGCAGCTCGACACCAGACCGACCCCTGGGACGGGGTCGCAGCAAGGGCTTGACCATTCTCGTCACGATCGTCACTTTGGGTATCTGGACCCTTGTGTGGTCCTATCAGAACGGTGAGGAGCTCAAGAAGTACCGAAATGACGGGTTGGGTGGTGCTCTCTACCTGATTCTGACGTTCATATTCGCCCCGATCACCATGTTCATGATGGCTGACGATGTGGGGAAGCTGTACATCGATGACGGTCAGCCAGCTCCGATCACGGCGTTGTGGGGTCTGTGGATCCTGCTCCCGATCATTGGCCTTTTCGTGTGGTACATCAAGATCCAGAACTGTCTCAACGACTTCTGGGAATCAAAGGGAGCCCCGCCCGCCGCCGGGCTCTAAACCGACCACGTACCCCGGAGCGCTATCGATATCCGGGTCGTATACTTCCGTCTCACGACGCGGGGTGGAGCAGTCTGGTAGCTCATCGGGCTCATAACCCGAAGGTCGCGGGTTCAAATCCCGCCCCCGCTACGAAGAAAGCCTCTTGGGATACCTACATTCTCAGGGGGCTTTCTCGCGTTTGAACGTGCGACCTTCTCACCCGAACGTCGAAAACTGAACCGGTCGCGTCGCTCCCGTGCCTTTCTGCCTCGTTTCTTGTGATCGAGTTGGCAGACGGTGGCGTTGCGGGGCTGGGGTTCGATACTTTTTGGTTCAAATCCCGCCCCCGCTACGAAGAAAACCCTTGGTATTACTACAGATACCAAGGGTTTTCTCGCGTTCTGGTCCCGGATTGATTGGATTCTTCTAACCGATCTCTTAGCGGGCGTCATTTGGAAGGTTTGGATATCCGAGAGCTGCCTGGCTGTAGCCTCAAACTGAAGGCAACCAACAGGAGCCTCTCTTGCCAGTATCTGCTGAACATGATGGCGACCCGAGCAGCGTAGGGCCCGGCCATAGCGAAGAGGTCTGCATCCTGCGTGGACAAGCGCAGAGGGTCTCCAGAGCGACATGCCGACTGACATCATGAAGGCAGCCGGTGTGGTACGAGTCGGACGGGTTCATCGGTAGCGGTGTCGCCGGTCGGGCTGGCGAGAGAGCGTTCCAATGAGGTGAACAGTTCGAGGACGGTTGGTGCTTCGAAGATGCGGTACCGCTGTTTGCCGATGTTTCGTTGCGTCAGGATTCCTGAGTCGACGAGGCGGTTGATGGCTGCCCCGGTGGCGACGTCGGAGCGGGCGATGAGGTCGGCGGCCGATTCCACGGTCAGAAGCGGGACTCCGGGGAGAACGTCGAGGAGCAGGTCCAACGCCGATCCCCTCCGGACGGTTCCAAGGCTTGCTCGCCATTGGACGACCAGTTCGTCGATCCTCGTGGCGTAGATCTGAGCGTCGCTGCATGCTCGAAGGGTGGCGCCGGCGAAGGTCCGCAGCCACGTGTGGGCGGCTTGGGATCGCTTCGGGCTGTCCGCGGGATCAAGGTGTCGGAAGGCGGTCAGGCCGGAGATGTAGTCGTCGGACCAGGTGGCGAGGACGAGGCTGATGGGTGGCACGAAAGTCGGGGAGAGTCCCCGCCGTCGGAGGATCACGTGGATCAGTGCCCGCCCGGACCGTCCGTTTCCGTCGGCGAATGGGTGGATGGTCTCGAACTGGGCATGGGCGATGGCGGCCTGCACAAGGGGGGAGTGCTCGTCGCCATTCACATACTTGAGGAGGTCTTGGACGAGACCATCGACGTGCTCTGGTGGTGGTGGGACAAACACCGCGCTACACGGGTTGTAGGAGCTTCCGCCTATCCAGTTCTGCCGTTCGCGGACCACTCCTCCGAGTTCGGGACTCGGTGAGCGGTCCATCAACACGCGGTGGATTCCCAGCAGATCGGCCAACGAGACCCGCTTTGCTTGGAGTGCTAGTTCGATCGCGGATTCCATGGCTGCGATGTTGCCGAGGACCTCGACGGCAACACGATCGGCGCTTTCGCCACCTTGGGCAATAGCGGCCTCAGCCTCTACCAGTCGTCGTGGTCCCGCGTCGAGCCCCTCAATCTTGGAGGAGGCGACCGACTCGGCTCGGAGCAGGAACCGGGCGAGACCCTCAAGACTGACATGGCTCATCCCGGCCTCGTTCAGATTACGGATCGCGGTTTCGGCGTCCGCGATGTCCGCTGCGAGGTCGCCAGGCAGGGTGAGGTTCCATCCGGCGAGAGGATCTGGCAGGTAAGCGTCGTAGCTACAGCCTTGGCGGTCGCGGCGGGTCATCCCTTCGAATCGAGGTTCCCATCGTTTCCGTACATACTCGGCCATCCTTCGGCTCCCGTCGAGTGTAGTGAAGGTTACATGAAAAGCTTAGCTTAAAGAATTGCTAACCAAAGGAAGCTGGAGTAGTGGCTTTGCATGATCTCGTCGGCACGCTCAGGCTCTCAATCCCAGTTGACCGAGCCCGTGCCTCCACCGAACCGATCCCATTCCGGTTGGGCCGGAAAACCCTGAGGTGGATCGTGCCCGTCGTAGAGCCATTGATCCGGCGGAGGCCCGGCCGCACCGATAGCGAACCACCAGCCGGTGACTGCTTGTCGCGTCGCGTACCAACGCTGACCATCCCGAGCGACATACATCTCGACTCCGTGATCCTCAGGTAGGCCGTCGTGGGAGAAGTGAGGCTCGACAATTGGGAGCAAGTCGGCTCGGTATGTCTGCTCTCCATTGTGGTAGTGGCCCATGTGGCATGTGGCGAGCCACCTCAAGGCGTTGCGCGTCTCAGCGTATTCTCGTTGATCGAGTTGGCGCGAATCCTCTCAGAACCTCGGCGAGCGGGCGGAGCTCGATCTTGCGATGCTCTGCGACTACGCGTAGGGACTCGTGCATGGTGGAGCCGTCGATGTTGTTTGAGCGTGTGACGGCAAGGATGTCAGCGAAGTCGCGCCATCGTGTGTTCGCGGTCCCACGCGAGGCGGCAGTCGCGATCTTCTCTGCCAACACCATTGTTATGGGGAAGCTCAAGATCGTGATCGGACGGGCTCCAGGTAGCACGGATTCGATCCGGGTGATCGCTGGTTCTGGTGAGATCGGGTCCCCGACACTGAAGTCGATCTTTAATCGGAGATTCGCAGAATGAACGGAGGCATCCATGGCAACGCGAATACCGCCGTACTCGTCCTGATCTCTGATTGCTACTGCGGTCGTCGTGTCCTTTTTGAAGTCGATGCCGTCATCGTGGTCGATCGACGCAATCTGAACCGCAACCTGGGTGAGGGACTCGGCGTCGTTGGAGATTCCGAGGGCTTGCAGATCAACATCTCGTGTTGGTCGCCGCTGGGCGAAGGTGCTGATCAGTATTCCGCCCTTGAGCACAAGCTGGCCGGCGTAGACAGACTCAGAGGCACGCGCGATGAATCCCTCCATGACGTAGAGCGTGAGGCGTTCATCCGTGGGGCGCCCAAGGTCGCGCGCGAGCCGCTGGATCGACAGGTACCGCTTCCTTGCGATATCGTTGTCGAGGGTCATAGGAGAATCTCGAGATCTCGCCGAATCGCGGAGTTCGCCTTCGGGAAGTGAGACGCGATCTCAAGAAGGTCGGCGGGATGTGATCCCGGTCGACGTATCCAGTTCCTCAAGGCTTCCCTGCCGAGTTCGACCCCTTGTGTGTGCCTCATTCGATACGCGTCACAGATCGATCGTTCAGGGGAATACGAGGCAATCGGGAGACCGGATTCAGGATCCTTCGGAGTTCGTCCGATGTTGAACGTCTTTGGTGAGAACCAATGCCAGGTGATGGGAAACGAGGTCTTGGGTTTCCGTGTGCCGCGCTTGAGTGCTAGGTCGATCGTGGATGGAATCTCGTCAATGAGGTCCGCATGTGACAAAGCAGATGCGAGGCAGAGCGTTGCTTCTCGCTCAACGAGCGCGATCTCGATCAGCGCAAGGTCTCCAACCGCTGAGTCGGTTCGCTTGTAGAGTCCGTGCTCGATCTTTTCGATTATCCCATCGTCTGCCAGGCGCTTCAGCCGACGATCAGTGATACCCGCCTCGCGGGCGTCGCGCCATTTGAAGACCGTCGATAGGTCGACAGGGAGTGCATTGTTTGGATGGCGGGGCAAGATGAGCTCCTAAGGTTACGCATGGTATTGTACACACATAGCCCCTATGTGTAAACAGTAACCTGCGTGATCATCGAAGGTCATCTCGATCCGTGCGACGGGAGCGGATTGTATTGACCGTGTGTGCGACCCAGGGCAGGTTCCGCTCGCTCCACTGTTGCTGCCGATGCGTGAGTCGTCCGGTCCATACCGCGTCCACGTACCGGATTGACCATGGTCTTCTAACGGATCTTCTAACGGATTCGAGGAGACGGGGCACCCTCCAGCGCATCCGAAGTGAGAAGTCCTAGTGTTCGGTGCAGAAGGTCGGAGTCGGAGAACGCAAGAGTGCTTGGTGCCGAAGATATGGATCACCCCCATGCGGACTCGGGTTCTCCAGTGTCCAGCGGTGGTACTTCCGCCGAGCCGACAAGCAATCCAATGGTGTGGACGGCAAGGCAGATCGGGCTCAGGAAATGGCTTGAGTCCAACGCGCCGACGTTGGCTCCGGTTTACTTAGCGGCAGTGCAGATGGTCAGCGACCGATCCTTCCCAGGACGAGTGTGGTTTGTGGCTCACGTTCTGCTGATTGGTGTTGTCGCCTCGGGATGCTACGAGTATCCAGCAGAACCTATTGAGATCCACAACGCAACTGACGCTCGGATCACCGTGTACCGCGTGATCCCGGGCAGGGAACCGCCGGTGTATAGCGTTCTTGAACCGGGTGCTCACGATGCTGACAGGAACCAATGCATCGATCCCGATCTTGAGGCTCGGCTTGACGATGGCACACCGGTGGCATACCGGTCGGGACCGCTTTGTCAAGGTGACCCCAACTGGGTCATCACCCAAGCTGGCGCGCTTGCTCCATGACAGGCCTGTTCACCGAAACCCTCCCTCAGCGATTCCATCAAACCGCGGGGCCGCATCGATGTCGACTGCCACCGGCAGTGCCGTTTCTCGCCACCTGGTGAGATCACCGCCGTAGCTCTTGGTGTATTTGGCAAAGACGGTGTTGCGGGCAAGTTGTTGTTCACCCGGGTCGACGACGATTCTGCCGCGGCCCACAAAGTCGCTGCCCCCGACGCTGACGGTGACCGCTTGGTTGGCGATGATGTTGCGCACCCAGTCGGACCGGTCGCCGCCACCTGAGAGCATGTAGATCGTCGCCTCGTGGTGGGCGAACCAGATCTCGATGCGGTGCGGCCGTCCCGTAACCCGGCCCAGCGTGGTCAGGTTGATCACCGCAGCCCTGTCGAGATCAATCATCCCGGTCACAGCTCGGCAATCGCCGGCAACACCTCAGTGGCCAGCCGTTCCACGGGCGTGCCCAGGTAGTCGTCGTACACGTTGAAGATCGCGTGGTCGAAACCGACCTCGGCCAACGGTTTCACCTGCTCGACAATCTCGGAGAGGGGTTGCCCAGTGTAGAAGAACCCCCCGACCGTCTTGGAGATCTCGTCATAGTCGCGACCCATACGCTCACAGTGGGCCTTGAGTACATCGAGCTTGCGGCGTAGGGTCTCGATACCGGGGTGGATGAACAGGTTGGCGGCATCGGCATACTGGGCGACCATCCGTAGCGTCTTCTTCTCGCCGGCTCCGCCGATCAGGATGGGTGGCCGCGGCTTGGTGAGTGCTTGGGGGCTGTTGATCGGCTCGGCAAGCTGGTAGTGGGCGCCTTCGATTGGGGTGCGGTCACCCGACCACATCTGAAGCACGATCTGGAGGGCCTCCTCGAGCTGCTCGAAGCGGTCGGTGAGGGGCGGGAACGGGAAACCCAGACCAACCGACTCGCGTTCGTACCAGCCAGCACCGATCCCCAACCAGGCACGGCCCCCGGACAACACATCAAGGGTGGTGACCGTCTTGGCGAGGAGCCCTGCGGTGCGGTAGTGGACACCGGTGACCAGGGTTCCCAACCGGACGTTTTCGGTGATCCCAGCCAGGTACGACAAGGTGGTGTAGCCCTCCAACATGGCGTGGTCTGCCGGGCCCAACATGGGTTCGAGCTGGAAGAAGTGGTCCATCACCCACACGGTGTCGAACCCGGCCTCGTCTGCTGCTTGGCCGATCGCACGCAACCCCGAAGCGATGGCAGCGTCCCCACCCGGCCAGGTGAAGTCGGCGACCTGAACACTCACCTTCATGTGGTTCTCCCCATCTCACCGGGCGATCTTGAACTGGAACATCGGGTTTCCGAGGGCACTCCAGAGCCGCACCCAGATCGGCAACAACATCTCGCTGCCTCGAGCGGTGGTGATATCACCCAGATCAACGATATCAGACCACCCAAACGACTCGAGAAGCTCGGTCACGGCAGCCTTGGCATCTTGATCGTCACCCGACACGAACACGGTGTGGTCGCCGCCAGCGACCAAGGTCGGGTCCACCATCAGGTAGGCGTTCATCGTGTTGAACGTCTTGACCACCCGAGCGTCGGGGAAGCGACGCTGGATCTGTTCACCCAACGAGTCGGTGTTTGACACCAGCAACGCCGGGGGCATGCCCTGGGAGAAGTCAAGCGGATTCGCGACATCAACCAGCACCTTGCCAGCGAGGCTCGTCTCGCCCGCTGCCTCCAACGCCGCGATCGACCCGGCACCATTGGTGGCATTGACCACCCATGCGGCCCCAGCTGCAGCCTCAGCGAAAGTCGCCACCGCGATGTTGGTGTGTTGTGCGGCCCACTCCGAGAATGGAGGGTTTCCGAACGAATCGGGCTCGGTGCGACCCATTGTCGCCTCCACGTCCCTCGTCCCAATGGTGACCTGGTGACCCAAACTGGCCAGCTTCGCCGCCAACGACTGACCCACCGGTCCGGTACCCAACACTGCAATCTGCATCTCATCCTCCTCTGTAGAGACAGGTCTGTCTATCTGACAGAATTGCAATGTACAGACCAGTCTGTACTATGTCAACTCGATGGTCACCGAACAACTACCAGTACGGGAACGAATCCTGGAGACGTCCCAGCGATTGTTCTACCGCGACGGGTTCCGAGCGGTCGGGATCGACACCATCATCGCCGAAGCCGGTGTGGCCAAGATGAGCCTCTACCGACACTTCCCCTCCAAAGACGACCTGATCGTCGCCTACCTCGAAGCATCCAACCGCCAGTTCTGGGAATGGCTCGACGGTGAAGTAGCTGGCATTGACGATCCCCTCGACAGGCTCATCGCCATGTTCGAAGCCATCGAGAAACTCGCCACCAGCCCCGAATGTCTCGGGTGCACCTTCCAGGGCACCGCCGCCGAGTTCCCCGACCGTGACCATCCGGGCCACCAGGTCGCTCTCGACCACAAAAAGGCCGTCCGTGACCGGTTTGTGGACCTGGCCCGGCAGGCTGGGCTCAGCGACTACGAGGAGCTGGGAAATCAGCTGCTGCTGTTGATGGACGGCGCTTGGGTCGCCGCCCGCATCTTCGGACCCCACAACCCAGCAACAGGGCTCACCGCCGCGGCGCGGGCCCTCATTGACACCCGTCGCTGAAGATGGGCCCTTCTCATGGTGCGTCGATCGAATGCAACAATGCTGGACCCGGGTCGGTTCCTGCGTTGATCGGGTGCAGGGAGATCCATACGTTGGGATAGTCCTTGCGAGCGATCCCAACGGTGAGCTCCACGCGGGATGGGTCCGTGAAGGTTCCCGCAGACACGTTGGTTGATCCCTCTGAGAACCAAAGCTGATAGATGGAGCCCTCGGGCGCCGGGGCGAGATTGCTCGATTCAAGCAGCAAACGAGTGCCCGCGTCCGTGTTCCAACCGGCTACGACCGCGGTCGCCTCCGGATTGGCGCCGGTACCGACCATTGCCACCTCCCAGTCGGGTGCAGGTGCCCGGGACAGGAGGGAGAAAGCGATCGCCACGAGGACAACCGCTGCCGCAGCGAAACCAAGCATCACACCACGCGAGCGTCGAGTGACCCGAGTCTTGGATGGAGTGCTGTCCTGTGTCGGTGCATGGGTCCGGGGTTGATCGACACCGACGATCGCCGCAACGATTGTCTCCTCGAGATCAGCAGGAGGCTCGACCCACACCGATTCGCTCGAGAGCTCGGATCGGATCAAATCGATCGTCCCGACAGATCTGCGACACGCAACACATCCTTGGAGGTGGAGTGAGATCGCTTCTGATGCTTCACCCCCAAGAAGGGCTGCACGTACGTCGTCGCAGTTCATGCGCTCTCCTCCCTGAGATGACTCAAGCTCTGGGCAAGCTTGCGATGTGCTCGGTGTGACCTCGACTTCACCGTTCCGACGGGAACATCGAGACGTTCTGCTGTCTCCTGCTGGGTATAGCCCAGGAAGTACATGTGTTTCAGAATGGTGCTTTCACTCGGTGGGAGGCTTTCGACGGCCAGACGCACCTGCCACTGCTCCCACGCTCCCTCAATCGATGGTGGGAGGACAGCGATCTCACGATCTTCGAGCTCGATCACAGCATGCCTGTGCTCCCTGCGATAAACGTCGATCGCGACCCGTCTGGCAATCGTGTAGAGCCATGGACCGATGTCGCGGTTTGGATCCACCCGATCGGCGGCCTGCCACGCCTTGATGAACGTCTGCTGGGCAGCCTCTTCTGCATGACCTCGATCCTCGAGGACCTTCATTGCGATACCAAAAACCGCGCCCCCGTACCGCCCGAATATCTCGCGGATTGCTGATTCGTCGCGCCTGATGAAGCCATCGAGGAGTTGACAGTCGTCGAGGGGAGGGCTGGTTGCCATTTGTGAAACGTTATCCGTTGACCGTGATGCTCGCCGTCATTGATGGGTGAATCGAACAGAAGTATGTGAACGTTCCGGGTTCGGTGAATGTCTGCTCGAAGGTATCACCGGGATTCAACATGCCCGAGTTCCAGATACCGTCATCCGACGTGGTCGTATGTCCAATACTGTCCTCATCGTTGGTCCATCTGACCGTCTCGCCGACCGAGATCGTGATGTCTGCAGGACCGAAAGCAAAGTTCTTGATCGATATCTCACTTCCAGCGGCTGTGGGTGCCGAAGCTTCATCTGAGACATCTACCTTGACGGGAACCATCGCAACATCGCCATCTGCAGTAAGACCTGGCACATCAATCGCATTGTCCGGCGGTACGAAGGTGTACTCACCATCCTCGTCCATGTCGATGTGAGCCATTGGCCACAGGACAGAGTCGTCATTGATCGGTGTGTCGAGAACGACGGAGACATCTGTGGATGTACCCGCTGGCAGCAGATCGGAATGTCCGATCACAGCTCCCGGTGACCCATCATTGTCCGCGTGAACGGCGATGAATCCGGCCGCGGGCAGATCGACGGACTTGATGACGATTGCGGTCCCATCGCTGGTCTGGTCTTCTGCAATGACGGACGCCGGCGCCGTTTCAGGCATTCCGCCATCCGGCCCACCAGTTGTTGTCGTCGTTTCTGCTGTGGTGGTGGTTGTTTCGGTTGTCGCGCTTGAGCTGCAGGCTGCCGCCACCAACCCGATCGCTACCACCAGCACCGCTAGTCGTTTTTTCACGTGTCACTCCTCTTTGATTCTGGCAGTCGAGAACTCGGACTGCCCTCAAGAGGAATACGACGAGGATCGGGATCCGGTTCTCGCCCCAAGAAACGACCGGGCTGGTCCCATTCAGCTCCCGGAGTGTGGCAGGTTCCCTTGGCTGTTAGACCGCGGTGCGATATTTGAAGAGAGCTTTTCGAGCGGCCTTGGCGGTCGATTTGTCCGGGTGCCCGCTGGCGATTGTGGCGAGGACTTGTTCGGTCTGAGGCAGCTTCACCCGCCAAGCCTGTTCGACCATTGACGAAACGCCATCGGTGCCGGCGGCGGGCCCCACCCAGGTACCCAAAGCTGCTGCAGGTCCCCACAACTCGATGACGACGTCCAGCAGGCGCACGAACCGTTCCACATCGCCCCTGCAGTCGATGTCATCGAGGCTGCCGATGCAGGTGTCGATGCGCCACACGGTCGCGTAGGGTGCAAACTCGACGTCGTCTGAGAGGCGGTTCACCGCATGTTCGGCGTCAGGGCCGATACGGAGCAAAGCCCTGAACCCGAGCCCGCGTTCTGTCTCGTCGGCGGTTCGCATTGCCTCCACCAATTGCAGGGCCGCTCCGGGTCCCTGGTGGTCGACCCATGTATCGATCTCTGCCACAGCTTCCGCCTCGGAGATATTCGACACGGCCGCAAGCAGCTCCGAGGCGGTCGACTCTCTCAGGGCTCCGACGATCGGGGCCGACACCACTCTCGAGATCCAACGTTGTACAGCCCATTTCCCCAGCGGTGTCAATCCAGCCACACCCCCGGTGCGGTCGGTTCCGCCGTACCTGGTGGGTTTCTCGGTGACATCTTCGACACGAACTGAGCCAAGGTCGCCCAGGACGTCGAGTGCTCTGCGCAGTGACATGTCCACCAGACCCTGGTGGAACTTGAGTCTGTCAGCAGTTAGATCCTTGAGATCGAACACGTCGAGCATGTTGCCCCAGGCGTCTTCGATGATCTCGTCGATCGGGATGTCGCCGTGGCGATACAGATCCACCAGGACAAAGGGAAGTGAGGCGTCGAGTTCCTCGGCGAACCAGTCCCAGCCGTATCGTTCGTTTCGGTACCGGTGCTGTGTTGGGCCGATCGTGTGGAGAAGAACGAGCCAGGCTGCATACAACGCTGCAAGGGGATCATCAATAAGGTCAGCGTTGGGTCCGGGTAGCAGCTTCTTGCCCTTTCGGGTCAGGATCTTGGCTTCCAGGGCCATCTGGAAGATGAGATCGACACCGGCAAGGTCCGCGCTCGATCTGGTCTTGAACACACGGTCGCCGATCTTTTCGTCGAACCGATCTGCGGTCTCGAGCAGGTCGACCAGAGCCTTGCCATCGACAAGTTTCAGGTTGCCCCTGTCTGTCAGTGGTTTACCGTCCCCCACGTAGTCAACGAGACGTTGGAGCTGTGTGTATGCCACGGTGTTGCGCGCTGTGGACTCCAACTCGTCGATGGGAGGGAGCACGATGGGTGGGAGTGCCCCAACGAAGGCGTCTCCGAGGGAAGCCACATCGGGAACTGGGGACGGTCCGAGCACGGCGTCCCGTTCAGCGAAGGACCGCTGATTGAAGTCATCGAGGAATTCCTGTACCGCGTGGGGATCCGATGGGTCAACCCCTTCGGACTGGGCGAAGCTCCAGAGTCGTTTGCCCATGGACCAGTTGTTCTCATCCATTGCCGCCGCCTCGAATTGCGCTGCAAGCCGTTCGACTGACTCGGCCATCCGAAGGGCATGGCTGTGCGTAACGATCCCGTCATCACCGAGAAACCGGAGAAAACCTGCGAACCCGGTCACCACCTGGTCGAGGTCTTCAGGGTCCAGCACCACCTTCGCCGGATACAGTCCCAGCAGGATCTCCTCGATGTCTGCGGTCTCCCATCGAGACAGATCTCCATCCAGATAACCCCACTTGAAGTCCATCACCTGTGATGCCACCCAGCCGAGATCGCGCCCTCCACGACTCCCTTCAAAGCGAGATACCAACTCATCCCTTGCCGCAAAGAAGGCGTCCTCATCGTCGGGTCTATAGGTTTGACCCGTCATTGGTCGTCGGCGGCAAGGAGATGTCTCCGGCCGTATGTCCACGGGCGGTCCGTCTTGTGGAGAAGGAGCTGATAGATCGATATGGCGGCGCTCTCGAAAGCAATCGCGGAACCCGCCATGTAGAGCCGCCAGATCCGATAGGTCGTCTCGTCGGCGGCTTTGAGGGCTGCCTCCCGATTCGTCTCAAGATTGTCGACCCAGTGTTGCAAGGTCAAGGCATACGAGGTACGTAGCGATTCGGCATCTCGAAGCTCCAAACCGGCCTGCTCAGCCTCCCCGATGACGGCATCGACTGTTGTCAATTCCCCGTCGGGAAACACATAGGTGTTGACAAAAGTGGGCTTGACACGACCGGGGCGCCGGTTCCTGGTCACAATGCCATGGTTCAAGAACGTGCCACCCGGTTCAAGCAGATCCCGGACACCGCCAAAATATCGCGAGAGCTGCTTTCGCCCGACATGTTCAAACATCCCCACCGAGGCAATCGCATCGAAGCGACCCCCAATGTCGCGATAGTCGAGCAGTTCGAAACTGACCCGATCGGCCACCCCTGCTGAGGCAGCCTCTTCCCTGGCCAATTCGACCTGAGGCCGGCTGAGGGTCACCCCCAAAGCTTTGACGCCGTAATGCTGGGCGGCGTGAATCGCCAGGGCACCCCAACCACAACCGATATCAAGAAACCGCTGTCCGGGTGTCAGCTGAAGCTTGCGACAGATGAGATCGATCTTGCGCTGCTGCGCCTTTTCAAGCGGTTCGGCAGGATCGAGGAACGCCGCGCTCGAATAGACCATCGCGGGGTCGAGGAACTGGCGGAAAAAGGTGTTGCCCGTGTTGTAGTGGGCAGTGACGGACGCCTTGTCACGCTTTTTGGTGTGCAATCGCCCCTTCGACGCCAGCCGGGCGGACGTATCTCGTCGGTTCTCTGCCGGTAGCTTCCGCAGGCGGCGAAACAGCCTCAGTGCGGCAAACCGCCTCGTGCGCATCGTTTCGAGTCGGGCCGCGAATCGCAGTGCCTCGACAATATTTCCCTCGATGTCGATGTCGTCGTAGATGTATGCCTCACCGGCGGTGAGGTCACTGGCTGGCAAGAGCAATGAGCGCAGGGCTCCGGGGTGATTGAGGACGATGGTGGCCGGAGCGTTTCCCGGTCCCCACAACTCACCGTTCCAGGCACGCATGGCCACCACCGGCTCTCCGGCTGCTGCTGCAAGTTGTCGGTAAATCGATTCCGAAATGGTAAGGGGGTCCGACATCGCACGACTCCTTTCGTCCCGGATCTCGATCGGGCCGACCTTTTGGTCTTCTGGGTTGTCACATCCGTAGTCCGAATGGTACGCATTCTCGTTGACGGGGATGTCGAGTGCCTTGGCGGAGATGTGAGGTCCGAGCGTCCAGGTTCAAAAGGCGAGCCAGCTGGCAAGACCACCAAAGAGAAGGCTGTATACGATCGCCTCGCTCTGGACCCTCCAGAACACGTTGGCGGTCACGAACCGCCGTTTCATGTAGACCAGCCCCTCGATGTTGTTGGAAAACGGCGTGGCCGAGGCGAGGTCGGCATAGACGAACATCAACCCTGCAAGGAAGAAGAACCGAACGGCGAAAGAAAGGTCTGCGAGGGGTGCGAGTATCGGATAGAGCACCACAGACATGAGCACAGCGCGCGCTACCTGCGCCGACCACATGACGATTCCCTGGCGTTGCCGCTCAGAAGGTTCCGATACATCGCGGAGGAATGGGGCAAAGAGGGCGTCGCCACCCTGATACAGGTCTTTTGTGTAGCGCAGGTTCACCACCCCGGCCACGAGGTACGCCCCGAGGTGGATGGCGGTGAACCAGACGCTGAATCGCAGATAATCCATCCGATTCCCTCCTGCTGAGGCAGCTACCCATCTGACGGACGAGCATACCCAACCACGGTGGATCGACGTTTCGTTACCACCAACCGAAGAATCTTTCGTAGACTCGACCCTCGTGGAAGTGACGCGTTACGCCAAGAGTGGGGATGTCAACGTTGCGTATCAGGCTGTGGGGGAGGGACCGCGAGATCTCGTCTATGTACCGGGGTGGGTGTCGAACATTGAGGTGATGTGGGAGGAGC